>NZ_KB892833.1 GCF_000373925.1 Actinopolymorpha alba DSM 45243 | reverse complement strand
GGCGAGCCAGTTCGGATCAGGTTCCTCAATCGGTACGCGAGGCCGCATCTATCGGGTCGCGCTGCCCCGCACGAAGCTCAGCCGCGGCTGAAACCGGGTCGCCAACGCCAGGAGCCCGCCCTAGGGTGCAGNGGTGGCTCTGCGACTGGAAGCGGTGACCTTTGATGTGGCCGACGCGACCGCGGTGGCGGCCTTTTGGGCCGGGCTGCTCGACCGAGAGGTACGCACCGAGCCCGGCGGCGCGTTGGTACCGGGTGGCAAGACTCAGGTCGGGCTCCGCTTCGTCACCTCCGACACCAAGGAGATTGGCCCGCGACGGCTGCATCTCCACCTGACCAGCAGCAGCCTCGAGGACCAGCAGCGAACCGTTGAGAAGGCGCTGTGCCTGGGCGGCCGCCACCTTGACGTGGGCCAAGGGGCCGATGAGCACTACGTCGTACTGGCTGACCCTGGCGGTAACGAGTTGTGTGTGATCGAGCCGGGCAACAACTACCTGGCCGGCACCGGCTACCTCGGCGAGGTCACCTGTGACGGTTCCCGGGACGTCGGCCTGTTCTGGCGCGACGCGCTGGGCTGGCCGCTGGTGTGGGACGAGAACGAGCAGACCGCAGTCCAGTCGCCGCTCGGCGGCACCAAGATCTCATGGGACCCATGGGGCAGACCGCCGATCCAACCCAAGACCGGAAGGAACCGGCAGCGCTTCGACCTGGTCACCGCTGACCCGACCAGCGAGGCGGAACGACTGGTCTCGCTCGGTGCGACCCGTCTTGCCGACCTCGCTGACGGCGTCGAACTGGCCGACCCAGACAGCAACGAATTCGACCTTCACGCAGACTGAGCGTCGAGCCACCGACTCCGGTACGCGTGCCGGTCAGGGATCGGCTTACGGACACCGCCGCTGAGAGGTCAGGCCGGACCTGTGGCGGGAATAGACGTGGTGAGGTCGAGGCGGGTGTCCATGTCGAGGTGGAACCGGCCGTAGGGGTTGATGTGGGTCCAGAACAGTGGGGACAGGAACTCCTCCACCCCAGCCGGGAACCGCGCCTCCAACTCGAAGAACTTCAGCAACAGCGCGAACCCCAGCCGGGTCGCACCAGCCTTGTTCGCGACCAGTCGCCAGTCCTCATCGACCAGCGTCCACGACCCCACAACCTCATCCGCAGACCACTCCAGGCGCACGACACGACACCGTAGGCCCAGCCGTCATCACGCGGAATCGGGACAGCTACTTTGCCCCTGGGGTCACCTTCGAGAGCTCTGGGCCTACTGCGGGCGAGCCTGCGGAGCTCGTCGAGCTCGACCAGTGGCATGCGTTCCTCGACCCAGTAGTGCGGCACCACCGCCTCCACTGCCTCGAGGTCGCGGAAACGCCACGCGTCACCCTCGTGGTAGGTGAACGAGTCGGATCCGTCGTAGAGCGTGTCGATCATCCCGCCGCCAAGATCGAGCCCTGGCTGCCCGGCCATCCGCAGGAACCCTTCGCGGGGGTACCGCGGTCTCGGGAGGCGTCTACCGTCGGCGAACAACGACCGCGCCGACCCTGTAGGAACGGTTGCCTCCCACACGCGAACACCGTTCGCCTCTGACTCCCGCCATGCCGACAGCGTGACCGCGCCGTCGAACGTCGGCGGGTCGGACGGATCCAGCGCCGTGACCGTCGTACCCGAGTCTGCCGGGCCGAATCGCACCGGCCGGGTCATCGGGTAGCGCCCTGGTGCCACGAGGATGGTGACCTCCTGGCCTGGTCGTCGCCTCTCGCGTGCGGCATCGCGCGCGGCTTCCAGATCGTGGATCGGCCCGTCCGGGGTGACCCGCAACGTCAGGTTTCGACTACCTATCATGTCGCTTCCCTGCCCTTCGTGGCGTCCGCACCACTGCTCTGCGCCATGACGCGACACTGGTCATGCCTTGACGGCTCCTGAGGTGACGCCGGCGACGAAGTACTTCATGCCGAGCGTGAAGACAATGAGCTGGGGCAACGTGGCGAAGGCGTAGCCGGCCGCCTGCACACCGAAGTCGGGCCTGTTGGCGAACTGGTCCACCTGCGGATTGAACGCCTGCAACGCCATGAGCAGCGTCTCGTTGTCCTTCGACACGATCAGCGTCGGCCAGATGAAGTCACCGTAGATGCTGAGGAAGTTCATCATGGCCACGGTTACGACGATCGGAATCGCTAGCGGGAGGGCGATCCGGATCATCGTCTGCAACTCCGAGGCACCGTCGACCCGTGCGGCCTCGAACATCTCCCCGGGTTGGGAACGAAAGAACGTCGTGATGAGGAAGATCCCGAACGGCAGGCCGCCGGCGATGTAGAACGCGATCAGGCCCCACAGCGAGCCGACCATGCCGAGCTGGTTGGCCAGGACAAAGTGGGGAGTGAGCAGGATGATTCCCGGGATCGTCATCACGGCGAGGACGACGTGATAGAGGACCTCCCTGCCAGGAAAGCTGATCCGCGCGAAGGCGTACGACGCGAGAGTGGACACTGTCACGATGCCGACGATCGACACCACCGAGACGACCAGCGTCCGCCACAGTGCCGGGAGCAACGACAGTAACGCGAGCTTGGGTGCATACTTCGGGAACACCTTCGCGAAGTTGCCCACCAGGTCGGCCATCGCCGGCGTGTCGAACCGCAGCGTATGGTCGGCGAGGCCCTGGTAGAACCGTTGCGGACTGTAGGTGTAAAGCGAGTGGATGTTGGGCTCGGCCGGGTCGAGGGAGAACTTCCCGTCGACCTCGGGGTCGAAGTTCCAGTCGCCTTCCCGCGCGCGGACCGTCTCCACCCAGTCAACGTGATACTGATCGAAATAGATCTCGGTCAGCCACTGGGGCACCTGCCACTGGAAGTTTGCCGACACCGGTGTCACATCCGCCGCCTGCAACGCCGCGCACACGTTGGCGAACTCCGCCCATGTCGCCGGGGGTTCGACATCTGCCCGATCGAGGAGCGCCTTGTTGTAGAACCAGTTGACGTGCGCCGCTTGGGTGGTCAGCAGGTAACGCTCCGCCCATGCGTTCAGTTCCCGACCGCTGTCGAAGTCGAGGTCCTTCGACCAGGGGTTTCCGGTGTACGGGTTGACGGCGTTGCGGTACTCCTCGAAGTTGAGGTACCCACGGAAGGTCGGCACGTAGTTGCCGGAGACAATGTCGGGCCTGACCTTCCCGGCGGCCAGCTGGGTGCCCAGCCAGTTCACATAGCCGTCCGGGCCGCCGAAGTCCTTCGTCTCCCACACGAGCTCGACGTCGGGCTGGCGCTGACGGTATGCCTTGGTGAGCGCCTCTTTGGCCGCATCCGGAGGATCCTGGATGATGCCGACCACGAGCCGGCCGCGCAGCTTTCGGTCCGCCGAGCTGCTCGGCCGGGGAGTACGCCTGGCCCCGAAACCCTCCTCGTCGCGACTGCAGGCGGACAGAAGTGTGGCCAGGCTGGAGGTGGAAAGTCCGAGGGCGCCGGCGCGCACGAGGAAATCTCGCCTGCTTGGTCCGGTCATGTCGTCCTACTCCTTCTCAACGAGCTGGCGGTCATCGCGTCGATAAGCGTGATGTGGTCGCTGCCTTCGCGGCGTGGCAGTGCGTACTCATCGGATTCGACGGCCGAGGCGTCCGGCCCTGATGCTCCTGCGGACGTACGACGACCACGACCGCCCGATCTAGGACTGGGCTGCCCAGGCGATCCTTCGGGTTGACCGCTGCCGGTCGCCGGGCGAGCGGCGGGTGCACGAGCCGCGACGACCTCTCCAGATGAACGTTCCGCCCGCTCATCGCGCCTCCACGGTCGCCGTCGCGCTCGTCGAGACGATGAATGGTCCGGCGACGTCCACGTCGACGCTGTAGCGGCCGGGTTCCGCCCGCTCCGTCAGCACTCGGACGGCGAACTCCGCGGCGTGCTCGATCGAGTCATAGACACAGACCAGGCGGTGGGGTCGAACCGTGCAGCCACGCGCCGAACTAACCGGGCTGACCTGGAGCGGATCCTCGACCGTTGCCGTCACTGTGATCGGTCCCGGATATGGATCAGGTGCCGACAGATCCAGGCTGACGACCGGACTGGCCGGGTCGTGCCCGTCGACCCGCAGTTCGGCGCCCACCAGGTTGTCGGCGACATCCTCTGCCGTCGGCATCCGTCCGGACAACCCCTCGGGCCCGACCGGTGAATGCTCGGCCAGGTACGCGTTGTGGGCGGTCCGCACGGGCACGCCGGTGTCGTAGCGGCGGGTGATGTCTCGGAACGCTGGCATCCGGTCGAAGCCGCGCGCGATGATGGAGTTGACCGCCACCCGGTAGGTACGTTCGCGATCCAGCGGCTCCCCGTCCACGAAAACGAGGTCGGCACGCACATGACCGGGAATGTCGTGCCCGGTCGGGTCGCGCAGGTACCGGACGTTGTGGGATACGCCCATCAACAGATGCTCGTCCCACTGTTCCCGAAGGACGCGTTCGACCTCGGCGCCCGTCATCTTCAGGACCAGCATCCGGGCGTCGTAGATCTGCGACAGCCAGGTCTCGCGCCAGGTCACGATGCCGTCCTCGGGTTCGCCAGCGGCTCGCCGGTAGGTCAAGTCACCGTTGACCAGTAGGTGGTCGGCCAGGCCGAAGTCGGCGCCGTTTGGGACGTTCGCGCGGACCCAGGCGAGCTCGGCATCTGCATGCAGGTTGAGCAGTGGGCTCTCCTGGGTCGGGTCGAGACCTCCGGCCGGGTTGCGGCCGCGGAGGATGTCACCGCTGATCCGGCCGACGATCTGGCCGCCCTTGGCGTTGGCGATGGCTGTTGCCCGGTTGATGATGTCGCGTGCGCCACTGTCACCGGGCAGGGCCGGCGAGACGTCGCGGACGCCCACCGCGGTCAATGATCGGTCCACCTCACCTGTGTCTCGCGAGACGATGAGGTCGGCCACCTGGAGCTGGGTGGCGCCCGCCGTTCCCGCGAGCACCGGACGGGGCGCACCAGACGGATCGGGAATGACGCAGGAGTACGACGTGTGGTAGTGGCCGCTCATCACCACATCGACCCTCGCATCGATGCGGTCGGCGATGTCGAAGATCGGACCGGATCGACCGGTGCAGGAACCCGTCGAGCCGTTCCCGCCCTCGTGCACGAGGGCCACCATGACCTTCACACCGCGGGCGGCCAGCTTCGCGGCCTCCCTGTTAGTCGCCACCGCAGGGTCGATGAACTCGTGGTGCGGGAAGAGTTCGACCCCGATACCGGGCGCGGTCTGGTCGGTGGTCGTGCCGATGATCCCCACCTTCACACCGTCGACGTCGACGATGACCGACCCGGGAAAGACCTGCTTGCGGTTGTGCTTGTCGACCAGGTTGGCGACGAGTATCGGCATCGCCGCCCCGTCGTACTCCCGGGTGCCGATGGTGCCGTCGCCGTCGTGGTCGAAGCAGCCGTCGACCTGGTGACAACCGCCGTTCTTGATTCGGAGGAGTTCGTCGATGCCCTCGTCGAACTCGTGGTTGCCCGCCGCGTAGGCGTCCATCCGGAGGTACTCGAGGTAGTCGACGACGAACTCGTCCCGGGTCGCGTCGTTGACGAACGAGGTCCAGCCGATCAGGTCACCAACGCCGAGGAGTGCCGTGTTCGGCTGCTCGGCCCGCAACTGGCCCACCATCGTGGCAAGGCGTGGCCCATTCACGTCGGCACCGTGGTAGTCGTTCAGACCGAGCAGGCGAAGCGGAACGACGTCCGACTCGCCAGACACGACGTCGACCTGGACGGACTGGACTGCCGAGACGTTGCCCGCGAGGTCACTGGCGCGGAACGCGAACGCGTGGGAGTCAGGGTTCCGGACCCACAGCGGTCCTTCGTACGCTTGCCAGGCGCCGCCGTCTCTGGCGTACTCAACCATGTCCACGCCCGCGCCGGACCCGTCGTCGGCCGCAGCGGTGACGCGGGCCCATCCGGTGTAGGCGCCGCCAGGTGTCCGCGATCCCACCACCTCTGGCCGGACGGTCGGAGGTGTGGCGTCAGGGTCGGGGTCAGGAGTGCCGATCGGGTCCAGAAACAGCCCGCTGAGAACGGCGTTCGCACCGCCAGTCCGGACGATCCGCAGCGTCACATCCTGGTCGATGTCCCATAGCAGGTAGCGGCCGGAGGCGAAGCGGGTCGCGGTGTAGGTCGAGAGCACTGCACCGGAGCTGTCGGTCAGTGTCAGAGTCTGCGCCCTGGTGTTGTTGGTGTCGTAGTCCAGCAGATAGACCGCCAGCCGGTACGCCTGCCCTGCCGGCACGCTGATGGTCGTGTCGAACTGGCCGCCGTAGCGAGCCGCCGCGACCCGCCCCTCGCCGTCGGGCCGTTGTAGAGCGCGGAAATCCGTTGCATCAGCGTCCCAGACGAAGGGCGACCCCCCGATCTGGACCTCGACGCCAGGCGGCAGGTGCGTCGTCTGGTCACCGACCACGACATGGCCATCAGCGCCGTAAACGCCGCGCCGGTCGCCCCTGGTTGTCGCGTCGATCCGGGGACCCGAACCGCTCGTCGCGTCAGCCGTGACCGCCGACTTGGTGACCGATCCGCCAACCTCCGCCCCCGCCCCGGCGCCCAGGACAAGAACTGGAAATAGCGCGCCGACCATTGCCGCGACGAGAATTCGCGACCGACCCGGTAGATGTCCCCACCGCACAGTAGCCTCCCCTCTGCCGACGACCTCCCCTCTGCCGACAGCCCCCCTCCGCCGACGCCTGCGCACGCTAATGGAGGCGCTGGTACGTGTGTTGCGTGTGATGACCCAGCGACTTGTGTTTTCTGGTACGACGAGAAAGATGGCGATATGGCCCGGTCGACGTCGCTGCTCCTGCGAAACGCGACGAATTCACCACTCGGAAGCATCTCGCTCGCTGGATACATGCGCAAGAAGACCCGCATCCTTCCCGCAGAACCCCGGCGGGTTCTGGGTAGCTATGGCCTGGTCTACATCCTCGCCGGGGCGGGCCACTTCGCCGACGAGACGGGCCTAGACACACCTGTGGAGGCTGGTGACCTGCTGGTGTTGTTCCCCGACGTCGCGCACAGCTACGGACCGCCAGACGGCGGCACGTGGAGCGAACTCTTCATCGTCATTGACGGCCCTCTCCTTGATCTCTGGCGGCGCCACGGACTGCTCGATCCAGCGCGCCCCGTCTGGCATCTGGAACCGGTCGGACGGTGGGCGAAGGCGTTCGACCATGCCCTGGGTCGCGAACGGCCGCTGAGCTCCGCGGCGACGCTCCGCGACGTGTCGAGGCTGGCCGCCGTGCTCGCGGAGGCACTGGTCGAGGTCGAGAGCGGACGGACCGCCGAGGACCGCGACTGGCTGGCACGGGCCTGCGCGCTGCTCGACGCCGACGTCCGGCGGGAGATCGATCTGCACGAGATCGCGGCCGGGCTCTCCATGTCCTACGACGGTTTTCGTAAGCGATTCAGCCGACTCGCTGGCGTCCCTCCAGCCAGGTACCGGGCCGCACGTTCCATCGAACGCGCCTGCGAACTGATGACGCAAGGACGGCTGACTGATCGCGAGATCGCTGCCGCCCTCGGCTTCTGCGACGAGTTCCACTTCTCCCATCGGTTCCGGCAGGTCACCGGCAAGAGCCCCCGCAAGTTCCGGGCCACCATTGGCCAATGACGCGCACGTCCGACCTTCTGGTCAGAAAACACAAGGAGCCAGGTCAGGTTCGACAACACAAACTGGACCACCCGTGGCTAGCGTCATCTCCTATTGCAAGCGGCACGCGACACGGAGGACAGGATCACGACATGCCCGCGATCACCTTCCCAGAGCTCAGAGCCCAAGGGTCCCCGCTCGACGCCTCGCCCGCTGCCCTCGGACCCCTGCGCCGGTCCGAGGGCACCGATGTTGATCCGGTGGAGCTGCGACAGCGTGTCACCGAGGACGGTTACTTGTACCTACCTGGCATGCTCGACCGCTCCGCGGTGCTCGCCGCCCGACAGGACGTGCTGTGCCGACTCGCCGCGGTCGACGGCGCCCTCGCCGCCGACACTGACCCGGAGGCAGGCATCCCAGGCTCCCGGCCCGCGACGCGCATCCTCTCCGACCTTGCCCTGGCAAGCCCACCGCTGCAGCGGGTGCTCTACGACGGCCGGCTTCCGGCGTTCTACACCCACTTCTTCGGCGAGAACGTTCGGCACTTCGACTTCACCTGGCTCCGCGCGGTCTATCCCGGGACCGGCACCCTCCCCCACGGCGACAGCGTCTTCATGAACCGCGGAACCCCACACCTCATGACCGTATGGATCCCACTGGGAGACGTCTCCTTCGATCTTGGCGGCCTCATGATCCTCGAAAAGTCACACCGACTCGACAACATCCGGCGCGAGTACGGCAGCAGAGACGTCGACACCTACTGCGCCAGCGACGATGAATCCGCGAACGAAAACGCTGGATGGACTGGCTACATCTCCGAGAATCCGGCCCAGCTGCAGCGCGAACTCGGACTGCGATGGCTCACCGGCGAGTTCACCGCCGGCGACGTCGTCACCTTCCCCATCCACACCCTGCACGCAAGTCTCGACAACACGTCAGCCTGCATCCGACTGTCCGCCGACATCCGATACCAACCTGCAAGCGAGCCAGCCGATCCACGCTGGATCGGCCCCGAACCAACCGCACACGGTCCGCTCAGCAAGCAGGCGATGATCTGCTGAGTGCATAGAGCGACTCCTCAAGAGAAGGTTCCCCGGTGGGACGAGTTGCCCGAGCTGGGAGGTTTGGCCAGAAGGAGAACCA
Source organism: Actinopolymorpha alba DSM 45243 (assembly GCF_000373925.1). Lineage (GTDB taxonomy): Bacteria > Actinomycetota > Actinomycetes > Propionibacteriales > Actinopolymorphaceae > Actinopolymorpha > Actinopolymorpha alba. The sequence continues at coordinate 2,094 of NZ_KB892833.1, read as the reverse complement.
TCAGCGACCTAATGAAGCAGTGGTCGAGCGGAACATAGCCGGGGGAATGGTCGATGTTGGTGGCCTCGAACATGCTGCCGACAATCAGGAAGACGACGCCGATTCCACGTGCCATCGCCCGCGTCGCAAAGCGATGAGCGCCGTTTCCACAGCCTGGTAAGGCAATCCACGTTGCCTTGGACCACATCCTCCACTGAACGGCCAAAGTCCCGACGCGCAGGGATGTGGCGCGGGTCTTTCAGCAGCTGCGGTACGAGGTCACCGTCCCGGCGGCTGTCGCATTGATTAATGGTCAGCGTGAACGTGGTGGATAAACCTTACCGGCAGGTAGCTGACCTTTAAGCGGTTAGTCAAGAGTTGTCTTCGTCGTGACGACTGCTGGCGGCAGCGCCTGCTTGGTGATTCGTTCCGCACCGGGAATGCGTGCGTTGAGCATGCCGTCCCGGATCGAGCGGACCAGCGGCGCCGGATCATCGTTGCTTTCAAAGGTCCAAAAGCGCCCGTCCACCGCCGGAGCCTTTGCAGCGTCCTGTTGGGGTCCCTGGGCCCGGAAGACCAACGCATACTTTCCGGTGACGCCGAGGCGGGACACCTCCCTGGCAACCAGCAGGGCTGCGGGAGAAGAGCCATCGCGGCTCGTGACCACCTTGATGGATTCGGGATGGACCTGGTCGCAGGGGAAGATCCGGGTGGTTCGCGCCTGGGCGTAGGAGGCGACCATTCGCCGTCGAACACGAGAAGCTTGCGGAACGCTATTCCGAAGGTGAGCGACCAGAGGACCAGGCCCGTCAGCACGCAGGTGACCAGATACACCGGCAGGTTTTGGAACCGGTCCGGTGTATGGTCGCTCGAGCTGGCCGGCGTCACGAACTGCCCGATCGTGCCGAAGATGAAGCCGACGATGAGACACGGCAGCAGCCAGCTCCAGAAGATCCTCGATGATGATGCGACGTAGACCAGTTATCCCAGCCAGTTACGGCCGCGCATCGGAGCTCTTTCCGTAAAGCTTGGGAAGCTCCGTGTTGGCTTGCGCTTGGGCCTGTTCCTTGGCGAGGAGAGCGGGGTCCTCCACGGGAGGTTCTCCGCGCCCCAGGCCGGATTCCAGGTCGAGGGGAATGTAGCCGGGGGAATGGTCGACGTTGGTTGTCTCAAACATGCTGCCGACAAGGAAGAAGACGTAGAGCGGGATGAATGACCAGGCGACAGCGCGCCAACCGCCGATCCAGGCGCCGGAGGTGGTCCCATCCGTGATCCGCACGGAGCGCATGCGCGCGGCCCGCTCCCCCAGGAGTCCCCACGTCCCCCAGACCATGCCGTACACGAAGAGTCCCACGAACCACAGCACGGCGAACAGCGCATAGAAGAACCCGTCGTTGTATGCCAGTTCCAGGGTGGCGATGTTGTTTTCCATGCCCTTCCGTGCAACCACCACCAGTGCGCACAGCACCGCGAACGCGGCGAGGAAGACGACACCGTCGAGGACGCGACCCCAAAAGTGCCGGGCGGCGGAGGCCCGGACGTAGTACCCGCCGCTCATCGTGTACTGCCGGACGGGCCGGCCGGTGCTTGCGTCAATGAGACGGGTGGGTCCTTCGAAGTTCTGCTTAGCCATGCAATCCTCAAGGATGACGACGGCGGCGCGGCACCTGCGCGTGCCCACCCCGGCTGCTGGTGGCTACTTTTCGGAAATGACCCGTTGCGAGAGTGGCTTGGAGCGTCCCTTCGGACACTTCCCGAAGCGTACTGTAAGTGACAACGAGCCTGCCGCGACTACCGGGTTGAGGACACGCACCGAGGTAAGGGCTGTGCAGATCGTGAGTGTCCGCAGGTGTTCTGCGTTGGTGTCGAAGACGGCAAGGCTGCTGACGGCCTTAGTCCCGTTCATCGACGTGCCCACGGCTCCGATGGCGCTGTTCAGTAGGATCTAGCGAGGAACCCCGGGCCTTCAGGCCCGGGGTGGAGTCGCTTCTTAAAGCCGGGGTGACTTGCACGGACGCACGGGTCTGCGCTGTCTGCCTCGGTCGGGATGCTTCTGGTTCTCGATGTGCTCCTTCACCACGGCGAGCGGGGCGCCTGCGCAGGATGCGGCGAAGT
>NZ_KB892832.1 GCF_000373925.1 Actinopolymorpha alba DSM 45243 | reverse complement strand
TCCTTGAAGCAGGGCGGGCAGTGCGCCAACACAGCAGTCACAGCAAGACTCAAAGACTCGCCCCAACAGGCGATCTTCCGCGCGGCCTGAAGCAACACGCCAAGCTCGAACCCATTTACACGCCGACCGATCGACGCCCGCGAACGCCACCGCCAACTCCGGACCGGGAAGCATGTCGCCAAACCCGGGCGGGAGCGGTGAGATCCGCACACCATCGCCGTCGCTCATATGTTCGATCTTACTCCGCCAAGATCGCTCCCGCAATTAGTGGCGACCGCAAGAACCCTTATTTGCAAGGGATTCTGCGGCTGCGGTGTAGATGGAAGAGCGGTCTCGACGTAGATCACCGCGCAGACGACACAACTGGCCCAGCTCAGCGAGGCGGCGCGAAACCACCCGAGGACGGCGGAGGGGAGGACTGCGGAGGAGATGACTGCGGAGGCGCTGGCTCCGTCGGAGCGTCCGAGTGAGGTGTGGGGTCGGCCGCCTGCGAAGCTGATTCGAGCGGTGAATGCGCATGAGTGGACGCGCTCCCCGAACCCATCCCAAACCCCTGCCCCGCCCCCGGTCCGAGCCCCTGCCCCGCCCCCGGTCCGAGCCCCTGCCCAACCCCCTGCCCAAGCCCCTGCGCCCGGACGTCGCCGGATGCCTGCATTGAACCCCCGCCGGACCACTGCCCCGCCGGGGCGGTCTGGTGTAGCTGGGCGAACGCCCTCTTCCGGCGTTCGCCGAGGACGGCGGCGAGGTAGGCCCACGCGGGAACGCCGGCCGGCGGTGGCGGGGAGACGTACGTCACGACGGCGCCCGCGAGCTGGTTGCCCAGCGCCGTGCGTGCCTCGGGGGAGAGCTCGTGGTAGCGGCTGAGGTACGACCGGACCGACAGCGCAAGGTCGTCCGGCAGCCGGGACATCTCCGCCCGCGAGGCCCAGGGGAGCAGGGCGGGGGGTACGTCGGGGATCGGGTCGGCGGCCTTCGGTGCCCGCTCTCGGAGGACGACGGTGCCGGCGAGGATGTCACCGACCCGCTTCCCCCGGGGCGAGAGCATCGCGGTGAAGAACCCCACGCAGCCCGAGGTGAGGAAGAAGTCGACGAACACCCCACAGAGTGCACGCACCAGCGCCTGGCGGAACCCGACCGGTCCGCCGTCGTCGCGGACCACGCGCAGCCCCATGGCGTACTTACCGATGCTCTTGCCCCGGGTCAGCGTCTCGATCGTCGTGTTGTAGCCGACGAACGTGAGCACCAGGCAGGCGATGACGAGGCCCCCGATGAGGGAACCGCTGGCGCCGTCGCCGGTGACGAGCGCGACGAGGATCATCAGGATCCCGAAGCAGACGAGCTGCAGGAGGATGTCGATGAAGAACGCGAGCGCCCGGGTCGCCGGACGGGCCAACCGTAACTCGAGGACGACGGCCTCACCTGTGACGAGATCGCTCACCGCGGGTCCTCCCGGTCCGGCGTTCAGCTTCGGGCTCCATTAGTGTGCCAGCGTGGACCTCGACGCGTACGTCGCCGCTCATCGGGCGCACTGGAATCGCCTTGAGGTCCTGCTCTCGCGACGCGGACGCCTCACCGGTGAGGAGGCCGACGAGCTTCTCACGCTCTACCAACGGGTCGCCACCCACCTGTCCGTCGTACGCTCGAGTGCCCCTGACGCCGTGCTGGTCGAGCGCCTCTCGACCCTGGTAGCTCAGGCACGCAGCGCGGTGACGGGCGCGCACACGCCGGCCTGGCGGGACGTCGCGAGGTTCTTCACGGTGACGTTCCCGGCCGCCCTCCACCGGAGTGCGGCATGGTGGCTGCCCACGGCGGCGGCGTTCCTCGTGGTCAGCTGGACGGTCGGTTGGTGGGTCGCGACCCACCCCGAGGTTCAGTCCGCCATTCTCCCACCGCAGGCCGTTCAGCAACTGGTCGACCACGACTTCGCCGACTACTACAGCTCGGCGCCGGCGGCGGAGTTCGCGTTCGGGGTCTGGACCAACAACGCGTGGATCGCCGCCGGATCGCTTGCCGGCGGCGTGCTCCTCGGCGTACCCGTGATCGTCATGCTGTGGCAGAACGCCGTCAACGTCGGCATCTCCGGCGGTCTGATGTGGGACAACGGTCGGGCTGACGTGTTCTTCGGCCTCATCACCCCGCACGGACTCCTCGAGATCACGGCGGTGCTGGTCGCGGCCGGGGCTGGCTTGCGGCTGGGCTGGACGGTGGTGAGTCCTGGCCCGCGTACCCGCCTCCAGGCGCTTTCGGAGACCGGTCGGGAAACGATCGGGATGGCGCTCGGGCTCGCGATGATGCTGCTGGTGTCCGGCGTGATCGAGGCGTTCGTGACACCGTCCGGACTCCCGACCTGGGCGCGGGTGGGCATCGGCGTGGTTGCCGAGGTGGGGTTCGTTCTGTACGTCATCGTGCTTGGCGGCCGGGCCGTGCGCGCCGGAGCGACCGGCGACATCGCCGCGGCTGCGCGCGGCGATCGCCTGCCAACTGTCGGTTAATCACGCCTGTCGCACAGGCGACATGTCACAACTGCGGCAGCTGGACGTAGTGACGCCTGGGTGCAGGAAACCGCAACCTGCCCTTGGCACGGTGTGGTTCCGGCCCCGCTCGGGCTTCGCCCGTCCGGGCCCACCCCACCACGACGTTCAGAGAGGGACTGCGGATGCGGAGAAGAGCCCGGCTGGCCGCCCTTGGCGCGGCCTCGGTGCTGGTGGGTACGGCGGTGCTCGCCGTTCCAGGAAGCCCTGCCAGCGCACAGAAGACGACCGAGGTGGCGGGTGGGCGGAGCTGGACCGTCACGCTGATCACCGGCGACACGATCCGGGTCGAGCGGCTGCCGGACGGCCGGCAGGCCGCGACGATCGAGCCGGGCCCCGACCGTGACAGGATCAGCTTCCAGCAGCTGGAGGTCGACGACGACCTGCACGTCTTTCCTACAGACGTCGTTCCCTACCTCGACGCGAAGCTGATCGACGCGGATCTGTTCAACGTCACCGAGTTGATCGACCAGGGGTACGACGACGAGAGCCGATCCACCCTCCCGCTGATCCTCGCCTACCGCGACAGCGTTGACGTCGCGGAGGTGAAGGCGGCGAGCGTCGCGGCTACCTCCGCCTCGGGACCGGTCCTGGAAAGCATCAACGCCCGCGCGGTCGCGGCTGACAAGAAGGCCGCCGAACGCTTCTGGGAGTCCGTGGACGATGACAAGCTGACCGCTCGGTCCACGGCGGCGCCGAAGCTCGCGGGCGGGATCGAGCGCATCTGGCTCGACCGTAAGGTGCGGGCCAACCTTGACCGGAGCGTCCCGCAGATCGGTGCGCCGACGGCCTGGGACGCGGGGTTCAACGGCACGGGCGTGACGGTCGCGGTCCTCGACACCGGCATCGACACCACGCATCCCGACCTTGCCGGCGTGGTGGCACAGAGCAAGAACTTCAGCGACAGCCCCACCACGGATGACAAGTTCGGCCACGGCACCCATGTCGCGGCGACCGTCGCGGGCACGGGTGCTGCGGCGGGCGGCACCCGCAAGGGCGTCGCACCGGGTGCGAAGGTCCTGGTGGGCAAGGTGCTCGGGGACGACGGCTTCGGTCTGGAGTCCTGGATCCTCGACGGCATGGAATGGGCCGCCACCTCAGGGGCGAAGGTCGTCAACATGAGCCTCGGCGGCGGGCCCACGGACGGCACCGATCCCATGAGCCAGGGCCTGAACGCCCTCACCGAAGAGACCGGCACGTTGTTCGTCGTCTCGGCGGGCAACAACGGGGAGTCGGGTGAGTTCACCGTCGGCACCCCAGGCGCTGCCGCCGACGCCCTGACCGTCGGGGCGGTCAACCGGGACGAGTCCCTGGCGCCGTTCTCCAGTCGTGGTCCGCGGCTCGACGACTTCGCGGTCAAGCCCGACATCACCGCACCCGGTGTCGGTATCGTCGCCGCGCGGGCGACCGGAACCAGCATGGGCACACCGGTCGATGCGCACTACACCGCCGCGTCTGGTACGTCGATGGCGGCGCCGCACGTGGCCGGAGCCGCCGCGATCCTCGCCCAGCGCCACCCCGACTGGAAGGCGGGCCAGCTCAAGGACGCCCTGGCCAGTACGGCGGTACGCAAGGACGGCTTGACGGTGTTCGAGCAGGGCGGCGGGCGGGTCGACGTGGCGCGCGCGGTGACGCAGAGCGTCCACGGCACCGGCACACTCGACCTCGGGATGTACGCCGACAAGTCCGATGCCGGCGAGGTCCGCAAGGACGTGACGTACACCAACACCACCACGAAGCCCGTGACGCTCGCTCTCGACCTCGCGCTGCGCGGCCAGGACGGCAACCCGCTCGCGGCTGACGCGGTGCGACTCGGCCAGTCGAGCGTGGTGGTGGCACCCGGTGCGACCGTGACCGTGCCGATCACCGTCGACCCGGTGAAGGTCCCGCGCGGCCGGTCCGGCGGCTATCTCGCCGCGACGGCCGACGGCGGGATCGTCGTTCACACCTCGCTCGGCCTGATGAAGGAGGCGCCGCGGCACCGGGTGACGTTCACCGGCGTCGGGCCTGACGGCGGGCCGGCATTCGTGAATCCGCTGACGTTCTACGGCGAGGACTCCCGCTTCGACGTCCTCGGCTACCTGGTCGAAGGCCGCACGCGCACCTACGAGGTCGCGGAAGGCACGTACTTCCTCCACGCGATGATCAGCCAGCGGCGGGGACCTGACGAGGAGACGTTCGTGATCGACGACCCCAAGGTCGAGGTCACGAGCGACATGACTGTCACTGTGGACGCGCGCACGGCCAAGCCGGTCGTCATCAAGACCCCGAAGCCAGCGGTGCAGGACGGCATCCTGAGTTTCTACTCCCACCGGGAGTTCGGAGCCCGTGGGATCAGCCACTACACGATGCAGTTCGACACGACCCGCCGGGTCTACGCCACGCCGACGGAGCGGCTGGCCGAATCGGCGTACGAGTTCGGGACGCGGTGGTCGATGATCGCGCCGCCGTTGACCGGGCGGGTGGTCACCCCGAAGGGTGGCCCGTCGCTGGAGTTCTTCTACCTCCGCGCCTCCCAGGCTCTGGACGGCACCACGAGCCTGCCCGTGGTCGACGTCGGGGCCGGCCAGCCCAAGGACTACGCCGGCCTGGACGTACGCGGAAAGATCGCCCTCGTCTCCTCAGAGGACTGGGACTACGACCAGCGGGTGGTGGACGCGGCTGCCGCCGGTGCGAAGATGGCGGCCATCATCGTGCCCGAGGACGCCTACGCCTGGTCGAAGCTGAACCTCGCCGAAGGCGAGCGGCTGCCGGCGATCGGTGCCCTCATGACCCATGAGCGGGGCGCGGACCTGCGGGCGTTGGTGGCGCGGGGCAAGGTCACCGTGGAGCTCACCGGCGTACCCGTCAGTCCGTACCTCTACGACGTCATGCAGGTCTCCCGCGGCCAGGTGCCCAACCAGATCGTCCACACGGTGAGCGACCGCAACTCCGCGACGATCAGCACGCAGTATCACGAGCCGGGTGGTGAGTCGTGGTCGAAGGAGCAGCGGTTCGGCTGGCGGCCCTGGCAGGACACGGCGATCAACCAGTACCAACGCGTCGTGAAGACGCCGCTCACCCGCGAGGAGGTCGTCAGCGCGGACGGCACGTGGTGGCAGCACCGGGTCAAGCACTACTACAGCTGGGACAACATGAACCCGCTGCCTGGCGGCATGACCCAGGCGCCGCAGCGATACAAGGCCGGGCAGAAGCTGAACGAGCAGTGGTACGCACCGGTCGTACGTCCGGCGATCCCGCGCGGCGTCGAGGGACTCACGTCGTACCGCACCGGCGACACCTTGCGGATCCGGATCCCGGAGTTCGCCGACAGTGGCGCGGGGCACTACGGCTACGCGGAGGGCGACCTCGGCTCGCTCCCGGACGAGGGGTCCGCGAAGCTCTACCGGAACGGCGAGTTGCTGGCCGAGGACGCCTTCGCCTGGGGTGATTTCCCGGCGGGCGGCGCGAGCGGCGACTACCGCCTCGACTTGACCATCAGCCGGACCAGTGCGGACTGGGCGTTCTCGACCCGGACCGACACGTCGTGGGCGTTCGGGTCGAGTCGGCCCGCCAGCGGCGCCCAGCCGCTGCTGCCGCTGCTCCAGCTGGACTACGGCGTGCCGACCGACCTGACCAACAAGGCCGCCTCGGGTCGCGCACTGCCGATCGACCTGACCGCTCGGCACCAGGACGGGCTGCGCGGACCGTCCGTCACCCGGATGGCGGCGTGGGTGTCCTACGACGATGGCGCGAGCTGGTCCACGGTGGAGGCGGTGACCAGCAAGGGCGGCGGAAGGTACGGCGCGGTGGTGAAGCACCCGGCACTCAGCCGCACCAACGGGTACGTCTCGCTGCGGGTCCGGGCTGAGGACGCGGCCGGCAACTCCGTGACCCAGACCGTGCTCCGTGCGTACGGCCTGAAATAGCCCGCACTCCCCGGTGATCATGATCGTGGTCGTGAAGGCAGAAAGGGCTATGAGTCCCGAAAACCTTCATGATCACGGTCATGATCACCTCACCCGTCGAGCCAGCCGAGCCGGGCGACCTGCCAGGCCAGCTGCATGCGGGTGTCGGCGTTCGCCCGCCGCATGAGGTCGTGGATCCGCCGTTGCACGGTCCGCTGGCTCAGCCCGAGTTGGGTGGCGATCGCCTTGTCCGCGACGCCGGCGACGAGCAGGGACAGCAGGTACTTCTCGTCGTCGGCGAGCACGCTCGGGGCCGGCCCGCCCCCGGCCTCACTCAGTGCCGGCTCCTCGCCGCTGACCGGATCGGCGAGCCGCAGCGGCGACGCGCGGTCCCAGTAGCTCTCGAACAACGCGAGCAGCGCGGCGAGGAGGCTGCTCTCGCGGACCAGCGCCGCGGTGGGCTCGCCCACCCCGTCGGCGCCGGGGACGAGCGGGCACAACGCGAGCGAGCCGTCAGCCACCGCCAGGCGGACCGGCAGCGTCGAGGTGGCTCGGGCGACCTCGCCGTGCCGGATGCCGGCGGCGACGTTCTCGATCATCCCGGGTTGCTCGAGGAGGGCGCGTTCGTAGAGGACGCGGTAGCGCACCCCCTTGTCGAGCATCTCGAACTCCTCGGTGTTCTCCTCCGAGGGCATCGCCACGTGACCCGCCTTGCAGAACCACACGATCTCCTCGCGGGCGCTGCGCTGGAGGTTCGCGAGTTGCTGGCGGATCGCGGCGGCGCCGGTGATGACCTCGACGAGTTGGGCCGCGTCCCGGCGGCGGGCGCTGGCGCGATAGTCGTCGGTGAGCTGGGCGACCTCCCGGCGCGCCCACTCCAGCGCCTCCTGGCCGCGCAGGAGCAGCGGGCCGAAGCCGACGTCGGGCGGCGTCGCGGCGTACCGCGGCGGCGCGCCCGCGACCCTGCTCACCAGACCCTTCGCACGTAGGGATTCCAGGATGCCGAGCACCGCGCCCATCTCAGAGCCGAGCCGGTCGGCGATGGCCGCCGGTTCGGCGACGAGCGTCGCGACGAGCAGGCGATAGACGCGTTCCTCGTCCGGCCCTACCCCGGTGGCCTCCAGCATGCGTACTCCTCCGTCCGCCGGCGTTCTGTCACGCTGGTACGAAAGGTTCGCACGCACGCTCCATCCGCGGCATCACCGCGCACCACCGGGCCGGACGCCGCCGTTCGCCCCCACCGCGTAGGCCGCCGTGACCAGGATGGCGCCGTACTGAACCCGCACCAGCGACCGGATGGGGATCGGCTCCTCGGCCGTGTCCTGCTCGGCCGCTTCGGCCCAGCAGGCGTAGACCTCTGACAGCATCCGGTGCTGGCCGCGGATCGCGGGGGAGACGTTGCCGGCCGCGAGCTCACTGTCGAGTGCCTGCAGGAGCATGCCGCCGTTGCGCAGCCGGAACATGTGGACGCTGTCGAGACAGTTGAAGCGTTCGCCGCGGGTTGCGGGGCGCTTGCCCTCGACCTGGCCCGCGCGTTTCAGCTCCTGCTCGGCGGTCTTGGCGATGGAGGGAACGAACGCACGGACCGCCCGCAGGTACGGCGAGTCGATGGTGAGATCGGAGCCCGCCGCGTCCAGGACCCCGGTGAGGACCTGCGCTGTGTCGGCCAGCTTGTCGACCCGGGCGCGCAGCAGGTCGGCGTACCCCTCCTCGATCGGCTCCTGGCTTGCCGCGTCGGGGTGCGCCCAGTACGGCACCTCACTGACGAGGGTGAGGGTGCCCCAGCGCTCGGCGTACGACCAGCTCGGACCGCCGTACGCCCGCTGGAGCGGGTCGAGGCCGAGGCCTTCGAGGAAGTCGTACGCGTCCTCGTTGCGGAGCGCCTCGTAAATGCCCGCGGCCAGCTCCACGGTGTAGGGAGTCTCTGGTTTGTTGGCGTACAACGGAAGCCCGAGCGCCGCGGGCACGGCGTGCAGGCGGGGATAGAGCGGAGCGGCCGGCCTGGACAGGTAGTAGTAGACGCCGCCGTGCTCGCCGTTGTGGAGCGAACACATGAAGACCGGGCGGGTGTCGTCGATCAGGCGCATCAGCGCGAGGGTCTCGGGGAGCACACGGTCGGAGTAGGCCTTCTTGTAGGCGAACGGGAACGTCCACTCGACCTGCTCGTTCGGGGCCGGTCGGTAGAAGTGCCGCCCGTAGCTGCTCCGGGTGAAGGGGCCGCCGAACCAACGTTCGTTGAGCCGTGCCCCGTCAGGATCGATACAGGGAACGATGTGCCACCGCAGGCCGAGCCGGTTGCGCAGGGCGTCGTCCCGGCACAGGACGCTCGCGAGGTGCTCGGCGGTGACACTGCCGACGGGCTCGTTCGGGTGGACACCGGCGAACACCACCGCGTCGGTCGCGCCAGTGCCGATGGTGAGGCACCGCAGGGGTTCACCGAGCCGGGAGGTGCCGATGCGGTGGAGCGTCGCGAGGTCTGAGTACTCCTGGGCGAGCCGCTCGAAGCGGGCGGTGAGCTCGTCGACCGTAGGGAAGCGGTGGTTCTCGGGTACGTCGGCGCTCAGGTGCACGGGGTCCAGATCCACCGGCTTGCCTTTCGTCGGGTTGCCCGCGGCTGGAGGAAGCGGGACCCCCGAGCCCGGCTTTCGTCACGTCACCGTCACTTCGTCGTGAACGATCTGTCCTGCGTGATCTTCACGTTAGACAGGTTCGTGCCGTGCGCGTAGCCGTACGTGGCAGAAATGCGTGGCGCGACCAGAGGTTGGTCGCGCCACGCTGTCCTTCGCCCAGCTGTCCGTCACACCGTCTCAGGGCCTAGGTCACCCCTGGCGGTCGGTCATCGGCCAGGGCCGTACGCCCTCAGGAATACGTCGACGCCTTCGAGCGCCCGGCGTTCGGTCTCGTCGAACTGCGGCTCCTCGTCGCTTGCCGTGAAGAGCGCACGGTCGAGCGGGGCGCCCAGGATCAGAAAGGCAAGGTGCTCCGAGGCCAGCCGCGGGTCGTCGACAGCCAGCAAACCACGCCTACCGAGTTGCTCCATCCCCTCGGCAAGCGCGTCCATCACGCGGTCTGGTGCTCGTGCGTAGTAATCCCTCGCCAGCTCGGGGAACCGCTCGGCCTCGCCGATGAGTAGCCGCCGCAGCCGCACCACTCTCCCGCTCAGGACAGTACGGACCAGAGTGACGGCGACAGCCCTCAGCTCGGCCGCGACATCGTCGGTGTCCGCCAGCGTGGACGCGATCTCGGTCGAGAACCGCTCGGCGACGGCGAAGGCCTCGGCCAGGATCTCCCGGAACAGCTGCTCCTTACCGCCGAAGATGTTGTAGACCGTCCGTTTGGAGACCCGAGCCTCCGCGGCGATGTCGTCGACGTTCGCCCCGAGATAACCGTTCGTCAGGAAGTGCTCGGAGGCCGCGGCGAGGATCGCTGCCCGCGAGCGTGCGATCCGCGGGTCGAGTGCCGCATAGCTGGTTGACGCAGGCTGTTTCGCCCGTGCCGACACGGGGTCACCTTCTCTCGCCTTATCGCGGCCGCATCTCTCGCGGGTACTGATCAGTGTACAACTACACCGAGGAGTGTAATACTGCCCTCGCCAGTGCAATAGTTTGCGCGCCAGACTCCGGTCCGAGTAGAAGGGTCCAAGTCCATGACCAGCACGTCACGGCAGAGCGAGCGTTTCGGCAGCGCAGCCGCCGTCACCCGTTCTCCTCTTGGTTGGGGCGTGGTGGCCGGCCCCCTCTACCTCACAGTCGGGCTCGTGCTCGCGGTCACTCGCGACGGATTCGACATCACGCGGTACCCGCTCAGCCTGCTCATGCGCGGAGAGTACGGATGGGTTCAGGCGCTCAACCTCGGCTTGGCTGGACTCATGACGCTGGCGGCCGCCCTGGGTTTCGCTCGCGCGATGCGACGCTCGAACGGCAGCTTCTGGGCGGGCGGTCTCGTCGGCGGCTACGGGATCTCCCTCGTCGCGGGCGCGATCTTCCCGCCGGACCCGATGGACGGATTCCCGCCAGGAGCCTCCGCCAGTCAGCCATCCCTGAGCGGCCTGCTTCATTTCGCGTTCGGCGCGATCGGGTTTCTGCTCCTGGCAGCGGCCGCGTTCGTGGTGGCCAGATGGTGTAAACGACGAGGGGAAACCTCGTGGGCGGTGTGGTCACGGGTCAGCGGAATCGTGGTGATCGTCGGGTTCTTCGGCGGCGCGTTCATGCCCAGCCCGGAGCTCGGTGTTCTGCTGCTGTGGATCGTCGTCGTCGCGATCTGGGCATGGCTCGCCGCCGCATCCGTTCACCTCTACCGCACAGTGCCGCATCCTGACGCTTGAGTCCCGGCGTTCAGAGGTGGACGAACTGGGATGCGATTTACGCCGCGACACCTTCAGGTCTGCCCGCGATGTGAGACAAGGCAGGCGTTGTCTCACATTGTGTACGCCTTCTCCGGTGCGAGGCAGGGCATATCCTCACCAGGCAAGGCAAATTCGCCTAGTGGGGTGGGGAATTGCCGCGTGAGGTCTGCCAAAGGGTGTACACAATGTGAGACAGAAGCCCGGCTTCTCACTATCCGATACAACCGGGTGTACGCCATTCGAGACGCCCGCCACCTCGCGCGGTTATTCCCCACGAAGCACGCTGAATTCGCCTTGCTTGGCGACGACTCGGTGCAACGAGAACCCGAACTGGCCTCGCATTCGCAGCACCTCAGTAAGAGCGTGAAAACTTCAGGGGGTCATAGCAACCCCAAAGTCTTCACAATCTGGGATGGCCTGGCCATCACGAGGCTGCCGATGGGTTCAGCCGGACCTAACCCGGATTTCTCAGCATGCGAACTGCCGGGGCGTACGCCCTTTGAGACGGAACTCCCGCGCCGCAGAATTCC
>NZ_KB892831.1 GCF_000373925.1 Actinopolymorpha alba DSM 45243 | reverse complement strand
CGAGGCGCGTGTTAACGGCACCTTCTTGTGCCTCATTGATCTCGTGGCCGTTGACGCGAAGCACCAACAGGTCGTTGAGGCTGCCCATGCCACCGAACGCGCTAAGTAGGTGGTCGAGGCCGTATGTGTCACCTGCAGCGATTCTTCCCCTGGACGTCGCGAGCCGGGATGCCCAGTGGCTCTCGCCATGTTTTTCCAGGAGCCCAACCGCTTCGTCAAGAAGGTTCGCCAGCCTCGACGCCCGCGCCTCCACCTCATCAGTCGCCACGAGCAGAGCGTATGCGCGGCGAGACTCCGGCGCAGCTGCCATGCGCCGGCCGTGGTCTCAGTTGTGGTCTCAATTCCCACTCGTACCAGGCCGTCCACAAGCCCTCCGATGGCCACCAGCCACGCTTGTACGAGCCGACCCAACCAGACCCAAACCTCTTCCGCGCTGCCTCGTAATGCGTAGGTCCTGGGCCTGACTCCCGCTGGCCGGTTCACCCGACATGGGGCCTCACCTGCGGAAACTGGGGGGCGCTGACCGCGACGGCGTGACCTTGCCCAAGTGCGCAGCGCCACACCTAACCCCCACCTTTGGACGCGCATCGACCCCGATCGACGGCAAACAACGAGCACGACCACGCCGACGATTCGCCAAGCAGCGTTGATGATCGCCAGATATCGCAAGCTAAGACAACCCTCCGATCCCAAATCGGGCGGTTAGGGGTTCAAGTCCCCTCGGTGGCTCAACACGAAAGCCCGGGTCGAGAACATCTGGCCTGGGCTTCGTTCGTGTAAGAACGGCGGATTGCTAACAGGAGCCCAAAAGTGCGGCCGGTTCCGATCGCCGCGTTCTTCCCCTTCGCGTTCGGGTCCGCTCCAGCACGTCATAGGTCCACACCGGAAGCTCGGTGTCCCTGTCCACCAACTGCACCGGGTTGTCCCGAGGAGTTCCCATGTCCCCAGCGCTTCACTCCGTCAGCGTCGCGGCCGCCGTCCTTGACCCACAAGGACGGGTCCTGGCCATCCGACGTCGCGACAACGGCCACTGGGAACCACCTGGCGGCGTCCTCGAACTCGGTGAGTCCATCCACGACGGTCTACGCCGAGAGGTCGAAGAGGAAACCGGACTCCGGGTCGAGCCCGACGCACTCACCGGCGTCTACAAGAACATGAACCGCGGAATCGTCGCCCTCGTCTTCCGCTGCCATCTCACCGGCGGAACCGAGCAGACCAGCGTCGAGACCGACCGCGTCACCTGGCTCACACCAGACCAGATCCGGGACCGCATGAGCGAGGCGTACGCCATCCGCCTGCTCGACGCCCTCCCATCAGACGAGCCCCGGCCAGCCATCCGCAGCCACGACGGACAACGCCTTGCCTGACCCGGCTTAGCGGTCGGCTCCGGTAGTGTGCGCGCTCTTTGCACGTCCCGGGTATTTCAGAGAGGTTGGTGCCCTGGTGGAGATAGCCGTCGAGGGCTTCGACGCGTCGCGTGGTGCGCGTTTGGCGGTCTACAGTGCCGTCTCCACATCGCTGGCGCTGTGCAGTGATCGCGAACTGCGCGACCTTGTGGATACGGCTGCGCCAATGGGTTCTGGCATCGGCGGGACCTCAGCTTTGCTGGAGGTCGGCGGGACCCCAGTATTCGTTAAGCGGCTGCCGTTGACCGATCTGGAAAGGCAGCCGGAGAACGTCCGGTCCACGGCGAACCTCTTCGGGCTACCTGCCTTCTGCCATCCCGGCCTCCGGGTCCCCGGAGGGCCGGGATGGGGGGCTTGGCGGGAGCTGGCCGTGCACACCATGACGACGAACTGGATGCTCGCACAGGACCATGAGGGCTTTCCATTGATGTACCACTGGCGGGTGCTGCCGCACCCCGGGCAGGCGTTGCCCGAGGAACTGGCCGACGTGGAGAAGGTTGTCGCCTACTGGGGAGGCGGGCCGCAGGTGCGCGACCGAATCGAGGCCCTGCGGGATGCCTCGGCGAGCGTCGCGCTGTTCCTGGAGTACATCCCACAGAACCTGCACGACTGGCTTGACGTTCAGGTCAAAGCCGACGATGAGACGGTCGACCAGGCATGCACCATGGTGGCGAGGGAACTTGAGGCCGGGACGTCTTTCATGAACGCCCGCGGGCTCCTGCATTTCGATGGCCATTTCCAGAACATCCTCACCGACGGCAAGCGTCTGTTCTTCACGGACTACGGCCTCGCGATGTCCTCCCGGTTCGACCTGTCGAAGGAGGAGGCGGACTTCTTCGCCGAACACCAGACCTATGACCGCTGCTACACCGTCACCCACCTGGTGCAGTGGCTCGTCACCGCCCTGTACGGGTACGAGGGGGACGAGCGCAGCGCGTTCGTGCACGCCTGCGCCCGTGGGGAACCTCCGACGGGGATTCCGTCGCAGGTCGCGGCGATCCTTATCCGCCACGCCCCGGTGGCCGCAGTGATGACGGACTACTACCGCGAGTTCTGTCTTGAGAGCAGGCAGACCCCGTATCCCCTGGAGGCGATCCGCCGGATCGGCGGGTGGGACAGCTTGTTCATCATCTGATGGACCGGTCGCAAGACGCTGCTCTGCTGTATTGAGCTTTCATAGATCAAGGCGCGCCGCAAGCGGCGCGCACCGCCCCGTATACGGCTGTGCCGCCGACGATGATGGGGAGGCGTCCGCCCACCCAGCACTGCTCACCCCGCGCGCCATGGCAGACGACGCTTACCAGACGCTGCGCCGCCTTGACCGTAGTGTCGCGGCCCGCGTTCACCCGAACAAATACGGCGCCGTGATCAACGCATTGGTAGGGCTCATGAGCGCTACAACGTCTCAGCGACACGAGCCAGCGGCACCTCTAAAGGGTGTGCGGACTGTAGTCCTTGGCCTAGACCGACCAGCCCGCGAACTGGACGCCCGAGTCGCGCGGACCTTCGACCAGAAAGTGGAGCGCGGACTGTTCGAAGAAGTGCTGCGTCTGTCCTCCCGCTACGACCTCGACCATGAGCTGCGACGCCGAGGCAAAGACAGTGCCAACCAGATACTCCACACCCCACGGCTACCACGAGTTCTGGGAGGTGGCCAGTGAACGAGGGAAGTCGGTCAGTTCCCTGACCACAGGCGACATGTCGATTGTCAGGGAACGCGTCGTCGAACATATCCAGGGGTACACCCGGCGACAGCGAAGTGCCTTCCGGAAGCTGTCTGGCCTTCGCATGGTCCGGACGGCTGACAAGGCACATAGAGAGGTCATCACCGGTGGGAGCTGGTGAGCATCCCGAGGTGCCCCCGAACGATCCTCACGAGCCCTCGATGCCCACATCTACAAGGAGCAGTCCACGGTTAGAGACGCCGGAGTCGAGCGGTGACCTGCGCACGGAAAACCCACTCGTAATGCGTCGCTCCTTGCTAACGCGACTGCTAACACGCGGCCTGGACGATCATGGACGACTACGACCCATACAAGCTCCTCGCGGCGGAGTTCTCCGCGCGAACTGGACGAGCATGGACTGTGACGACACGTCATCGACCTGCTTGTAATCGGGCGTTAGGGGTTCAAGTCCCTTCGCTGGCTTCACGTCTCCGCAGGTCTATTGCGATGCATCGCGGTGGATTGTGGAGGCTTCGTTTGGAAGTGGCCAGTACGCCCTGCAGCAGCCTGCGGCGAGGGCTGTCGGGTGATCTTAAGTGGGGCGATCGTGGCGGTCAATTCCATACGGGCATTGCATCGATCACCTTCGCGGCGGTGTCGGGTATGGCATCGACCTTGGGCAGGGTTTCCGCGACCTCTTGTTGGGTGACTGGTGGGATGTTGACGTCGGGGTATTCGATTCGGTTGCGGCGTGAACGCATCCGATCTACTGGCTGATTCTGTAGATCTCCGTCGACACCGGTTCCCGATCTCGCTCGACATCACCTGGGAGAACGGCCGATTGAATGTTGGCTTCGTTCGACACCGCTTAGCCGGCAGGTGCTGCACTGCGTGCTTGAATGCGTCGCTCGCGCCCCGAGTCTGGGTCCGCGGGTTTCTGCTATCGGGTGCCGGCCAGGAGCAGGTGGGTGAGCTTGCGTGCGTCGTAGCGGCCATCGTCTCCTGCGAAAAGGCAGAGGTTGCCGATGCCGCGCATGAGCTCGTAGCCGGTGATCTCGGCGGTGATCTCTCCGTTTCCGCGCGCGGCTGCGAGGAGGCGGTCGCAGATCGGCACGAGGCGGTCGAGGAAGTAGTCGTGCAGACTGCTGCTCGACTCGTCTTGGGTGCGGACGGTTGCGAGCCCGTGCTTGGTTGCAAGGAAGTCAACGAAGGCGTCGATCCACTCGCGGAGTGCCGTGAACGGCTGTGAACCGTCCTGGAGCAGCGTCTCGCCGAGGTCGACACAAGCGTCGACCTGGTGGCGATAGACGGCGGCGATGAGCTCGGCACGTGACGGGAAGTGGCGGTAGATGGTTCCCATCCCCATCCCGGCCTCGGAGGCGATGAGCCGTACCGGGGCGTCAATGCCCGAATCCGCGAACACCCGCGCCGCGGCCTCGAGCAGGGCCTGCTCGTTGCGGCGGGCGTCGGACCGCCGCGTACGGGCCGGAGTCACGGCCTCGATGCGGTCGGACTCGGTGGTGTGGGGCATGGCAGGGCTCCTCCTTGCTAAACGGAACCACGCTCCGTATTGTTAGTGGAGCAGTGTTCCGTTTCAATCTTGCCAGACCGGCGCTGCACCACACCACCCTCACGACAGGAGAACGCTCATGCAGTACCGCACACTCGGGCACACCGGCATCCAGGCGAGCAGCCTGGCCTTGGGCGCGATGAACTTCGGGAAGATGGGCGGCACGACGCAGGCTGAGGTCGACGCCCTCGTCGGCACCGCGCTGGATGCCGGGATCAATGTCGTCGATACCGCCGACGTCTACAGCGGCGGGGAGTCCGAGGAGCTGCTCGGTAAAGCCCTCGTCGGCCGCCGCGACGAGGTCGTGCTAGCGACCAAGGCCGGGCTTCCGATGGGCGATGGGGTCGGGCAGAAGGGCGCGTCGCGGCGCTGGCTCACCACGGCACTGGACGCGAGTCTGCGCAGGCTGGGGGTCGACTACGTCGACCTGTTCCAGATCCACCGCTGGGATCCGGCCACGAGCGATGAGGAGACCCTTGCGGCGCTGTCGGATCTGCAGCGGGCCGGGAAGATCCGTCACTTCGGAACCTCGACCTATCCGGCCTACCGGTTGGTCCAGGCGCAGTGGACGGCGGCCAAGGCGGGGGTGGGGCGGTTTGTCACCGAGCAGCCCAGCTATTCGATCCTGCAGCGCGGCGTGGAGCGTGACGTGCTGCCGGTGGCTCAGGAGTATGGGCTCGGGGTGATGGTGTGGAGTCCACTGGCTTCGGGATGGCTCTCCGGTGCGGTGCGCCGTGACCGGGAGGTGACCACCAACCGTGCGGCGTTCATGCCGCAGCGCTTCGACCTCGCTGACCACGCCAACCAGGCGCGGATGGACGCCGTCGAGAAGCTTGCGGCCCTCGCTGAGGAAGCCGGCCTGACTCTCGTTCAGCTGGCGCTGGGGTTCGTTACCGCCCATCCAGGGGTAACCAGTGCCCTGATCGGGCCGCGCACGTTCGACCACCTCGCCTCGCAGATCGCGGCCGCTGAGACGGTGCTGACGACCGATGTGCTCGACGCGATCGACGAGATCGTTGCGCCTGGCACGGACCTGGCTGCGCACGAGAAGAACGACGCCCCTCCGGCGCTGCTGGACGCAGCGCTGCGCCGCCGGTGAGCAAGATGGGCTGGCTGGGGGCGCGGTGACTCTTGTCCCCGATCAAGCTCCACCGAGCGCGGATCGCCGCCGCCTCCGACACCGCGTGTCTCGACCGTGGGTCACCGCTGCGGACCGAGATCATCTCTGGCTTGGGGCACGAGGAGGGCACGGAGGCTGGGAGCTTGGGAAACGTACGTATACGGCGCTCGGGGCCCGATCTCAGGCGTGAACGAGGGTCTGGAGTGGCCTGGAGTACCACTGGCTGTCCTCGCTTAATGGCCTGTTAATGGCCCGACCGTTTCCTAGTACGGATGGTGGTGCGGTACCGGTACAAGTCGCGGCGCTCGAGCGACCGGAAGCCCGCACATGGCCAGATGGGTCGCGCATTCGAGTTCCCAAGTCACCTCCTCTGCGGACCGGTGGTCGTGTCGATAGACCTTCAGTACGTAGCGCCCTTGGCCCGTGGTCACCTCGTACACATCGTTGACGAGAGATCGCACCAGTACGCAGCCCATGACATCCAGCGCGTACTCCTTGTGAACTACTTCGGCGAGGGCCTCAGGGGCAGGCAGCGAGCGGAAAGTCGAGATCACGCCGCGACGATACGGGAACCCCTACTCCGGCAATGGCGTGCCGCTAACTGTCGCCACCCATCCGAGAACTCGTCGGGCGATCGCTTCCGAGTCTTCATCGTCCGTTGTGATCACGGTGGGGAAGAACTCGCGCGTTTGAGCGGCATCGAGCACAGCGTCCTCGATCCACTCCGCAGGCCAACCTCGCGTCTGGAGGCGGGCACGCCGGAGCTGATCGGTGCAGTCCAGGAGCGCCCAGTGCACCGGCCCGGCTGGATCCGCGTTCGTGGCCAACTCCTCCGGGGATGGCGTGGGACCGAGCAGAAGGACCGGATGACCCGCCCGCCGGACGATGCGGAGGATGCGATCCCACATCCGGTTGTACGCCGGCCAGTTCGGCGCCGCCTCTGGATGGGCAATCGGTACCCCGAGTATGGCGCCGCCTTCCAGCAGTTCGTCCTGGTCGATCACCACCAAGCCCTGGCCGAGCCTGACGAGATCCGGCAGAAGCGTCGTCTTTCCGACTCCCGGGGCGCCAGTGACCAGGTACAGGGGAACGGACGTCGGTCTCGACTTCACCTGGCGCACAGTGCCCCATCGGCCGCCGCAGAGGCAACAGCTTTCGCTCGGTCTCGACCAACACGTGTTGGAGGCGGTTGTCTGCTCAGGCGCCGGTCGTGGGCAGGGGACCGCGTTCGAGGATTTCGGCGAGGAGCTCGGCGGTGGCGGTGAGATGTTCCTGTTTCCAGGTCCATATGCTCCAACCCAAGTGGGTGAAGCCGATCTGCAGCTCGTAGCAGTGGTGGCGTACGGCGGCGTCGACGAGCGCGCTCTGGTCGGCTCGTAGGGCTGGGTCCTGGAGCAGTCCGGCCAGCGGGTCGGTGGCGGCGATCCCCGGGTAGAACACCGGGCCCCAGACACTGCACCAGGCGGCGTCGTAGAGGAAGTCACCGCGTACCGAACACTTCCAGGAAAGCACCGCCTGAACCCGGCGACAGCCCGGGCTCACCAGCACGTTGCCGTGCAGGAGATCACCGTGAATGAGGTCGCGGCGTTCGGGGCAGGCCGCGATCAGCGTCCTCACCCGGTCGCAGACCGCCGTGGACAGGGCCGCGAGCTTCGGGTCGGCGTCCAGGGCGGCGCGCCATCCGTGCGCCCGATTCCCCGGATCGTCCACCAGCTTGTCGAGGACAAATTCCCGCCAACTGCGGGCCGGCGCACCTGCCGGGTGCCACATCACCGGGGTACCGGGGGATGCGGGTACCCGATAGAGCGCGACGAGCAGACGTGTGAGGGTGGGGGCGACGGCATCGGCGCGCTCAACCGGCGTGTCCTCCAGGAACCGCCCGTGATGACGGACGGAGATGGCGTAGGCCTGTCCGGTCGGTGTGGTCCCCACCTCCCTCACCTCTGGCACCGGCAGATCCGGTCCGCTGAAGGCCATGGCCATCCGGTCGGCTTCGTACCAGGAACGTTCACGACCGAAGCGGACCACCAACTCTTCCCCGCCCGCCCGGTAGCCCCACGCCGATGACCACGCCCCGCCGGTGAGGGGCTCCACGTCGCCGGGAGTGTCGCCGGAGTGCTGGGCGAGGAACGCGACGACCTCTTCGTACGTGGGCTCTTCCATCCCGCCAGTATCCGCCCAGGTCGTCCGCGGGCCTATTGACAGGTCGCTGCACGCGCCGGCCATGGGCCTCGAGCGTGCCCCTGACGTGCCCCCGAACTGCCCATGCGTCGCTGTCAAGTACCGGTCCGGCCGTCGATGCACTCGCGGAGCAGGTCCGCGTGCCCATTGTGCCGGGTGTACTCCGAACACATGTGGCACAGGATCCAGCGCAGGGACATCGGCCCGAAGCGCGGGTGAGCAAAGGTCTCGTCGAGGGTCCTGCCACGGATCGCGTCGCGACACAGCTCCCACTCGTTGACCAGCAGGTTGTACGTGGCCTCGGCCTGGCGGGGATCCACGTCCTCGAAACTGGCGTCCGGCTTGCCAGGACGACTGTAGATGTCCGGGACGGCCTGGCCGACGAATCGTTGGCGGAACCAGGTCCGCTCCACTTCGGTGACGTGCCGCATCAGCCCGAGCAGCGACAGCATGGACGGCGGGACCGCCCGCAGCGCCAGTTGCTCCGCTGTAAGACCGGCGCACTTGTGGAGCAACGTGTGCCTGCTCCACTCCAGGAAGCCTTCCAGAGTCGAACGCTCATCCCCTGTGAACGGCTCGTCCACCCGTTCTACCTCTGGTGCCATCCAACTCATCCGGCAAATGTACGGATCCGCATCGTCCAGTAACAGCGGAGCGCAGACGAGCAGATCGCGATCACTCTCGGCGGGAACGACGCGCGCGGGTTCGTCATCCCCACATCTTCGGGCGCCCGGACGAAAGACGCATCGCAACCGCTTTCGAAGTCGTGTACTCGAGCAGCGTTTCCGCTGACATCTCCCTCCCGTAGCCGCTGTGCTTGATGCCTCCGAGTGGCTGGCCAGGACTGACGTCGAACCAGGTGTTGACCCACACCGTCCCGGCGTCCAGTTCCGCGCCGAATCGGTGGGCGCGGGCGAGGTCCCGCGTCCAAACGCCGGCGGCGAGCCCGAAGTCGCTGGCATTCGCGCGCGTGATCGCGTCTGCCTCGTCGCTCCAGGACTGCACGGTGACCACCGGACCGAACACCTCCTCGCGCGACAGCGCGGTGCTGCCCCGCTCGTCGGCGAGGACTGCCGGCTCGAAGAAGAAGCCGTCCAGCCCGGCGGGAAGGTCGGGCGTGCCGCCGCCGTACAGCAGCTCGGCGCCCTCGTCCACGGCACGCTCGACATGACCGCGGACGCGGTCCCGGTGTGCGGCGGACACGAGTGGACCGACCTGCGTGTTCGGGTCGACGGCGTCCCCGATCCGGATCCGGCGCATGATCCCGATGAACCGCTCGAGGAACGCGTCGCGGATCGCGTCGTGGAGGAAGAGTCGCGACGCGGCGAAGCAGACTTGCCCGTTCTGGAAGGCGATGCCCATGAGCGCATCTTCAACGGCGATGTCCAGGTCGGCGTCGGGACAGATCACGAACGCGCTCTTGCCCCCGAGCTCCATCACCGCCGGCGTGATCTGGTCGGCAGCGGCGTGCAGGATCGAGCGCGCGGTGGGCACGCCGCCGGTGAACGAGATCTTGTCGACCCCCGGATGGGCGACCAGCGCCGCTCCGGCCCGCGGCCCGTAGCCCGTGAGGATGTTCAGCACGCCGGGCGGCAGCAGATCCGCGGTGCGCAGCCCGAACTCCACGACGCTTGCGGAGGCGAGCTCCGACGGCTTGAGCACGACCGTGTTGCCGGCGGCGAGCGCGGGCGCGACCTTGAGCGCGGTGGAGATGAGCGGCGAGTTCCACGGGATCAGAGCTGCGACCACGCCGACGGGTTGCCGCACGGTCCAGACCCGGAGATCCGGATCGTCCGTCGTGAGCGTCTCCCCGCCGAGCGAGCGCACCAGGCCGGCGTAGTAGCGGAAGATCGCGACCGCGGTGGGCACGTCGGCACCCTCTGCCTCCCTGATGGGGCGGCCGTTCTCGGTGGCCAGCAGCGTCGGCCAGGCGCCGTCCTGCTCGATCCGGTCGGCCAGGCGGTCCAGCACCGCCTGGCGCTCGGCGGGGCCCGTGGCGCGCCATTTCGGGAGGGCGTCCCGGGCGGCCTTGACCGCCTGCTCGACGTGCTCGCTCGTCGCTTGCGCGAGCGTCGCCCAGACGCTTCCTGCGCTCGGGTCGACCGCCTCGAAGCTGTCGGCCGTCGGGACGGGCTGGCCTCCGATGAGAAGGGGGTACGGAGCGGCCGGCCGGAACGCCGCGCGCGCACCCGGCTCGGGCGCGTGCGCTCTCGTCATGACGGCGCCTTCGCCCGGCCGTGCACCGGCCACCGCTGACCGTGAGATCCAGCAACGCGTCGCGCTTGGTGGGACCCGAACCGATCCCGAATCCTGCCGAACTTCCCCCGCTTGCCCACGCCGCTGCTCCTGTGCTTGTCGGCTTAGGTACATAACGTATACAGCCGAGCACCCCCGCGTGTTGGCATCTGGCAACGGCAGGTCAGCAGCAACCCGCCGCTGTGGAGCAGCGCCAGCGAGGTGACCACGCGCTGCTCCACAACCGACAAGACAACCCGTGCCAATCCCGGCCTCCCCGAGTCCGGAACGTCCCACGGAGACGCTCCGGCCCAGAGTGCCGATCACGACCGGTGTCGCACATCAACTGTCGGACGTGTGTCGCACATCAGCCGACGGAGCACATGATCCGCGACCTCTCGTTGCTGCATTGACCTTTTAGAGGTCAAGGCGCGGCGCTCCGTGCCGCTCAGCCGCCCGGGCCGGCCCTGCGGGCGGCCCTCATCCCGGACGTGGCCGAGCTTGTTATGGCTGGCGCTGGAGGCTGGCCGCGGCAGGTATCAGGCAAGACGGCCTAACCTTTGGGGCTCCACCCCAAACCCCGGCCCTCTCCGAGAGCGGGAAGTGTACGGGCCGGGTTCCTCTCTCGTCGGCCAGCCACCGAAAGCGGCGTATCCGGAACCCGGGAGGGGTGAGCTGTCCGACCGACGAGAGAGGAGCCCTCAGCCTGCGCCACTCACGCTGGCTTGTGGGCGAACACGATCTCGGTGTCGCCGGGCCAGTCCCAGAACACGCCGTCGGCTGACTGGGAGGCGAGCAGGGCACGCGTCTCCTCGGCGAAGGCTTCCGCGTGCTCACCGAACAGGTGGGGTGCCGCCCAGGAGAAGGAGAAGTATCCGGCCAGGACGCTGTCGGTGTCGCGGAGCAGGTCAGGGACGCCCGGAAGAAATGCTGAACGTGATGCGCCGAAGCGCGTGCGGGCCAGCACGTCCTCGAAGCGATGGTGCCTCACCGGCGATGTGCCTTGCCCGGCACGTCGGGTGGACCCGAGGTGCTTCTCCACCAGCGCCCTGATCTCGGTATGAGGGATCGGCGTTCCAGCAGGCGCTGGCTGTGGTCGCCCCTCCACAGTGTGGACGATCAGG
>NZ_KB892830.1 GCF_000373925.1 Actinopolymorpha alba DSM 45243 | reverse complement strand
GCCGACATCGCCATCTCCCTCCTCTCCGGCGAAGCCGACGTCATCATCTGCAACGGCGAGGAAGAAGCCCGCGAAGGCGCCGCCAGTCGCGAACAGACCAACGCCGACGCTGAGAGTGCCGATGCTGGGAGTGCCGGCGAGGACTGCGACTGTGACTGCGAGAACGGCGACCGGGAGAACAGCGACGACTCCAGCCCTCGTCAAGAATCCTTTGACGACCTGCTCGAGGAACAGAACAACACCAACAGTCCTTCCGAAGCTGAGGGCGCGCAGGAGGACTCTGCCGCCGAGCAGGATGGGTGCCGGCACACTGGGTGCGACCATGACCAGCACCTTGCGGGCTGCCCGTGTGAGGACTGCAAACCCGCCACCTACACCCATCCGCTTGACCGGCTCAGGCCGCAGCCCCGCGACGACGACGGGTCCCGCGAGGAGATCCCGTCGGATGATGACCTTGCCGAGCGGGAGATTCCGGCGGCGTTCCGGTCCTGGAAAGCGGCGGTCAAGGCGAAACTTCAGCTGAACGTGCCGATCACGACCCTGTTCGAGTTGGCGGAGCGGCCAGCGGAGCTTGGCGGGTTCGGGCCCGTGCTCACCGAAGTAGCGCGGCGGTTGATCGCCAACCATCTCGACAACCCAGACGCGATGTTCACCATCGGCATCACCCACCCGGTGACGGGGCAGCTGCTGAACCTGCATCCGATATCGAAACGCTTCCTCCGCGGACTTCCGGCAGAGTTCGTGCAGTCACTCAACCAACGCTGCACCTGGATGCTCTGTAGGCGCCCAGCCATCTCCTGCGACCTCGACCATACGAAGCCGTACTCCGAAGGCGGCGAAACGTCGGTCAACAACGTGGCACCACTATGCCGACGTCACCACCGCGTGAAAACCGAGGGCGACTGGAAGGTCGAACAAACCAGCCCAGGACACCTCACCTACACCGACCCACACGGCCGGCAATACACGGTGACCCCACCACGCCTCACCGACCCCGTCGAACCAGACGATCCGGATCCGCCACCGTTCTAACCGGCACGGAGAAGCGGGACAAGCAAACAAGACAGCAGGCTCGAGAACCCTTGAGAGGAAGGGTTCTCGAGCCTGCTCGCACGCCAAAGGGAGCCTCGGCCGCGCACGAACGCGTACCCGCTTGGCGTCCTCCGGCGGTTCGGCTAGCCCGCGACCGCTCTGCAGCTGAGAACCTCAGAACGCCACGGCCTGCGAGCCACAGTGGGTGCCGCCGCGCTCGTCGTGGCCGCCGGGATGGGGTGGTGCCGTCAGCACCCCTGAGCGAATCCCGTTTGACCTGCTGAGGCCGGCTGGTAGGTTCTGCGCGGTGATTGTCGTACCCCAGGTGTTCGCGGAAACTCGGATCGGTCGCAACGGCGGCCCGGGACGTGCGTGGGTCGAGGCCCTGCCGGGCCTGGCCGAGCGCTTCTGTGATCGATGGGGGCTCGAGGTCACGGGCCCCGCACTCCACGGCGATGTCAACCTCGTCCTGCCGGTGCGGCGGGGCGGCGAGGCCTGCGTGCTCAAGCTCTGCTGGCCCGAGCACAACATCGCCGGCGAAGCCAGCGCCCTGCGGGCGTGGAACGGTCGCGGCGCGGTCCGCCTGCTCGAGGAGAGCGTCGACGAGGGTGGGTTACTGCTCGAACGACTCGATTCCGGACGTTCGCTCAGAGACCTTCCCCTGCTGACCGCGGCCGGCATCGCGGGTGCCCTGATCCGGCAACTCGCGGTGCCCGCGCCGGCCGGTCTCCTGCTGCTCGTGGACATCGCCGGCGAGTTCGCCGACTCGGCGCACCACCAGCAGGAGTCGCTGGGCGCTCCCCTTCCGGCCCGCTGGGTCGATCTCGCGGTCGGGCTCGCCGTCGACCTGGCCGCCGACGCCGGGACCTGGGCGGTGCACGCGGACCTGCACTACGGCAACGTCCTGGCAGCGCGCCGCGCGCCCTGGCTGGTGATCGACCCGAAGGCGGTGGCGGGCGACCCGGAGTACTCCGTTCCCGAACTCATGTGGACGCGCCTGGACGAGGCGGAGGACGCGACGGGCGTACGTACCCTCCTCGCCACCCTCGTCGACGCCGGCGGCCTCGACGCCGCAAGGGCGCGGGCGTGGACGATCGTCCGGGCCGTCGACTACTGGCTCTGGGGGCTCGGAGCCGGCCTCACCGAGGATCCGGTCCGCTGCCGCCGCCTGCTCGACACGCTGGCCTGACGGCAGCCTGGGCCCTGGCGGCGCCAGCGTCATCGGGACACCCGCGCGGTCCTGCGGCGGGAGGTTGGTGTCGGCGCCTCGAGCAGGGCGCGTACGGCGGCGTGCGCTGACTCGCGCTCAGGCGGCGGGAAGTAGTCGCGCTGGCTGATCCGGCGTAACTCGGCGCCGAGCTTCGTGCCGACCCGCTGCCGCTCCCGCTCCGGCGCCGCGGCGACCCGCCTCGCTTCAGCGGCGACCGCGGCGTATTCGGCCGCCCTGGCAGCAGCCAGCTCCGATGCGAGCGCCTTCTCCTGTCCCGATGCGGCGGGGTGCGCCAACCAGATGCCCGCCTCGCCGCCTGCCTGGCTGATCTCCTCGGCGAGCCACTCGACCTGCTCGCGCGTGCGGGCGTCGGCGGGGAGCGCGACGAGGCCGTCGCCCAACTGCGCCACGCCGAGCCGTTTGAGCTTGCGCCACACCGTGATGCGCGGCGTGGAGGGCTCACGCGGGAGCCGATAGCTGAGCAGCACCCACTCACCGGTCGCCATAGCCAACTGTAACCACGGTTGCAGTGACTTTGTCGAAGGTCTGATGCAGGCTTCAGTACATCGACCTGTGTCGCGCTTTCGCGGGAACCCCAACGGAGCAAGGGAGGTCCTGGTGGGTGAACGGCTTCCGGTCACGGTGGTGACGTCATCGGGGGACGTCCTCCGCCAGGTCGTCGCGTCTGCCGTGCTCTTCGACGTACCCAACTCGGTGGTCGTCCAGCACGACCTCGGCCACGGGAGCGAGCCTGCGCTCCGTCGGGTCGTGTACGACGTCGGTGGCGTCGTCGAGGACGAGGTGGTCCGCCTCGAGCACACCTGTCTGAGCTGTGCGCTGCGCGAGGACGTCATTCCCGCGGTCGCGCGGCTCGCTGACACCGGGCGCTGGGGGCGGATCGTCCTCGCGCTGCCGGTCGCCGCTGAGCCTGGGCTCGTGGTCGAGGCACTGCCGTCCGCGGTCGTGGCCGGCCGCCGCATGAGCGAGCGGGTGGCGCTCGCGGGCGTCGTGGCCGCGGTCGACCTGGCCACGCTGGTGGACGATCTGTTCGGCGACGACCTGCTCGCCGAACGCGGGATGGCGCACACCGCTGACGACCGGCGCGCGGTCGGGGAGGTCCTCGCTCACCAGGTGGAGTTCGCCGACGTCGTGGTCACCCAGGGCGCCTCCTGGCAGGACGCGGCGTGCAGGGAGACCACCATGCTCCGCCACCTCGCGCC
Organism: Actinopolymorpha alba DSM 45243; assembly: GCF_000373925.1. Lineage (GTDB taxonomy): Bacteria > Actinomycetota > Actinomycetes > Propionibacteriales > Actinopolymorphaceae > Actinopolymorpha > Actinopolymorpha alba. The sequence continues at coordinate 8,454 of NZ_KB892830.1, read as the reverse complement.
CGCCACGGCGCGCTTCGGCGACGCGCACGAGTTCGACTTCGCGTCCGCCCTGAGTGCGGTGGGCGAGGTCCCACGGCCCGGCGTACGCGGCGACTACCGCTCCGCGGAGCCGACCGGTGCGACTGACAGCGACGCCGTCTGGACCCTCGACCTCACCACGTGGCGGCCGCTCCACCCTGGCCGGCTCCGCGAGCGGATCGGCGAACTCGCCGCCGGCCGGCAGCGCAGCCGTGGGCGCTTCTGGCTGCCGACCCGGCCCGGCGCGGTGTGCTGCTGGGACTGCGCGGGCGGGCAGCTGAGCATCGGAACGGTCGGCCGCTGGCGCGGCGTACCCCCTTCGACCCGGTTGGTCGTGACCGGCATCGACGACGATCGCGAACGCCTGCGTACCGTCTTCGCGGACGTTCTCATGACCGACTCCGAGCTGGCCCGGGGCCTCGACCGCTGGGAAGGCCGAGATGACGGCTTCTCGCCGTGGCTCGGTGAGGCGGACGAAGCCGCCTGAGGGGAAAGGCCGTCTTGACGGTGAGCTGATCCCCGTCGCGGTTGCGCGCCGGCCCCGATTGCCAACCGCCTATCGACGGAGCAATGCGGTAAAGATCGGCGGTAACGGCGATTCGGTGGAGAGGATGGCATTTGAGACTGTCCGAACTCGCCTTACTGCGTTGAGTAATGGCGTCCATCTGGGGGCGCAGCTGGTTGCTTCGGGGCCGTAACCTTCTAGTGTCCTGAGTTGCCAGAAGGCGATTCTCCAGTTGCCCGCAAGGGGGTCGACGTGCGCTTCCTTCACGATCGGGTTCCGGAGCAGGATCTCACCTACAGCGACGTGTTCCTCGTCCCCAACCGTTCAGCGGTGTCCTCGCGGTTGGATGTCGATCTGGTCACGTACGATGGCAGCGGCACGACCATCCCCATCGTCGCCGCGAACATGACGGCGGTGTCCGGCCGCCGGATGGCCGAGACCATTGCCCGGTGCGGCGGGCTGGCGGTCATTCCCCAGGACATTCCGGTCGAGGTGGTCGCTGAGGTGGTCGCCTGGATCAAGAAACGCCACACCGTCTACGACACCCCGATCACGATGCCCGCGACGGGCACGGTCGGTGAGGCGCTCAATCTCCTCCCCAAGCGCGGACACGGCGCGGTCATCGTCGTCGACGACGGTCGCGCGATCGGTGTCGTGACCGAGGCGGACTGCGAGGGTGTCGACCGGTTCACGCAGCTGGGCGGCATCATGTCGTCCGAACTCCTCACGCTCTCGGCGGGCATCGACGCGGAGGACGCGTTCAACCAACTCCACGACGGGCGTCACCGGCTGGCCCCGGTCGTCGACGCCGACAGCCGCATCGTCGGGATCCTCACCCGGCAACGCGCCCTGCGGGCCACGCTCTACCAGCCGGCTCTCGACGCCGCCGGCCGGCTGCGGGTGGGTGCCGCCATCGGGATCAACGGCGACGTCGAGACGAAGGCGAAGGCGCTCCTCGACGCGGGCATCGACATCCTCGTGATCGACACCGCGCACGGCCACCAGGAACGCACCCTCGAGGTCCTCCGCCTCGTGCGGGCCCTCGATCCGGAGGTCCCGGTCGTCGCCGGCAACGTCGCCACCGCCGACGGCGTCACCGACCTGGTGGCGGCCGGTGCCGACATCGTGAAGGTCGGCGTGGGTCCCGGCGCGATGTGTACGACCCGGATGAAGACCGCGGTCGGGCGTCCGCAGTTCTCAGCCGTGCTCGAATGCGCGGCACGAGCCCGTGAGCTGGGCAAGCACGTCTGGGCCGACGGCGGCGTACGCCATCCTCGCGACGTCGCCCTTGCCCTCGCCGCCGGCGCGTCGAACGTCATGATCGGCTCGTGGTTCGCCGGCACCTACGAGTCGCCGGGCGACCCCCGCCGGGACAACGAGGGGCGGCTCTACAAGGAGAGCTTCGGGATGGCCTCCGCGCGGGCGGTCCGGTCGCGCACCGCTGACGAGACGCCGTTCGAGCGGGCCCGCAAGGGCTTCTTCGGCGAAGGCATCTCCACCTCCCGCATGTATCTCGATCCCGAGCATCCGAGTGTCGAGGATGTGGTCGACCTGATCGTGGCCGGCGTCCGCAGCGCGTGTACGTACGTCGGCGCGGCCAGCCTCGAGGAGTTCCGCACCCGCGCGATCGTCGGGGTGCAGAGCGCCGCCGGCTACGCCGAAGGCATGCCGCTCGACACCAGTTGGTGATGACGCCCTCAATGGCGGGTTACTTCGTGCCACGGGAGCAAGCCTGGGCCAACGTCCTGCCAGACGAGGACCAATGACCCTCCAAGCCGGAAACCCCCGAGTGTTGAGGTAATCAAGGCAAGGGAAACCTTCCGGCACGCGGCCGGTAGCGGGGGGATGCACAAGGATGCCGGCCGCGTGCCGGAAGGTTTCCCTTGTCGTGGGTTTGTGTGCCGTACGCCCGAACCCCTCGCGCCGCCGACCGTGACCGGCTTCTGCCGGTGGCTTCGGTGACCTTCGACTCTGCCGGTCCGATGGGCCAGCTGGTGGTCTGAGAGCTGATCCAGGACATCGCCCGGCGGTCGGGTGTAGGTGGGGGTATGCGCATGAGAGAGCGAATCGTTCAACACAGCGCCTTGAGTGCCTCATGCGCGCCCGGAGCGGAGCGAGGACGCGCATGAGCGAGCGGAGCGAGCGAATCGTTCAACGCAGCGCCTTGAGTGCCTCATGCGCGCCCGGAGCGGAGCGAGGACGCGCATGAGCGTGGTGGTGGTCGGCATCGGGGGCGGCGTACCCCACACGTGGGCGATCGGCCCGCGAGTCGTGGAACGCCTGGGAGGCGAGATGCTGACCGGCGTTCGACTACTGACCAGCAGTCACATCCCGGTCCGGCTCCTACGCGCGGACACCGACATCGACGAGCTGATCGTGGTCGAGTCGACGCACGACGGTGGTGTGCCGGGCGCCGTACGCCAGTCGGCCCTGGAGGCGCACGGGCCATCCTCGGCGGGCCCCGAGACCGGCGTCTTCGGCCTCCTGAGCGCCTTGCGGATGCCACGGCGGGTCGTGGTGTTCTCGGTCGAGACCGGAGGCGCGGGACGCGGTCCGGCCGCAGAGGAGGCCGGCGAGGATGCCGGGTCAGCGGCCGCGGACGCCGCCGTCGAGTCCGTTGTCCACATGATCCTGGCCGAGCTACGGCACCCGGGCGGGCATGACTGTGGCGTGCCGTCCGAGACGTCTCCGGCCGTCGCGGCTTCCGGCGCGGGTGCTTCGTAACGTCACCCACTTCGCGAGTCAGGCGTTTCGCGGGTGAGGCGCATCATCGATCAGCGGCGAAGGAGAATGGAGAGGACGTCGCGAACCGACACGATGCCGACAAGCGCCCCTTCCGTCCGGAGCGGGACGTGCCGGATCGACGCCTCCGACATCAGCGTGGCCACGTGATGCACGGTGTCAGTCGTGTTCGCCCACACGGTGCTGGTGCCGATCACGTCGGCGGCCCACACCTCGTCGGGGTCGCCTCCGGCTGCCAGCGCGCGTACGACGTCGCGTTCGGAGATGACGCCGAGCGGCGTCGTTTCCCGCATGACGACGAGTGCGCCGACGTCCGCGTCCGCGAGGGTCTCCGCCGTGGTCCGCAGCGAATCCTGGGCGTCGACGGTGAGGACCGGCGTACTCATGATCTGCTCGACCCGATCCCGCGGACCGATGTGCATGCCCGGCGGCGCCTGCCGTTCTTCGGCGCGAGCCTCCTGCGCGGGCAGGATCAGGTGGGTGTCAGGTCCGGGATAGAGAAGTGACTCGTGCCCGTCGTCCCAGGTGACCCGGTAGTGCTCGGCCTCGGGCCCTCCGAGCACCTCCAGGACGGTTCCCTGGCGCGGCGTCTGTCCGAGAACCTCAGTCTCGATGATGATCCGGTCGCCGACGGTCGCGTGCATGTCGACCTCACTTCCGAGAAGGTCTTCGGTGTGGAAGCGATTCCCGCGTCGAGCGGCCACCGGCCTCGAGCGGGGTTCGAGGAGTCCCAAATGCTTGGGAGCCGCGGACCGTCCGAACGGGCTCGCGCGGCGGTGCTAGAGCCGTATTTAGAAAAGCGAACCTGCGAGGCGCTCTCCCTTCGCCGGCATTGTCCGGATCAGGTGCTAGGGGTCGCCACCAACCTCTCGGCCAGTGGCCTCTCAGCTCTTTCGAGCTCCCTCGCTCACCTCGCAGGCACCTCTCAGATTTCTCTGGTGCCAGGGTGGGTCGTAGGGGCGAAGGTCCCGTCTCAGCGAGGACTGGTCGCACCCTGGTCGGAGTCCATCGCGGCGGCGATGCGCTCGCCGATGGCGACCTGCTCGGCCGGAGGAATCGCGAGATATCCCATCGTCTCTGTCATGAGGGCGTGGAACTGCTGTTCGTGGTACGCGACGCCCGGCGGCAACGGAGCCAGATGCCAATGCACGTGGGCGTTTCCCTGCTTGCTGCCAAGGCTCGCGACGTACAGCCGCTCCGTCGGCATCGCGGCAGTGATCGCCCGGCCGACGCGGTAGATGACTGACTGGAGGCGGAGGTAGTCGTCCTGGTCGAAGCCGTCGACGACCTCCTCGACGTGCGCGAGGGGAGCGACGAGGACATATCCAGCAAGGGTGGGGAATCGGTTGAGGAACGCGATCGCCGCGTCGTCCCGATAGACCACGACCTCGTCGTTGTCGGGGTTTCCGGCGATCACTCCACAGATGAAGCAGGCGCCAGATCTCACCTTGGCGGTATAGGTGGCGAGGTCGAGCTGGACTCTGGGATAGGGGTCGTTCATAAGGTGATCATGCCGCACCGGGTGTTTCCGGCGCCTTGCGGACAGGCATGTGATATCCGTCAAGGGACGCTTGACGCAGATTCCGGAGCAGCCCGATTTCGGCGGCGTTTTTCATCAACTCCGAATTCACCCACGCGACGACGAATCCGAACGGCCGCGTCCCTCGTAGGAACCACCCGCTGCGGGCGGTGGACTGGAGGTCTGCGTCGTCCAGATGGGTGAGCGCGCCGCTCCACCGGTCCTTGCAGGCACGCAGCCACTCCACGGTGGCGTCAGTGCTTCCCGGCCAGAACACCTCGTCCCGCCGCACTTCACGGACGCCGAAGGAGCGTTCGTACGTAAGCGTCCACCAGAAGCCGATGTGCCAGGTCAGCCAGGCGATCGAGGGAGCCGGCTCGGGTTCGGGCTCGGCGTCCGGCGCCATCCAGTCGGCGACCCAGCGGCCGTCAGCACGCGGGCGTACGGTCCAGCAGGTTGGCGCGGGCTCCCAGAGGATCTCCGCGTCGTCGAGGTCGGCGAGGTGGAGTTCGAGAAGCGACCAGGCAACGTCGAGTTGCCAGCGCAGCAACATCATCTGGGATTGGTTCGCCATCATTTCCTCGCCTCCTTGTTTGTCCTCGTTGCCGGAATGGGTTGTGGCGACAAACGAGCGGCGATCATGTCATTATTTCGCGAGCATCCGCATCGGGTTTCCACCCGCGTGGCCGGCAGGCATCCTCGTCCACCACCGCGCGGATGCCGGGCGCGGACAGGGCGGAGCAAATGACGCGGGTGCTGGAGTGGCGGCAACTGCACCGATCGGACCTTTCCCAGTTGGGGGAGCTGGCTGGTCGGTGCGTACGCGCCGACGGTGGTTCGACAGAGGCGGGCACCGAGGAATTCATCGGCCGCTGTTATCTCCTTCCTGGTAAGCAGACGATCGGGGCGCTCGACAGTGCGGGCAGGGTGGTGGCGGCCGCCGCGGTCCGGGCCTGCGACGGGCGGCTCGATGCGGCCGGGCAGGTGGATCCCGCCTGGCGCGGACGCGGGCTCGGACGCCGGCTGCTCGACTGGACCATCTCGCAGCGCCGCGAAGCGCGCACCCTCCGCGTCCTCACCGAGGCGGTGACGCCGGCGGCCGAGCGGTTGTACGCGAGGTACGCGCTGGTGCGGGCGTACGCCGAAGACGTCATGCGGCGTGACCTCGACGCACCGCTGCCGGCGTTAAGGCCACCGCCCGGCATCACCTTCGTACCCTGGTCGGCCCCGATCGTTCCAGTCTTTTTCGGTGCCTACCGCGCGAGCTTCGCCGACGCATCACCGGCGGACGGGGCCGCGGCGCCGCCACTCTGGACCTTCCGGGAGTGGGTCAACTGGACCGTTGAGGAGGCGTTCCGCCCCGAACTGTCGCTGCTCGCCACCACGGGCGGCGGCCCGGCGGGCTTCGTGACCTGTACGCCGGACTGGATCCTGCAGGTCGGGGTCGCACCCGCCTGGCGTGGGCAGGGCCTGGGCTCGGCGTTGATCGTCGCGGCGTTGCGGGCGATGCGTTCGGCCGGCGCGACCGAGTGTCACCTCGAGGTGAACGTCACCAACCCGAGAGCCGCGACGCTGTATCGCCGGCTCGACTTCGTCACCGTGGGCCGCCGGGCTCGGTACGAAACCCAGCCGAGTTGATCAATGGCGGGCGATTCGGACACCCGCCGCGGCACTTGCCCGATTCCGCGACCGTTGATCAACTCGACACTCAGCGCTGCAAGCAGGTGAGATCAGCGCGAAGACTGTTCGGTGCGGGTCTAGCTAGACCCAGGAGGTGAACCACATACGGCTGTGCCACTCTTCGTACGGTATGGGCTGGTTGGTGAGGATCGGATACAGGTAGGCAAAGTTCAGCACGACCAGCAGCGTGAAGCCGCCGACGATCGCGGCACCCCACATCCGCCGCCTGGGTGAGGCGTCCGCCGGCCCGAGGATCTTGCCGAGCACGAGCGTCAGGCCGATGACCAGCCAGGGCAGGATCACGATCGCGTAGAAGTAGAAGATCGGGCGGCTGGCGTACTGAAACCACGGCAGCCAGGTCGCCACGACGCCGATGACCGGAACGCCGAACCGCCAGTCCCGTCCGGCAAGCCACCAGACCAGGCAGGCACCCAGCGCGATCACGGCGCCCCACCACAGCACCGGGGTCCCTATGCCGAGGATCTCCTGGACGCAGCGCTTGGTCGCGCACCCCTGGTCAGGCCCGACGTTGTCGGTCCAGTCGAACGACACCGGCCGGGCGATGATCAGCCATCCCCACGGCGGCGAGGCGTACTGGTGCTTCTCCGTCAGGTGCGTGTGGAAGTTCATGATCTCGGCGTGGTAGTGCCACAGCGACCTGAGCGCGTCAGGCACCAGCGCGGCGAGACCCTTCGCGGGATTGGACTGCGCCCAGGTCCGGTCGTACCCGTCGGAGGAGGCGAGCCAGCCGCTCCAGGACGTGATGTAGACGACGACGGCGCTGCCCGCCACGGTGACGAAGGCGACGACCGTGTCGAGCATGAGGCGGGCAACATTCTCGGCCCGGGCGAACGTCGCACGGATCGCGTAGCGGGCCCCGAGGTCCCAGACCCAGGTCACCAGGCCGAACACCGCGAGGACGATCGCGGCGTTCCACTTCGTGGCGGCGGCGACACCGAAGCAGAGACCGGCGACCAGCCGCCATGGACGCCAGAGCAGCGCGGGGCCCCAGCTTCCGTGAGCGACCCGGCCGAGGGGTTCGGCCGCGGCGGCGAACCTTCGCCGGGCCGAGTCGCGGTCGATCAGGAGCGCGCCGAACGCCAGCAGCAGCCACACCATCGCCGGCAGGTCGAGCAGCGCGATCCGGCTCTCGACCAGGTGCAGGCCGTCGAGGGAGAAGAGGAAGGCGGCCAGGCACCCCAGCAGGGTCGAACGGGTGAGCCGGCGTACGACCCGCGCCATCACCAGGACCGAGAGGATGCCCAGCACGGCGACCGAGATCCGCCAGCCGAACGGCGTCATCCCGAACGCCCACTCGCCGAGCGCGATCATCCACTTGCCGGCCGGCGGGTGGACGATGAACGCCGGTGCGCCGAAAACGTCGACGTCACCGGCCAGGATGCGTTCGTTCGCCTTTTCGACGAACTGATGCTCCACCCCGAAGCGCAGCAGGCTGTAAGCGTCCTTGGGGTAGTAGGTCTCGTCGAAGACGAACTTCGCCGGCCGCCCGAGATCCCACAGGCGGAGTACGGCGGCGAACGCGGTGATGATCAGCGGCCCGACCCAGCCCCAGATGCCATCGCGAGGCATCGGCGGGTAGAGGCGTTCGCCCAGCGGCGGGAGCTGGCGTCCCTCGGAGTCGCGGCCGGCCACGACCGTTGGCTCGTGCTCGGACACGCTGGGCTGCCCGTCGCCGGTGCGATCGGAGGCCGTCGTCGTCATCCGGGCCATCGTACGGACCCCGCCTGGCCCTTCGCCGGCAACACTGCCGTGGCGGGGGTGGGTAGCGGGCGAAGCCCGCGAGGGGCCGGATAAACGTGGCGGGGGTGGGTGGCGGGCGAAGCCCGCGAGGGGCTGGATAGACACTGCCCTGCGAGGATGGATTCGTGACCGCCCGCGCGCAGACGTCTGGTGAGGCGGGGGTACTCATCCTCGCCGCCACTCCGATCGGCTCCCTCGACGACGCCCCACCGCGCCTTGCCGCCGAACT
>NZ_KB892829.1 GCF_000373925.1 Actinopolymorpha alba DSM 45243 | reverse complement strand
CACTTACCCACCATCGGCCGTGACACCCCGAGCTGGTCGGCGACCTGGCTGTTGTCCAAACCCGACGCGCACGCCAGCACGATCCGCGACCGCAACGCCAACTGCTGCGAGGTCTTCCGGCGGCGAACCCACCCCTGCAACGTCGCCCGCTCCTCATCGGTCAACACCAGCTCAGCCTTCGGCCGTCCACGTTTCCCCATGCGCCAATCATGGCAACAGATCACAGCGCGCCCGACGACAAGAACACCCGAACACGCAAACAATTAGATAACGAATTAAAGGCGCGGGACACTAGTGTTTGGGCATGGATTCGACCTCGGCGGATGCGGGCCGGCAGATCTCGGTCCTGTTCGCCCGGAACGTAGAAGGGCGGGCCATCATTTCGATGGCCCGCCCCACACGACGCTCCGTTAGCCGCCGTTCACCACTGGCGCGCTGTCGGCGACGCTGACCTTCAGCAGCGCCGTCGCCGTCAGCACGCTGCCCACGGGTGCCTCTGCCTTGTCGGCATCGACAACAACGGTCCGTTGACCGAGGTACTGGTAGGTCTTCAAATCGAAGATGTACTCCTGCCGTTCGCCCGCCTCCGTGGACACCATGGCCACCGCCACGCCCTCACGGCCGGCGGCATCCTCGGACTTCTTGACGGTTTCGACACCGGGAATCGTCGCCGCCGCCCGGAACAGCGCGGCGCGCTGCGCGGCCGGCAGGTACCCCTCCGCGAGCATGCTGCCGACCCGATCCCAGGCTTCGTAGTCAGCCCTGGCACCGGGCTCCAGCTCCAGGTAAAGGTGCTTGCGCATCCCGGCCGTGTCGGTCGGCAGGCTACTCAGGTAGGCGTAGTCCGTCCGCAGATACTCGGCGCGTTGGTCGAAGTCCGCGAGCCGGTCCGGTCCCCGCGTACCCACTTCCTGCTTGGCCTCGGGAGGCAGCGGCCAGCCAGGGTAGGGCTTCGGTGGCAGGACCTCCATGAATAGGACCCCATCCAGGGAGGAACCATCCACCGGGAGCCAGACCGTACGCTTGCTGCGACTGAGAAAACGGGAGTGACCGTTCTCGTTGTTCGAGTCCACCGGATCCATCGTCTGCGACTCGAAGACGAGGAACTGGCCAGGTTTCGGGTGCAACTCCTCCTGCTTGCTCGTATTGTCGGCGGCGCGTTGGAGCGTCACGGCCGCCATGGAGTAGGGCTGGACGGTGGGAGTCTGCCCTGGGTCACCCGAGTCACCGTTCGTGATCACAACTCCCATGGTCACCGCGGCGGCGAGCCCGCTCGCCAGGCCCAACCCAAGGTTTACTCGGCGGCGCTGCCGACGGGCAGGGCGTGGCTGGCTGGAAGTGGCTATCTCGGCCAGCAGTCTGCGTTCTGCGGCGCCGGAGAGTTCTGGAGTGGGGATCTCCGAGCGCAGCCGATCGAGCTGAGTCATCTCATCCACGAACATGCACCTCACTAATAGACGATGTGGGATCGACTCCGCCGAGTTCCTTGCGCATTTTGTTTCGAGCCCGATTGACGCGTGAGCGCACAGTTCCGATCCGGACGCCCAGTGCCTGGGCGGCCTCCTGATAGCTGAGGCCGCCCCACGCCACCAGCAACAGCGCATCCCGGTGGCCCGCGGGCAAGCTCGCCAGCGCGGCCGCGAGACGCTGCCGTACGGACCTGGCGCTCAGCCGTTCGTCGCTGCGTTCGGTGAACGGGTCACTCACCGGATCGGTGCCGGTACGTTCGAGAACGCGCAGCTGATGCACCTCGATGCGCTTGTGCCGCGCGATCAGGTTGGTCGCGATGCCGTACAACCACGGACGTGCGCTCGACCGCGACAGGTCGTACCGCTCCCGCTGGCGGAACGCCGCCAGGAAGGTGTCGGCAACGACATCCTCGGCCGGGTCGGCCCCCAGCCGACGCGTGACGTACCGCTGGATCTCCGGTGCATGGCGACGGAACACCTCGGCAAACGCCTCAGGCTCTCGCCGGGCCCGCTCGATGAGAGCGGCGTCATCGACCTCCGTCGGGGTCCGGCTCGTATCGCTCATTCTCTGGCCTCTCGGCTTTTCGGTCAGGGACACCCCTTATTGCTCGCCTACGCACAAGTGGTTCCCACAACGGTGCAGAAATCTTCGCAGTGACCCGATGACCGCACGTGAAGGCGTGCCGAAGGGCGGCGCGCCGGAGCGTCACTCGCCCGTCCACCGACATCCCTGGATCAGTTCGGTATTACCGCCTCTGGTGCAGCGCGGTCATCCGGTTGATGACGGTCGTGAGGAGCAGGAAGTTCGGGATCGATGGGATGCTGACGCTCCATCCCGACACGATGAGTGTCCCGTTGTGCAAGCTGGCATTGACGTCGCTCCACGGAACGAACGCATCACCAGACGCGATCCCGTCTGCGGTCACAGTGAACGGATGCAGGTTCACCCTCTCGCCTGCCTCCAGCTGGGCAGTCACCCACGGCAGCCATCGGCGGGTCATCGCCTGACCAATCGCCGTGCTCAACTGCTGAACGTTGGTGAACTCCTTCAGGAGGACGCGCTTACCGTCGTTGCGATCGACGGTGAGTTCGTAATCCACGTTCGACAGGTTGTCCGCGAACGTCTTTGTGTACCGCTTTGCCTCCTGGTAGACGGCATCGATCTCCTCCCACGCGAACACCTCATCTCCGCGTGGTCCCCGATGAACGAAACCTCGCTCGTGGAGTAGGACCACCTCGCGCCTGTTCCGGACCGCGATGACAGTTCGCTCGATCATCATGCCGAACGCCGCGATCGCGAGTATTCCGGTCAACCCCACGTGCCACCATTCGTACTCTGTCTGGAGAATGCCCGCGGTGACGGCCCCGAGACCCGCGGCGGTGACCGCGAAGATCAACGCCCAGACCACCCGCACCTTCGTGGTTGCGGCGTAGGTCTGCACAAGGTTGCCCAGCTGGTGGTGGAGGACATCGTCCGGCGAGCTGTTGTTCTGAGGCATGTGAGCATCCTCGCGCCGTGTCCTGGTCGAACTTCTTGCAGAGATCTTAAGCGTGGCTCGCCCGCCGGTCCCGCCCGCGAGTCGTGCCGACCAGGCCCCTCGACTCCTATTCGAACGGCAGCGGCTCGTAGTTGGCGCCGTACGGCGCGTCCGGCCGTTCGAACTCCCCCATCAATGCTCGGCGCATAGGCGTCGTACGCTCCAGAAAGTCGTCCGCGTTGGCGAGTCGGTCGGCGGGCCGGACCCAGGGTGGACTGTAGACGTAGTGCGCCGTGTAGCGATCCTGATCGCCATCGTGGCGGAAGGTGCGATGCCAGACGCCGTTGTGGAACACGAGCACCGAGCCGATCGGCGCACAGATCACGTGGCCGATCGGCACATCTCCTCGTTGCGCGCGGACGTCGTCCGGTAGCGGCACCTGGCTGCGGTGGCTGCCCGGAATGAGCTCCATGTTGCCCGAGCCCGGCCTGCTCTGGTCGGTCAGGAGGTACGACACGCGCAGCTGGATGAGGGGGACCGGATATCCCACCTGGTTGAAGTTGTACGCGCTGGACCCATCCTGATGCCAGCCGCCAATCCCGCCACGCGCCGGCTGCATAGTGTTCCAGCTGGCCTGCAGGATGAACCTGTCGCCGAACAGTCCACGGATCTTGGGCAGCACGGCCGGATGGTCGATCAGCCGCTCCAGGCACGGCTCGACTTCGTACCCCCGACCAATCTGCCCGAACGCCCGCTCCCGCGCCGCGTGCAGGCGCTTCGATGCGTCGTAACACTCCTCGGCCTCCGCGGCCGAAAGTACGCCGGGGATCACCAGATATCCCCACGACTCGAATACGAAACGGTCCAGCTCGGTGAATTCTCCTGGTGCGACCTCAGGATTCAACATGCGGCGGCTGCTCCTCTCACGGCACCCGCGCCGGACGATTTTCCCGGCTGCCAAGCCACGATCCTCCACCCGTGGCGCCCGCGCCAGCGGCGTTCCGCGAACGGTCGCGAACCTCGGTGGCTGAAACCGGGCCGAGCCTCGGCCTACGGGGCCGGCTTGACGTTCTTCATCGTGAAGTGCGAGGTGATGCCCCGGACGCGCGGGATCGTCATGACGTGCTGGCTGAGAAAGGTCTCGTAGGCGGCCAGGTCGGCGACGGCCACGCGTACGAAGTAGTCGGGGGTGCCGAACAGCCGGCGCAGCTCCCTGACCTCCTCAGCTTGCGCCAGGGTCTGCTCGAAGCGTTCGACGGTCTCCGAGTCCTGGGCGTCGAGGGTGAGGTCGATCAGGACCTCGAAGGATCGGCCCACGGCGGTGGGATCGATGACGGCTCGGTAGCCGCGGATGACGCCGTCGGCCTCCAGCCGCTGGACGCGCCGCAGGCACGGCCCGGTGGTGAGCCCGACCCGGTGGGCCAGCTCCACGTTCGTCAGCCGCCCGTCGCGCTCCAGCTCAGCGATGATTGCTCGGTCTAGCGCATCCATACCCTAAACATTGCACGATCGGCCCCTGACCAAGCAATACTTGCAACCACATGGCGCGGGTTCTGCGAGACCATGGTCGGGTGCAGCACGACGTTCCGACCCAGCTGGCCGCCCCGGCTCCCGCCCGGGCACCGGCCACCCGGCGGCAGCAGATCACTGCGGGCGTACGCGATTCCTTCTCCGCGGGGCTGGGGATCTTCCCGCTGGGGATCGCCCTCGGCCTCCTGGTCCTCCAGGCCGGCCTGCCCTGGTGGCTCGCCCCCGCCCTGTCCATGTCGGCGTTCGCGGGCTCCCTGGAGTTGCTGCTGGTGGGCATGCTGGCCACCGTTACGCCGCTCGCCGCTGTCGCGGTGACCGTCCTGGTGGTCAACTTCCGGCACGTCTTCTACGCCTTCTCCTTCCCGCTCCACCTGGTCAAGAACCCGTTGGCGAAGGCGTACGCCGTCTACGCGATGATCGACGAGGCGTACGCCGTCAACGCCTCATTGCCCGCCGCGGAACGCTCGGCGCCCCGGCTGCTGGCGATGCAGATCGCCTGCCAGACCTACTGGGTCGGCGGCGGCCTGGTCGGCGTCGCCATCGGCTCGGCCCTGCCGGCGCCGATCAAGGGCCTCGAATTCGCCCTGTGTGCGCTGTTCACCACACTCACCCTGGACGCGTTCCGCTCGCGCCGCGAGATTCCCTCGGTGCTGCTCGCCGGGGCGAGCGTCGCCTTCGCTCTCGTTCTCACTCCAGGCGTCGCGATGTTCACCGCGCTGCTGCTGTTCGTCGGCCTGCTGCTGGCCCGCCACGCGCTCGCCGCCCGCCGATCCGCCCAGGAGGCCGCCGATGCCTAGCACCGCCTATCTCATCGCCGTCCTCGCGATCGTCTTCACCATCACCCTCGCCCTGCGCGCCGTCCCCTTCGCGGTGCTGCGCACGCTGCGCGACTCGGCGATCGTGCAGCGGCTGTCGGTGTGGATGCCGGTGGGCATACTCGCGATCCTTGCCGTGACCGCCCTGCACGGCACCATCGCCGCCGAACCCCGGGCGACGTTGTACGCACTGCTCGCGGTCGCTGTCACCGTAGGCACCCACCTCGCCTTCGGCCGCCGCACGATCCTGAGCGTCGGGATCGGCACCGCTGTCTATGTCCTCCTTGTCAACGCCTTCTAATCAGCGGCGAAACTCCTCGGTCATGAACCCGCTTTCAAAGTCGTTGGCCAGTGGCCACCGTCTACAGATACTTTCCTGGCATGACTTCAGGGCCGTCGCTCGAATCGCTTCGTCGCCTGGCTCTCTACGGTCGGCTGCTGTGGGCGTCGGCGCCAGCGCACTCGTTGGCCGCTCTGGGACTAGCTGTCGGCTCGGCCGGTGCCACGACCGCCGGGATTGTCGCTACCGGTCAGTTGATCGGTTCACTGCGAAACGCCCTGGACGAAGAGTCGTCGGCAAGCTCAAGCCCGGTTTGGTTCTGGTTGATCCTGACCGCTGGCACCCTGGTCGCCGGTCCGGTTCTGGCCGCCGCGATGTCGGCGCTGTCCCAGACAATTTCAGCTCGCTATCTTCGGGTTTTCTACGACCTGGCGATGGACGCGGGTACGGCTCCGCACGGGATCGCCCATCTGGAAGACGCTGCCGTCACCGGGCGCCTCCAGGCCGTGATCAGCGCCACCCGAGAATGGGACTTCACCGCGGGTGTGGAGCTCACCTGGTCAATCCTTCGTACTCGCCTCACGGCGGTCGGTTCTTTTCTTGTGCTCATGACCTGGCGGTGGTGGGCGCCATTCGTCGTGGCCGCTTCGTACGTCGCGCTTTCCCAGGTGTTTACCTGGTGGGTGAACAGGCAGCATGACAACGTGCTGGACGTCATGGGTGACCGGCGTCGCCGGGCGAGCTATCTACGTGGCCTACTGACCGGCGCCGCGGCCGCAAAAGAGGTACGGCTGTTCGGCTTGGCGGGATGGCTGCTGGAACGCTACTCGTCCACGTGGAAAGGCGCGATGGCGCTGGTCTGGCGTCATCGTCACCGCGGTCTTGGCTCCCTGATGGTGGCGGCCGTCTGCATGCTCGGCGCGAACGGCCTGGTCTTCGCTCTCCTTGCCCGCGACGCCTCGGCCGGGGTTGTGTCCCTTGCCGCGATCGTCACGCTGATGCAGGCAATCTTGGCGTTGGAAGCCTTTGGACCGCTCGGGGACGAGCAGATGGCATTCGGACGCTGCACCGCCGCGACATGGGAGCTTGGCCGCCTCCGCACTGAGCTAGGCCTGCGGGATATCGCGGGACCTTCGTCCACGGCACCGGCGTACATCTCAGACAACAACCCTGCGAGGTTGTCGACGGGCGCCGCGACGATCGAGCTTCGTGACGTGACCTTCACCTATCCAACCCGGCAGGAACCCACGTTCAGTCACCTTTCCCTGACTGTGCCGGCCGGACAGGCGCTCGCCGTGGTAGGCGAGAACGGCGTAGGAAAGTCGACGCTCATCAAGCTGATCTGCGGTTTGTACGCTCCCGACAATGGCACTGTCCGGATCGACAGCGGCGACCCCTCAGCTGATGACACTGTGCGGCGCAGAATCGCCGTGATCTTTCAGGATTTTGTCCGCTATCAACTTTCGCTACGGAGAAATATCGGGCTGGGCTCCGTCGCCCATCAAGACGATGACGGCATACTCTCCAAGGCACTGAACGACGCGGGTGGATCCGAACTCCTCGACCGCCTCGAACACCGCTGGGACACGATCCTGTCACCGGAGTACTCCGGAGGCACAGACCTGTCGGGCGGACAATGGCAGCGCGTCGCCCTCGCCCGCGCTCTGACCGCTGCCGCGGGCGATGCAGGGGTCATCGTGCTCGACGAACCCACAGCCGCACTGGACGTACGAGCCGAAGCGGCGTTGTTCGACCGGTTCCTCGAGGTGACAGGCGGATTGACCACCCTGCTGGTGAGCCACCGTCTCTCCAGCGTTCGGCATGCCGACCGGATCATCGTGCTCGGCCACGACGACCTCGGCAGCGGACGCATCATCGAGGACGGCACCCACGACGAGCTTCTGGCCCTCGGTGGCGCCTACGCGCGCATGTTCACGCTTCAGGCCACTCGCTTCGCCACGGCCGGAGGGGAGCCCACACCATGAAAGGCCTCCGCGGTATTGGCATCGTCCTGGCGATGGCATTTCGCGTCAGCCCAGGGCAAACAGCGGTCTGCCTCCTGGAGTCCGCCGGCAAGATCATCGGCTTGCTTCAGCCGCTCTACCTCGCGTGGTTCGCCGAGGGCGCCCTGCGACATGACACGCGGCAGATGGTGCTTGCCGTCATCGCCTTCACAGCATCGATTGGTCTCACGTGGATCTTCCAGCTGGCGGGCACGACAGCCCGGGTCGGCCAGATGGAACGCGTCGGATTCGCGTTCGACACCGAGATCGCCCGCATCACGGCAAGCATCAAAACGCTGGACCACCTGGAGTCTCCCCATTACCTGGACAGGCTTCAGATCCTGCGCGATCGACAGGAAGCTCTCGGCGGGGCCTTCAACATCGCACTGAACACGTTCAACAATCTGCTCGCCGTTGTCGGCACCCTCCTGCTCGCCTTGACCGCCGACCCACGGCTTCTGCTGCTAGCCCTCGCCGGCCTTCCCATGCTGGCGACTACCCGCTGGGTGAGTCGGTGGCAGGCTGCCGCCGAGCAGGCATCCGCTCAACCCGGTCGCCTCGCCAAACACCTGTTGGAGCTTGGCACCTCGCCCAGTTCGGGTGCCGAGCTACGGGTCTTCGGTATTCGAGCCACCATGCGCCGCGAACTCTCTGCCGCCGTGGCCGACTGGCGGGGCCCCGGTGCACGCCTGGCCGTTCGTACCAACCTTCTCGAAGGAGCCTGCGCCACCTTCTTCTATCTCACCGCGTCGGCGATCCTTGCCTGGATGGTGAGCGACGCGCTCAGCCGTACGCTTCCCATGGGCGCACTGGTCGTGGCGGTCATGCTGGTCGGACGCCTGCAAACCGCCGGCCAGACGGTGCAGTGGGCGATCATCAGCTTCACCCAGATTGCCCGCATCACCGGTAGCTTCCTTTGGCTGCGTGAGTACGAACACCAGGTCCGCACGGTGCACCGTGGCACGAGAGAGCCGCCGCCCCAACTCGGGGACGGGATCCGGCTGGAGCACCTGACTTTCAGCTATCCCGGCGGCGCGGCTCCGGCGATCCGCGATGTCAGCCTGCATCTCCCGGCCGGATCGGTGGTCGCCTTTGTCGGCGAGAATGGCGCCGGCAAGACAACCCTGGTCAAGCTCCTTACCGGCATGTATCAACCCACCTCCGGGCGCATCCTCCTTGACAACACTGATCTGGTTGACATCGATATCGACGCCTGGAGAGCCAGCACAGCCGGAGCGTTCCAGGACTACGCCAAACTGGAGCTCACCGCGCAGCAGACAGTCGGTGTCGGTGACGTGCCACGGCTTGACGACCGACAAGCTGTCCTTGACGCGCTCGGTATCGCCGGGAGCGAAGACGTTCTCCACACGCTCCCCCAAGGTCTCGACACCCAACTCGGCAGCTCGTGGCCGGCGGGTGTCGATCTTTCGGGCGGTCAGTGGCAACGCCTCGCGATCGCGCGCGGCATGATGCGTCCCGAGCCGCTCCTCCTTGTCCTCGACGAACCCACCGCAGCCCTCGACGCCAGCACGGAGCATCGCCTCTTCGAGCGCTACATCGCAGCGGCCGACGGGGCCAGGTCGCGAGGCGCCATCACGCTTCTGATCACCCACCGCTTCTCCACCGTCGCCGCCGCCGACCTCGTGGTGGTTCTCGACCATGGGACGATCGCCGAAGTCGGCACCCACCACCAACTGGTCGCGGCTCAGGGCCACTACTCCGAGCTTTATGCACTTCAGGCGCGTGGCTACCAATGATCCGCTGTCGACACCACGACGTCCCGCAACTCGAGCATGGCCAGGTCTGGACGAAGAGCCGACGGTGCAACCTCCGCTTGACACCAGCCACGCTTGAGTACGAGAGCGCTCGGGATGTCGGCAGCCTCGCGGGCAAGTACGCCGCGGACGTAAGCAAGCGGATCCTCGACCACTTACCATCGTACGAACGCGTCGTCGAGGTTAGTCACGGATCGCTCCAACTGTCCCGACGACATCCAACAACTCCCGGAAGCTCTCCATGCGAGCTGGATTCGCGAGCGAGCTCACCACCTCGCGCGCAGCGTGTTCTCGCATCTCAGCCGCCTGCTCGGTCTCGAGACTGAAAGCGGCTTGCGCGGCGACGTAGTTGATGAACCCAGCAAGGTTTCGACTGAAAGATTCGAGCCCAGTCAGCGACGCATAACCGCCAGCGCGACGATAGGCCGACACGATCTGGCGTACCCGGTCCGCGTCAACAACTCCGTCGTGGACACCCCAACAACAAAGGAGGGAGGCCAGCCCTCGATCTGGCAGGTCTGGGCCAGCGTCCTCCCAGTCGAGCAGGATGTAGTTGCCGGACCTGTCGATCAGGACATTCTGAGGCTGCAGGTCCATGTGGCTAAAGACCGCACCAGCTGGGTCAGCGGGGATCACCTGGCACGCCAAGGAACACAAAAGTGGAGTGCTTTCGGCAAACGTGTGAGCCCACGGCTGTTTCGCAGCCTCGCCCTGCGCCAGAAGGTCGTACCATCGCGCCGGCTCGGGCACCTGGTCGTACCAGGGATCAGGCGCCACACCATCACACGGATGGCGAAGGGAGTGGAGGAGCGCGAGAGTGCGTCCAACCCATTGTGGTACGTGAGGATCGTCAGGGCTGATCGTGCGACCGTCGACCCAGGAGAACATCCGCACCGGGGCCCCTCCGCACTCGGGTGGGAGCACGCAGACGTAACTTGCGTCATCCGTACGAAGGTTGGCCGGCGACACCACTCCGACACCGGCTGCCGCGTCACGGAAGGCGACCTCGCGCTTTACCGCGGACTCGTCGGCTCCCCAGAACATCTCTTTGACCGCGTAGGTGCCGCTGGCGGCCGAGAGACGCCAGATGCGGCCCATCGCGCCTCGAGCCACCGAGCTCAGCTGGCCGCTCCCGGAGCCCAACTGATACCGCTCGATCAGGTAGCTTGCTGTCTCCTGGCTGGGTATGAACCCGACGCGGTCTGGCATGAGCACAATCATGGCATCAACCGGTGCCGCCTCCGCCAACCCTTTTCCGGCAGTGACCGGATGCGGAAGGGGGGACATCAATCGGCAGGGAGAAAGGGTGACAGCGATATGAGTTCGGACGAAGCTCCGCTCGACGCGGACCAGATCCGTCGTCTGATAAGGAACGAATACCACCTCGGGCTTCCGCGCGGCAGCCGACTGATGCAAGCGGCCGGAAATGACACCTATGCTGTCGACATCGCTGGAACCCCTTATGTGTTGCGAGTCTACGGCCCGAAGAGGTGGCACATCTCCGGGCCGAACGACTACAGATTTGAGCTCGGCCTGCTCCGCCACCTACACGCCGAGGGTGTACCCGTCTCAGTGCCAATGCCGCGTCGTGACGGTGACCTGTTGGGTCAGCTCACCTCCCGCGGCGTACGACGTTGTTTCAGTCTGTTTTCGTGGGCGCCGGGCGTTCCTGGCCATACCGACGTCCTTAAGAAGCCACAGGCTTACCTGATCGGCCAGACGCTCGCGGAGATCCACCTGGCGGCCGATCGGTACCAACCCGAGCCCGGCCACAGCCGCTACACACTCGACGAGCACACCCTCCTGGACAGGTTTGTCGACGAGTTGGAGCCTTCTCTCCTTCAGGACGACCCGAGCGACGTCGCGTTCATCAGGAGCCAGGTCGCCGACATCAGTCGCCGCATCCGTGCCTTTGACCCCGGGCCCGGAGGCTGGGGAATCGTGCATGGCGATGTGCAGCCCCTCAATCACCACTTCACCGAAGACGGTCAGATCATCTGGTTCGACTTCGACCTGTGCGGCTACGGCTGGCGAACCTACGACATCGCCTACTACTACACCCGCATTCCTCAGTCCGTGAGAGCGCCCCTCATCGAGGGCTACGAGTCGGTCCGTCCGCTCAGCCGAGCGGAGCACGAGATGCTTCCCACGATCGGCAGACTTGCCTGGATCCGAGAAGGCCTGCGTTCCAAGGCCCTCGTCAAGCGGCTACACGAGCCGTACATGTCGTACGGGTAGCTGCCGCACGGGCAATGGGTCGGCTCAACTACCTCCGGACCTCCTTGTTCCGTTGGCTTTTCGGGACCGGCTTTGTCGGTGGTCGCCGCTAGTGTTCGGGTATGGATTCGACCTCGGCGGATGTGGGCCGGCACCGGTTCTCGGTGTTGGTGGAGCGGATACGTGCCCGTCTCGCTGAGGACTCGGGTGCGCTATTGTGGTCGACTCCTCACGAGGAGCTCACCGGCCTGCTCATGAACCTGGAAGCTTTGAAGGCCCAGATCGAGGCTATTCAGCTCCAGGTGATCCGCGAGGCCGACCGGCAGGACCTCGGCCGCACAGCCGGGGCGACCGGCACGGCCGCCTTGTTGTCGTCGCTGCTGCGGATGCGACCCGAGCACGCGCGGGCGGCGGTACGTCTGGCGAACGATCTGGACACTGCCTCCCGTTGGTGCAGCTTGCGTTGAACGCGGGCGAGATCAGCGATCGACCACGCTCGGGTGATCGCGAAAGCGATCCGCGACCTGCCGAAAGAAGCCGGACAGGAAACCAGGGCCGAGGCCGAACAGGTGCTGGTCGAACACGCTCGCGTGTTTGACCCCAAAGACCTTGCCGGGCTGGGCAGGGCGGTGTTGAACTCTGTCGACCCAGACCTGGCCGACAAGGTGCTTGCGAAGAAGCTCGCCGAAGAAGAGGCGAAGGCGGCCCGTCGGTGCGAGTTGTCGCTGTACGACGCCCCAGACGGATCCGGCACCCACATCCGCGGGAAGCTCGACCCGATCGCGGCGGACCGGTTCCGCACCGCCATCGAGCCACTCTCCAAACCACTTCCCACCACCGCGGACGGGCTGGACCCCCGAAGCGCCGCCCAACGCAGAGGCGAAGCGCTCGACGAACTCATCCGCCGCTACCTCAACGCAGGTGCCTCACCCTCCCAGGGTGGGGAGAAACCGCACATCGTCGTCACCATCACCGACGAAAACCTCGTCAACGGCACCGGACTCGGACGACTCCTCCGGACTGGGACCTACGTCTCCGCCCGCACCGTCCAGGAATGGGCATGCGACGCCAAGATCAGCTGGTTCGGCATCCGCGACGGCGAAGTCGCCCTCTCCGACGGCACCAGATTCTTCACCGGACGCCTCCGCAAACTGCTGGAACTACGAGACCGCGGCTGCGCGTTCCCCGGCTGCGACCGCCCACCCGCCTGGTGCCACGGCCACCACATTCGTTCCTGGCTCAACGGCGGACCCACCACCCTCGCCAACGGGGCACTGCTCTGCGGCTACCACCACCGCCTCATCCACCAAG
>NZ_KB892828.1 GCF_000373925.1 Actinopolymorpha alba DSM 45243 | reverse complement strand
GTCGCCCCTGGGAACCACGCACCCGCGATCCCCGCCGGCTCACCCCCGCCCAGACCCGTCGAGGATTTCGCAACATCCGCCCGACCATGGTGCTTCCGGCCGGCGTCCCGAAACCCTCCCACCCTGGCCCAGGCCGTCCCCCCAACTCACCCAACAAGCAACGCGCCGTCGTACGCCACGTCGGGAAGATCACCAAAACGGACACACCAGTCACCACAGCGACCAACCAAAAAGGTTAAACAACAAGCTAAGTCCCGCCAGAGTTGCCTGGCGCGGATTCCCGAGGCGGCCTTTAGTGAACGTTGCGTTTCGTGGAGTTGAACAGTAGCCTCCCGAAACTAGAGAACAAATCGTTCTCTATCGCCGGCACGCTCAGGCCATCGGGAGACCCCCATGACAGGGATGACGGACCAGCTCGTCGCGCCCCTTCGTACGTTCGGCAAGGACGACCTCCCCCTGGCCGGCGGCAAGGGGGCCAATCTCGGCGAGCTCATCCAGCACGGCTTCCCGGTCCCCGACGGATTCCTGGTCACGACCCAGGCGTACGCCACGATCGCCAGCGGTACCGACCTGGCCGCCACCATCACCGAGCTCGTTGCTGGCCGGCTCGCCACTGGGGACGACGACGGCGCCAAGATCCGCGCCGGCTTCGAGACGGCCGCGATCCCCGACGGTCTGCGGGCAGCGCTGGTCGAGGCCTACGCCCGGCTTGGGCGGGTCCCGGTCGCGGTGCGTTCCAGTGCCACGGCCGAGGACCTGCCCGGAGCGGCGTTCGCCGGTCAGCAGGACACCTACCTCAACGTGGTTGGCGAGGAGGCGCTGCTCGACGCCGTACGCCGGTGCTGGGGTTCGCTGTGGACCGACCGGGCCATCGCCTACCGCCGCCGGCGCGGGATCGACTCCGACGAGGTGCGCATCGCGGTCGTCGTACAGGCCATGGTCCAGGCCGACACCGCGGGGGTGATGTTCACCGCGAATCCCGTCACCGGTGAGCGCGGCGAGATCGTGATCGACGCCAGCGAGGGACTCGGCGAGGCGGTCGTCTCCGGTCTCGTCACCCCCGACCACTACGTACTCGACCCCGACGGAAAGGTCCGTGAGTGGTCGCCCGGGCGGCGTGAGGTCGTCATCCGGGGTACGTCCGGTGGCGGCGTCACCCACGAGGAAGGGCAGGGGCAGAGCACGGCGAAGCCCCAACGACTTCCGGCCGGAGTTCTGGAGGAGCTGGCCCGCCTCGGCACCTCCGTCGCCGAACACTTCGGCCGGCCACAGGACATCGAGTGGGCCTATGCGGATAGGCGGGTGTGGCTGGTCCAGGCGCGCCCGATGACGGCGGTGCCCCCGCCGCCCCTGCGACTGAACGCCGTTCAGCGGCGGCTGGGCTCGGTCCTGCTCGACTACGTTCCCGTCCGGCCTTATCCGATCGACGTGACCACCTGGGTGCCGTACGGTCCGGCAGGGCTCATGGGCAAGATTGCGGAGAGCTTCGGATTCCGGGGTGCCCTCGACGGCTTCCTGCGCGAAGAGGACGGCGTGGTCGTCGCCCTCGTACCCCCGTCCCCCACGCCCACGATCGGGGTGCTCGCGGTGCCGTTCCGGATCGCCGCCCGGGCCCGGCGACACGATCCCGACCGATGGACCGAGGACCCGCGTTTCACCGAGTGGATTCGCCGGATCAGTGACGTCGCCGGCCACGACCTCGCGACCATGCCCTGGTCGGAGTTGATCCAGGTCCCAAGGCAGGCTTTGACGCTGGTCGAGCCGGCCGGTGATCTCCGCGCCGACTACCTGCCCCGCGCGGTCCTCGCGCTGGGGCGACTCGCGGTGGCACTCAAGGTGCTGCGGCGCGGCGACCTCCTGAACGACCTGATCCTCGGCGCCCACACCCGCACCCACGACGCCAACCTCGCGCTGGAGGCGCTGGCCGCACAGGTGCGCGAGACTCCCCGGCTGGCGGGCACCTTCGCCACGCTCGAGCCCCACCAGTTGATGGACGCGATCGAGGGGGATCCGGAGTTCGGTGCCTTCGCCGCCGCGCTGGAGGCGTTCCTGGTGGAGTACGGCCACCGCGAGACCGCGAGCCCGATCCTGGTCTCACCGCCCACCCTGGGGGAATCGCCTGAGACCGTCCTCGGACTGGTGAAGGTGCTCGCCAGCAAACCACCATCTCCTCGGACCGCGGGTCCGGCCGAGGTGTCCATGGAGCGCCTGCTCACCCATCCGCTGCTGCGAGCCTCAGGCATCCGCGCCCCGCTACTGCGGTGGGTCGAAGCGGCTCGCGCGGGTCTCGCGTTCCGGGAGGACAGCCACTTCTACTTCACCAAGCCGCTTCCGATCCTGCGCCGCGCCCTGCTGGAGATCGGCGGCCGGCTGCGCGACGCGGGCATCCTCGCGGCCCCCGAGGACGTGTTCCACCTGCGCCTGGAGGAGCTGGAGGCGATCACCGAGTTACCTGATCTTGACGAGGCGTACGCCGAGAAACTCCGCGCTGGGGTCCGCGCCCGGTCCGCCAAGCGGGAGGAGCTTGCTGGCGTACGCCTCATCGACCCCACGCTGGTCTTTCCCACCCCGCCCGACAGCGGGGACGCCCTGGTGGTCGGAGCTCCGGGCGGAGGCGGGCGGATCACCGGACCGGTCAGGGTCATCCGCGAGGCGGCGGAGTTCGGCCAACTCGCCAGCGGCGACGTGCTCGTCTGTCCCTACACCAACCCGGCATGGACGCCGTTGTTCCAGCGCGCCGCCGCCGTGGTCGTCGACTCTGGAGGGATCGCGTCGCACGCCGCGATCGTGGCGCGGGAGTACGGCATTCCCGCGGTGATGGGCACGGCCCGAGGCACCGGCGTCCTGACCAACGGGCAGTTGGTGACGGTGGATGGCAACACCGGGCGGGTGACCTCAGCCTCAGCTTCGGCCTCGGACGATAGTGACCGTCCGTAGCATGCGGGGCATGAGTTCCGAGCTGAACGCTGACCCGGGACGGCCTGCCAGCGACCATCGCAAGCAGCCCCGCCGGCGCGGTGCGGCGCTCAACGCGGCGATCTTCCAGGCGACTCTCGACGAGCTCGCCGAGAGTGGGTACGCGAAGCTGAGCATGGAACGCGTCGCCGAGCGGGCCCGCGCCGGCAAGGCCTCTCTCTACCGTCGGTGGCCGACCCGCGCCGAACTCGCGCTCGACGCGGTCCGTCACGCGATGCCCGACCCGCTGACCCCACCCGACACTGGCAGCCTGCGCGGCGACCTGCTGGCCAGCATGCGCTTCGCGGCCACCACTCTCGCCGGTCCCGCGGGCGAGGCGCTACGCGGGCTGATCAGCGAACTCCTGCGGGATCGTCCCCAAGCCCTCGCGCAGTACTCCCAGGGAACCTGGGAGCGGATCATGCTCGCGATCGCCCGCCGGGCCGCGGACCGTGGGGAGATCGATCCCTCGGCCGTCACACCGCGCCGCCTCGAAGTCGGCCAGGCCTTGCTCCGGCAGCATTTCCTCATCAAGGGCACCCCCATTCCCGACGAGGTGATCGTCGAGATCGTCGACGAGGTACTGATCCCGCTCCTCCACGCGGGCGCGCCGGTGAGCCAACCCCACCGCAAACCTCGGTGAGCGATCTCGCGTAGTGCACAACTCTCGACGCAGATCGAGATCATTTCGGGGAAATGGCCCGCGCTTCGCGCGAAACTTGGACCGCTTCCCCGAAATAATCTCGAGCCAACCGCAAACCGTCCGGGCCGCGAGACAACTGGCCCACTGAGGGGCGGGATCTTGGACTTGTCCGAAGGATCGCCCCCCCCACGCGCAGAAGCTTCGGACAAGTCGCGGACACACTCGGAGGCTTATTCAAAACCCCGTCGCGCCAGGCAGTTGGAGGAGCGGAGGTCGACGTGGGACCTGGCGACGCTGTGGCGGCCCAGGCACGGCACCCGTGCTCGCCGAACCTTGAGTAGACGCCCACTTTTGCGCGGGAACTGGGCATCTACTCAAGGTTTCGCGCCGCGACACCTTCAGGTCTGCCCGCGATATGAGACAAGGCGGGCGTTGTCTCATATCGCGTACGCCTTCTCCGCTGCGAGGCAGGGCATATCCCCACCAGGCAAGGAAAATTCGCCTAGTGAGGTGGGGACTTGCCGCGTGAGGTCCGCCAACGGGTGTACACCATGTGAGACAGAAGCCCGGCTTCTCACTATCCGAAACGGTTGGGTGTACGCCATTCGAGACGCCCGCCACCTCACGCGGTTACCCCCACGAAGCACGCCGAATTCGCCTTGCATGGCGACGACTCGGCGCAACGAGAACCCGAACTGGCCTCACATCCGCTACACCTCAGCAAGACTGTGAGAACTTCAGGGGGTCATAGCACCCCAAAATCTTCACGATCCTGAGCTGACCTGGCCAACACGAGGCCGCCAGTGAGTTCGCCAAACTCCTGCACCTGGTGAACCCACCACCGGGCTGGTGACAACTCGGGCCTATGACAACTCGGCAGGACCTCGGTTACGAAGGACCGCCGCCCGAGCGGCCGAGGGTGCTCTCGCGCGCCTTCAACGTGTAGGACGCGAAGATCTCCTGCGGGCCCGCCGCATCCGCCTGCCCGGACCCGCCCCGCACCACCTGCTGGTTGAGCAGGTCCACCGCCACCCGGGCGATCTGCTGCTTGTCCGGCGAGATCGTCGAGAGGGTCGGCACCGAATAGCGGCCATCCTGGATGTCGTCGAAACCGACCACCGCGACGTCCTCGGGCACGCGTACGCCGCGCTCCGCCAGCGTACGGAGCACCCCGAGCGCCAGGACGTCGCTGAAACAGAAGACCGCGTCGGGGCGGGGTGAGCGGTCGAGCAGCGCCGCCATCGCCGCCGCGCCGTCAGCCCGGTCGAAGCGGTCCGTTGGAACCACCAGTCGTTCGTCGTACGGCAGCCCGGCTTCGGCGAGCGCACGGCGGTAACCTTCCAGCCGCACCCGCGCGGTCATCCCCTCGGGGACTTCCTGGGCACCGATCGCGGCGATGCGGGTACGCCCCAGCCCGATGAGGTGGGCGGTGGCATCCCGGGCGGCTGCGACGTTGTCGATCACCACGTGGTCGGCGGGGCCGTTGTGGATCCGCTCCCCGAGGAGCACCATCGGCGTGGAGTCGGTCCGCGCGGCGAGGTCCCCCACGGTGAGGGCGAGCGGACTGAGGATCAGCCCGTCGATGAGTTGGTCGCGAAGCCCGCCGATGATCTGGCGTTCCCGCTCCTGGACCCCTTCGGTCTGGTCGACCAGCACCGTCCATCCGTGCCGGTCGGCCTCGCTCACCAGATGGCGGGCGAGTTCGGCGAAGTAGGGGACGTCCAACTCGGGCACGGCGAGCGCGATGACGCCGGTACGCCCCCGCCGCAGGCTGCGGGCAGAGAGGTTCGGGCGGTAGTTGAGGGTCGCGATGGCCTCCTCGACCCGGCTCCGGGTCGAGGCCCGAACGTGGACGTATCCGTTGACCACGTTCGAGACGGTCTTGGGGGACACCCCCGCCAGCTCCGCGACGTCCCGCAACGTCGTGCGCATCCGCTGCCACCTTCCTGGCTGAGGTGCTCCACGTAAGGGCCCCATTGTGCGGGAAGATCCGCCCCACTGTGAACGTGGACCTCCAGCCGGCCCGATGACCGCCGAGCCGCCGAGCCGCCGACCTCGACGACCCCGCGTCAGACGGGCGTCGATCGCCGCGACCTGCGCACGTGGCGGCGACCGCCGGGAAGCCCGGCCTGGCCGCCGCCGCGTCCGCCGCCATTTCCGGCACGGGCCCTCGCCTGCGAGTAGCGTTCCTCGAAGTCAGACAGGACGACCGGCCACGTGCAGCGGACCGGCTCAGTGGCGCGGTTGTGTTCGGCGATCGCCGTCCGCAGGTCATGGTCGCGGGCGAGCCGGACGACCGCCGCCGCCAACTCCGCTGGCGAGCGCCCGAGCAGGCCCTCCTTCTCAGAGATCACGAAGTCGGCGACCCCACCCTCGGCGTACGCCACCACGGGTACGCCGGCCGTCCTCGCCTCCAGCGCCGCAATGCCGAAGGACTCGCGGTTGGCGGGGGCAAGGAAGACGTCGGCGCTTCGCAGGACCGCGCGGACCTCGGCCCGGTCGAGCCGCCCCGCCAACTCCACCCAGTCCGACATCGCGTGGTGGCGCAGGTAACGCTCCATGAGTCCCCGGGCCGGACCATCACCGACCACGGTCGCCCGCAGACGGACGCCGGCGCCGAGGGCGGCCCGCGTGGCGCGCAGGATCCGCAGCAGTGTCAAGGGGCGCTTGCGCGGCGCGAGCCGGCCGACCGCGACGACGTGGACCTCGGCCGGCAGGTCCTCCGGCCGCTCCTCGCGTACCTCGCTTCCGGACACCAACGGCTCAGGCCGCCACTGCGCGGTGTCGATGCCGTTCGCCACCACGTGGACCGGGATCCGCGACCCCACCACCGACCGGATCGGCGCTGCCGCCGCCTCGCTCACCGTCGTACACACCACGGGCCAACCAGACCACCGCAGGCCGGCGTCCAATCCCTCATAGAGCCCACGGGTGATCGGATCCCACATGCTGTGCACGGTGACGACGGTCGGCAGGGACCGCCGGGCCGCCACCCGCAGAGCGGACCAGGCGAAGGGCGAAACCGCACCGACATGAAGATGGAGAACGTCGGGCTGGAGTTCCTGGCAGATCCGGCCGACGTGGTGACCCGTCCGTGGATGGATCGGCAACTCGAACGGCAGAGCGGCCACCACCCGATGCACCGATATCCCCTGAGGTATGCGGGCACTGCCATCCCGATCGGGAGTGGCGGTGACGACGTGAACCTCGTGCCCGGCTTCGCTTTGCAGGCGGGCGAGTTCGGCGACCTGGATCTCGATCCCGCCCAGGCGGGGCAGGAAACAGTCACTCACGTGTACGACTTTCACCGCGGGTCCCCCGATTCGACCTCCGCCATACGTGCGCCGTTCTTAATACCGGACCACCGGATGCCACTCAAACACCAGATGCCACTCAAACAAAGGCTTGGCGGGTAAGGTATCGAACCCGACCGCGCCAGAACATCCGGCTTTCCGACATCCTGTCCCCTGTTCCCCTTCCGCACACATCCATGCCTATCAGGCAGTGTGATCTTTCCACCACGGGTTCGATCCCCGAGATTGATATGGAGGTCACCCGGAGATGTCCCTTACTCCACGGCACTTCCGGTCGCGAGCGTGCGAGGGTGATGGTGTGACGCACACTTGCGTTTTCTTTCACGCGCATCCTGATGACGAAGCGCTCTTCACCTCGGGCACGATGGCCCTGCTCGCCGCGGAGGGTCACCGCGTGGTCCTGGTTGTCGCCACGGCGGGTGACCAGGGCCTGGCCGCGCCGGACTCGCTGGGTGACAACGCGCTGGGGGATGTGCGGATGTGTGAACTCCACGCCTCCGCGCGGGTGCTGGGCTGTGCGCGGGTGGAGTACCTCGGGTACGCCGACTCCGGGCTCGACGGCGCGGCCGCCACTGACGGGCGGGTGGCGTTCGCGAAGGCCGACGTCGACGAGGCGGCGGGCCGGCTCGCCGCGATCCTGCGCGAAGAGAACGCCGACCTGTTGACGACGTACGACCCGGCGGGCGGATACGGCCATCCCGACCACGTGCGGGTCCACCACGTCGGCGCCCGGGCCGCCCAACTCGCCGGCACCCCACGGGTCCTCGAGGCCACCGTCGACCGGCACCTGCTCCTGCGGGCGCTGCGCCTGATCGGCCGGGTCTACCGCTTCCCGGCCGAGTTCGACGTCGACAGCTTCGAGCGGGCGTTCAGCGCGCGGGAGGAGATCACCCACCGGATTGACGTACGCCGCTACGCCAATGCCAAGCGAGCCAGCCTGACCGCGCACGCCACCCAGGCCACCGGCGGCGACTCCGTGCGCACGGTGGCGGCCCTGCGGCGGTTGCCCGGCCCGCTCTTCCGCCTGGTGCTGGGCACCGAGTGGTACGTCCAGCGTGACGCGGCGCCAGGGACCCGTCTCACCCATCCCCTGGCCGGCCTCGCCACCACCCACCCCACCCCCACTGAGGTAGCTCCGGCCCCTCGCGGGCTTCGCCCGCCCGGGCCCACCCCCACTGAGGTAGCTCCGGCCCCTCGCGGGCTTCGCCCGCCCGGGCCCACCCCCACCGCGGCGGCAGACCGATGACGAGCCCCTTCGTCGGCGTACGTACCCGGCCGGTCATGTCAGCCCTCTCGATCCTGGTCGCGGTCGGCCTGGTGGTCGGCCTGCCGTACTTCGTGGGCATCGGGTGGGGTGACATCTGGGCGCAGTTCGCCGAGCTCGAATGGCCGGTGGTCGTCGGGTTGTTCGGCCTCTGGCTCGCCGGGCTGTGGGCGTACACCTACGTCCTCACCGCGTCCCTTCCCGGGCTCACGAACCCCCAGGCACTCACCCTCAACTGCGTCGGCAGCGCGGTCAGCAACCTCATGCCGTTCGGGGGCGCGGCCGGGGTCGCCGTCAACTTCGCCTTGGCACGGGCCTGGGGCTTCCGCACGCAGGCGGTGGCGGTGTCGACGGTGACGAGCGGCATCTGGAACCTCCTGGCCAGGTTCCTACTGCCGGCGTTCGGCCTGCTGGCCCTGCTCGCTTCGGGGCGGGTCCCCGACGCGAAGCTGGCGGTACCCGCCGAACTCGCGGCGCTCGCGCTCATCGGCGTCGTGGCCGCCACCGTGCTGGCGTTGCGGTGGGATCCCGCGGCTCGCATGCTGGGGCAGGCCGCCGACACTGGCGTACGCCTCCTCCCCAGCCGGATCCGGGCAAGGGTTCACCGCCCGAGCCTGGCCCTGGAGAACCTCCGCGGGACGACGGCTGACCTGCTGCGTTCGGCCTGGCCGACGATGACGCTCGGCATGATCGCCTACGTCGGGCTGCAGGCGGTCCTCTTCTGCGCCTGCCTCCTGGCGACCGGCGCCTACATCGGGCTTGCCGAGGCCATCGCGGCGTTCGCGCTCGGGCGCCTGCTCACCACGGTCGTGGTGACGCCCGGTGGCTTCGGGATCGCGGAGGCGGGCACGGCCGCCGTCATGATCCACCTCAGCGCCCCCGCGGGACCCGTGGCCGCCGCCGTCCTGCTGTTCTCGATGTTCACCTACGTCCTCGAGATTCCTCTCGGCGCGATCTTCTGGTCCCTGCGGACGTTCGTCGGGCCGCGTGGCGATGCCCGCAACGCCGTGCCCGTGCCCTCACCAGGTGGTCCGGCCGGGACGGTGCTGGACCAATCCGCGGCCTGGGAGGACCACCCGCCGCCGTCACCTCGGCTGCCGGCGGATCCCTCGCGGGACTCCGCACAGTAAGCGCGAGAAAGGTTGGTCCGGTTCCGGACGATCACCAGACGTACCCCACCACCCCACACTGCGTTCACCTAGGGTGACTCCAAGCGACGGCGTGCGGCAGTAGTCCGAACGACGTCGCTCTTCGCTGGTTACCCAGTCGGGCCGAAGGCTCGGATCCTCCGAGCTGGCTCGTGATCTTCCAAGGCAGAAGGGGCTGCGTGGACTTCGACCAACGCCCGATCGCGGCGGCATCCCCTCGCGTCGGCCTCGCGGGCGTCAACGGTTACGGCCGAAACCACCTACGGAACGCCGTCCGGCTGGACGGCGAGGGCCTGCTCCGGCTCGTGGCCTACGCCGACGTCGCCCCCGACGCAGCCGGGACCGTCGCGGCGTTGTGCCCGCACCCGCTCCCTGGGTACGCGTCGTTCGAGCGGCTCCTCGCCGACGAGGCACTCGACATCGCGGTGCTGGGCACGCCCATCCCGCTGCACGCGGAGATGATCGACCAGGCGTTCGCCCACGACGTCTCCGTCCTGGTCGAGAAGCCGCCCGTCGTCACCGTGCAGGATCTCGACCGGCTCCTCCAGGCGCAGGAGGGTCGGGACGTCGTGTGCCAGGTGGGCTTCCAGAACGCTCGGTCGCCCGTCATCCGCGCGCTCGGGCAACTGGGCCGCAGCGGCGTTCTCGGCGAGATCGAACTCGTGGGGATCGCCGGACACTGGCAGCGCTCCGACGCCTACTACGCCCGCACCGACTGGGCCGGCGCGCTGGTGCACCGGGGAAGGCACGTCCTCGACGGAACGCTGACGAACCCCTTCGCCCACGCGCTGATGAACGCCCTTCTGGTCGCCGGACGCGACGACGACCACCCCGCGACGCCCGCGACCGTCCAGGCCGAGCTCTACCGCTGCCGCGACATTGACGGCGACGACACCGCGAGCGTGCGGATCACCACTGACGAAGGCATCCCCATCGTCGCCGCCGTCACCCTGGTCGCCGGAACGCACGCGGATCCCCGGGTCTTCGTCAAGGGATCCTTGGCGACCGCAACGGCGTACTACACCAAGGGGCGACTCGAGATCGACCCGCCCGAATTCCCCCTGGCGGTCTCACCCGACACCAGCGGCCAGGCACCCGACCTTCTCGCGAATGTCGCCGAAGTTGTGCGTGGCACGAACAAACAGCTGCTGGTCCCCCTTAGACTGTGCCGCGGTTTCGTCCTCGCCCTCAACGGGATGTACGAGTCCGCCGGCAGACCCAGACCCGTCTCGCCACGCTTCACGACCGACCGATCGGAGAACGGCGAGCGTTGGGTTCACCTTGACGGCGTCGACGACCTCATCGAACACTGCGCCCAGACAGGGCAGCTCTTTTCTGAGGCCGGCGCTGGCTGGGCTTCGTCCACGCAGGCGTTCTCCCTGGCTCGCTATCACACCTTCGATCTCTTCAGAAGCTGATGGACCATTACCGAATAATCTCCAGGCACTCCGTCCACCGGACGTCGCCCGACCCGTTGGAGCCGTTGTCCGTGGGCAACGGCGAGTTCGCGTTCACGGTCGACGTCACCGGTCTGCAGACCTTTCCGGCGTTCCACACCGATGGGATGCGCCTTGGC
Organism: Actinopolymorpha alba DSM 45243; assembly: GCF_000373925.1. Classification (GTDB taxonomy): domain Bacteria; phylum Actinomycetota; class Actinomycetes; order Propionibacteriales; family Actinopolymorphaceae; genus Actinopolymorpha; species Actinopolymorpha alba. The sequence continues at coordinate 2,230 of NZ_KB892828.1, read as the reverse complement.
ACCCAGGCCCAGTGGGCCTGGCACACCGCGCCCAACCCCGAGGCGTTCGTGCTCGACGACGCGTACGAGGCCTACCAGACCGACGACGGCCGCACCGTGCCGTACGCCACCACCGGTCCAGACTTCGCCGACCCGGCTGTCTCCCACCGCGGCAAGCAGGCCCGGCAGTGGTTGCGGGAAAATCCGCACCGCGTCGACCTGGGGCGGATCGGCTTCGTACGGCCGGACGGGTCCCCGATCGAGGTGACCGCGCTCGGCGCCATCAGCCAGCGGCTGGACCTGTGGCGTGGCCGGATCGAGAGCAGGTTCGAGCTGGATGGCTCGATCGTGGAGGTCACGACAGCGTGCGATCCGGAGCTTGACCTCATCGCCGTCCGCGTCGAGTCGCCGCTGCTGGCGAAGGGCGAGCTCGCGATCGGGGTGCGGTTCCCCTACGCCACTGGCGACTGGAGCGAGGCCTGCGACTGGGAGTCGGCTGACCGGCACCAGACCGAGGTGACCGTCCGAGGCTGCCGCGCCGACCTACGCCGGGTCCTCGACGACGACGTCCACCACGTCTCGCTGGCCTGGACCACCGGTGCCCGGCTCAAGGAACTCGGCCAGCACGACTTCGCCATCCACGCCGACGGACTCGGTGTCCTGGAGTTCACGGCGACGTTCTCCCCGTCCCCCCCGGTCGTCGCGGCGCCGCAGACAGTGGCCGCCACGTTGTCCGCAGCGGAGGTCCACTGGGCGGAGTTCTGGACGACCGGCGGCATGGTCGACTTCTCCGACGCCACCGATCCGCGCGCTGAAGAGCTCGAACGCCGCGTGGTCCTCTCGCAGTACCTCACCGCCATCCACTGCGCCGGCTCCACGCCACCACAGGAGACCGGGCTCGTCACCAACAGCTGGCGGGGCAAGTTCCACCTCGAGATGCACTGGTGGCACGCCGCGCACTTCACCTTGTGGAATCGCACGCCCTTGCTCGAACGCAGCCTCGGCTGGTACGACCGCATCCTGCCCGTCGCGCAGGAGTACGCCCGCCTGCAGGGGTATTCCGGCGCTCGCTGGCCCAAGCAGGTCGGCCCCGAGGGTCGGGAAAGCCCCAGCGACGTGGGCGCCCTCCTCATCTGGCAGCAACCCCACCCGATCTACTACGCCGAACTCATCTGGCGCCGGCGGCCGACCCGGCGGACCCTGGAGCGGTTCGCACCGCTGGTCTTCGAGTCCGCGGCGTTCATGGCGTCATACGCCACCTGGAACCCCCGCGAGGACCGCTTCGACCTCGGACCGCCCCTCGCCTCAGCGCAGGAGAAGGCGTTCCCCGATCGGCGGGTCTCCCGCAACCCGTCGTTCGAGTTGGCGTACTGGGCGTGGGGTCTCAAGACCGCGCAAGCCTGGCGCGAGCGGCTCGGCCTTGCCCGAATCTCGCTGTGGGATTCGGTCGCGAACGGCCTCGCCGCCCTACCGACACGGGACGGTCTCTACGTCGAACTCGAGCATCCGGTCACCCGGCCCGAGGGACACCCCACCATGGTCGGCGCGCTGGGCTTCGTCCCGTCCGTCGGGCGGGTGGAGCCGGAGCGAATGCGGGCGACGCTTCGGTACGTCCTGGACAGCTGGGAATGGGCCGACACCTGGGGATGGGACTACCCGCTCCTCGCGATGACCGCCTGCCGGGTCGGCGAACCCCGCCTGGCCGTCGAGGCGCTCCTGATCGACGCCCCCAAGAACCGCTACCTCGCCAATGGCCACAACTTCCAGCGTCCGGGCACCCTGCCCTTGTACCTACCGGGTAACGGCGGTCTCCTCTATGCGGTCGCGATGATGGCTGCCGGATGGGACGGCGCACCGGAGGGACCCACGCCTGGATTCCCGCAGCCAGACTGGCGGGTGCGCGCCGAAGGGCTGTGGCCCGCACCCTGACCCCGGCTTGCCGGGTTGTCATAGGTTTCTCGGTCTCTTAGACCCTGTTGGCTTATTCGGGACACGCCGTGTGGTGTGCGTGCTTGTTGATCTTGACCCGGTCATGATCGTTTCCGGTCGGTTTTCTGGTGTTTGTTCCCGGCCGCAGAATGGGGTGGTCATGTCGATGAAGCCGCAGCCGTGGCCGGAGGTGCCGGCCGATACTGCCCGGGTCGCTCGGGCGGCCTTTCCGCGGGGTGCGTTGGCGATGCGGGTTCGTGAGGAGTTGGGCTGCTGGTATGACGACGAGGCGTTCGCGTCGGCGTATGGGGTGCGGGGAAGG
>NZ_KB892827.1 GCF_000373925.1 Actinopolymorpha alba DSM 45243 | reverse complement strand
GCGGAGCTTGGCGGGTTCGGGCCCGTGCTCACCGAAGTAGCGCGGCGGTTGATCGCGAACCATCTGGATAATCCGGATGCGATGTTCGCCATCGGTATCACCCACCCGGTCACCGGACAGCTGCTGAGCCTGCATCCACTGTCCAAACGCTTCTTACGAGGTCTTCCGGCAGAGTTCGTGCAGTCACTCAACCAACGCTGCACCTGGATGCTCTGTAGGCGCCCAGCCATCAGCTGCGACCTCGACCACACCAAGCCCTACTCCGAGGGCGGCGAAACCTCCGTGGCGAACGTGGCGCCACTATGCCGACGCCACCACCGGGTGAAGACCGAGGGCGACTGGAAGGTCGAGCAGACCAGCCCAGGCCACCTTACCTACACCGACCCACACGGCCGGCAATACACGGTGACCCCACCACGCCTCACCGATCCCGTGGAACCCAGCGATCCGGACCCGCCGCCGTTCTAACCGGCGCGGTAGACGCGGGACATACAAACAGGACCGGAAGGCTCGAGAACCCTTGAAAGGAAGGGCTATCGAGCCTGCCGTATTTACGGATACCGGGCAGTCTTTCGGCCGGGACCTGACAATCCCGGTGGCGAGACAAACACTGGATCAGAAGATCGCGAGGGGGTTGACCGGGGACCCCGTGGCATGCGGAATCCGGAGGGGCGCCGCGACGAACAAGAACTCCCACCGCCCCATCTCCTCGCACACTCTGTCCAGCTCCTCGAGCTCGAGATAGTCAAGCAGGTGGATCCCCATCGCGTTGATCGCAAGCACGTGAATGGGAAACGCAACACCCTCGGTGCTGCTAGGCGCGGTGTCGCTGTCACCATCAGACCCAAGCGCAGCCACCTCGCGCGCCGCCAGGAAGCGGGCACAGCTTGGATGCAGGCCGGCCTTGGCCTTACTCGCATCCCACGACGGGAGTTCGGCGAGCCGGCGTGCGTGGCCGGTGCGGACCAGCAGGATGTCGCCGGTCCGCACACGTACATCCTGGGACTGCTCGGCCGCCTCAAGGTCATCGGGGAAGATCTGGTCACCAGGCTCCAGCCACGCCACCCGGCGGGTCCGGGGTACGTCCAGAAGGACGCCACGACCAACCAGACCGTTCTGGAGAACGTCGATCGCCTCGGTTCCGGCGCCCTCCCAGGTGATCGAGCTAGCTGGCTTCCCGTCGTAAAGAAGACCGTCAAAGGCGACGTAGCAAAGAGCGTCGATGTGCGTGTGCGCGTGGTTGTGATAGTCAATGCCGACGTAGTCCTTGGCGAGCCGTGCCGCTCCGGCGCGGGCGTCCTCGTCGGGCACCACCGTCATGCGGTGCAGGCCCGGTTTCGGGTTGTCAATGCGTGCTTGCGGATCGAACGGCCGCGCCAGGGTGACCGTCTGTCCGGCGCGTACCAGATTCGCGGCGGCAACGACGCCGTCCGCGGTCAGGAAGTTGAGGGCCCCGCGGTCCGCATTCGCCTCCCAGCGCCCCCAGGTGGAAACCTCCTGGAACAAGCCGCGAAACTCTTCGGCGGAGAGGACAACCGGTTCGCTGTTTCCTGCCGGCCAGTCGTGGATCGTCACGGAGGTCACCCCTCGGGCGGCTTTCCCGACAGTTTCGTCGCGACGGCGGAGAGGTCTTCGGGGTGCAGCCACTCATCGGTCAGCGCCACGCCGCCCGCGCGGGCGACCGCATCGCGCAGGGGTATCGCCCAGCGATGCTCAAGCAAGGCGATCATGGCGTGCGTTCCCTCAGGAATCGCGTCGGCGACGTACCACACCGCGTCCTCGTCGAGCATTGCCTCACCGCCCGTCTCACCCGAGCCGAGCCCAACCAAGGCCGCCGTGAGGGCGCCCGAATCCGCGGCTTCCTCGGGAGTCAACTCGCTCGTTTCGACAAAGATCGCACCATCGGTGTCCTTGGAAACAAAGAGCAGATCGAGCAGGCATACCAGATCGTGCTGCCGAAAGCGGCGGAGTTCGTCAAGTATCTCGACGCGGGACTTTCCGTTCTCGAACCCCACCACCAGAATCTGTGTCGGACCGAAGGCCATGGCGCGACCTCCTCGCTCACGTGCCGGCCAGCACACCAGCCCTGCTGCGCATTTCTCAGCCGCTCCGCAGGATCTTTTCCTTCTCCGCTTCGAACTCCTCCCGGGTGAGAACGCCTGATTCGAAGAGCCTCTTCAACCGCGTGAGGGCGGCAATGCGCTCGGGCGGGCTCATCGGCCGCTCCGGCGGCGGTGCAGGCGTGCCGGCCGGCTCTTCGCGCCGCTCCGCACCCGGACGCTGCTCCTCGCCGCGCCCGCCCCCAGACTGCTGTCCGCCCTGGGCCTCCGGGCCGCCCTCGGCCTCCGGGCCACCCTGGGCCTCGGGGCCGCCCTGGGCCTCCGGGTCGCTGGCTTCCGAGCCATGGGGCTCCTGGCCGCCGGTGGATTCCTGACGCTGGCGCCGGACCCGTCGCCGGCCGGCGGCGTACCCCATGTCACCCACCATGGCGGCCCGAAGAAGCGGTCGTCCACGCATGACGCCTCCCGTGACATTCCAGGCTGTACGGGACGGCAGACGGGCGAGCCCCGCCGTCCCGAGCAGCGCCGCCCAGCCCGAGCGGTCCCCGAGCGGAGCCCGAGCAGCGCCGGACAGCCGACACAGGTCCCATTCCAGTACCCACGATTTCGGCCCCACCGCGCCGCGCCATCACCCTCACCGGGTGAAGACATCTGAGGCTTATGCGGTCATCGAACCTCCTCGCGCGGCTATTTCACGTTCTGGCTCGTCTGTCCAAGCTCGTCTGTCCAAGCTCGTCTCCAAGGCTCGGCAGCGGTTCGCGCCCGGTGACCGGCAGCAATGTTCTACCCTTGGAACCCGCGGCGATAGCCTGATATCTTGATATCCATGGCTAGGGATACGAAGAACATGCTGCTTCGCCTCGACCCCGAGTTGGCCGAGCACCTGCAGGCAGTGGCGGAGGTTGAAGGCCGGTCAGTGTCGGACGTCGCCCGCGAGGCAATCGCGGCACTCGTCGAGCAACGCCGGCGAGACAAACGGTTCGCAGGGCTCCTCGAGGAAAGCCTGGCCCGGCATGAGCGGACGCTTCGGCGGTTGCGCGAGGACGATCGATGATCTTCCTTACGCCTCCCGACCTCCTCGCCGTCGCGGCCCGCGTACTGAACTGCGGATCGGAGGAGATCGTCGACCTGGCCGATCTCGACGCGATCAGCGCGGCTCTCGCGGATGCTCGGGGCGCTGCGGAACGCGACGATGTGACAGAAGCGGCGGCCGCGCTGCTCCACGGACTCCTTAGCCGCCGGGCCTTTCAGAAATCCAACCGGACGATCGCCGTCGCCTGCACCCTGCAGTTCCTTGCCCTGAACGGCTGGGACCTCGTACTCGAGCCGGTCGAGGACCTCGACCAGCTGCTCGACGAAGCCAGCTCTGATACCGGCCACGCCGCGCTGGCCGGCCACCTCCGCGCCAGGGCACGGCGACTCCCCCGCCACAGCGACTCACCACTCAGCCACGAACGGCCACCGACCAAGGAATGGACGGAGGGACGCATGTTCGAGAGGTTCACCCAGCGTGCCCGTGGGGCGGTCACCTGGGCGCAGGTCGAATCCCAGAGCCTCAACCACAACTACGTCGGCACCGAGCACGTCCTACTCGGGCTCATCCGTGAGGAGAGCGGCGTGGCCGCCAAGGCCCTACGCGAGCTCGGCATCTCACTGGAGGCGGTACGCGGGGAGGTCCTCGAGATCATCGGCGAGGGGCAGCAGACGTCGATCCGGCACGTGCCGTTCACTCCACGAGCGAAGAAGGTTCTCGACCTCGCGATCCGCGAATCCCGGCAACTCGGCCACAACTACATCGGCACCGAGCACATCCTGCTCGGGCTGATCCGGGAGGGAGAGGGCGTCGCCGCGCAGGTGCTCGTGAAGCTCGGCTGCAGCCTCCACAAAGTCCGCGAGCAGGTCATCCAGGTGCTGGCCCGCGGCGATGTGCCCTCGTTAGCTGAACGCCTGGCAGGCGGTGAGGGCTCGGCGAGTGAGCGGCGCGCCCGGCTCCTGCGCGAGTTCACGACGATCCTCGACGAGCACCAACGCCTCCTGGCCGACAACGACCGCCTGCGCGAACTTCTGCGGCGGCACAGTATCGACCCAGACAGCTGACGCCCGGCGATCACCAGGACCGCGGACCACTCACCCACCCACCGTGGGCGAGGATGATCGGATGCAGGTGCGCCCCGTCAGCCCTGACCGGCTCATCGAGGAACTCGCCGACGTGATCGCGGCCCGCCCTCGCGACCTGCGGACCCGCGTGGTGATCGACGGCGCGCCACCCACCGCACCGCAGGAGTGGGCGGACGCCCTGGTCGACCCGCTGCAGGTGCGGGGGCGGCGGGTGATCCGGGTCCGCGCCGACGACTTCCTCCGTCCCGCGTCCCTCCGCTTCGAGCACGGCCGAACCGATCCGGACGCGTTGTACGAGGACTGGCTGGACACTGGCGGACTCGTCCGGGAGGTACTCGACCCGCTCGCACCGGGCCACAGCGGCCAGGTCCTCCCCGCGCTGTGGGACACCACGATCGAGCGAGCACACCGGTCTGACTACGTCAGCGTTCCTCCAGGCGGCGTCCTCCTGCTCAGCGGCTCGCTCCTGCTCGGTCGCGGCCTTCCCGTGGACCTGATCGTGCACTTCACGCTGTCGCCGGCCGCCCTCGCCCGCCGCACGCCGGCTGAGCTGCGGTGGACTCTGCCGGCCTACGAGAGGTACGACGCCGAGGTGCGCCCCGCCGAACTCGCCGAGGTGGTGGTCCGCCTCGACGATCCGCGGCGCCCCGCGCTGGTCGAACCCTCGGCGTGACACCCAGGGCCGTCAGAAACTGGAAGGAGGGCCGGGCCGCCAGTTGGGAGGGCCGATGAACGACACAGAGCAAGTCGCCGCGCTCCTGCACGAGGCGGCCGAGACGCACCAGCGCGTCTACCGCATCGTCGACGGCACCGATCCGGACTGGGCTTCGTGGTATGCGGACTGGCTGATCGGACTCTCCGAGCTACCGGAGTATCTCGGCGTCCGGCCGGTGCGAAGCGAACTGATCTACGAACTCGTACGCCTCAACAGGGACTACACCGAACTGCACCCGGACGAACCCTGGGAGTCCTACTACGCCAGCGAACTCGTCGCCACGCTCGGCAGGACCTGACCAGGACCTGAAGAGCCTCGTCGCGTCACCGAGCAGGTGCCGCTCAGTCCGACAACTCCGGAACCGCCCGCGCGAACATCAACCAGAGGGCACTCCCCAACACCGCCAACCCGGCAACCAGGTCCGTGACGATGAGAACGTGCTGAAGCGGGTCGAACGCCGACAACGGGCCCTCGGTGTAGTGAAGCGCGCTGATCAGCCCGGTGACGGAGTACACCGCGAACAGGACCACGGCCGGCCACCAGCGGCGCTGGACGTACATCAGATAGCCCACCGCGCCGATCACCGTGAAGATCACCCAGCCCAGCACGATCATGATCGGCTGCGTCACCAAGCCGTCGGGTCGGAGGGCGTACCGGTCGAAGCGGAGGTAGTTGTCGGCGTAGTGCACGACCGACAGGACGAACGAACTGGCGAGGATCGCCTGCAGCACCCGGGTCGCCCGCGTGCCGTGGCTCCCGGCCGGTGCCAACGAAACCGCCTTCGACATCCCCGCAACCCCCTTCGCGCCACCAGATTTGATAGATCGCTCTAGCGCAGATTAGCTAAGGTGGGCGGAGAGAGGAAGGACATTCGGGTGGCGAACACCAAGCAGCGCATCGTCGAGGCCAGCATCGAGTTGTTCCGCCGGCAGGGCTACACCGGCACCGGCGTGAAGCAGATCGTGGCCGCCGCCAACGCGCCGTTCGGATCGCTGTACCACTTCTTTCCCGGTGGCAAGCAGGAGTTGGGCGAGGAGGTGATCCGCTCCTCCGGCGCGATGTATCTCCACCTGATCTCGGCGATCTTCGACCCCGCCCCCGACGTCGTCACCGCGGTCCGCAACGTCTTCGACGGCGCCGCCGAAACGCTGGTCGAGACCAACTACGCCGACGCCTGCCCGATCGCGACCGTCGCGCTCGAGGTCGCGAGCACCAGCGAGCCGCTCCGGCAGGCGACCGCCGACGTCTTCGACAGCTGGCTCCGCTCAATGGCGAGTCGGTTCGAGGCAGCCGGCATGACCGCGGACACCGCCCGGTCGCTGGCGATCTCCACCCTCGCGTTGCTGGAGGGAGCGTTCATCCTGAGCCGAGCCCAGCGCAGCGCCGAGCCCCTCAAGGCGACCGGGGAGACGGCATCCGCCGCCGTACGCGCCGCCCTGCCCGGGTAGACCTCGGTACGAAGGCTCGACCCCGCCTTTCCGTCGGCGTCGGCCGTCAGGCAGCGTTGGAGGCGAGGTGAACCCCTGCCTCTTGCTGGACACAAGGGAAAAGGGCCGACATGGCACCATCGAAACCCCGCGGAGAAGGCCCCCGCCCCGGCCGCGAACGGCTCGCGGCGATGCGCGCGGCGCAGCAACGCAAGGAGCGGCGCCGGCGGCTGCTCATCGGAGCGGGCGCGATCGCCGCGGTGATCATCATCATGGGCGCGATCATCGCGACCGCCGTACTCAGGAGCGGTGGCCCAGCCAGCCAGGCCACGAGCACCAGCGTTCCGGCCGGGGTCCTACGCGCGGTGACCAGGGTGCCCAGCGGGACGCTCGAATCGGTCGGCCGGGGATCCGCTGTGACGCTGCCCAAACCGGCCAAGGGCCAGGCACTCTCCCAGGCCGGTAAGCCGGAGGTTCTCTACGTCGGCGCGGAGTACTGCCCCTACTGCGCGGCGCAACGCTGGCCGATGGTGGTGGCACTGAGCAGGTTCGGGAGTTTCTCGGGGCTCCGCGCGACCCACTCCGCCAGCGAGGACGTCTACCCGAACACGCCGACGTTCACCTTCCACGGCGCGACCTACACCAGTAGCTACCTCAGCTTCGTCGGTAAGGAGCTGACCACCAACCAGCGCAAGGGGACCGGCTACGCCCCGCTGGACACGCTCACCAGCACCGAGCGGAAGGAGTTCGACCGGCTCACCGGCGGCACCGGGTCGATCCCGCTGGTGGACTTCGCCGGGAGGTACGTCATCTCCGGCGTTCAGTACGACCCGTCGGTCCTCACCGGCAAGACGATGAACGACATCGCCCAGGCGCTCGGGCATCCGTCCAGCCCGGTGGCCAAGGGCATCAACGGCTCGGCCAACACCTTGACCGCAGCGATCTGCCAGGTCACCAAAGGCCAACCGGCCAGCGTGTGCGCCACCCCCGCCATCAAGACGCTGCGGGCGCAGCTCACCGCCGGCCGGTGACAGAACTCCCAGGATCGTGACTCTTACGCCGCCTGGCTGCTCATGATCTGGCCGAGGAGATCGTCAAGGCTCACGAGTCCGACGAGCGCACCTGACGTCGTGCGTACGACACCCAACTGGGCACGCCGCTCCTGCAGGCAGCTGACCGCCTCCGCCAGGTCGGTGTCGGGTGCGAGCACCGGAACCGGCGTCGCCATCGTGCTGGCCCGCCATCCGGATCCTCGCTGGCGGGCGACCAGCGCGTCCCGCACGTGGACGACGCCGGCGACCGATCCGTCCGCGGCACGGACGAGCACCCGGGTGCGGCCGCTGGCGTTCGCCGTGTCAATGACGTCCTGCGGCGTCGCGGTGGTGGGTACCGACACGATCCGGTCCGCGGGGACCATGACGCGTTCGATCGTGGCGGCCGGCGCATCGAGGGTACGAGTCAGCAGGCCGTAGTCGTCCTCGCTCAGAAGGTCCAGGCGCCGCGACTCCTCCACCAGGTGGTGGATCTGCTCGCGGTTCCGGACGTTGACGATCTCGTCCCTCGGCGTGATCCGGAACAACCGCAGGAGCGCGTTGCTGGCGCGGTTGAGGACCGCGATGATCGGCCGGACGGTCCAGGTGAACACCCGGAAGGCCGGCGCGAGCAGCATGGCGGAGCGTTCGGGATGCGCGATCACCCAGGACTTCGGCGCCATCTCGCCGATCACCACGTGGAGGTACGTCACGACCACCAGCGCGATGATCAGCGCCGCCACGTCCGCGGTGACCGACGGGAGCCCGACCGCCATCAACGGCCCCTCGAGGAAGTGATGCAGCGCCGGTTTGGAGACCATACCGAGGCCGATCATGCACATCGTGATGCCGAACTGTGCGCCGGCGAGCATCAGCGAGAGTTCCCGGATGCTCTTGACGGCCGACGCGGCACCACGCCGCCCGGCCTGCGCGGCCTGCTCCAGGCGGTGCCGGCGCGCGCCGATGAGGGCGAACTCCGACGCGACGAAGAACCCCGATGCGACGAGGAGCGCGACGGTGAAGAGGATTACCATCTCCCAGCCCATTACCCGACCACCTCACTGGCTCCGGCCGCTTCGGTCACTTCCGCGGCTCCGGCCTCGGCTACTGGCGGTGCCAGGCGGATGCGGACCCGCTCGGGCACGTGCCGCTCCACGCTGAGGACCTCGACCTCGACGAGTGGGCCGGGTAGCTCGTCAGACCCGGAGCGCACCACCAGGGTGTCACCGGCCTGCGCGAACCTGCCGAGCTCGCTGACGATCATGCCGGCGACGGTGTCGTAGTTCTGGCTGTCTGGCAGCGCGATGGCGGTGCGTTCCTCGACCTCGTCGATCCGGCGTACGGCGTCGAAGACCCACCACCCGTCGGTGGCTTCGGCGACGACGACCTCCTCGTCGTTCTCGTCGGAGATCTCGCCGACGAGTTCCTCGGCGATGTCCTCCAGCGTGACGATGCCAGCCAGGCCGCCGTACTCGTCGACGACGCAGGCGAACTCCTCGTCCCGCTCCCGCATCTCGCCGACGAGCACCGGCAGGGTCATCGTCGCGGGAACGAGCAGAGCCGGCCGGGCGAAGGTCGCGACCCGCGCGGTGGAGCTCGCGGCGGCCGGCAGGCCCATGAGTTCGCGGACGCCGGCCACCCCCACAATGTCGTCGGTGTCGGCACCGATCACCGGGTGGTGGGAGTGTCCGTGCTCGGCGATCAGCTGGATCAGCTCCGCCGCGGTGCTGTCGGCCCGGGCCTGAACGACGTCAGGACGCGGGATGATCACCTGCCCAGCGGTGCGTTCGGAGAACGACAGCGCGCGCTCCAGCATGTCGGACAGGCGCGGCGGCAGCGAGCCGTGCTGCTCCGACTCACCGATGATGTGGCCGAGCTCCTCGAGGGTCGCGCCGTGGTGCAGCTCCTCGACGGGCTCGATGCCGACCTTGCGCAGGAGCCAGTTGGAGGAGCTGTCGAAGAGGGTGACGACCGGGCCGGCGATCGCGAGGTAGACGTGGGTCGATCCGGCCAGCGCCTTGGCGAGGGTCTCGGACCGGGCCAGCGCGAGGTTCTTGGGGAACAGCTCCCCGAGCACCATCTGGATCACGGTGGCCACCGCGAACCCGAACGCGATCGCGATACCGGACGCCGCGGCCGCGCCCACCCCCACGGAGGCGAGGACTGGCCGGATCGCCGCGGAGAGCGCGGGCTCGGCAATGAAGCCCACGAGCAGTCCGGTGACGGTGATACCGACCTGTGCGGCCGACAGCATGAACGAAAGCCGCTCCATCACCCTGATCGCCGAGGCGGCCTTCCGGTCACCATCCGCGGCCTGGCGGGACAGCTCAACCCGGTCGGCGGAGACGTAGGCGAACTCCTGGGCCACGAAGTAGCCCGTACCAAAGGTCAGGAGGAAGAGGGCGAGGATCCCCAGTGCGACGGTCATCGGGCACCACCCCGCTGCGCACTGGACAGATCACGGGGTGGGCTGGATCTATGACTTGACGGGTCCGTCGACACGGGCGGACACAGCTCCCTTCACATGGGTCAGAGTCGACAAGGATAACGAGCGAGGCCCAGCGATTACTCCCGGTGGCCCAGGATGCTCACTTCCGGCACTCCCGCTCGCTCGCGTCCAGCTGCCCGGCACTGATCGCTGTCGGTGCGGCGCTGACCGCTGTCGGTGCGGCGCAACGGCCGCTTGCCCGAGCGCTGAGCCGGCGGGAGGCGACCCTCTTCCGCGGAAGGCCGGGCTTGTCTCACAGAGCCGGACGGCTCGCGGCCGGTTCCAGCTCGTGGGCTGGACGATCACTGGCGCCAGGCACGGCACCCGTGCCCGCCGAACCTTGAGTAGATGCCCACTTCTGCGCGGGAACTGGGCATCTACTCAAGGTTCGCGCCGCGACAGCTTCAGGTCCGCCCGCGATGTGAGACCAGGCAGACGTTGTCTCACATTGTGTACACCTTCTGCAGTGCGAGGCAGGGCAAGTTCCCACCAGGCAAGGCAAATTGGCCTAGTGAGGTGGGGACTTGCCGCGTGAGGTCCATCAAACGGTGTACGCAATGTGAGACGAAGCCTGACTTCTCACTATCCGACACAACGTGTACGCCATTCGAGACAGCCGCCACCTCGCGCGGCATCCCCCCACGAAGTACCCTCAGTTCGCCTTGCCTGGTGACGCCTCCGGCGCACGAGAACCCGAACCGGTCAACCATCCGCAACCTCAGTAAGACCGTGAAAACTTAAGGGGGTCATAGCACCCCAAAGTCTTCACGATCTGAGATGGCCTGGCCATCACGAGGCTGCCGTGGGTTCACCAGGATCCCCACGGACTGGGCTGCTGACCGCCCGGACCGGTTCCGCTTCAACTCGGCAACCACGGTTCGCAGCGCGGCTCACATCTCCTCCAGCTCTCTGCCCTTCGTCTCGCGGACCGCTTTGGTGACGAACAGGAAGGACAGAAAGGCGAAGAGGGTGTAGAGCCCGTAGGCGAACCACAGGCCGACCTGTTGGAGGGTCGGGAACGTCGTGGAAACAACGAAGTTCGCCAGCCACTGCGCGGCGGCGGCCACCGCGAGCGCCTGGGCGCGGATGCGGTTGTTGAACATCTCGCCGAGCAGCACCCACACCACCGGGCCCCAGCTGAGGCCGAAGAAGACGACGTACAGGTTCGCCGCGAGCAACGCGACCAGGGACATCGCGCCTTGCAGGACAGGCTTTCCGGCGATGATCGGAGCGGATCCGAAGGAGTACGACATCACGCCGAGGGTGATGACCATGCCGGTCGAGCCGATGAGCAGGAGCGGCTTGCGCCCGATCCGGTCGATCGTCGCGATCGCGATGAGGGTGGTCATGATGTTCGTCACCGAGGTGATCACCGTGATCTTCAGTGCGTCCGCCTCGCTGAATCCCACGGCCTGCCACAGGACCGAGGAGTAGTAGAAGATCACGTTGATACCGACGAACTGCTGGAACACCGACAGCAGGATGCCCACCCACACGATGGGCAGCAGCCCGAGCCTGGGACCGCGCAGGTCCGACAACCTCGTCCGTCGGGCGGCCGCGAGGGTCCCCTGGATCTCGCGGATCTTTTCGTCCGGGTCGCCACCGACGTACTCCTCCAGGACTCCCCTCGCCTCGGCGAGCCGCCCGCTTGCCACGAGATAACGCGGCGATTCCGGGATCAGGAGAGCCAGCGAGCCGTACGCCACGGCCGGCACCAACAGGGAAAAGAACATCCAGCGCCACGCCGGGAGCCCGAACCAAAGGTCCCGCATGGCTCCGCCCGCCGCGGTCGCGAGGGCGTAGTCGACGAGCAGCGCGACGAAGATGCCGCTGACGATCGCGAGCTGCTGCAGTGAGCCGAGCCGTCCGCGTACCCGTGCCGGTGAGATCTCGGCGATGTACGCCGGGGCGATGACGGAGGCGGCGCCCACACCCATGCCGCCGATGAACCGCCAGCTGGCCAGGTCCCAGATCGCGAACGCCAGTGCGGAACCAACCGCGCTCACGGTGAAGAACGCCGCGGCGATCACCATGACCCGGATCCGGCCGAGCCGGTTGGCCAGCGGCCCGGCGAACCACGCACCGACCGCGGATCCGAGCAGCGCCGCCGCCACGGACAACCCGAGGACGAATGGACTGGCGTGGAAGGTGTCGCGGACGGCGGCGACGGCCCCGTTGATGACGGCCGTGTCGTAACCGAAGAGGAAACCGCCGAGTGCGGCCACCATGGCGACGAGCACGGTCCGAGCGATTCCGCCGTGTGCGGCCCCGGGATGTTCCTGCACAGGACTCGTCCTCATGCCGGTCTCCTCCCTCGAGCAAGCACCGGCGGAGCTGGCCGCTCCAGACTCACGCTAATTCCTGCGCGCAGGCACCGACACACCTTTCGTCGTACGAAATATCGCGGGCGGCTGGGATAAGGCGATCAAACCAATCTCTAACGGAACGAACGCGGCGTACAAGATGCGACCGTAACCCGTTATTCGAAGAGCTGGACAGATATGTCGAACACCGCCACGGCGGGCGGGCAAAAGTTTTCATCTGGTGGCCGGCACGACATAGTGTTGTCTTGTGCCTGGCCGTCTCGACTCAGGAACGGCCAGTTGGTGAAGACTATGTCCAGAGCAACCGGATACGCGACAAAAACCAGGGCCGGGAATCTGCCTGTTGACGCGACGAGTTTCGTCGGGCGGCGCAGTGAACTGGCCGAAGTACGCAGGATTCTTTCCACTGCGCGGCTGGTGACGCTCACCGGTGTCGGCGGTGTGGGCAAGACCCGGTTGGCGCTGCGGGTCGCGGCGGGTTTGCAGCGCGCGTTTCCCGACGGTGCGTGGCTGGTCGACCTCACCCTACTGTCTGATCCTCGCCTTCTCGCCCAGACCGTTGCCGAAGCACTGGAAATTCGCGAACAGTCCCGCCGGGATCCAATGGACATTCTCGCCGATTACCTTAGCGATCGGCATATGCTGTTGATTCTCGACAACTGCGAGCAGCTCTCGCAGGCCAGTGCGATGCTGGCCGACCGGCTCCTCCGGGCCGCGCCGGGACTCCGGATTCTCGCCACCAGCCGGCAGCGGCTGAACGTCGCGACCGAGCACACCGTGGCGGTTCCGCCGCTGTCGTTGCCGAAGGAGTTCCCCCGGGCAGGAGCGGGTGGGGCGTTCGCGCCGTCGGAGGCGGTCCTGCTCTTTACCGAGCGCGCCACCGCCGCCCGCTATGACTTCGTTCTCAGCGAGGACAACAAGGACGCGGTCGTGGGTATCTGCCAGCGGCTGGAAGGCATTCCGCTCGCGATCGAGTTGGCCGCCGCGCGGCTGCGGTCACTCTCGCCCGAGCAGATCCTCGAACGCCTCGACGACCGCTACCGCCTCCTCACCGCCGGGCCGAAGAACGTCGCACCACGCCACCAGACCCTGCGGGCACTCATCGACTGGAGCTACGACCTGTGCACCCCAGCAGAACAACGCTTCTGGGCCCGCTCAGCGATCTTCGCCGGCAGCTTCGACCTCGCCGCCACCGAAGCCGTCTGCGCCGACGACACCCAACCCGAGGACGTCATCGACCTGGTCACCGAACTCATCGACAAGTCGATCCTCGTCCGCGAAGAACACGCGGGCCAGGCCCGATACCGCCAACTCGACCTGATCCGGCAGTACGGACGGCACCGCCTCACCGACCT
>NZ_KB892826.1 GCF_000373925.1 Actinopolymorpha alba DSM 45243 | reverse complement strand
CATTCACAGCACCAAGACTCAGGTACTCAGCCCAGCGAGCGAGCTTCCGCGCGGCACGAACCAGCTCACCCAA
Source organism: Actinopolymorpha alba DSM 45243 (assembly GCF_000373925.1). Classification (GTDB taxonomy): domain Bacteria; phylum Actinomycetota; class Actinomycetes; order Propionibacteriales; family Actinopolymorphaceae; genus Actinopolymorpha; species Actinopolymorpha alba. Next base: position 15,297 of record NZ_KB892826.1, on the reverse strand, counting down.
CTCGTAACCATTACACGCTGACTGATCAACAGCAGCGAACGCCACCGCCAACGCCGGACCGGGAAGCATCTCAGCAAACCCGGGCGGGAGTGGTGAGATCCGCACACCATCGTCGTCGCTCATACGTTCGAGTTTAGCCGATCACGATCATGATGTGCAACCAGCGACGGCCATCGGAACGCCTTGTTTACAAGGAGATTGCGGCACCCAGAGGCCTTGAATGAGTGTGGAAACTCCGGGGTGTTATAGGCCCTCGGAGTCTCCACAATGTTTGGCCGGCAAGCATGCTGTTTGGCCGGCAGACCTGCTCCGACGGCGGCCCGACCGGTGGCGTCGCGCCCTCGCCGACGGAAAGCGGGGATCCTCGGCCCCACTTACGCTCCGCCAAACCCGCTAACCGGAGTCGCCCAGTGCGCGGCTCCGGTGTTCCTGCGGCCTGAGCCCTCGAACCCGCTTGAAGGCAGTGCTCAGAGCGAAGGAACTGCCGTACCCCACCTGCCGCGCCACCGCCCCAATCGTGGCCTCGGGTTCGCGCAGCAGGTCGGCCGCGAGCGCCAACCGCCAGCTGGTGACGTACGCCATTGGGGGTTCGCCGACCAGTTCGGTGAAGCGGCGCGCCAGCGTCGCGCGGGAAACCCCCGTGGCGTTGGCGAGCGCGGCCACCGTCCACGGATGGGCGGGGTTGTTGTGGATCATCCGCAGGGCACGGCCCACCAACGGGTCACCGTAGGCGTGGTACCACGCCGGTGCCTCGGCGCGGGAGAACCACGTGCGGAGTACGGAAATGAGCAGGAGATCGAGAAGGCGATCGAGTACGACTTCCTGGCCCGGGTCGTCCTTGGTGATCTCTTCCGCGAGCATCGGTGTGAGGGGGCAGGACCACGAGTCTGCCCGCAGGACCAGCACCGTCGGCAGGACGGCGAGCAGGCGCTGGCTGACCTCACCCTCGAGTTGGTACGTACCGCTGAGCATCACCGTCTTGCCGTTCGCGCTGTTGCCCCACGTGCGTACGCCGAGATCCATCGCCTGGGTCAGGTCGTCCCCGTCGATCGTGGCGCAGCGTTGGTCGGGATGGATGATCACCTGCGGCGGTGTGGCGGGGTCATCCGCGAGGGTGTACGGATCTGGCCCGCGGAAGATGGCGACGTCGCCGGGGTGCAGGAGTTGGGCGTCGCCGTGGTCGGGGACCATCCAGGCCTCACCGCGGACCATTACGCCCATGGTGAGGGGCGCGCGGTCCTCGATGCGGAGTGACCAGGGCGGGTCGAGGATGGAGCGGAGCAGGAACGCACCGCGTGCCTGCGGTCCGCGCAGAAGGCTGGCCAGAGCATCCATGCCGGTGAGTTTAGACGCTTGCGCATGCACCTGAGCATCTGAGCCATGGTTCGTCTCAAGCCGGCGGTGTTCACTGGCACCATGACAGCGAACACACACGGAAAGATCCTGGTTCTCGGTGGCACCGGCAAGACCGGTAGCCGGGTGGTTCGGCGCCTCGAGGCGCGCGGTCTGCCGGTACGCGTGGGGTCCCGTTCGGCCGAGCCGCCGTTCGACTGGGAGGACCAGAGCACCTGGGCGCCGGCGCTACGAGACGTGACGTCGGTGTACGTCGCGTATTACCCCGACCTGGCGTCGCCGGGTGCGTCGCCAACCATCCGTTCGTTCACCCAGGCCGCGGTGGACAGCGGCGTACGGCGGATGGTCCTCCTCGCCGGACGGGGGGAGGAGGAAGCTGAGGCCTGCGAACAACACGTGCGGGATTCGGGAGTGGAATGGACGATCCTGCGGGCGGCGTGGTTCGCCCAGAACTTCGGTGAGAGCTTCCTGGTCGAGCCGGTGCTGGCCGGTGAGGTCGCGCTTCCGGTGGGTGACGTCGGTGAGCCGTTCGTGGACGCCGAGGACATCGCTGACGTCGCCGTCGCCGCGTTGACCGAGGACGGGCACGCGGGGCAGCTCTACGAGTTGACCGGCCCCCGGTCGCTGACGTTCGCCGATGCCATCGGCGAGATCGCGACGGCGACGGGGCGGCCGATCCGCTTCGTACCTGTGTCGGTGGATGAATACGCGGCCGCGTTGACGCAGCACGGCGTACCACCGGAGTACATCCAGCTGCTGACCTACCTGTTCACCACGGTGCTGGACGGGCGCAACACGCACGTGGTAAACGACGTCGAACGCGTGCTGGGCCGCCCGGCCCGGGACGTCAGCGCGTACGTGCGGGCCGCCGCCGAGGCCGGCATCTGGGCTGCTGAATAACGCAGACCGCTGAATAACGCAGACGGAGGGTTGCGATGCTCGAGTTGGCGCGGATGGCAGCACTGGTGGCCGCCACCATAACGATGGGTCTCTCAGCGGGACTCTTCTACGCGTACGCGTGTTCGGTCATGCTCGGGCTCGCGCAGGCCGACGATCGCGCGTTCGTCACCGTGATGCGGCGGATCAATGTCGCCATCATCAACGGTTGGTTCTTCGCGAGTTTCCTTGGTGCGTTGGTCTTCACGGCGCTGGCGGCGGTGCTCCACCTCGCCAGCGCCGGTCGGCCGGCATTGCCGTGGATTGTTGCGGCGCTCGTGTTGTACGGCGTGGGAGTGCTCGGCGTCACCGCTCGCGTCAACGTCCCCCTCAACAACGAGTTGGAGGCGGCGGGCGACACCGACACCGACAGTGACGCCGGCCTGGCCGCGGCGCGGGCGGGGTTCGAAGGGACCTGGGTCCGCTGGAACGTCGTCCGGGCGGTGGCCGCGACGGCCGGGTTCGGCTGCCTCGTCGGTGCGCTCGTCGCTCGTGGGTAGACCGGCGGGCTGGGCCCGCCGGGCCGGGCCTGGCCTGCGGGGCCGCCCTGCGGGCCTTGGCCCGCGGGCGTGCCTCAGCAGGGCCGGATGATGAGGAACGGCGTACTCGTGTACTTCTGGCGATGAGGATTGTCGGCGAGTACGTCCGCGAGTTCCGCCGCTGACCGGGACTTGGGGGACACCGCGCGGATCGATCCACCGAAGTCGTTCATGTCCACGATGGCCACCCCGACCCCGGTCGCTTCCTCGAGTTGGGCGCAGAGGATGGCGGCCTCGTCCGAATCGAACGGCGGGAAAAGCAGAGTCTCGTACGGCGAAACCCCGCCGTCGACGTCCCGAGCGAACGGGCCAGCAAGCCGGAAGAACGTTCCGTGAACGCCGAATGGTCTGGTGAACGCGGCGGCCCCCGCGGCGGCGAACACCCTCGTTTTGCCGACGACGTTCATGACGTACTGCATCTTCGCCGGGACCGCGAGCCCCAGCGCGCCTCCAAACTGCGGTCGAATGAACTTTGAAAGAACTCGAGCCGTCCATCCGACTGCGATGTCGTCGACAGCTACGGTCCGCCCGGTCAAAAGCAGAGCGACCTTCTCGCTGATCGTGATGGTGTCGCCGGCTTGCCGGTCGGCACAGTACCGGACGACCAACTCAGTCAGATCCTCGTGCGCATCGAGCCAATGAGTGCGGACAGGGATCCGAAGAAAGGACTGCCGGCCAACCGTTACCGTGGTCCGGACTGGCTGGGTTACAGACATTTCGGGGACCCCCGACGGTGTATTTCCGTGTGCCATCTCGCAGTAGCCTGGCAGACCGTGCGGCTTCCTGACTGGTCCGTGAGAGTTCTCTCATTGAGGGTGGAGAACCGCATTAAGCTTGGGCCCTATTCGGTAGTGTCGGCGGCGCAGCACAGCTTCTGACCGTCGTTCGTTCGCTGCCTCGGGTGAGAGGTGGCGTAGTCGTTAGGTCCGGATTCTGGTTGTCCGGCGCGGGTCTCAACGTGGAGTCCACTGAAATTCCTATTCGAACCGCGACCTGTCATATCTGGCGAGTCGAGGAGGATGGTCATGTCGTTGACACGACTCGACCTTCGGGCGCAGGTTGGCCCGAAACTGGACGAATGGCCCAAGCGTTGCGTCGACCTGGCGACCTGGATCGTCGAGACGGCCGCCCCGCAGTCCAGGTGGCCGGAGCTCGCGGTGGAGCGGGCCGAGAGATTCATCGACGAGGCCACCCTGGAGGCCGTGCGGGAGGCCTGTGCGAACGCGGTCGGCACCCCGGTACACGTGACTGGTATTCCGGTTGTCGACGTCAGGAACAGGTCGACCGGGATCGCGAACGATCTCCTGCTCATCGGTTTCCTGGAGCTGGCCGGGCAGCGGGTCTTCGGATATGAGGAGCAGAACGCCGGCGCGCTCGTGCAGGACATCATCCCTATTCCAGGGAAGGAAAACTCCAACTCGAACGCCGGTCGTGTCCACCTGGGCTGGCATACCGACGACGCCGTCTTCTCGCCGGAGTACCGAGCCGAGGGAATAGCCTTGCTGGGTCTGGTGAACGAGGCGGAGAGTCATACCCTCTACACCACTCTCGACGGCGTTCTCGACATTCTTGACGAGGATGCCTGGCGGATACTCAGCGAGCCGAGGTTCAGGTTCGCGACACCGGAGTCCTTCCACGTCTTCGGCGGAAAGCAGATCTACACCGAACGCCGTCCGTTGATCAGCCAGAGCACCGGATGGTACGACGTGACCTGCGCGGAGTACAGCACCATGACGGATCGCTGGGACGAGGAAGCCCAGCAGGCGCTGGAAACCTTCCGGCACACGCTGTCGAGATCTCCACACGTCTCGCTCGCGATCGCCCCGGGTGACTGCCTCATCATCTCCAACCGGCGCGGGCTGCACTCCCGCGATGCGGTCACCGGCCGGCGCCACCTCAAGCGCGCGTACGTCAGGAGCGACTTGACAGCGTTGCGAAGCACCGTCGACGACCCGGACGAAGTGCTCTTCTCGTGCGAGAAGTTCATCCTCCGCTAACAGGCTTCTTCAAGTTCCCGCACACGAAGTCTGCGTATCCGTCCGGCACAGGGACGCCACGGGAGAGCATCCAGTGCAGGCGGCTCGCCCCGGTCAGCGCCAGTGTCACTTCGTAGCCGGTGCGGACCGAGTCAGAGGCGAACCATCCAGCCGCCCCGGCCAGGTAGTCATCCACCAGATCGTCGAAGCTGCTCAAGGCGAGGTGCGCAAGGTCGGCACCCACCGGGCTGATCCCGAGCGTCCCCCAGTCGAACACCACGGTGTCTTCTGTGTCTGCACAGGCGCGGAGGTTCCCGGCATGGAAGTCGCCGTGACTGAGCACCGTCGGCACGCCACGCAGCTTGGCGAGCAGCTCGTGGCGACGGGACCAGAGCGCGACCAGCCTCGGGTCGGCCGGCACGGTCGTCCAGTCCAGCTCACTGACAGCGATGCGTTGCGCGAGCTGATGTCCCGCCAACCACGGCAGCTCCGGTATCGGCGTACTCGCCTGCCACGCTCCCAGCCGCCGGCCGGCAAGGTGGGGCGACTCTGCCGGACCGCTGACGTACTCCAGGTAGATCTCGTTGCCGGCGACGCCGTAGCAGCGCGGCGCCGCGAGTCCCGGCCCGGTGGGCAGGAGCGATGCCTGGTAGGCCAGGAGTTCCCTGCGCCAGTATGCCCAGTGCCGCGGGTCGGTGGACGCGCTTGCGTGCGGCCCGCTGGTGAGAGGCTGGAACGCCTTGCGGACAAGGACGATCGGGTGGACATTCCCCGCGTACCTCACTCGCGCCGTCACGCGGGCCACGCCGGCCGTCGCCGCACCCGTCCCGCCGTCGATGCGCTCGACTTCGCAGTCGAGGAGTACGGCGTCGGGTCGGCCCGCGGCGGCGGCGACCACGGATGGCGGAATTGCCGATGGCGAAGTCACGGCGCGTCCGGACCGTCAGGGGCCCGCCAGCGGAGTGCTCGACCGCTGGCCGAGAATCCGAGCGAGCGATAGAGCGGCGCGGCGACGTCGCTCGCGTGGACGTCGATGATGCTGACACCACGCTCGACCATCCAGGCGACGAGAGCTGACGTCGCGGCACGGGCGAATCCCCGCCTGCGCCAGCGCGGCGCGGCGCCGACCCATTCGAGGTAGCCGGCACCGCTGTTCGTACGTCGCGGTGAGGGAAAGCGGGTGTGGACGACTCCCACCGCCATCGCGGCCAGGCCATCACCCGCAGGGGAGTCCACGACGAACGCGCCGACGTCGTTCCAGAGTCGTTCGTGGAACGCCGCCTCGACCTCCGCAGCCCACTGCGCCGAGGCGTCTGTCGTACCAAGCTCGGCGAACATCCCCGAGACGAGCCGGATGATCTCTGGTGCGTCGTGGAGCCTCGCGGGACGGGCCTCCGGGCCCTGCGTCATGTCCGCCATGACGAGCACGCTAGCGCGGCAAATCCGGTGGTGGGGCGGACGCCGAACCGGCACGCTCGCCTCCATGAGCGAGCGGATGCGGATGTGGTGGACCGATGACCCTGCCGATCCCGACGTGATGGCAGCCGACGACCCCGACGTGCGGAGGTTGGTCGCGGCCGTCGCACCAGGCTCGGAGGTGACCACACTCGGCGGCACGATGTCCCTCAATCTCCGGCTGCACTCGGTCGGCTTGGTGCTGAGGGTGCACCAATCGTTCGTCTCGCGGCAGAGAATCCTTGCTCTGCAAGGGCTTCGCCGTAGTCTGCTGGCCGGCGGTCTCCAGATCGGCGAGCCGCACACCTGGCGCGGCAAGGCGGTGTTGACATGTCGGGGAAGGCTTGCGGAGCTGGAGACCTACGTTCCGCATCAGGTGCCCGAGGACACCTGGGCGTCGTACTTCTGGATGTTTCGCGCGATGGGGCGGCTGCACCGCGCGCTGACCGGCCTCGACATCGCGGTGCCGAAGCCGGTTGTCGCGACCTACGCGCCACCTGGATCGGTACGGCGCTGGCTGGCGGTGACTGCCAAGGCCGTCGAGCGGGATCCCGAAGCCACCAAGGTTGTGCAGCGCACTCACCAGGTGGTGGGTGCGCTGCGCGCACGGTGGGTGCCGGCGTCGGTACTCCCACATCACCTTGTCCACGGCGATGTCAGGCGAGGCAACTTCTCCTTGACAGCCGCGGGGAAGCCGGTCTACTTCGACTTCGGGTTCGCCGCGAGACGGCCACGCATCCACGACCTGGCGTACGCCCTCGCCTGGCTGATACCCCGCCGAGACGGTGCCGGCGCGGCGGAGGAGTTCGAATGGGAGAACGTCCCGCGGCTGATAGGGGAGTACGAGGACGCCGCGCACACCACGCTGACCGCGCGGGAACGCGAGGCGCTGGTGCCTTACGCCGCGGCGATTCCGGTTTACCACGCCGCGATCCTGGGCTATGCGGCCGATCCGGTGCGGCAGCTCCGGAATCCGTCCCGCCTCGCGTTCCTGGGCATCGGTCAATGGCTGCTTGACAACCCGCACGCGGTGCTCGGATCAGCGTGAGCCCATCTCCGGGTCGACCGTGGTGGCCGCTCCGGCATCGGCAAGCAGCCGCGCGATCTCGTGGTGTCCCGCGCCCACGGCGAGCTGGTACGCCGTACGGTCGCCGAAGATCGGGTGGTAACCGAGGCCGTCCGGGTCAACGCCATGATCGAGCAATAGGCGTACCCGGTCGACCATCCCATGGTCGGCCGCCCAACGCAGCTGCTCCTGCAGCATCTGTGCCGGCGAGGGATACCGCGTTCCCATGCGCTGCCGCCACGGGCTCTCGGTCTCGGTGCCGAGGCCGAACTCGAACAACAGCACCAGATGGTCGTTCACCGGGGTGAACATCCGGTTGTAGAGCGTCTGGTTGTCGTTGGGGTCGGCGCCCGCCTCGAGGAGCAGGCGGGCCAGCGCCAGCGAGTCGGGATGTGGTGGCTGGTCCTGCTCCCCACCACCGAACGCGCCGGTGAGCGCGGTGAACGGCGACGGCATCCCGCGCCACAGGTAGCCGGCGTTCGGATCGGCGCCCGCGGCAAGCAGCAGCCGCGCCACCTCGAGCGCCGACCGGCCGGGCCCGGTATCGCCCAGCCTGGAGTACGCCAGATACAGCAGGGGTTCCCAGTCGAACGGGCCGCCCGCGCGCTGCGCCTGCTCGGGATCCCGCGCCAGCACCTCGCGTACGCCCTCGATCTCGCCGACGGCTGCCATCGTGTGGAGGGTGGCCGTCGCGAGGTCCGGGTGTGCGGCGAGCAGGGCGGACGCCTGGTCCGCGCGCCCAGGCGTATCGCGGGTGTAGGTCAGGCAGGCGAGGTTGAGGAAGTGGGTTGCGAGCGCTGCCAGATCGCCGGCGGCCCCGGCCGGCAGCTCATCGACGGGCTGGGGCGACCGGGAGTACGCCGCAACGATGTCGAGGTGTTCCCGCAGCTGCCGCCAACCGGGAAAGCCGTACTCGCGGGCGATCACCAGCTGGGCCTGGCTGAGGGGAAAGTCCGCGTACGCGCTCGGACCTGCGGTCTCGGACACACCACGGGGATCGAACTCACGGACCAGCGTGAGCGCGTCAGGATCGGCGATGCGGACCCGCTGCTGGAGCGCCCTGGCCTGATGCTTCAGGTGCTCGAGGTTGGGGTTGTCGGGCAGTGGACGTGGTGGCACGGAGGCCTCCTTCTCTGGAAGCCCGATGTCCGCGTGGTCGGGCGGAAAAGGAGGGAACCAATCGCCACTGCAGGAGCGCTCGGGTGGGCTGAGCCCTCTCCGCGGACCGGATGCGCCCCGAAGCGCGTCCTCAACGGTATACCGCCCGTCGCCCGACCCGCCAGCCCTTCCAGCGCGGGCGGCCAGCTCGGCCTGTCCCTCCTGCGTGAGATGCTCACGCGGGACATGACGTGGCGAGAACGACGGAGCCGGTGAGCGTGATGCCAGAGCAGGAAAGCGTGATGCCAGAGCAGGAAGACGTCGAGGTGGACCTCGACCGGATGACCGACTTCCGTACGCCATGGTCCGTGCACGTGGTGGTGACCCTGCGGATCGCGGAGCACCTCGCCGATGGCCGGTCCGAGATCGGTGAGCTGGCCGCGGCCGCCGGCTGTGACGCGGATGTGCTGGGCCGCGTACTCAGGCATCTGGTCAGTGTGGGCATGTTCAAAGAACCCGAGCCGGGGCGCTTCGGGTTGAACGTCGCCGCCCGGCAGCTCCTCGATCCGGGCCGCCGGCTCTTCCTCGACCTGGACGGACTCGGTGGCCGGATGGCGCACGCCTGGAGCACCCTGCTCACGGTCGTTCGTACCAGCAAGCCGGCCTACCACCAGCTTTTCGGCCGGACCTTCTGGGAGGACCTGGACGCGCACCCGCACCTTGCCGCAGCGTTCGACGCGGCGATGGGGCCGGCCGGGCACGGCACACCTGACCCCGAGATCCTGCTCGACGGCGACTGGGAGGTCGTGCGATCGGTGGTCGACGTCGGCGGCGGCGCCGGCGCGAAGCTCGCGGCGATCCTGCGCGTCCATCCCGAGGTCCGCGGCACGCTGGTTGATCTCCCAAGGACGGTGGCGCGCGCGGCCGAGGTGTTCGAGGCAGCCGGGGTGTCTGATCGCGCTACCGCGATCGGTCAGAGTTTCTTCGACCCGCTGCCCTCCGGCGCGGACGTCTACCTCCTCAGCTCGGTTCTCAATGACTGGCCGGACGAGGAGACGGTCACGATCCTGTCCCGCTGTGCCGAGGCGGCCGGTCCCGGCGGGCGGATCGTGGTGATCGGTGGTGTCTCACCCGACGACAGCCCGGGCGAGCTGTCTCCGGAGCTGGTCCTGGTGGGCGGAAGCGACCACCCGCTGGTGGAGTTCCGGGAGCTCGCCCAGCGCTCCGGGCTCGTTGTCGTCGCCTCCGGACGCCAGCCGTCTGGCCGCTTCGTCGTCGAGTGCCGCGCCCGTTGAGGGGCACGGCGCTCGACTGACGGAGTACCCCACCGAGCACCGTCAGCCAGCCCACTTCACCATGCAGCGCCTGTGCCGGCAGCGTCGTGGCGAACGCCACCGAGTTTCGAGCCGAGGTGGCGGGTCGTCAACCGTCAATCCTGCAGCGGCTTGGGAGCCGTTCAAGATCAAGTTCGAGAAACTGTTCACCGCGAGCCGCCGCGGTGAACAGTCTCTCGGACTTGATCTTGGTCTGGTCGGAGAATCGCCCACTATGCGAGACCGCCCGCCGCGTCGGAGTGGGCGACGGAGATGCCGCGGCGCTCCTTCAGTGGGTAGCCGTCGACGTCGATGGTTTCCTGCTTGCTCACCGCGGTATAGAAGTGATGCAGCCGGCCGTCGTGGGAGATGATCGCCGGCTTGTGCGCGTACGTCGAATCCACCGATCCCACCGGCCCGACGTCGACGAGGATCTCGCCGCTCTTCGCCCAGGTGTGCAGGTCGCGCGACGTGGCGTAACTCTCCCGGGCGTGCCCGTCGAAGGAAAACCCGAAGTAGAACATCACCCAGAAACTGCCGTCGCGGAGTACGCACGGATCGGAGGCGAAGCGTTCGTCGAAATCCCCGGGCCCGCCATGCGGGATAACCGGTGTTTCCCGTGGGCGGCGCCAGCGCATCAGGTCAGCTGAGACGGCGTACCCGGTCTGCTCACGCCACGGCCCCTCCGTACGATCCTTGGCGTTGTAGAAGCAGTAGTAAAGACCGTCATGGCGGAGCAGCCAGGACTTGTAGAGGCCGCCCCGCTCCCAGGCGCCGCCGTCTTCAGGACGCAGGATTGATCCGATATCCCGCCAGGCGGTGAGATTCGCGCTCGTACAGAAACCGATGATCGCCGGGCCGGTTTCCATGCCGGGCTCAGGATAGGCGTGGTAGGTGCCGACCGCGCGGCCGTCGATCCAGATCACCTGCCCGGCGGAGTGCAGGCGGTTGTCACGCACGATCGAGGTCAGTGCGGCGTTGTAGCGCCGGTAGGGGTGCCGCTCGTCCCGGCGCAGGATGAGTTCGCCCTGCTCCCAGTGCAGAAGGTCGCGGGAACGACTCAACGCGGTCTGATAGCCGACGCCGTCCCAACCGACGTAGGTCATCAGGAATTCGCCCTGGTCGGAGTAGACCGCCGGGCAGTCCACCATGAGGCTGTCGAATCTCCCCGGCCGCAGCGAGGGTTCGATCAGCAGGCGATCGACCTTGTGGGGCGTGCGGATCCGCGCCGCGTCGTAGCTCTCGACCATCAGCACACCTTCCCGCACCTGCGGGTAGGCATGCGGGCTACCGGCGTTCCACTTCCGGATCTGGTCGTGACGCCTCGCATCGACGGCCGCCGGGATGGTTGTGGGTGGTTGTACGCCTGATCGACGGTAAATCTCGTGGTGCCTGTCGGTGGGTCTCGTTATCGTCGCCGACGTGTTCACTCTTATCGGGTATGCCTACCGGGTCGCCCGTGGGAGCACGGTCCTGACGTTCACTCTCGCAATTGTTTCCGCTGGTATCGGGGTCTTTCTCACCTACCTTGTCGGCCAGGTCGTCGGCGCGGTTCCGGGTGTGGTGGCCGATCAGGCGGATGCGATGTCGATGGTGACGTTCGGCTGGTTGCTCGCCGCGCTGTTGGCGACCTTCATCGTGCAGAGCGTGTTGCCCGCCATCCGGCAGGTCGCGGAATGGAGCATGGCCAACGGGGTCGCGCGCGACATCGGCGTACAGGTCACTGATCCACTGCTCGCGCCGCACCGGATCGGGCACCTCGAAGACACAGAAGTCCAGGACCAACAACTGCGGGCCAAAGGTAAGGAGGGTTACCAGGTAGGGATCGGCTTGCGAGAGTTGCCGCACCTGGTGTCCAGCCGGCTCACACTGATCGGATCGGCGATTCTCGTCGGACGGATGTTCTCCTGGCCGCTGGCAGTGGGGCTCGCGGCGGTGACGTTCCTGATGGAATGGCACCGTCGCCGGGTCGTCGAAGGCGAGATCGACTCCTGGTGGGGGCTGACCGAGGGGCAGCGCCGGGCGTGGTATCTCTTCAACCTCGGCATGAAGGACGCGCCCAAGGAGCTGCGGGTCTTTGGCCTCGGTCCATGGTTGGTCCAACGCTACGCCTCGGTATGGCTCGACGCGATCCAGCCGGTGTGGCGGGCCCGGCGACGCGGCACGGTGAAGGCCGCAGCCGTTGCATTGATCCACCTCGGTGCGCACTCGGCCGCGATCCTGTTGGTGGGCCGGGCCGCGTTGGCCGGAGACCTGCCACTCACGCAGGTGGCGACCGCGGTGCCGGCGATCCTCGCGGTTGGCATGTCTTACAACGGGTACGCCGCGGTGCAGGTCAAGCGTGGCCTGACGGCGTACGTCGCCATGCGCAAACTGCCGCAGGTGATCGAGGAACGTCACCCGGAGTCGGCGGCTATCTCAGCGCCCATCTCGGCGGCCACCAGGGCGCCCCGTCCGGTCGGGTCCATGCCGCGGGAGGCGGTCCGGTTCGAGGGCGTGGGTTTTCGTTATCCGGGAGCCGAGGTCGACGTGTTGAAGGACCTCGACCTGGAAATCCCGGCGGGTGAGGCGCTGGCTCTGGTCGGCGTCAACGGCGCCGGCAAGTCCACGCTGGTCAAGCTGCTCGCGGGCGTCTACAAGCCGACCAGCGGCCGGATCACCGTGGACGGCGTCGACCTGCAGGACCTCGACCTCTCGGCCTGGCAACGCAGGGTTGCCGCGATCGTTCAGGACTTCCTGCGCTTCCCGCTGTCCGCGACCGACAACGTCGTTCTCGGATCAGCCGAACACGCCAACGACTCGCAGGCCGTCTCGGTCGCCGCGACGAAGGCCGGCATCGCCGACGTGATCGAGGCCCTACCGGCGGGGTGGGACACCGTCTTGGACAAGACGTACGACGGCGGGGTTGACCTGTCGGGAGGGGAATGGCAGCGGGTGGCGCTGGCCCGGGCATTGTTCGCCGTCGATGCGGGCGCCGGCGTGCTGGTGCTCGACGAGCCGGCCGCGGCGCTAGACGTGCGGGCCGAAGCGGAGTTGGTCGAACGCTACCTCGACCTGACCTCCGGCCTTACCTCGCTGATCATTTCGCACCGTTTCTCGGTCGTTCGCGACGCGCACCGCATCTGCGTGCTCGACGGCGGGCAGATCGTCGAGAGCGGCACTCACAAGGAGCTCCTCGCGCTCGACGGCAGGTACGCCGCGATGTTCGAGCTACAGGCGGAGCGATACCTGGTCGAAGGAGGTGCGGTCGATGCCTGATTCCGTACGCGCACTGCGGTTGTGGGTCACCACGGCGTTCCAGGCGGCGCCGCTGCTCGTCATCGGCCAGTGTGTCTTCGCGGTTCTCCAAGCGGTGACCGCACCGGCACAGACGTTCGGGGTGAAGCTGCTCGTCGACGGGCTCACCGGGCACGCCTCGTCCTCGATCACCTGGGGTATCGGCGTGATCCTGGCGGGGTTCGCCGTGAGCTTCGTGGGCATGGTCATCACCGGACCTGTGCAGGACACGACGGCCGAACGCGTGGCCGGCAAGATCTATCGCGACGTACTCGACGTCACCGCGTCGATCCCGAGCATCGTCCACCATGAGCGACCCGAGGTGGCCGACCGGGTGGAGCTGATCCGGGAGCATGCCTGGAAGCTCGGCGTGAGCTTCGAGATGCTGCTGTGGATCACCGGCACGGTCGCCAACACCATTGCGGTGCTGACCTTGCTCGGGTCGGTGCACCCGCTCCTCCTGCTGCTTCCAGTGCTCGGACTCGGGCGGGTCTGGTCTTCCTACGCGAGCATCCGGCGACTTCAGGACGCGATCGAGAAGACCGCACCCACCGCGCGGGTGATCGACCGGCTGATTGAGATCTCCAAGGACGCCCGGAACGGCCTCGAGATCCGCGTCTTCGGTCTGCGCTCGGTCCTGGTTGATCGGCTGATCTCGCTCCAGAACAACCTGTTCGGCGTGCAGGTGGGCGCGGTACGCGCGGGCGCCGTGCTTGACGGCTGCGTCCGGGTTGTGTTCGGCCTGTGCTTCACCGCCGCGATCATCTGGGCGATCTGGATGGCGCGGGGCGGCCGGCTCGCCGCTGGTGACGTCGTACTCGTCATCCTGGTGGCCCCGCAGGTCGACCAACTGGCCGGTGGTATCGCCGGTAACGCGTACTGGCTCGGCGAGATCCTGCGCAGCTTCGGTCGGTACGACTGGCTGCGCCGGTACGCCCACGACAACTCCTGGGCCGACAGTCGCGAGCCTGCCCCGGCGAAACTTCGGGAGGGCATCCGCCTCACCGGAGTCGAGTTCAGCTATCCGGGGTCCGGGGTCGCCCTCGGGAAAGCACAGCCGGGGTCCGGGGTCGCTCCCGGGAAAGCACAGCCGGGGTCCGGGGTCGCCCCCGGGAAAGCACAGCCCGGATCTGAGCGGCTGGTGCTGAAGGACGTCGATCTCCTCCTCCCGGCGGGGTCCACGGTGGCGCTGGTCGGTGAAAACGGCGCCGGCAAGACGACCCTGGTCAAGCTCCTCGCAAGGCTGTATGACCCGACGCGGGGCGCGGTGCTGGTCGATGGTGTCGACCTGCGCACCATCGATCCGACCGCCTGGCGGGAGCGGATGTCCGCGGGCTTCCAGGACTTCGTCAAGTGGGAGTTGACAGCACGCGAGGTAGTGGGCATTGGCGACTCCGGCCGGTTGGCGGATGACGCGGCGATCCAGACGGCGTTGCTTCGCGGTGACGCGGAGCCGGTGATCGCGAAGCTCCCGAAGGGGCTCGACACCCAGCTCGGCAAGAAGTTCACCGACGGGGTCGAGCTGTCGGGCGGGCAGTGGCAGCGGTTGGCGCTGGCCCGGGCGTTCATGCGGGATCGGACGCTGCTCCTGCTGCTCGACGAGCCGACGGCGGCGCTCGACCCCGAGGCGGAGCACGTGCTGTTCGAGCGGTTCGCCGAGGCGTCGCGGATCGCCGCCCGGGAGACCGGTGGGGTGACGGTGCTGGTGTCCCACCGGTTCTCGACCGTACGCATGGCAGACCTGATCGTGGTCATGATCGACGGCCAGGTCGCCGAAGTCGGCACCCACGAGGAGCTCGTGGCGCTCGATGGCCGCTACTCCGAGCTGTTCGAGATGCAGGCCCGGGCCTACCGCTGAGCGGCCCGGAACGCCGGCCCGCGCCCACGGCTCGGTTTGAGACCCGAATGATCACGTATACGTGGCTTGTACCCGCCTCACATGGCATCGGCACCACATGAGGCCGGCAATGACCAGGTATACGTGATCATTTCGGCCGCTACGGCTGGGGCCCCCGGTGATCACGAGGGTCGGCGGAAGGTGTACAAATGGCGCGCGGCGCGTCTTATGGACGCTGCCGGCATTTCGGTCACGGGGGCCATCGGTTTCAGCAGGATCTAGCGAGGAACCCCGGGCCTTCAGGCCCGGGGTGGAGTCGCTTCTTAAAGCCGGGGTGACTTGCACGGACGCACGGGTCTGCGCTGTCTGCCTCGGTCGGGATGCTTCTGGTTCTCGATGTGCTCCTTCACCACGGCGAGCGGGGCGCCTGCGCAGGATGCGGCGAAGT
>NZ_KB892825.1 GCF_000373925.1 Actinopolymorpha alba DSM 45243 | reverse complement strand
TCTTCGCGGGCCTTCTTGTGGCGTTCTTTGGCTGCGTCGGGGTTGATCTTGATGATTTCGGCTTCGATGTAGAGCCGTAGCAGCCCGCCCCGCAGTTTCAACACCTCAGGGAAGATCGCCGCATCCACCAAGGTGCGGTCAGCCGGGGGGAGGAGGCTGAGCCGGTCGACGATCGTTCGAACCTCAGAAAACTCCAACTCACCGCGTTCGAGCGCCTGCCGGGTGTTCGGCAGATCGGTCAGGGCGAGGGCGATGAGCATGAACTGGTCGGCGCGGTAGTTGGTCCACCCCACCATCGGCGCCAGCAGTTCAGCCGCTCGCGGTTCCGGCCGAGACGAGCGTTCCGCCTCATCGTCACGGAAGCACGGTGGGCAGTGCGCCAAGGCCTGTGTGTCGCCAAGGCTCAACGCCTCAGCCCAACGGGCAACCTTGCGGCCCGCGCGGACCAGCTCCCCCACCTCAAACCCGTTACAGGCGTCCCGATCGACGCCAGCGAGCGCGGCCACCAACTCCGGACCGGGAAGCATCTCAGCAAACCCGGGCGGGAGCGGTGAGATCCGCACACCGTCGCCGTCGCTCATGTGTTCGAGTTTAGTCGATGACGATCATGGTTCGCAACCGCAGGCAGGAGCAAAGTGCCTTATTTATAAGGAGCTTCCAGGGTATCCGGCGGGCCGCCCACGTGTCAGTGTCCGGGCTCCAGGAGCGTGAGAACCAATGGGGGTCGTCCGCACGGCGGAGTCTTCACGATGTCGCCCAGCCGCCCCACCAGCCCCACCCGTCCAGCCGCAGCACCCGTCCCAAGTGGCTTCGGCCGTCGCCGACGGCCCCGCCCGTCCCCCAGCCGCGCCACCCTGTCGCCCTGCGGCCCCACCCAGGCGGTCTGCTCGCCCCGCCGCTGATCCTCGCCGCAGATCCACCCCGCGAACCTGCCACCCGGCACTGGTGTCCCGGCTCTCGGGAAGGTGGAATAACGGCATGGTCGCTCTCGTCCCCCTCCACCCAGGCCCGCTGACCGAAGCGGCCGTCGTCTCGGTCGCCCGTCACGGCGCGCGGGTCGACCTCACCCCAGACGCCCTGACCGCACTGGCCACCGGCCGCGCCGCAGTCGAGAAGTTGGCCGCCTCCGCGCGCCCGGCGTACGGCATCTCGACCGGGTTCGGCGCGCTCGCGACTCGCCACATCCCGCCCGAGCTTCGCGCCCAGCTTCAACGCAGCCTGATCCGCTCGCACGCCGCGGGTTCGGGTCCGGAGGTGGAGCGTGAGGTGGTCCGTGCCCTCATGCTGCTGCGGCTGCGGACCCTGGCCACCGGCCGGACCGGCGTACGCCCGGAGACCGCCCAAACCCTCCAGGCGCTGCTCAATGCCGGGATCACGCCGATCGTCCCGGAGTACGGCAGTCTGGGGTGCTCCGGTGATCTTGCCCCACTCGCGCACGTCGCGCTCGCGTTGACCGGCGAGGGTGAAGTCCGCGCCGCGACCGGCGAACTCCAGAACGCATCCGACGCCATGCAGTCCGCGGGCATCGCCCCGATCGAGTTGACGGACAAAGAGGGTCTGGCCCTCATCAACGGCACCGACGGCATGCTGGGCATGCTCTTGTTGGCCTGCCATGATCTCGAACGCCTTCTCAACACCGTGGACGTCACCGCGGCGATGAGTGTCGAGGCGTTGCTCGGCACCGACCGGGTGTTCGCGGCCGACCTTCAGGCACTACGCCCGCATCCTGGCCAGGCGATCTCGGCCGCGCACCTGAGGAGGATGCTCGCGGGTTCTGGCATCGTCGCCAGCCACGCCGGGCCGGAGGACACCCGCGTGCAGGACGCGTACTCGCTGCGCTGTGCACCGCAGGTGAACGGCGCGGCGCGCGACACCCTCGCGCACGCGCGTGCCGTCGCGCAACGTGAGCTTGACGCCGCGATCGACAACCCCGTGGTGCTTCCCGACGGCCGGGTGGAGTCGAACGGCAACTTCCACGGCGCGCCGCTGGCGTACGTTCTCGATTTCCTTGCGATCGCGGTGGCGGATGTGGCGAGCATGTCCGAACGCCGGACCGATCGGTTCCTCGACGTGGCGCGCAACCACGGCTTGCCGGCGTTCCTTGCCGACGACCCGGGCGTCGACTCCGGCCACATGATCGCGCAGTACACCCAGGCGGGCATCGTGAGCGAACTGAAGCGACTTGCCGTGCCGGCGAGTGTGGACTCGATCCCATCCTCGGCGATGCAGGAGGATCATGTCTCGATGGGATGGTCGGCAGCCCGCAAGTTGCGCCGCTCCCTCGACGGCATGACAAGAGTGATCGCGATCGAACTCCTCACCGCGGCGCGCGGTCTCGACCTGCGGGCACCCGTGCCGGCCGCGCCAGCGACGGCCGCGGTCGTGGCGGCGCTGCGGCGGCAGGTGCCTGGCCCGGGGCCGGATCGCCCGCTGTACAAGGAGATCGAGGCCGCGGTGGAGTTCGTGCACAGTGGTGCCGCGGTCGCCGCCACTGAGGCTGTTACCGGCCCATGGCATGACCAAGCCCAGGAGGGACGCGCATGAGTGAGCGAAGCGAGGACGCGCATGAGCGACGACACGCATCACCCTGAGGTGCAGCACCATGACACGCACGAGAGCGTGCCGCGCACTGTGACCGCTCCGACGGGCACCACCTTGCACGCGCGAGGTTGGCCTCAGGAGGCGGCCCTGCGCATGCTGCAGAACAACCTCGACCCCGAGGTCGCGGAGCATCCCGAAGAACTCATCGTCTACGGCGGCAGCGGCAAGGCGGCCCGCGACTGGGCCAGCTTCGACGCACTTGCCCGCACCCTGGAGTGGCTCGCCGACGACGAGACCATGCTGGTGCAGTCGGGCAGGCCGGTCGGTGTCCTGCGTACGCATGAATGGGCGCCGCGGGTCATTCTCGCCAACTCCAACCTGGTCGGCGATTGGGCGACCTGGGATGAGTTCCGGCGGCTCGAGGCGCTGGGCCTGACGATGTACGGCCAGATGACCGCCGGGTCGTGGATCTACATTGGTACGCAGGGAATCCTGCAGGGAACGTACGAAACGTTCGCGGCGGTGGCGGCGTCTCTCGCGGCGAAACGCTCCGGCCAGGCGGGGGACGGCTCGCTCGCCGGGACCCTCACGCTCACCGCCGGCCTTGGTGGGATGGGCGGCGCGCAGCCCTTGGCGGTGACGATGAACGGCGGCGTCGTCATCTGCGTCGAGTGCGACGAGTCCCGGATCCAACGGCGCCTCCAGCACCGTTACCTCGACGTTCGCGCGGACTCCGTTGACCATGCGCTGAGGCTTGCCGAGGAGGCGACCCGATCACGAAACCCTTTGTCCATTGGGGTTCTCGGCAACGCGGCCGAGGTTGTTCCCGAACTCCTGCGGCGGGGCGCGCCGGTCGATGTCGTCACCGACCAGACCTCGGCCCACGACCCGTTGATGTATCTTCCGGTCGGCGTGGCCTTCGAGGACTGGGCCGCGGTCCGTGCCAAGGACCCTGCCGGGTTGACCGAACGTGCTCGCGAGTCGATGGCCCGCCACGTCGAGGCGATGGTCGGGTTCCTCGACGCGGGAGCCGAGGTCTTCGACTACGGCAACTCCATCCGCGACGAGGCGCGCAAGGGCGGGTTGACGCGGGCGTTCGACTTCCCCGGCTTCGTGCCGGCGTACATCCGGCCGCTGTTCTGCGAAGGCAAGGGGCCGTTTCGCTGGGTGGCGCTCTCCGGTGACCCCGAGGACATCGCGAAGACCGATCGGGCTGTGCTCGACTTGTTCCCCGAGAACGCCTCGCTGGCCCGCTGGATCCGGCTCGCCGGTGAGCGGGTGCACTTCCAGGGGCTCCCCGCGCGGATCTGCTGGCTGGGGTACGGCGAACGTGACAAGGCCGGCTTGCGCTTCAACGAGATGGTCGCGTCGGGTGAGTTGAAGGCGCCGATCGTGATCGGTCGCGACCACCTCGACTGCGGTTCGGTGGCCTCGCCGTACCGCGAGACCGAGGCGATGCTCGACGGTTCCGACGCGATCGCCGACTGGCCGCTGCTCAACGCGATGGTCAATGTCGCCTCCGGCGCCTCGTGGGTGTCGATCCACCACGGCGGTGGTGTTGGCATCGGGCGTTCGATCCACGCGGGCCAGGTGACGGTGGCGGACGGCACGCCACTCGCCGCGCAGAAGCTCGAACGCGTGCTCACCAATGACCCGGCGATGGGCGTGATCCGGCACGTGGATGCCGGCTACGACAGGGCTGAACAGGTGGCCGCCAGCCGCGGCGTCCGTGTACCCATGCGTGAGGGACCGTGAACTTCGACTCGATGTGGACCACGCTGCTGCCCATC
Organism: Actinopolymorpha alba DSM 45243; assembly: GCF_000373925.1. Taxonomy (GTDB): domain Bacteria; phylum Actinomycetota; class Actinomycetes; order Propionibacteriales; family Actinopolymorphaceae; genus Actinopolymorpha; species Actinopolymorpha alba. Next base: position 11,497 of record NZ_KB892825.1, on the reverse strand, counting down.
GGACGTGATCCGCGTACCGGTGGTTATCGCAGGTTCGTGTGGAACGCCGCGGAGCAGGAATGCCGTCAATGGTTCCTTGCCGAGGCGGCGCAACGCGACCTTGACGCCAGGACGGACCAGAACGGCAACCTCTGGGCCTGGTGGGGCGATCCCGATGGCGCGGACGAGTCGCCGGGGGCCGTCACCGGTTCCCACCTGGACTCGGTTCCAGCTGGAGGGGCGTACGACGGCCCGCTCGGTGTCGTCTCGGCCTTCGCGGCTCTCGACCTCCTGCGAGAACGCGGCGTCCAACCGGCGAGGCCGCTGGGCATCGTGGCCTTCGCCGACGAGGAAGGCGCGCGGTTCGGAGTCGCGTGCGCCGGATCGAGGCTGCTCACTGGTTCACTCAAACCCGACCTGGCCCGCGCACTCGTGGACGCCGACGGAATTTCGTACGCCGAAGCGATGGAACGCGCCGGCCACGACCCGACGAGGATCGGCCGGGACGACCAGACCCTCGAAAAGATTGGCGTCTTCGTCGAACTCCACGTCGAGCAGGGCCGGGGCCTGGTCGACCTCGACGCCCCCGTCGCGCTGGCCGAGGGGATCTGGCCGCATGGGCGCTGGCGGTTCGAGTTCGCCGGCGAAGCCAACCATGCCGGCACCACGCGGATGGAGGACCGGCGTGACCCGATGCTGACGTACGCCATGACCGCCCTCGCCGCCAACAAGCGTGCCCGGCTGACCGGCACCCGCGCGACGTTCGGGCGGATCGAGGTGGAGCCGAGCGCCACCAACGCCGTGCCGTCGCGCATCACGGCCTGGCTCGATGCTCGCGCACCCGACCAGGGCGCCCTCGACCAGTTACTGGCCGACATCGGCCGCCAGGCCCGCGACCGCGCCGGTCGGGACGGCACCGTCGTTGACGTCCGGCAGGAGTCCGTCACGCCCATGGTGGCGTTCGACGCCGAGCTGCGGCGCAGCCTGGCGCGAGTGGGCCCGACCAGCCGCGAGCTTCCGGTGCTCCCGACCCAGGCCGGTCACGACGCCGGAATCCTCGCCGAGGCCGGCGTACCCGTCGCGATGCTCTTCGTGCGGAACCCGACCGGTGTCTCCCACTCTCCCGAGGAGTACGCCGAGCCCGCCGACTGCCACGCGGGAGTCGAGGTTCTGGCGAGCGCGCTCGAGGAGTTGCTCGCACGATGACGACCACCGGCGCGACGGCGTACTGGTGCGAGCTCGCGTGGGTCCCCCCGGGCGAGGTCGCGTCAGGAGTGCTGGTCCACGTCGACGACACCCACATCACCGCGGTCGAGCGTGCTGCCACACCTCCGCCGCGAGCGACCCGGCTACCCGGACTCACCCTCCCGGGGCTGGCGAACGTGCATTCCCACGCGTTCCATCGCGCGCTGCGCGGCCGCACGCACGGGGTGCCGACAGCAACCGGAGCCGGGCGAGGCAGCTTCTGGACCTGGCGCGAGCGGATGTACGACGTCGCGCGTCGGCTCGACCCCGACACCTATCACCAGTTGGCGCGCGCGGTGTACGGCGAGATGGTGCTGGCCGGCATCACCTGCGTGGGCGAGTTCCACTACCTCCACCACGGCCCGGACGGCACGCCGTACGACGAACCCAACGTGATGGCGGAGGTCCTGGTCGCCGCCGCCCGCGAGGCTGGTCTCCGGATCACGGTGCTCGACACCTGTTACCTCACCGGCGGCATCGGCGCCCCGCTGTCAGGAGCGCAGATGCGCTTCGGCGATGGTGATGCCGAGAAGTGGGCCACCCGCGCCGACCAGCTGCGGGGCGCCCACGCGAAGGACCACGACGTGGTGGTGGGAGCCGCCGTCCACTCCGTGCGCGCCGTACCACCGCACGAACTCGCGACGGTCGTCTCCTGGGGCCATGCGTCACACGCGCCACTGCATGTCCACCTGTCGGAGCAGCGCCGCGAGAACGCCGACTGCGAAGCGGCGTACGGCGTCAGCCCGACCGCGCTTCTCTTCGAGCACGGCGTACTCGGCCCGCGGACCACTGCTGTACACGCCACCCACCTGGACGAGGGCGGTGTCGGCCTCCTGGCCGGGACGGAAACGACCGTGTGCCTGTGTCCCACGACCGAACGCGATCTCGCCGACGGCATCGGTCCTGCGTCCTCACTGAGCCGGGCGGGCAGCCCGCTCGTTCTCGGCAGCGACAGTCACGCGGTCATCGACCTCTTCGAGGAGGCACGCGCCCTCGAACTCGACGAACGCCTGCACACGGAGGAACGCGGGCACTGGTCGGCGCCAGAACTCCTGACCGCGATGTCGGAGTCGGGCCACCGTGCGCTGGGGTTTGCCGACGCGGGGCTGATCGCGCCGGGCGGATGGGCCGATCTGGTGAGTGTGCGGCTGGACTCTGTACGAACGGCCGGAGCGGACCTCGGCCGGGCGGTCGACATGGCGGTGTTCGCCGGCACGGCCGCCGACGTTGTCAGCGTGGTCGCGAGCGGGTGTCCCGTGGCGTCGAACGGCCACCATCTCCGGTTGGGAGACGTGGGGGCGCTGCTCACCTCGAGCATTCAGACGCTGTGAGGGCCTGTTTTCGTGGCCTGGTGGCGGAACCCTGCGCGGGGCACCTGCGTCAGTTCGGATGACTGCCGGACTACCGGTTCACCCGACACGCCGGAAGCGGTCGGGCGTGATCGTATCCCCGGGCGTGTCGCTGCGCCGTGATCAAATGCCGTGCAGGATGCCCCGGTTTAGGGCGATAAGTTCACAGACGTTCTGTGAGGAAACGATCACTCTCGGGCAACTAGGTGTCAACTGCGCAGAGTTTTCCCCAGGCTGGCTGAAGCGCCCCTGCGATTTGCTCTAGGCTCCGGTTCTGTTTTCTCCTTCCAGACGACACCCCCGGGGGGTCACACGTGAGATCGCGTCGCCTGGTCGGCGGCCTCGCAGCCCTTGCCACCGCTGTCAGCGGTTCGGCTCTGGTGGCGATGGCCGCACCGGCCAACGCGGGCTCGACGACGAGTCCCGCGTTCGGTAAGAACCCTGATGCCGTTGTCCAGCAGCGTGGAAATGACGGCACAGTCCGAGTTCTCGAGTCCAAGGGCGGCACCATCGCGCGCCCGCAGGGCGTTCCCGCCAGGGCGAAGCCCGAAACGGCCGCCAAGGCACACCTGACCAAGTACGCCGGCGCCTTCGGTGTGGCGGCCACAGAGCTGAAGGTCAACAGCACCACGAAGCTCGACACTGGCGCCGCGGTGCGGTTCGACCGCACCTACGCCGGCGTTCCCGTGTTCGCCGGACAGTTGGTCGTCTCCCTTGACGACAGCAACAACCTCGAGTTCATCGTCGGTGAGACGGGTGGCAAGCCAGCCCGGTCGTTCCCCACTGTCGGTAGCTTCCAACAGTCCAAGTTCGCGGCCGTCGCCAAGAAGGTCGTGGCCGTCCGCGAGAAGCTCGGATCGACCGCGGGCCTGAAGGTCGAGTCGCAGGGCAAGAACTGGTACGACGGCAAGGTGCTGGGTGTGCCCGGTGCTGATGGCGTCGCACCGACCCTCAGCTTCAAGGTTCGCAACGCTGACCGCGCGATCCAGTACCAAGTCCTGGTCAACGCGTCGACCGGAAAGGTGGAGCTTGCCTACTCCACCAACCCGCACGCCCTCAACCGCGTGGTCTGTGACGCGAAGTCCCAGGTGGTCCAGGACTACTCCTGCGACGGCCAGGCCGTGGCTTACGCGCGCACCGAGGGGCAGGGCCCGAGCGGCGTCAAGGACGTCAACGACGTCTACGACTACTTCCGCGACACCTCGGTCCGCTTCGCCAGCTACCTCAACGTCGACCTGACGGCGCTGATCGGCGCTGACCTGGGCGACGGCAAGGGCAAGGCGCTGCGCGGCACCGTCCGGGTCTGCACCCAGGACGCCTGCCCCTACCCCAACGCCTTCTGGGACGGCGTGCAGATGGTGTTCGGTCAGGGCGTGACCACGGACGACGTGGCCGCGCACGAGCTCACGCACGGCGTGACCGAGCGCACCTCAGGTCTGGCGTACCTCTTCCAGTCCGGTGCCATCAACGAGGGTCTCTCCGACTTCTTCGGTGAGATCGTCGACATCACCAACGGCAGCGCGGACGACACTCCGGCCAACCGTTGGAAGATCGGCGAGGGCTCGTCGCTCGGCGTGATCCGCGACATGAAGAACCCCGGCGCCTACGACCAGCCCGACCGGATGACCTCGGCGAAGTGGTTCGACGACGCGGCGTTCGAGGACAACGGCGGCGTTCACTACAACAGCGGCGTCTTCAACAAGGCCGGCTTCCTGCTGGTCGACGGCGGCACCTTCAACGGCTACCAGATCCGCGGCCTCGGCCCGGCGAAGGGGTCGAAGATCATGTGGACGCTCCAGAACCTCCTGGCGCCCGGTGCCGACTACAAGGACGTCTTCTACACCCTGCCGCTGTCCTGCCGTAAGAACATCGGCCGGGCCGGGACGTTCGTCACCGAGGACGACTGCCAGCAGGTCGACAAGCTTGTCCGGGCCACTGAGATGTACAAGGACCCGAAGGTCGGCTTCGCCAAGAACGTCAACTACTGCGCCGCCGGCAAGAAGGTCGTTCCGTCCTACACCGAAGGTTTCGAGAACAAGGCGAACTGGACCTTCGAGGGCGACTGGATGCTGGCCAGCGAGACCTTCTTCTACCGCTACGCGACGGTCGGTGAGGAATCTGCCGTGGCGTGGACCGTTCCCGGTGACGACATCTCGCTGACACAGAAGAAGGCGGTCAAGATTCCGGCCGGTTCGTTCGTCCGGTACGACCACGCCTACCTGCTCGCCGACGGTGACGGTGCGGCGCTGGAATACACCACCGACAACGGCGCGACCTGGAAGCCCGCGGCTGGTCTGCCGAACGTCAACGGTGAGACCACGCCGGTCGACACGTTGAACGGAGCGAAGAGCTTCGCCGGTGTGTCGAACGGCTTCGGCGGAACCCGCTACAGCCTGTCCAGCCTGTCGGGCAAGTCGGTGAAGTTCCGCTTCCACTCCTCGGTCGCGACCGACGAGTCCGCATGGTGGGTCGACAACTTCAAGATCTACACCTGCAGCTGAGATTCTCGGCGCCTTAGTCAAGGGCCCTGGTTCCGTTCGATCGAACGGAACCAGGGCCCTTTGACGCTTTCGTTTGTTAGTTTTTGTGCCGGAATGCGGAATTAATGCGGTGAGTGACCGAGTCGCAACTATCCGTTTAAGGGGTCTTCGTCATACCTCGCTCACTTTGCGCCTCCTTGGGTAGGCAACGTCTTGTATCAGCCACTAAGCTCGCGCGGGCATAATCAGTCCAATTTCTGACGATGGGGGTTTCTTGTGAAATACCGACGCACAGTCGGCGGCTTAGCCGCCCTGGCGACGGTTGTCAGCGGCAGCGCACTGGTTGCGCTGGCCGCACCGTCCTATGCCGGCTCGACGACCGGCCCGGGCTTCCCGGGTAAGACGGCCTCCGACAGCTCGGTCAAGGTGCTGAAGGGGTCCGACGGCTCCACCAGCGGCGTCGAGGCCAAGGGCGGATCGATCGCCCTGCCGAAGGGCACGGGCGGCTCGCCCGAGGACGCGGCGAAGTCGCACGTTCGACGCTTCGCCAGCAAGCTCGGCGTCTCGGCTGACACCCTCAAGCCGGTGACGTCGGCGAAGGTGGCCGGCGGCAACACGGTCAAGTTGCAGCAGTACATCAACGGCGTGCCGGTTGTCGCCGGTGAGGTCGTGGCCTCCCTCGACAGCAATGGCGGCCTCGAGGCACTGCTCGGCAAGACGGCCAAGGGCGCGGTGGAGTCTCCTAAGAGCCTGCTCAGCGAGCTGAAGTCGCAGCTCATCGCGCGCAGGTACGTCGCCTCCAAGGCCAAGATCTCCGCTGCCGGCCTCCGGGTCGAGAGCGAGGGACGCTGGATCTACAACCCGTCGCTGCTCGGTGCGCCGGGAGCTCCGGTCAACCGCGAGACCTTCAAGTTCAACGTGTCGACCGCCGACCACATGGTCGACTACACGGTCTTCGTCGACCCGGGCTTCCGCTCTGTGGCGTTCGCGGTGTCCAACAACCACGAGGGTCTCAACCGCAAGGTCTGTGACCTCAACAACAAGGACGTCGGCACCTTCGAGGGCGTGCAGTGTGACGGCAGCACCGTCGCCTACAAGCGCACCGAGGGCCAGCCGGCTTCCAGGATCGCCGACGTGGACGCCGTCTACGACAAGCTCGGCGAGACCGCCAAGTGGTACGCGTCGTACGTCAACCTCGACGTGTCGGCGCTCGTCGGCGGTTCTGACAAGTCGCTGAAGGCGACGACCCGGGTCTGCGCGACCCAGGTGCAGCAGGGCTGCCCGCTCCAGAACGCGTTCTGGAGTGACGGCCTCAAGCAGATGGTCTACGGCCAGGGCTTCACGACGCAGGACGTCACCTCGCACGAGTTGACGCACGGCGTGACGGCTCACACGTCGAAGCTCTACTACGCCTACCAGTCGGGCGCTCTCAACGAGTCGCAGTCCGACGTGTTCGGTGAGCTGGTCGACCTCGCGGCCAACCCGCAGAAGCAGAACACCAACGCGGCGTGGCTGATCGGCGACGACATGCAGGGCGGCGCGATCCGCAGCATGAAGGACCCGACGGCTTTCGGTGACCCCGACAAGATGACGTCGCGCAACTGGAACGCTGACCCGGAGTTCCAGGACGCTGGCGGTGTCCACAGCAACAGCGGTGTCTTCAACAAGACCGCCTACCTCGTTGCCCAGGGTGGCAACTTCAACGGTTACAACGTCCGCGGCCTTGGTCTGGCCAAGACGTTCAAGATCTACTGGACCGTCCAGAACCTCCTGACCTCCGGGTCGGACGCGAAGGACATGTTCAACGCTCTGCCGCTCGCGTGCAAGAAGAACGTCGGCCGGGCCGGCACCTTCATCAACGCGGACGACTGCGCGCAGGTCGACAAGGCCGTCCGGGCGACCGAGCTCTACAAGGACGCTCCGGCTGGTGCCCCCGTCGCGACGCCGTACTGCAACGTCGGCAACGTCAAGGCCTCGTACTCCCAGGGCTTCGACGCCAAGCCGTCCGACTGGACCCTTGCCGGTGGCGCGGGTCTGACGGTTGCCAACTTCGAGTTCGACTACGTCAACTCTGGTAAGGACGCGCTCGGCCTCTTCACCGAGACCGGTCGGGTCAACGCCGCCTCGGCGACCTCCAAGGCGGTGAAGGTTCCGGCGGCCAGCTTCCTCCGGATCGACTACGCCACGCTGTTCACGCTCTACCAGCCGCTGGCCGGTGCGAGCGCGGTCGTCGAGTACTCCACCAACGGTTCGACCTGGCGGTCGGCGGGCACCCTGCCGTCTTCCGTCAACGGCGGCCCGTGGACAAAGCACTCCAACGGTTGGTCTTCGGCGAAGTTCAACCTGGCCACCCTTTCGGGACAGAACGTCCAGTTCCGCATCCGGATGGCCGGTGTCTCTGGCGACGCCAACAACCCGGTGTCGCTCCTCACCGTCGACAACTTCAAGATCTACAGCTGCGGATGATCAGGGACCTGGCTGAACGACTGACCGTCTGAGGCCACCCCTCCGCACAAGCACAGGGCCCCGAGGTCGCTTCGGCGACGTCGGGGCCCTGTCGTGTATGTCCGATTTCGAGGTGATTAGGCTACACATCGGCATGATTGTGCTCTATCACCCAGATCGGGGGTTAGTGTGAAGTACCGACGTACAGTCGGCAGCCTGGCCGCCCTGGCGACGGTGGTCAGCGGGAGCGCGCTCGTCGCGCTCGCCGCACCGTCGTACGCCGGCGTCACGACCGGCCCGAGCTTCCCGCTCAAGAGCGGGGACAACTCGGTCACGCTTCTGCGTGGCAGTAACGGGTCGGTCGGCGCCGTCGAGGCCAAGGACAAGCCGATTGCGCGCCCCAAAGGCGCGAGCAAGCAGCCGGTGAAGGCGGCCGAGGCGCACCTCGACCGGTTCGCGCCGGACTTCGGCGTGAGCGCGAAGGAGCTCAAGTCGATCGGCTCGTCGGATCTCGGCGACGGCAGCATCGTGAAGGTCCAGCAGTACAAGAACGGCCTGCCGGTGATCGCAGGCGAGCTCGCCGTCGCGCTGAACCGCGCCGGCGATCTCGAGGCGATCGTGGGCAAGACCGTTCAGGGTGTCGTCGACGTCCCGGCGAGCCTGATCGGCGAGGCGAGGGCGCAGCGGACGGCGCGCGACTACATCGCGAAGGACGCGAAGGTCGCCGCGCACCGGCTCAAGGTCACCAGCAAGGGTCGGGCCATCTACAACCCGAGCCTGCTGGGCGCTCCCGGGCCGGCCACCAGCCGCGAGGTCTACTGGTTCACCGTGCGGACCAGCGACTACATGGTCGACTACGACGTCCTGGTCGACCGTGGCCTCAACACCGTCGCGCTGACCGCGTCCAACAACCACAAGGCGCTCAGCCGGAAGGTCTGCGACCTGAACAACCAGGACGCCAAGACCCTCGACGGCGCCAAGTGCGACGGCAAGACGGTCGCGTACTCCCGGCAGGAAGGCGGGGCGGCCAGCGGCATCGCGGACGTCGACGCTGTCTACGACAAGCTTGGCGAGACCGCCAAGTGGTACGCGTCGTACGTCAACGTCGACGTCTCGGCGCTCATCGGCGGTGACGAGAAGGCGCTCAAGGCGACCACCCGGGTCTGCGCCTCCGACGTCCAGGAGGGCTGCCCGCTCCAGAACGCGTTCTGGAGCGACGGCCTCAAGCAGATGATCTACGGCGAGGGTTACACCACCCAGGACGTCACGGCCCACGAGCTCACGCACGGCGTGACGGCCCACACGTCCAAGCTGTGGTACGCGTGGCAGTCGGGCGCGATCAACGAGTCGATGTCCGACGTCTTCGGCGAGGTCGTCGACCTGGCGGCCAACCCGAGCAAGCAGGGCACGGACGCCGCGTGGCAGATCGGCGATGACATGCCGGGTGGGAAGATCCGCGACATGCGGGACCCGGGCGACTCCTCGCTCGCGAACCCGCAGCCGGACCGGCTGACGTCTGACCTGTGGTACGCCGACGAGGACTACCTCGATGACGGTGGCGTCCACTTCAACAGCGGCCCGGGCAACAAGGCGGCGTACCTCATCGCACAGGGCGACAACTTCAACGGCTTCGACGTCCGGGGCCTGGGGCTCGCCAAGACGTTCAAGATCTACTGGACCGCACAGAACCTCCTCACCTCTGGTGCGGACTACAAGGATCTGTTCAACGTCCTGCCGCTGTCGTGCCGTAGGAACGTCGGCAAGGCTGGCACGTACATCACCGAGGACGACTGCGTCCAGGTCGACAAGGCCGTCCGGGCCACCGAGATGTACAAGGACCCGGCGAGCGCCGCGCCGACTGCGACGCCGTACTGCGACAAGGGGACCGTCAAGGCCTCCTACGCCCAGGGCTTCGACGCCAAGCCGAGCGACTGGGAGTTCGTCGGTGGTGCCCTGCTCACCAGCGCCGACTTCAAGCTCGACTACGTGAACACGGGCAAGGACGCGCTCGGCCTCGTCACATGGGAGGCGGAGAACGTCCCCAGCGCGACGGCAACGTCGGATGCGCTGTCGATCCCCGCGGGCAGCCAGCTGCGGTTCGACTACGCGACGCTGTTCACGTTGTACCAGCCGCTCGCGGGCGCGACCATGAAGTTCGAGTACAACGACGGCTCGGGCTGGAAGGCCGCCAGCGGTCTTGCGGGTGCGGTGAACGGCGGACCGTGGACGAAGCACTCCACGGGCTGGGCCCCGGCGAAGTACGACCTGTCGAGCCTGGCGGGCAAGAAGGTGCAGTTCCGGTTCACCGTGACCGGCCTGTCTCCCGACGCGGCCAAGAACCCCGTGTCGGAGGCGTTCGTCGACAACTTCAAGATCTACACCTGCGCCTGAGGTTGTACGACGGACCGCGAGGTCGATCTGAGGTCCGGCGGCTGGGGAGGTCGACGTCCTCCAAGGACCCGGATCAGTTGGGCGCCGGCCACGTGAACATGTGACCGGCAGGTGAAGGGCCCTGGTCCCACCCCGAGGGGTGGGACCAGGGCCCTTCACCATGAGGTACGCCGTGCGGGGGAGGCGCCTGCCTGACCTGATCTACCCGTGGCGCCGTCCGACAGAATGTCCCACTTTGATGTAGAAGGTCGGGCCTGCTGGTTCGACGGTTCGGGGGACTGGGTAGGGAATACCCTGGACATCCCCTGAAGTTGAGTCCGCTGGGCTCAGATCTGTTGACGAACGCGGACGCGGTCTGCAGGATTGAGCACGCTAGGCTCAAGGTGAGCGAGGCAGGCGGACAGCCCGCCGACTCACCTCCCCGTACCACTAAGGAATCCGGCGCCCACCCCTGGAGCCGGACCGACTCATCGGAGGCTGGAGCGTTATGGCTCGTGCGGTTGGTATTGATCTTGGTACGACGAATTCTGTGGTGGCGGTTCTTGAGGGTGGGGAGCCGACGGTGGTGACGAATGCGGAGGGGGCGCGTACGACTCCGTCGGTGGTGGCGTTTGCGAAGAATGGGGAGGTGTTGGTTGGTGAGGTTGCGAAGCGTCAGGCTGTGACGAATGTTGATCGGACGATTCGTTCGGTGAAGCGTCATATGGGGTCTGGTTGGAAGACGGAGATTGATGGGAAGGCGTTTACGGCGCAGCAGATTTCTGCGTTTGTTTTGCAGAAGTTGAAGCGGGATGCTGAGGCGTATTTGGGTGAGCCGGTTACTGATGCGGTGATTACGGTTCCGGCTTATTTTTCGGATGCGCAGCGGCAGGCGACGAAGGAGGCTGGTGAGATTGCTGGGCTGAATGTTCAGCGGATCATCAATGAGCCGACGGCGGCTGCGTTGGCGTATGGGCTTGATAAGGAGCATGACCAGACGATTCTGGTGTTCGATCTTGGTGGTGGCACGTTTGATGTGTCGTTGTTGGAGATCGGTGAGGGTGTTTTTGAGGTCAAGGCGACCAGTGGTGACAATCATCTTGGTGGGGATGACTGGGATGCCAAGATTGTTGATTGGTTGGTGACTCAGTTCAAGAACAAGCAGGGTATTGATCTGGGTGCGGACAAGATTGCGAAGCAGCGGTTGACGGAGGCTGCGGAGAAGGCGAAGATCGAGTTGTCGTCGGCTTCGGAGACGCAGATTAATCTGCCGTATGTCACGTTGGGTGAGTCGGGTCCGTTGCATTTGGATGAGAAGTTGACGCGGGCTGAGTTTCAGCGGTTGACGGCGGATCTTCTTGAGCGGTGTCGGCGTCCGTTTCAGCAGGTGTTGAAGGATGCGTCGATTGAGCTTGCCAGGATCGATCATGTGATTTTGGTGGGTGGTTCGACGCGGATGCCGGCGGTGGCGGATCTGGTGCGTGAGTTGTTGAATGGTAAGGAGCCTCATAAGGGTGTGAATCCTGATGAGGTGGTGGCGGTTGGTGCGTCGTTGCAGTCGGGTGTGTTGAAGGGTGAGGTGAAGGACGTTCTGCTGCTTGACGTCACGCCGCTGTCCCTCGGCATCGC
>NZ_KB892824.1 GCF_000373925.1 Actinopolymorpha alba DSM 45243 | reverse complement strand
ATCTCGTGCCCGTGCCCACTCGATCACATGGGAGGAATACAAACCCTCCCGGCGCAGGATGGCGCCCTTCTCACCGTTAGCGGCGCTCTCGTACTCAGCGACAATCGCCAGCTTGTACTCCGGGCTGAACACCCGCCGGGACGGACGTGCCGCCGGGTCGCCCGCCGAGGTCGAAGCTGCGGGCCGGTCATCAGATGGGGTGGACACGTGCACAAGGATCTCCGATCCCGCCCTCGCTCAGGTAACCCGGGACTCACTCCGGGTGTCTCACCTCAGCCTGACAAAGAGGGTAGTCGGTAACCATCGAGGCGATGGCTTTGGGAGTAGGCACTGCGAGCCAGTCGCCACCTGCCATCGTCAGGCCGCCGTCAGTGAACAGGATGCGCGCTGTCGCAGGGTCGTAAGCGAGCGGCTGGTCGACGTATTCCGGTGCGGCGTCGGCACAGAATGCGTGAACGGATCCTTCGACGGCCCTGGCAGTCGTAGTCTGCTTCAGCAAGACGTGGCCCAGGTTCGTCGGAATGCGCCAAACCGCCGACCATCGCTGGATTGACAGGTCGGACATCGCACCGACTGGACGGAAACCAAGCCGGTCGAGCTGCAGATGAGCCAGTTCTCGGCAGCGTCGCGCCAGACCCTCGATCCCCACACGTGGCGTGCAGCCCCCGCACGCTCTTCAGAACCCACCGGATCGGCCCCGTGTCGATCTCCTGTCGCATCGGCTCTCGCCACCATGTGACGGACCCTAGCCATCGCAGATCGTTCTCTACGAGCAGTTATTCCAGAGTGCATCGTCGTCGGCTCCAGCGCGGGAGTTGAACAGCGGCGGCAGCGAGACGCCACGGTGCGACAGCTCACGTCTCCACAAGCGCAACAGCGTGCTCCTCCACCCACGCGTTCTCAAGCGCCAGTTCGTCGAGCAGACCGCGACGAGCCAGCCCCACCTCCCACTCAGAGCCCTCAGCGACAAGCTTCCACAAGTGGTCCAGAAACGAGCGCATCCGCTCGATCCCCGTCCGCACGATGCGACGGTTCAAGCCTGCCTGGCCGAATCCGGTGGGCGCTGGATGTTGTCGTGGCGGCGCCACTGGTCAACCACCTGTCTGCGCCACGAGTGTCTGCTCGCCGCCGCCTGCCCGGTCTGCCACGCCATCCCCGACCATGATCGGCCCTGGCGTGGGGCACGCGGAGGGCACCCCGACCTCAGATCCAAAGTTCCATCTGGTCCTGGCCGCTCGTCGACTTCGGCGAGTTCGCTCGATCTTGGTATCCTCGGTCCAGGTCGAGAGGCGCTGCAACGGGCTGAGGCCCGCCACGCTCGACTTGGACCGTAGATCAAAGGGCGCCTCCCTAATGGGAGGTGGACCCGGTGGCCAAGTCCTCGAACCGCGATGATGATCTTGGGCGTATCACCGCCAAAGGTGCGTCCGGCGAACTCAAGTCGGCTAGTGCGGGTGCGCGGCAGGCTCTTGGCGATCTTCTGGCGCAGCGGATCGTTGTCCTCGACGGGGCCTGGGGCACGATGCTGCAGCAGGCTCGGCTGACCCCGGAGGACTACCGCGCGGACTGGCTGCGTGATCATCCGCACGATGTGACCGGCGACCCGGACCTGCTGAACCTGACCCGCCCAGATCTTGTCCTCGACATTCACCGGCAGTATCTGGCGGCCGGTGCGGACATCACCACGACGAACACCTTCAACGCCACCAGCTTCGGCCAGGCCGACTACGGTCTCCAGCGGCTGGTGCCGGAGATGAACCTGCGGGGTGCGGAGTTGGCACGCCAGGCCGCTGATGAGGCTGGTGGGCGGATGGTCGCCGGTTCGGTCGGGCCCCTGAATGTCACGCTGTCGCTGTCGCCTCGGGTAGAGGATCCTGCGTACCGGGCGGTGTCGTTCGATCAGGTCCATGCTGCGTACGCCGAGCAGATTCAGGCGCTAGCCGCGGGCGGGGTTGACGTGCTGATGATCGAGACGATTTTCGACACGCTCAACGCAAAGGCCGCGATCGCCGCCGCCCGCGAGGTTGCTCCCCATGTGCCGCTGTGGATCTCGGTGACGATCGTCGACCTGAGCGGGCGTACGCTGTCGGGCCAGACCGTCGAAGCGTTCTGGCGGTCCGTTGAACACGCTGACCCGCTGCTGGTCGGGGTCAACTGTTCGTTGGGTGCGGTGGAGATGCGCCCGCACGTCGCGGACCTGTCGCGCCTCGCCGGTACCCACGTCGCCAGCCATCCGAACGCCGGCCTGCCGAACGCCTTCGGTGGTTACGACCAGACACCTGAGGAGACCGCCCGGCTGCTGGCAGAGTTCGCGAGTGCGGGCCTGGTTAACGTCGTCGGCGGTTGCTGCGGGACGACGCCGGCCCATATCGAGCAGATCGCGGCCGCTGTGGCCGGGGTGCCGCCGCGCCAGGTGCCGGAGGCGGCGACATACACCCGCTTCAGCGGCCTGGAACCGTTCGGGATCGGCCCCGACACCGGGTTCGTCATGATCGGTGAACGTACGAACGTCACCGGTTCGGCCCGCTTCCGTCGCCTGGTCGAAGCCGACGATTACCAAGCCGCGGTCGATGTCGCGCTGGAGCAGGTCCGCGGCGGGGCCAACCTGCTCGACGTCAACATGGACGCCGATCTGCTCGACAGCGAGCAGGCGATTACGACGTTTCTGAACCTGCTGGCGACCGAACCGGAGGCCGCCCGGATCCCGATCATGGTTGACAGTTCGCGATGGAGCGTACTGGAGGCTGGTCTCAAGTGCGTCCAGGGCAAGGGCGTCGTCAACTCGATCAGTCTCAAGGAGGGCGAGGAGGCGTTCCTCGCACAGGCGGGGCGCATCCGCGACTATGGCGCCGGCGTGGTCGTGATGGCCTTCGACGAGCAGGGGCAGGCCGACACCACTGAACGCAAGGTGGAGATCTGTGGCCGGGCGTACGACCTGCTCACTCAGCGCATCGGCTTTCCGCCCGAGGACATCATCTTCGACCCCAACGTGCTCGCGGTCGCGACCGGGATCAGCGAGCACAACAGTTACGCGAAGGCGTTCATCGACGCGCTCCCGCTGATCAAGCAGCGGTGCCCGGGCGCGCGGACCAGTGGCGGTATCTCCAACCTGTCGTTCTCCTTTCGTGGCAACGATCTCGTCCGTGAGGCGATGCACTCGGCGTTCCTCTTCCACGCCGTCCGCGCCGGGCTGGACATGGGCATCGTCAACGCCGGCCAGCTCGCGGTCTACCAGGACATCCCAGCGGACCTGCTGGAGCTCGTCGAGGATGTGCTGTTCGACCGGCGTGAGGACGCGACCGACAGGCTCGTCGCGTTCGCCGAGAACGTGCGCGGGCCCGGCACTCGCCGCACAGTCGATCTGTCCTGGCGCGAAGCGCCAGTCGAACATCGCCTGGCGCACGCCCTCGTCCACGGCATCGTCGACTTCATCGAGGCAGACACCGAGGAAGCTCGGCAGCAGGCGGCGCGTCCCCTGGACGTGATCGAGGGCCCGCTCATGGACGGCATGAAGGTCGTCGGCGACCTCTTCGGTGCAGGCAAGATGTTCCTGCCGCAGGTGGTCAAGAGCGCGCGGGCGATGAAGCGTTCGGTCGCCTATCTCGAGCCGTACATGGAAGCCGAGAAGGAGCTGGCGCGGCAGGAAGGGCGCGCCGGTAGCGACCGCGGCCAGGGCAAGATCGTCATCGCGACCGTCAAGGGCGACGTTCACGACATCGGAAAGAACATCGTGGGCGTCGTCCTCGGCTGCAACAACTACCAGGTCATCGACCTCGGAGTGATGGTGCCCGCCGCCACGATCCTCGACACCGCGGTCGCCGAGGGCGCCGACGCCGTTGGACTCTCGGGGCTCATCACGCCCTCACTGGACGAAATGGTCACCGTCGCCACGGAGATGCAGCGCCGCGGTCTGAAACTGCCCCTGCTGATCGGCGGCGCGACGACATCGCGCCAGCACACCGCCGTACGCATCGCCCCTGCTTACGAGGCCACCACGGTGCACGTGCTCGACGCATCCCGAGTTGTTGGCGTCGTCTCCGATCTGCTCGACACCGACCGGGCCGAGGAACTGGCCGCGACCAACCACGCCGAGCAGGAACGCCTGCGCGAACAGCACGCGACCAAGCACCGCACGCCCCTGCTGACCCTCGACAAAGCCCGCGCGAACCGCGAGGAGGTCCCGTTCGACGACCTGCCGGTCCCTACCTTCACCGGCGTACGGACGACCACACCAGACCTGACGACGCTGCGGAGCATGATCGACTGGCAGTTCCTCTTCCTCGCCTGGGAACTGAAGGGCAAATACCCGGCTATCCTCGACCAGCCGGTGGCCCGTGAGCTCTTCGACGACGCGAACGCGCAGCTGGACCAGATCATCGCAAACAACGCGTTCACAGCCCACGGTGCGTACGGTTTCTGGCCCGCCCACTCCGACGGTGACGACATCCTGCTCGAGAACGGTGTGCACTTTCCGATGCTGCGCCAGCAGACGGCCAAACCGGCAGGACGACCCAACCGGTGCCTGGCCGACTACATCGCCCCCGCCGGAGATCATCTCGGCGGCTTTGCCGTTGCCATCCACGGCGCCGAAGAGCTCGCCGCCGACTTCGAGGCCCGAAACGACGACTACAAGGCGATCATGACGAAGGCGCTGGCCGACCGGCTCGCTGAAGCGTTCGCCGAGTACCTCCACCTCGAAGCGCGGCGAGCGTGGTACGAGCCGGACGCCGACCCGGTGATCGAGGACCTGCACGCAGAGCGGTTCCGCGGAATCCGGCCGGCGCTCGGCTACCCCGCCAGCCCGGACCACAGCCAGAAGCAAGCACTCTTCGACCTACTCAACGCAGAGCGGCTCGGGATGGGCCTGACGGAATCGTTCGCGATGACACCCGCCGCCAGCGTCAGTGGGCTGCTCTTCGCCCACCCGTCGTCCCGGTACTTCACCGTGGGGCGCCTCGGCAAGGACCAGACAGAGGACTACGCGTTGCGGCGAGGCCTCGATCTCCCCGAAATCGAGCGGTGGCTTCGCCCCAACCTCGACTACGACCCTCAGGCATAGTCCGGAAACGGGTGCGCGCACAAGTCGATCGTGAATTGTCTCAAGATCTGCGCGCATTAACCTACCGGATTGCGCAACTGATTGGTCCGGCATGCGCGGGGGCGGCAGAGGCGCCGCTCGACAGCCCGCTCGAGGTCGGGTACGCGTCCTCAAGCTGATCGAAGGCGTTCCCGGATCACTTCGACCTGAACCGACTGTCCTCGGCCTGGCTCACACGTCGTACCCCGGCGGGAACGCGACGAGCGTGTCGCCGGGCCTCGGCGTGCTCGTCTTCGTCCAGGCGGCCTTTAGATGCTCTTTAATCTTTTTACTAAGTGTTGCCGCGATTTTGACTTCGCCAGGGATGGTGGCTGGTGGTCGACCTAGAAGGGCCGGCCTGAACTGGACAAGGGGAGGAACCACTAGATGTCGCCTTCTCAGGCCATCCCTCGGCGCAAGCGTGCGGTCCTCGCGGCGCTCGGCGCGATGGCCGTCAGCGCTTCGAGCGTCACCGTCCTCACCGCACCCACCGCGACAGCTGCACCCACACCCAAGGCCGCGGACTGGGACACCGACGCCTACCGGGGCCAGGTCGAGGTGATTCCCAGCAACGGCAACGACCAGTCCGTCCTCAAGGGCCGGGTGTTCGTCGACCGGGACCGTGACAGCCGCAGTGACGCAGGTGAACGCGGACTGCCCGGCGTCGCGGTGTCCAACGGCCGCGACGTCGTGAAGACGGACCCGCAGGGCCGCTACGAGCTGCCCGCGTACGACAACATGACCGTCTTCATCACCCAGCCCGCCGGTTACCAGGTGCCAGTCGACGAGTTCAACCTCGCGCAGTTCCACTACAACCACCTGCCCGCGGGATCGCCGCCGCTTCGCTACGGCGGCATTGAACCGACGGGACCGCTGCCCTCCGCGGTGAACTTTCCGCTGACACAGAGCCAGGCCACCAAGGACCCCGAGCATAACTGCGTCATCGCCGGTGACCTGCAGACCTACGACCTGCGCGAGGTCGGGTACGCCCGCCGGGGTGCAATCGCGGACCTTGCTAAGCGCGATGACTACCAAAGCTGCGGATCGCTGTTCATCGGGGACGTTGTGGGCGACGACCTCTCGCTTTATCCCGAGGTCAAGGACCTGTCCAGTCAGCTCAACGGACCTGTGCGGTTCCTGCCGGGTAACCACGACCTGGACTTCGACGCCGAGACCGCCGAGCACTCCTTCGACACCTTCCGGGAGCAGCTGGCACCGGCGTACTTCTCCTACGACGTCGGCAAGACCCACGTCATCGCCCTCAACACCGTGCGCTACCCCTGCACCCCCGACGTCGACAACGCTGACGGGCAGCACCCCAACTGCAACGACCCGGAGAACCGTCCCGCCTACAACGGACGCCTGAGTGAGGACCAGCTCGCCTGGCTGGAGCGGGATCTCGCTGCCGTGCCGTCGGACAAACTGGTCGTCGTGGCGAGCCACATCCCACTGCTGACCTTCGCCGACGAGGGCAGCCCGGTGCACCAGCTCGACCAGGTCCGCGAGGTCTACAAGCTGCTCGAGGGCCGCAAGGCCGTCGCCGTGGCCGGTCACACCCACACGATCGAGAACATGAAGACCGGTGACCTGTTCAAGGGATGGCGCGACATCTTCGGCATCGAAGGGCTGCCATTCCCGCACATCGTCGCCGGCGCCATCTCCGGCGACTGGTACTCCGGCGCCCTGACCGAAGACGGCTACCCGATCGCCGTCGGCCGCGATGGCGGCCGACCGGGCGTCCTCACCCTCAACATCAAGGGCAACTCCTTCAAAGAGCGCTTCACAGTCACCGGCGAGTCCGACGACTTCCAGATGCAGCTTGGCGTCAACTCCCCGCACTACCGCGACTGGTACGTCGCCCGCCAGGCCTGGAACCGCAACAAGCAGGGCGAGGCCCCGCAGCTGGGTGACGGCCGTATCGTCAGCAAGGCCGACCTGGCCGGAACCACCTGGTTGACGACGAACTTCTGGATGGGCGCAACCGGATCCAAGGTCAAAGTCAGCATCGACGGTGGCCCCGCACAGAACGCCGTCCGCACCCAGGATGCGCGCGGAGAGGACCAGCTGGTGGGCCCCGAGTTTTCCGACCCGCACGCGATCTCGCAGCAGTTGGTAAACGGCGGCAGCCTGGCCGACCGGATGATCCACCTTTGGCGGCTGAAGCTGCCCACCGACCTCAAGGTGGGAGCCCACCGCGCCACGGTAACCGCGACCGACTCCTACGGTCGACAGTTCTCCGAGACGATGATCTTCAAGGTTGTCGAGGAACGCTGATCACCGCAGCGCACGCTCCATAAGGTCCGTCGGCGGAGCCTAAGCTGGTTCGAATCGCATCAGGCACAGCAGCATCAAGCCCCGGACCTACACCAACAGGTCCGGGGCTTGTCTCTTCACTGATCGGCTCGACCAAACTCGTCACGGCTTGGCCTCCTCGTGCCGGATCTCCCCGAGGCCGGTCCGCTCGCGGCGGCGCCGTACCAAAACATAGATCGGGATGCTGATGATGGCGATTGCCATGGCGATCATCGACGCTCCATGCGCCCAGGGAACGAAGTGCGCGACGTAGCCGAGGACGACCAGGCCGACTGCCCACAACAACGCGCCAACGACGTTGGCCGTGAGAAATCGCAGGTACGGCATGCCCCCGATACCCGCCAGCGTGGGGACGATCGTGCGGACCCACGGAATCCATCGGGCCGCGACGATCGCGAACCAGCCATGCCGTTCGTAGAGGTCCTCGGCTTTCCGTAGAACTCCCGCGCCCCGTTTGGACAGCCCACGAACGAGGTACTCCCGGCCCAGCCGGCGGCCAATGGCGTACCCCAGCGAGTCGCCTATCGTCGCGGCAGCGAACGCCACCACGGCGAGCAACGGCATCGCCCAAGGCGTGTCGACGCGAGCGATCAGCAGACCCGCCATGAAGAGTATGGAATCGCCCGGCGGTAGCACGAGACCCACGAGGAGACCCGACTCTACGAAGACGACGCCGAACACCACGAGATAAAGCGCCGCGGTACCGACTTCCGCGAGATCCACGGGGATCACGCCAGTTACCGCCGGTCCTGTACCGGCTCCGGACGGGCGAACCGCACCGGAAGCTTGCTCGGCCCGGAGATGATCCCGACCTCCCAGCCGAGCTGGTCCGGATCGACGTCAAGAGCGATGTCCGGCAGCCGGGCGAGCAACGTCCCGATCGCCACCTCGGTCTCCAACCTGGCGAGCGAGGCACCGAGGCAGTGATGGATACCCGGACCAAATGCGAGATGTCCCCGGTCGGCTGCGCTGATGTCCAACTCGGCGGCGCGTTCGAAGCGGTCAGGATCGCGGTTCGCCGCGGCCAGGTCGATCACGACCGGCTCCCCCTTGCTGATGGTCACGCCGCCGATCTCGACGTCCTCGAGCGCGTAACGTTCCTGCAGACGTCGGAACGGCGGGTCGTAGCGCAGAAACTCCTCGACCGCCCGCGGAATCCGGGCCGGATCCGTGCGCAGTGCCGCCAGCTGGTCCGGATGGACGAGGAGTCTGTACATCCCCGTGACGATCAGGCTCTTCGTAGTCTCGTACCCGCCCACCAGGATCGACCTGGCCATCGCCAGCAGGTCATCGGCGTCCAGGACGGCCTCGCGCCTCCCGGCGACGAGGCTGGTGAGCACGTCCGCCTCGTCGGCGGCGTCGAGCGGCTTCCGCTTCAGCTGGTCGCGTTTGGCGGCGAGGAGGTCCTCGAAGTACGCCTCCATCGCCATGGACGTTGCCACGGCGCGCCGCCCACCCTCCGGGGTCGGGTCGACGAGATGGGTGGCCTGCACCCATGGATCGAACGTCTCCCAGTCCTGGAAGGGAATTCCGACGAACTCGCACAGCGTCGAGACGGTCAACGGCAACGCGTACTGGGCTACCAGGTCAGCCGTGCCGTCCGCGACGAATCGGTCCACCAGGCTGACGGCGATCGTCTCCACCTGAGGTCGCAGCGCCGAGATCCGTCGCGCCGCGAACTCCGGGTTGACCGTCTTACGAAGGCTTGTGTGCTTCGGCGGGTCGCACTCGAGCAACGTGGTCCCGCGCGCTCCACCAGCGCGATGCGCGTGAGCACCCTGCTCGGGGTCCGCGCGGGCGGCGGCCGCCCGGACCGGATCCCTGGTCATCCTGACGTCCGCCAGCACGAGGCGGGCGTCGTCGTACCGCGTGATCAACCAGGCTTCGTATCCCTCGGGCAACCGTTCCCAACGCGGCGGCGCGGCGGGCATTGGCAATTCCTTCGGCATCCGGATCCTCCTATATCAAGATGACTACTACGGACTGTACTACTACGTGCCATAGTAGGTCGTCAGATCACGGCGTCGACCGGCGTGTGAGGATCATTCGTGCCCCGAGCACCTGCGCGGCGACAACTGCCCACGCGGCCGCCAGGATGATGTCCTTGAGGACGTACTGCGCCGCCAGGGTGGGGAAGCCTCCGGGGAACATCTCGCTCGGGAACAGCACGACCGGGGCCAAGATGGCCCCGAGCCAACCCGCCATCACGAGCAACCCCAGCCGCAACCCATGCCCGGTCAGCAGGAGCAGGCCGAGGAACGTCTCCAGCACGGCGGTGATGACGACAGCCGTCGTACCTGAGACGACGCCGAACGTCAGGGCCTCGGTGGTCCGCATGACCAGTGCCTCGGCAGGCGACGCGCCGGGGATGAACTTCAGTGCCCCAAACCCGGCGATGACCAGCCCGAGACTGATCCGCAGGGCGGTGATGCTGTGCTGTGCGAGCCATTGCGCGGACCGCATCAGCAGGTCCGGGGCGGGTGCTGACCGTTGTCCGGTGCCGGGTTCGACCGGCTCGGGGATCGGGGTGGTGGCCATGACGCTCTCCTATCTGTCGAGTCGGCCCTGGGCTTGGGCCTAGCGGTTAACTCGACAGTGCCGGGATCTGGCCCGGGCGACATCGGCCCGCTGTCGCTTTGTGAATGCACCCCTGTTCGTATAGTGCCGGCTGGCAAATACGCGCTGCGTCGTAGCACGCTACGCACCACCTGCCGTGGGACGTACGCGAAATGGGAGGCGCTCCTGGGCGCAGCGACCCGCCAGGGACGACCATCCTGGCGCGCCCCTCCTCCGCGCGGACCGACGGCTCGACCCCGCCCCGGGGCCGAACAGTCCACGGTCGTCCAGCCAGCCGGCCACGCCCACGGAGGCTACGGCGGCGGCGCCGGCACCGAGTGCCTTATGCCGTACGCCTAGCGGGGTTGGCGGACGCCGCGGCAGCGGTGGCGGTGATGTCGCGGGTCGGGTCGCCGTTGACGAGCACGAGATCGGCGCGTAGTCCGGGCGCGACGTGGCCGCGGTCGGCTAGCCCGAAGTGGCTGGACCTGACTCCCGACAGCCACCACGTACGCGGAATCTATGACCGCTGTTGACCGCTGATAGCCGAGACGTGACTGCCTTCGACGCAGGCGTCAGCGAGTCAGTTGACTCTCAGGTCACCTGAGACAGGAAGATGTCATTGTGCCGAACGAACTGATGACCATAGGGACCTTCTCGATGCTGACGGGGATGTCGATCCCGACGCTTCGCCATTATGACGACATCGGTTTGTTGCGTCCGGCTGAGGTTGACTCGCGAACAGGTTATCGACGTTACAGAAGCACCCAGGTCGACGTCGCACGACGGGTCCGGCTCCTGCGTGACGCGAAACTGTCTACCGAAGACATCGCCAGGGTGATCAACGGTGACGCCTCCGATGCACGCGAGGTTCTTACCCGGCAACGCGCCGCGCTCCACGAACGAGCGGGGCGGGTTGAGGCGCTCTTGGATCAACTGGCACACGACATCGAAGGGATCGGCACGCAGATGAAGACGGCCACAGATTTTCGGCTGGTCGCGGTAAATATCGGGGTGGACTCCGATTCCGCACTCGAGGCCGCATGCGCGTTCTGGGGAGGAATACTTGGCACACAGCTTGAGAACTGGGGAACCCCAAGCCGGCAGGTCGTCCTCGGTGAGGGCGATGCCATTGGCTTCCTGAATATCAGGGTGCGATCGCCTGAGGAGCCTCACTACGGGCATACCTCCGCGTTCGGACTGGGTGTCGTCGGACTCGATGAAACCCATCAGCGCGCGCTCGCCGCCGGAGCGACCGAGCACTATCCACCGACGGACGGTGAGAACATGCCTCGGCACTCACTAATCGCGGATCCAGTGGGAAACCGAGTCGTCCTGTGGGAGAGCTCGAAGTGAGCTTGGCTCCGGTCACACTCTGGAAGTCAAGCACCGGTCGCCGGCCATACTGAGGCCGACGCGGCGGTCCCTGGCGAGCTAGAAGCGTGCTCGCGGAAGAGGTAACTGCCGTCCCAGTGTGGATATTGGGTCCTGACGTAGAACACCACTGCTGTTTGCAAGCGGCCCAGGCGCGTCGTGTTAGCCATCGGTGCGCGTGAGTTGATCGGCGAAGTTGCAGAACGCTGTCGTTTTGCGGTGGCACTCGGCGGGGTCAACCTCTGCGAACGCGGAGCGGTGCCATGGCCCGCCGGGCGAGAGGAACTGGTCCGCGCGGTTGGTGTTGAGCCTCTGGTCGAGGTAGAGAAGCGCACCAATGGCCCAGTCCTGGTCGAAGTAACAGTCGGCTCTGGGCAGGTAGCGCTCCAAGTGGGCGGCGAGGATGTCAGCGCCTTCCGGCTGCTCGAACCGGGCAAGAGCGAAGCAGTATCCCTGGCCGGCATAGACAAACCGGCTTTCCAACAGAAGGCCGCCAAGGAGCGCCCGGAACCGCACCCGCCGGTCAAGGCCGATGAGCCATGCTGCCGTGAGCCGGGCGCGCCACTCCGTTGTGAGCAGTTTCTTGAGGTCGTCGTCACCGATCTGGCGGGCGTCCTCGGCAAGCGCCGCGCCGAAGGCGCTACGGTCTGGTTCGCTGTCGCGAAGGAAGTTGCCGTTCAGGAGCTGCAGGTAGCGCGGCTTGCCCGGCTGGTCGATGGCCCAGATCACATAGCGGCGGATGGCATCGACGACTTCAGGATCGTGCGGCGACCGAGTATCCATGCAGACATCCTGACCTTTCACAGGTGCCTGTGGCCACACGCTGCGCTCCTCTCATGGGCCCGCTCGGGGCTCGCCATAACGGCGCACTGCACGCGACGTCAGCGTGGCGGAAGGAGGCAGTCCGACGGAGCGCATCCCGTCGACGGCACGACCACCCACGACACTCCATACCAAGCTCGCCAGCGACCTGACCGTCTAATCCGTAAAGGCAGGCATCGTGATCACGAACTCCTCGTCCGCGGTCTGCTGGTCGTCGGCCTGTTGCTCATCGTCGCCCGCTGTTGCAGCTCGTTCAGGTCGGACTGGGCCAGAAGGAGCAACGCGGCCGAGTGCGGGCATCTTCCCAATCGCTGTAGCCTCCGACCATGACAGCCGCTGACTCCTTGCCACCGTGGGCGGACGATGCGATCGGGCAGCCGTTGCGCAGGTTCGCCGACCAGCTCGAACGCGAGTTTGGACCGTCCGTGGCCGTGATTCGTAGGTGGGACGATGACGAACTGGTAACCGAACTAATCCCCGCCTGCCGCGACGCCATGCCAGCGATCTGGATAGATTTCGGCTCCGGGCTGCAGCTTGAAGTGGGCAACGGTCCAGGTGGCTGGTTCGGGGAGTACGACCGTGATGACCAGGGCGTGGAGTTCGTCGAATCAACCGTCCGAGCCATTATCGACGGTCACGTCACCGAAGTATTCGGCCCGAACCGATCTCGAGTTGAAGTGACGTACGCGGACGGGTCAACGTTCCGCAGCACCGGCTACTACGGCTTGCTCGCAACCATCCTTCCCCGACCCGGATGGCTAGACCGAGGCCGCAAGGTCACCTATCCGCCGTACAGGTGATCGGCTACGCATTACACGTGCATCCAGCTTGGAAGGCCGGCGCGGACGCCTGGTCGCGGCTCAGATCTCGCCTAGCGGCTACTCCTGAGCGACCGCTGCGCGCCGGGCCTAATTGCACGTGAAGGGCTTTGGGGCGTGGCGGGTTGGTGGGAGAGGGCAGCGGACGCGCTGATGGGCCGCGCGAGGTGCATGATGTAGCGGTCTGGGACCAGTGGCACATCGAACGCTGGAGCCGATACCGCGGGCGCGATCAACGTCGAGCTGAAGTCGGCCACTATCGCCGACGGCACCAACGTCGCGATCGACGTATTTAGGTGCGGATGGGGCGTTGGTTGATGTCGATCCAGGGTGGGGATATGTATTCGGGTTTGCCGTTTGGTCCCATGCGGACTTGCCAGCTGCTGTTGTGGATGAGGTTATGGTGAGCACTGCACAACAGCACGCCGTTGTTGAGATCGGTTCGGCCTCCGTCTACCCAATGGGTTATGTGATGTGCATCGCACCACTTCGCGGGGCGGTCGCAGCCTGGAAAGTTGCATTCCATCCCGTCGCGGATACCTAATGCGTGGCGTTGGGCGGCAGTGAAGAAGCGGGTCGTACGACCCAGGTCCAGCACCTGACCTCTGCAGTCCAGAACAGCCGGGATGACATCGGCGTCACAGGCCAGCAGCCGCGCTGTCTCTGCGGAGATCTGTTCACCGCTGTCCAATGTTGCGTACCCGATNCCGGTGACGAGTTGGGCCAGCGTCATGGTGATGATGATCTGCGGCTTCGTCCCACCACGCGTGGGTGCCTCGCCCGCCGCCAATGTGAGGTCGAGGAGTTCGACGAACGCGTCACCCAGTCGGCGGGAGGCGGTGCGGGTGTCGGGCCCGTTCGCGTCCGTCTTTCGTGGCCTGGCCAGCGGGTCGAGCAGTGCTTTGAGGCGTGCCATCTCTTCAACTGGCAGTTGAATGCGGGCACTGTGAAGTCCGGGCCCTGCTTGGGAGAACATGATGGATCGCTTCTGTTCGGCGCGTTTGCGTTCCCGCTCCAACTGCTCACCCAGCCGACGTTCGGCATCCTCTGGCGCGATGGCCTCGTACAGCTGGTTCCCCAACTGTCGTAGCTCTTTCGGATCGTGCTGGGTCGCCAACTCCAGCAGACGCGCCTCGCCTTCGCGTTTCTGGTCGTCGCTGATGTCGTTGGGCAGAAGGTTGATCGACTCGCGGATGATCTTGGCGTGCAGGAGAGAGATCCGGCCTGCGGCGAGTGCCTGGCCGGTGGCTTGAAGGTTGGTCTCCAACGCTTTGGCGAGTTTCACGTCCGCGCCGATCGCGCCGGGGTGAAGGTGCAGCTTGTGCCGAAGCCACGCCGCCGTGGAGGTCGCACCCGCCTGGGACGCAAGCTCTCGCGTGTCAGCGTCGTGGATGAGCCGCAGCCGCAAAGCCTCAGCCATAGCGACGATCTGGTGCGCCTGCTCCAGACC
The DNA here is from genome assembly GCF_000373925.1 of Actinopolymorpha alba DSM 45243. GTDB lineage: Bacteria > Actinomycetota > Actinomycetes > Propionibacteriales > Actinopolymorphaceae > Actinopolymorpha > Actinopolymorpha alba. The sequence continues at coordinate 5,269 of NZ_KB892824.1, read as the reverse complement.
ATCAGCAGAATCGGCGTCCGTACACGACCAGACAGGGGAGTTCAACGCCTGAGCAAGCCCGTCCTGGACCATATCCAGCAACCCCCGCAGTGGCTGCGTGGGCGGGGCGCCAGTCGTGACATCCATAACCGGAACACTATCGGCGACCACCGACAAGAACCCGGCCCAAGGAGCCTATTCGAAGGCTCCCCGAAATGTAATTGTGGGTAGCTTAGAATTGCTTTCCGTGACCATCTGTGGAGGTTCACTAAACGATCCGCAGGTCTATTGAATAGACCGCCGCTCAGGTTGGCTGATACCCAAATCGACAACCGGGAGGGAGTGGAGAGTTTTCCGGGTCAGGACACGGAGAAGTCTCCACCGCTTCGCCGGGTAAGCCTGCGGCGCCAGCCAGCCGGTCCGGTAAGCAACCCACCCACCACATCCCGCGCGGTCCGGCGGGTCTGCAGCCGCGCGAACCAGCGACCAACCCGACACCTCGGCGCGTCCAGTTACCGCGGCGGACGCGGCTATTAGCCTGGTTAGCACGACCCCCAGCTTTAGGAGTAGTAGGTGAAGAGGTATTGGCGAACGCAATCCAGCTGGCATGTATCGTGTCGGCGAGTCGGTGCGGCGGCTCGGGGCCGGTTGTCTGCTGGAAGGTAGGTGGATGCGGGGCATTTGTTCGGGCCTCGGAAAGCCGGCAGGCCGGAATGCCGGAATGCGGTACCACCAGTCGCACTGGAGTATGTCAGCCGGCTCTTGGCCGCCGAGCCATAACGGGCTGTCCCGCCGCGCCCAGGTCACCGGTGCCGTGGGGCCAAGGCGGACAGCGTCGCGCATCCGGTTCAGGGTTCCTCGGGAAGCGGTGGGCATAGCCGGTCACGCCCGACCGGTGCCTTCGCGTATGGGATCCCCTCGAACGTGTGAACGCCGTCATGAGCCACGCCGCGCACCGCACCGCACCGCAACGGGTCATGGCAACGCCGTACTCCCCCACCACGCTCAGCTCGCATCCGGTTGGTTGTGGCGCTGCCAGACGCGGAGGACGGCGACCAGGCCCGGGATCACGGGAAGCAGGCCCAGCGTCCCATAGGTGTACGGGATGACGTTGGTATAGGCACCGCCGGAGAATCCCAGATTGAGCAGGGCGACACACACACCCAGGACGAACATGACCGTGACGGCTGCGGGTGCCCAGCGCTTGTGTCGCGTGACGGCCCAGATCGTCCAGAGCCAGCCGACCAGTCCGAGAACGCCAACGACGGTCAGATAGCCGACGATGGCGTTGCGGTCGGCCGACACAAGATCGGCTGTCCAGTCGGGGTAGGCGCGCCGCACATGCCCGGCCACGCTGTCGGCAGTGACCAGGTCCACAAGCGGCACGAGTGTGACGATCGCGGAAAGGACGAACCCGGCATATAGCGCCCGGGGACGCCGACCGGCTCGGGTCGCGGTGATCGGCACCAGCTCTCCTTGGTTCCCTCAGGTGGACGCCGGATCCCGGCACCCATCTATTCTTACGACGTATGTTTCATGTCGCAGTGTACTTACGCCGTAAGATTTGGCAAGTGAGGAGGCCCACGATGCCCGCCCGTCGCATGCGCGGCCAGCGCGCAGGTTTGACCCGCCAGGCGGTACTGGAGGCCGGACTGGCCCTGGTCGACCGCGAAGGCCTGCAGGCGCTGTCGATGCGCAGCCTTGGCAGCGAACTCGGGGTCGAAGCCATGACGCTGTACAACCACGTGTCCAACAAGGATGCACTGCTGGACGGACTGGTCGAGCAGATCATTGTCTCCGTCGCACCACCCCGGCTCGAAGCCTCCACCTGGCGAGCAGGGTTGCGGGACTTCGCACACGCTTTCCTGGCTGCGCTGCTCGCACATCCGAACGTGATCCCACTGGTCGTGTCGCGACCAGCCACGACCTCGCTGAACCTGCGCGTGATGGAGAGCGCACTCGAGTCATTGCGGGCGGCGGGGTTCCCAGTGCATCGGGCGCTGGACGTGTTGTACTCCGTCACCGGCTTCGTCGTCGGACACGCCGCGACCATGACGGTCCAGCACGCCTCCGGGCAGGAAGCCCACGATCGCCCGGAACTGCTGCTCGAGGTCGATGCCGAGGAGTTCCCACTTCTCTCCGCAGCGATGCGTGCCTCACCACCAGCCGGCGCCCAGAATCGTTTCGACTTCGCACTCGAGGCCATGCTCACGGGGTTCGAGGCGACCCGCACCAGTGCTCAGGAACCATGCAGGACTGCCCCCGAAGCCCGGCGATGACGAGGGCGAGCGCGCGGCGCAAACCTGTTGTACAGCGAGTGTGTCCGCGGCCATAGTCGTCGGCATGCGACAGGAGGACGTCTGGGACGTCGAAACGGCCCAGAACTACGACACTCCCGGGACCGGCATGTTCGCACTCGAGGTGTTGGGACCGACGGTGGATCGTCTCGCCGAACTCGCCAACGGCGGCCGGGCGCTCGAGTTCGCCATCGGAACCGGTCGGGTGGCTGTCCCCCTCGCCCAGCGCGGCGTCTCCGTGACTGGCATCGAGCTGTCCCGACCGATGATCGACCAACTGCGTACGAAGGCCGACGAGGCCACGATTCCGGTGATCGTCGGGGACATGGCGACGACCGTCGCACCGGGCGAATTCACGCTTGCCTATCTCGTCTACAACGCGATCTCCAACCTGCTCACCCAGGCCGAGCAGGTCGCGTGCTTCCGCAACGCCGCTCGCCATCTCAGACCCGGCGGCCGGTTCGTGATCGAGCTGTGGGTACCTGAACTACGCAAGCTCCCACCCGGCCAGCACGCCACCGTGTGGCAAGTCGAGCCTGGTTACATCGGGCTGGACACCTACGACGTTCTGCACCAGCAGGTCGTCTCCCACCATTTCCGGTTCGACGAAAGCAGAAAGGCTCGACTGGACCGGAGCCCGCACCGCTACATCTGGCCAGCCGAACTCGACCTCATGGCACAGCTGGCCGGATTCGAGCTGGAATCCAGGCACGCCGACTGGACCGGAGCAGAGTTCACCGCAGAGTCACGCTCCCACGTGTCCATCTATCGCATCCCACGCCGCGCTTGACCCTGGCTTCCACAGTCCAGACCGCCAGCGCGGGAGATTCCAGCCCGCCGTGAACGCGGCCACGGGCGACTACTGGCGCCGACGACTGCGGCTCCTGATCGACATAGGACACGAGCTGACCTATACGTGATCTACCTTCGGCCGAATCAGCCGCGGTCGAACGAAGGGCACACGATGAGCAAGGTCAGCCGGAATCAGCCGCCCGGCACGCCAACCTGGATCGACCTCGCGGTCACAGATCTGCAGGGCGCGAAGGCGTTCTACGGGGCGGTATTCGGCTGGGAGTTCGCCCCCAGCGGGCGCGGCACCGACTGCTTGCTGCATGGTCTGCCGGTTGCCGGCCTGCGCGAGGCCACCGAGCATGCGGATGCGGGTCACGGCTGGTCCGTCCACCTCGCCACTGACGACTGCGACGGCACCGCCAAGCGTGTCGTCGCCGCTGGGGGCACGCTGCTGGAAGCGCCGCACGAAGTCGGAGACCTCGGGCGAGCGGCGTTCGCCGCCGATCCCACCGGGGCGCGGTTCGGGCTCTGTGAGGGGCGCGCGCAGCCGGGCTGCCAGGTGGTGAACGAGCCCGACACGCTGGTACGCAACGACCTCGTGACCGCGGAGGCGGACTCCGCCCGTGCCTTCTACACCGCCGTCTTTGACTTCACTCTGGACGGCAATGAGGACCTTCCCGGTATGGATTTCACCTTCCTGCGTAGGCCGGACGGGCACGAGATTGGCGGGATCTTCGGCATGGCCGGCGCGTCCGTCTCGGCCTGGGCGACTACTTTCGAGGTAGCCGACACCGACGCGACCGTGGCACGGGCCACGGTGGCCGGTGGCACCTCCACCGGTCCCGAGGAATCCCCGTATGGCCGGTTCGCCACTCTCACTGACCCGTTCGGAACGGAGTTCTCCGTGATCGCACGCCCCTGACCCGAAATCGATCCCTTGGTAGCGCGCCAGGTCCTGCAACCACCTCGCCTTCTCTGCCGTTGCGGACCGGCGGACGACGCGCGCGAGGGCCACGGTTGTCGGGCGTGTCAGTAGAACTTGGCTTCGGGGTAATCGGCGGAAGGGCCGTCGAGTAGGTGGGAATCGCGGGCACGGAGCCAGAGGTCGAAGAACGCCCGGATGTAGGCGCGCTGCGCAGCGGTGATCCGCTCGGCATCGCCTTGTCCGATCCAGGGTGTAGCGGTCGGGATGATCCGGGCTCGCGCCAGCTGGTCGAGCATCCACTCGTGGTCGGTGTAGCTTCCATGGGTCGACCCGACCAGTGAGACGAACCTGCCCCAGCCCCGGAGCGCGTACCAAACCCTGCTGGTCAGGTTGCCAAAAGTCGTCGGGACCGAGCCCACTGTCCGCCATGATCATCAGCGGCCTGTTGATACGAGCCCCGAGCCGGTCCAATGCGGCGTCCATCGCCTCTGGCGATGCCCCGATGGGGTCAACGTCTTCTGGGAAGAAGCTGCCATCGAGGTTGATGCCGGCAACGATTCGACGATCGTTCACCATCGTTTGGGCCGTGGCCGCGGCGCCCGTCCGGAAACGCGATCTCGTTCGCATCGTAGGTATGACCGATCGCGACCACGACGTAGCCGTGGCTGGCAAGGTCTGCCATCAGCGCCGCACCCATCTGACGGTCGGCGGCGAAGCCCGGGGAGAACAGCACCACCGGATAGCGGTGCTCCGAGGCGTCGACTGGAGCGTTCAACAGTGCTTGCGTAACCGGAAACCGGACACAGTCCAAGTCGACGTCGCGGCCGATCGGCTCCTCGCCGGGAGGGGTGTCGGGCGAGTCCTTGAGGAAGTCTTCCAGTTTGGGCACGAAGCGCGCCAACTCGGGTGACGGCATCCAGGGGGCGAAACGGTGGTGGCCCAGGCGCCGCGCTGGATACCAGACGTCGACCATCAACTCGCGGGCGTGCGGCTCAGACCACCACGGATCCTGCCGGCCCTCGTCGACCAGATGCAGCGAGACCACGCCAAGCCCGTACGGCCCAGTCGCCGGCGGCAGGCGAAGATCCACCCGCGTGCCAATTGTCGCCCAAGCCGGCATCGGAAGCATCAAGCATCCGATGAGTGAGGCCACCCCTGCGACGAAGAGCCGGCGGTCCGGTAGTTGTCAAGTCAAATGAGACAGGTTGTGCCTACGGGGTTGGTTGTGGCTGGTCGGTGGGTTGGTTGATCCATGCCACCTCGGGCAGTCGGGGTG
>NZ_KB892823.1 GCF_000373925.1 Actinopolymorpha alba DSM 45243 | reverse complement strand
CTCGTCGCGCCGGCTGTGCGGCCGAGGTCTCGCCGGTCCGCCTCCCGGATCACCTGGAGCTGGACCGCGTCGATCTGGGCCGAGAGAGCTTCAAGACTGACCAGGAGGTCGATCAGTTCCTGGCCGGGAGTCGACCACAACAGCGCACCGGACTCCTCAGCGAACCGGGCACGCGCCCGCTCGACCAGCACCGAGAACCGGTGCCGGCCCGCGTCCGCCGAGGTCGAATCCATACCCGAACACTAGCGGCGACCACCGACAACCTCCGGCCCCGAAAGCCCAACAAAACAAGGCCATCCGGCATCCGACCAGACCACCGTTCTGGGTCGGGGGCACCCTTGGCCAATAGAGCCGTACAAGGGTGCCCCCGACCCAAAACGGCGCGCCCGCGATACCAGCCGCCCACCGCCCACCGCCGGGCCCGCGTTCCATGATCATGAAGGCAGAAAGGGCTATACGTCCCGAAACCCTTCACGAAGAAGATCATGATCACGGAAAAGGGCTGGGGAGGAGGGTGCCGGTGGAGCCGGCGGATGGATCTCTCCCCAGGAGCTGGGCGAAGCCTCTTGCGAGGTGGCTCGTAACGGTGTAATCATCGTTACATGACACGGCATGAGCGTGAGGAGCGCATCCGCGGCTGGCTCGTGGGCCGGCTTCCCGATGAGTGGTTCGCTGGACCGGTCGAGCTCACCAGCGACCGCGAGGAGATCACCGTCGTCGGCCAGCTCGTCCCGCCGAAGGTGAGTGATGAGGCGTCGCCCGTCGAGCGGTCCGCCGCGGAGTCGGGCCGGATCAAGGAGTTCCGCGAGCGTACCCGAGAGCATCGCATCCGGATCGCCCGCGAACTCGAGCACGCTACCGGGCAGAAGGTCGCCTGGGGCGCCCGCTGTGGCGAGAGCCGGGAGACGTTCACGACCCTCTCAGTCCCGGTCATGACCAGGCTCCGCCAGTCTGAACGCCAGGTCCTCGACACCCTCGTCGAGTCCGGTGTCGCACGGACCCGATCCGAAGCACTCGCGTGGTGCGTGAAGCTGGTCGGCAAGCATGCCGAGTCCTGGCTGGGTGAGCTGCGTGAGGCGATGGCCCACGTCGAGCGGGTACGCGCACTGGGACCAGACGCCGCCGAGTCGACGGACCGGCTCGCCCCCGACACGTCGGAGGCCGAGAAGCCGGAGACCGAACAACCCGAGCAGACCGCAAACACCCCGGAGGCCAGTGAGGCGCCTAAGTCAGCGGACGTCAACGAGTCGTGAGGCGTCTCGACCCCGGTCAGGGCTTACGGGCGACGAGGATGTCGCGGATGATCGCCTGGTCGACGCGGTGCCGAAAGCCCAGGTAGGGCTCGGATTCGCAGACCTCGAGGCCGGCTCGGGTGAGCACGTCCGCCGCGTCCTCGCGCCGGGCGACGTAGGTGTTCCATGAGAGGCCGAGCGCCCCGCCCGGACGCAGGAGCTCGACCCAGCCAGGCAGGGCCGCCGCCAACAGGTCCAGAGGAGTTCGGGAGAGCTTCGCGCCACCTGACCGGCTGCCGTGCTGGACGCCGTACGGCGCATCGGTGACCAGGACGTCGAACGATCGGGGTCGGAAGAAGTCCCGCGCCTTCAGGGTGTCCGCGTTGACGACCGTGAGCGAGAGTGTGCTTCCGGACTTGTACGCGTCCTTGCTCGGCGCCAGGGTGACGTGCAACTTCCGGCCGATGACCTTGCGGTCGCGGCGTACCGGCGTGAACTCCGCCTGGTGTTTGAGCCGCTTGCGCTTGAGCCAGGTCCGGATGAAGCCGGAGTACGCCTCGACGTCCTTGCCGTCGATTTCGATGCCGGTGGCGTCGTAGCCGTACATCAAAGCCTGGTTGAGGGTTGTGCCGCGTCCGCACAACGGGTCGAAGACGTGCAGCGGCCGGTCGAGCATCTCGGTGCCGGACGTCGAGGCGAGCACGGTGACGTTGAGCAGGAGCTTCGTGAAGTACTCGTTGGTCTTTCCTGCGTACTTCTGGATCGTCAGCAGGTCGTCGTCGAACTCGGCGAGCGGTGTCAACCCGACCGGACGCAGGATCTCACCGCCGGCGTCTCCATCCACCTCGAAGAGCGCGTAGATCGAGGAGAGGTTGGAGAGGTAGGCGACGTCTCGTCCGCTGAGGGTCTCCGCCGAGAACGTGACGTACGGGACGCCGCCCAGCCTGGTCTCCGCCAGGTCGAGTAGCCGGGCGCCGAGCACGGTCTCGGCGAACACCGAGAGCTCGGCACGGGTCAGGGCGACCGAGGCCTCGGCATAGACCCGGTTGGTCGCTGGTAGTACGAGCAAGGCGTAGCGCCGCATGTCGACAAGGATCCCAGGCGCCGGAGCGGTCGGTGCTGGCGGTCAGGCCTCCACGGCCTGGCCGGGGGTGAGTCGGCGGTACTCCGACCCGGCCTTCTCCGCCATCGACGTGAGCAGGCCGTCGATGACCGACAGGCCGATGTCGTTGTAGAGCCCGTCGTGGACAGACAACGCCAGCTCTGGTCGGACGTTGCGGATGTAGTCGACCGAGTCGGCGCCGCGCAGCCACGGCGCGCTGGTCGGCACCATCAGCGTGCGTACCGGCGTGGGTGGGATCGTGAACGCGTCACCGGGGTGGAAGAACGCCCCGTCGAGGAGGAATCCCACGTTCGGCACCGGCGGCAGGTCGGGATGGATGATCTCGTGCCGCTCGCCGTGGACGCCCACCTCGAAGCCGGCGGCGGTGAAGCCGTCGCCGTTCGCGACCACGTGCACCCGGTCGGGGTCGACATTCGCCAGCAATGCGGCGACTGCGGCGTTTGTCCAGATCTGGACGTCGGGATGGCGTTCCAGTTTGCCGGCGTCGAGATGATCGATGTGCTCATGGGTGATGAGGACCGCTTCGGCTCCGTCGAGCGGCTCCTCCTCGCTGAACGAACCCGGGTCGATGACGAGCGCGTGGTCGCCCTTCTCGAGCCGGACACAGGCGTGGGTGTACTTGATGATGCGCACAGATCGTGGCCTCCCCGCCTCGCGCTCTGTTGGTTCCGGCCCCACACGGGCTTCGCCCGGCTGGGACCACCCCAATCTCCATGTCCTTCACCCGCGAGTCTAGGGCCCCGGCCGGTGATGCCGGGCCGGTAAGAGGGCCCACGGGGCGACTCTGGAAGCGAAGGAGGGGCCTTCGGCGGTAGCCTCGGTCCAGGCGTCGAGGAGGTGACGAGCCGCATGGCCTTGCCTGGCCTTCTGTACCGCATCTACCAGCGGCGGTTGCGGGCATCCATCCCCCCCAAACGCGTGCCGCGCCACGTCGCGGTGATGATCGACGGCAACCGCCGTTGGGCGCGCGCGTCCGGTAGCCACGTGTCCAGCGGGCACCAGGCTGGGGCCGACAAGATCCCGGAGTTCCTCGGCTGGTGCGAGGAACTCGGCGTGGACGTCGTCACCATCTGGATGCTGTCCACAGACAACCTCTCCCGCCCACCGGAGGAGCTCGAGCCGCTCCTCACGATCATCGAGCGGATCATCGACGAGCTTGCCGCGAGCGGTCGATACCGCATCCACCCGGTCGGTGCCTCCGACCTCCTGCCGCAGTCGGTCGCCCGGCGCCTGAAGGAGGCGATGGAGCGGACCGCCACGGTCTCGGGAATGCTGGTCAACGTCGCGGTGGGGTACGGCGGTCGGCAGGAGCTCGCCGATGCCGTCCGTTCCCTGCTGCTCGAGCAGGCCAGCCGCGGCATGACGCTCGAGGAGCTCGCCGAGGTGCTCGACGTCGAACACATCGCCGAGCATCTCTATACCAAGGGCCAACCCGACCCTGACCTTGTCATTCGTACGTCTGGCGAGCAGCGAATGTCCGGGTTCCTGCTCTGGCAGAGTGCCCACAGCGAGTTCTATTTCTGCGAAGCGCTGTGGCCGGACTTCCGCAAGGTTGACTTTCTTCGGGCGATCCGGGCCTACGCCGCGCGAAGCCGTCGTTACGGTCTCTGAACCTTCCGTTAACCGAACGGCTTGCGCGTTCCCCTGTTCGACAGGCGTCCAGAGACGTATTTTCGAACGTGACGGCCGGAGGAACCCGGCCGTTCGGGAGGCCTAGTCGATGCGTCCGAAGTCGTCCTCCTCCCGCCGTAAGGCGGGCCAGGGTTCGCACGAGGAGCGTGCGCCGGGGTCAGGAGACCCGTGGCGCCGGAGGGCCGGCACCCGGCCCTTGGGCCTGGTCCCGGTCCAGCAACTTTCATGCGAGGGCCGGGCGCCGGGTGCGCGCTGCTGGCCCGAAGGGGACGGAACGTGGCTGCAGCGGAGTTCCACACGACCGCGGGTACGGGCCCACTCAGCGCTCAGACCAGCAAGCGCAAGAAGCCGACGTCCAACTCGGCCGGCGCTGCCGTACGGCGAAAGTCAGCTCCGCCCCAGACTCGCACCTACGTGCTCGACACCAGCGTTCTCCTCGCCGACCCGCACGCGCTCCGGAGGTTCGACGAGCACGAAGTGGTGGTTCCCGTCGTGGTCGTCACCGAGCTGGAGGGCAAGCGGCACCATCCAGAACTTGGCTACTTCGCCCGCACCGCGCTTCGACTGCTCGACGAACTCCGCGTCCGTCACGGCCGGCTTGACGAGCCCATCCCCATCGGCGAGGCCGGCGGCACGCTGCGGGTCGAGCTGAACCACACCGATCCGGAGGTCCTGCCGGCCGGCTTCCGTCTGGGTGACAACGACACCCGCATCCTCGCGGTGGCCCGCAACCTCGCGGCCGACGGTCGTGACGTCGTACTCGTCTCCAAGGACCTGCCGCTGCGGGTGAAGGCGTCCGCTGTTGGTCTGGCGGCGGAGGAGTACCGCGCGGAGCTGCCGGTCGAGACCGGGTGGACCGGCATGGTCGAGCTCGACGTCACCGCTGCGGACCTCGACCGGTTGTACGCCGAGGGTGCGATCGACCTCGCCGCGGCCAAGGAACTTCCCTGCCACACCGGTCTCGTGCTCCTGTCAGAGCGTGGCAGCGGACTCGGCAGGGTCACCCCCGACAAGCGAGTTCGCCTGGTGCGTGGCGACCGTGACGCGTTCGGTCTGCATGGGCGGTCCGCGGAGCAGCGCGTCGCCCTGGACATCCTGCTCGACCCCGAGGTGGGCATCGTCAGCCTCGGCGGCCGGGCCGGAACCGGCAAGTCCGCGTTGGCGCTGTGCGCGGGGCTGGAGGCGGTGATGGAACGCCGCCAGCACCGCAAGGTCGTGGTGTTCCGGCCGTTGTACGCCGTGGGCGGCCAGGACCTCGGCTACCTGCCAGGCAGCGAAGCGGAGAAGATGCAGCCGTGGGCGCAAGCGGTCTTTGACACGCTCGGTGCTGTCACGAGCACGGAAGTGATGGAAGAGGTCATAGATCGCGGCATGCTCGAGGTGTTGCCGCTCACGCACATCCGTGGCCGGTCGCTGCACGACGCATTCGTTGTGGTTGATGAGGCGCAATCTCTGGAACGCAACGTCTTGCTCACGGTATTGTCACGGATTGGTTCCGGCTCGCGGGTCGTCCTTACTCACGATGTGGGTCAGCGCGACAACCTGCGGGTCGGTCGCCATGACGGAGTCGTTGCGGTTGTTGAGAAGCTCAAGGGGCATCCGTTGTTCGCGCACGTGACGTTGAGTCGCTCCGAGCGGTCGCCGATCGCCGCGCTCGTCACCGAGATGCTTGAGGACATCTCGCTGTGAGCGTGGTCGAGTGCGTCGCTTCGGCTCGCTTGACGTCCCCATTAGTTAGCAGAGTGTCACGTCTGCTACGTTGCGTGTGCAACTCGGACTCGCTTCGCGCGATCTCGTGAATCGCGAGAGACGTCTGGAGGCAGGTGTGTCGAGCAACGCGGGTAGGCACAAGGCGCCGGCGAAGCACAGGGCGCGCGGGCGGATGCTCGTTGGCGGCCTTGGTGCTCCCTCGGCGCAGGCCGGTGCGCAGCCCGGAGGTAAGCGTGCGGCCACCCGGCCGGTGACGCGGCCGCCGGAGTCCGCACCCGCTCGTGCCGTGCCACCGAGGGTTCCCTCGATGGAGTCCCCACCGGCCCCACCGGCTCCGGCGTTCTCCTCCGTCGCCGTCCAGCTGCCGGCTCTCGAGGCCGTGGAGTCCGAGACCGTTGACAAGAAGGGCTCCCGGCTCAACCCCACCTTCGCCGCCGTCACCGCGGCGAGCATCGGTGTCACCGGTGCTGTAGGTGGTGGGCTTCTGATCAGTAGCGATCAGCTCAACCCGACCAGCAAGCTCGTTCTTTCAGACCTCAGTGCTCGTGGGGGGTTGACGCCGGCGAAGGCCGCCGCACTCAAGTCGGCCTCGCCGTCGGCAACCCCCCGCTTCACGACCCGGGTCGTCACCTCCACGCCGACCGCGACACCTACGGCGACCGCTACCGAGGCGCCCGTCCCGGCCACGGGTGAGGCGGTCCTCGACCGGACCGCCGTCGAACGCCGGCGCGCCGAAGAACGCGCCTCCCGCGCCCGCGAGCGGCTCGCCCTGGGTTCTCCCAAGGAGATCGCCTCCCGGCTGGTGGCGGCCCGCGGTTGGAACTCCACGCAGTTCGAGTGCCTCGACTCGATCTGGACACGCGAGAGCGGCTGGAGAATCACCGCCACCAACCCCAGTTCGGGCGCCTACGGCATTCCGCAGGCCCTGCCCGGCCGGAAGATGGCGACGGCCGGGTCCGACTGGCGTACCAACCCTGAGACCCAGATCAAGTGGGGCCTCAACTACATCGCATCGCGCTACTCCACACCCTGCGGCGCCTGGTCCTACTGGAAGCGCAACAACTGGTACTAACCACGGCTGGCTCAACCCGGCTGGCGGGCCAGGAGGTTTAGCGGTCGCGCGGAAAGGGCCGTCCTGCATCTGCGGCCGGCGCCGCGCGGCGCCGGACGCCGCTCCCTATCGGCATGACCTCTTGTTCAAACCTCTCGCGCCGAATCAGGCCGCCAGCTGTCCGGTCCGTGAGACAACCCGCTCCTGCGAGTGAGGCCTCTTCAAACTCCTGGTCGCCGCACTGCTGTGGGCCTCAACCGAGGGGACCTGGAACTCGGATGGAGTTTTGAATAGGTCTCAGTGCGTCCACGATCCCTTGCCCCGGCGGGTCAGGGCCGAGAGCTGTTCCACTATGCGAGATCGCCCACCTGAGGTTGTGATGGTCTCAATATCTGGGCGCAGGCGATACGCGGGTGGTTGCTCGAGAGGTCGCAAACTGTAGAGCGGGAGCCAGCTCCTTCTACGGTTTGCGACCTCTCGCCGATTACCGACTCAGCCGGCACCGTCACGCCTGGCAGGTTTCTGCCAGACAGCACACAGGGTGACTGCATCGCCTGACACTTGACCGGGTATGTCAGTGCTGCTGCCTTGCCCACCGGCACGACCGGCAGGCAAAGCGTGGCTAACTTGCGGTTCGGTGAAAGATCGACAGGATGATTTGGAGCGATACCCCGCAGACACGACCAGGAATGTGCCTGCAGACAAGTCGACGGGGAGGCGATGTGCACAACACGGCCGACCGTGGAAGTCGGAGAGCGGAGGCAGGCGAGAGGTTCTCGCCAGACCCCGACCGTTTCGGCCCTCGACCATCATCACGAAAGCGCCGGCGGACGGCGATTCTCGCCGCGGGCGCCCTGCTCGCTGGTACGGCGTTGGCTGGTTGCGGCGGGGGTTCGGGCCCCCCTGTCCTCACCTGGTACATCAACCCTGACAACGGCACCCAGCAGAAGCTCGCGCAGACCTGCACCGAGCAGGCGAACGGGCGCTACCGGATCCAGACCGCGTTGCTGCCGCGGGATTCGACGGCTCAGCGCGAGCAGTTGGTGCGCCGGCTCGCAGCGGGTGACCAGGGTGTCGACCTGATGAGCTTGGACGTGCCGTATCTCGCGGAGTTCGCGAACGCGGGTTTCGTTCGCAGGTTCAGCGCCGACGAGCGCGCCCGGCTCACCAAGGGCATGCTGACCGGGCCGTTGGACGCGGCGCAGTGGAAGGGCGCGTTGTACGCCGTTCCGTTCAACACCAACACCCAGCTGCTGTGGTATCACAAGTCCGTTGCGCGTAAGGCCGGACTTGATGTCGGACCAACCACTGACGTCACCTGGGACCAGGTGATCAAGGCCGCCGAGAAGACGGGTACGACCGTCCAGGTGCAGGCCTCGCGATACGAAGGCTACTCCGTGCTCATCAACTCCCTGGTGGCCTCGGCGGGCGGGCGGATCCTCAAGAATCCCCAAGCGGGCAAGGAAGTTACGCCGTCGATCGACTCGAAGGCCGGACGGGCGGCGGCCAACGTCCTGCGGACGCTCGCACGGTCGAAGGCCGCCTCGCCTGACATCAGCAACTCCGACGAGGGCACGACGCAGGCGGGATTCCTGGAGAAGTCCGGCGGGTTCATGACGAACTGGCCGTTCGTCTACACCGCTGAGACCGGCATTCTCGATGGTCTCAAGCAGGAACGCCAAGCCGCGAAGTCCGCCGCCACGCGCGCTGACCTCGACCAGAAGATCAAGGACCAGGAGGCGCGGATCGCCGACTTCGGCTGGGCGCGCTGGCCCGCGGTCGTCAAGGGTCGGCCGAGCGCGCCGCCGTTGGGTGGAATCGATCTGGCGATCGGTGCCTTCACGAGGTACCCCGCCGCGAGCGTCGAGGCGGTCGCCTGTCTCACGTCGCCCGCGAGCCAGAAGACCTACATGCTGGGTGAAGGTCTCCTCCCGACAGTCGAGTCCGTCTACGCCGACCCCAAGATCAGGAAGGCGTTCCCGATGTCCGACCTGCTACGGCGGTCCGTCGACGAGGCGGCGCCGCGACCGGTGACGCCGTACTACCCCGACATCACGGCTGCGATCCAGCGCACCTGGCATCCGCCGGGCGCGCTCACGTCGCGCACACCCGCGGAGACGGCACAACTCATCGTCGCCGTCCTCCATGACCGAGAGCTGATCTGAGGCGGAAGGGAGGAACCATGACGACGATGGAAAGAACGGTTCCCTCAACCGTCAAGCCGCGGGTGACCGACCGGGCCCGGCATGAGCGGCGGCTGGGTTGGTATCTATGTGCTCCGGCGTTCTTCGTCATGCTGGCGGTCACCGCTTATCCCATGCTGCAGGCGGTCTGGCTGTCGTTGCAGAGTTACCGGATCACCGACCCGCAGTCGCGAAGGTTCGTGTGGTTCGACAACTACACGATGGTGCTGAGCGACGCGTTGTGGTGGCGGGATGTCGGCGTCACCGTGCTGATCACCGTGATCACCGTCGTGGTCGAACTCATTATCGGCTTCGCGTTCGCGATGGTCATGCACCGGATCCTCTTCGGGCGCGGATTCGTACGCACGGCGATCCTGGTGCCGTACGGCATCATCACGGTGGTGTCGGCGTTCGCGTGGAGGTTCGCGTTCGCACCCGACTCGGGGTTCGTGAACTCGTGGTTCGGCCTTGACAACTACGACTTCTTCGCCAACTTCTGGTCATCACTCATGGCGATTTCGTTGTCGGAGATCTGGAAGACGACGCCGTTCATGTCGCTGTTGCTGCTCGCCGGGTTGGCGCAGGTGCCCGAAGAGTTGCAGGAGGCCGCGAAGGTTGATGGTGCGACCTGGTGGCAGCGGCTGTGGAAGGTGACGGTCCCCAACATGAAGGCCGCCATCATGGTGGCGTTGTTGTTCCGCACTCTCGACGCCTACCGCATCTTCGACAGCGTTTTCGTCATGACCAACGGCGCGCAGGGAACCGAAACGGTGTCGTTCCTGGCCTACCGCCAGATGATCACCCGGACCGCGGTGGGCCTGGGGTCGGCGGTGTCGGTGCTGCTGTTCCTCACGGTGGTCCTCATCGCGTTCGTCTTCATCAAGCTCTTCCGCACCGACCTTTCCCAGGTGAGGGGTGATCGGTAATGGGACGTGGTGCGAGCAAGGCACTGTGGGCGATTGCTGGCGTGCTGATCATTGTCTACACGCTCTTTCCGGTCGCCTGGATCGTCTCGCTGTCCTTCAAGAAGGGCTCGGACGTCCAGAACCAACAGTTCTTTCCGACCGAGTGGTCGTGGGAAAACTACAAGACGGTCCTTGATTCCGGCCTTTTCACCAGTGCCCTTCGTAATTCCATCGGCATCTCGTTGATCTCCACGGTGGTGTCGGTGACGCTGGCGACCTTCGCGGCCTACGCGATCGCCCGACTGGAGTTCAGCGGTAAGAAGCTCGTCCTCTCGATGGCCCTGGCGATCGCGATGTTCCCCACGATCTCCCTGGTGCCGCCGTTGTTCGACCTCTGGCGGACCCTCGGGCTCTACGACACCTGGATCGGCCTGATCATCCCGTACATGTCGTTCACTCTTCCGCTGTCGATCTGGACGCTCTCGGCGTTCTTCCGGGAGATCCCGTGGGAGATGGAGCAGGCCGCGCAGGTGGACGGGGCGACCCCCTGGCAGGCGTTCCGTAAGGTGATCGTGCCGCTGGCCGCGCCGGGAGTCTTCACCGCGGCCATCCTCACGTTCTTCTTCGCCTGGAACGACTTCGTTTTCGGGATTTCGCTGACGGCTTCTGACGCCGCCCGGCCGGTGCCGGCGGCACTGGCGTTCTTCACCGGTGAGTCGTTCTTTACCGAGCCCACAGCGGCGATCGCGGCGGCGGCGGTGGTCGTCACGATTCCGGTGATCGTGCTTGTACTCCTCTTCCAACGCAAGATTGTTGCCGGACTGACCTCCGGCGCGGTGAAGGGTTGATGCGCCATGGCAGCCATCTCGTTGAAGAACATCGTCAAGAGGTACGGCGACGGATATCCCGCGGTCAACGACGTCAGCCTCGACATCGCCGACGGGGAGTTCATGATCCTCGTCGGGCCGTCCGGCTGCGGCAAGTCGACCTTGCTCCGGATGATCGTGGGCCTGGAAGACATCACCTCCGGGGACCTCTCCATCGGCGGGCGGCGGGTCAACGAACTCGCACCCCGCGAACGCAAACTCGCGATGGTGTTCCAGAACTACGCGCTCTACCCCCACCTCACCGTCTACGAGAACATCGCGTTCCCATTGCGGCTCGCCAAGCAGCCGGACGAGACGGTGCGGGAGAAGGTCGAGAAGGTCGCGGAACTCCTGGAACTCAAGGAACATCTGCACCGCAAGCCAAGCCAGCTCTCCGGCGGGCAGCGGCAGCGGGTCGCGATGGGGCGGGCGATCGTCCGGGAAGCGGAGGCGTTCCTCTTCGACGAACCTCTGTCCAACCTCGACGCCAAACTCCGCGGTCAGATGCGGACCGAGATCTCCCGCCTGCAACGCCGGCTTGGCACCACCACCGTGTACGTCACCCACGACCAGACCGAGGCGATGACCTTGGGCGACCGGGTTGCCGTTCTCCGCAAGGGTGTCCTGCAGCAGTGCGCGACGCCGCGGGAGCTCTACGAGCACCCCGTCAACCTGTTCGTCGCCGGCTTCATCGGTGCGCCCCCGATGAACCTGCTCCCCGCGACGGTCACCAACGGCAAGGTGGAGTTGCCGTTCTGTACCGTCCCGATCCCGTCGGGCATCGATCCCGCCGCCGCCGAAGGGAAGCTCCTGGTAGCCGGTCTGCGGCCGGGTCACTTCGAGGACGCGGCGTACGTCGATGCCGCCAAGCGAAACCGCGGCCAGACCTTCGAGGCGACGGTCGACGTGACCGAGTGGCTCGGCAATGAGCAGTATGCCTACGTGCCGTACGAATCCCCGGAAGAGATCCGTGCGCAGGTGGACGCTCTCGCGACCGAACTCGACATGGAGGCAATGCGACCTCAGCTGATCATCTCCCTTGATCCGGCGAGCCGGATCAAGGAGGGTCGCCCCGCGCAATTCTGGGTTGACACGTCGCGGATGCATCTGTTCAACCCGCAGACCGGCAACAACCTCGCCGGGCAGCGGGAGCCGGACACCCAACCCGCGTAGGAGATTCGAGGGCTCTGAAGAGGTAGTGCGGCCTCTTCAGACCACCTCGAAGTTGCCCATCATCGCCATGTCCTCATGCTCGAGATTGTGGCAGTGGAAGGCGTATCGGCCGCGATAGCCGTCGAAGCGGGCGATGACCTCCACGGTCTGGGCGGCTTGGAGGTCATGCGTGTCCTTCCAGGCGAGGTCCCTGACCTTCCGGCCATCGATCGAGAGCACCTGGAAGTGCACGAGGTGCAGGTGGACGGGGTGGGCGATGTCGCTGGTGAGCCGCCAGATCTCCGTGCTCCCCAGCTTGGGGCGCGCGTCCATCCGGGTCGGGTCGAACGCCTTGCCGTTGATGGTCCAGCCGGTGTGGCCGTGCACCTCACCGGACTCGAACCTCAGGTCGCGGGTCACTTTGGCCCGGGCCGGGTCGAGGCGTTCGATCCGCGACAGACGGTTGGGCACCGCGCTGTCGTCGCGTTCGTTCCTGACCACTCGGAACCGCATGACCTGGGCCGCGGAGTCCTTGCCAGCGCGGTTGCGCAGGACGATCGTGGTGCCGACCGGGTACGCCGCGAAGTCGACCACCACGTCCAGCCGTTCCGCGGGCGCGAGGGTGAGGGTCTCCCGGGTGGCCGGTCGTTCGAGTAGTCCTCCGTCGGTGCCGACCTGGACGAAGGCTGAGCTCTCCGACGGTGCGGGGTCCAGAGCGAGTTCGTAGCGCCGGGCGTTGGAGGCGTTCAGGACGCGGAAGCGATAGCGCGTGCGGGCCACCTCGAACTCCGGCCAGGGTGCGCCGTTGACGAGGATGACGTCGCCGAGCACACCGCCGGCGTAGGCCTCCCGCACCCCAGGTCGCGACCGCAGGCTGGCGTCGAGCGCCGGGTAGCTCAGGGAACCGTCGGCCGCGAACGCCCGGTCGCAGATCATCAGCGGGACATCCTTGGCGCCCTTCGGCAGTGGCAGCGCGTCGTCCTCGTCATCGCGGACGACGAAGAAGCCGGCGAGCCCGCGCCAGACCTGCGGCCCGGTGAAGTCCATCCGGTGATCGTGGTACCACAGCGTCGCCGCCCGCTGATCGAGCGGGAACTCATAGGTCCGCTGGCCGCGTACCACCTTCGCGCGCGGATCAGGCATGCCTGACGGGAAGTCTCCGCGGGCCGGTAGCAGCAGGTCGGTGGGATACCCATCGCTCTCCGGCGGAGTCCGACCGCCGTGCAGGTGGGTGACGACGGGGACTGGCAGCTCGTTCCGCTGGCGTACGACGATCCGCCGGCCACGGCGCGCCTCCAGAGTGGGGCCGGGAAACTGCCCGGCATATCCCCAGATCCGGGTACGCAGGCCGGGCAGGATCTCCTGCTCGGCCACGCGTACCGGAAGGTCGTAGTAGTCGGTGGTCGGGCTGGTGCTGGTCGGCTTGAGTACGTCTGGGATCGGGAGCGGCACCTGGAAGGGCTTCGGGAGCGGAGCCGTGCTCGCGAGAAGCCGGGCGTCCGGGGTGCTCGAGCGCAGGAGCGAGCAACTGCTCGCGACCCACGGCAGCAGCACCCCGGCGCCAAGGACCCTGAGCGTCTGCCGCCGGCTGAGCCGCCCCGGGCTGTGCCGCTGTTCCGTCATGGGCGTACGCCGGTGGCCTGGCCCGGCGACCGCGACCGGAGCTGAGCCATCTGGGCAAAGACACCGCCGAAGATCAGGACGCCCAGAGGGATGTGAAGCCCCCTGACGTGCGCCGCACCGAGCGCGGCCTGAACGATGATCGCGACGATCAGGCCGATGCTCGAGCCGACCATCCGCCCCGGGCCGCGACCTGGCCGCCACACGAGGATGGCGGCGACCAACTGCAGGATCGCGAGCAACAGCACGAGCAGCATGCCGGCGCTGTGGAGCGCGCGCATCGCGGTGTTGCCCGACAGTATTTGTCCGGCGCTGATCGCCTGGAGCAGGATCGCCGCGGCGAGCAGCGGCACGAGGATCCGCAGCGCGCGGAAGCCTCGGGCCTGCCAGACCTGCGTTTGGGAATCTTCTTGCTGAGCAAGGGTGGCGTCAGGTTGCATGGCGCCAGCTTGCCGATCCGGCGACCGTACTCGCGTCGCCTCGCGGGCGGCTTTACGTCTACATCGAGGGACGTACGTGGGCCCGCGCGAGGTCATCGACGAGCGTATCGCCGTGCCCGTCGAGCCAGCGCTCGATTGCGACGCCCACCGCGAGCTGGGCATACGCCTCCTCGGCTGGCCCGGCAGGCCTCGCCAACCGCCTCGACCTCGCGGACGTCGGCCCGGTCGGGTCTGCGACCTGGTAGGTAGTGGAACAGCGCGGCTACTCCTGCAGGCGTATGCAACAGGGTCCGGCCGTCGGAGGCGGGAATCGAAGTTGGGTCCGCGAACGGCAGCCGGCGCCAGGCGGTGAGCAATCTCGCCGCTGGCGGGCCGTCAGTAGTCGGCGACACTATCTGCGGGCAGGGTGGGGATGGCCCAGGCGGGATCGGGGCGCCAGTCCTCCCAGCCGTCGCAGAAGGGGGAGCCCCAGCCGGCGGCGAGTTCCTCGACCTCCCGCGCGTCCGCTTCGAACCGCGCGGCATCCTCGGCGGTGTAGCGCCCGGCGGCGACTGCCGCCTCCAGCTCGTCCTCGTCCTTCCACTCGACCCGGCCGTCGGGATAGACCACGACGTCGAGGACGTGGTCCTGGGTGATGACGTTCGCGTCGTCGCGGACGTGGACGTCCTCGAGGTTGATGTACCAGTTGCGGAAGGTGCCGTCAGCGTTGCGGAACAGCCAGGCGGACCAGGGCACGCCGGTCGGTGCCACCTTGAGGATGCCGCCGCCCCGCCAGACGTCGCGCTTGAGCGCCCGGTCAGCCCGGAACGCGTCGTACAACGGCAACGCGCGGAGGTCCCGCCCGTCGGGCAGGACCGTCTTGAAGATCGGAGTCGAGGGCGCGAGCCAGGCGGCAAGTACGTCCGCATCGTCACGTACGACGGTCATTGGTCGGACCGTTTCGGGTCTGCCTGGAATCCAGGCGGTGCGACGGTAGCGCCACCAGATGTGCGTACCGGCCGGCCAGTACGGCGGATGCCCAGAGGACCGGAAACCGTTTGGTTGTCCAGATTCTGGCACTGAGGAGGTGGGAGCGCTCATCGCTGTGACCTTACCGGCGGATCGCGCTTCTCGCCCGAGCTCGGCGCTGATCCCGGCGCTGATCCCGGCCACCGTCCGGCGGCCGGACGGGGCTAGGAACAAGCCTCCAGAGCGATCACGACGAGCGTGTCACGAGGTCAATGGGTACGACGGGCACGGCGTATGGCGCTGTGGCCCGGAACTCCTTGTTGCCGGTCACGGTCACGACATCGTGGTAGGTGTCGCCACGAAGCTCCATGACCGTCAGGCCGGGCATCTTGGGGTCGATCACCCAGTAGGCGGGGCAACCGGCGCGTTGGAGGCGTTCCCGCTTGAGAAGGAGGTCGATGCCATGCGTGCTGTCGGAGAGAACCTCCACGGCGAGCATGGGGGCCGCGGGGAGATTCTTGTGCCCGTCATCGGGCATCGCATCCAGATCGGCGCAGGTCAACGGCCGGCCCCAGGGCAGCGTGGTCATGGCCCTCCCACGGTTGGTGGTTATGGGGCACAAGGATGGCCGGATGGATCGCTTGAACGCTGACCGTCGTCCACAGCCCCGATCGCTGTGGATAACGCACGCGATCCGCTTCGCGTTAAGCCCCACCTCAAGGGTGGGTCATGGAGAGAACGTCGAGCGCCTGGTCGAGCTGCTCCTCGGTGAGGTCGCCGCGTTCGACGTATCCCTGCTCGAGCACCACCTGCTTGATTGTCTTGCGCTCTGCCAGGGCGGTCTTGGCGATCTTGGCGGCGTTCTCATAGCCGATGTAGCGGTTGAGCGGGGTGACGACCGACGGCGAGCTCTCGGCGTATTCCTTGCAGCGTTCGACGTTGGCGGTGATGCCGTCGACCAGCCGGTCGGCGAACAGCACGCTGACGTTGCTCAGAAGCCGGATCGACTCAAGGAGGTTCTTGGCGATGACCGGCAGCATGACATTGAGTTCGAAGTCGCCCTGCGAGCCGCTGAACGCGACTGCCGCGTCGTTGCCGATCACCTGGGCCACGACCTGGCGGGCGGCCTCCGCGATCACCGGGTTGACCTTGCCCGGCATGATGCTGGAGCCCGGCTGCAGGTCGGGAAGGGCGATCTCGGCGAGGCCGGTGCGGGGCCCCGAGCCCATCCAGCGGATGTCGTTGGCGGCTTTGTAGAGCCCCACCGCGATCGTGCGCAGCTGACCGGACAGCTCGACCAGAGCATCGCGAGCGCCCTGCGCCTCGAAGTGGTCGCGCGCCTCGGTGAGGGGAAGACCCGTGGACGCCGCGAGCTCGGCGATGACCCTCGCGGCGAAGCCGGGCGGAGTGTTGATGCCGGTGCCCACCGCGGTGCCGCCGAGGGGAAGCTCAGCCACGCGGGGGAGGGTGGACTGGACGCGTTCGATGCCGTACCTGATCTGCGCTGCGTAGCCGCCGAACTCCTGGCCGAGCGTCACCGGGGTCGCGTCCATCAGGTGGGTACGCCCGGACTTCACCACGTCGGCGAACTCCTGGGCCTTGCGCTCGAACGCCTCGACCAGGTGGGTGAGCGCCGGGACGAGATCGTGCAGCACGGCGTTGGTGGCGGCGATGTGGATCGACGAGGGGAACACGTCGTTGCTGGACTGCGAGGCGTTGACGTGGTCGTTGGGGTGGACCGGCTGGCCGAGCGCGTCGGTGGCAAGGCTGGCCAGCACCTCGTTGGTGTTCATGTTGCTCGAGGTGCCCGAACCCGTCTGGAACACGTCGATCGGGAAGTGGTCGTCGTACCCACCCTCGGCCACCCGCGCGGCGGCCGCCTGGATCGCCTTGGCGAGGTCGTCGTCGATGACGCCGAGTTCGGCGTTGACCTTCGCGGCGGCCCCCTTGATGAGGGCGAGCGCCCGGATGTGCTGGCTTTCCAGGGTGGAGCCCGAGATGGGGAAGTTCTCCACCGCGCGTTGGGTCTGCGCCCGCCACAAGGCATGAGCGGGTACGCGGACCTCGCCCATCGTGTCGCGTTCGATCCGGTAGTCCTGATCCTCAGCCATGGCCTGACTCTATGACCTGGCGAACAGCTCACATGTGATGAGGTTGCCCGTGTGAACGACTCGTCGCGGTGGATCACGACCCACCAGGCCGCCGATCTGCTTGGTGTGAAAGCGGAAACGGTGTACGCCTACGTCAGTCGTGGCGTACTCCAGCGGCATCGCGGTGAGGATCGGCGTTCCTCCCGGTTTGACCGCGTTGAGGTCGAACGCCTCGCCCAGCGCAACCGGCGGGGCGGTCGGGCCGGAGCGCTGGAGGTCGTGATCGACACCGAGCTGACCCTGCTCGACCCCGAGGGTGGCTTGTACTACCGCGGGAACGATGCCACCGAGTTGGCCCGCACGCGACGGTTCGAGGAGGTCGCCGAACTCCTCTGGGCGCCGGGCTCGGACGATGCGGTCCGGCGGGGAGGTCGGCGTACCGCATCGTCCGAACCCTGGCCCACCAGGCCGGCCGCGGTCGACGTGGGCCGCCGGGCTCAGGACGCCCTTCCCGCGTCGGCGCGCGTGGTTGATCGGATGCGGGTCGTCGTGGCGGCGGTCGCGGCGACCGACCCGATGCGTGATGACCGGCGGCCAGCGGCGGTCGCGGCCACCGCACGTGCGCTCATCGCGGAGACGATCGAGTGCCTGCCAGAGCTCTCGCCGGTACGGGGCCTGTCGATCGCGGAGCGGCTGTGGTCGCGGTTGGCCGACCGGCCGCCCAGGCGTGGAGAGATCCGGGCGCTCGATGCGGCGTTGATCCTGATGGCCGACCACGAGCTGGCCGCGTCGACGTTCGCGGCCAGGGTTGCCGCGTCAGTGTGGGCCGATCCGTACCTCGTCGTCCTCACGGGTCTGGCCGCCGGTAGTGGTGCCCTGCACGGTGCGAGTGCGTCGGCCGTCGAGGCGCTCCTGCGTGAGGTACGGCGACCTGACGACGTACCCCGCCTCGTGGGTGAGCGGTTGCGGCGGGGGGAGGTGTTGCCGGGATTCGGTCATGCGGTCTATACGAGGCGGGACCCGCGCGCCGACGTGTTGCTCGAGCTGACCCGTGCGGCCGGGCGGCAAGGAAAGGTTGACGCTATCGCCGAGGAGCTGCTGACCGTGGTCGGCCGGCATGCGGGTCCTGCCCCGAACATCGACTTCGCGCTCGCTTTCCTCGCTGTCAAGTTTGGCTTGACGTCAGGAGCGAGTGAGGTGATCTTCCTGCTCGGGCGGATGGCCGGCCTGATCGCTCACGCGCTCGAGGAGTACCCGCACCGGCTGCGCTACCGGCCGCGGGCTCTCTATACCGGGCCGCCACCGCGATAGGGGACGGACGGGGTGGGGTTGCCTTGAATAGTCCTGAGTAAAACAAGAGAGGGGGGTTCCGTCGATGAACCTCGGGTCTCGTGAATGGACCGCCAGCCATTTCTTGATGGAGCCAGCGTTGAGTTGGGTCCTAAAACTGTAGACCGAAAGTCCGCGCGGTCTACAGTTTTAGGACCCAACTTGGCAAAGAGGAAGGGAGTGGAGAGTTTTCCGGGTCGGGACACGGAAAACTCTCCACTGTTTCGCCGGTTCGCTTGCGGCTCCGGCGAACCCGGACGCACTTCGGACAAGTCCAGCGTCCGGGTCTCCTAGGCGAGCGGTGGAAGCGGCCGCGGTGGCGGAGGGCCGGCGTACCTCGCACCCGGCCGGATGATTTTGCGCTCCCGGGCCTGCTCGAGCACGTGGGCGCACCAGCCGATGACCCGGCTGGACGCGAACGTCGGTGTGAACATCTCCCGCGGTAGCCCGCACAGCTCCATGACGACCCCGGCGTAGAACTCCACGTTGGTGTGGAGATCGCGGCCGGGCTTGAGTTCGGCGAGCAGCGCCAGGACGCACGCCTCGACCTCGACGGCAAACTCCACCAGGTCGCCGCCGAACTCCTCGGCGGTCGCGCGCAGCATCCGTGACCGCGGATCTTCCGTGCGGTAGACCGGGTGCCCGAACCCCATGATCCGGTCGCCCGCCTCGATCCGCGCGCGTACCCAGGGCTCGATCCGGTCCGGCGTACCGATCGCGTCCAAGGACTCCAGCGCCCGGCTCGGCGCGCCTCCATGCAGGGGACCCGACAACGCCCCGATCGCGCCGACCACGCAGGCCGCGACATCCGCGCCGGTGGACGCGATCACCCGGGCGGTGAACGTCGACGCGTTGAAGCCGTGGTCGATCGTCGAGACCAGGTAGCGCTCGATGGCCCGCGCCCGCATCGGATCGGGCTCCTCGCCGGTGAGCATGTAGAGATAGTTGGCGGCGTACGGCAGGTCGTCGCGCGGCTCGACGGGTTGCTCGCCGTGGGCGAGCCGGTGGAGGGCGGTGAGCAGCGTCGGCACCTGGGCGCAGATCCGCAGCGCGTCGAGGCGGCGGGTCGGCTCCTCGAGATCCCAGAGCGGGCGCAGATGCTGTGCGGAGCCAGCCAGCGAGAGTGCGGTACGGAGACCGTCGAGCGGGCTGGAGCTGGACCGGGCGATCGCCGGCAGGGCCGCGCGGACCTCAGGTGGCAGCTGCCGCAAGGGCACAACCAGGGCCATGAACTCCGCTCGCTGGTCGGCGGTGGGGAGCTCACCCTCGAACAGCAGGTGCCAGACGTCCTCGACCGTACGCTGCTCGGCCAGCTCGACCGCGGAGTACTGCCGGTAGTGGTAGAAACCCTCCAAACCGCGCACCTCGCCGATCGAGGTGTCGGTGACGGCGACGCCGGCAAGCCCTGGCGGCGCGGTGATGAGGCCGCTTTCGGGCTGGCCCGGCTGAGGCGGGATCACGGTGGACGACATGAGACCTCCCTTGTCTGACGAGAGGACTGTCGGACGGCGGGAGATATATTGTCAATGTTGATCGCATCAATGTATTGCGCTGCTGAGCGAGGGCCCGCGGTCAAAGGTGAGGAGCGTCACGAGCCTTCGCGGGTCGCTGGCGTGGTCAGGAAGGCATGGATCCTGTCGAGGTGGCGACGTAGAGGAAGTAGTCCAGCTCGCGACTTTCTCGGGGGATGGTCCGGTGCACCTCGCGGCAGGTGCCGAAGGTCCGCTCCAGCCGCTCCGCGAGGGCGGTGGCCCGCGCCGCCGACCAGACCGCGAGGACACCACCGAGCCGCAAGGTTTCCTTGACAGCGGCCAGGAACGGCGTCTCGTATACCTCGCTGTTCGCCAAGTGCACAAGGAAGTCTGGCCCGTTGTCCACGTCCAGCATGATGACGTCGGCGCTGGCGGCGGGCCGCGCGGGCAGCCAGTGGCGTACGTCGGCGAGATGGGTCTGGACGCGTACGTCGTCGAGCACGCCGGCGGTGGCCGGAACCACGCCAGCGCGGACCCACTCGATGACAGCCGGCTCGAGTTCGACGACGTGGAGGTGTTCGATCCGCTCGTCGGCCAGGAGTTCGCGGACGGTGAACCCCAGGCCAAGCCCGCCAACGACCACCGTGCGAGGGGCGACACGGGCATAGGCGAGCGCGCTCTCGGCGAGCAGGCGTTCCGTCGAGGTCTCGAGCGTGTCCATGACGAACGCGCCGTTCACGATCAGCTCGTAAACCTCGCCGTGCAAAGGATCGCGGCGGCGGCGCAGGGCGACGGATCCTCGCGGGGTCTCCTCCCGGGCGACCACCACCGGCCGGCCATCCTCGAACGGCTCGATGATCGTGCCGGGCCCGCTGGTCACGCCGGGATCGAAGTCGCTGAACGCCACCGATCCAGCCTAGAGGTCGCGGCGATAGGGGCGCGGTCGCGCGGATTAGGGCGGTGCGCAGGCAAGCTAGCCTTGCCCGGATGTCGATCAACCCGGCCGCCGCGGCGCTCGTCATCCGATTATCAGCCGGGACCCGCCGAAGGCCCTTCGTCCTCGCGCCGATCTGTGCCGCCACGATCCTCGTTCCGGCAGCGGGGATCGGTGGGGTGACGGCGTTCGCCGTAGCGGCCGCGGTCGTCGCGGTTCTTTCGATTCCAGGCTTTCTCTACGTGTACCGCACGCGGGTCATCGTCACCGACGCCGAGTTCGGCCGGGTTGGGCTACTCGGCCGACCTCGTATGCGCCGCCGCGCCGACGCCGGGTCGGTGGTACGAGCCACGCTTCCGCCCCTGAGGGGAATGACGGGCCCGTACCACAACGTGTTCATCTGCGACGTGGCTGGAAAGCCCCTGCTGCGGCTGCACACCGGCACCTTCGCCCCGAGCGACCTCGACCGGTTCGTCGCCCGGCTCGGCCTACCGGTACGCGAAATCGAGGGCGTGATCACTCCCGCCCGGCTCGGCGAGATCCATCCCGGAATCGTGCCGTGGTGGGAACGCCGGCCGGTCACGGCCGCGCTGGTCTTGATCTTGGCGATTCTCGCTGCCGTCCTTCTGGGCGTGCCTTTGGTCGCTTTCCTTCGCGCCTGAGGCGAGGGGTTCGTACACATAGCAGGAACGAACGCCGCATCCGGCGACCCGACCGGCTAGCCTCAGATGCCGTAGACAGCACCAAGCCGCATCATCGGGCGGCCGAGCCAAGGGGAGCGGACCCATGGAAAGTGGCGGGTGGCCGGCGGCGGGTTCGGGAGACCTGCGCGCTTCCGACGCGGACCGCGACCATACCGCGGAGATCCTCCGCGAGGCCGCGGCCGAGGGGCGCATCGACCTCGGTGAACTCGAGGTTCGGTTGGAGCGGACGTTCGCCGCCAAGACCTACGCCGAACTCGCCCCGCTGACCGCCGACCTGCCCCTCGGGGATGGCGCGGACTCACGAAGCCCCGCCGCGCGGCCCGGTAGTGGCTACCACCCGCTCACCCAGCCCGGACCCAACGAGATCAACGCGGTGCTCAGCGAGCAGAACGTCACGGGCCGCTGGCTGGTGCCCAGGCGACTGACGGCGCGGGCCCTGATCGGTCAGGTCACGCTGGACCTCACCGAGGCCGACATCCCGCACGAGGTCATCCTCGACGTTCAGGTCGGCCTCGGCCAGCTGACCCTGATCGTGCCCGACGACATCGCGGTGGAGTTCGAGCACGGGACGACGGTCCTCGGGGAGCGTAAGAACAAATCCCATGGTCGACCCGGACCGGGGACCCCACTGATCCGGGTACGCGGCATCGTCATCGTCGGCGAGTTGATCGCCCGCCCTCCGAAGCGCCGCCGCTGGTTCAAGCGCGCCGGCGGTTGAGCCCTAGCAGGCGCGTTCGAAGTCGATGGTGGAGTACGCCCGAAGCTTCGCCAACGCGTGCTCGGACATGATCGACCGGATGGTCCCGCTGCGGGACCGCATCACCAGGGAGTGGGTGTTGGCGCCGTCGCCGTGGTAGCGGACGCCGCGAAGGAGCTCCCCGTCGGTGATGCCGGTCGCGACGAAGAACACGTCCTCGCTCTGGACGAGATCGTCGGTCGTGAGCACGCGCTCCATGTCGTGGCCGGCGTTGATCGCCTTCTGGCGTTCGGCATCATCGCGCGGCCACAGCCGACCCTGGATCATCCCGCCGATGCACTTCATGGCGCAGGCGGCGATGATCCCTTCGGGCGTACCACCGATCCCGACGAGCAGGTCGACACCGGTGTCGGGCCGGGCGGCCATGATCGCGCCGGCGACGTCGCCGTCGGTGATGAACTTGATCCGGGCCCCGGTTTCGCGGATCTCCCGGACGAGGTTTTCGTGCCGCGGCCGGTCGAGGATGACAACCGTGACGTCCTCGGGGTCCTCGTGCTTGGCGCGGGCGACTCGGCGGATGTTCTCGCTCACCGGCGCGGTGATGTCGATGACGTCGGCGGCCTCGGGGCCGGTCGCGAGCTTCTCCATGTAGAACACCGCGGACGGGTCGTACATCGCACCGCGCGGGGCGACCGCGAGGACCGAGACGGCGTTGCTCATCCCTTTTGCCGTGAGTGTGGTGCCGTCGATCGGATCCACGGCGACGTCACACTCGGCACCGTCGCCGGAGCCGACCTCCTCGCCGTTGTACAACATCGGGGCGTTGTCCTTCTCGCCCTCGCCGATGACGACGACGCCGCGCATGCTCACTGAGGCGATCAGGGTCCGCATCGCGTTGACGGCCGCCTGGTCGGCACCGTTCTTGTCACCCCGGCCGACCCACCGTCCGGCGGCCATCGCGGCGGCCTCGGTGACACGGACGAGTTCGAGGGCGAGGTTGCGGTCGGGGGCACCGCCGTCGGTACGCAGCGGGGGCGGTACGGCGTCGGATTCGAGTTTCGGGTCGGCCATGCGCTGTGCCCCTCCTGCTCAGTCTTCCTCGGCGAGATCCTCGACCTCGTCAGCTGGCGCTGCCGTCCGGGCCGCTTCCAGCCGAACCCGCGCGCCGTCCAGCCAGGCTTGACACACCTTCGCGAGCTCCTCGCCGCGCTCCCACAGGCGCAGGGACTCCTCCAGGGTGGTCCCGCCCGCTTCGAGCCGGCGTACGGCCTCGACGAGTTCGTCACGTGCCTGCTCGTAGGAGAGTGCGGTCTGCGGCTCGCTCACAACTCAGCACCCTATCCAGGACGCTCCGCATCAGCCCTACCCGAGGGTTTCCCCGTCCGCGCGTACTTCTACCGGGAACCTGCCACCCGCGACCCGGGCGTCGAGGACCTCCCCGGGTACGACCTCGGACGGATCCCGGACAGCGGCGCCGTCCGTCTTCTGTAGGACGGCGTACCCGCGTTCGAGGGTGGCCTTGGGGGAGAGCGCACGGACCCGCGCGAGCTGGTGGTCGAGGTTGTCCTCGGCCCGGTCGAGGACTTGGGCGAGGTAACGGCGGGAGCGGTCCCGCAACGCGGCGATCTCCTCCGACCGCCGCCCGATCTCGCGTTGTGGGTCACTGAGCGCGGAACGCGCCCGGAGTGCGTGGAGGGCCGAGAGCTCCCGGTCGAGCCAGCTGGCCAGGATCTGGCGGCCGCGGGTACGAAGCTGGTCGATCCGGGCAACCTCCTCGCCGACGTCCGGGACGATCCGCCGGGCCGCGTCGGTGGGTGTGGAGGCGCGTACGTCGGCCACCAGATCCAGCAGCGGCATGTCCTGCTCGTGGCCGATGGCGCTCACCACCGGCGTACGACACTGTGCCACGGCCCGGATCATGCCCTCGTCGGAGAAGGGCAGCAGGTCTTCGACCGAGCCGCCACCCCGGGCCACGACGATCACGTCGACGTCAGGCTCGGTGTCCAGCCGCCGGAGCGCCTCGATCACCTGGGCCGCGGCCTGCGGACCCTGGACGGCGACGTTCTCCACCCGGAAGCTGACCGCTGACCACCGGCGCCGGGCGTTCTCCAGTACGTCGTGCTCGGCGGCGGAGCCCCGCCCGCACACCAGGCCGACCTTCCGGGGCAGGAACGGCAGGCCGCGCTTGCGCTCCCGGGCGAACAGCCCTTCGGCGGCGAGCAGGCGCTTCAGGCGCTCCAGCCGGGCCAGGAGTTCGCCGAGCCCGACCGGCCGGATGTCGGAGGCGGCGAGGGAGAGGGACCCGCGGGGCACGTAGTAGACCGGCCGGGCCTGAACGACCACCCGGGCGCCCTCGATCACCGGTGGGTCAACGATGTCGAAGACCCGGCGCGGGCAGGTCACCTGGATGGAGATGTCGGCGACGGGATCGCGCAGGGTGAGGAAGACCGTGGTGGTTCCGGGCCGGCGGGTGAGTTGCGCGACCTGCCCCTCGACCCACACCGCGCCGAGCCGCCCGATCCACTGGCCGATCAGGTTCGCGATCTGGCGTACAGGTGCCGGCTTTTCGGGGGACGTCTCCAGGGCCATGACCGGCAGCCTAGAAGTTCCCCGGGAGACGGCGGCGCCGGACTCGCGTGGCACCGCACTCGCGTGGCACCCCCGCGCCCGCTCTTACGGATGGGCGCCGGATTCCATTCAGATGTCGCCTGACCGAATCCGGGCGTGACGGTGATCTGTAACAGAACGCCGGCAGGCTGGACGCCGGCGCCTGCATTACCGTGGCAGCCGCGTCCGCGCCCTACGACGAGACAGGACCCCGTGCACGATGAACCCAGCTGCAACCACCGGGGCGACCGCCCTGTCACTCCTGCCCTGCCCGCGGACCGCGGATCTCGACCCCGGGCACTGCAGCCTCACCGCTGACCCGATCGCCGGCCCGGCGTCGCAGCGGCGGATCGTCATCGAGGCGGCCGACGCGGGCGAGTTGCTCGCGACCGCTCGGCGGTTGCGGGACGCCATCCGTACCATCGCCGGGGTCGACTGGGAGATCTCCGCGACCACGGTCGGCCCGGCGCACGAGGTGGGCGCGATCCTGCGGCTGAACCCCGACAGCGCCGTACCCGACCAGGGGTACGAACTCTCCATCACACCCGAGCGCCTGCTCGTCGAGGCCGGGACCCCGCAGGGCGTCTTCTACGGCGTCTGCACCCTCATCCAGGTCATCGAGCAGTCCGCGCCGGAGCTGCCGTGCCTGCGCATCTCCGACTGGCCCGACCACGCCGCTCGTGGAGTCATGCTCGACGTGAGCCGGGACAAGGTCCCGACGATGGAGACGGTGTACGCGCTCATCGACCTGCTCGCCGGCTGGAAGATCAACCAGATCCAGCTCTACACCGAGCACACCTTCGCCTACCGCCGCCACCCGGAGGTCTGGGCGAACGCCTCACCGTTCACCGGCGAGGAGATCCTGGCTCTGGACGCGTACTGCAAGGAACGCCACATCGAGCTGGTCCCCAACCAGAACTCCTTCGGCCACATGCACCGCTGGCTGGAGCTGCCGAGGTACGCCCCACTCGGCGAGGTCAGCGAGGGCTTCGTGACGCCGTGGGGCGAGATGCGCGGACCGTTCAGCCTGGCGCCGGGCGACCCGGGCAGCCTCGAGCTGGTCAAGGAGCTGTACGACGAACTCCTCCCGCACTTCTCGAGCAAGCAGTTCAACGTCGGGTGCGACGAAACCTTCGACCTCGGCCAGGGGCGCACCAAGGAGCTCTGCGAGGAGCAGGGGACCGGCCGGGTCTACCTCGACTTCCTGCTGAAGATCTACGCGGAGGTCACCGCCCGCGGCTACACCATGCAGTTCTGGGGCGACATCATCGAGCAGCACCCGGAGCTGATCCCGGAGCTGCCGAAGGACGCGGTGGCGCTCGGGTGGGGCTACGAGGCGGACCACCCGTTCGGGACGCTGTGCGAGAGGTACGCCGCCGCGGGTGTGGCGTTCTACACCTGTCCGGGAACGTCGTCATGGAACAGCATCGCCGGCCGGAGCAAGAACGCCCTCGGCAACCTACTCAGCGCCGCGGAGAACGGCCTGCGGCACGGCGCGACCGGTTACCTCATCACCGACTGGGGCGACCGCGGCCACTGGCAGGTGCTGCCGGTCAGCTACCTGGGGTACGCGGCGGGTGCGGCGTACTCCTGGGATCTTGAGTCCAACCGCGACCTCGACGTCGCGGAGGCGACGAGCTGGCACGCGTTCAAGGACCCGACGGGGTCGCTCGGGCGGCTGGCGTACGACCTCGGCAACGTCTACACCAAGGTCGGGATCGAGCCGCACAACTCCTCGGTGCTGTTCTGGATCCTGCAGTCCAGCATGGAGAAGCTTGCGACCAACACCCACGCGTACGGCCCGCGCGTGGGCGAGCTCAGCCCCGACACGCTCCGCGAGTCGCTCGCGGCAGTCGACGAGGCGATGGGGGTGCTCGACGCCGCTCAGTCGACCGCTGCGGACGCGGAGCTGGTGAGGGAGGAGTTCCTCAACACCGCGCGGCTGCTGCGGCACGCCTGCCGGCGCGGGCTGTTGGCTCTCGGTGCCGAGGGTGGTGACGACGTACGCCGGGAGCTGGCGGCCGACCTCGAGGGGATCATCGAGGAGTACAACCGCCTGTGGCTGGCACGCAACCGGCCCGGCGGCCTCTCCGACAGCGTGCGGCGCCTGGAGAACCTCCGGCCCGACTACGCCGACGCCTGACCGGCGTACACCCGACTGTTTCGGATGTTGAGAAATCGGGGCGAAGCTGGAGTTGTCATAGGTTTCTCGGCTAAGAGACCGAGATACCTATGACAACTCCGTGGCGGCGGCCTCGAGGTCGTCGATGCTCCCGGACATGATCGTGCGGATGTGCTCGGTGATGCGCTGAGGCGGCCAGTCCCACCAGGCCAGCTCCAGAAGGCGGGTGACGTCCTCCTCGCTGTAGCGGCGGCGGATGAGCCTTGCCGGGTTGCCACCGACGATGCCGTAGTCGGGGACGTCGTCGACGACGACCGAACCCGAAGCGATGATCGCTCCGTTGCCGATACGGGCGCCGGGCATCACCAGGGCGCGATACCCGAGCCACACGTCGTTGCCCACCACGGTGTCACCGCGTCCGGGTAGGCCGGTGAGGAGATCGAAGTGCTCGACCCAGGAACCCCCCATGATCGGGAAAGGGAAGGTTGACGGGCCGTCCATGCGGTGATTCGCGCCGTTCATGATGAACCGCACGCCTGTGCCCAGTGCGCAGAACTTCCCGATGATCAGCTTCTCCGGCCCGTAGTGATACAGCACGTTGCGGGTCTCGAACGCGGTCGGATCATCCGGGTCGTCGTAGTAGGAGTACTCCCCGACCTCGATCAGCGGAGAGGTGACCAGCGGTTTCAGCAGCACCACCCGGGGCTGCTCGGGCATCGGATGCACCGCGGTCGGATCGGCGGGTACTACTGGCATCACGAATCACCTTCCCGCAGGCTATGGAGCCTCGCGATGTGCGGAGTAGGAGGTCGCGCGACCTCCAACGGCACGATGATCGCAAGATCCCGGCCTGCCCGCGCGACCGCGAGGACGCTGATCTCGCGTCAACGATCAGTTGTGGGTCCGCGACGGTCCGTGGAGGCGGCGCGGCGCCAGTCGTGACGCTGGCCACAGGCCCACGGCTCATCCCCGCCAGGCGGCGAGCTTCACCCGACACGGACCCTACGATGAAGGGCATGACGTCGACGGAACGCCGAGTCCTGCTCGCTGCCCCCCGGGGCTACTGCGCCGGGGTCGACCGGGCGGTGATCACGGTCGAGAAGGCTCTCGACCTGTATGGCCCGCCGGTCTACGTCCGCAAGCAGATCGTCCACAACAAGCACGTCGTTCACACGCTCGAGGAACGCGGGGCGATCTTCGTCGACGAGCTTGACGAGGTGCCCGAGGAGGCCACCGTCGTCTTCTCCGCGCACGGCGTCTCGCCGGCGGTTCACGCCCAGGCGCAGGAGCGTTCGCTCAAGACCATCGACGCCACCTGTCCGTTGGTCACGAAGGTGCACCACGAGGCCAAGCGGTTCGCTCACGACGAGCTGGACATTCTGCTCATCGGGCACGCCGGCCACGAGGAGGTCGAGGGGACCTCCGGTGAGGCGCCGGACCACATCCAGCTCGTGGAGGGCCCGGACGACGTCGACCGGCTCGAGGTCCGCGATCCCTCGAAGGTCGCCTGGCTGTCCCAGACCACCCTCTCGGTGGACGAGACGATGCAGACCGTCGAACGGCTCCGCCAGAAGTTCCCGCTACTGCTCGACCCGCCGAGCGACGACATCTGCTACGCCACCCAAAACCGCCAGCTCGCCGTCAAGGAGATCGCCCGCGAGGCCGACCTCGTGATCGTCGTCGGCTCGGCCAACTCCTCCAACTCCGTACGCCTCGTCGAGGTCGCCCTCGAAGCCGGCGCCCGCGCGTCGTACCGCATCGACAACGCTGATGAGATCGACGACTCCTGGCTCGACGGCGTCACGGTTGTGGGGGTCACGAGCGGTGCGAGCGTGCCAGACGCGCTCGTCCAGGGCGTTCTCGACCTGCTGGGAGAGCGCGGCTTCCCGTCGGCGGAAGAGGTCAGGACGGCCGACGAGAGCCTGATCTTCGCGCTGCCCCCCGAGCTGCGGAAGGATCTTCGCGCGGCGGCTCCTCCTCGATGACCTCATCATCTGCCCGCGGTTGACCGAGCGCGACGCGAAGCGCGATCGTGCCGAGCGTCAGTGCGCAGGCGGCCACGAGCGTCCACGACTCCGAGGCGAGCCCGGCCAGGACGGCTGCGAACGGCGACGCCGTACTGCTCAGCCTCTCCGGTGCCAGTACGCCGACCCCGACGAACGTCGCCAGCGCGGCGAGCGGCGGGAGCACCCCCGCGGTGAAGACGGCCGAACGGCGGATACCCGCGGCCACGCCGAACGCCGTCAGGGCGAAGCACAGGCTGAACAACACGCCGAGCCGCCCGGTCACCGTGAGGTCCAGGAAGGCGGCACCCAGTCCGCTGCCGATGGCGACCACGATCGCGAGCGGGGCGGACATGCCCGTCTCGCGGGGCCGCCGCTCCCGGCGTGGCCGATCCTCGGTGCGCCGCGCCCGCATGGAGCGGCTCCCGTTGTCCTCGGGCGGGACCGGTGGGCTGGGCGGTGCCTGCCTGGATTGGGCGGGGGACATACCGGTGGCGGGAGGCATGGCAGGCTCGAGTGGGGGTCGAGACTCCGCCTGGTCCGCGAAACCCTGGTCGCGCTGGCCCCGGTGCCCGCGAGGTCGTAGCGGGTCGAGATGGTCGCCGTCGGGGCTTCGACTGGGGCGAATCTCATCGCTGGCCCAATCGGCCGAGGCGGCGCTGGCCAGCCCGGCCGAGGGATCGGGGGCCTGCCCGGCCGAGGCGGAGGAAGTCAGCGGATCGGCGGTGAGACCGTCGCCAGCAGGTGGCCATCCGCTCCAGCGGTCCTGGCGTGGTGGTGAGCCGGCGACCCCGCTGTCGGGTATGGCTCCGGTGAGCGGGTCACCGATCGGTGTCGGCAGGTCGTCGAACCGCTCGGCGTGCCCGGCGTACCCGGGAAGGTCCACGAACATATCCGTTGCCGGGGCCTCCAGACGCGGGTTCGAAGCGTCGACGTCGGGCCGCGGGAGGTCGTAGTCGGACCGCCCACCGTGGCGTCCGTCGCTCGTGGAGCCCTCTCCCGCGAGCAGGTCGTACGCCGAGCCGTCCTGCCAGCTTTCTGAAGGCTGGTGCCACGGCGGACTCTCAGTCGGCAGGTGCCATGGCGAACTCTCGTTCGGCGTGTTCCACAGGGGATCGGAGCCTGCGTTCGGATGCGGGGTCTCCTCCCAGCGGGGCGCGGAGTTCGTGACGGGAGGATCCTCGGGAACGGGATCCGTCGCACGGCGCCGCCGTCCACCGGACGGTCGGCTCGGCGGATCCTGCGGCGGCGGGGTGACCGGAGACTCCTGCCAGCGGGCCGCCGCGAAGCGTTCGGAGGCCAGTTCGTCGTGGTGGCCTGGGAGGGCCAGGCCTCCCCCGCGCCGGCCGTCCTTCGGCAGCGGCGGCAACACCTCGTCGTCGAAGTCGTCAGTCGGGTCGAACGTGGGTGGCCGTGCCGCCGCCGACCGCGGTGCGGGCCCGAGGGAGTCGGGCGTCGAGACAGCGCGGGCCCGCCGTCCGCCGCTCCCTGTCGATCCGCGCAGTGTCGATTCGCTCCCTGTCGATTCGTTCCGTGGTGGGGCTTCGTCCGCCGCTGACGGCCGAGGGTTGGATCCGCGTACCCGGCGACCGCTGGACATCCCAGGCGCGGGGGCCGGCGGCATGGACGGATGCTCGGCCGGCTGCTGTTCGACGGCCGGCCGCTGCGCTACGGGAGGGTGGTGCTCGATGGGTGGGAGCGCGGCGCGGCGCCCACCGACCGTCGGCGGCGGCGGTGTCGGCGTCTCCGATGCGGGAGCGGCCCGCCGGCCACGAGCGCGTGTGGACGGATCGGCGGGGGTGTTGGTGTGGTGGTGCGGCGACGGTTCGGAAGTCGCGGCACGACGTCCCGGTGATGAGGAGAACGCGTCACGGCCTTGCTGGCCGCGGCTCTGAGCGTCCTGGCCGTCGAAATCGGCACCGTCGGCAACGGCGGTGTGGTCGGGTCTGCGACGAGCGCCCTCGGTGCGCCGGTCGGGTGGTGCGGCGTCCCTCAAGGGTGGGGGCACCGATGACCCGTCCTCCCACCTCGACTCCCGCACCCCTGCACGATAT
Organism: Actinopolymorpha alba DSM 45243; assembly: GCF_000373925.1. Lineage (GTDB taxonomy): Bacteria > Actinomycetota > Actinomycetes > Propionibacteriales > Actinopolymorphaceae > Actinopolymorpha > Actinopolymorpha alba. Next base: position 120,650 of record NZ_KB892823.1, on the reverse strand, counting down.
TGCCCCACCCACTGCCGCGTCACCCGGCTGAGACTAAGAGATCACGCGGATGGGGAAAGTCGCGGGCTGTATCGCGCCCGGCTAGGCGCTGTCTCCCACCCGGCGTACGGCCCGAGCTTCCGCGGCCGAGGCGACGAGTTCGGCGGCCGCGAGTGGGCGTACGGCGCGGTCGACCGGGGCCGGACTGGTCAGATCGTCGTTCGTCACCTTGAGCTCGTGCAGCCGGCGGGCGGTCACCATCACGCGGGTCTCCAGCGAACCCACCGCTTCGTTGTACGTGTCGACCGCTCCGGTCAGCGAACGCCCGAGCCGGTCGAGGTGCCTGCCCATCCGGCCCAGGCGTTGGTAGAGCTCGCGGCCGAGTTCGAAGACCTCGCGGGCGTTGTGGCTCAGAGCCTGCTCGGTCCAGGCGTACGCAACCGTGCGGAGCAGCGCGATGAGGGTCGTGGGTGTGGCGAGGATCACCCGGCGTTCGGCGGCGTATTCCAGCAGTCCCGGATCGGCCTCCAGGGCATGGGAGAGGAACGACTCGCCCGGCATGAACAGAACGACAAACTCCGGCGTCGCGGGCAGGCGCCGCCAGTACGCCTTGCCAGCCAGGGCGTCGACGTGGGCGCGGACCTGTCGCGCGTGTCCGGCGAGTCCCTTGGTGCGGGTGGCGTCGTCGGTCGCCTCGGCCGCGTCGAGGAACGCCTCCAGCGGCACCTTGGCGTCGACGACCACATGCTTGCCGCCAGCCAGGTGGACCACGAGGTCAGGCCGCTGGATGCCATCGACGTCGCCGTCGGTGTTGACCGCCGTGTGCTGGAAGCTGACGTCGGTGTGGTCGACCAACCCGGCGAGTTCGGTGGCCCGGGCGAGGTGCAGCTCACCCCAGCGGCCGCGTACCTGCGGCTTGCGGAGCGCGGTGGCCAGCGCGGCGGTTTCCCGGCGCAGGGCCTCGCCGCTCAGGCGTACGGCGTCGATCTGCTCCCGGAGCGTGGACTGCAGCGCGACCCGGGACTCCTCCAACTCCCGCAGCCGCGCGTCGAACCGGTCAAGGCTCTCCTTCACCGGCGCGACGACCGTCTCGGCGGCGCGCATGCGGGCATCGGTGAGGTCGAGCAGGTGCCGGCTCGACTGCGCCATCGCATCGGCCGACGCCACCCTGAACTGCTCGGCGAGGGTACGCCGGTCGGCCGTCAGCTCCGCGAGTCGACCTTCGGCGGCATCCCGCTCGGCGGTTGTGCGGGCCACCGTCTCCGCGATCCGGACACGGACCAGCAGAGCGCCGATCGCCACGCCCACGGCGAGGCCGACGACGAACGTGAGGAAGATCGTGCCGTTCATGGGTTCCACTTTGTCGGTGACCACCGACAGGTCCTGTCTCCCGCGCCGGTGCCGTCCTCACTTGGCACCGACCGCTCCGCTCGCTCGGCGTCGAACGGCTCTGGGTTTGGTGGTCGCGTTCGGCTTCTCGCTCGCTGTGCGGGCGACTCGTTCCTCGTCGACCGCTCCGCTCGCTCGGCGTCGAACGGCTCCGCGTAGGCTTGCACGTCGTGGCTCTGTCGATCGGGATCGTCGGGCTTCCCAACGCGGGGAAGTCGACGCTGTTCAACGCCCTCACCGCCAATGACGTGCTCGCGGCCAACTACCCGTTCGCGACGCTCGAACCCAATGTCGGCATCGTCGGGGTGCCCGATCCCAGGCTCGACGTGCTGGGCGAGATGTTCCACGCGGCCAAGGTCGTGCCGGCCACCGTGCAGTTCGTCGACATCGCGGGCCTCGTGCGTGGCGCCTCCGAGGGTGAGGGACTCGGCAACCAGTTCCTCGCCCACATCCGCGAGACCGACGCGATCTGCCAGGTGACCCGGACGTTCGGCGACCCGAACGTCGTGCACGTCGACGGCGAGGTCTCACCGTCCAGCGACATCGGCACCATCACCACCGAGCTGATCCTGGCCGACCTTCAGACGATCGAGAAGGCCCTGCCGCGGCTGGAGAAGGAAGCCCGACTCAAGAAGGATCTCGCGGAGAAGATCGACGTCGTACGCCAGGCGCAGGAGGCCCTCGAGAAGGGGGTCACGGTGTACGCCTCCGGCCTTGACCGGACGATCCTGCGCGACCTCAACCTGCTGACGGCCAAGCCGTTCCTGTACGTCTTCAACTGCGACGAGGCCGAGCTCACCGACGACGAGGCACGCGCCCAGTTGTCCGAACTCGTTGAGCCCGCGCAGGCCATCTTCCTCGACGCCAAGATCGAGTCCGAGCTGCTCGAACTCCCGGCCGACGAGGCGCTCGAACTCCTCCAGTCCACCGGTCAGGAGGAGTCTGGCCTCAAGATGCTCGCGCGGGTCGGCTTCGACACCCTCGGGCTCCAGACCTTCCTCACGGCCGGGCCCAAGGAAGCGCGGGCCTGGACGATTCGCAAGGGCTCGACCGCACCCGAGGCGGCCGGGGTCATCCACACCGACTTCCAGCGCGGGTTCATCAAGGCCGAGGTCGTGTCGTACGACGACCTCATCGAAGCGGGTTCGATGCACGAGGCGAAGGCCCGGGGCAAGGTTCGCCTCGAGGGCAAGGACTACGTGATGGCCGACGGTGACGTGGTGGAGTTCAAGTTCAACGTCTGACGGCCGGCCTCGCCGCACAATCGCGCGGGCTCGAAGGAGCACTCCGAGACTTCTCGGCCACGTCAGGGTGACGTCAGTGGCCGACCTCCTGTTGTGAGCGATCCTCGGGTCGGACCAACGCTCGGGGACCGTTGATCAACTTCGCAGGAGCCGGCCCGCGGGCCGTGATCGTGAAGGGTTTTCGTTGCTATATGACCAGAATCCTTCATGATCCTTGAAGGCGCAGCCTCAGGTCTCACGTGCCGGACGGCTTGAGCGGCTTCGAGGCGCCCACTATGCGAGATCGGTCGCGAGGTCCCGGCGGCTTGGCGGAGGAGTTTCGGCAAAGAGGCCGAGACACCTCCGCCAAGTCGGCTCCGGCTCCCTTCGCGATGCCGCGGTTCCCCTTGGTCGGGGAGGGAGTTGATCACGTAAACGTGGTCATTGCCTGCCTCGCATGGTGGCGATGCCATGCAAGGCATGCAGGAGCCTGCCGCACGTGGCAGCTCCCCACGAAGTGCGTTCGATTCACCTTGCCTGGTTGGGAATTCCGTGTGAGGTCGCCGCTGTCTCGCATGCGCGGCTGTGGACGGACTGGGGAGGCGGCTGATTGACTACGGACATGATGATGGTCGGCCTCGATCAGCGTGCGCAGATCGTGCGGGCGGTGCCAGGTCGGGTGGCCGCGGTCGCGCTCCCGGTGGTGACGCACCCAGTGCACGGGCCCTGCATCGTCGTCACCGAGCGCTCGTTGATCAACGGACACACCGGCGAACCCATGAGCCACGCCGGAGAGGTCGTGTTGTTCGGGGGAGCCGTGGATCCAGGGGAGACCACATCGGAGGCCGCGCTGCGCGAACTCCATTAGGAATCCGGAACGCTTCACCGTACGGGCGATCCCGAATACGGGGTTGGAACGTTGCTTGGCGAGTGGATCAGCGAGTCCGGCTTCAGTGTGAAGGGGCACCTCGTCTCGCTTCCACCTTCGTTTGTGAAGGAGGCGCGGCCCGAGGCGAAGGAAGTGAGCGAGCTTATCTATGTGCGCGTGGGCGATGTCTACGCCGCGAAGGTCTCTGCTGAGTACCACCTCGTGCGTCCCGCCGATCGGCTCCATGCGTACGAAGGCGACATGCTGTTCCAGTCGCCGACCTTGCGGGTCGCCGATACCCAGGAAGTCGTTCGCGTGCTCTGGGGCGTGGCCGGCCACATGGTCTCCGAGCTGCGTCGTACGTTCCCCAGCGCGACTGATCTCACGGGTCGTTGATCAACTTCACCACTTATCACGCGTTGCGAACAAGCCAGGAGCAGGGTCCGCAAACCGTCCACATCGTGGACAGCTCGGCTCAACTTTCCGCATTGTGGACTCCGGGGGGAGTTGATCAGCGGTCGTCACGCAGAATGCCCAGGTCGGCCACGGGGGCCGTCGTACCGGCACCACCGAAGAGCACGGCTCCCGTACGCATCACCCTGTAGGTATTCGCAGTAGGTATTTGCAGTAGGTATTTGCACCGCGTCGGCTCGATCGCATGATCGTTGCTGAGCCTTCCGGCGTCTGAGATCCAGATGTCGGTCGGCGGGTCGTGTTGCTTCACGAACCCCCGACCGAAGGAGATCTCTTGAGGCCGTCCTCACATGATCATGAACCATCGCACCAATTCGGACGAACGCCGCGACACCGGGCAGACCGGCCCGCGCAGCCTGCTCGATCCCGCCGCCCGCGCCTGATCGCCACGATCACGACCGCGCTCGTCGGACTCACCGCCCTCGCGGTGGGCGTCGGGGCGCTGTGGGCCACGTTCGCCCAGCCGAACCTGCTGGCAGATCGGATGCGCTCAGACACGAGCAAGGTCTCGGCTGACATAGGAGCCGCGCGGGAACACGCCCGGGCCAGCCGCTCCCGTGCGCGCGACGCGAACCTTCCGACCGCCGGTCGTACGCAGTCACTGACGCCCACGGCGACGCCCACGGCGACGCAGAGTGTGACGCCCACCAAGGCCAAGCCGAAAGCCACACCGAAAGCCACACCGAAAGCCACACCGAAAGCCACCCGGACGGCGACGGTCCGCGCGAAGGCCTCCCCCTCGAAGGCACCGCGGCGTACGGCCACGCCGACGCCAACCCGCAAGGCGGCGCTCGCGGTGAAGCGTACGGTCAGCAAGCCCTCGCCGTCGCCCACGCCGACGGCGGCAAAGAGGCTTGCGGACGGCAGGCCGGACTTCCAGCTTCCGTTCACCTGCGGTGAGAGCTGGCAGGCCACGACCTACAAGAGCCACAATCCCGAGACCGGGAAGATCGACTTCTTCCATGAAAACGGCAACACCCGGGGTTCGCTGGTCCGCGCCTCGGCGCCGGGCGTCGTGAACCGCATCCTTCCCGAGATCGGTGCGATCAAGATCTATCACGGCAACCGGTGGTACACGATGTACAACCACATGAGCCCGATCTTGGTCAAGGTTGGTGACAAGGTCAGTCAGGGCCAGGTGGTGGGACACGTCGGCTCCGTCGGCACCGGCGTCGCGCATCTGCACTACGAGCAGATCTACGACAGCAACAACAACAACTGGGGCAGCAGCCCGGACGAGATCGTCAACCCCATCTTGCAGGGCAAGAAGTACAACCTGCACGAGAACGATCCTCAGCCGGTCATCAAGAGCACCAACAACTGCTGACCACGGCGTGAACGTCGCCGCCGCACGTGGGTTCCCGATGTGGGGAGCCCACGTGCGGCCGCGATCCGCCTGCTGAGCTGGTGCGGCGACCTCCGGCGCCCAACCCCGTTTGCTCGGCGTTCCACCGGCGGACGGTTGCTGCAAGATCAGGTTCACGCGTGTGACGCGGTGATCGAGCACGCTCCGTTTGCATGCGCAGACTCCACGCTTTCGTCCTTGTCCCCGCGCTCCTCCCACTGCTCGCCGCCGCTCCGGGAAGCGCCATATCCACGAACGCCGTACCGACGAACGCCGTACCGACGAACGCCGGGCAGCTTCCGGCCGTCGTTCCCGTCCAACAGACCAGGGCGTTCGGTGACTCCGAAAGTGCCGATCCGCCGAACTCGGACGCTGATGATCCCGCCATCTGGGTCCACTCGACGAACACCCAGCGAAGCGTCGTACTCGGCACCCTCAAGGAAGGCGGGCTCGCGGTCTTCGACCTGCGGGGACGCCAGCTACAGCAACTCGCGGCCCCGCCAGCGCCCGGGCCGGATGCGGCACCCGGCCGGTTCAACAACGTCGACGTTGTGACCGGCGTCAAGGTCGGCGACCGTCGCCGCGATCTGGCTCTGGTGAGCGACCGGGGTCGGGATCGCGTTCGGGTCTACGAGATCGACCAGCGCGGTGCGGCCGCGGGATCACGGGTCCTACGTGACAGCACGGCGCCGGAGACCCCCCGTGTCTTCGCGGCGTCCGAGGCTGAGGTCGACGACCAGCACACCGCCTACGGCCTGGCCGGCGGGAAGGACCGTCGCGATGGTACGCCGCTCATCGCCGTGAGCCAGCGGAACGAAAGCCGGCTCGCTCTCCTCACAACGGTCGCAGGAGCAGGGGATTCGGTCAGCGTCAACCACCTCGCCACGGTCGATCTCTCGAGCAGCTTCCAGCTTCCCAACGGGCAGACGTGGAGCCCGTGCACCGAACCCGGCGAACGTCCGCAGGTCGAGGGCATGGTGATCGACTCCGACCATGGTGTGGTGTACGCCGCGCAGGAGGCGGTCGGCATCTGGCGGATCCCGGTGAGTCGGCACGGATTCGGAACGCCGGTACTGATCGACCGGGTGCGGGGGTACGGCGTGCCCGCGACCTACGACGAGGCCTCCGACGAATGTGTTGTCGACGGGGATGACCCGGGCTTCGGCGGGCGTTGGCTGACCGCGGACGCCGAGGGTCTCACGATCGCGGGGAACGGCCGCGGCGGCCGGATCATCGCGTCGAGTCAGGGCGACTCGACGTTCGTCGTCTACGAGCGAACGGGCGCGAACCAGGTCCTCGGCGGATTCACGGTCGCGGCCGGCAACGGCAACGACTCGGTGGAGCATTCTGACGGTGCGGCGGTCACCACGGTGTCCCTCGGGCCGGACTATCCGCGTGGGCTGCTCGTCGTTCATGACGGTGAACGCCGGCCCGCTCTCACCGACCCCAACGGTGAGGAGGTCGACACCACCGGCTTCGCCTTTGTGAGCTGGGAGGACGTGGCCAAGAAGGTCGGCTGATCTCGCGGTTCGCGCGATAGAGTCGATGGGGCAGACGTGCTGGCCTGACACTTCGGGAGTGCCGTGTCGCCCACCCTGGATGAGATCGCGCGCGAGCTGTACGCCACGACGCCGGCTGACTTCGTGGCCGCCCGGGACGAACACGTCCGCCAGGCCCGAGAGCGCGGCGATTCCGACCTCGCCCGGGCGCTCGGCAAACTCCGGCGGCCGAAGCAGAGCGCGTGGCTGGTCAACCTGCTGGGTAAGGAACGCCGGACCGAGCTGAAACGCCTGCTCGACCTCGGTCCGGCGTTCCGCAAGGAGAAGTTGACAGCTGATCGGCTCCGGGAACTCTCCGCCCAGCGCCAGAAGCTCGTTCGCGGACTTCTCCAAGCGGCACACGACCTTGCCTTACAAGCTGGCCTGCGAGTCAGCGCGGAGGCCGCCACGGAAGTCGAGGCGACCCTCGGTGCCGCCGTCGCCGATCCCGAGTTGGCCGAGCAGGTGCGCCGCGGCCAGCTCGAGAAACCCTTGTTCTACACGGGGTTCGGCCCCTCACTGTCGTTCACTGGTCCGGAGGTGGCCGGGTTTCCCACCCCCGGACCAGCCCCTACCACCCCCGCGCCACGGCCTTCGGCCGGGCAGGCGCCGCCCAAGGAAGCGGCACATGCGCGCGATGCTGAGGCGGAACGCCAACTGGCGCAGGCGAACGCGAAAGTCGCCGAGGCCGAACGCGACCTCGAAAGCCGCACGACCGCCTGGCAGAAAGCCCTACGCCAGCGCGACGATCTTCGTACGCAACTGGAGCGGCTCCGCGAGCGGGTGCGTGATCTCACCGACCAACTCGCCGCCACCGAACGCGGCGTCAGGGCAGAGGAGCGCCGGCGCAAGCAGGCCGAGCACGCTCTCGACGCGGCGCAACGGAGCCACCAGGCCGTCGAACGCCGTACCCGCTCCTGAGTTTCGTACTGTCCGCAGACGCAAGGAGCGCCGCCGGGTTCGTACCCGGACGGCGCTCAGTCTGCTCAGTGTGTGGTTCCAGCCCCACCACGGTGGTTCCAGCCCACCACGGTGGTTCCAGCCCCACCACGGTGGTTCCGGCCCCACGCGGCACTGTCGTCGATCAGGCCGCGGGTTCCCTGGTCGTCGTCGACCGGGACTGGAATCGACGACCTCGGATGGTCGCCGCGAGATGCCGGATCGAAGGAAGATCGGCAATCTCCTGGTCGCCGGGGTGGGCCCGCGGCATTCTCAGCCTGGGTCGGCCGCGTAGCCGACGGGCAGAAGGTCCGCCTGTGCCCGGCCCTCGGCCGGCGTTGCGATATCCCGGATAGTCGCTCTTGGCATGCCCGAGATAGGCGACGGCGGCGGGCTGGGATTCGCGGGTGTAGAGGTCCCCGTGATAAACCCGCACCCTGACCGTCGCGATGATGTGGTCGGGAGTTTCGCGGTGCGAACCGCCGAAGACGAAGACACGTCCACCCGAGAGTCGCCCTTGGTGGTCGATGATCCACTGCTCGAGCAGGCTACGAGCGATGGACTCGGGGTCGCGGCTGAACGTGTCATCTCGGATAACGGCGGGCTTCCATTGGCCGTCCTGCGTGCTGGTGGAGATTTCGTACGTGAATCGCTCCCTCATGATGAACCCCCTCTGGGGTCGCGGTTTCGGCCGCGGCGCGCGCCTTCGGGAGCCGGTACCGTCCAATCCGCTAGGCCTTACAGAATGACCGCCGAATGGCCGGCGAGTCAACGGTTTGACGCTAGGTACAGCTGAACGGCTCCCAATCGCACCAATAATTTTCGGCCAGCGCGCCGATTCACGGGAAATTCGAGTTCAGATGATCACGTTACGTCGCTGTTTCGTCGGCGGACATCCAGCGTACGGCGTCCATCACAGGCCCGCCTCGAGCCGGCGTTGGCACCCCCGTAGGGCCCATGGCCGGTGCCGGCATCGACGAGTTCGACGCCAGCACCGGCCACTCGCCGGCACTAGCGATGGGGCCAGCCGACCGGCCGGCGTGGGATGGACCAGAGCTGCGCGAGTGACAGCTGCGCGCTTGGCGCGAACGCGTCGGAATGCACGTAGCGCAGCATCGCGTCGAAGAGTTGGGCGGCCTCTGGATGCGCGTGGTAGTGCTCGAGAATCCTGAGCGTCGTCATGAGGATTCGGCCCTTGCCGACCTGTGCTTCCAGGAGGTAGCCGAGGCGTTTGCCACGGTTCCAGTTGTCGATGCCGCCGACGATGGGCTCGACCCAGTGCGGAAGGGCGTCCAGGCTGACGGCGGTCGCGCCGTCGACCAGGTGGAACCACTGCCAGTCCGACGTTCCGTCGTGCGGGAAGTCCGCGAGCAACGGCCGATCCTCGACCACGAGTCCCATGGTCTGGTTGGGTTGTTCGGGGAACCACAGGAACGACCAGAACAACGGCTCGAAGGTGCTCTGGACGCCATCGGCGAGTTCGTCGTTCTCCGCCAGCCAGATCATGGTCGCGCCGTTAAGCACCGCGTCGACATAGCGCACGTGGAGGCGGTCGGTGAGGAGCACCTCGCCATGCGGCGCGCCCTCGGGTGAGAGCCCCATGAACGAATAGTCGTCGCTGCGAATCGCCGGATAGTAGTCACCGAGCCAGGCAAGGGAACCGCGGGCGCGGATGGGCGCCGGTGCGTCCTGCCAACGCCGATCGGAGAACACCCAGAAGTCCCAGGAGTTCGCCGCGACGACCCGGCCGTCGGCTCCGGTGAGTTCCGCTGTCAAGGTCAGCTTGCGAGACGCCTCGTCGGGCAGGCGTACGTCGACGGCGGCGACCGGCCACGGATGCCCGATCCGCACGCTGGCAAGGGATTCGCTGCCGCCCGCGATCTCGTCACCATCGGAGGTGGCCAGCTGCCAGGAGAGCGTTCCAGAGAAGGTGGTGGGGCCGAAATGCGAGAGGAGAAGCTCGGCCTGAAGCCAACCGCCGCCGGGGTAGGTGCGCCGAGCGCTCTCGCACAACAGCACGGTCTCGGCGTTGAAGCGGCGGAACTCCTCGGCTTCGATGTGCCCCTTCTCGTCCCAGAAGACGTCGAGGACGCCGTTGAGGGCGGTGCCCTGTCCGGGAAAGTCAGTGAGGTTGAGCATCTGGACGCCGCTGAGGCCGGGCGTGCGCCGGAGGCGTTCGAAGAGTTCCTTCAGGCACCGGGCCTGCAACGCACCCGATGCCTCCACGTAGCGGTCCGCCTCGTGAAGGATTCCCTTGCTACCAAGGCCATCGCGAGCCTGGTCGAGCCAGGAGGGTTCCATGATCCCGGTGAACTTCTTCGCTTCGCTGAAGCGGGCGTACATATCCATCTGGCTGTGCTCATGAGCGATCACGGGTGTCTTGCCGCCGGCGATGCGCTGCTGCCAGGTGGCGGTGCTGTCGGGTGCGGAGCCCCGGAACGTGTGGAACACGAAGATGTCTGTCTCGCGCTCGGGTTCCTCGGGCAGATACCCGAAGCCGCTCTGGTCGACGTACAACCGGCTGGGATCGCGTTCGCGCCCTCGCCGCACGAGTTCGGAGAGGAAATCGCTGGCCCGCATGCCCGAGCCGTTGGGAGGCGACTGCAGGAGCTCGTTTCCCATGCAGTGCAGGACGAGCGAGGGATGCCGTTGCAACTGGAGGAGGACGCGCTCGAACTCCCGCTCGATGAAGTCGCCGGCTCGGGAAACATAGTCGGGGTCGTTGAAGTTGCCCCAACTGGGAAGCTCCGACTGCACCAGCATGCCCGCCTCGTCGGCCGCCTCGAAGAACGAACGCGGCGGCGTCCAGGAATGCAGCCGGACGTGGTTGAACCCGAACGCCTTGGCCTTCGCGAACTGCGCGGCGTACACCGCCTTGTCATCCGGCGGATAGCCAGTGAGCGGAAAGATGCAGCAGTCGACGTAACCACGAAGGAAGATCCGGTCGCCGTTCAGTGTGAGGGAACGCCCGCGGACGGCGAACGTCCGCAGTCCGAACCGATCGCGGATGCTGTCGAGGCGTTCGGGGGAGTCGGGCTGGCGCAGGTCGACCTCGACGTCGTGCAGGAAGGGATCCCGATCCGACCACAGCCGGGCGTCCTCGCCGAGGCTGAAGTCGTGGTCGACCGTGGCCAGTCCGTCGTGGACCTCGGCGGGAACGGCGCGCTTGGCGATCAGCCGGTCACCGGCGCGGATCCGGATGGTGACCTGGACCGGGCCGTCCTCACCGGCGACCCGCACCGCGCACCGGACCCGCCGCGACTCGGCGTCGGGATAGAGCGCGACGTGCTCGATCCAGGTCTCGGGCGTGGCGACGAGCCGGGCCGACCCGACGATCCCGCCCCAGGTCGTGGCGGTGTGCCGGGAGTGGATGTGGCCCTCGAAGTTGAGGATGTCCGTGACGGCGTTGTCGACCCGGATCGTGAGCCGGTGGGAGCTGCCTGCCTTCAGGTGTGGAGTCAGGTCGAACCGGTGCGGTCCGCTCAGGGAATCCTGGCTGTCGATGCGGGCGTCGTCCACCCACACGGTGGACTGCCAGCCAACGCGGTCGAGTTGGAGCCAGATCCGGCCGCCCGACCAGTTCTCCGGGATCTCTACCGTGCGGGAGTACCACGCGGCACCCTCATAACTTAGCCGTTTGGTCCAACCGCCGATGAACTCCGGCGGGCGCTCGCCGAATCCCTGCTCCTCCCATGACCCGGGCACCTCGATCGTGTGCGCGAAGGACTTCTGTGTCCAGCCGTCCTTGACACCGACATCGGTGGGATCGAGTTCGAAGGACCAACTGCCGTTGAGATCCAGCTCGGGCCGGGTGTCGGAAGGGAGGAGTCCTGGCAGGACCTGCGCCGGATGGCGCTGTGTGGTCGGGATTGCTGTGGCCATACCTCGAGTAACTCCGATCCTCGCTCGAAGAGCGGTGCGATGCCGGATCTGGCCGCTCCAGAACGGAGGGGCCAGGCCAACCCTTTGTTACGCGGCCGAAATTATATTACTATTCGGCCCACGCTACGGGGGCTGTCCATGGCGTCCGAACGCCTGCGAGGAGAGGGATGGGAACCCACCGCGTGACCCGCCGGCAGTTCATGAGTCGTATCGGCCTTGGTGGGGTCGGGCTTGGAATGGCAGCCGTTCTGGCGCCGCTGGTGTCCGGTTGCGGACTCTCGCGTGACGGCGCTCTTGGCGACGGGACAGGTGAGATCACGGTCTGGACCTGGCCCGACAACGACCGGACCTTCATGCAGACCATTCCGTCGTTCCAGCGCAAGTTCCCGCACATCAAGGTCCGGGTGCAGGGATTCAGCGGGACGTTCAACAGTAAGTTGCTCGGGGCGCTCGTGTCCGGTACCGGCCCCGACGTCGCGATGGTGGAGATCACCAGCGTCTCCAACTTCAAGAGCAAGCCGGGATTCGTCGATCTCAGCCAGCGCCCGTTCGGCGCCGGCGCGTTGGCGAGCAGGTACGCCGACTTCTCCTGGAAGTACGTCTCCGACACCGATACCGGGCGGATCTTCGCGCTGCCCAAGAACACCGGGCCCGGCGGCATGTTCTATCGCCGCGACATCTACGACGCGGCCGGTCTCCCGACCGATCCGGCCGAGGTGCAGCAGGCGATATCCGACTGGGACGCCTTCGTCGAGGCCGGACGCAAGGTCGCGATGAAGGGCGAACGCTGGATGCTGGACGATCCGGCCCAGATCGTGGCCACGCTTCGCGGGCAGGCCGGGGTGTCGTACTTCGACGAGTCCGGAACTCCCCAGCTCGCCAGCGACACCATCGTGCGGGCGCTGGAGTTTGCGATGGAGTTGAAGAGCATGGGCCTGATGGCGCCAGACATGTCGTCGCAGGAACGCGGCGCCGCGATCAACTCCGGCAAGATCGCGACCTTCTTCTCCGGCAACTGGTTCGGTGGCCTCATCAAGGCGCAATACGCACCTGACAGTGCTGGTAAGTGGGGCGTGGCGCTCGCGCCGGCGACCAACGGCGTCAGTTCCTTCAACTACGGCGGCGACTTCATCGGCATCCTGCAGAGCAGTAACAACAAACTCGCCGCCTGGGAGTTCATCAAATGGGTCACCCAGGACTCAGACAGCTTGAGCGCGATGTACGGCCGGGATCTCTACCCGGCCTGGAAACCCGCGTGGGACTCGACCTGGATCAACAAGCCGGACCCCTTCTATGCCGGCCAGAACGTCAACACCGTCTTCAGTGAGGTCTCCGCCACCATGAAGCCACCGGTGACCAATCCCAACGACTCGATCGCCAACACCGCCTTGTCAACCGCGATCAACGACGTGGTGCACGGTGTCCGCTCGATCCGAACCGCCCTGGCCCGTGCACAGGCCGACGTCGAGGACAAGATCACGTGAGCCAGGTGACGATGACAGCCCCGCGCGGCGACACGTCGCGTGCTGCTGGCCCCAACCGCGACACGCTCGGCGCCCGGATGCGCGAGCACTCCACCTTCTACCTCATGGTGGCGCCATTCTTTGTGTTGTTCGGCCTCTTCGGTCTGGCGCCCATCGTGGCGGCGTTCTGGATCGGTTTCACCGACTGGGACGGACTCAACCCGGCGCGCTTCGTGGGTCTGGACAACTACGCCGCGATCGTCACGGATCCGCTGTTCGGTAAGGCCGTCGCCAACACGATCTACATCTGGATCGGCTCGACTGTGGTGACCGTTGGTGCGGCGTTCGTCCTCGCCTATCTCATCAACGAGTACGTCATGTGGGGGCGCAGCTTCCTGCGGATGGTCTTCCTCCTTCCGCTGCTGGCCGCTCCCGCGGTGATCGCGATCATCATGAGCGTGCTCTTCTCGACGAACGCCGGCCTTGTCAACGCGTTCTTGTCGTTCGTCACCGGTGACCGGGTGACCTACGAATGGTTGGCTTCCACCGGGTGGATCAAGCCGATCATCATCTTGATGATCGCCTGGAGGTTCCTCGGCTTCCACCTGCTGTTGTTCGTGGCCGGCCTGCAGTCGATTCCGCGCGAGTTGTACGACGCCGCCCGGGTGGATGGCGCCGGTGGGTGGCAGGTGTTCGCCCGCGTGACGTTCCCCCTCATGCTGCCGATCATCTTCTTCAGCGCCACCTCTTCGACGGTCGGGGCGTTCCAGCTCTTCGACGAACCCTTCGTCCTGACCAACGGCAGCGGTGGCACCGACCAGGCGGCGGAGGTACTCGGCACGATGCTCTATCGCACGGCCTTCAACGACTTCAGGTTCGGACTCGCCTCGGCTCTGTCGTGGGTGATGTTCGCGCTGATCGCCGTCTTCACCATTGTCAACAGCCGCTTGCTTCGAGTGCGGGTCTGAGGAGCGCCTCATGAGTACGACGGGAGCGCCGGTGGCCCGGCGGGTCATCACCGCCTGGATCTACCTCATCGTGCTGGTCTTCGTCCTGCCGTTCTACTGGATGGTGGTCCTTGCCACGCACGACAACGACTCGATCTACAGCTTCCCGCCGCCGCTGTTGCCAGGAGGCAGCCTCGGCGCCAACTGGTCGCGGCTGACCGAGGTGGTCGAGGTCGTCCGCGCGATGGGCAACAGCATCCTGGTCGCCTCGGCACACACCGTGCTGGTGCTCCTGCTGTCGTCGTTGGTGGGCTTCGGATTCTCGAGGTTCCGGTCGGCGCCCGGTGCGCGGTGGATGTGGCGGGTCGTTCTCGCCACCATCTTCATTCCCGGCCTGGTGGGGCTCATCCCGTGGTACGTCCTCATCGCCCGGCTGGGGTGGATCGACACACTCTGGCCGCTCATCATTCCCGGGGCGGCCAACGGTTTCGCGGTCTTCTGGATGCGCCAGATCATCACCCAGACGGTGCCGGTCGATCTGTACGACGCGGCGCGGATCGACGGCGCCTCCGACTGGCGGACATACTGGACCGTCGTACTCCCACTGATCCGGCCGGGGCTCGGTGCGCTTGGTATCTGGACTTTCATGGCGACCTGGACGGCGTTCCAGATCCCGCTGATCGTCCTCAACAGCCAGGAGAACTTCACCCTGCCGCTGGCCTTGGCCAACCTCAACACGTTGTACGGCCAGGACACCGCCGCGGTCATGCTCGGCAGCGTCATCAGCGTGCTGCCGATCTTCGTGGCGTTCCTGCTGGCGGCGAAGCAGTTCATGGCCGGACTCACCGCCGGGGCGCTCAAGGGCTGAGCACGTCGGAAATCGGCGCGGGCTCCTTTCCGCACTTTCGTCGCCCGGTGTTGTGAAGCCCTCCTTACCGTGCTCGTCCGGGGCCGTCACGGGCCCGGAAACGGCTGCATCATGATCAACTTGCAGGAATCCCCCACGCCTCGCGCGAATCGTGGGGGATTTCCGCAAGTTGATCATGAACCGACTCGAGGATCGCTCAGCGAGATACGGACCGCGGGCACGCGCGGACGCCTGAACGGGTGGCCTCCCCGGAGCCGCCGACCTGTCCGAAGGATCGACGCCGGTCGGAGCGGGGAACCCAAGTCGCTGGCTGGGAGATGTCGAGGCCGAGACTTCTGCTCCGACCTCCGTTGTAGAGGCGTTCAGGTGGGACGCCCATGACAGGCGCCGTGCCAGCGGCGGGGAGAGGAGAGGTCATGGGACAGCCAGTCGTGCATTTCGAGATCATCGGGAAGGATCCGGCGAAGCTTCGCGACTACTACGGCGAGCTGTTCGGGTGGGAGTTCCACACGGGTGACGCGGCCAGCGAGGCGGTCTCACAGCCTGGCAACTACGGGTTCGTGGACGGTCAGACGACCGGCGACGGCACGGGTATCAACGGTGGTGTCGCCGGCGGCGAGGGGTACGAGCGCCGTGTGCTGTTCTATATCGGCGTTCCCGACGTCGAGGCCGCACTCCAGAAGGCCGAGAGCCTGGGCGGGACCCGCAGGATGGGCCCTGAGGGAACTCCCGGGGCCCTTGTGGTCGGACACTTCACCGATCCTGAGGGCAACCTGATCGGGGTCGCGGGTACGTCCTGACAGGTACGTCCCGTCCGACGCGATGATGTAGCCACCTCACGCACTGAGCGGAGTGAGATGAAGTACCTGATCCTGATCTACGGGAACGTGGAGAACTGGCAGCACCCGATCTTCGAGCGGCATCCGGCGTTCCTGGCGATGCCGCCCGAGGAGCGTGCGGAGCTGACCCGCCAGGCCGAGGCGATGTACGGCGAAATCACCGAATCCGGAGAGCTGATCGCCGGCGTCGCGCTGGCCGATCCGGTGAAGACGAGGACCGTGCGGGTACGCGGGGGCGTCCCCACGGTCACTGACGGGCCCTATGCCGAGGCCAAGGAGCAGTTGGCGGGCTATTTCGTTGTCGACTGCGAGAGCCCGGACCGCGCGGCCGAGATCGCGGCGAGGTTCCCGGACGCGCGGCTCACCGCCGTGGAAGTGCGCCCCATCATGAACATGTCGGTTCCGGAGGCGTAGCTCCGGCTTGGGCCCCGAGGCCCGGGTCCCGGGACCGGGACTGGGGCCCAGGACTGGGTCGGGGGCACCCTCGTACGAAAGAGTCGTACAAGGGTGCCCCCGACCCAGTCCTGCCCCGGACCCCAGTCACCTCTGACCCGGAGTGAGCCGGATGGGCTCAGGACTCGACCTCCTCGCGCTGATCACGGCGGAAGATCTTGGAGCCGAGCCAGACCAGCGGGTCGTACTTCCGGTCGACGACGCGTTCCTTCATCGGGATGATCGCGTTGTCGGTGATCTTGATGTGCTCCGGGCAGACCTCGGTGCAGCACTTGGTGATGTTGCACATGCTGAGGCCGGCCGCGGCCTGGGCGAGCTGGCGCCGGTCGTGGGTGTCCAGCGGGTGCATGTCGAGTTCGGCGTACCTGAGGAAGAACCTCGGCCCCGCGAACGCCGACTTGTTGTCCTCGTGGTCACGGACGACGTGGCAGGTGTCCTGACACAGGAAGCACTCGATGCACTTGCGGAACTCCTGCCCCCGCTCGACGTCGACCTGCATCATCCGATGCTTGCCGTCGGGGTCCGGCGGGGTCGGCGCGAACGCCGGGATCTCCTTGGCCTTCTCGTAGTTGTACGAGACGTCGGTGACGAGGTCCTTGATGATCGGAAACGTCCGCATCGGCGTGACGGTGATCGTCTCCGAGGGTTCGTACTCCGACAGCCGGGTCATGCACATCAGGCGCGGGCGGCCGTTGATCTCCGCGCTGCAGGAACCACACTTGCCCGCCTTGCAGTTCCAGCGGATGGCCAGGTCGCCCGCCTGGGTCGCCTGGAGCCGGTGGAGCGCGTCGAGGACGACCTCGCCTTCCTCGACCGACACCGTGAAGTCCTGGAGCGCGCCGCCGTCCTCGTTACCGCGCCACACCCTCATCGAGAGGTCGTATCCCATTTTCATGTCTCCTCGGGGGTTCCAGGGGGTCGCCCCCGGTCAGCTTTGCTCCTCGAACAGCGCCTTGAGCTCGTCGGGCAGCGCGGGTAGCGGCTTGATCGCCAGGTCGATCGCGCCCTCGCGTTCGCTCAGGACGATGTTCTTGGTGCCCCACTCCCGGTCAGTCATCGGATAGTCGTCGCGGGTGTGGCCGCCACGGCTCTCGGTGCGGGCGAGGGCAGCACGGGCGATGCACTCCGAGACCCACAGCATGTTCTGGAGATCGATCGCGAGGTGCCAGCCGGGGTTGTACTGCCGGTTGCCCTCGACCGTGAGGTGCTCGGCGCGTTCGGCGAGCTTCTCGATCTCGGCCAGTGCCTGCTCCAGCTCGTCTGCCGTACGAATGATCCCGACGAGGGAGTGCATGACCTCCTGCAGGTCCTTCTGGACCGAGTAGGGGTTCTCGCCGCCCTCCTCGGCGAAGGGGGCGAGGGCGGTGTTGGCCGCGGCCTGCACCGCCTCCTCGTGGATCGAGACCGGCGTCTGGTTCTTGACCCTCGCGGCGTGGTACGCGGCGTTCAGACCGGCGCGGCGCCCGAACACCAGGAGGTCGGACAGCGAGTTGCCGCCGAGCCGGTTGGCGCCGTGCATCCCGCCCGCGACCTCACCCGCGGCGTACAGGCCCTGGACGGACGACGCGCCGGTGTCGGCGTCCACCTCGACGCCACCCATGACGTAGTGGCAGGTGGGGCCGATCTCCATCGGCTCCCTGGTGATGTCGACGTCGGCGAGTTCCTTGAACTGGTGGTACATCGACGGCAGCCGGCGCTTGATGTAGTCGGCGTCGCGGCGCGAGGCGATGTCGAGGTAGATACCGCCGTGCGGTGTGCCGCGGCCGGCCTTGATCTCGGCGTTGATCGCCCGGGCCACCTCGTCGCGCGGGAGGAGCTCAGGTGGGCGGCGGTTGTTCTTCTTGTCGGTGTACCAGCGGTCGGCCTCCTCGATCGTGTCGGCCGTTTCCGCCTTGAAGAACTCCGGGATGTAGTCGAACATGAACCGCCGGCCCTCGGAGTTCTTCAGCACCCCGCCGTCGCCGCGGACCGACTCGGTGACCAGGATGCCGCGCACCGACGGCGGCCACACCATGCCGGTCGGGTGGAACTGCACGAACTCCATGTTGATCAGGCTCGCGCCCGCCCGAAGCGCCAGCGTGTGACCGTCGCCGGTGTACTCCCAGGAGTTCGAGGTCACCTTGAACGACTTGCCGATCCCGCCGGTCGCGAGCACGACGGACGGCGCCTCGAAGACGACGAACCGGCCGCTCTCGCGCCAGTAGCCGAACGCCCCGGCCACCTTGTCGCCATCTTTTCCATCTTTGAGAATGTCGGTGATCGTGCACTCCATGAAGACGTCGATCCCGAGGGACACCGCCCGCTGCTGGAGGGTACGGATCATCTCCAGGCCGGTCCGGTCACCGACGTGCGCGAGCCGGGCATAACGGTGTCCACCGAAGTCGCGCTGGGAGATGAGGCCGTCGGCGGTACGGTCGAAGAGCGCACCCCACTCCTCGAGCTCGAGGACCCGGGCGGGTGCCTCCTGGGCGTGGAGTTGGGCCATCCGCCAGTTGTTGAGCATCTTCCCGCCACGCATGGTGTCGCGGAAGTGCACCTTCCAGTTGTCGTCCGGCCAGAGGTTGCCCATTGCGGCGGCAATACCGCCCTCGGCCATGACGGTGTGGGCCTTGCCGAGCAGGGACTTGCAGACGATGGCGGTCCGTGCGCCCGCGTCGTGGGCGGCGATGGCGGCCCGGAGCCCGGCGCCGCCGGCACCGACAATGACGACGTCGTAGGAGTGCCGTTCGCCGATATGGGCGGAGTTGGCTGTGCTCATGCGGAGAACACCTCGGTCATGTCAGAAGAAGCGGACGTCGGAGATCGTGTTGGTCGCCAGCAGGTAGATATAGAAGTCGGCGAGCGCGACCGAGATCAGCGACGCCCAGGCGAAGCGGGCGTGGTGGCCGTTCAGCTTCGACACGAACGTCCAGAAGCGGTAGCGGAGCGGGTGCTTGGAGAAGTTCCGCAACCGGCCGCCGGTGATGTGCCGGCAGGAGTGGCACGACAGCGTGTAGAGCCAGATGAGGACGACGTTCACGAGCAGGATCAGCGTGCCGAGGCCCATGTGGCCCCACTCGTGATTCTCGTCGCGGAACGCGATGACCGCGTCGTAGCTCAGAATGATCGCGATGAGGAACGCCGCGTAGAAGAACCACCGGTGGATGTTCTGGAGGATCAGCGGGAAGCGGCGTTCACCGGTGTACTTCTTGTGCGGCTCGGGGACCGCGCACGCCGCCGGCGACAGCCAGAACGCCCGGTAGTAGGCCTTCCGGTAGTAGTAGCAGGTCAGCCGGAATCCCAGTGGGAACACGAGGATCACCAGGGCGGGGGAGAACCACGCCGGCAGGAAGCTGATCGGCTGCCCGAAGTCGCTCGCTCCTGGCACGCAGGCCGTGCTCAGGCATGGGGAGTAGAACGGCGATAGATACGGCGAGGCGTAATAGTTGGCGCCGGAGAAGGCGCGCCACGTGGAGTAGACGACGAACGCCGTGAAGACGATGAAGGTTACTGCTGGATAGATCCACCACCGATCCTGGCGGAGTGTCGGTTTGTCTATGCGTGCGCGCTCGGGACCCAGCACTCCCGTTGCCATCTCGCGCCATCCTTCCCGTACAAGAGTGGCCTCTCGCGTACCTGTTCTGGTGACTGATGGGCTGCTTCCGAGTGTGCTCCTCGGTCCCGCGGCCCCTGATATGTGGGTGTGGAGTCTGCCGCACCGCGCACCCAGACTGCTGCCCGGCGGACTCCGGCATAGCTGTCGTTGCGGAGCCGTCAAGGGCATGACAGATCAGCCCCGTCGCGGCCGGTTTGCCGGCCGTCCGGGCGGGACACATCCGTCGACACGCCCTGTAGCGCGCATAACGTACTCCCGTAACGTCCCCGCCTGGCATCGTGCACCCTCCCGGCGCCCAACGGGGGGACTGTGACGGAGCGCCACATGTGGCATCGGACACACTGTGGCTCGTGCCCACCGACGAGGACTCCAAGCCGTCGCCTCAGGAACACCGCCCGTCACCTCAGGAACCAGACCCGTCACGGGTGTCTGCCATGGGTTCCACACCGGCCGGGTCGGCCGCCGCAGGCACAGCACGCGGATCGTCCGACACCGGCCAGGTCCTGCCGGGCGGACAGGTGGGTGGCGCCGTGCGCGTGGGAGCGACCGTACGCCGGCCGGCCGGTCCGTGGACTCCCACGATCCACGAACTCCTGACCCATCTGCGGGCCCACGGCCTGGGCCGGATACCCGAACCGTTGGGCATGGACGCCGATGGCCGCGAGGTCCTGTCGTACATCCGGGGGCGCACTGTCGGCGACGCGGCCTGGCCGGACTGGGCCTTCTCCGACCTGGTGTTGACGCAGACCATGCGCTGGCTGGCCCGCTACCACGAGGTGGTGCGGACCTTCGTGCCGACCGCGCCACGCTGGCGGGCTGGTGTGCGCCCGCTCGAACCGGGCGAGATCGTCTGCCACAACGACGTCGCGCCGTACAACCTGGTGGTCGAGGAGGATCCGGCGACCGCCGGCGTACGGGTCGTCGGCGTTCTGGACTGGGACGTCGCGGGGCCGGGGCGCCCGATGGACGACGTGGCGTTCGCGGCCTGGAACTTCGTGCCGTTGTTCCAGCCCGCACCGGTCGCGGAGGTGGCCCGCCGTCTTTGCCTGCTGGCCGAGGCGTACGCCGGCGTGGAGATGCCGGAGGTGCGCGCGCTGGAGGTGCTTGCGGCTGTCCCCGAACGCCTGGGACGGGCACTCACCCGGATCCGCGCGGGAGCGGCGGCCGGCGACTCCGGAATGGCGCGGCTGGTCAGCGTTGGTCAGGTGGCGCGGACCGAACGCCGGCTGGCCGCTCTGACCCGCCGGATGCCTATCATCGAGGCCGCGGTTCGACGAATGAGCCGCGCATAGAGAAGCTTCGGGTCGCGAGCCTCTTCGCTTCGACAGATTGCGGCATCCGCTACGGAGCCGGGTGGTGACTTGGCGAAGTTGTGTCGGCGCTTTTGCCGAGATTCCCCCGTCAAGCAGTGGAGCTTTTCCTGTACTCCACGCCCAGAAAAGCTCCACTGCCTCGCACCAACCCGCGCTTGACGGAGCGAGCCAAAATCGCAGAACCATTGATTTCGTGAACGCAACCGTGTGGTGCAAACCGTCGGTTGACAAAAATTGGTCAGCGTTCGGTCGCTGCCGAATGTAATCCCGCGCGGACCGGAACCCCGCGCCTGGCGTGTCCGGCTTTCTCGTAGCAATATCCGTGGCCCACAGCGGACATGGCTTCTTGTCGGGCCGAATCCACGACAGTACCTTCCCGGGTCAAGCACCGCGGGGAGTGCCTCACGCACCTGCGTACGTCGTTTCTCATGCCTACGTGTGAGAACGACCGGCTCGCAGTCCATCGCTTCGAGGAGACCAGACGTGGCCGATCCTGCGCGAATCTCACGACGAACCATTCTCAGCGCGCCGCCGGCACTGGCATTCGCCGGCGCCACCTTCGGAACCCACGGGTCGGCCTGGGCCGAGCCCGGTAGCAACGGAATTCTGTGGCCGGCCGACCAGGAACTCCCGACCTTCGCCAGGCCCGAGCGGCTCGACGCGATCTTCATGGCCGATGACACTCCGGTCGACGTGCAGCTTCTGGTCATGACCCTGCAGGGGCTGGTCAACCGGAAGCGGCCCGAGATCTACGCCATCAAGGGGAATCCCCCCGAGGGGCGTAAGACCTGGCTGAACGACTCCGGTATCCCGTACCGCGAGTTCACCGATCCGTGGAAGGTCATCAATGCTCACCTGGATCGAGCCAAGGGCGTCGTGGTCTACGATCCCGACGTCGTAGAGACCGTCAACGTGGCAACGACTCTCGCCGGCCTGAAAGATGGCGTCATCGTGAGCCCCGAGCTCGCGAAGAAGCTGACCGCGCCGCCTCACAAGAAGCTGGTGCTCGATGACCTGCGGGGTCGGTTCGCTTCCAACACCGAGGCGACGGCCTGGCAGTTCGAGAACCTCTGGCCACAGACCTCCCACCGCGCGTTACTCGGAATCAACCCCGGCCAGTCGAAGCCGATACCGCCGGACAACTGGAAGGGTTTCGTCGAGATCGCAAGGGAAGAGCGACCTATTCGCAACACGTCGAATCGGCAGGTCTACGAGTTCGACATCTCGGCCTTCGCCGGCGGCGAGAAGGTCTACTTCCGGATGCAGGACTCGCAGCCGTCGGACGGCTGGGGCGGCGCGCTTCACCAACTGACGTTGAAGGCTGACGGCACCGTCGTGGCGGACTTCGCGATCGGGACCGATACCGAGCGCGGGGTTCTGTTCGACCGTGGTGGCGCTGGGTTCAAGCCCCAGACGCCGACCGAGGACTCGCACCGCTTCGCCGACGGAAACTCGTACTTCATCTACGAGCTCAGCGTGCCGGCCGGCGCGCGGCAGCTGACGCTGTCGCTCGACATGTTCAACCAGTTCCTGGTGTCGGTGTCGAAGGTCGCGCCCGCGGTTTCCTCCGATGACCGGATCCCGGCGTCGTTGCCGCTTCGCGACTATGCGGTCGCGCTGGGCGCGATGCCGTTCTGGCTGGGCTCTGACAACACTCCGCAAGAGGCCGAGCTGATGACCCGGATCTTCGCCGCGGTCGAGAAGGGAACGCCGTACCTCGGCTGGTACACCGGGGAGTTCGCCGGTGTGAAGCTGGCGTCGGCGCAAGGCGTCTACACCCTGGCGGCGGACTTCCTGGAGAACACGACGGTGCACTCCGGTTTCCGGGCGCCGATCGTCGCGCAGCGGCCGGCGGCGCCACCTGCTTTGGAGAACAAGGTCTATCTCACGTTCACCACAGCCGAGGGCGACAACATGCAGTACTGCCAACATCGGATGCGGGTGATCTGGGATGACCCTGCTCGGGGAAGGGTGCCGATGAACTGGTCGGTGAGCCCGCTGCTCATCGACGCCGCGCCGCTCATCATCAGCCGCTATCTGAAAACGGCGACGCCGAACGACTATCTTGTCGCCGGGCCCTCGGGAGCGGGCTACTTCTACCCGTCGTTCTGGCCGCAGGACAACCTGGCGACGTTCCTGGCACAGAACAAGCCGTACTTCGACAAGCTCGGCCTCGACATGATCTACGCACTGGACGACATTTCGATGCTGCAGGAAGCCTCGGCCCAGGCGTACGCCGACCAGCTGGGCGTCGCCGGTATTGCCTACAACATGTGGTTCGGGCGCAGTGACACGACGTTCCTGGCCGACGGAAGGCTGCCGCTGTCGACGCAGATCGCGCACTCTGACCGGAACGAGGTCCTGCGCCGGATCCGGTCCAACGCGGCGACCGACTACGACGGTTCGAAGCCGGTCTTCATCGCGGTCGCGGTCGCCGCGTGGGAGCTCGGGCCGACCGATGTGGCGTGGATCATGGATCAGCTGGGCGAGGAGTTCGTCGCCGTCCGTGGTGACCAGTACTTTGCCCTGGTTCGCGAAGCGCGAAGCCAGGGTGTGCCGAGCGCGATCCGGTCGGCACCATCCACGCGCACGGCCACACCCGCACCCTCACCCCAGCCGCGACAATGACCAGGTACAGCACGCGATACTCCCCTCAATGGCCGCCGGCGGCCATTGAGGGGAGCACTGCAAGATGAGTAGTGCCGCTGCTTCGCGAGGTGCTCGGCGGTCGCCCTGCGGACGTCGAGCACGGCGGTGTAAGTGATGTTGGACGGCACGTGGAGCCTTTGGTTGTGGATTACCGTCCTGAACGTGACCATATTGCGCCGTCCGGGAGCTTCCCCGGACCTCCGTTTCCGCTGCTCCGATTCCCACCTGGAGCAGGGCTTTGACTGGGCTGTCTCTCAGTCCTTGAGCCGTGTCAGGTCCGAAGATCCTGGCGCGATCCCGTCCTATTGGGCGGCACTAACCGACCGTCCCATGTTCTACTCACGCGATGTCGCCCATCAGTCGCTGGGCGCCCACCTCCTCGGGCTGGATCGCGAGAACTTCTCCATGCTGCGGCACTTCGCAGCATCAGCCACAGCCGCCCGGGCCTACTACCCGCTGTGGGCGTTCACCTTCGATGGCGAGCCGGCAGCCATCGACTACGTGGACGACTCGCGGTTCGTACACGAAACCCCGGCCGCCTTCGAAATCGCCGAGAAGAGCATCGAACAGTACCTGTGGACGGCAGACGACAGGTACTTGACCGACCCGGTGTTCTCGAGTTACTACCGCAACCTTCTGAGAGAGTTTGTACCCCGCCACGACATCCTGGGCACGGGTGTGGCCGGGGAACAAGGCACCAGCGACATCTTTGCGGGCAGCCCCACGTACAACGAGGCATCCAACGCTCCGGATATGCAGGTGGCCGGCGACGGCATCGCCAGCCAGTGGGCCGCCGCGACCTCCATCGCCGCGACCTGCCGGGACAAAGAACTCGCCCGCGAGGCACGCGAGAGCGCCGACCGGCTCCGCGCGCACTTCGAGGACGACTGGTGGGACGAAGCTGGCGGCCACTATCTGACCGGGGTCTCGGCACGGCGCGTGTACAGCGAGTTCGCCTTCGAGCCCTCGTGGTTTCCTGCCGTGAAACGCCTGCTTCCCGAGGGGGCCCGCGCAAGAGCGCATCTCGCCTTCCTCGACGACTCACTCCAACGGCAGCCTCCTCGCAACATCGAGGCGTTCACCTATCTGCCGGAGGCGTTCTTCGCCTATGGCCACGATGCCATGGCCATCCGCTGGATCAGACACCTGATCGACTCCCGTGCCCCGTACCCGGAAGTGCCGTTCACTCTTGTGTCCCACCTCTGCACCGGCCTGACCGGTATCAACCCCCGGTATGACGGGGCACTGGAAACGCGCTCGCACCTGGCCGACGGCTGGGTGGAAGTCGCGGGCTTGGCCTACCGCTCCATGAGGGTCGCTGTCAGGCACAACGGCCACGAGAGCACGACCCTCACCCTCGAGTCTGGCAACGAGCCGCTGCACTGGGTTGCTCATATCGGCAACCGCACCGTTACGCGTCTCGTGGAGCCGGGTCACAGCACGACCGTCGGGGCATGAACCGCATCTACACCCCGGCTTCATGACATTCATTGAGGTGAGGACAGGGCGTCGCGGAGGAACTCCAGCTCCAGCAGCAGGAGGTTCTCCGCGACGACCTCCTGCGGCGTCATGTGCGTGACGCCGGTCAGCGGCAGGACGATGTGCGGGCGGCCGGCCGCCAGCAACGCCGAGGACAACCTCAGCGTGTGGGCCGCGACGACGTTGTCGTCGGCGAGACCATGGATCAGCAGCAGCGGTCGCTCGAGCTTGCCCGCCGAGGCCAGCAGGCTGTTCCGCTCGTAGACCTCCGGCCGCTCCTCGGGATGGCCGAGGTAGCGCTCGGTGTAGCAGGTGTCGTAGAGCCGCCAGTCGGTGACGGGCGCGCCGGCGACGCCCGCGTGGAAGACGTCGGGCCGCTGGATCACCGCGAGCGCTGACAGGTACCCGCCGTACGACCATCCCCGGATCGCGACCCGCCCGGTGTCGACGTCCTCCGGGTAGCGCTTCGCGACTTCGGCGACGACCTCCACCTGGTCGTCGAGGGTGCTCACGAAGTCGTTCAGGACCTGGCGTTCCCAGGCTGGTCCGCGGTTGGGGGTGCCCCGGCCGTCCGCGACGACGACGCAGAAACCCTGGTCGGCGAGCCACTGGCTGGCGAGGTAGCTGGCCCGCGCCGACCGGACGCGCAGCGCGTGCGGCCCGCCGTACGGGTCAAGAAGCAGCGGCAGCCGGGCCGAACCCGGGATGTGGTCGCGCGGGAACAGCACCGCGGCCCGGAGCTCGCGCGCGCCGAGCCGCAGCAGCGTGACGGTCGGCATGAACGGCGGCCGCTCCTGGCGCGACTCGATCTGCCCGACTTCAGAGCCGTCCCGGAGGACTCGGACCCGAACCCCGTCGTGCGTGAGCGTCTGGGACACCAGAACCGCCAGGTCACCGGCCGCGCGCCCAGCATGCAGGCCGGGCTCGCGGGTCACCTCGGTCACCGTCCCGTCGAGCCCAACCCTGACGACGTGCTGCTCGACCGGCTCGGTGGTCGCGGACACGAGCACGCCACTGTCGTCGACGTCGAAGACCGCGCCCACCTGGAGCCCCGGCGGGGTCACGGGCGTCCCGTCGAACGCGAGCCGCCGGGTGTCGCCCTCGTCGACCGTCGTGAGCAGCCGGCCGTCCGGCAACCACGCGGGAGTGCCAGGGATCAGGTCGATCCAGGCCTGGTCAGTCACCTCGTGGACCAGCGAGGTGGTCCCCTCGGCCAGGTCGACCGCGAGCACCTGGGCGGTCCTCTGGTCCCGGGTCAGGACGTAGAGCAGCGGCGGGCCGGACGACGACCAGCTGACGTCCGCGAGGTACGGGAACCGCGCGTGGTCCCACCGGACCTCCCGCCGGGTCCCCTCCAGGTCCACCAGCCACAGGCCGACCTCGGAGTTCGCGGTGCCGGCCGCCGGGTAGCGGACCGGCTGCGGTGCCTGGTCGGGATGCGCGGGGTTGGCGATGTGCCAGACCGGGACCGGCGCCTCGTCGTACCTCTCGACCAGCAGGGCGGACCCGTCAGGTGCCCACCAGAATCCCCGCGTACGCCCCATCTCCTCGGCCGCGATGAACTCCGCGACACCCCACGCCACGGTGTCGCCGTCAGGCTCCACGAGCGCGACGTCCTTGTCGGCCTGGAGGTCGACCAGCCGGAGGGCGCCGTTCGACGCGTACGCCACGAACCGCCCCGACGGGTCGGGTCTCGGGTCGACCACCGGCGCGACCGACGGTAGCTCGCGTACCTCGCTGGTGCCGAGATCGGCCAGCCACAGCCGCGACGACAGCGCGAACGCCGCGAGCCGGACCTCGGAGTCGCAGGCGTACCCCACGATGCCGGCCGCGCCCTCGCGGGAACGCTCCCGGCGCGCGCGTTCCTCGGGGGAGAGGTCCTCAGCTGCGTCGGTGAGCAGCGCGGACGGGTCGGCGATCCGGCGTTCGGTCCCTTCGGCGACGTCGTAGCTCCACAGCTCGATCGCCCGGTCGGTCCCGGACGGCGCGCGGAGGAACACGATCCGGCTGCCGTCGGGCGCGAGCGTGAACGTGCGCGGCGCGCCCAGCGTGAAGCGCAGCGTGCGGGCGGCCAGCCGGGGGTACGACACGGCCGGGCGCTCGGCGGCGCCCTGGTCGGCGTTCGGGTGGGATGTGGTCACGGTCGTCGATCCTGGCACGCCGTGGTCACCGCCGTCATCGTTGCCGGGCCCTTGGTGGCGGCAGTCCGTAGGGTGGGCGCATGGCCGATCGAAGAATTCTGCTTGTGCATGCCCACCCCGACGACGAGACCATCGGGAACGGCACGACGATGGCGAAATACGTCGCCGAAGGTGCGCAGGTCACCTTGGTCACCTGCACGAGAGGCGAGGAAGGCGAGGTCCTCGTCCCCGATCTCGTGCACCTCGCCGCCGATCAGGAGGACGGACTCGGCGAGCACCGCGAGAAGGAAATGGCCGACGCGATGGCCGCGCTCGGCGTCAGCGACCAGCGTTGGCTCGGCGGTGCCGGGCGCTACCGCGACTCGGGCATGATCGGCACTCCCGCCAACGACCGGCCGAACTGCTTCTGGCGGGCCGACCTGAAGGAGGCCGCCGACCACCTGGTCGCGGTGATCCGTGAGCAACGGCCCCAGGTGCTCGTGACGTACGACGACTTCGGAGGGTACGGCCACCCCGACCACATCCAGGCGCACCGGGTTGCGACGTACGCCCATGCGCTGGCGGGCGTGCCGTCGTACCGCCGCGACCTCGGCGACGCCTGGGACATCCCGAAGGTCTACTGGACGGCCATGCCCGAGACCAACTTCCGGGAAGGGCTCCGCAGGCTGCGCGACGCGGGCGACACGACCTTCGAGGGCCTCGACCCCGACGGCGAGCTGCCGCCGAGCTTCGTGCCCGACGAACTCATCGACGCGCGGATCGACGGTGGCGTCCACGTCGAGCAGAAGATGGCGGCGATGCGGGCGCACGCGACGCAGATCAGCGTGGACGGGCCATTCTTCGCGCTCTCCAACAATCTGGGCAACCAGGTCTGGGCGGAGGAGTGCTACCGGCTGATCCGGGGGACGCCGGGCGAGCGGGACCCGCAGACCGGGGTGGAAACCGATCTGTTCTCCGGCGTGGCCTGATCGGAACTGATCGAAACTGCCCCCGGCATCGATCGGCCGGGGGCACGGCTGGCGAGCGGGACCCGGGGCGGGCCCGCGTAGGCTCCGACTCGTGTCGGCATTCCTACGGGGGGTCGGACTCCTCCTGCTCGCCCTCCTCGGCATCCTGACGGGTCTCGCCGGGCTGTTCGTCTCGCGGATGAACGCCGACGTGTTGGGGGCTGGCCTGCCGTTCGGGCTGGTCCTCGGGATCGCCGCGGCGGGGATGCTGTTAGGGCAGGGGCGCCGGCTTCTCGGCGTCCCGGGCGTCTTGGCCGCGTCGGTGGGGTGGGCGATTCCCGTGGTCGCGGCGCTGTGGCCCCGGCCGGAGGGCGACATCGTGCTCGCCGGCGACTGGTACGGCCTGGGATTCGTCCTGTTCGGCGTGATCGTGGCGGCCTGGCAGCTCATCCGCGCGATGGCCAGCAGTCCGGACTGAGGTGCGACCGGGCCCGCAGGGTTCAGGTGGCCGGGCTGGTCCAATCCCGGCCGCTGCGTAATGGCACCGATACCTCACGAAGGTATGGTCCGTGGACGTGCTCGAAGAGCTAGATGATCAGACGACAGCGCCCATTTCGCCAGCAACCGCGCGGCCCGAGGCCGCGGCCTGGTCACCGGTCGACGCGGCCGCATACCGCGCGGCGCTGGCGCGGTACGCCAGTGGCGTGACGATCGTCACCACCCGGCTTGACGGGGACGACCGTGCGATGACCGCGACCGCCTTCACATCGGTGTCGCTGGCGCCGCCGCTGGTGCTTGTGTGCGTCGAGAAGGCCGCGAGATTCCACGACGCCGTACTCGCCAGTGGTATCTGGGCGGTGTCGGTCCTCGCCGCTGGCGCTGAGAGCGAGCAGGTCGCGAGCCGGCTGGCGACCCGGGGGCGCCCGCTTTCTGGTCAGTTCGGCGGCATCGCCACTCACCGGTCGCTCACTGGTGCCCCACTCCTGACAGACGCGATCGCGCGGCTGGAGTGTCGTACGTGGGCGGTCTACGACGGCGGTGACCACTCGATCCTGGTCGGCCTGGTGGTGAGCACGGAGGCGGGTACGCCGGGAGACGGTCCCGACAATCCGGCGGCGCTCGTCTATTACTCGGGCGGCTACCACCCGGTGCCCAGGATCGCCGGCCAGGCCGAAGACGGAAACCCGCCGGACTCCGGCGTCTGAGGGCTGTCGGAGGCACGTGCCGCTATGGGTGATGTGTCGGACTTATCTCATTAATTCGGCGACCCGCGTACTCAAATCGCGTCTCACGGGTAGGCGCCGGTACGACAGAACGACCCGCGTAACCCTTAGTCTTGGCGAGATTGTCGGCATCGCAGCCTAGATTTGGCCGCCGAACCACAGCAAAGCATTCGGAGGGGTTGTGTTCGAGCCGGGTGGCCCAAGCCAGTTGATCACTTTGCCACCGCCTCCGCCCGAGCGGCGCGGCCGCATCATCGCGCTCGCCGCCGCCGGAGTGGTAGTCGCGTTGTTCGGCGTCTACTCCATTCTCGTCTTCGCCTTCGGCGACCGGGTCCCACGCGGCACCACCGTGGCCGGCGTGCCTCTCGGCGGGCTGTCCCGCTCGGCGGCCGAAGCACGCCTGCGTGACCAACTCCTTCCCGAAGCGGACAAGCCGCTGAAGGTCACGGCGGGTGGCCAGACCTACACGCTCGACCCCGCCGACGTGGGCCTCGCGCTCGACCTCCAGGCGACCACGGACGCTGCCTACGTTCCGCGTACGTTCAATCCGGTACGCCTGGCACGTGCGCTCGGTGGTGGCGACGAGACGCCCCCCGTCCTCACGGTCGACCAGTCGCAGCTGGGCAAGGCGATGAAGTCGCTGGCCGCCAAGGTCGACAAGCCGGCCAGCGAGGGTGGCATCACCTTCGCCGGAGGCACGCCCAAGGCCACCACGCCCAAGGCCGGGCAGCAGCTCGACCAGAAGGCCGCGGGCCTGCGGCTCCAGCAGGAGTTCCTGGTCACCCGCGGCCCGATCGCGCTTCCCGCCGCCGAGCGCAAACCCTCGGTGAGTGCGGCGGAGGTCCAGAAGGCGCTGCAGGACTTCGCGACGCCGGCCATGTCGGGCCCGGTGACCGTGCGGGTCGGCGACAAGTCGTTCGATGCCACCCCAGAGGAGATCGGCTCGGCCCTGAAGATGGTCGGCAAGGGCGGCGCGCTCGCACCCAAGCTGGACGGTAAGGCGCTGGAGAAGAACGTCGCCAAGAAGCTGAAAGACGTGCAGACCGAGCCGGTGGACGCCACGGTGAAGATCTCCGGTGGCAAGCCCACCATCGTGCCCAGCAAGCAGGGCCACACCGTGCCCCCCGACCGGCTCGCCTCGGCCGTGCTGGCGGCGCTGCCGAAGTCCGGGGGCGAGCGCGTCGCACAGGTGCAGACCGTGACCACGGACCCCAAGGTCACCACCAAGCTGCTGCAGGGCTTTGGCATCAAGGAAGTTGTCGGGGAGTTCACGACCTACTACCCGCACGCCTCCTACCGCAACACCAACATCGGCCGGGCCGCCGAGCTGATCAACGGCGCGCTCATCAAGCCGGGCGAGACGTTCAGCCTCAACGGACTCGTGGGTGAGCGGACCGCCGAGAACGGCTTCACCGAGGGCTTCGTGATCAAGGGTGGCCGGTTGCGCGAAGAACTCGGCGGCGGCGTGTCGCAGGTGGCGACCACGACCTACAACGCGGGCTTCTTCGCCGGGATGGAGGACGTCGAGCACCGCCCGCACGGCTTCTACATTCCCCGCTACCCGGTTGGTCGCGAAGCCACGGTCTACTGGGGCTCGCTCGACCTGAGGTGGCGCAACAACACGCCGTACGGCGTCTACATCGAGGCCAAGCGCACCCTCAGCACCCCCGGCAGCCAGGGCCGGATCAGGGTGCGGTTGTGGAGCACGAAGTACTGGGAAGTGAAGACGAAGACCACCGACAGGTACAACATCCGGCCGCCCAAGACGCTCTACGACGAGAAGCCCGGCTGTGTCGACCAGCCCGATGGTGCCGCCGGCTTCGATGTCGACGTCCACCGGTGGATCTACCTCGACGGCAAGCTCGCGAAGTCCGAGACGGACCACGTGAAGTACAACCCCGAGGACAAGATCGTCTGCGGTCCGGCGCCGGACAACAAGCCGCCGGACAAACAACAAAACCGCGGCCTGACTCCCCACCCCGTGGCGCAGGACTGACGCGGGGGACTGACGCGGGGGACTGACGCGGGGGACTGACGCGGGACTGGGTGTCGCGCCTGAGTGTGCCCAACCTCCGGCACTTCGCCGACCCGGCGGCCACCAGGATTGGCCGTGTCCCGAGCGGCGCGGGGGCGACTTGGTGGAGGTGGCTCGGCTTCTATGCCGAAACTCCTCCGCCAAGTCATCGCAACCTCGGTGGGCGGTCTCGCATCGTGAGCAACTCTTGGCCCAGACCAAGATCATTTCGGGGAAGTGGCCCACGTTCCGCGCGGAACGTGGGCCACTTCTCCGAAATGATCTTGAGCGCCGCGGGTTGTCACACGGGCCGGGACCACTGACGGCCTGGTTGATCATGGTGCCCGTCGAGGAGGGGCGAGGTCAGGTAGGCATGGCCGCGTAGGCGGGGCACGCAGGCATGGCCACCCAGGCGAGGCATGTAGGCGAGGCATGTAGGCGGGGTCAGCTCGGAGGGGTGTAGTAGCGGTACTCGTGGTCGGTCCGGAAGCCGAGCCGGTCGTAGAGAGCCAGCGCGGCCGTGTTGCCGGAGCCGACCTGGAGGTACGCCCAGCTGGCGCCGCGGTCGCGTCCCCACTGGCCGAGGGCGCTCATGACCGCCCGCGCGAAGCCGCGCCGACGGTGGGGTGGCGCGACCTCGATGGCTGCGATCCCGAGCCACGAGCCGGTGACCACCCCGCGCCCGATGCCGGCCAGCCCCAACCCCACCTCCATGCCGATGCGGGCGAGGGCGACCTGCTCGGGGCTGGCGAGGACATGGCGGGCCGCCGCGGGTGTCGTGGTCCGGCCGTACAGCGCGAGCCAGTCCGCGTCCAGCTCACTGGTCACCTCGACGTCCACCGCCGGCGTACCCGCCCGCGCGAGGAACTCCCTTAGCGGCGCCACCCGCAGCTTCGCCGCCGTCGCGTTGTCCTTACCGCTCCCGCGCACCGACCATCCGCGAGCCCGTAGTTCTGCCTCCAACGGCGTACCACCGACCACCTGGATCAGCGCCGGCAGGCCGTGCCCGGCATAGAAGTCCCGGACCAGCTCCAGCGCCTGGTCGAGCGGGACGCCCGGCTCACCCGCCGGGACGACCGAGTTGCAGCGGTTGGTGAAACCGTCGGCGGCCTGCAGGAGCCACCCACCCAGCCGCTCCGTCGTCAGAGCCGGCCAACCACGCGCCGCCACCAGGGCGAGGTCCAGGCCGGTCGCCGGCTGTCCGGCGTCGGGGGAGGAGGTGGTGCCGGACGCGGAAGCGGTACGAGACACGGGGAACCTGCGTTTCTCTGCGAGGGGCGCGAGGAGGGCTGGGCGGCGAAGGCCAGCATCGGGCGAGCGGAGTCGGGCCGGGCCCAGCCCCAGCAGACAAGTCGGGCCGAGCCCAGCTCAGGCAGACGCAGCCCCAGCAAGCGCAGCCCCAACCGAACCCAGGCCAGCCAGCTCAGTCAGGCGGCGGCCGATACCGGCGTTCAGGCGGTGGCGGGACCGGCTTGCCGGCGACCACGTCCCGCTCGGCGACCTCGACCAGTTCGCCGTCGCGCCGCCGGATCCTGAGCCGACCACCGGTCCAGGACTCGAGGATGCCCAGCACGTCGCCGTACACCGGCCGGTCGTTCTCGAACCCCAGCCGCCGGCGTACGACCACCCTCCGGCCGACGTCCGCAACCGACAGAGGCACCAGAATGGACCCTTCGTTGTCATCTCCTGAACCGACCTGGCGATACTAGGTGTGTCAGTTCGACAGAGGAGGAACCGGTGACCTACGTCATCGCGCAGCCGTGTGTGGACCTCAAGGACAGGGCCTGTGTCGACGAGTGCCCCGTCGACTGCATCTACGAAGGCAATCGGATGCTCTATATCCACCCGGACGAATGTGTCGACTGCGGTGCGTGCGAGCCGGTCTGCCCCGTGGAGGCGATCTTCTACGAGGACGACGTCCCTGATCAGTGGAAGGACTACTACGCCGCGAACGTCGAGTTCTTCGACGACCTCGGTTCGCCGGGTGGCGCCTCGAAGACCGGCGTGATCGAGAAGGATCACGCGCTGATCGCCGCGCTGCCGCCGCAGAGCACCGAGGAATAGCGTCGTGGGGGCCGCCGTGCCCCCGCAGATCCCGGTTATTTCCGGACGACTCGGGCGACCAGCCCGCCGTCGTCCGGGACGGTTCGTGGGCCTGCCCAGCATCTGCGGGCCCTCGAAGAGGCAAGCGAGAGGGAGATCGTGCGAGGCCCGCTGCCGGACTTTCCCTGGGACCGTCTCCTTCCTGACAAGGAACGCGCGGCCGCCCACCCGGACGGAATCGTCGACCTGTCGGTTGGTACGCCAGTCGATGCCACTCCCTCGAGGATGCGGCAGGCGCTCTGTCGGGCGGCTGACGCTCCGGGCTATCCCACCACCCACGGCATCTCCGAGGTCCGTGAGGCGGCCGCCGGTTATCTCCAGCGCCGGTTCGGCATCACCGGCGTGGACCCCGTGGCGGTCCTGCCGACCATCGGGTCCAAGGAGTTCGTCGCCTGGCTACCCACCATGCTCGGGCTCGGCCCGGGCGACGTGGTGGTCGTGCCAGAGAGCGCCTATCCGACGTACGCGGTCGGCGGTCAGCTGGCCGGCTGCACCGTGATCGCGTCGGATTCGACGGTCGCGTTGGGACCAGAACCCGTCAAACTGGTGTGGGTTAACTCACCTTCCAACCCGACGGGGCGGATTCTCCCGCCCGACCATCTGGCCAAGATCGTCGCCTGGGGACGCGAGCGCGGCGCCCTCGTGGTCTCTGACGAGTGCTACCTGGAGTTCGGCTGGGACGCCGAGCCGGTGTCGGTTCTCCATCCGGACGTGTGCGGACGAAGCCACGAGGGCATCCTGGCCGTCCATTCACTGTCGAAACGGTCAAACCTCGCGGGCTACCGCGCGGGGTTCGTCACCGGTGATCCTTCTTGCGTCAAAGAGCTTCTGGAGGTCCGCAAGCACGCCGGCATGATGGTGCCGCGGCCGGTCCAGGAGGCGATGACGGACGCCCTCGGCGACGACGAGCACGTGGTCGAGCAGCGCGCGAGGTACGCCGCGCGCCGGCAGGTGCTGCGCCGGGCGTTCGAGGCCGCGGGGTTCAAGGTCGACCACTCTGAGGGTGCGCTGTATCTCTGGGTGACCCGGGATGAACCCTGCTGGGAGACCGTGCGGTGGTGTGCGGACCGGGGTGTTCTCGTCACGCCTGGTGAGTTTTACGGAGCGGCGGGTGTCCGGCATGTCCGGGTAGCGTTCACCGCGACTGACGAACGGGTCGCCGCTGCTGCGGCCCGGTTGACGGGCACGCGAGATCCCGCGTGACCCTCGACGTTCGAAGGAAGATCGCCCGGCAGCACAGGGGGCGATACGACAGAACAGGGAGGATGCCGTTCAACGAGCCACGCCGACCGGCGAACGGCTCGTACGTCGTGGAGGTCTCAGGCGACCGTCGTTCGTTGATGTGGACAGATGGTTGGCGGGTCCCTCCGCGGCCGGCTCCTCCCGGCCGGGGCCGACAGTGTTGGTCCAGGGGCCGAACCCCTAGGACCCCGCAGAGGGCAGGACGGAGGACATGGGCGTGACGGACGTACATTTCACGCTGAAGCACGCTAACGGGGAGGTCGAGCTTCCGGTCGTAACGGCGACCGAGGGTGCCTCGGGCGTCGACATCTCGGCGATGCTGAGGGCGACCGGGCACGTGACGCTTGATCCGGGGTACGTCAACACCGGGGCGTGCACCTCAGCGATCACCTATATCGACGGTGATGCTGGCATTCTCCGTTATCGGGGTTATCCGATCTCGGAACTCGCCGAAAAGAGCAACTTCCTGGAGGTGTCGTACCTCCTCATCTACGGCTCCTTGCCGACGCAGGCGCAGTACGACAAGTTCGCGGACAATGTGCGCCGCCACACTCTTCTCGACGAGGACCTCAAGCGGTTCTTCGATGGTTTCCCGCGGGACGCGCATCCGATGCCGGTGCTGTCGTCCGCGGTCAGCGCCCTTTCGACGTTCTATCAAGACAGCCTTGACCCGTTTGATCCTGAGCATGTCGAGATCTCGACCGTCCGGCTGCTGGCCAAGTTGCCGACGATCGCGGCGTACGCGTTCAAGAAGACGGTTGGTCAACCTTTCCTCTACCCCGACAACTCGCTCGGCTACATCGAGAACTTCCTCCGTATGACGTTCGGCCTTCCGGCGGAGCCCTACGTGGTCGATCCGGCGGTCGCGGAGGCTCTTGACCTGTTGTTCATCTTGCATGCCGACCACGAACAAAACTGCTCCACCTCGACCGTCCGGCTGGTCGGATCGAGCCAGGCGAATCTGTTCGCCTCGATTTCCGCTGGAATCAACGCGTTGTTCGGTCCTCTGCACGGTGGGGCCAATGCCGCGGTCCTCGAGATGCTCGAGAGCATCGCGAACGACGGTGGGAACGTCGCGCATTTCGTCGACCGGGTGAAGAAGAAAGAAAAGGGCGTCCGGCTGATGGGCTTCGGGCACCGGGTCTACAAGAACTACGACCCGCGCGCCGCCATCATCAAGAAAACCGCTGACGAGGTGCTCAGCCGCCTGGGCAAGTCAGACCAGCTTCTCGAGATCGCCAAGCAGCTTGAAGAAGTCGCTCTCCACGACGACTACTTCGTCGAACGCAAGCTCTACCCGAACGTCGACTTCTACACCGGGCTGATCTATCGCGCGATGGGTTTCCCGACCAAGATGTTCACGGTTCTGTTCGCGCTTGGTCGTCTGCCGGGATGGATCGCCCAGTGGCGGGAGATGATCGGTGACCCCGCGACCAAGATCGGCCGGCCCCGCCAGGTCTACATCGGCGAGCCCGAGCGTGCGTTCGTTCCTATGAACGACCGCTGACCTTCGTCCCGCGGACCGGCCCCACACGTGGCCGGCCAGCGCAGAGGTGCTGACTGAGGGGACGGGAGCCACGCCACGTCGTGACTCCCGTCCCCTCAGCGGTGGGGGTGAGCCCTAGGGGCGAAGCCGTGGGGGCCGGATCCCACACAACATCTACGCGTACTCCCGGCCCTTGACGGGTGCCTGGGGAACGTCGGTCGAGGTGGTGGTGGCGTTGGTGGCGATGATTCGTCGGCGCAGGATCCCGAGCCACAGCAGGCCCAGAGCGGCGACGAAGAGATATCCGATCCAGCTGGTGATGGTGAAAAGCTGGATCTGGACGTCGGTCGGCTGGGGGATGTATCCGAGCGAGAACAACCGCAGATCCCAGGGCGTGCCCGTGACGAGAAGCGTGAACATCACCGCGACGCTGTGAATGGAGTCCCAGACGGCGTGCAGGGCCGACACGCCGAGATAGGCGAAGAGGATGCCGGGGGTGAACCGCCAGCGGCCGTTCTGTGTCGCCGCGATGAGGACGCCGCCCACGATCGCGGTCCAGAGCCCACTACCGATCGGCGCGAGGATACTGCGCAGGAGTTCGGCTTCGACCATGTCCCGCACCGACAGACCGCTGACGTTCGTGAGCGCCTGGAGCGCGTAGCCCGCCGTCTCGAACGCCGCGAAGGAGAATCCCACGGCCGCGCCCAGCAGGAGGCCGGTGCGCAGTGTCCGGCGCCTGAGTCCGTGCGCGGCGTAGAGGATGGCGAGCAGCTTGGCGAGCTCCGCGCCCAAGGCCACACCGACGTACATGAACGGCGACGGTCCGCGGAAGTACGACTCGAACACGGAGGTGGTGGCGATGCCGAGCGTGGCGCCGACCAGGAGTGCTCTGAGGATGATGGCGTACGACAGGTCCCGGCCCTGCTCGCGCTCGCAGAGCCAGGTCACGTAGGTGATCGGGACGAGAAAGGCACCACCCAGGACGATGGTCGGCAGCAACGCCGAGCTCCCCGTCACCAAGGTGACGAGAACCGTGAACACCCACAGGACGAGGCCACCCAGGAACACCCGGCCCCAGGTGTACGACCGCAACGCGCGGACCCGCTGCAGGTCGGTCACTCCTGAGTTCATCGCGGCGGTGAGGTCGTCCATGCTTCGGGTTCTCTCCGCCTGAGGGCGCCTTTATGCGCGCTGGCGAGCGAGCTCTGCTCCAAATGATCACGTATACGTGGTCATTGCATGCCTCGCATGCTGTCGGTGCCATGCAAGGCATGTAGGAGCCACGTATACGTGATCATTTGGACCTCAATGTGCCTTGCATGGCGGCGACTTGCCGCGCGGCGCCCCAGCTAGCTCGCACCCGCATGTCTGTCGCCCGGGCCGGATGGGTCCACTCGCGCGGTTCGTCAGACGCGTGAGGCATCTCATACCCGCGAAGGGGGCAACCCCTCGACGATGTGGCGTGCAAAAAGGGCCGGCTGGGTAGATGCCTACCAACGCATCACCGGACGGCGCCGGCGACCCGAGGCGTACCCAGACATCACGCGCGCCCAGAGCCCGCGCGCGAGGGGGGTGTGTCTGTCGCGGCGCCGCCATGTCGACGAAGGGATTTTGGGCATGACTGCGTCCCCGACCAGTGGGGCACGAGTATCGGAGGAGTCGCCGGACATGGGCTCACGCGAGGCGACTTCGGGCACCGCGGGTGGCGGTGGGGCCGGCAAGGCACCCGCCGGCAGGCCGGGTGAGCGCACTGGTGGACGGTCGGGCCGGACGGCCGCGCGTGCGGGGAAGGATGCCGAACGGGACCGCGGTGGGGATGCGCCACGCCGCGGAGGTAAGAGTGCCCGCGGTGTCCCGAAGAAGGCGGCGCTGAGCGCGGGTACGGAGAAGTCCGACGCTCCGGCCAAGGCGACCACACCCACGGCGAGTGAGAGTGATGGTCCCGAGCGGGAGGAGGTAGCGGCCACCGCCGCTGGTACGACAACCGAGGCCAGCAAGACCACCGCCGTGAGTACGTCCGATGCGGTCACCGCGACCGACGGGGACGCGAAAAGGACGATCAAGACTGCCACGACGGGCAAGCCCGCGACCGCCACGTCAGGCAAGCCGAGCACCCCGAGCAAGCCCGCGACGACGGACACCACGCCCGTGGCCGTTGTCGACGTCCCGCTGCGGGAAACCGAGCCCACGGACGAGAAGCCGGTGAACGGTGACGCTCGCGAAGCCCTCGTGCCGGGCCGGCACAGTGCCCCGGCACGCCCCGAGTGCGGCGCCTTCACGTGGTGGCTCTTGCTCGGACTCGGGCTGCTGTCGGTCGTGTTCGGCCTGCTGCTCCTGGTCTGGCCGAACGTCCGACCGCCGGTGTTCGCGGCGTTCGTTGGTGGCTGGCTTCTCCTGCTCGGCGGCGCGCGGGTCGCCAGTGGCCTCCTGATCAGTGCCGGCCGGAGTATGGGCGAGACGGTGTTCTCCGTACTCGTCGGCGGGTTGTTCGTCGCCGGCGGCGCGATCTGCCTGCGGGGGCTGCTGGAGAGTGCGGAGTTCCTCGTCGTACTCGTGTCGCTTACCTGGCTGCTGACCGGGTTCGTCGATCTGATGGTGGCGCTGTCTGGGCACCATCCGGGGCGTGCCGGGCTGGTCGTGTCGGGCCTGGTCGCGGTGGGGCTCGGGGCGGTGTTCCTGCTCCTGCCGACACTGTCGTTCGCGACGGCTCTGGGGCTGACTGGGCTCGCCGCGATCGCGGTCGGCGCGGTGCAGGCTGGTGTGGCCGTCAAGGTGCGGAGGTTCTCACCCGCCGTGGCCTGGGGGCGCTAGGCGGGCGTAGGTGGAGTGGCTCCGTCCGAGCCGGTGATCACTGTGGCGTGGCGAGGACGATACGGACCCGGCCGGACGGAGCCTCGGGATCAGCCCGCCACCCCTCCTTGGAGCTGTCCACCGACCATGACCGCCCGGCGTACGAAACCGAGACCACGCCGAAGCGTTTGGCGTACGCGACCGACCACTGCGCCATCGACCAGCCGAGCGCCTGCGTCGACGCGCTGATTGGGATGTCGACCACTGGCGCGTCCCCGTCGTTACTGGGTGTTGGGGTCTTGGGCGCGGCGACGCGACCGCGGATTCCCTGGGGCCCGGACGGGCTACCGGAGGAACCGGTGCCGAAGGCCTTGAGGAGTTCGGTGCGGAGGTCGTCAGCCTGCGCGGCGGTTGGCGGCCGTAGCTCGCAGGAGAACGCCGCGCCCGACTGTCCGGTGAGCGAGGACGCGAGTGTCCGCGCGTTGGTCTCGTGCTGCGCGTAGGCGTTCCCGTCGGCGGAGCGCTGGACCAGTTGGGCCGCCTCGGCGATCTCCAGGCTCGGGTAGTCCTTGACCTTCGCGAGTGCCGTGTAGAACCGCCCCGACGAGTAGTAGGGATCGAGGATCTCCTCCGGAGTGCCCCACCCCTGGCTCGGGCGTTGCTGGAAGAGTCCCAGCGAGTCCAGGTGGCCGTAGTTGATGTTGCGCAGCCCGGACTCCTGGTACGCCGTCGCCAGCGCGATGCTCGCGGCCCGGGCCGGCATCCCGCGCTGGACCGAGAGCGCCGAGATGAGCGCGGCGTTCTCGGCTTCCTCGACGGTCAGACGGGTCGTGACGCCGCCGACGGTCGCCTGGCAGCCTTCGGTGAGGACCTGCCGGAACAACGCGTTGCTCAGCGCGAACGAGCCCGCGACGACGACTCCGGCGGCGACCACGAGAGCCAGGGTGACGCGAGCGGCCTTCGGGATTGCCATCAGATGTTCGAGTGCAAGGCGGAGTTGAGTTCGATGCCGGTGCCGCCGCGAGACATCGCTTCGAGAGCACCGGAGACGCTGTTACGCCGGAACAGCAGGCCAGGGCTCCCCGAAAGCTCGCTGGCCTTGACGATCTCGCCGCCGGCCAGGCGTACCTTCGAACCCCCTGTGACGTAACAGCCGGCCTCCACCACGCAGTCGTCCCCGAGGGAGATTCCGATCCCGGCGTTGGCGCCGATGAGGCAGCGCTTGCCGACCGAGATCACCTCGGTGCCGCCCCCGGAGAGGGTGCCCATGATCGACGCGCCGCCGCCGACGTCAGATCCGTCCTCGACCACCACGCCGGCGGAGATCCGACCCTCGACCATCGAGGCGCCGAGCGTGCCCGCGTTGAAGTTGACGAACCCCTCGTGCATGACGGTCGTGCCCTCGGCCAGGTGGGCGCCGAGCCGCACCCGGTCAGCGTCGGCGATCCGGACGCCGGTGGGCAGGACGTAGTCGACCATGCGGGGGAACTTGTCGACGCCGTAGACCGTGACCTCCCGGCCGGCCGCCCGCAGGCGCAGCCGGGTCTGCTCGAAGCCCTCGACGTCGCAGGGGCCGACGTTGGTCCAGACCACGTTGGCGAGGACCCCGAAGATCCCGTCGAGGTTGCTCTCATGCGGGCGGACCAGCCGGTGCGAGAGCAGGTGGAGGCGCAGGTAGGCATCCGCCGCGTCGGCGGGCGGGTTGTCGAGCGAGCTGAGGACCGTGCGTACGACGGAACGGCGTACGTTACGCAGCTCGTCCTCGCCTTCGAGCGCGGTGAGTTCTGCGGGCGGCGTGTCGTCCCCCGGCCCCGGAGCCCCGAGCGCGGGCGTGGGATACCAGGTGTCGAGGACCTTGCCCCGGAAGGTCGTCGTCGCGATTCCGAAGCCCCAGGCACCAGGTGTGTCGGTCATGCCGCTCAGCCTGCCAGAGTCCCGTGCCTGTGAGTGAGCGGGTCGGCAAACTCAGATGGTGACAAAGGCGACTCGCTTGTCGAGCTGTCGAGGGCCGGCGGATGCCGCCCGTGGGCGTCGTGGCCGGCGGGCTGACCGAGGTGTTCTGGCCGGCGGCCGGTCGGGGGTGTGGACTGGCAGACTTCGGGCATGCCGAGCATCGATCCGTACGCCGACGTCGCCGACCTTGCCACCGCTCTGATCGACATCGAGTCGGTGAGCGGCAACGAACGCGCGCTGGCCGACGCTGTCGAGGCCGCGCTCGCGCCGCTGCCGCACCTGTCGACCGCGCGGTTCGGTAACACCGTGGTGGCGCGCACGGAGTTGTCCCGTCCGCAGCGGGTGGTCGTGGCCGGGCATCTCGACACGGTTCCGGCGGCTGACAACCTGCCCGCTCGACGGGTCGGCGACCGGATCTACGGCCTGGGCGCGTGTGACATGAAGGGTGGTGTCGCCGTCGCGCTCCGCCTGGCGACGACGCTGACCGAGCCGGTCCGCGACGTGACGTACGTCTTCTACGACTGCGAGGAGATCGAGGCCGAAAAGAACGGCCTGGGGCGGCTCGCCCGAGAGCGCCCGTCCGTCCTCGCCGGCGACTTCGCCGTCCTCATGGAGCCGTCCGCCGCCCAGGTCGAGGGCGGATGCCAGGGCACGCTTCGCGCGGAGATCATCCTGCGTGGCCGGCGGGCGCACAGTGCTCGGGCCTGGATGGGCGACAACGCGATCCACGCCGCCGGTGACGTCCTCGCCCGGCTGGCCGACTACCACCCGCGCGAGGTGCCGGTCGACGGGCTCGTCTATCGCGAGGGCCTCAACGCCGTCGGGATCACCGGAGGCGTGGCGGGCAACGTGATCCCCGACGAGTGCCGCATCGCCGTCAACTACCGCTTCGCACCAGATCGGTCAGAGGAGGAGGCCTTCGCGCACGTCCGCGAGACCTTCGACGGCTACACCGTGGAGCTTCGCGACTCCGCGCCGGCCGCGTCGCCGGGGCTGGCGCGGCCCGCGGCGGCGGCGTTCATCGAAGCGGTGGGTGCGGAGCCGCGGCCGAAGTTCGGGTGGACCGACGTGGCGAGGTTCGCCGAGCTCGGCGTACCCGCGGTCAACTACGGCCCCGGTGAGCCCCAGCTCGCGCACAGCAAGGACGAGTACGTCGAGATCGCCGAGCTTCACCAGTGCGAAGACCGCATGCGCGCCTGGCTCTCCTCCTAGCACTAGGGGCCGAGCGAAGGTGCCGGGTCCGCCGCACCGTTCCCGTGATCATGATCTCGTTCATGAAGACTTTCGGGACACCTAGCCCTCTTTGCCTTCATGATCACCCGGCAGGTGTCAGGTGGGGAGCGGCACGGTCGAGGGGTACTTCAGGCCGGTCCCGGTGTTGAGCACCACGACCTCCTCGTCCGCGCCGATCCAGCCCGAGCCGCGGAGTTGGCGTACGGCGGCGAACGCGGCGGCGCCCTCCGGACACACGAAGGCGCCCTCGAGTTCGGCCACCCGGCGCTGCTCGGCCAGCAGATCGGCGTCTGACACCGCGACCGAGCAGCCGCCGGTGTCGTACACCGCCTGCAGGATCAGGAAGTCACCCAGCGCCTTCGGCACCGTGATCCCGAACGCGACCGTGTGCGCGTCCGGCCAGGGTTCGCTCTCGGTGGCGCCGCTTTCGTACGCCGCGACGATCGGCGCGCACCCCTGCGCCTGCACGGCGACGAGGCGGGGCAGCGGGCCCTCGATCCAGCCCAGCTCGACCAGCTCACGCAGTGCCTTCCAGATCCCGATCAGCCCGACACCGCCGCCGGTGGGGT
Organism: Actinopolymorpha alba DSM 45243; assembly: GCF_000373925.1. Taxonomy (GTDB): domain Bacteria; phylum Actinomycetota; class Actinomycetes; order Propionibacteriales; family Actinopolymorphaceae; genus Actinopolymorpha; species Actinopolymorpha alba. Next base: position 77,706 of record NZ_KB892823.1, on the reverse strand, counting down.
AGAGGATCACGTCGGGAGTACGCCAGCCGAGCTGCTCGGCGATCTCCAACCCCATCGTCTTCTTGCCCTCGATGCGGTACGGCTCGCGCAGTGTCGACACGTCGAGGTACCCCTCGCGCTCGGCCAGCGTCGCTCGCACCAGTGCGCCCGCGTCCCCGATGAGCCCGTCGACGAGGGCGAGTTCGGCGCCCACGACCAGGCATTCGCGGCGGCAGATCTCGGGCGCGGACAGCGGCATGGCGATGAAGCTCCGCATGCCGGCACGGGCGGCGTACGTTGCCCAGGCGGAGCCGGCGTTCCCGTTGGTGGGCATCGCGATCTTCTTGACGCCGAGCTCACGTGCGCGCGACACCCCGACAGCCGCACCACGGGCCTTGAACGTCCCGGTCGGGATGAGCCCCTCGTCCTTCATGAGAAGTCTGGGAACGCCGACCTCACGGCCGAACGCCGGCATGGGCACCAGTGGCGTCATGCCTTCCCCGAAGCTGACGACCTGCTCAGGTGACCGGACCGGGAGCAGCTCGTGGTAGCGCCACAGGGACGGCGCCCGGCGGCCCACGTCGTCGCGGTCGGCGCCGGCGCGGATCGCGGGGAGGTCGTACTCCACGAGGAGCGGCGAGCCACAGTCACAGACGTTGGTCACCTGGTCGGCGTCAAGCTGGCGTTGACAGCGCGGGCAGGACAGGTGGGAGAGCGCGGAGAATCGCATGGCTCAGAGTGTGCTGCGGATCAGCTCGTCCAGCACGTCGACCGCGACCGGAATGGCCGCCTCGTCGATGTCGAAGTACGGGTTGTGATGCGGTGCCTGGTTGCCGCCGCCGACGAGCATGTACGTCGCGAGGCCGCCCTGACGCTGCACCTCGCGGGCGAACAGGCTGGCGTCGTCGCTCCCGCCCATCTGGTGCAGGCGATGCGCCCGGTCGTCGCCGTACTTCGCCGCGGCGATCGCCACCACGGCGTCCACGAGGGCGGCGTCGCAGTCCATGGTGGTCGACCCGCCCGTGCGCTCGATGTCGACGTCGAGGGCGTGCATCGCGGCGGCGCCATCACGTTGAGCAGCGCGGTCGCGGCGCCGACCAGCGCGTTACGGCCCGCCTCCGGTGCACCCGCCGCGTGCGAGGCCACGCCGCTGAAGGTCGCTCGCAGCTTGTGGGTGGCGAGGAGTCCTTCGCAGCCGCCGAAGACCGTACCCGCCGGCTGGTTGAGGCCGAGGTGTACGGCGACGAACCGGTCCACCCCCTCCGCCGCACCCGCCGCGATCATCGAGGCGGCACCGCGCCCGCCCTCCTCGGCTGGCTGGAAGAAGATGCGAACCCGCCCGGGGAAGTCGCGGTCGGTCAGGCGTTCGGCGAGGGCGAGCCCGATCACCGTGTGCGTGTCGTGCGCGCAGGCGTGCATGAACCCGTCGGCGCAGGAGAACCCCAGCGCCCCGGGAGCATGGCGCTCGTCGGCGGCCTCGGTCAGCGGCAGCGCGTCCATGTCGCAGCGGATGCCCCAGGTCGGACCCGGGCGGTTGCCGTCGAGTTCGGCGATGATCGCGGTGCCCTCCGTGGCGGCGAAGTCCGCGAGCGTGGGGTCCGCGCCGGTCGCGACGGCGCGGGCCAGCATGCGGGCCCGGGTCGCGTCGTCGGGGTACGCCGCCACCTCCTCCACCCGCATCGCGTCCTTGCCGCGGCGCATGGGGACCGCCAGGTCGCGCAAGCGGGCGGCGACGATGCTCGACGTACGGATCTCCAGGAACGCCGGCTCGGCGTACCGGTGCAGGTCACGGCGCAGTTGGACGAGTTCGTCGAGATTCACGGCGGATCAGACCTCCCTGGTCCCGGTGACCGGGCCCATCATGGCGGGCGGCACCTCCCCCGGCGCGTGGCGGGCCGCTCCAGTATTCCGACCCGGCGGCGCCAAGCGAAGGTTGCGGGGTGGCCTCGGATCGGCGAAAAGTCTGATTCGCCGGGTCGAGCACCTGCCTACTCTCCGTCAGCCCTGAGCCGGTCATGGCTTTCGACCGTTACCCTTCGAAGGCATGTCCGAGAAGTCGTACGACCCGACCATCCAGCCCGAGCCGCCGCACGAGCGACAGCGCGGGCGGATCGTTTTGCGCCGAACCCAGGTACAGACCACCACGACCGACCAGCGGCTGCTCGACAGTCGCGGCTCGGGCGACTGGGTCCACACTGACCCGTGGCGGGTGCTGCGCATCCAGTCGGAGTTCGTCGAGGGCTTCGGGATGCTGGCCGAGCTTGGCCCGGCGATCAGCGTCTTCGGCAGCGCCCGGACGCCGGTCGACGATCCGATGTACGCCGTCGGCGAGCGGCTCGGTCGGGCGCTGGTCGAGGCGGGGTACGCGGTCATCACCGGCGGTGGTCCCGGGGTGATGGAGGCCGCGAACAAGGGCGCGAGTCAGGCCGGCGGCGTCTCGGTCGGGCTCGGGATCGAGCTGCCGTTCGAGCAGGGTCTCAACCCCTGGGTCGACGTCGGCATCAACTTCAGGTACTTCTTCGCCCGCAAGACAATGTTCGTGAAGTACGCGCAGGGCTTCGTGGTGCTGCCCGGCGGCTACGGAACCTTCGACGAACTCTTCGAGGCGCTCACCCTCGTCACGACGCGGAAGGTCACGTCGTTCCCGATCGTGCTGATGGGGTCCGAGTACTGGTCGGGGCTGCTGTCCTGGTTGCGCACCACAGTGCTCGCCGGCGGCAAGATCAGCCCCGAGAACCTCGACCTGCTGCAGGTCACCGATGACGTCGACGAGGCCGTGAGCATCATCCAGGCGATGGATCAGCCCGCCGACGCCTCGCTCGGTATCGGCGCCGATGGGAACGGCGCTGAGGGGAACGGCGCGGGGGCGGTACACGGGCTCACCAACTGACCCGATCCCAGGTGCGGAGTTGATCAAGGGCGGGGGAATCCGCCGAAATGACCACGTTTACGTGGCGAGTACCCGCCTCACGTGGCATCGGCACCATGCAAGGCATGCAATGACCACGTATACGTGATCATTGCAAGCAGGTTCGGGGACCGTTGATCAACTCCGCTCCACGTATGAGGGTCCCACCAGTCTCGGTCAGCCGACCTCGGCGCGGCCCACGAGATAGCGACCGCCGTACCCCGCCAGGACCGTGTCGACGAGCCCGACCAGCGGGTCCACTTCAGCTGAGCGCGCCAGCTCGTCGTGCGCGGCGACCAGACCGGCGGCGAGTTCCTTGTCGTACGCCCGGAGCTCGCGGAGCAGCCACTTGCCCTGGCCCGTCCAGCGTCCGGCCGCGGCGAGGACGAAATCCCCGAGCGCCTGGACGAGCGTCGCCGCGAGGATGAGGGTCTCACCTCGATCGCCTGAGCCTTCCACGTCGAGTAGCAGGTCGGTCACGCCGTACCGCATACGGTCCAGCTCAGCCGCCGGCACAGGTCGAGGTCCCGCGTCGAACACCTTCCGCGCCGCGGCCACAGCCCGCTCGGCGGCCGCGGGGTCACCCGCGACGAGCAGGCCGTCCAGCACCAGCGAGCAGAGCGTGGGTCGCCGGCGCTCGGTGTCCTTCGCGAGGTAGCGATCAAGAGTGTCGGTGTCGTACGCGAAGATGTCGACGGTCGTGCCCTCCCACGAGACCGTCTCGCGCCGCCCTCCCATGCCCTCCGGAAGCAGGACCACCACGTCGACGTCCGACGTCGCGGTGGCGTGCCCGCGTACGACCGAACCGCTGAGCAGCGCGGCCTGGAAACCCGGGACGGCCTCGCCGATGTGCCGGGCCACGAACGGGCGGGTCAGGTCGAGGTCCATGCCGGATGGTGACACGCCGGACCGCGAACCAGCGACCGGGTTCTCAGACGAAACGCGGGCTCAGACGAAACGCGGGCTCAGACGAAACGCGGGCTCAGACGAAACGCGGGCTCAGACGAGGCCGCGGCGGGCGATGGCGGGTGGGCGGTCGCCGCGGATGGACGCCACCATGTCGAGCACCTGGCGGGTCGCCTGGACGTCGTGCGCCCGGAACACCCGCGCCCCGAGCCAGGCCGAGATCGCGGTCGCCGCGAGGGTTCCGGGAAGGCGTGCGTCCACCGGTAGGTCGAGGGTCTCGCCGATGAAGTCCTTACGCGAGAGCGCCACGAGCACCGGCCAGCCGGTGTCGACGAGTTCTGCGAGGCGGCGGGTCACCTCGAGGGAATGCCAGGTGTTCTTGCCGAAGTCGTGGGTCGGATCGATCAGGATGCCGTCGCGGCGGACACCGGCGGCGACGGCCCGGCGGGCGAGTTCACTGACCCGCGCGATGATGTCGGCCACCACGTCGTCGTAGGCGACCCGGTGCGGGTCGGTCCGCGGTGGCAGGCCGCCGGTGTGGGAGCAGACCAGGCCGACCGAATGCTCGGCCGCGACCTCGACCAGCGACGGGTCCGCGCCCGACCAGGTGTCGTTGATCAGGTCGGCGCCGGCCGCGCAGAGTTCGCGGGCGACGGGTGCGCGCCAGGTGTCGACGCTGAGGACGAGGTCGGGGTAGCGGGACCGCACCTCGGCGACGAACGGCGCGGTCCGCCGGAGTTCCTCCGCGACGCTGACCTCCTCGCCGTACCCCGCCTTGACGCCGCCGACGTCGACGATCGCCGCCCCCTCCTCGACGACCCGCGCGACCCGGTCGAGGGCCGCGTCGTCGGCGTAGGTGGCGCCGCGGTCGAAGAACGAGTCCGGCGTACGGTTGACGATCGCCATGACGGCGTACTCGCCCGGACCGAAGGTCCGCCCACCCAGCCGCAGCCGCATCTCGTCCTCCTGGCGTCGTGGGTCCTCTGATCAGCCTGGCACGGCCGACACGAGTCCAGCGCACGGTGTCCCCGCCCGCACACGTGTCAGCGGATCGTGGCACGATCGGGCCCATGGCCTGGTTGTGGCTCGTCCTCGTGGTCGCAGTGCTCGGACTCACGGCCGCCGTCGCGGTGGGGCGCGGCGGCGGGCTGGAACGCGCCTATCCCGACCGGCATGACATCCGGCTTCCGTCCGGCCGGCCGATCATCGCCTCCGACGTGGACGGCGTGGCGTTCTCCGTCGTCCTCCGTGGCTACCGGATGGACGAGGTCGACGAGGTGATCCGGCGGCTCGTCTACGAGATCGCGGGCCGGGACGCCCGACTCAACGAGTTGGAGGGGGAGCTTCGCGGTCACCGCCCGGCTCACCCCCACCCTCCGTCCGCGGTGCCGCCGGAGGTTCGTGCGCCTCTTCCGCACAACCGCCGTGACCCGCTCTGGCCTCCGGCAGACAGCCGGTGAGTGCCGTCGTCGTGGGGCCGGACGGGCGGGCGCGCTGCCCCTGGGCAACCTCCGCTCCCGACTACCTCGCCTACCACGACGAGGAGTGGGGACGCCCGATCCGCGATGACCAGGGCCTCTTCGAACGCCTGACGCTGGAGGCCTTCCAGTCTGGGCTTTCCTGGCTCACGATCCTCCGGAAGCGCCCGGCGTTCCGTAAGGCGTTCGCCGACTTCGACATCCCGACCGTCGCGGCGTTCGACGCGGACGACGAACGCCGGCTGCTCGCCGACGCCGGCATCGTCCGCAACCGCGCGAAGGTGAGTGCCGCCATCCGTAACGCTCAGGTCGCGGCGGAGCTCGACGAGGGGCTCGCGGCGTTCCTGTGGGCGTTCGCGCCGGAGGGTCAGCGCGCGGCTCCGCGTACGCTCGCCGACGTACCCTCCCAGACCACCGAATCCAAGGCGATGGCGAAGGCGCTCAAGCGCAGGGGATTCGTTTTTGTCGGGCCAACGACCTGTTACGCGTTGATGCAGGCCGCCGGTCTCGTGGACGATCACCTCGTCGACTGTGTGGCCCGGCGGGTGACGACCAGCACCAGTCCGAGTCGCGGATCGAGGGAGTGATCAAGTGGCACGCCAGCGGGTGGCGTCGGGGTCGGAGTACGAACGACAGATCGGGTTCAGCCGCGCGGTCGCGGTCGGTGACCGGGTGCTGGTGGCCGGCACCGCGCCGGTGTGGGAGGACGGCGAGGTCGACCCCGATCCGGGTGTGCAGGCGTTCAGGTGCCTCGAGATCATCCTGACCGCGCTGGCCCAGGTAGGCGCCGGACCGGAGCATGTCGTCCGTACGCGCATCTACGTCACGGACGCGTCGTACGCCGATACGGTCGGCCGCGTGCACGGCAAGGTGTTCGGACAGATCCGGCCGGTGTCCACCATGGTCGTCGTGGCGGGCCTGCTCGATCCGCGATGGAAGGTCGAGATCGAGGCCGAGGCGATGTTCGAGGCCAAGCGGAGCAAGCTGGGCAAGGTCCTCGGCGGCTGAAGGGCGGCAGCGGCTGCTGAGCGCCCGCAACCCCGCTCAAAGGGGACCGAACTCCGCCGCCGCCTCCTCGATGAGTGCGACCTCACCCGCGTCGGGGGTGGCCAGCGCCATGCGGGTCGCCGCGCCGAGCCCGAGGCGGTGCCGGACGGCCAGCTTGAGCGCGGGAATGCTGGGGCCGACCAGCGGTACGAGCCGCGCGATCGTCGGGCGTACCCGATCGACGGCCGCCGGGTCGCCGCGCCGGAGCGCGTCGGCCTGCTCCAGGAACGGCTCCGGGAAGGCGGCCGACACTCCCGAGACCACGCCGGAACCCCCGGCCGCGACCACCTCCGGAAGCTGGTCGTCGTTCCCGGAGTACATCGTGAAGCTCGCCGGCACCGCGGCGGCGAACTCCGCGAACGCCGCCGCGGCAGCCCCCGACAGCTTCGCGCCGGTGAGGGCCGGCAGCTCGGCGAGGCTCGCGAGTTGGGCCGGCGTCACCTCAAGGCCGGTCCGCTCCGGGAAAAGGTAGGCGAACGTGTCGACACCACCGGCGTCGATGATCGCGCGGTAGTAGTCGCGGACACCCTCCTCCGGTGCCGGTAGGAAGTACGGCGTGATCGCCGCCAACCGCACCGCACCGGCCCTGACCGCCCGGGCGGCAAGCGACGCGGCCTGACGGGCGCTGGGCGCACCGACGTGCGCGATCACCCGCTCCGGGCCGAGCTCGGCCAGCATCAGCTCGATCAGGCCGATGCGTTCGTCGTCGCTGAGCGCGGGAAACTCCCCAGTCGTACCCGCGACGAAGGCCGCGTGGATCGTCTCGGGCAGTGCCCGTGCCAACGCCCGCGCGCCGGCGTCGTCCACCTGCCCCGCATCGGTGAACGGCGTGGGGACCGCGGTGATGATGTGGACGGACGTTGACGGGGCGCTGGGCACTCTCGGGCCTTTCTCGATGGAGGGGTACGACGCCGCTGCCAGCGTGGGGTGCGGCGGGACGGTCTGGCGGTCACGTGCCGGCTTGGGGCTGGCAGGTCGCCCTGGATGACGAGAACCCGGAGCTGATGGGCGAGTTGCTACCCGAAAGTCTCATGTCTGAGCTGCTTGATCATCCCCACTGTCAGCTCTCCCCGACCCACGGAGCGCCGACCCGGGAACGGCCGCGAACGCGATCCCGCGGCGCCGCCAGGTGTACGTCAGCGCCACGCCATCGGCGTACGGCACGATCGCCGGATAGGAAAGCTCGGTCAGAACGCTGGACTGGATCCCGGTCTCGTCCGGCACGCTGCCGCCGTCGACCGTGAGGTGTTCCACGACCACGACCGAAGGAACCCAGCTGGCACCCTCGTCCTCGGAGATCGAGAGCACGAGCGGTGTGCGGATGCCCCAGTTGGTGCCGACCGGATTGTGGGCGCACACGATCCGGCCGTCGGCCAACCGCGTCGCGTCGAGGCCGCTGTTGTTGTTGGGCAGGCTGGTGGGTCGGGCCGGCTCCCAGCTCCGCCCACCGTCGTACGACGTACTCGTGTAGACCCATCCCTCGCTGCTGCGGGCGAGCATCCGCACCGTGCCCGGCTCGGGCTCCCACAGCGTCGGCTGGATCAGTCCCCGGCCACGGTCGCGGGACTCGGGGAGGTCAAGGGGTACGAGTTCCGACGCGGTCCATGACCTGCCGCCGTCCGCCGAGATGTCGACGAACGCGTCCCAGCGGTCACCCTCCAGCGAGGCCGGAGCCAGCCAACGACCGTCGTGGGCGAGGATCGGTTTGTTCTTGACTGGCCCGCGCCCGCCGACGTCACCGGGCTCCAGCGGCTCCGGCGGCGACCAGCTGGCGCCGCCGTCGCCGGACCGCATGACCCGGGTGTGCCAGCGCGGAATGTGCGTGCCGACCTTGTAGAACAGCCAGATCTGGCCGTCGGGTGCCGCGAGCAGCACGGGATTCCAGTGCGGGAGGTTCTCCTCCGCGGCCAGCGGGACCGGGCGCTGCCATCCGTCGCGGGTACGCCGACCGAGCCAGACGCCCACATCCCCGGCGCCCTCGCGGGAGCCGCCGAACCACGCCGCGAGCACGTCACCGTCGGGGAGCGGCAGCACCGTCGATGCGTGGCACTGCGCGAACCTCGGGTCGTCGAGGACGACGAACTCCCGGGGTACGCCGGCGGCTCGCGATCGCGATCCGGCAGACCCGGCCGTGGAAGTGGCGGTGTCGTTCATGACGTTCCCATGCCTACCTTCGGAGGTACGTAGGGTTCGGCGGTCGCCCCCGTGCCACAGCCGTGCGGTTTCTGTTAACAGTTGACCGACCGTACTCCGATGGATGGCGCGGTAGCGGGAGGCGACTTGGCGGAGGTGTCTCGGCTTCTATGCCGAAACTCCTCCGCCAAGTCATCGCAACTTGAGTGCCCGCGTGTTGATCTTGGTCGGCTGCCTATCGGCCCTGGAAGGTCGGCCGCTGCTTGGCGACGAAGGCGGCCACCGCGTTGCGGTGGTCCTCGGTCATGCCGGTCCGCGCCATCAGCTCGCCCTCCAAGGTCAGTGACTCCTCGAGGGTGTGGGTCGCTGCGTAGGCGAGCGCCTCACGAACCGCCGCGTACGCGATCGTCGGACCGGCCGCGAGTTCTCGGGCGAGGGCGTCGGCTTCGGCCCGCAGCGACCGCGCCGGAACGACGGCGGTGGCGAGCCCGATGGCCAGCGCTTCGGGCGCGGGGATGGTACGCGGACGCATCAGCAGGTCGACCGCTTTCGCGTGCCCCACCAACCGGGGCAGCGTCCACGACGTACCCGTGTCGCAGGAGAGCCCGATCCCGGTGAAGGCGAGGTTGAAGCCGGCCGTCTCCGCGACCATCCGGAAGTCGCAGGCGAACGCGAGGGCGGCACCCGCGCCGGCGGCCACACCGTTGACCGCGGCCACGACTGGCTTGGGCATCGTGGCGAGCCCCGCCGCGAGCGGGATGTAGTGCGCGGGCACGGTTTCCCAGATCTCCTCCAGAGGCCGCTCGACCAGGCTCGTCGCGTGCTCGCGGAGGTCCTGGCCCGCACAGAACGCCTTGTCCCCGGCGCCGGTGAGGACCACGCAACGGACCGAGCGGTCGGCGCTGGCCGTGCGTACGGCGTCGAGCAGTGTCTCCTTGGTGGCGAGGTTCAGTGCGTTCGCCGCGTCGGGGCGGTTGATCGTGATCGTCGCGACCGCGCCGACCACGTCGTACAACACCGGTCCCGTCGATGGGGTCGACTGTGGCGGACCCGGCGGTGCGGCGGCGGGTGCGGGGGACGGCGATGGTTCGGGCGACGTGTGGGTCATGGCCCCTCCCAGGGCAGGCGAGTCGACGGGCGAACGCACCACAAGTACACCAGCGGAATGGGTACGAATCCGGTTGATCGGGTTGGTCGCGCAGGCGCCCGCGCCCGGTCCAGAGGTCGCCGATTCGCGGACAACCGCACCCCGTGTGCTCCATGGTTCGCCGGATGGCCGAGTCGTAGCCTGGCCATGTGGAGAACCTGCCCGACCGGCGAGGGGCCCGTCTGCCGATCTTGGCTACCGGCCCAGTTACCCCATGCGGGATAATGGCCGCTCGTATCGACACGCGTCGGCGGCGTGTCACCGTTTCTCGGTGTGAGTCGTCGCGCACGGACGGCAGGAAAGGAGTGCGCGCATGGCGGCCATGAAGCCGCGGACGGGCGACGGACCGCTCGAGGTCACCAAGGAGGGGCGGGGGATTGTGATGCGGGTCCCGCTCGAGGGTGGCGGGCGGCTCGTCGTCGAGCTCTCGGCAGACGAGGCCAACGAGCTCGGTGACGCGCTCAAGTCGGTCGTGGGCTAGCTACACCAGATCTGTGCGGAAACAAGTGCCCCGGTCGGAGCTCTGAGGTTCCGGCCGGGGCTTCCTCATGTCCGCGTGTCGGCGCCCGGCGACATGCCCGCTCCAGGTGTCCGGCCCTCGTCCTCTGTAGGTCCGCGCGCCTTGGCGGAGCCAGCGAAACCGACGCATTCCGCGAAATCGGCGCAGGCGCAACGTATCCGGGCATTGCGAGCGTCTTGGGTTGTAGATAAGGTCGTCTCTGCATACCGAGTATGCAATCGATCATCAACCTGTACGCGGGGGCTGTAAACAGGTGCCGGGGTCTGTGCGGTCGTGTCTGCTCCCGTGTGTCCAGATCACGGGGAGGTACGTCCATGAGTCGTGCACGACGCCACCTTCGGGCGTTGGGCATCGGAGGACTGGTCGCGGGCCTGGTGCTCGCGATCGGCCCAGCGGGTTGGGCTGGTCCAGCCACACCCACCAATCCAGGCGGTCCGGGTAACGCGGCGGCGCCCGGAACGCCCGAGCAAGCGGGCCACCGCGCGCAGCGGTCGTTGACGTTGGTGACGGGCGACCGCGTCACCCTTCCGTCCGCCGACGCGGCCACCGGCACCGTCGTTCCAGGTAAGGGACGCGAGGGCATGCGGTTCCTGACCCGCCGTGCCGAGGGCCGCACCTACGTCTTCCCCTCGGACGCGCTGCCGCTCCTGCGGCGCGGCATCCTCGATCGCCGGTTGTTCGACGTCACCGGCCTGATCAGGGCGGGGTACGACGACGCCGGGCGAAAGGTCGTCCCCCTCATCGTGACCTACACCGGCGCGAGTGCTCGGGAGCGCGGGCAGGCCGGACTCACCCAGCGGGGTGGCAGGACCGTCCGTGCTCTCGCGGCGGTCAACGGCACCGCCGTCGAGGTGGACAAGAAGCAGGCGAGCAGCTTCTGGAACACCCTCGCGCCCCAGCGGGGAAGCGCCCGCGCCCTCGGGACCGGCATCAGGAAGGTCTGGCTGGACGGCGTTCGCCACCCGGTGCTTGACGAGAGCGTGCCGCAGATCGGGGCGCCGGAGGCGTGGAAGGCCGGGTTCACCGGCAAGGGCGTCACCGTCGCCGTGCTCGACACCGGTATCGACGCCACCCATCCCGACCTGGCGGGGCAGGTGGTCGGCGCCAGGAACTTCACCGAGGAACGCCCCGGTGACGGCTTCGGGCACGGCACCCACGTCGCCTCTACGATCGCGGGCACGGCCAAGGCGTCCAACGGGAGGTACAAAGGCGTCGCACCCGACGCGAAGCTGCTCGACGGCAAGGTCTGCGACAGCGGTGGTGGCTGCACTGACTCCGCGATCCTCGCGGGCATGGAGTGGGCCGCCGTCGAGAAGCGGGCGAGGGTCGTCAACCTGAGCCTCGGTGGCCAGGACACGGCCGACCTCGACCCGATGGAAGAGGCGGTCAACAACCTCACGAAGAAGACCGGCACGTTGTTCGTGATCGCCGCCGGCAACGCCGGCCCTGGTGCCCGGACGGTCAGCTCGCCAGGCACCGCCGATGCGGCGCTCACCGTGGGCGCGGTCGACAAGAAGGACCAGTTGGCCGACTTCTCCGGCCAGGGTCCGCGACTGGGTGACGCCGCCGTGAAGCCCGACATCACCGCGCCCGGCGTCGACATCACCGCGGCCCGCGCCAAGGGGACCGAGATGGGTGACCCGGTGGGCGAGCGCTACGTCACCGCGAGTGGTACGTCCATGGCCACACCGCACGTGGTGGGTGCGGCCGCCCTCCTCGCGCAGCAGAACCCGGGCTGGAAGGCTGGCCAGCTCAAGTCCACCCTCATGGCATCCGCCCGGCCGCATGCCAAGCTCACGGCGTTCCAGCAGGGTGCCGGCCGGGCCGACGTGGCCCGGGCGATCAGGCAGACGGTGACATCTTCGCCGGCGAGCGTGTCGTTCGGCCTGCAGCAGTGGCCCCACGCCGACGACCGGCCGGTGACGAAGCCGCTGACCTACCGCAACACCAGCGGTGCGCCCGTCAAGCTCACCTTGACAGCGACGATGACGGGGCCCAACGGCAAGCCCGCGCCCGCTGGCGCGCTCTCGCTCAGCGCCACCGAACTCGTGGTGCCCGCGGGTGGAACGGCCTCGGTGTCGGTGACCTCCAACACCCGCCACAACGGTGCCGACGGGCTCTACTCCGGACGCGTGACCGCGACCGCGGGTGCCGTGACCGTGACGACCCCGCTCGGTGTGGAGAAGGAGGTCGAGAGCTACAACGTCACGGTCAAGCACCTCGACCGCCGGGGAAAGTCGTCCGATGCCGTGTTCGACATGCTCTACGGCATCGACGTCAACGCCTGGGAGTTCCCGGTGACGGTGGACGGCGTGACGAAGCTGCGACTTCCGAAGGGTGAGTACCTCCTGGAGTCCGACTTCATGGACGAGAACGAAGAGTCCGCCACGATCCTCGTGCAGCCGCGGCTCATGGTCACCAAGGACGTGACCGTCGTCGCCGACGCCCGCACGGCGGACCCGGTGCGGACCACCGTCCAACGCAGGTCGGCCCAGCCGGCACTGGTTGACCTCGGCTATGACCGGCGCAGCGTCGACGGCGGGCTCTCCTCGTCGTTCCTGCTCCTCAACTTCGATGGGGTGTACGCCGGCCACCTCGGCCCGCGGGTCTCCACGAAGGACATGACCAGCCGTCTCGGCAGCCAGTGGGCCGAGCCGGGACCCAAGGAGGACTTCGAGAACAGCCCGTACTTCTACGGACTTCTCGACACCGAGAAGGGCCGGTTCTTCACCGGGTTCCAGCGTTCCGTCAAGGACCGTGAGCTGGCCAAGCTGAGCTCGAAGTTCGCTCGCCAGCTACCGGGACGCAAGGGCAACCGGGTGATGTTCGCGACCTCGCCCGAGGGCACCGGCGGCTGGTCCACCGGTCTCGCCCTCGCCCTGCCGCGCACGGTCACGAGCTATCTGGAGGTGCGCGGCGTGGCGTGGTCGACGTTGTTCAGCGAGTTCGTTTTGGACGAGGAAGGCTGGCCGTCCGACCAGACACAGCTCTCCTCCACTGAGCGCACCTACCGTGCTGGCCGGGCGTACAAGGAGCAGTGGAACGCCGCGGCGTTCGGAACGGCGTTCCCGAGGAGCGGCTATTCCTGGGCGGACCGCTCCGGCGACGTGATCTTCGCGAGCATCCCGGTGTTCTCCGACGGCGCCGGGCACGCGGGGTACTCCCTCACCGACAAGGCGTCGACCACGCTCTACCGCGACGGCAGGAAGGTCGCGAGCTCCGAATCCCCTGGTCTCGTCGAAGACGTGAAGGTACCCGCCGCGAAGGGGACGTTCCGGTTGGAGACGAGCGCCACCAGGCCGTCGTACTCGCCGTTCTCGACGCGGGTCGAGGCGGCCTGGACCTTCAGGTCCGGGCACGTGCGTGGCGAGGAACCCGAGCCGCTGCCGCTGTCGGCGATCCGGTTCAGTCCCCGGCTCGACCAGGACAACCGCAACCACGACGGACGAATCGCGGTGGTCCCGGTGACCATCGAACGCCAGGCGGGCTCCAAGGCCGGCCACGCAGCGAGCCTGACCGTCGAGGTGTCGGTCGACGACGGTAAGTCCTGGCAGGAGGCGCCGGCGTTCCCCGCCGGGCACGGCAGCTGGCTCGCCCTGGTGGTCACGCCGAAGTCCGGGGCGAAGTACGTCTCGCTCCGCGCGAAGGCGACCGACACGAAGGGCAACACGGCCGAGCAGACGATCATCCGCGCGTACGCGGTCGCATCCGACAGCGGAGCCGCAGCTCGATAACTCGATAAGAGGTCCGCGCGACCTCCAAGTCGACGTACCCTCCCGCGGGTTTCGATCGCAGCCGCGGGAGGGTACGTCTGCGTCGAGGCGGCGGCGGACGACGCGTGGGGCAACACTCAAGCACCGCGAGTGTGCGTGCCGGCCGTAGGTCGCCCGCAACCAGAATGATCCGTCGCCGCTCGACCCGGTGGCGAGCGGCGACGGATCATCCCTGGTCTGGTCCGTCTTAGAGGTCGCGCGGATAGGGGCGCGGGCTCTAGAGCACGGAGCTGTAGACCTCGACCGTACGCCGGGCGATGGCGTCCCAGCCGTAATGGAGTACGGCGCGCTCGCGACCGGCCTTGCCGAGCGCCCTCGCCCGCGCCGGGTCGGCGATGAGCGCGTTGACGGCCTCGGCCAGTCCGCGTTCGAACCCGCCGGCATCGTTCTCGGCGTAGTCGACGAGGAGGCCGGTCTGGCCGTCGACGACCACCTCCGGGATCCCGCCGACCGCACTCGCGGCGACGGCCGTCTCGCAGGCCATCGCCTCCAGGTTGACGATGCCCTGCGGCTCGTAGATCGAGGGGCAGCAGAAGACGGTCGCGTGCGAGAGCACCTGGATCACCTCGCCTCGGGGCAGCATCTCCTGGACCCAGACGACGGAGTCCCGGGTAGAACGAAGATGCTCGACGGCGGCGGCGGACTCCCGCGCGAGCTCCGGTGTGTCGGCAGCTCCGGCGAGCAGGACGAGCTGGGCCGCCGGATCGAAGGACGTGGCCGCGCGGAGCAGGTGGGTGACGCCCTTCTGCCGGGTGATCCGCCCGACGAACACCACGGACGGTCGGCCCGGGTCGATGCCGAGCCGTTCGAGGACGTCGGTCTGGGGGTCGGGCGCGTACACGAGCGTGTCGATGCCGTTGGGGATCACGTGGACGCGCTCCGGCGGGACGGCGGGGTAGCACGCCAGCACATCCGCCCGCATCGCGCTGCTCACCGCGATCACGGCGTCAGCACTCGCGTACGCCGCCTCCTCTGCCCAGGAGGACAGGCGGTATCCGCCGCCGAGTTGCTCGGACTTCCAGGGGCGTCGGGGTTCGAGCGAGTGCGCGGTGATGACGTGCGGGATCCCGTGGAGGAGCTTCGCGAGTTGGCCGGCGAGGTTGGCGTACCACGTGTGGGAGTGCACCAGGTCCGCGACGCCCACCTGTGCCGCCATCTCGAGGTTGGCCGCGAAGATCCGCAGCGCGGGGTTGGCGCCGGCAAGGCGCGGGTCGTCCTCGGAGTGGGCGGTCGCGTCCGGCCGCTGGGCGCCAAGGCAGTGCACGTCAAGATCGACGAGCGACGTCAACTCGCGACTGAGGTAGTCGACGTGGACGCCGGCACCGCCGTAGACGTCCGGCGGGAACTCCCGCGTGAGCAAGGCGACGCGCATACCCGGACTCTATTGCGCCTGACCGCAGCCGCCAGCCCGTCCGTGTCCAGAATTCTGCCGATCGTGCCATCATCGGCCAATGGTGAAGGACCCGCTCGAACGGCTGCGCCCGATCTGCCTGTCCCTGCCGGAGGTCACCGAGCGGCTGAGCCACGGTGAGCCGACCTGGTTCGTCCGCGACCGGAAGGCCTTCGTGATGTACGCCAACTACCACCACAGCGACCGGCTCGGCTTCTGGTGCGCCGCACCCGACGGGGTCCAGGCCATGCTCGTCGACCAGGAGCCGGAGGCGTTCTTCCGGCCGCCGTACGTCGGTCACCGCGGCTGGCTCGGGGTCTATCTCGACGTCGAGGTCGACTGGGACCGGGTGTCCGAGATCGTCGAGGACGCCTACCGCACCGTCGCCCCGAAGCGGCTCCTCGCGCACCTCGACGCGAGCGGCTGACCGGTCGGCGTCCCGGCGCCGGCCCAGATCGCTGACAGCGGTCAGCTGGTCGGCACCCAGTAGCGCAGCTTGCCCGAGCGCTCGTCCTCGAGCACTCCGCCGCATGCCTCGATCACCTTGCGGGATCCCACGTTGTCGGTGTCGCAGGTGACGAGGGCCGAGTCGATGCCGAGATCGTGCGCCACCGGGAGCGCGCCTCGCAGCATGGCCGTCGCGTGACCGCGGCGCCGGGCGGTCGGGCGTACGTCGTAACCGATGTGGCCGCCCACCTCGAGAAGGAACGGCGTGAGCCGGTGCCGGATCGCCAGCCGGCCGAAGTAGGTGTGCTCCTCGACGAACCACAGCGTGGTGGACGGCACGAACCCATTCGGCCGCGGGGTTTCTTCCAGGCTGGCCTTCCGTAGGTCGGCGACGTACACCGCGAACCCGTCCGGGGTCTCCCAGACGTTTGAGTACTCCCGTGTCTCCCGGCCGACCATCGTGGTGTCGTCGGTTCCGCCGCGTCCCTCGGCCTGGAACTCCGTCATGGCCTGAAGGAACGACGCGTGGACATCGGTGGTGGGAGCGACCAGCTTCGGCATGCTGCCCATTGTGACGCGCGAGAAACGTCTGAGGACTATGGTGCGGGCATGGGGAAGGACCCACGAATACTCGGGATCGTCCTCGCCGGCGGCGAGGGAAAGCGCCTGATGCCCCTGACGGCAGACCGGGCGAAACCTGCCGTGCCCTTCGGTGGCACCTACCGCCTCATCGACTTCGTGCTGTCCAACCTCGTGAGCGGTGGGATCCGCCGGCTCTGCGTCCTGACGCAGTACAAATCGCATTCACTCGACCGGCACATCTCGCTCACCTGGCGGATGTCGACGCTTCTGGGCAACTTCGTCACGCCGGTGCCGGCGCAGCAGCGGTTGGGGCCGCGGTGGTTCCAGGGGAGTGCGGACGCGATCTATCAGTCCCTCAACCTGATCTACGACGACCAGCCCGACTATGTGATCGTGTTCGGCGCCGACCACGTTTACCGCATGGACGTCTCCCAGATGGTGGATGCCCACATCGAGTCCCAGGCCGGCGTGACCGTTGCCGGGATCCGGATGCCGCGGCGGGAGGCCTCGTCGTTCGGAGTGATCGAGACCGGGCCCGATGGGCGTACGATCCAGGCGTTCCTCGAGAAGCCCGCGAACCCACCCGGACTCCCGGACAGCCCCGACGAGACGTTCGTGTCCATGGGCAACTACGTCTTCACTACCGACGCGCTCCTCGACGCCCTGCGGATGGACGCCGACGACGAGGGCTCGGTGCATGACATGGGCGGCAGCATCATCCCGATGCTGACCGACAAGGGTGACGCGCACGTCTACGACTTCGCCGACAACGAGGTCCCCGGGGCGACGGACCGCGACCGGAGCTACTGGCGGGACGTCGGAACGCTCGACTCCTACCACGAAGCCCACATGGACCTCGTGTCGAGCGATCCGGTTTTCAACCTCTACAACCTGGAATGGCCGATCTATACGAGCTTCCCGCAGTACCCCGGCGCCAAGCTCGTCGAAGGCGGCCATGCCACTGAGTCGATCCTGTCGATGGGGTCGGTCATCGCCGGCGGGCAGGTCGGCCACTCCGTACTCTCTCCCGGCGTCCGGGTCCTTCGGGACGCGCGGGTCGACAGCTCGGTCATCATGGACGGCACCGTGATCGGCCCGGGGGCGGTCATCCGCAACGCCATCCTCGACAAGAACATCACCGTGCCGCCGGGTGCACAGATCGGCGTGGACCCGGAGCTCGACCGGGAACGCGGCTTCACGGTGAGCGCGAACGGCATCACGGTCCTGGGCAAGGGGCAACGCGTGCCCGACGCATGATCGCCGTTCCCGTCACCCGTGATCGGCGCCCGGCCTACCCGTGCTCAGCCGCGCTTGGCCGCGCAGAGGAGGCCGTCGCCGACCGGGAGAAGCACCGGCATGACCCGATCGTCGTCCTGGATGCGCTTGCCGAGCTCCCTGATCGCGACCGTCTGAGGATCGCGCTGTGCGGGGTCGGGCACCCGGTCGTGCCAGAGAGTGTTGTCGATCGCCACCACGCCGCCCGGCCGGAGGAGCCGCAGAGCTTCCTCGTAGTAGTCGGGGTACTCCTTCTTGTCACCGTCACAGAAGACAAGGTCGTACGCGCCGTCCGTGAGCCGCGGCAGGACGTCGAGGGCGTGGCCGAGGATCAGGCGGGTGCGCTGTGAGGTGATGCCCGCCTCGGCGAACGACTCGCGCGCCAGTCGCTGGTGCTCGGCCTCGATGTCGACGCTGGTGAGGGTGCCGTCGGGCCGCATGCCGCGCAACAGCCAGATGCCGGAGACCCCGCAGCCCGTGCCGATCTCGACAACGGTCTTGGCGCCTAGGACGGCGGCGAGGAAGCGAAGGGCGGCTCCGCCGCCCTGGCCGATTGGCATCGCCCCGACTTCGGCGCCGCGCGCCCTTGCCCGCGAGAGGACGTCGTCCTCGACGATGAACGTTTCGGCATATGACCAGGTAGCGGGCTTCATCCCGGTGGAGATGGCTACCTCCTTCGTCAGGCCCTGTGCTTGTGTTGGGGGCGATTCGTCCCGATTCATGGAATGTGTCCGGCGGCCGGACACATTCCGTCACCAAAGACTAGTGCCCTTTCGCGCAAGATTCGGGCCTTACTCCTGGTCAGGACGATATTGGTTGCTCTCGGCCAGGTCCGGGACGGACGACCCTGCCGGCAGGGTGCCCAGGACGGGCCACAGGTCAGGGTGATCCCTGACCTTGGAAGTTTCTAAGAAGGGGCTAAGACCAGGGGCGGAACTGAGTCACTTTGGGCGTGCGTTGGGGAGAATGAAAGCATCCGCCGAACAGATCCGGTGGACGCCTGACGGAGTCGTTGCTGATTCGGCGGGCAGGTGGTGGTAGACCAGTGGTTGCCACAAGCGACACTGGTGGCGATGCGGGGAGGTGGTCCGGTGGCTGAGGACTTTGTAGGCACTGTGCCGGCAGAGGCCTGGGCGCCCCCGTCCTGGGACGAGATCGTCCGTACGCACTCTTCCCGGGTCTACCGTCTTGCCTACCGCCTGACGGGCAACCGGCACGACGCCGAAGACCTGACCCAGGAAGTCTTCGTCCGTGTCTTCCGTTCGTTGTCGACCTACACGCCGGGCACGTTCCAGGGCTGGCTGCACCGCATCACGACCAACCTCTTCCTCGACCTCGCTCGGCGTCGCCAACGCATCAGGTTCGACGCGCTGCCCGAGGACGCACCCGAGCGGCTGCCCGGATCTGAGCCGAGCCCGGCCGAGGCCTATGACGACCGGCATCTCGACGCCGACATCCAGGCGGCGCTGGAGGCGCTGCCGCCGGAGTTCCGTGCGGCCGTGGTGCTGTGCGACATCGAGGGGCTTTCGTACGAAGAGATCGCCGCGACACTCGGCGTCAAGTTGGGCACTGTCCGTAGCCGGATTCACCGTGGCCGGTCCCAACTCCGCGAGGCGCTCGCCCACCGCATGCCCGCCAGGCCACACGAGTCGGGCCAGGCTGGGGTGCTGCCGGCGAAGGTCGCCGACGACGACCAGCGCGATTCCGAGTCGCACCCGGCTGCCCAACCGGCCGGGGGTGGGGGAGGGAAGGCGTGGTGAGTCACGACCACGCCCGACTGTCCGCACTTGTCGACGGAGAACTCGACCACGAGGCCCGGGATCGACTCCTCGCTCATCTCGCGCACTGTGACGAGTGTCGCGCGGCTGTCGATACCGAGCGCCGTGTCAAGGCGTTGTTGTCAGGCATGCCGGAGCCGCGCCCCTCAACCAGCCTGCACGCCAACCTGCTCCGTGTCGCCGAGTCTGGCGGGGCTCCGGCGCAACTCTCCGTGACGCGTGGCCGAAACGCCCCGGTCCGTGGAGTCCCTGCGCCCCTGGCGAGCGGGCCGCCCGGCCAGCCGGGTTCGAGACGCCCTCGCCGGGCAACTTCCCTGGTGGCGCCCGGCCGGCAGCGGCGCCTGCACCGCCGGGTAGGCGTGGGCGTGGCCGGCGTCGCGGCCATCGCGGGGGTGGCGTTCGGGGCGGCGTTCATGGCCGGAGGTGACGCGCCCACCACCGAGGTGACCGTCGTTCCGCCCGTACGCCAGTACTCCATCGAGCACGCCGAGACCGTGTCCAACCTTCCCCTTTCGGACCCGGGCGCGGTCAGCGCGTCCTTCGAGCGAAGCCTTCTCGAGCTACCGGCCGGGCGGTGAGACGCGGTGAGATCCGCCGTGTCCTCAACACCGGTGCGGCTCGTCGCGTTTGTCGTACTGGCCGGGCTGCTCCTCACCAGCGGTCTCGCCGACGGTGCCCTCGCCAACAAGACCGGTGACCTCGCTGGCGGCCGGCTCCCTGACCGGGCGCCCGACGATCCTGACCAGCGCGCCGGGGGCCCGGACGAGCCGCGCGCCCTGGCGGCGCTGCGCCGAGCGGCCGCCGCCGCACAGGACATGTCCTACTCCGGGACGCAGTTCGTCGCGGTATGGAGCGAGGCGGGCAGCACCTCCGAGCTCGTCGACGTCACCAACATCCCCGGCCACGGCACCGTCGTGCGCGCCCGAGGCGCGGCCGCGGACGCGTCCGAAGCCTTCGTCACCCAGGGCTCCTGGACGGTCCAGGCGACGGGTCAGAGCGACACTGACCGTGCCGGAGCCGGCGGTCTGGACGTGCTCGCGCAGTCCTATGCCGTCCGCCTCGCCGGCCGCGCGACCTCGGCCGGCCGGTCCGCGGTGGTCGTGGAGGCAGCGCGGCGGGATGGCTCCGTGGCCGCGAGATTCTGGATCGACGAGAAGCACGCGCTACTGCTCCGGCGCGAGCTGTACGCCCCCGGCGGGGTGCTCCAGCGGGCCAGCGCGTTCGTGGACGTCAGCTTCGAGCCCGGACGCTTCGTGTCGCATCTGCCGCCGATGCTGGCGACCGACCACGGAGACCTGGTCCCGCCGGCCGAGTACGCCGCGTTACGGGCCGAGGGCTGGACCTGCTGTGACCAGGTACTCCCGAGCGGCTTCAGGTTGTACGACGTCCGCCGGAGCACTCCCGCGTCGACCCTCCACCTGTCGTACTCCGACGGGCTCAGCACCGCCTCGGTCTTCCAGCAGCGCGGCAGCTTGGACGCCTCGTCGCTCGACGGGTTCAGCCGGCGCGCTGGCGGCGGCGAGGTGTACGTCCGGTACGGCTTGTCCTCGTACGCGGTCTGGGCGGACAACGGCATGATTTACACCGTTGTCTGCGATACGCCCCAAGGTCTGGATGCGGTGCTCGCGGCTTTTCCGCACAAAGATCCCGGGCGAGCTGGGACCGGTCTTGCACAACGGCTGGACCGCGGGATGTCTCGGATGGTGTCCTGGTTGAATCCCTTCGACTGACGGGTTGCGCAATGGGGCGGCGCCACTTCGGGTGTGACGAGGGAAAGGCTGGGCCGTATGACCGAGCGACGCGAGGGGCCGGAGGCCCGACGGGACGGCACACCAGCTCCGCCGGACGGCGCGGCGTCTCCCTCCGCGCGGCGCATGGTGCCAGGCGCCCCTCATGTACCCAATTCCCAGGTTCACGAACAACCTCCCCTCGGCGTGCGGCATCCACACCACCTTCCTCCGCAACGGATGGTTGGGCGGGGCTTCGGCTACCCGGCTGAGCGCCCCGATTTCGAACCACCGCCGACGTGGGCCCATCCCGCTCCCGGTGCCGGACAGCCGGGACCTCCGAACGTGCCCTTCGGGGTCACGCCGGGTAGCGGTGACCGCGACTCCTCCCGGCGGTTCCCGCGCCGGGGCGTCCTGGTCGCGCTGGGGATCACGCTGGCGCTCGTGGCGGGCGCCCTGGGTGCCAGCGCCGGAGTCCTCGCGACGTTGCGGTTCGGACCCGCACTGATCTCGACCACGCCGGCGCCCATCGATGACGACCTGGGCTCGACCGCGTCAGCGTTCCCCAAACCTCAGGACGTCTCCACGGTGGCGCGGGCCCTCCTCCCGAGCGTGGTCCAGATCAAGGTGACGGCGTCCCAGGGCAACACGGGCGGGTCGGGATTCGTGATCCGCAAGGACGGCTACATCCTCACCAACAACCACGTCGTCGCCCCCGCGGCCAGCGGTGGCTCGATCAAGGTGGGATTCCAGAACGGCCAGGAGGCTCCGGCCACCATCGTGGGACGCAGTCCGACGTACGACCTCGCCGTGATCCGGGTCAGGGGCGTCCTGAACCTCAAGCCGGTGGCGCTCGGCAACTCCGATCAGGTCAAGGTCGGCGAGCCGGTGGTGGCGCTCGGGTCTCCGCTGGGCCTTGCGGGCACCGTCACCACCGGCATCGTGAGTGCCCGCAACCGCCCCGTCACCGCGGGCGGTGGAGAGACCGAGATGTCGTTCATCAACGCCCTTCAGACCGATGCGGCCATCAACCCGGGCAACTCCGGTGGGCCCCTGGTCAACCTGCGCGCGGAGGTGGTCGGCGTCAACTCCGCGATCGCGACGATCGGTACGCAGGGGCCGTTCAGTGAGGACGAGCAGCAGGGGAGCATCGGCCTCGGCTTCTCCATCCCGATGAACCAAGCCAGACGGACCGCTGACCAGCTCATCAGCACGGGCCGCGCCGTCTATCCGGTGATCGGCGCGGTCGTGGATGTCCGCTACAAGGGTCCGGGCGCTCGGCTCGGCGAGATCCAGCCGGGCAGCGCCGCGTCGGGAGCTGGCCTGCGGATGGGCGACCTGGTGACCGTCATCAACGGCCACAAGGTCACTGGCGCCGACGACCTCATCGTGCAGATTCGCAGTCACCTCCCCGGGCAACGGGTCGAGCTTCTGTACCAGCGCGACGGCGAGCAACGTAAGGTCATCGTCACGCTCGGCAAGGAGACCGGCTGATCGACTGAGGAGTTCGCGGCCCGTTGGTTCTGCCGGTGAGTTCTGGCCTCACTCGCTGGTTCCGAAGATCGGACGATCCGGCGACACCTCCTCGTCGTCGAGCACGCCGGTGTTCTGGCAGGCAGTCAGAAGCCACTGCCCGTCCTCCTTGGCCATGACCCACAGCGGAGTGCCCACGTCCGGCCCGTCGGGTGTTTGGTACACCTGGCGCACCTTGACGGCGGCGACGTCGGGGCGAATGAACAGCACATGCTCCAGCTCGAAGGTGACCGTCAGGCCCCGCATCCCACCAGGAAGCACCTGACGGGTGAATGCCGCGATCGCATCGCGGCCGAAGAGGCGCTTGCCACCACCCGTCGTCCAGATGGCGTCGGCCCGAAACAGGCTGAGGAACTCGTCGGGAAGCTCGTTGTTCTGGGCGTGCTCGACGGTAGCGATCACCTGCTTGATCGTGTCGATCTCGGCCGCGCCGGTCGGTGTGTCGAGGTCTGCACTCATGGAGATCACCCTGGGACCTCAACCAAGCTTGAGGTCAAGCCGTTCCGGACCGGCACATCCCTTCGTGCCCCAACGGTGGCGGACGCGAAGCACGTCTTCTTGCACGCAAGCACACGATGAACGCGGAGCGTGACCAGTCGGGCTGGAACCCCACCATCTCGATTCGGCTGAAGCGACAACGCGACATGACCGGCGGAGGACCTGCGAAGGCCGGCCCTCCGCAGAGTGGCGCAAGGGGGGTTACTCTGGGCCCGTGTTCGACATCGGTGTCCCGGAGTTTCTCGTGCTGGCGATTGCCGCACTGTTCATCTTCGGGCCTGACCGGTTACCTGACATCGCGCGGCAGGCCGCCCGCGGACTGCGTCAGGTGCGGTCCATGGCCACCAACGCGCGGCGAGAGCTGACGCGCGAGCTGGGACCGGAGTTCGAGGACCTCGACATCCGCGACCTCAACCCCCGGTCCTTCATCCGCAAGCACGTGCTCGACGGCATCGATGAGGACGACCTGCGCATCGATCGCGACCTCGACCTGCGTGATGACCTCCGCGTCGACCTCGACGGCGACAAGGACTCCACGAAGGCGGTCAACGGCTCAGCCAACGGATCAGCGAACGGGTCCGCCAACGGCACGAGTCAGGTCAACGGTAAGGACGCGACCGCGGACGGCGATGCCGGCGATGCCGGCGAGACCGATCGCGCGCCCGACAAGGTCACATCACCTGAGGACGCCGAGGCGAAGTCCGGCGACGACGACTCGGACGCCGATTCCGCGACGGAGCGCCGCTCTGACCGGCCGCGCTTCGACCTCGAGGCGACCTGACACCGGCCGCTTGCCTATCCGATCGGGTTGTGCCAGGTCTCGCCGCCGGGCAGGAGGCTGTCCGCTTCCGAAGAGCCCCAGCTGCCCGGTTGGTACGCCGAGATCGGAACGACATCGCCGAGGATCGGGTCGATGATCCTCCAGGCGGCTTCCACAGACTCCTCACGGGCGAAGTAGATCTCATCACCCTCGAGGGCGGCACCGATCAGCCGGTCGTAAGGGCGCGGGTCCAGTCCTGGTTGCTGAGCGAAGTTGAGCTCCTCGGTCTGGGATTGGGCGGCAATGCCGGGTTTCTTGCCGGCCAGAGTGAGGGCCACCGCCGTTTCCGGGCGTACACGGAACCGTAGTTCGTTCACTCCGCGGAAGTTCTCGATGCCGCAGACGTTCCGGTCTGGTGGGCGGAATCTGATGGTGACCTCGGTCGCGGTCACCGGCAGGCACTTGCCGGCCCGAACGTAGATGGGTACGCCGGACCATCGCGGCGCGTCGGAGGTCAGTCGAACGCCGACGAACGTCTCCACCGTCGAGTCCGGCGCCACACCATCGACCTGGCGGTAGCCCGCATACTGGCCACGGACCACATCACCCGGTCCTAGTGGCCGTAGCTGCTGCATCGCGCGGGTCCGCTGGTGACGCCAGGTCCGCACGCCGTGGCTCGGCTCGTCGGCGATGACGCTGACCAGCAGTTGGAGCAGGTGGTTCTGTAACACGTCGCGGATCGCGCCGGTCTGATCGTAGAACCGTCCCCGGTCGGATACGCCGAAGTCCTCCGCCATCGTGATCTCGATGCTCTCGACGTACCGGTGGTTGAGTAATGGCTCGAGGATGGCGTTGGCGAAGCGTACGTACAGAATGTTCTCGAGCGATTCGAGCGCGAGCCAGTGGTCGACGCGGAAGATCGCGTCCTCGGGAAACACCTTGTGCATGGTGGCGCTGAGTTCCTGCGCGCTTGCGAGGTCGGTGCCAAACGGCTTCTCCACCATGATCCGCGCATCGCGCTCGCGCCCGACCGCCGCGATCCCGTGAGTGATGCGTTCGAACAGCTGGGCTGGCACCTCCAGGTAGAAAAGGGTGCGCCTGCGGGCGCCGAGCCGGTCCGAGATCGCCTGGTAGGTGCTGTCGTCGTTGAGGTCGCCGCTCACGTAGTCGAGCAGGCTCAGCATCCGCTCGGCCGGTCGGCTCCGCGGATCGATGCCGTTGCGGGTCAGCGACGCCGTGGCGTACTCGCGGAGCTGCTCTGCCTGCCACTCGCGGTGCCCGACCCCGATGATGGGAACGTCCAGGGCGCCCCGCTCGACCAGGCTGACCAGGGCCGGGTAGGTCTCCAGCTTGGCCAGATCTCCGGTCGCGCCGAAGATGACCATCGCGTCAACGCGTTCCTGTCCCATGAACTTCCCCGCCCTTCTGTTGCCCTGCGCCCTTCTCGGCATGGCCGCCGAACTCGCTCCGCATCGCGGACATCACCGCGTCGGCGAAGTGGCCGAGTCCGCGCGACTCGAAGCGTTCGTTGAGGGCAGCCGTGATGGCCGCGGCCGGCACGCTCTCCTCGATCGCGGCGATCACCGTCCACCGGCCTTCGCCGGAGTCGGAAACCTTGCCGCGGAAGCCTTCGAGCTGGGGTGAGCGGGCGAGCGCGTCGGAGACCAGGTCGACGAGCCACGAACCGATGACCGAGCCGCGCCGCCAGACCTCGGCAACCTCGGCGACGTCGATGTCGTACTGATAGGCCTCGGGGTCGCGCAGTGGCGCGGTTTCCGCGTCGACGGGGCGATCCTTCTTACCGATGTTGGCGTGCTGGAGGATGGACAGCCCTTCGGCGATCGACGCCATCATGCCGTACTCCACCCCGTTGTGGACCATCTTGACGAAGTGGCCGGCACCATTGGGGCCGCAGTGCAGGTAGCCCTCGGGGGCGGTTCCGTTCCGGGTGCGTCCGGGGGTGCGAACCGCGCTGCCCGCCCCGGGGGCGATGGTGGCGAAGACCGGATCCAGGCGTTGGACGGCCTGGGAGCTGCCACCGATCATCAGGCAGTAGCCACGCTCGAGGCCCCAGACACCGCCGGAGGTCCCGCAGTCGACGTAGTGGATCTGCTGCTCAGCAAGCTGTTTCGCCCGGGTGATGTCGTCGCGGTAGTAAGAGTTGCCGCCGTCGACCACGATGTCGCCGGGTTCGAGCAGCCCGACCAACTGGTCGAGCATGGACTGCACGACCCCGGCCGGCACCATCAGCCAGATCGCCCGCGGCTTGTCCAGCGCGGCCACGAACTCCTGGAGGGTGGCCGTCCCGACCGCGCCTTCGCTGGCGAGCTCCTGGACGGCGCGCTCGCTGCGGTCATACACGACGCACCGGTGGCCGTCCCGCAGCAGCCGCCGGACCAGGTTGCCGCCCATCCGGCCGAGCCCGATCATGCCGAGTTGCATGGGTGTGTCGGTGGCCATCGTCGTCCTCCCGAAATTCTGGTCCGCTCGGTCCTTTCGGTCAGCAGGAAAGCGCGGCGCGTTGCGCAGAGATCCGCGCCAGGAGGTCGTTCCACGATGCGACGAACCCCTGCGCGCCCTCTCGCTGAAGCCTTTCGGCGAGCGCGACAACATCGACGCCCGCATCGGCGAAGTGACTGAGCATCACGTCGCACGCCCCGCCATCGGCCGGCATCGGCTCGCCCACCTTGCCGTGGTCGTGGAACGCCTCGAGCGTGGTGTCCGGCATCGTGTCGATCGTGAACGGAGCGGCCAACCCATGCACGTAGAGCGTGTCCGACGCCGCCGGGTCCTTGGTACGGGTACTCGCCCACAACAGCCGTTGCGGCCGGGCGCCGTAGTTGTCCAGCCGCTGCATGGCGTCGGAGTCGAGGAACCGCCGGTACGCCCGATAGGTGTCCAGCCCGACCGCCAGGCCGAGCTGGTCTTTCAGGGATGGGGGCGGGGACAGGCGGGCGGAGCCCGCCTGGGGTTGGAGAGGACTCTGAGCGGACACCTGGTCGGCGACCGCCACGTCCCAGCGGGACATGAACACCGACGCCACCGAGCCGACCGCGGGATCGCGGCCCTGCTCGACCCGGCGCTCCACACCGTCGACGTAGGCGCTGGCGGCGGCGCGGTAGTGGTCGGCGGAGAAGAGCAAGGTGACGTTGACAGGGATGCCGGCCGCGACGCACTCGGTGACGGCCCGAAGGCCTTCCTTCGTGCCGGGGATCTTGATGAGCAGGTTGGGCCGGCCGGCCCTGGCGTGCAAGGTCTTCGCGGCCTGGATCGTCGCATCGGTGTCGTACGCGAGTAGTGGCGAGACCTCCAGCGACACCCAGCCGTCCACGCGATCGGTGCGTTCGTGGATGGGCAGGAAGAGATCCGCGGCCCGCCGCAGATCCTCGATCGCCAGCTCGAAGAAGAGATCCTCATGCGTGCGGGTCGGAGTTGCCGCGGCGCGGATCGCGTCGTCGTAGTAGCCGGACTCGATCGCCTTGTCGAAGATCGACGGATTGGACGTGAGTCCGGTGATGGAGTACTCGTTGATGTAGTGCTGGATCTGTCCGGTGTCGAGCATCTGGCGGGTGATGTTGTCCAGCCACAGGCTCTGGCCGCGCTCGTGGAGTTGTCGAGTGGCGGCTGTGGTCATCATGGTCAGCCCCTTCGATCCGCTTGGGCCATTTCCACCACGGCGCGGGCGGTTTCGGTCACCCGGTCGGGGGTGAAGCCGAACTTTCCGAGCAGCTGCTTCAGCGGTGCGGAGGCGCCGAAGGTGTGCATGCCGATGACGGCGCCACCGGGACCGACGTAGCGGTCCCAGCCGAGGTCCGACGCCTGCTCGATCGCGACGCGGGCGGTGACGTCCGGTGGAAGGACGGCATCGCGATACTCGGCCGGCTGCCGGTCGAAGAGCTCCCAGCACGGCATGCTCACCACCCGCGCGGCGATGCCGTCACGGGCGAGCTCCTCCCGTGCCGAGAGGGCGAGTGCCACCTCCGATCCGGTGGCGAGCAACAGTACGTCCGGTTGACCGCCATCCGGTGGATCTGCGAGGACGTACGCACCGCGCGCGAGGCCCTCGGCACTGTGAAACTGCGTACGGTCGAACGTCGGAACGGCCTGCCGAGTCAGCACGAGCGCCGCCGGCTCCCGGCGCAGGGAACCGATCACCCGCCAGGCCTCGACCACCTCGTTGGCGTCGGCCGGCCGGAATACCAGGAGTCCAGGCATCGCGCGCAGCGACGCGAGCTGCTCAACCGGCTGATGGGTCGGACCGTCCTCGCCGACACCGATCGAGTCGTGGGTGAAGATGTGGATGACGGGCACCTCCATCAACGCCGACATCCGGATCGCGGCACGCGCGTAGTCGGAAAAGATCAGGAATCCCGACCAGAACGGCCGGATCTTCGACACCGCCAGGCCGTTCGCGATCGCGGCCGTCGCGTGTTCGCGAACCCCGAAGTGGACGTTGCGCGCGCCACGGTTCTCGGGCGCGAACGCCGCCCCACCGTCGACCTGCAGCCAGGTCTTCGTCGACGGGGTGAGATCAGCCGACCCGCCGACGAGCCACGGCAGGTTCCGGGCGACGGCGTTCAGCACTTCACCGGACGAGGTGCGGGTCGCGACGCCTTTCGGATCAGGAGAGAACACCGGAAGGTCGGCGTCCCAACCCGGCGGCACCTCGCGGCGCTGCATTCGCTCGATCTCGTCGGCCAGCTCGGGGAAGGAGTTCGCGTACTCCTTGAACTTCGCCTCCCAGGCGGCCCGGGCTGTCGCGCCTCGAGCGCCGATGCCGCTCTCGAACCAGTCGTACAGGCCGTCAGGGATGCAGAATTCGACGTCTTCTGGTAGGCCGAGCGTTCGCTTGGTCGCGCGAACTGCCTCCGCGCCCAGGGGTGCGCCATGTGCCTTCGGTGAATCCTCCAACGGCGAGCCGTAGCCGATATGGCTGTGTACGAGAATCAGCGTCGGCCTGCTGTGCTCGGCCCTGAACGATTGCAAGGCACGCGCGACCATCTCGAGATCGTTCGCGTCCGCGACCGTCGTGACGTTCCAGCCGTACGCGAGAAATCGTTCGGCGACATCCTCGGTGAAGGTGATGTCGGTATGGCCCTCGATCGTCACCCGGTTGGAGTCGTAGATCCAACACAGGTTGGACAACCTCTGGTAACCCGCGAGCGATGCGGCTTCAGAGGAGATGCCCTCCATCATGCAGCCGTCGCCGGCGATTGCGTATACGTCGAAGTCGAACAACGAGAACTGCTTGTTGCCCGGGGGACGACCCCCTGACCCCTGAGAAGGGCCGTCTTGGTTGTAGCGGGCGGCGAGCCACTGGCTGGCCATCGCCATCCCGACTGACATGGCAACACCCTGGCCAAGTGGTCCCGTGGTGGCCTCCACGCCGCTGGTCAGCCGATATTCGGGATGGCCGGGGCAATGCGAATCAAGCGAGCGGAACGTCTTGAGATCATTCAGCGTGACGGCGGGAGTGCCGAGTATTTCGTAGTCGGGGTCGACGGCCCGCACTCCGGCCAGGTGCAGAAGTGACCAGAGCAGCGTCGAGGCATGCCCCTCGGAAAGAACGAAACGATCGCGATTCGGCCAGATCGGGTCCCGCGGATCAAATCGCAGGAACCTCTGCCAGAGCGTATAAGCGACAGGTGCGATTCCCATCGGCGTTCCAGGATGTCCGGACTCTGCCCTCTGCACCGCGTCCATACACAGCCCGCGGATGGTGCTGACCGACAGTGCGTCGAAGTCCGTCATCGTTGCCTGGCCCAGTGCCTTGGGTCTCGCTTCCACTTGTCGCCTTATCGCCTGCACAAAACAGCCTGTTACAAAGGGACCGACGAAGGCATGGGTCGCACGTCCCTGATCGGGGAGGGCCTACCTGCCCGGGTCCGGTGTACAACCGTCCGGCGCAACCGCCCAGGCGAGTAGCGTCGAAGTTGTGCTCGGATTAACGAAGGGTATTACCGCCTGCCTGTTCGATCTCGACGGGGTTCTGACAAATACCGCCAAGCTGCATATGGCGGCCTGGAAGGCGACCTTCGATGCTTTTCTCCAAGAGCGTGAAGGGCCGGGATTCGCGCCATTTACTGAGCAGGACTACCTCGACCATGTGGACGGGCGCCCGCGGGCCGACGGGGTTCGGGATTTTCTCGCCTCGCGGCAGATCACGTTGCCGGAAGGAGCCGCCGACGATCCTCCGACGGCGATGACGGTCAATGGCGTCGGCAACCGGAAGAACGCGGCATTGCGTTCCCTCATCGCCGAGCGTGGCGTGCAGCCTTATCCGGGCTCTGTGCGCTATCTGCGGGCGGCCCAGGAGGCCGGGCTGCGGATCGCGGTGGTCACCTCGTCCAACAACGGCGCCGCCGTGCTGGAGGCGACGCATCTCGACCAGTTCGTCCAGGCCAGGATCGACGGGCAGGTGATCACGAAGCGGCACCTGCGCGGCAAACCGGCGCCGGATTCGTACCTGGCCGGTGCCCAGGCACTCGGTGTCGAACCGTCCGCGGCGGCGGTCTTCGAGGACGCGGTCGCGGGAGTGGAGGCGGGCCACGCGGGCGGCTTCGGCCTGGTGGTCGGCGTCGACCGTACCGACCAGGAGCTCCGGGAAGGACCGCACGCCGACGCCCTGCGGGCCCACGGCGCCGACGTCGTGGTGTCCGATCTCGCGGAACTGGTGGCCCAGCCATGACAGCCCACGTGCCTGACCCCGGTGCACCCGGGTACGACGTGATGCCGTGGGGGCTGCGCTGGCATGGCTTGGACACCGACGCGCTCAAGCGCCACGAGTCGACGTTCGCGCTCGCCAACGGCCACATCGGTCTACGCGGTTCCTTGGACGAAGGTGAACCGGTCGGCCTGCCCGGCACGTATCTCAACGGCTTCTTCGAACGCCGGCCACTGCCGTACGCCGAGACCGGATACGGCGACCCGGAGGACGGTCAGACGATCGTCAACGTGACCGACGGCAAGATCATCCGGCTGCTGGTGGAGGACGAGCCGCTCGATATGCGCTATGGCTCCACACTGGCGCATGAACGCACAATCGACTTCCGCGCGGGCACACTACGGCGCCGCACGGACTGGGAGTCGCCGACCGGCAGTCGCGTGCGGATCGAGTCCGAACGGCTGGTGTCGTTCACCCAGCGCGCGATCGCCGCGATCCACTACCAGGTCGAAGCACTGGACGAGCCGTTGCAGCTCGTCGTCCAGTCCGAACTGCTGGCCAACGAACCGACCGAGACGTCCGCGGACCCCCGCGCAGCGGCCGCGCTCGAAGCCCCTCTGGTGCCGGACGCGGCGTCCTCGGTTCACTATCGCGCGGTTCTGGGACATCACACGCGTCGTTCCGGGCTCCGGATGGCCGCCGCGATGGACCACCACGTGCACGCACCGGACAAACTGCGGACCAGAATCGAAGCCGCCGGGGACAGCGCACGGCTCACCATCACCGCCATGGTCCCGGCGGGCCGACGCCTGCGGATCACGAAGTACCTGGCGTACGGCTGGTCGAGCCACCGTTCCACGCCAGCGTTACAGGCGCAGGTTCACGCCGCTCTGGACGGAGCGCTGCAGATCGGCTGGCAGGGGCTCCAGCACGACCAGCGCCACTACCTAGACGACTTCTGGGAAGCCGCCGACATCGAGGTGGCCGGCGACCCAGAACTCCAGCAGGCGTTGCGGTTCGCGCTTTTCCACGTCCTGCAGGCGGGCGCACGCGGGGAGTCCCGGGCGATTCCGGCCAAAGGGCTGACCGGCCCCGGATACGACGGGCACGCCTTCTGGGACACCGAGAGCTTCGTCCTGCCCGTCCTCACGTACACCACGCCGCAGGC
The DNA here is from genome assembly GCF_000373925.1 of Actinopolymorpha alba DSM 45243. Lineage (GTDB taxonomy): Bacteria > Actinomycetota > Actinomycetes > Propionibacteriales > Actinopolymorphaceae > Actinopolymorpha > Actinopolymorpha alba. The sequence goes on along the minus strand of NZ_KB892823.1, from coordinate 45,993 downwards.
CGCGCGCGACGTCCTGCGGTGGCGGCATTCGACGCTGCCGAAGGCACGCGTACGGGCGCGCGAACTCGGCCAGGCCGGCGCTGCTTTTCCGTGGCGGACGATTGACGGTGACGAGTGCTCTGGCTACTGGCCGGCCGGGACCGCGGCGTTCCACATCAACGCCGACGTCGCGGACGCCACCGCCCGCTACCTCGACGCGACCGGCGACACCGCGTTCGAGGTGGACTTCGGAGCAGAACTCCTGGTCGAGACCGCTCGGCTCTGGGCGTCGCTGGGACACCACGACCGGCAAACCGGCTTCCGGATCGACGGCGTCACCGGTCCCGATGAGTACACCGCGGTCAAGAACAACAACGTCTACACCAACCTGATGGCGCGCCGGAATCTGCGGGAGGCGGTCGCGGTGTGCGAGCGGCATCCGGAGGTGGCGAGCAGGCTCGGCGTTGAGGAGTCGGAGATTCGCCGGTGGCGCAAGGCCGCCGACAAGATGGCCATACCGTACGACGAGGCGCTGGGGGTTCATCCGCAGTGCGACGACTTCACCTGTTACGCGGACTGGGACTTCGAAGCTACGCCGGCGGACAGCTATCCCCTGCTGCTGCACTTCCCGTACGTCGATCTCTACCGCAAGCAGGTGGTCAAGCAGGCGGACCTGGTGCTCGCGATGCACCTCGCCGGTGATGCGTTCACGCCGGAGCAGAAGGCTCGCAACTTCGCGTACTACGAGGCGCGGACGGTCCGCGACTCCTCACTCTCGGCCGCGACGCAGGCGGTGCTCGCCGCCGAAGTCGGACACCTTGAACTCGCCTACGACTACCTCGGTGAAGCGGCCTTCGCCGACCTCCACGACGTCCAGCACAACGTCGCGAGCGGCGTCCACATCGCCTCACTCGCCGGCGCCTGGGCGGCCACCGTCGCCGGCCTCGGTGGGATGCGCGACCACCACGGACAACTCAGCTTCGCGCCGCGGCTCCCTCCGCAACTGGCCGGTCTGGCGTTTCGGATGCGCTTCGCGGGAAGGCAGATCAGGGTCAAGATCAGCGCGGACCACGCGACCTACCAGCTGTTCCGCGGCAAGCCGCTGGAGTTCGCCCATCACGGCCAGCCGGTCACCATCGGTCCGGGCGAAGAGATCAGCCTGCCGACTCCGCCGCTACCACGTCGCGAGCCGCCCTCCCAGCCGCCGGGTCGAGCACCCGCCCGCCGGCGCCCCGCCACCACGAGGTAACGCATGGGTGATCGCTGAGGTCGGGACGCCCGGCTCTTGCTGGGCACGGCAGCGGAGCCATTCCCTATGGGGAGACGGCTTCTGTAGTTGCCGGAGCGAAGTTGATCAACGGTCCCGAATTCGGACACCCACGGCAGGGAGTGCCCGTTTTGCGGACCGTTGATCAACTTCGCCGAAGCGCAGCCCCATCTATAAGGCAAATTTCGGCAAGAGTGTGAAGACTTCGGGGGGTTATTGCACCCCAAAGTCTTCACACTCCGAGATGGCCACCTGGGGCTTGGTCGGGTCCGAGGAGCGTCCTGATCGCCTCACAGTCCGAGAGCGGCGGCGGCCTCGTAGTAGGCCTCGTTGTAGGTGGGGAACTGCGCGATCCCGTCCAGCAGCACGTCGATGGGCAGCTGGGCGCGGACGGCGAGGGCGCCGGTGTGGATCCACTCCCCGGCCAGCGGCGAGACGGCCCAGGCGCCGACCAGGATCCTCCGCGACCGGTCGGCGATGAGCCCGAGCGTGCCGCTCGGTTCGGTTTCGTACGTCTCGGGCCGGCGAATCGACCTGGGCAGGTCGATCTGTGCGGTGGCGACGTCGATTCCCTGCCGGCGGGCGGCGTCGGTCGTGAGGCCGACCGCGGCGATCTCGGGTTCGGCGAACACGACGCGGGGTATTCCGGTGTAGTTCGCGACGTGTGGTGTGCCGAGAATGTTGTCCGCGACGACCCGGCCTTGGTACAACGCCATATGGGTGAACAGCGCGACGCCGGTGATGTCGCCGACCGCCCACAGCCCGTCCGCGACCCGACAGTGCTGGTCGATGGGAACCTCGCCGCGGGCTCCAGTACGTACCCCGACAGACTCCAGACCAAGGTCAGTCCTCAGGGCGCGGCCGGAAGCGAGTACGACCACATCGACGCGCACGCTGGTCCCATCGTCGAGCTCGACCACCGTGTCCTGGCCCTCGCGTCGGACCGCGCGCGCCTGACATCGGACACGGACGTCGATGCCGTCCTTGACCAGGCGGGCGGCGACGAGCTCACTGAGTTCGGGGACCTCGCGGCCGAGCAGCCGCGGCCCTCGCTGAACGATCGTGACCCGGCTGCCCATCCGGGACAGGAACGTGCCGAGTTCGACGCCAACCGCGCTGCCGCCGATGAGCAGCGCGCGTTCAGGTATCTCGGTCAGGCTGGTGGCTTCCCGGTTGGTCCACACGGGTACCTGATCCAGTCCCTCGACGGACGGCCAGGCCTGCCTCGACCCGGTGGCGAGAATGATGTTGTCGGCAGTGAGCCGCTCGCCGTTCACCGTGACCTGTCCGGGCCCGGCGAGCCGGCCCTCGCCCTTGATGACGGTCGCTCCGTCCGAGCGGTAGGCATCGACGCGGCTGCTGTCGTCGTGGTAGCCGACAATGATGTCGCGGTAGTTCCGGATCTTTGCCCAGTCAACTGCGGGAGTGCTGATCCCCGCCGCGTGCGAGGCCTCCGCCCGGGCCTCGACCGGCCGAAGCAGAGCCTTGGACGGCATACACGCCCAATAGGGGCATTCACCGCCGATGAGTTCCTTCTCCACCACGGCGACAGATTTCCCCGCCGCCATCAGCCTCTGGGCGACAGTCTCCCCGCCCGGCCCCATCCCGATCACGATCACATCGAAGCGCTTGCTCATGCGCGTCCTCGCTTCGCTGCGGGCGCGCATGAGGCACTTTTGGCGCTGTGTTGGATGGTTCGCTCGCTGCGCTTGCTCATGCGCGTCCTCGCTTCGCTGCGGGCGCGCATGAGGCACTTTTGGCGCTGTGTTGGATGGTTCGCTCGCTGCGCTTGCTCATGCGCGTCCTCGCTTCGCTGCGGGCGCGCATGAGGCATTTATGGCGCTGTGTTGGATGGTTCGCTCGCTACGCTCGCTCATGCCTTGGGCGTTCCCGCTCAGGCACCAGCCATACCGGGCGTCGCCGGATCGCGGTGAGCGCGCCCTACGAGCGCCCGTTGGTGGGGGTGATGCCGAGTGAGCGTCCCACCAGGCTTGGCCGGCGATCGGCGAGTTCCTTCGCCAGTGCGTGAAGAATCTCCGACGCGGGTGCGCCCGGGTCGTCGAGCACCACCGGCAGGCCGGCGTCGCCGCCGGTACGCAGCCGCGGGTCGAGCGGGATCTCGCCGAGGAGGGGTACGTCGTACCCCAGTCGCTCGCTCAGCGTCGCGGCCACCCGGGTGCCTCCACCGGTGCCGAACACATCGATCCGGTGCGTCGACCCACAGTGCGGGCACGGCAGCCACGACATGTTCTCGACCACGCCGGTGACCTTCTGGTGCAGCATCGACGCGATCGTGCCCGCGCGTTCGGCGACCTCGGCGGCCGCCTCCTGGGGCGTCGTCACCACGATCACGTCGGCGTTCGTGAGTTGCTGGCCGACCGAGATCGCCATGTCGCCGGTGCCCGGCGGCAGGTCGAGGAGCAGGACGTCGAGGTCGCCCCAGTAGACGTCGGAGAGCATCTGCCCGAGCGCTCGGTCGAGCATCGGGCCCCGCCAGGCGACCACGTGCTGGCGGCCCGGCTTCAGCATGCCGATGCTCATGACCTTCACGTCGTACGCCGGCACCGGCATGATCATGTCTTCGACCCGGGTCGGGCGCACGTCGGCGATCCCGAGCATCGCGGGCACCGAGTGGCCGTAGACGTCGGCGTCCAGGAGGCCGACCTTCAGGCCCTGGTTCGCCATCGCCACCGCGAGGTTGACCGTCACCGAGGACTTGCCGACACCGCCTTTACCGGAGGCGACGGCGTACACGCGGGTGAGGGAGTCGGGCTTGGTGAAGGGGTTCTCCTTCGCCGGCCCGCCGCCGCGCAGCCGTCCCTGGAGCTCCTGCCGTTGCTCAGCAGACATGACGTCGAGGGTGACGTCGACCGCGGTGACGCCGGGGAGCTCGGTCAGGGCCTTGGTGACGTCGCGCGTGAGGGTCTCCCGCATCGGGCATCCGGCGACCGTGAGGAGCACGGTGACCAGCGCGGTGCCGTCAGGGCGTACCTCGGCCGAGCGGACCATGCCGAGCTCGGTGATCGGCCGGCGGATCTCGGGGTCGAGGACGCCGCCCAGGGCGGCCTGGATCTGCTCCTGCGAGGGAAGCTTCTGCATACCTACGATGCTACGGCCCACCTGGTCCGCGTCTCGCGACGTGGGCGGCGAATGGAAATGATCACGTATACGTGGTCATTGCCTGCCTTGCATGGCATCGACACCATGCGAGGCAGGTAATGACCACGTATACGTGATCATTCCGAGCGCCACAGCTAGTCGGGTGCAGGTTTGGTGGGCTCGGCGGTGTCGACCGGCTTGGTGGGTTTGACGGATCCAGGCGGGTCGTGTTCGTCGGCTGGGACAGGCCCGGGCCTTCCCTGCCGGCTGGGCTCGGCTGGTTGGTTCTGGCGTCCGTCCAACTCCGCGAGCAGCGACCGCAGCTCCGAACGCAGGTAGTCGCGGGTGGCGACGTCGCCCATCGCCAGCCGCAGGGAGGCGACCTCGCGGGCCAGGAACTCCATGTCGGCCCGCGTCCGGACGCTCATGTCCCGGTCCTGGTCGTACTGCACGCGATCCCGGGCCTCCTGGCGGTTCTGGGCCAACAGGATCAGCGGCGCGGCGTAGGACGCCTGTGTCGAGAAGAACAGGTTGAGCAGGATGAACGGGTACGGATCCCACTTGAGGCCGAAGATGCCGATCAGGTTGATCGCGACCCAGATGATCACGAACACCGTCATGTACCCGATGAAGCGCGCCGTCCCCATGAACCGCGCGAATCCCTCCGCGAACCGCCCGAACAGCTCCGGGTCGTACCGCAGCCGCGGGCCACGAGCGGGCGAGCGCGGGATGTCCAGTCGTTGGCGTTCGGCTCTGGGGATGGGCGGCCGTTCGTGCGGCCGGCGCTCGGATCCGTCTCGCTGTGTGTCACGAGCCACGAGTCACCTCCGAGAACCGCTCACGCCAGTCGTCTGGCAGCAGATGGTCGAGTACGTCGTCCACGGACACCGCGCCGAGGAGCCGCCCGGCTTCGTCGACGATCGGCGCCGCGACGAGGTTGTACGTCGCGAGGTAGCTGGTCACCTCCTCGAGGGACGCCTCTGGCCACAGGGGTTCGAGCTCGGTGTCGATGACGCCGGAGACCAGGTCTGACGGGGCTTCGCGCAGGAGCCGCTGGATGTGCCCGACTCCGAGCAGCCGGCCGGTCGGCGTCTCAAGGGGAGGGCGGCAGACGTACACCATGGCGGCGAGTGCCGGCGTGAGCTCGGGGTTGCGGACCCGCGCGAGGGCGTCGGCGACCGTGGCGTCCGGCGGCAGGATGACGGGTTCGGTGGTCATGAGCCCGCCAGCGGTGTGTTCCTCGTACGTCAGCAACCGGCGTACGTCGTCGGCCTCCTTGGGCTCCATCAGCGTGAGGAGATACTCCGCGGTGTCCTGGGGTAGCTCGGCCACGAGGTCAGCCGCGTCGTCGGGCGACATCTCCTCGATGATGTCGGCGGCACGCTCGACGTCGAGTTCGCCGAGGATCTGGACCTGGTCCTCCTCGGGCAGCTCCTCGAGGACGTCGGCCAGCCGCTCGTCCGCGAGGGCGGCGGCCACCTCCGAGCGCCGCTTCGGTGGCAGGTCATGCAGGACACTCGCCAGGTCAGCCGACTTCATGCTCTCCAGGGTGGCGAGCAGGTGCGTCGCGCCCTGGTCCTGCTCGACCAGGCTGAGGCCTGTCACGGCATCCCAGTCGAGTACGGACGTCTGCCCGCGCCGACTGAACCGCTTGCCCCGCTTGAGAACGGCGACCTTGGTGAGGAGCCAGTCGCGGGCCCGGGTCTGATCCATCCCGAGATCGATGACTGTGACCTCTTCGCCGGTCTCGCGCACCGTGACGGTGCGGTCGAGGAGTTCGGCCAGCGTGAGTGTCTCGGTCGGGCGTTGCTGGAACCTTCGCATGTTGACCAGGCCGGTGGTGATCACCTGACCCGCGTCCATGCTGATGACCCGGGTCATGGGCAGAAAGATCCGGCGCCGGCCGGGAACCTCCACGACCAGTCCGAGGACGCGGGCTGGCTGGCTACGTGGCCGGAGCATCACCACGACGTCGCGAACCTTGCCGACCTGGTCGCCACGCGGGTCGTAGACGACCGTCGACGCCAGTCGCGCGACGAACACTCTGGTGGGGGTCCCGCTCACCTGCCTGCGCCCCTTTCGTCGCCACGGTCAGGCTAACTCCGAGTCACACCCGTGGACTGCGGGGCCCGGTGCCGGGCCCCGGTCGGAGTCTTCTCGGCGGGGGAGGCGACAAACCTGCGCGGCGTACGCGGGGCTCGGCGGTCAGAGCAGGCAGGGTCAGGACAGGCGGGGCCTGGTCCGAGGCCGTTTGTGGACGACCCAGGGGAGCCGTCCGGAGGTGAGCGCCGGGGTGTCTGGCGGCGCCGCGGCGCCAGGCTCGGTGGGCATCTGTCCGGGCCCTTCGAGAACCTCGCCGGTGGGGATGAGCCGAACGATCGTGGCGGTGGCGGCCCAGCGCTCCGGTAGTCGCTCGGCGTCGGTGGCGTTGAGGCGTTCGCCCCGCAACGCCTTCAGGGCGTCCTGCCATTCCGGGGTCTCAGGTGTCAGGGCCCGGACCTCCGCTCGCCAGGTGACGATCCGTGCCCGGGTCTCCTTGGACCGGCAGGTCACGGTGGCCGTGCGCGCTGCGGCGAGCCCGGGTAGCCGCTGCTCGGTGGCCCCCTGTGTGCGTCCGCCGTGAGCATTACCGGCGGGTGCGTCGTCGCTGGCGTTCTCCGAGCGTTCGGTGACGACGTATGCCGCACCGTCGTGCCACACGTGCCAGGCCGGCCGCGGACGGTCGAGACCGTCGTAGTCCAGCCAGAGGACGGCGGACTTCCGGGTCGCCTCCTCGACGAGAGCGGCGAGGACCTCGGGAGCGGGAACCGGCTCGGTCATGCCTCGAGGTTCCCACAGCGGGCCGCGCGGTCGCGCGCTGAGCGGCGTACTGTGGCGAGGATCGTGAGCATCTTCTGGTGGTCGCCTGGCGTTCGGAGAAGGTTCACATGGGTGGGACGCGCGCGCTGTCGGCGGCGCTGAGCGGGCTGGTCCTGCTCGTCCTGCCCACCACACCCGCGGTCGCGGCGGGGTGCGGCACCCACGTGGTGAGCGACTTCGACGGCGACGGGCGTTCTGAGCTTGCGGTGGGGGTTCCGGGGGAGGGCACCCCGGCCGGCGCCGGCGCGGGGTCGGTGGTGATCTTCAGTGGCACGGCGCACGGGCTCGCCCCGGTACGAACGATCGCCCAGAGTTCGCCCGGCGTCCCCGGAGCCGCCGGACCTGGAGCGAGGTTCGGCGCCAACCCGGTGACCGGCGACTTCAACGGCGACAACTGCGCCGACCTCGCCGTCCTCGCGCCGAAGGACACCCGCAACCAGGCGCGCGGCCGGGTCCGGGCGGAGGGGACGCTCACCGTTCTGTACGGCAGCGCGGGTGCTGGCCTGTCCACGGCGGGTAGCCAGCTCCTCAATCCCACCAGCCTGGGCCTGGCCGCTCGCTGGAACGCCTGCGCCGAGGGGTGCGACCTGTCGATCGCGCGGCCGGTCGCCGGTGACTTCGACGGCGACGGACACGACGACCTCGCGACCGCTGCGGCGAGCACCACGGAGCGCGGCACGGTGCGGCTCGGGATCGTGGTGGTGCCGGGCGGTCCTCACGGGTTGGAGCCAGCCAGGGCGAAGGTCCTGGAGTTCGGGTCCGCGCCGCTGCCGGTCAACGCCGGGCCTTCCACCGCGGTCGGGTCGCTTGCCATGGGCGATGCCGACGGTGACGGGTTCGCGGATCTCGCGTTCTCCTTCGGGCCGAGCGATCCGCGTACCGATGCCGACCATCCCCGGATCGGCGTCCTCTACGGCGGGCCGGACGGGCTCGGGAGTGGCCGGGCGACGCAGATCTGGGATCGCGACGTTCCCGGCGTTCCAGGTGCGGAGAGCTCCCAGAAACTCAGCACGGTGGCGTTCGGCGACTTCAACGGTGACCTGCGCGACGACCTGGCGTTCTCCCACCCTGAGGACAACGACCGGGCAGGGTCGGTCAGTGTGCTGTACGGCAGCGCGACCGGGCTGACCACGGCCGGCGCGCAGCAGTGGACGCGGAACAACCCGGGAGTCCTCGGCGACAGCAAGTTCGACGATCAGCTGGGCGCCACGCTCGCGGCCGGCGACTTCAACGCCGACGGCGACGACGAACTCGTGATGGGCGCGGCTGGTGACCAGAGCATCTCGGTCCTACCCGGCTCGCGGGCAGGCCTGACCGCCACCGGCAGCGTGCTCTGGTCGCAGGACTCCCCGGCGGTCCCGGGGATGACGGAGGCGGAGGACAGGTGGGGCGCCGGGCTCGCGACCGGATGGTTCGGGCACGGTCTCGGCATGGACCTCGTCGTGGGCGCGCCCGGTGAGAACGCCCGCGCGGGTGCGGTGACGGTGTTCTACGGATCGACGACCGGCGAAGTCGGCCTCGTCAAGGAGAGCGCGCGGGTCTTTACGCAGGGCACCCGCGGCGTCCCGGGAGCGCCGGAGACGGACGACGCGTTCGGCGCCGGGCTCGTTCACTGAGCGGTTGCCGCGACTCCGATCGCGGCGGCGGGCAGAGCGTCGGCTACGCTCACCCGGACGTCGAGCGCCCCATGCACGCGTTCGCGCTGGCCGAAAGGAGGTTGGAGCAGATGTTCAGCACTGTGACGCTCAGCTCCCGGCCCGGACGAGGCGCGGCATAGGTCGTTCCGTCAGGGACCCGGGGGCGTTCACCTCCGGAGAGTTCATGTCCAACCTTGTTGTCCGTCCACTCCAGGACGGCGAATCCCACCTCTTCGACTCCTACGACACCCCGTCCGTCCCTGGTGTCGGCATGCAGGCACGCAGGACGTACGCCGACACGGCGGCTAGGCGCGAGTACCGCCCCGAGTGGACCTGGGTGGCGCTGCGCGGCGACCGCGTGGTCGCCCGGGCCGCCTGGTGGGGAGGGCCCGACGACGCCGACCCCGTTGCGCTCGACTGGTTCGACCCCGGCGCGGAACCCGACCGCATCGAGGTCGGTGCGCGTCTGCTGGCCGCCGCACACGACCAACTGCGTACGTCTGAAGGGGAGCGGCCGGCGTACCACCTGTTCCTGCCGGTCGGCTGGCGGGAGTCTCCCGATGTCAGGGTAGCCGCCGAGGATCGGATTGCCGCGGCGGAACGCGCCGGCCTGTCGTTCTTCGTCGAGCGCCTCAGCTACCGCTGGTCGCGAGCGGACGGGCTGCCGAAGCGCACGGACCGGCTGGTGTTCCGGCCGGTCGAGGACGCGGAGTTCGTCGAGGTGCTGCGCCGTCTCCTCGACGGGACGCTCGACGCGCACAGCCGGCGCGACGTCGAGCGGCACGGACTAGAGCAGGCCGCGCGTATCCAGCTGGAGGACCTGCGCTGGTTCCCGTCGCCGCGGGAGTGGTGGCAGCTTGCCTTCACCCCCGAGGGTGAGCTCGTCGGTCTGATCGTCCCGGCCCGAAACCACGCGCTCCCGGTGATCGGCTACATCGGGGTGGTGCCCGAACAGCGCGGGCGGGGGTACGTCGACGATCTGCTCGCCGAGATGACCTGGCGGCTCGCGGACGCCAGTGGCGCTGAAGAAGAGATCGCGGCCGACACGGATCTCGGCAACACCCCGATGGCGGCGGCCTTCACGCGGGCCGGCTACCGGAACACCGCCGTCCGCATCGTCCTCGGCTGAGGCACCGCTGAGACCAGACGCACGCTAGGTTGGCGGCGTGATCGTCTGGCTCGCTTCCTATCCCCGATCGGGCAACACCTTTCTTCGCATTGTCGTGAACCGCTTGTTCGGGGTGCCGACGTACGTCGTCTACGACGTGGATGGCGTGGCGCAGCGGGTGGGAGGGGACCTCATCGGCTTCCAGGAGCGGCCGGCGGAGCTGCGGCAGATGGCGGAGGCCGGCGAGGTCCACCTCGTCAAGACCCATCGGCAACGCGAGGATGACCACCCGGCGATCTGTCTCGTCCGTGACGGGCGGGACTCGGTGGTGTCATGGGCGCGGCTGAACACTCCGCGGCAACCCGGGGAATCCCCGGAGGAGGTTGACGCGCGGTTCCGGGCGAGCGTGCGCGAGCACATCCTCCGGCCGGGCACGACTGGCACCGGTAACTGGGGCCGGAACGTCCTGAGCTGGCTGGACCCGCCCGCACCCCAGCGGATCCTCCTGCGGTACGAGGATCTGGTCCGCGACCCCGCCACGTACGCCCTGACCGCCATGGCGCGGGTGGCGCCCGACCTGAGGCCGATCGAGGGTGCGGCCATCCCGTCGTTCGCCGAACTCCGGCGGGTCGACGACGGGTTCTTCCGGCGGGGGATGACCGGAAGCCATCGAGACGAGCTGCCGGACGACCTGCACGAACTCTTCTGGGCCCAACCGGAGAACGTGGCCGCGATGGACCGGCTCGGCTACTCCCGATGAGGCGCCCGCAAAGCCCAGGCGGGCCAGCGGATCAGAGCCAGCCGTTGCGCTTGAAGTAGCGGTGCAGGACCACGCAGATCGTCAGGATGAGCAGGAGGACGGCGGGATAGCCGAACCGCCAGTCGGTCTCCGGCATGTGGGTGAAGTTCATGCCGTAGATGCCCGCGATCATCGTGGGTACGGCGAGGATCGCCACCCACGCGGAGATCTTCCGCATGTCTTCGTTCTCGGCCACAGTGAGCTGGGCGAGGCTGGCCTGCAGGATCGAGGTCAGGAGTTCGTCGAATGCCGCCACCTGCTCGCGGACCCGCGTCAGGTGGTCCTCGACGTCGCGGAAATACTCCCGGATCTCCGGCGCGACCATGCGGACCGGACGCTCGGCGAGCTGGCGGAGGGGGACGGCCAGCGGCGCGACGGACCGTTTGAGTTCGAGAACCTGGCGCTTGAGCTGGTAGACCCGCCCGACGTTGCGGGCTCCCCGCGCGGAGAAGACCGAGATCTCCAGCTCGTCGATGTCGTCCTGGAGCCGGTCGACGGCTGTGAGGTAGTCGTCCACGACGCGGTCGGCGACGGCGTGCAGCACCGCGGAGGGCCCGTGTGCGAGCTGCTCGGGATTGTCCTGCAGCTGGCGGCGTACCTGCCCCAGCTCGCTGTGGTCGCCGTGGCGGACGGTCACGACGAACTCCGCCCCCACGAAGACCATGACCTCACCGGTCTCGACGACCTCGCTGGTGGCGGTGAGCTCCTCCTGCGGGCAGTAGCGCACCGTCTTGAACACGGCGAACAGCGAGTCGTCGTACCTCTCCAGCTTGGGGCGCTGGTGGGCGGTGACGGCGTCCTCGACCGCCAACGGGTGCAGGTCGAACTCGTCCGCGATCCCGGCAAGCTGGCTCTCGGTCGGCTCGAACAGCCCGATCCACACGAAGCCGCCACCTCGCCGAGCCCTGCGGACGGCATCGGCGTACGACGTCACGTCCTCCTGGCGCTTGCCCTCGCGGTAGAACGCCCAGTCGACGATCGCCGACTCGGGGGTCGGGGCAACCCGGGGCTCCGGAACCGGTCTCCCCGCCTGGGTGGTGCGGCGCCGGATCGCGCGCATCATCGCGCGGGCGCTCCGGCCAGTCAGGACGGCGTTGCGGGCGGGGCGAACGTGGGTGGTGGGCGCGGCCATGATCGACGACCTCCTGGTCCAGGGCTCGGAACCGATGGTGTCCACCGAAGGTGAACGGTCGGAGGTCCTCCGAGGCCGTACTGGACCAGGCCAGCCGGGTGGAGCCGGATCGCGCGGCTACCGCATCGGGGCCAGACGGCGTCGGAGGACGGGGGTACTCGGTGGATAGCCAGGTTTCACCCAGACCACCTCCTCGGCGCCAGGCCCCACGCAAGGGCGACGTTGGCAGAAAGAAGTCGCATCCATCCCGAAGATGACCAAGCTGGATGTCCAGCACCAAGGGTACGGACGGAGCGACCCCGGCAAGTTTAGCAGCGTCAAATCCGGCTGCCTGGGGCATCCTCGAAGGAGGACGACCGCAACGCCGAGTAACCGAGAACGGCTGACACTCGGTCCACCGAGTGCGGTTCGAGTTTCGAGGAAGGTTGGTCAGCGATGTCCTTGCCACATCCACTTCCCGAGCCACCGACCGGACTGCCGGTGGGCTCCTATCCGAGGTACGTCGAGGCGCAGCGGGCAGTTGACTTCCTGTCTGACAACAACTTCCCGGTCGAGAACGTCACGATCGTTGGTAGCGACCTGAAGCTCGTCGAGCGCGTCACCGGCCGTCTGACGCAGGGGCGGGCGATCGCGATCGGCGCGGGCGGCGGCGCCTGGTGGGGCCTGTTCGTGGGTATCTTGCTGAGCCTGTTCGCCCGCAGCGGAGCGAGCGCGATCTTCCTGGTGATCTTCGGCATCGTGATCGGCGCCTTGTTCGGCGTCATCTTCGGCTGGCTCGCCTACCGCGCGACCGGCGGCCACCGCGACTTCACCTCCCGGACGCAGGTCGTCGCCGGCACCTACGACGTCCTCTGCGAACCCAAGCACGCGGACGAAGCTCGCAACCTGCTCGCCAGGCTCGCACTGCAGACCGGCAACCTGTGAGGCGCTGATGGGGGAGGTGCCGGTGGGGGAGACCAGGCCGCAGCTCTGGATCGCTCGGCACGGCGAGACCGAGTGGAGCAGGTCCGGGCGGCACACGAGCGTGACCGACCTGTCCCTCACCGAGGATGGTGAGCGGGCGGCGTTGGCGCTGGGTGACCGGCTGGCTGGTACGCCGTTCGACCTGGTGCTCACCAGCCCACTGCGGCGCGCGCGGGAGACGGCCCGGCTGGCGGGGTTCGGTGACCGGGCGCAGGTCGAGCCGGCGGCGCACGAGTGGAGGTACGGCGACTACGAAGGGCTGACGACCGCGCAGATCCGGGAGCGGGTTCCGGGCTGGAGCCTGTGGACCGATCCGGTTCCGGGTGGCGAGAAGGCGGCCGAGGTGGCCGCGCGCGCCGACCTCATCATCGAGCGGGTACGCCGGGACGTGCGCAGCCGGGCGCTGCTGTTCGCGCACGGGCACATCCTGCGGGTGCTGGCCGCGCGCTGGATCGGCAAGCCGCCGCGGGACGGGGCCTTTCTGGCGCTGGACGTGGCGACGGTGAGCGTGCTGGGTTGGGAACGCGAGACGCCTGCGCTACGAAAGTGGAACGCCTGACCCGCCGGCCCGCCTTGGGTCCCAGGTTGTCCGGTCCGTGAGCCACCTACCGGCCCAGTGGGTGAGATAGCAGGACCTTTCGCGCCAAGTCCCCACCGGGCAAGGTGAATTCAGCACTCTTCGTGGGGAGTTGCCGCGTGAGATGGCTGTCTCAAATGGCGTACACGCGGCCGTATCAAATAGTGAGAAACCAGGGCTTTGTCTTACATTGCGTACACCCTTGGCGGACCTCACCCGGCAAGTCCCCACCTCACTAGGCAAATTTGCTTTGCCTGGTGGAGAGATGCCCCGCCTCGCACCACAGAAGGTGTACACAATGTGAGACAACGCCCACCTTGTCTCACATCGCGGGCAGACCTGTCGATCTCGCAGCGCGAAACCTTGAGGAGATCGCTTCTGGACCCGGTCGAGCGTTGACGCGCAAGACGCAGCTTGGTGAGGAGTTCAAGGAACGCCTGCAGGCAACCCGCGGGGTCTGAACCAGCGTGCGCCAGCCGGGACGTGAGTGGTCCGTTCAGAGGTTCCAGGCGAGGAATGCCAGCTGGTCCGGCACCATCCGGCGCCAGTACCCACCGGTGTGGGCCCCCGGCTGGAAGCCGCCAGTGGGACGCGGATGGAGCCCTTCGACAAAGGCGCGCGTCGCCGGTGCGAAGGGATCGTCGCGGCCGCAGTCGACGCGAACCCGGATTCCGCGCAGCGCCGCCTGGTCGGCGTAGACGTTGTTGGCCTCGAAGTCCGTCCTGCTGTCGAACGCGCCCGGCCTGACGTCGGCGTACTCCTGCCACAGCGCGGGGCTCACCGCCGCGACCGCGGCCACCCGGTCGGGGCGGCGTTGGGCCAGCAGGAGGGCACCGAAGCCGCCCATCGACCAACCGATCAGCCCGATCTTCTCGGTGCGCAGGCCCCGGTCGGCGAGCCGGGGGAGGAGTTCGGTGAGGATCATGGACTGCGGATCGTCGCCGTTCTTGCGCCGGTGCCAGAAGCTTGCCGCGCCCCCGTCGACCGACACCACCACGAACGGCGTCGGCCATTCCGCGACCGCGGCGGCGACGAACCTGTCGAGCCCGAGGTCGTCGAACGCGAACCGATGATCGGCGTCCCGTCCGTGCAGGGCCAGCACCACCGGCAGTCGGGCGTTGGTCTCGCTTCCCGGTGGATAGGACGCGGACCAGGTGACCTGCTGGCCCTGGCGGGCCGGTGAGGTGAACTTCCGGGTCACCCGGGGTCCGGGTTGGGTGCGGGGAACGCTGCCGTCAGGACCGGTGAGGCCCAGCGCGGTGTGCAGCGTGACCCGTCCGGGCAGCAGGCGGGACTCGACGAGCCCGACCCCTGCGGCGCCGGCCGCGAGGATTCCGGCACCCGCGGTCAGGAACGAACGGCGACTCGAAGGCATGCGGGCAATCGTGGCATGAGTGGGGGTACCAGTGATCAAGGAATCCCGATCATCGTTCGTCTCGCTGGAGCGGTATGACGCCCCAGCCGGTCAGCGCCTCCAGAAGCCCGGGGGTCGTCGGCAGCCGCGGGAGATCCGCAGGCGCGACCCAGCGGGCGTCGGTCGCATCGTCTCCGGCGCGCAGGGTCTCGCCGACCACTGAGCAGACGTAGTCGCGGATGACGTACGTCTCACCCGACGGTCCAGGGCGTTCGACGGTGCCGAGCAGCCGCCCCACCGACACCCATAGCCCGGTTTCCTCGGCCACCTCCCGGGCCACCGCACCAGGATCCGACTCGCCCGCCTCGACCCGTCCGCCCGGCAGGGACCACAGCCCCACTCCGGGTGGTCGGCCCCGCCGGATGAGGAGCAGCCGGCCATCGTCATCCAGGATGACCGCACCCACGCACGGAACCCGCGGACCTGCCATGCCGGCCAGCCTACGAACGCGGGACCGCGAGTGCCGCGTGCGCTCCTCGCACGTAGTGGCCGCGGTCCCGCCTGGCCCTTGACTTCACGCCGGGTGACGGAGGAGCGTCGTACGCATGAGGGGCGACGCGGTTTGCCCGAGATGTAACAGATCGTTGCGGCCTCCCTCGGCGTGGGAGGCCAGTTGGGTCTGTCCGGTCCACGGGCCGGTCCCACCGCTCCATCCGTTCGTCCAACCCTCGCCCGAGCTGGTCCGCTGGCTCGCCGCGCGTACCCACCTGCCGGTGTGGTTGCCCTGGCCCCTCCCGCACGGGTGGGTCATCACCGGTGTCGGTCACGTGGGCAGCGAGGTCGAGGGCGTGCGCGCCACCGTGGTGGCCTGCTCGGGCCCCAACCCGCTGGGCGGTGCGGGCGAGCTGATCCTCGTGGCCGAGGAGATGGGCGTGGGGTTGGGTGCGCGGTACGCCGGGATCGCCGGACCTGACCCCGGCGAGGCGTTCGGCCACGGCACCCCCGTGGCGAAGGTCCAGGCCGACGGGCGTCCCACGTCCCTCTGGCTGGCGGGCGCGCCGTCTGACCGGGCGGTGTACGCCGGTGAGGCCGCGGCGTCGTGGCTGTGGCTGGTGTTCTTTCCTGAGACGGCCGGGGCGCTCGTCGTCGAACCGATCGAACTCGCCGACGTCCGCGCGCTCGGGCACGAGGTCGACCTCCTGCCGTACGGCGCCCTCACACCGCGCCTGCGCACAACCTGAGAGGCGGGTCGCCGCCATGGAACTTCTCGCGCGGGCCACTAAGGTCTCTCTGGCAAAGTTCGCGTCTCGTATGTTCCACGCCGGACGTGCGCCAGCGTCGGTGCGCGTCTGACGGGGTGGAACGCCGCCCTCGTTGGCTGGAGAACTGGTGCGCATCGACCTGCACACGCACTCGAGCTGTTCGGACGGGACCGACTCGCCGGCCGCGTTGGTTCGTGCTGCGGCCGCGGCGGGCCTTGACGTCCTCGGGCTCACCGACCACGACACCTTCGCCGGCTGGGACGAGGCCCGCGCCGAGGCCGAGCAGTGCGGGATCGGGTTCGTACCCGGCGCGGAGGTCTCGTGCCGGCTGGCGGGGACCAGCGTCCACCTGCTGGCGTACCTCCCGGACCCTACCGATGCCGAGCTCAGCTCGATGCTCGAACGCATCCGCGAGGGCCGCAACGCCCGCGTCCCCCACATCCTCGAGCGCCTCAAGTCACTCGGCATCGAACTCACGCCCGAGGACGTCGCCGCGACCTCGCGGGCCGCGACGTCGCTCGGACGTCCGCACGTGGCCGACGCGCTGGTCGCCGCGGGGTACGCGGCCGATCGGCGGGAGGCCTTCGACCGCTGGCTGAGTGAGGGGAAGCCGGCGTACGTCACGAGGTACGCGCCTGAGCCGGCCGAGGTGATGGGACGGGTCGTGGCGGCCGGCGGCGCATCCGTCCTGGCCCATCCCCGTGGCCGCAGGAGCCGATATGTCCTCACCGACAGCGTGATCGGCGAACTCGCCGACGCCGGTCTCGCCGGCCTCGAAGTCGATCACCTCGACCACGACGACGCCGTCCGCCAGGAGCTGCGCGGGCTGGCCCGCGACCTCGACCTGGTGGTCACCGGGTCCAGTGACCACCACGGTGCCGGCAAGAACGATCACGACCTGGGGTGTTGTACGACCGACGAGGGGGAGTTCGCGAGGTTGCTGGAGCGGGCGCGCGCCAACGCCGAGCGGTCCGGGCGAGCGACGCCGGAGCCCTTCCTGCCGTAACCGTGGCGGATGCCCGACCCGGCGGCGAGCCCGTGGGGGTGCGGGTTGGCAGGATGGGCATATGAGTGAGCAGCGCGAGCGAATCATTCAGCACAGCGCACCGCAGCAGCTCGGGTTCGAGGCGATGCCGCGCAGGTTGTTCCGGGCGACGCCGACGAGGTTGCTCGGATGGCTCGACTGCCCGCGTCGCTATCGCTTCACCTACCTCGACCGGCCCTCACTGCCGAAGGGCCCGCCGTGGGCGCACAACAGCGTGGGTGCCGCGGTGCACACGGCGCTGGCCTCGTGGTGGCGCCTCCCCGTCGAACGCCGTACGCCCGAAGCCGCCGGCCAGATCCTCGAGCGGGCCTGGATCAACGAGGGTTTCCGCGACGACGCCCAGAGCGCCCGCTGGCGCACGCACGCCCGGCAACTGGTGGAGTCCTACGTCGAGAGCCTCGATCCGAGCGACGAACCCATCGGCGTGGAGCGCACGGTCGCGCTGACCACACCCCGCCTCGCGCTGTCCGGACGGATCGACCGGATCGACGAGCGGCTCCCCACCCCAGACGACGACGAGGCCGTGGTGCCCGCTCCGGGCTCGACGGGTGCGCAGGTCCCCGCGGTCGAACTCGTCGTTGTCGACTACAAGACGGGCCGGCGCACCCTCACGACTGCCGACGTGCGCACCTCGCTCGCCCTGGCGGTGTACGCCGCCGCCGCTGCCCGCACTCTGCGTCGGCGGTGCCGCCGGGTCGAGTTGCATCACCTGCCCACCGGTGCCGTGGTGTCGTGGGAGCACACCGAGGAGTCACTCGCGCGCCATCTCGAACGCGCCGACCAGCTGGGCGAGGAGGCGGCAGACGCCGAGAACGCCTATGCCGAAGGCCTCTCCCGCACAGACCTGGACCGTGTCTTTCCGCCCCGGCCGGGTCCGCAGTGCCAATGGTGCGACTTCGCGGCGCACTGCCCCGAAGGCCGCTCGGCGTACGCCACCCGGCGACCCTGGGAGGGTCTTGACGCGGCGATCGGCTAGGAGAGCCCCACCGGCAGGTCTCGCTTTCCGCGCGACCTCGCGCGCCGCGATCTTCGGCGCGCCAGGGCTCGCCTGGGCGTGATCCGGCGCCTACGGTAATCACATGGATCTGCTTCGCCTGTTGGGAGAGCCGCGCAAACTTCTCGGCGGCGTGACAGTCATCTTCGCGGTGGCGGCCGGGCTGTGGGCGTTTGGGCAGTCCAACGGCGACCTGCCGCCAAGCCTCATCCTGCTCGTTCCTGTTGTCGTCCTGAGCGTCCTCGGGTGGAAGCACGAGAAGGCTGGCCGGGGCTGGCTCTACCTTCTCGTCGCGTGGGGCCTCGGCTTCATTGCCTACGGCGCGTTGTTTCCGACTGGCTGAGCCTGCCCGCTCACCACCGCGGTCCAGAACTCCTCCAGCAGACGCGCCGTCGCCTCGGGCTGGTCGACGGCCGGCGAGTGTCCGGCCTCCGAGATCACCGCGCGAGGTGCGCCGAGCCGCTCGGCCATTGTCCGCTGCTGGTCGATCGCCCATCCGTCGTCGTTCGCGCCGTACGCCACCAGGGTGGAGACCCCGACCGCGGCGAGCTCATCGACCTGGTCAGGTGCGTCGACCAACTGGCGGGTGATCTCGGTGAGCGAGACCGGGTGGTTGGCGCAGAACCGGCGTTCGAGGAACGCCTCGATCTCGGCCGGCGGGTCGGCGAGGCCGTTCATGCGCTCGAGCTCACGCTTGGCGGCATAGACCGCGGCGAGCCCCTGGCTCGGAATCGCTTCGACCATGAGGCGGAGCAGATCCGCCTGCGGGCCCGGCATGCCCGCCGGTCCGGAGCACAGCAGCGTGGCGGACGTGAAGACCTTCGGATCGGCGAGCACCGCCGCGCGGGCGACCAGGCCGCCGAAGGAATGCCCCACCAGGTGGACCGACCCGGCGTTCAAGGAGCGGGCGAGGGCAACCACGTCCAGGCCGAGTTCCGCCAGCGTGTACGCCGACGCGTCGTCCGGCCCAGGCGTTTCGTACTGTCCCCGCTGGTCGACCGCGACCACCCGGCGCCCCGCCGCGGCGAGCGGGAGCAGGAGGGCGAGGAAGTCCTCCTTGCTCCCCGTCCATCCAGGCAGGAGAAGGACCGCGGAATCGGCATCGGCGGGTTCCCAACCAGGCGGGCTCGCCTCCAGCGTGGCGAACTCCCCCCGGGAGGTCACGAGGCGGCCGTTGTCAACACCGTCCGGTATCTCCAGAGACCTCGGCGTGCTCATGCGCGTCCTCGCTCCGCTCCGGGCGCGCATGAGGCGCCCAAGACGCTGTGTTGAACGATTCGCTCGCTGCGCTCGCTCATGCGCGACACCCCCCATGCGCTTTCACTCATGCGCCTCACGCTAGCGGTGTCGTGGGCTCATCACACGTGAGGCCGAAACTCGGCGGGTCACGGAACCCTTACGATGTTCGGTGACAACCAGCCGGTCACGAATGACGCGGCGCCAGACGACACGTACCAGAAATGGGGCCACTCGATGAGGCACGTCGAGAAGCGGCTTGGTCCGCGTCTACGACGGTGGCGCCTGGTGGCCGCTGGTTCCTCGGCTCTCACCGTGCTCGTAGCGCTGCTCGGGGCTGTCGGCATCCTGCCCGTTCAGACGGTCACCGTGGCCGCGAGCGCGTCCCATTCCAACATCGGCGAGCGCACCAGGACCGTGGCCGACCGTTCCGGACGCGCCGAGCCGACCCCCACCTCCGACGGCGGGGATGCCGGGTCGTCCAAGACTCCCGATCCGGTCCCCGCGCCCACGGAGACCCCCGATGCGACCCCGGGGTCAGGCGCAGACGACACGCTGCCCACTGACCTCGACACCGGGAGTGGCAAGCGCGTCGTCTATGCCTTGAAGGCCAACCGGGTCTGGCTCGTCAACGCCAACGACTCGGTCCAACGCACCTATCTGGTGTCAGGGACGAAGTTCGGCCAACTGGAGGCCGGCTCCTACGACGTGATCCGCACCCGCCGCCACACCACGAGCTACCACGGCACCGAACGAATGCAGTACATGGTGACGTTCACCTTCGGCAAGACGGCCGCCATCGGCTTCCACGACATCCCGATCAGCATCTCGAACGACAAGCCCGTCCAGACGCTTGACCAGCTTGGCCAGTCGCTGTCCGACGGGTGTGTACGCCAGGCTCGCCCAGATGCCAAGGCGCTCTGGGACTTCGCACCACCGGGTACGCCGGTCATCGTCCTGCCGTAACGGCTTACCGTGACCTGAGCGAGCGGTGCGCGACGGGCCCTCGATCGGGGGTCAGCTCTCCGCTGGTCCCGCCGGTGAACCCGCGTGGGTTTCGAGTCCCGCGGCTTGGGCCGCCTGAGCACCTTCCACCTCGTCGGCGCCTCGCCGGCGGCGGGTACGGGTACGCCGACGACGTGCCGGGCGCGCTGCTGTCGCCTCGGCGTCCCCCGACTCGTCCTCGACGGCAGCCGACTCCGGCTCGACGTTCGTGGCCGGACCGTCCGCGGGAGTCGAGTCGTCGGTGTGGGCACCATTCTCGGCGACCACGACACCGCTACGGAGCCGGCGACGTCGACGCTTGTGGGTTGGCTCCGCCGTCGCTTCCTCGTCGCCGTCGTGGTCGCTCGCGCCACCTTCGCTGCCGGACGGGTCCACGCTTGCCCGGTCGGCGGACCGGGAGCGACGCCGGCTCCGGCTCCGGCGGCCTTCGCGTCCCTCGCCCTCGCCCTCGCCCTCGGTTGGCCTGGCGGCGGCCTTCCCTCGAGGTGCACCGACCTGGCCGGTGACGTCCTTCGGGATCCCGATGTCGTGGAACAGGTGGTCAGAGGTGGAGTAGGTCTCGACCGGATCGGGGTAGGGAAGGCCGAGTGTGGTGTTGATGACCTTCCAGCGGGCGACGTCCGGCCAGTCGACGAACGTCACGGCCACACCGGACGCTCCCGCGCGGCCAGTCCGGCCGATCCGGTGCACGTAGGTCTTGTCGTCGTCGGGGCAGGTGTAGTTGACGACGTGGGTGACGCCCTCGACGTCGATGCCACGAGCCGCGACGTCGGTGGCGACGAGGACGTCGGCCTTTCCGGAACGAAAGCGCTCAAGGGCGCGTTCGCGGGCGATCTGGCCGAGATCACCATGGATCGCGGCGGCGGCGAATCCGCGCTCGCCAAGATCGTCAGCGACGCGCTGCGCCATCCGCTTCGTCGTACAGAAGACGATCGCCCGGCCGCGGCTCTCCGCCTGGAGGATCCGGGCGACGACTTCGTTCTTGTCCAGATCGTGGCAGCGATAGACGAACTGCGCGGTCGCCGGCACGACCTGGCTCTCGTCGGCCGCCTCGGCGCGGACGTTGACCGGGTGCCGCATGTGCCGGCGGGCCAACTGGACGACGTCGCCGGGCATGGTCGCCGAGAAGAGCATCGTCTGGCGGAGTTCATGGGTGAGCCTGATCAGGCGCTCGACGTCGGGGAGGAACCCGAGGTCGAGCATCCGGTCGGCCTCGTCGAGGACCAGCACCTTCACATGGGAGAGGTCGAGTGCGGACCGGTCGGCCAGGTCGAGCAGGCGTCCGGGTGTGCCCACGACGACCTCGACGCCCGTCTTGAGCGCGTCGAGCTGGGGTTCGTACGCCACCCCGCCGTAGACCGTGAGCACGCGGACCTCGCGGATCGAACCCGCCTTGGTGAGGTCGTCGGTGACCTGGAGCGCGAGCTCACGGGTAGGTGCGACGACCAGGGCCTGCGGCTTGCCAGGGGCGACCAGGTCGGCGAAGTCCCGATCATGAGGGACGACGATGCGCTGGAGCAGCGGGACACCGAACGCCAGCGTCTTGCCGGTGCCGGTCCGGGCCTGCGCGATCAGGTCGGCACCAGTGAGCGCGATGGGTACCGCCATCTCCTGGATGGGGAACGGCTCGGTGATACCGACCCGTTCGAGCGCGTCGACGATCTCTGGCAGCGCGCCGAGTTCCTTGAATGTCGTCAGAGCTTCTCGCCTCTTGTTCGTACGCCAGACGGCGTTTGTTGATCGGGTCCGCGCCGCGGACGGGCCGGCCAGCGGCCCGTGAGCAACGGCGCCCTGTCCGGATATCGGGACACGTCCCGGCATCGGAGTCTAGCCGTCGATGTCTCCAGCCTCTCACCAGGAGCCTGAGGGGCCGACCTCGCGCCCCCACTTTGGGCACGGCCGCGCGCCGTCCGCACTGACCCTCGGGAGCCGGCGACCTCTAAGCTCAGCCCATGGAGCGCAGCGAGTCGGAAGGCCCTGGCGAGGCGGCGGAGCAGGCACCGGCTGCCGCGGGGCGTCAGGCATCAGAGCAGGCGCCGGGAGTCGCGGCATACGACGATCCGGTCTATCGCCCGGCGGTCATCGATCTGCTCGGCGTCCTCGCGTACGGCGAGCTCACGGCGTTCGAGCGGCTGGCCGACGACGCCACGATGGCGCCGACTCTGGAGGACAAGGCGGCCCTTGCGGCGCTCGCCGTCACGGAATTCCACCATTTCGAACGCCTCCGCGACCGGCTGCACCACCTCGGCGTCGACCCGGTGTCGGCGATGGAGCCGTTCCGGACCGCACTCGACTCGTTCCACCGCCACACCGCGCCGGCGGACTGGCTGGAGGGTCTGGTCAAGGCGTACGTCGGTGACGGGATCGCGACTGACTTCTACCGCGAGGTGGCGGCGTACGTTGACGCCGAGACCCGCGCCCTCGTGCTGGAGGTGCTCGAGAACTCCGGGCATGTCGTCTTTGTCGTCGATCGAGTCCGCCGGGCGATCGCTGAGGATCCGCGGGTGGGTGGGCGTCTTGCGCTCTGGGGCCGCCGCTTGGTGGGCGAGGCGCTCTCGCAGGCGCAGCGGGTGGCGGCCGAACGCGATGCGCTCACCGCCCTCCTCGTCGGGGGCGTCGACCGGCCGGGTATGGACCTGGCGGCGATCGGGCGGATGTTCGCGCGGCTCACCGAGAAGCACGCTCAGCGGATGGCGACCCTGGGCCTGCAGGCCTGATCGCAAGACGTACTGGGTCGGGGGCACCCTTGTACGGCTATGTTGGACGGGGGTGCCCCCGACCCAATCGGACGAGGCGCCCCGGTCCAGTTGGACGGGGGCGCTCCCGCCCCAGAATGGTAGAAACCTCCGCCCAGGCGGGCGGAGGTACTTCACATGGCGCCGAAACCGACGCGGCGTTCAGCCTGCGGGCCGATCTCGATGTAGGCGAGCCGGTCAACGGGCACGAGGATGCGGCGGCCCCGCTCGTCGGCCAGGGTGAGCAGGCGGTCCTCGCTCTGGAGGGCCTTGCTGACGGCTGCCTCGACGTCATCGGGCCGGTCGCTGCACTCGAGCACGATCTCCCGAGGAGCGTGCTGGACGCCGATCTTGACCTCCACCGGTTACCCCTCTTCCTGTTCTTCCTGCCCGTGCGGGTGGGTGCCCGGCGGTCAGGAACCTGATGTCAGGCTGTTTTTGCGTGGAAACCGCTCGACGGAGAGACCGGGCTTGCGTGCCCGTCTCATGGCGGTGTTGTCGAGGCTAGCCGAGAGGATCCACCCGCGCTGCGGTGGCCTCGATATGGCTGGGCCGTGGCGTCAGTCCGCCCGAGGGAACCCGCGGATCCCGCGCCAGGCCAGCGTCGACATCAGGCGTTCGGCTTCTCCTCGGGGAATGGTGCCGCCGCTCGACACCCACCAGCGCGCGGTGACCTGGGCGAGCCCGGCGAGCCCGGCGGCGAGCAGCATCGCCTCCTCACGGGGGAGGCCGGTGTCTTCCTGGATGACGTCGGCGATCGCGTCGGCGCACTCACGACTCACCCGCTCGACCCGGTCGCGGACCGCCTGCTCACCGGTGAGGTCGGACTCGAACACCAGGCGGAACGTCCCGCCCTCATCGCCCACGAAGTCGAGGTAGGCGTCCATGGTGGCCGCGACCCGCTGCTGGTTGTCGGTAGTCGACGCGAGGGCGGAACGGACGGCTTCGACCAGCGCGTCGCAGGAGGCGTCGAGGAGGGCGAGGTAGAGCTCCAGCTTGCCCGGAAAGTGTTGGTAGAGGACCGGCTTGCTGACGCCCGCGCGTTCGGCGATGTCGTCCATCGCGGCGGCGTGGTAGCCGGTGGCCACGAACACCTGGCGGGCGGCGTCGAGGAGCTGCGCGCGACGGGCCTGCCGGGGCAGCCGTCCACCCCGGGGGCGTACGTCGGACATCGTCACTTCGACTCCTCGTGACGGGGACTGGGGGGTTCTGAGCACTGTGGGGTTCTGGGGGCCGAGATCTTACCGATGCGCGGGCACGCCGGCACGGGTTCTGCACTGTGAGGAGTGGCCGCGGGTGCCGTGAAGGCGGGTCGGACGGCTAGTAGTCCTCTTCGTCGAGCTCGACCTCGACGTGCTGGTCGGCCGTGTCGGCCTCGGGAGCTTCGATGTCGAGTTCCTCGTCCTCGTTCTCCAGAACCTCCTCGGGCTCGATCGTGTCTTCGATCGGTACTTCGATGTCCGACATGGTGCTTGCCTCCTCTCCTCGGCCACGGCGTTCGACTGGCATCCGGTCGATTGCAGCCTGGCCGGATGGGATGGGCATGCTCGAGCCTGGTCTGGGGCCACGGCCTAGCGACGACACTAACTCTGATCTGGGGTTCGTGGTATGCCAAGACGCACGATTCGAGCCAGACTTCCACGACTGTCGGCTTCGCGCGCCCCTAGCCCAACCAGGCGGCGATCGCGACGATGGCGACCGCCGCGGCGATGGTCGACAGCATCACCGAGTCCCGCGCCAGTGACTCCGCTCGGCGGTAACGCGTCGCGAAGACGAAGACGTTCTGGGCCGTCGGCAGCGCCGAGGTCACCACCGCGGCGAGCAGCGCCTGGCCCTCCAGACCAAGCGCGTACCTCCCGATCAGGTAGGCGAACGCCGGCTGGACAAGCACCTTGAGGAACACCGCGAGGTACCGGTCGGGTGCGTCGGGTCCAGGGCGTAGCGGTCGGCTTCCCGGCAGCGACATGCCGAACGCCAGAAGCGCCGCTGGCACCGCCGCGGCCCCGAGCAGGGTGAACGGCTGGAGTACCGCCTCGGGCGGATGCCATCCGGTGGCGGCGACGCCGATCCCCGCGACGGACGCCAGCATCACCGGGTTGCGGGCGGGCAGCATGGCCAGCTGCCGCACCGAGGGGCGGCCCTGCCCGGTCGCCACGTCCAGCACCGCGAGCGCGGTCGGCGCGGCCAGCATCATCTGGAAGAGGAGGATCGGCGCGACCACCGAGACGTCGCCCAGCACGTAGGCGGCGATCGGCAGGCCGAGGTTGCCGGCGTTGACGTACGACGCGGCGAGCGCCCCGATCGTGGTTTCGCCGAGCGTCCGCCGCCACACGAGTCGGGACAGGAGGATGTGGATGGCGGCGACGGCGAGCGTGCTCAACACGAACGCCGCCAGCGCCCGCGTCAGCAGGTCCCGCAGCGTCGAGGTGGCGAGCGTGGCGAAGAGCAGCGCCGGTGTGGCCACGAAGAACACGAGTCGGGCCAGGACGCCGGGCGCCCCGGAGCCGAGGACTCCGTGCCGGCTGATCAGGTAACCCACCGCGGCGATGACCCAGATGACGGCGAAGCCGGTGATGACGCCGCGCACTGCGGCCTCCTCCGAGGAACCCGTTGGCTTGGAGCCCGCTCGTGAACGGGCTCATAGGGGACCGGCGCCGCCATTGGCATTCCCCACGACGGGAACCAGCATCGCCGCTGACGCGCGCTCAGGGGAGTCGGCGTTCGGGTGTCGTCGGTCACATTGGTGGTAGTCGCTGGCGGGTCGAGCCCAGCTCCTCGAACAGGTCACCCAGACGTTCGACGCGGTCGAGGACCTCGTCGGGGCCGAACGTCAGATCCGCCGGCGTGCGACATCCCTCGACCTCCTCCCAGGTCACCGGGGTGGAGACCGTGGGCTGGTCGACGCCACGCAGGGAGTACGGCGCGATCGTCGTCTTGGCGGGGTTGTTCTGGCTCCAGTCGAGGAACACCCGGCCCGGCCGGATCGCGCGGGTCATCTGCGCCACCACCAGGTCGGGATGCTGCCGGGCCAGCTTCCCCGCGAGGCTTTTCGCGTACGCCGTCGTCGCGTCCCCGGAGGTTTCCGCCAACGGTAGGTAGAGCTGCATGCCCTTGGCTCCGGAGGTCTTGGCCCACGCCTGGAGGCCGTCCGCGTCCAGGAGGTCGCGGAGAAGGAGGGCGACCTCGCAGCAGGAGGCGAGGTCCGCGGGAGGTCCTGGGTCGAGGTCGATGACGAGCAGGTCGGGCTGGCGGACCCCACCCCACGGGCCGACCCGCCACTGGGGAACGTGCAACTCCAGGGCCGCGAGGTTGGCCAGCCAGACGAGGGTGGCCAACCGGTCAGCGATGACGTACTCCACCTCTTCGGTCCCACGCGAGCTACCGGGCGAGGCGATGGTGACCGTGCGGACCCACGGCGGCGTGCCCCGAGGGGCGTTCTTCTCGAAGAACGGCGGCCGGTCGACGCCGTTCGGCCAGCGCTTGCGGGTCAGTGGCCGGTCGGCGAGATGCGGGAGGAGTACGCCGGAGATCCGCGTGTAGTAGTCGATCACCTCGCCCTTGGTGAACCCGGTCTCGGGATACAGCACCTTGTCGAGGTTGGACAGCGCGAGGACCTGCTCGTCGACTCGGACGCGTACTGACCTGTCGCTGCCGGGCGCCATGGGGCCATCCTGCCATTCCCGCTGCCGGGCAATGATCACGTATACGTGGTCATTACCCGCTTCGCATGGTGTCGATGCCGTGTGAGGCAGGCAATGACCACGTAAACGTGATCATTTGGGGCTCGGCGTGGGGGAAACTCGGGTCGCTTCCGGATGTGCTGAGGGCCACCCTGATCAAAACAGCTCGGATCAGGGTGGCCCTCATCTCATTGCCTGCTAGCGGGCCGGCTGGACGACGACCGTCAACTGCCGCTTGTCAGCGGACTGCTTCGTCACGCCGATCTTGACGCCGTACCCCGCCACCTTGACGCTGTTGTTCGGGTTCGCGGCGTTCCAGTAGGCGTTCGGCTTGGAGTCGTCGAAGACGGGGATCGCCTTCTGTGCGGGCACGTCGGCCATGATGACCTGGACCTGCTTACCCTTCCGGGCCTCGCGGCTGAGCGTGATCGCGTCGGTCCGCTCCAGGCCGAAGGTCGCGTCGAACGCGTGCGCCCGCAGGTTGGCCAGCGTGCCGTTGTCGTAGCGGATCACACCTGGCCGGGCGTCGACCGGCAGGATCAGGCCCTCACCGGGGTGCCGGGAGGTGTTGTTGTTCTCCTGCTTCTCGTTCCAGTACGTAACCAGCAGGCCGTTCTGGTAGGGGTAGTGCTGCACCCAGTCAGGCTTGGTGATCGGCCGGTTGAAGTTGTACGGCCCCGTCTGGAGGGTGCTGTCGTACCCGACGTACTGCCGGTTCTCGGCGAGGTAGTAGGTGCCTTTGTACTCCATGCTCGTGCCGCCGAACCTCGTCCAGCCGCTGGTGGTCCAGCCGTTCGTGCCGCCCTCCACGTCGTCGAAGAAGATCGACGCGCCGTCGGCGGCGACCCCGATGTCGTCGAGCATCGGCCCGGCGAGGTGGAGCCCGCCGTCAGTGGCGTACCTGAAGCGGAAGACGATCTTCTGGCCGGCGTACGCCGACAGGTCGTAGCTCAGGTCGGTCCACTTGCCGCCGGAGGAGCCGGTGAGCGGCGTGCCGATCGAGGTCCAGCGGACCCCGCCGTCGGTGGAGACCTCCGCGTGGAGGAAGTCGTAGCCCTCCTCGATGTCGTACCACACCTTGCTCGTGAGCGCGGCGCTCGTCTTGCCGGTGAGGTCGATAGTGCGCTTCAGCATCGTGTTGAGGCCGTCGGCGCTGCCGCCCCACCATTCGTACGCACCGGAGTACGGCGTGTTGTACTCCGTGACGACCTGCTCCTTGGGCAGCGGCACCACGAGGGCCTGCGGGTTGGCGGTCGACTCCGCCGCCGGGCCGAGGACGGTCGTGGACCTCCGGTCGGGCGAGACCACCTCGTAGTCGAGCCAGCCAAGCTGCAGCTTCTCCCAGGCGCCCATGAAGCCGGGTGTGGTGCCGATGCTGTCGTCGCCATGGCCGAGCCACGAACCCGACGACATCAGCGTCCAGAAGCCGGTGCCGTTCTCGCCGCCGGCGGTGTCGTAGAGGTCGGGGAGTCCGAGGTCGTGGCCGTACTCGTGGGCGAAGACACCGAGTCCGCCGTTCTCCGGCTCGGTGGTGTAGTCGCCGACCCACAGGCCCGTGTCGCCGATCGGGACGCCGCCGCGCGGGTTGACGTCCGGGCCGCCCTTGGCGTCGGGGAAGGCGTACCACCGGTGCGACCAGATCGCGTCGGCGCCCTGCGCGCCGCCGCCCGCCTCCTCGCCCTCACCGGCGTGGACGGCCTGGAAGTGGTCGATGTAGCCGTCCGGCTCGTCGAAGTTGCCGTCGCCGTCGTAGTCGTACCTGTCCCAGGTGTCGAACTGCGCGAGGTACGCCTTGATCTGCTCGGTGGTCTTGCCCTGGGCCTTCTGGTCGGCGTACCAGGCCTCCGTCGTGTCCTTGACGTAGTTCCAGTAGCCGTCGTCGTCGGCGATGTTGTTGCTGCCGTACCTCGCCTCGTTGAACGGCACCGTCACCCACTCGCTCACGTCCCCGGCGACGGTGTAGCGGCCCTGGGACTGCGCGCGGTAGAAGGTCGACATCGACTCGCCGTCCTGGCCGAAGAAGAGGTCGAGGTAATGCTGGCGGTCGAAGTTGTCGGTCCAGTACGTCGTGTTGTCGCGCTGCCGGTTGGGCTCGGCGATCTGGTTGCGGACCGGGCCGGGTGCGCCGCCGGTGCGGGGGTCGGTCTGGTCACCGAACTCCGTGAGAATGGTGAAGATCTTGTCGGTCTTCTCCATGCTGAGCTGGGCGAACTCGTTCTTGCCGACGCGTACGACGTCGGACTTGCCACGGCGCTCGACCTTGGCCTCGCCGCGCAGCACCTTCTCCAGAGCGGCCTTACGGGTTTCCCGCAACTTGTCGCCGTGTCGGTTGGGGAGGTCGTCTGGCGCGTGGGTCCGGGCCGGGGGGACGTCGCCCGCGGGCGGTGCTGCCGATGCGGGGATCCCGGCCGCGGTGGCGGCCAGGGCGGCAATGGCCGCTACCGTGACCGCGGTCGCGGTGGCTTTGCGAAGTCTCACTGCGCTCCTTCTTCCGGGTGGTACGCGCCGGGGTGTCCGGCGGTAGGCCGCTGCTCGACGGCGAGCCGGCGTCCCCGTCTGCTCCGGGCCACCTGTGGGCTCAGTCAGCCGCCGGCTCGGTCACGAAAAGGTGATCCACAAGGTGGCACAAGATGTCGCAGATGTCCCACGTTTCGAATGAATCCTCCGTTAAGGCCCGTCCCAAGCGTTGGCGGTGGCCGCACTCCCTCGCCGGACTGCTCGCAGGCTCCCTTGACGTCTCGGCGAGTGAGTGCGGCCACCGCCGGCGCGATCCTGGCCGGCTGACGCGTTCCTGGGCGCCGTAGGCTCGGGCTTATGCGCTATCGATCACTGGGACAGTCCGGCCTGCGGGTCTCTGTGGTAGGCCTTGGCTGCAACAACTTCGGCGGCCGATTGGACCTCGCGCGTACCCGCGAGGTCGTCGACGCCGCCCTCGACGCTGGGATCACGTTCTTCGACACCGCCGACATCTACGGCGGGCAGGGTGGATCGGAGGAACTCCTCGGCGAGGTACTCAGCGGCCGGCGTGACAAGGTCGTGCTGGCGACGAAGTTCGCCGGCGACATGGGCTACGGCCCGGCGGCGGGCGCGTCTGGTGGCCGCGCGTACATCCGGCGGGCAATCGAGGCGTCGTTGCGCCGGCTCCGTACCGACTACATCGACCTCTACCAGATCCACTTCCCCGACCCGCTGACACCGATCGGCGAGACCCTCGCGGCGCTCGACGAGCTCGTCAAGGAAGGGAAGGTCCGCTACGTCGGGCACTCGAACTTCGCCGGCTGGCAGATCGCCGAGGCGGCCCACCTCGCTCGCGAACTCGGCACGACGCCGTTCGTCTCGGCCCAGAACCACTGGTCGCTGCTCGAACGCGCCGCCGAGGAGGAGGTCCTCCCGGCCGCCCAGCATTACGGCGTTGGTGTCCTGCCGTACTTCCCGCTGGCGAACGGCCTGCTCACCGGCAAGGTACGCCGCGGCCAACCGATCCCGGCGAACTCCCGGCTGGCTGGCCGGGAAGGGTACGTCACGGAGGAGAAGCTCGACCGGGTCGAGGCGCTCATCGCCTGGGCTGAGAAGCACAGCAGGTCGATCCTCGAGATCGCGATCGGCGCGCTCGCGGCGCAGCCGGGCTGTGGTTCGGTGATCGCGGGTGCCACCTCGGCGGAGCAGGTCAAGGCGAACGCCGCCGCGGCCGAGTGGGAGCCGACGCCGGAAGAACTCGCCGAGATCGACGCGCTCGTCCCGCGGTCCTAAGAACCGCGCGCGGGGGCTTACGGGCGGGTTCTCCGCGTGGAGGCGGCCTACGTCGCCATGGCGGTGGTGGGTTCACCAGGTGCAGGAGCCTGGTGAACCCACCGGCAGCTTCGTGATGGACAGTCCGCCCTCGCCCCTCGAGCCGTCCACATTTTGGATGGCTTACCGGACGGCTGGCGCCGGTTCATGATCAACTTGTAGAAATCGCCCACGATTCGCGCGAATGGTGGGCGATTTCTGCAAGTTGATCATGGTCTGCCCTGAAGGCCGCTCACTATGCGAGATCGGCCACCGGCGTCACCCGGACTCTGCAGAGGAGTCTCCGTAAAGAAGCCGACACGCCTCGGGAATATGCCCCGCCTCGCACTGGAGAAGGTGTACACACTGGCAGACGCCACGCGCGGCACGCCCGACCTGCTGTGGGTCACGCTTCCGGAGGGACCGCTGGGCGGGTACGCCGCCAGAACTGCCGCTTCTTGTCGTCCCGCACCACCAGGCCGAGCCGGATGAGTTCGGTACGCAGCTGGGCGATGTCGTCCTTGTCGCCCTTCTCCAGCGCACGGGCTCGGGCCCTGAACAACGCCTCGGCGCCGGCCGGCAGGCCAGGTGTGTCTTCCACCCACCGTTGATAGTCGTTCTTGTACGGATCGCCGTCGGCACGCCACGGATATCCGTGCGCCCGGAAGGCTTCCGCGAGCCGGCTGGCGTCCGGCATGTCCCCGCCCTGTCGGGCGAGTTCCTCGGTCGCGTGGCCGAGCAGCACGAGGTGCTTGTCGTCGACGAACACCACCCCGACGTCCGAGCGCCGCGCAGTCTGCGTGGACTGCCCGCGGGTGATGGTGACGGCGGCGTCGTCGACCGAGACCGTGGCGTACTCGAGCCTGGCGATATAGGCGACCACCAGACCCGCGACGATCCCGAGGCCGAGGCCCCCGAACGCGGCCGGCCCCTCCGGAAGGGATGCGATCAGCTCGATGGGGCCCCTGCGGGGGATCCACTGAAAGGATGCCGCCCACTCCGCGATGGATCGGAGGAACCAGCCGAGACCCGCGCCGAGCAGGGGAAACCCGCCCCACACCAGGGCCCGCTCCAGCGCCGGCTGCCCGACCACGGTTTCGGCGGACGCGGGCTCAGGCGAACGCGCCGACTCGGCCGAACGTACTGACTCGGTCGAACGCGCCGACTCGGCCGAACGTACTGACTCGGTCGAACGCGCCGACTCGGCCGAACGTACTGGCTCGGTCGAACGCACTGACTCGGTCGAACGCAGACGGTCGTCCGACCGCGCGGGGTGCTCCGACCGCAGAGGTTCATCCGATGTCACGTGTCACTCCCCGCTGATGCGCCACTTCCCGCTGATGCGCCGCTTCCGGCCGACGCGCCCGCGCCATCCTCGCGGGTCGAGGCGGCAGTTCGTTTCGTCACGTCTGCGGGAGCAGGGTACGCGGCCCCCGTTCGGGTCGCCCGGCCGTACACCTGGCGCCGGAGCACGACCTCGGCCGGTCCGCTGCGGCCCCGGCGTTCCAGGACGTACGCGCCCGCGACGGTCAGCAGCCAGATGCCGACCGCGAACGCCGCCATGCTCGCGCTGCTCATGGCCGCGCCGAGGCCGAGCCCCCACGCCGCCAGCAGCGGCGAGAAGAGCAGCGCGTGGGTGAGGTACGCCGACAGCGACCGCTTGCCGGTCGCGGCAAGCGCGACGATGGCGGGGCTTCGGCTGGCCCGGGCCGACAGGTGGTGCGCGAGCAGGCCGAACACCGCGACGTACCCCAGACCAGCGGCGATTCCGGTGCCCTGCTGGAGCGGCTGGAGCGGGCCGGTTTCGGAGCCGGCGACCGCCGGGACGTCCCATAGCCCCAGGTGTGTGAGCGCCGCCGGAAGTCCGCCAAGCCAGCCGATCGTGATCCCGAGGACCGCGGTCCACCGCAGGGAGCTCAGGTGGCGGTGGGGTTCCTCGAGGATCCGCCGTCGCGCGGCCCAGAACCCGAGCAGCATCATCGCGTACCCCGGGAACGACAGGAGTCCGCCGCCCAGCGTGACGAACAACCAGGTCGCGAGGCGCGTCCCAGCCGCGGCCAGCGGGTTCTCCTCACCGGAGGCGTAGTAGACCGTCGTGGCTTCGGACGGGGTGCCGAGCCCGTCGAACTGCCAGGTGATCAGGGCCCAGAGGCCAGACGCCATGCTCATCACGACGAGGGCCACGGCCACACCGGTCCACACCAGGAGCGTGCGAGAGCGCCGCCGGAGAAAGAAGAAGCCGAGCAGCAGGCTCATCACGCCGTACGCGCCGAGGATGTCGCCGGCCATGAGGAGCGCGGCGTGCACGAACCCGAAGACGACCAGCCACAGGCTGCGCCTGCGTAGGAGCGCCACCGCCGCCCGCTCGGATGTCCCGGCCGCGGTCTGGCGCAGGAAGACCTGCATCATCCCGTAGCCGAACAGAAACGCGAACAACGGATAGGCCCGCAGGTCGAGCGTGACGATCATCAGGAACTGCACGGCGCGGTCGAGCGCGTTCCCCTCGACCGGGTGCCATCCGGACGGACCGTGCTTCGCCGCCCACAGATAGAACGCGGTGTTGGACGAGACGATCAGCAGCAGCATGAAGCCGCGGGCGAGATCAGGGGCGAGCGCGCGTTCGCTCAGCTGGACCGCACCGCGCGCGAGCGGATGCCGCGTGGCGGGCGCGCCGATGTCTTGCGCCTGGAGGGATCTACGCACTGCTCGAACGGTAGGACCGGGACGACGCCGCCACCATCGGTCATCGAGGCAGAGCGGGTCGACCAAGGTGCCCGACCGTGCGGGGTTCGTCAGCCGAAAGTACCGCGCCGGCGGAACCTTGGTCGCTGATCGGAGGCGGCGGCCCGGACAACAGGGCGTGGGACGGTAGCTTCGTCGATCGTGGAGGCTTCGGTGAGCACGCCGACCAGCTCGCGCACCCGGCGCGACTGGTTCGTCGACGCCTGCGTGTTCCTGTCCGCGCTGGTGATGGGTCTCTTCATGTACCTGGACCGCCTCGATGACCCGACCGTGCCGGGTTGGCTGCTCGTGGTCGACCAGATCACCGGCGCCCTGGGGTGCGTGGCGCTGTGGTGGCGCCGCCGGTGGCCGGTCGCGCTCTCCCTGGCGTTCATCCCCGTCTCGGCGTACTCCGAACTCGTGGCCGGCGCGCAGGCGGCGGCGCTCTTCACCGTCGCGATCTACCGACCGGTCAGGGTGACCCTCGCGATCGGGTTGCTGAGCCTGGTCAGCGTGCCGGTGTACACGCTCGTGCGTCCCGACCCCGGCGTACCCCCCTTCTTCGTGGTACTTCTCGGGCTGGTCGTCACCATCGCGGTGGTTGGCTGGGGTCTCTTCATCCGCCACCGTCGGCAGCTGGTGCTGTCCCTGCGGGAACGCGCCGTGCGCGCCGAGACCGAGGCTCGCCTGCGCGCCGAGCACGCGCAGCACCTGGCCCGGGAGGAGATCGCCCGCGAGATGCACGACGTTCTCGGGCATCGGCTGTCCTTGCTGAGCGTCCACGCCGGGGCGCTGGAGTACCGCCCCGACGCGCCGGCTGAGGAGATCGCGCGCGCGGCGAAGGTGATCCGGGAGAGCGCGCATCAGGCGCTCCAGGACCTGCGTGAGGTCATCGGTGTCCTGCGGGCGCCGGTCGGCGAGCTTCCCCAACCCACCCTCGCGGACGTGCATGACCTCGTCACCGAATCCGTACGTGCCGGAACGCCGGTGACGCTGGACGTCGCCCGGGCGGACGGCGTTCCCGCCAACGCGGGGCGTACCGCCTATCGGATCGTCCAGGAGGGATTGACGAACGCCCGCAAGCATGCGGTCGGAGCCGAGGTCGCCGTGGCGGTGCGAGGGGCCCCCGGGGAGGGGGTGACCGTGGAGATCCGTAACGCTGCCCCCGTGACGATGACGGATCGTGCCACCACACCCCACGGGTCAGGGCAGGGACTCATCGGTCTGGCCGAACGCGTCTCGCTGTCCGGCGGGCGCCTCGAGCACCACCCCACCACCGACGGCGGCTTCGTCCTGTCGGCCTGGCTACCGTGGCCGGCATGACCGGATCGCAGACCATGGCCGTCCGAGTTCTCATCGTCGACGACGATCCGCTTCTGCGTGCCGGCCTGGCGATGATGCTGGGCGGCGCCGACGACATCGCGGTGGTGGGGGAGGCCGGCGACGGCACCGAGGTCCTGCCACTGGTGGAGCAGCAGGTGCCCGACGTCGTCCTCATGGACATCCGCATGCCGGCGATGGACGGCCTCGCGGCGACCGAGGTCCTGCGCGCGCGGCCTGATGCGCCGGAGGTGCTCATCCTGACCACCTTCGACGCCGATGACCACGTACTGCGCGCCCTGCGGGCGGGTGCGGCCGGCTTCGTACTCAAGGACACGCCGCCGGCCGAGATCGTCGAGGCGGTACGCCGGGTGGCACAGGGGCATCCGGTGCTGTCCTCCGCGGTGACCCGCCGGCTCATCGCCCGGGTAGCCGATCCGGAGGACGAGCGGCGGCGGACCCGGGCCCGAAGCCGGCTGGCCCAGCTCAACGACCGTGAACGCGAGATCGCCGTCGCCGTCGGCCAGGGCCGATCCAACGCCGAGATCGGTGCGGCCCTCCACCTCAGCGTCTCCACGGTCAAGACGCACGTGTCGCGCATCCTCGCCAAGCTCGACCTCAACAACCGGGTCCAGATCGCACTGCTCGCCCACGACGCCGGGCTCCTCGACGAGTAGCTGCTCCCCGTCGAGGTCCGAGAGCGGCCGGGCGCCCGCGTGCCTGGGTCAGGTGCGGTTGGCGGGTCTCCGCATGGCCTCCGCGACCTGCTTCGGCGTCAGGGGTGGGACCTTGATCGGATGTGCGGCGTCCGCCCGAAGTCCGTCCAGAAAGAACGCCAGGCAGCGCTGCCAGGCCTGCGGTGCCACCGTCATCGATCCCCGGATCACCTGCGACATCGCCCAGACCAGGGTCGCGAGGTCCTGCGGATCGAAGTCTTCGCGCAGCTGCCCACTCTTCTTGGCTCGGGTGATGATCTGGTCCGCCTGCTGGAAGCCGCGATGACAGGCGTCGTTGAGCTGGGTGGCCGCGGGGAACCGCTGGGCCAGTGCGTCGTTGAGCCCGAGATCCTCAGCCTGTAACGCGAAGAGCCCTTCGAGGAATCCGACGAACCCGTCCCACGCGTCAGGCTCGGCCAGCGCCGCTTCCGTGATCCGGTCAAGGGCAGTCAGTCGCTCGGGAAAGATCGCGTCGAAGAACGCCTCCCGGCTTTTCGTACGCAGGAAGGCGCCGCCATGTCCACATCGACTTCCAAGACAGCCGTCGTCATCGGGGTTGGCCCGGGGCTCGGCATGTCCATCGCGCATCGCTTCGGCCGCGAGGGCTACGCCGTGGCGCTGGTGTCCCGCAGTGACACCCGGCATGCCGGCTACCTCGCTTCGCTCGCCGAGGCGGGCGCAGAGGCGAGCGCATTCGTCGCCGACGTCCGCGACCGTGAGCGCCTGCTCGCGGTCCTGGGCGACATCACCGAGCGGCACGGAGGTATTGACCTCGTCTACTACGGACCGGGCGTCATGGATCTGGACGCCCGGCCGCGGTCGATCACCGAGACTGACGCGGCGGGCGTCCAGGAGGCGATGAGCTGGGTCTACCCGGCCATCGACGTGGTCGGCCACGTGCTGCCCGGCATGACCGAACGCGGTGGTGGCGGGTTCCTGTTCGCTGGCGGCCTCAGCGCCGTTCTGCCGATGCCCGCCCTCGGCGGACTGGCGATCTCCTCGGCGGCCCTGCGCAACTACGCCCTGACCCTGCACGCGGCGCTGGCTGATCAGGGGATGTACGCCGGCGCCCTGATCATCGGTGGGCTCGTCGAGCGCGGCGACATCTACCAGCTGGTGAAGTCCCAGCCGGCGGCGTTCGGCGACGCCGGAGACCGCACCCTCAACCCCGACGACCTCGCCGACGCCGCCTGGGAGCTGTACTCCAAGCGCGACCGCGCGGAAGCCACGTTCAGCGCGTTCGGCTGACGCCGGGGCCGCGATCCGTCAGCTGGCGGCCGCGGTGGGTTCACAACGCTTTGAGCAGCATCGGGAGGGACCTGGTCAGCTCGTCTTTCCAGTACGCCGGGCTGTGGGTGCCGCGGGTGAAGTGCGTGGTGACGGGTACCCCGGCCTGCTTGAGCTGTACGCCACCGCGCGCGACTCGTCGCCCATGATCGCCTCGGTCAGCGAGATCACCTCGGGCGGGTAGAGCTCGCTGAGGTGCTCCAGGCCCGGGATCACCTCGTCGGGTTCGACGTCTGGCGGGTCGAGCGGGCCCTTGGTGCCGTCCCCGGCGGAGATGTAGACGGGGATGCCCTTGAGGTTGTCGGCGAGATAGTAGGGATCGTTCGCGGCCCAGATGTGGCGCTGCTTCACCGGGTCGCCCCAGATCCGCTTCGCTGTAGAAGCCGAAGAACGGCATGTTCGGCATCACGACGAGGGTGTCTCGCAGCCTGGGGTTGTCCTGCACGTGGTAGTCCCGGGTGAAGGTCAGGTGGTCGCCGTCACCGCCGGCCAGGAGGTACAACACCGGCCAACGCTGGCCGGGCCGCCGCCGGTCCCAGCCATCGGGCGTGAGCAGGCGGACCTCGCCCTTCCCGCCCAGCGCGGGCGACTGGATCGTCAGGTCCACCAGTCGCCGGCCGACCCGCTTCTCCTCGACCACCGTCGCCTTTTCCCTGGCCACCGTCGCCGCCCGGGTTCCCCGCTGGGGCACCTCCGCCTCCGCCTCCGTCTTTGCGATCGCGGGTGCCACCGAGCCGGCGCCCGCCAGGACCGCTGCCGACATCGCCGTGGTCATCAGGGTCCGCCGGCGGATCGTGTGCGGTGTTCGCGACATTCGTTCCTCCCTGTCGTGTCTGCTCTGATGCGTTCCATCGTCATCCGCGGCAGGTGTCGGCTGAATCCGGAAAGTCCCTTGAAGGGTCCGTAGTACGCCGGGGCCACAGGAGAGGCGCCGGTGTCATACCCAGGTACGGCGCGACCAGGGACGTGTGAGGAGTGCGAGCTCGACCTCGCGGCACTCCAGAAGGCGGACGCCGGAGAGTGACCGGGCCGGCGCCGTTCCCGCACTGACCCTGCCCGTCCGTGGGCGGGGCCGGTGCGGGAACATGAGGGCCTCACCGCTGGTTGGTGCCAGAGAGGATCCCGACCACCCGAGGAGATTCGCCGTGTCCGTGCCGCCGATTGTCGAGCCAGCTCCCGATCTCAGCGTTGATGAGGTACGCCGTTACTCGCGGCACATCATCATTCCCGAGGTCGGGATGGACGGCCAGAAGCGCCTGAAGAACGCCAAGGTCCTCGTCATCGGGGCCGGTGGGCTCGGTAGCCCCGCGTTGCTCTACCTCGCCGCGGCCGGCGTCGGCACGCTCGGCATCGTCGACTTCGACGTCGTGGACGAGTCCAACCTCCAGCGCCAGGTCATCCACGGCCAAAGCGACGTCGGCAAGCCGAAGGCGATCTCCGCCAAGGAGTCGATCGCGGAGATCAACCCCTACGTCAAGGTCAACCTGCACGAGGAGCGGCTCGACTCCTCCAACGCGCTGACGATCTTCGCCGACTACGACCTGATCCTCGACGGCACCGACAACTTCGCGACGCGTTACCTCGTCAACGACGCCGCCGTCATCCTCGGCAAGCCCTACGTCTGGGGCTCGATCTTCCGCTTCGAGGGCCAGGTCAGCGTGTTCTGGGCCGAGCACGGTCCGCACTACCGCGACCTCTACCCCGAGCCCCCGCCGCCCGGCATGGTTCCGTCCTGCGCCGAGGGTGGTGTGCTCGGTGTCCTGTGCGCCTCGATCGGCTCGGTGATGGTCAACGAGGCGATCAAGCTGATCACCGGCATCGGCGATCCCCTCATCGGCCGGCTGCTGATCTTCGACGCGCTGGAGATGAGCTGGCGTGAGCTGAAGGTCAACAAGGACCCCGACACCGCGCCCGTCACCGAACTCATCGACTATGAGGCGTTCTGCGGTGTGATCTCAGACGAAGCGGCGGAGGCTGTGGTGGATTCGACGATTGACGTACGCACGCTGAAGGACTGGCTCGACGCCCGGGAGCGAGGCGAGCGCGACTTCGTGCTGGTCGACGTTCGGGAGCGCAACGAGTACGAAATCGTCAGCATCCCCGGCTCGGTGCTGATCCCCAAGGGCGAGTTCCTGACGGGTGAGGCGTTCGAGAAGCTGCCCAAGGACAAGCAGGTCGTGCTGCACTGCAAGGTCGGCGGTCGCTCGGCCGAGGCGCTGGCCGCCGCGAAGGGTGCCGGCTTCGGTGACGCGGTGCACGTGGCCGGCGGAGTGCTCGCCTGGGTCAACCAGATTGAGCCCGACAAGCCGTCGTACTGAGATCCCGCACCCGCCGATGCCCTCGGAGGAGTACGTCGAGCGGGTCCTCTCCGTTGTGGAGCGCATCCCGCCCGGATCGGTGATGGCGTACGGCGACATCGCCGAGTACCTCGGCTTCGGCGGGCCGCGCCAGGTCGGCTGGGTGATGTCGCACTACGGCGGGGGAGTGCCGTGGTGGCGCGTGGTGCGCGCAGACGGGCGTCCCGCGGACTGCCATGCGGGCGAGGCGATCCGCCGGTTGCGTTCGGAAGGTACGCCGTTTCGCGAGCCGGCAGGCGATCGCATCGACATGTCGCGCGCCCGGTGGGACTGCCAACCTGACTGAGCCTCGAGGGGTCCGCGACGTTTGACTGACGCCGATCGCGTTCGGCCACCCCGACTGGAGTGGCCGAATGCGATCGGCGTTCGGTCGTCACCAGGGTTCGACGTCAGCTCTCGTAGCGGCGATCCACAGCGAACGGAACGCGGATTTCGCGCGACCGTTGAAATCGTCGTCAGGCAGCGCCGGTATCAGGCTCAGAACCGCGCTGAGGTGATTGCACATGGCGGCCTGTTGGATGAGGAGTTCGGTCGGGTGTTCCCGCTTGGCCCGCGGAGTTTTCTGGAGTGTTGCGTACTCGTCGGTGAGGCCGGCGACATCCGCCTCCGTCGGCCTGGACGCGCGGCCCAGTGCTGCGTTCCTCTCCGCTTTCTCGAGGAGTTCTTCCCACGCGTACCTGTCGCCGTAGATCTGTGCCCATTCGCGAACCAGGTCCGGACGCCCGAGGCTGGTGAACACCTCGACCGCTTCCCAACCGTCGAACCACCCCTCCTCCAGGTGCCCTAGTGGTTCTTCCTCGCCGTCGTTCCAGGTGACGTACTCCATTCCCGACTTCGTCCTGAGTGGCAGGATCTCCCGCACGAGGTCGTCCCGGCCGCTGCGCACCAGGTAAGCCAGGAGAGGAGCGCTGTAGAAGGTCGACGGTGTTGTGGTCACTTCTCGCCAAACAGCACGGGCCTCGTCGACGCGGCCGCACTCGACCAGCGCCCACGCGACCGCCAGACGGTTTTCGCCCTCATTGGTCTCGGGCTCGATTCCGGCACGTGCACGGTCGAACCACACGTCGGCACGAGCGGTATCGCCGAGTGCCGCGCAGGCACCACCGACCGACGACGCGCCCAACGCGATGTTGTAGTCGTCCAGCACCTCTTTGACGTCGGCATCGGTGAGGGTGAAGATCTCGCGCGCCTCAGCGGTTCGTCCGGCCATTGCGAGGATCATCGCGACATCGGCCGTACCCCGAAGCCGCTCGCTCTCGGTCGGGATCGCGTCCAGCAGCTCCGTGGCACCCGGCACCTCGCCACGGCGCGCCCGCAGCCGAGCAGCATGACGAAGGTTCTCGCTGACGTGGGTGTCCCATCCCTCGTGGAGCGGGAGGACGGATTCGAGCGCGACCTGAAAGAGGTCGTCCAGGGTGGCCGGGTTGGGCGGCGGCCACGCCTCGGCGGCGGGTGGCGGCCCGGTCCGACCACGAAACTCTTCGAGATACTCGTCCAGCGGTGAGCCGAGGCGTTCTGCGGCCGCGAGGGCATCGGGAACGACGTCGAGTCCGCCCCAGCGGATCGGCCAGGCGAAGCGTCGATCGACGGTCCAGGCGAGGAGCGCGTCGAGGTCGTCTCGCCGATCCTCAGGAGCGATGACCAATCCTTGGCCGAACGCAGCCGCCCAGGTCTCGTCATCGAGCACGAATGTCGGATCCCCGAACCCATCCGCCCGCAGATCCTCGCCGACATCCTCGCCGTCGAGTTCCAACGGCCGCGGCCCGGATGGTTCCCGCAGGAACGTGAAGTCCCCGAGAACCTCACCGTCGCTGGCCCGGACAAACCGAAGCGTGTTGTTGACTTCCTCGATCGGCACGTGCATACCCACCGCGACCACTACGTCGTCCGCGCCCCACAGCAGGCCGAAGACGCCCTCCGGAGCGTCGAAGGTCCGCAGCCACTTCGGTTTGTCAGCGAGCGACCAGATCTCGATACCGTCATAGGTGAGACAGGCGGCCCGCTCGCCATCCGGCGCCCACGCCCAAGGAGTGGCATCCCACAGGTTCCAATCACCGCTGTCCATCACCATCACGTCGACGTCGTAGCGATGTCTGCCATCGTCGTAGATGGCCACGCCACTTCTCGACGTTTTCGACCGTCCCCAACGACGGAACCATTTCCTGCCGTGTTCGTCGTCGTCAGCCGAGAGCGCGACGGCCAACCTCGCGACATTTCCGCGAGCACCCCACGAAAGGCCGAGTGCCCCGGGACAGTCAGGCAACTCGGCAACTGGCCGTCCGGTCTCGGCGTCGGAAATCACCACCTGGCCGCCGAGCACGGTGGCGAACAGACGCTCGTCCCGGCTCCACACCGGGGCCTCCGCCTTGTCCCCGACTTTGGTGATCCAGGAGACCTGCCGGCTCACGACATCGATCGAGCACGCCCAGCCGGCCCGGCCGTATCCGTAAATCCGAGCCCCGTCGCGGGACCAGAAAACTCGATCGAAGGAGACCTTCGTGTCCCCGAGGATGTCCTTGACCGCCTCGGGGAGAGGCCTGTCCAACCACTGCGGGACCTGTTCCTCGTGATACGAGTTGTAGTAGAAGCTTCCTTCAGAAAGCGGGGCGATACAGCCCAGCACGTCATATGGCGACCACGTCGCTATGTAGGCGTGCGTCCCCTCTGGCGCGACCGCGAACTCGGGCGGACGGGAATTTCCATCGGTGACGTCAGCGGTGCCGATCGGCTCGACATCCTCCCCGAACGGATTCCACAATCCCACGATGTTGGTGTTGAACGCCACGGCGAGCCGGTCGCCATTGGCCGACCATTGAATCGTCCGCGCATAATTCGGCCAGCCGATGCCACCGTGGATACCGTCGAGAACGTTGACGCATCGCCCCGTGGCCAACTCCCAAACCTGCAGCGCACCGCCACGCTCATAGTCGTCACCGCACCAGGAGCCAACCGCGAGGTAACGGCCGCATGGACTCAGTGCCAGAGCATCGATCTCGACCGGATGGCTGTGAGGGTGGCGGAGTACCGCACCAGCCTTCTCGATCTGTCCGGTTGCGAACCAGTGAGCGTCCGTCACACCATGTGTCTGTTCGAGCTCGGTAAGTGAGGTGCGAAGTCTGGAAAGGTCGCGGGAGGGTGTGAACGTCGACCAATCCGCGTTCTGCAGCGTCGTCAGGTACGCCTCGGGGCCAGCAGCCGGGACAGGGAGCTCCACGAACTCGGCCCCGCCGGGGCGTTGGGAATGGCCTTCATCGTTGGAATGGTCATCGTTGATCTTTTCCACCGCGGAAGAATACCCATCCGTACGGAATGACCTGTCTTGGGTGGAATTGTTGACCGGTGGCGGGTGCCTGCTTCACACGGCGGGTGCGTGCTTCACGCGGCGGGTACCTGCTTCGCGCGGCGGGTACCTGCTTCACACGGTGTCGGCACCATGCGAGGCCCGAAATGACCACGTAAACGTGATCATTTCGGGGCGTCGTGGCGGTCGCTCAGGATGCCTCGCCCGTGCGGGCCCTCGTCGCCCGCCACTTGTCGAGCAGCTGAACCACCTCTTTGTTGACGAAGAGGAAGTAGTCGCGCATCTCGCCCATCCGCTGGCCGCCCGGGCTGTCAGTGCCGCCGAGCGCCTTGACGGCGTCGTCGGCCAGGTCGGCGAAACCCTTGTACAACCCGGTCTTGGTGAGGCTGCTCTCGTACCACACGTCGTCGGGCAGGCGGTAGCGGTCACGGCGCGAGCCGGGGACGGGTTCGCGGACGATGATCCCGAGGTGCGTCAGGTAGCGCACGGCGCCCGAGATCGCGGCCGCGCTCACGCCGAGCCGTTCGGACAGCTCGCCGGCCGTCAGGGAGTCCTCGTCGGCGGCCATCAGTGTCAGGAGGACCCGCGCCGGCATGCGGGGGAAGCCCCAGGTCGCGAAGGTCATCGCCATGTGCTCGACGACCCGGCGTACCTCCTCGTCGTCGCGACGGGCCAGGGTGCTCATGTCTGTGTCTCCTCCTCATTGGCGTCCTCCGACCCCCGACGGATGACGTCTTAACGCTTTCTTGATGCTTAACACATTCAGTTAGATTCACAAAGTTGTGAAAACACATTAGCGTCTGTCGCGTGGAAAACATCATCGTTGCGGCGGCTCTCACCAAGAGCTTCGGCCCGACACAGGCCCTGGACGGACTTGACCTGACCGTCCGGGCCGGCGAAGTACATGGCTTCCTGGGGCCCAACGGCGCTGGGAAGTCGACCACGATCCGGATCCTGCTCGGCCTGTTGCAAGCCGACGCGGGCCATGTCGAGATGCTCGGCGGCGATCCCTGGCGGGACGCGACCACGCTCCACCGCCGGCTCGCGTACGTACCCGGTGACGTCACCCTCTGGCCCAACCTGTCAGGAGGGGAGGTCATCGACCTGCTCGGCCGGCTCCGTGGCGGCCTCGATCCGAAGCGCAAGGCGGACCTGCTCGAGCGCTTCGACCTCGACCCGAGGAAGAAGGGCCGGACCTACTCCAAGGGCAACCGGCAGAAGGTCGCCCTCGTTGCGGCGCTGTCGTCCGACGTGGAGTTGCTCCTGCTGGACGAGCCCACCTCCGGCCTCGACCCGCTGATGGAGGAGGTCTTCACCACCTGCATTGAGGAGGAACGCCAGCGGGGCCGGACCGTCCTGCTGTCGAGTCACATCCTCGCCGAGGTGGAGCGGCTGTGCGACCGGGTGACGATCATCCGGAACGGCGCCTCCGTGGAGACGGGTACGCTCGCCGAGCTGCGCCACCTCACGCGTACCTCCATCAGCGCTGAACTGGCCAGCCCACCGAACGG
The DNA here is from genome assembly GCF_000373925.1 of Actinopolymorpha alba DSM 45243. Taxonomy (GTDB): domain Bacteria; phylum Actinomycetota; class Actinomycetes; order Propionibacteriales; family Actinopolymorphaceae; genus Actinopolymorpha; species Actinopolymorpha alba. The sequence goes on along the minus strand of NZ_KB892823.1, from coordinate 2,281 downwards.
CCTCGCCCAGCTCGGCGGCGTTCACGACCTGCGCGTCGACGGCACCCGGGTGAGGTTCGAGGTGGACTCCAACCAGCTCGGCCCGGTGCTGCGGCAGCTCACCACCCTGGGCGTACGCAGCCTGACCAGCCAACCGCCGACCCTGGAGGAGCTCTTCCTCCGCCACTACCAGGACGAACTCACCGGCTCCCAGCCGCAGGGGGCGTCCCGATGAACGCACTCGTGGGCACCGGCGGGTTGATCCGGCTGATCCTGCGACGGGACCGGTTCATCCTGCCGGCCTGGATCGTCCTGCTGGCGGTCATCCCGGTGTCGTACGTCTCCGGCATCGAGGAGCTCTATCCGACGGCGGCGGGGCGGGCGCAGTACGCCGCCACAAGCGGCACCAACCCCACCTTCCTTGCGCTCTACGGCCCGCTCCACTCCACCAGCGTGGGTGGCCTGGTCGCCCAGCGGGCCGGCTTCCTTCCCCTGATCGTGGGCCTGATCGCCCTGCTCACCGTCATCCGCCACACCCGCGGTGAGGAGGAGGCGGGACGGCGCGAGCTGCTGGGCTCGACGGTCGTGGGCCGGCACGCTGGCTTGGCCGCGGCGCTCATCGTGACGATGACCGCCACGCTGGTCCTCGGGCTGTTGAGTGGGCTGGTCCTGACGAGCGGAGGCCTGCCGGCATCCGGTGCGTTCACGCTCACCCTCAGCTGGACCTTCGCCGGATGGGTGTTCGCCGCGGTCGCCGGCGTCGCCGCCCAGCTGACCGAGGGGGCCGGTGCGGCACGAGGTATCGCGCTCGGCGTTCTCGGTCTGGCGTTCGTGCTGCGGGTCGCCGGTGACGTGGGTGGTACCGGAAACGAGCTGTCCTGGCTGTCGTGGCTGTCCCCGATCGGGTGGGCGCACGGGATCCAGGCGTTCGGGGGCGAACGCTGGTGGGTGCTCGTCCTCAGCGCCGCCCTCGCCGCGGTCCTGATCGCCGTCGCCACCGCCGTGTCCGCGCGCCGCGACGTCGGCGCCGGCATCCTGGCCGCGCGGCTCGGCCCGGCGGACGCCGCACCGGGCCTTCGCAGCCCATTTGCCCTGGCCTGGCGGCTGCACCGTGGCCTGCTCATGAGCTGGACTGCCGGGTTCGTGGCGCTCGGGCTGATCTTCGGGGGTGTCGCCGACGGCGTAGGCGACATGGTCGAGGACAACCCTCAGCTGCAGGAGATCTTCGCCCGGATGGGCGGGCGGGGTGGGCTCATCGACCTCTACCTCGCCGGGATCATGGGCATCCTCGGCCTGATCGCGTCGGCGTACGCGATCCAGGCGGCGCTGCGCCTGCGCTCGGAGGAAGCGAACCTGCGGGCCGAACCCCTCCTCGCCACCGCGGTCGGTCGGCTGCGGTGGGCGGGTAGCCACCTGGTGTTCTCGGTCCTCGGACCGGTGGTGGCGCTGCTAGCTGCCGGTGCGACGGCTGGTTTGGTGCACGGCCTGAACGCCGGCGACGTGGGTGAGCAGCTGCCGCGCGCGCTGGGGGCTGCGCTCGTACAGCTACCCGCCGTCTGGGTCCTGACCGGGATCGCCGTCGCGTTGTTCGGCTTGCTGCCCCGCGTTGCGGCGGCGAGCTGGGGGGCGTTCGCGCTGTTCCTGTTCCTCGGCCAGGTCGGTGCGGTGCTCGGGTTGGACCAGTGGATGCTGGACGTCTCGCCGTTCACGCACATTCCGAAGGTGCCTGGTGGGGCGGTCACGGCGGAGCCGCTGCTGTGGTTGCTGGCGGTCACGCTCGTCCTCATGCTCGCCGGGTTGGTCGGCTTCCGCCGCCGCGACGCCGCGGTCGGCTGAGCGGCTGAGCGGCCGGGTGGCTGAGCGGGCCGAGTGGCTGAGCGGCTGAGGTCTTGGGTCGGGGCACCCTTGTACGGCTCTCGTGGCCGAGGGTGCCCCGACCCAAACCGAGCTCGCACCCCTTTCGGTGCCCGCGCCGTAATGCAGGCCCGCACCCCATTCGATGGGCGGTGTGGTTCCGGGCACCGTTTTGGCGCGGTGGCGCGCTGCTGCTCCTGGTCTGTCAGGTTCGGAGTCGGTTGTTGCGGATGGGGTTGCGGTTGGGGTCGATCCATTCGGGTGGGGTGAATTCGGGTGCGCCGTCGGCGGCTATCTGGATTTGCCAGGTGTCTTGGTGGATGAGGCGGTGGTGGTAGCCGCAGAGCAGTGCCCCGTTGGCGAGGGTGGTGGGTCCGCCGTTGAGCCAGGAACGAATGTGGTGGCCGTGGCACCAGGCGGGTGGGCGGTCGCAGCCGGGGAACGCGCA
>NZ_KB892822.1 GCF_000373925.1 Actinopolymorpha alba DSM 45243 | reverse complement strand
GTCGGTGGGGTCGGTCGGGGACGCCTACGACAACGCACTCGCCGAGTCCCAGATCGGCCTTTACAAGACCGAACTCATCCGCCCAGACGGGCCATGGCCCACCCTCGAACACGTCGAAATCGCGACCCTGGAATGGGTCCACTGGTTCAACACCGAACGGCCCCACCAAGCCCTCGACGATCTGACACCCCTCCAGGTAGAACAGATTCACTACACTCACCGAACCGGCCACACCAAGGCCGCCTGACACACAAACCCGAGCCTCCGGACACTCCGGGGCGGTTCACCTTGGGAGTCCCGCTTCGACGTCGGTCACGCGTTGCTCTCCTGCCCGGTTGCGTGCTGGATCTGGTCTCGGAGTTTCGAGAGGCCTTCGTCGTCGAGGGTGAGGGTGATCTTGAGCCGGTGGGATCCACAGTCGGCGTATTCGGCGGTGAATTCCATGACCTCGGCAACCACGGTGTGCTCGGGGAACTTGAACGGCTGCTGCTTCATGAGTGGGCTCACGGGGTCGCCTCCTCCCCTCGACGGGCTGCCCGATCCTTCTTGCTCCACTCGGCGAGGGAGGCGTGGTACAGGTCGCCGGTCACGGCCGGGTCGGTCTGTAGCCGCAGGTGGTAGCCGGACGCGTAGCCACCGCTGGTGATTTCGGCGTGCTCGCGCTGCTCGCGGTCCAGCCGATCAGCGATGGCATGCATCTCGTGCCAAAGCTCGTCGAGGGTGTCGGCCTCGAGGTCGAGGGTGAGCCGGTGCCGTCGGTGCGGGATCTCGGGTCGCTCAGTCACGCGCTGGTCCTCTCGCTATCGGCGGCCGCGGCCGCCATGCGTTCGCAGTCGAGCAGGCAGCAGTCGCCAACCCGCTCACCGCCGATCAGGCCGTGCGGAGTATCCGCTGGGATTGGGCCGAGGCAGCGGGAGCAGGCCTCGCGGCGGCTGCTGCTGGCTGTCTGGATGCGGGCGATACGGCGGGTCATCCCGTCCACCGCCTCAACCCGCGGAATGGCCGTACGACGGTGGTGCCGTCGGCGCGGCGGATCGCGACGTTCCGCGGGGCGTGCGGCTTCGGTCGACGCACCCAAAGCACAACGTCTGTCCGGGGTTCGCCTTTGCGGTAGTCCTGCCAGCGGGCCAGCACCACGACGGGCTGGCCACGCTCGGCGTAGGTGCGGCCGATCACGCGTCCTCCCGCACCCTGAGCAGCGGCGTGTGTTGGACACCTGGCGCGCATTGGGCGGTGCGCGTGTCGAGCGCGGTCCAGCTGCCGTCCCGTAGCGCGATGTCGGCATAGCAGTGGTGGCAGCGTCGCCAGGCAGGCGGTGGCGTGGAGGTCACAGCGCTGCCCTCCCTTCGAGTGCCTCGACCGGCAGGTCCCACAGCCCGAGCCGCCCCTTGCACGGGATCGGCTCCGCGAGTGGCTCGGGATCCTCGAGGACCAGGTGCACGAGGTTGGCCTTGCCGTCGTACTCGGACATGCCCCAGGGACGGCAGCATCCGGTGTCGGGGTGGACGTCGACGAGCTGGACGGTCCCGAGGATCGCGTTGAACGTGAACTCGCCGGCCTGGTGTCCCGGGCGGGACAGTGCCCGGCCGTAGTTGCACGGCTCGTCCGGACGCCGGCTGAGAGCGTGGATGATCTGCTCGTCGCCCTCGCCTCGCTGCGACCAGCGCGACCCGGCATGGATGGCCAGGGGGCCGCGGTATTTCCAGGCGGTGGTTCGGTTCTCGATGGTTTTGCCGCCGCGGAGGATGGCCCATGCCCACGGTTGCTGGATGGTGAGGGCTTTCACGACGTCTCCACCTTGGGTTCGTTGTTCGGGTTCGGCATCGGGCATGCGAGTTCTGCGGCGTTTCCGTGGTGCTCAGGGCCAGCCGTGGGGTGTGTGGGGTCGGCCAGTGCCAGCCGTGGGGTGTTCCACTCGGCGGCGACGTCGGCACATCCGCAGGGGCAGGTGCCTCGGTGCAGGCCTTCGTGGCCAGCGGGGAGCCGGCATTCGGCGCCGAGGAACTGGCTCTCGCAGGTGGGGTGGGTGGTGGTCATCGGCGGGCCTTTCTGCGGCGGGCGAGCGTGCGTTGGCGGTAGGCGACGTGCATGGCGGAGCCTCGCTCGGACTCGAACGTGTGGGAGCCGGCGAGCAGCTTGCGTAGGTCGGGCAGCGACTGGAGTCGTTCGATCGCGCGGGCGAGGGCGTCAGCGAACGCTTCGAACGACGGCTTGATCCCGGCGAGGATCGGAGGCGGGAATGGGGGCCGGCTCATGCCGCACCTCCGGCCTCGAGCTCAGCGACCGCCCGCAGATGCCGCGGAACCACCTCAGGCACCCGCGCCAGCTGCTCCACAGTCAGCTCGAGGTCGGCCAGCACGCCGCGGATTACGCTCGCCAGCAGCGCACCCTGCTGCTCCGCCAGCCGCACCCGCCGTTCCTCGATCCCGGCGGCGATCGCGGCCTTGCACACGTCGACCAGGTGCCGACGCTCCCGCTGGTACAAGTCCAGCCAGACGCTCGGCTTCGCCGCGTACGTCGTGTCGGTGCCCGGGAACTCGCCCGAGGCCTTCTCGACCTTCTCGGCGACGCCCCACACCAGGTCGCCGGACTCCAGGCCTTGCACCACCTCGCCGAGCCAGGCGACATGCCCCGCAGTGCGGTGCACCTCCTCCAGCAACGCCGTATGCGGATCCACCTGACGAGGCAGCCCGAACGTTGCCACCGCCCGGGCCGCGGCCGCCTCCTGCTGCCGGCGGGACGCAGCCTCGAGCGAACGCGGCGCGCGGCCGCCGTGCATCTTGCAGACCCGCTGCCCGCGCATGGGCGGCTGTGTGCAGGGCTGCCCGTCCCTGCGGTGTGCCGCGCATCTGGCGTGGGGTTGGCCGCAGGTCGTGCAGGGCGTGGGGTTGGTGGTCACGCTGGCACCTCGTCGGCGTCCGGCGTGAGGTCGGTCGCTCCCGTGTCGACGATCAGGATCGGGAACCCCTCCTCGTCGTGCCGCCGGCAGGGCTCCCTCGGCTCGCCATTGGCGTCGTACATGAACGCAACCGGCTTACCGGTCCGTCGGGCGTACTCGATCTCGCGTCGGGTGGATTCGCCGATGTAGCCACCGGGGTTGACGACCAGCACCGAGTGGGCGAGGTCGATCTTGCGGAGGTGGAGCTCGTCGAGCCGCGCCTTGTCGTCTTCGGTCAAGGAGTCACCGGAGTGGCCGAAGACGCCGGGCGCGAGGACGATGCGGCCGGCGAGGGTCTGCTGCCGGTTGGCGACGGCGAACTCGTCGCGGAATCGGGTGGAGCCGCAGAGGCAGACGATGCGGGGGCCTGCTTCGCGGATGTAGGTCGGGTAGTTCATCGGTGCTCCGTTCGGTGGGCTGGTGGGTGTCCTTCATCGAGTCGTGGGCGGCGGCCCTCCTCTACGGGGAGATGGCGTGGCGCGTGATTCAGGAGCGCCATCTCTCCGTAAGGAGAATCACTTGAATCACCTGTAAAAGCGCAGGTCAGAGGCGGTTTGGGGGTCTGTGAATCACGCTGACCCGTGACTCACTGAATCAAGATCACGTCTGGGGGGTGTTTCTGCAGGTCAGAGGGTGATTCATGGGCCGATGCATCACCGTGAATCAGCTGCATATTCGGGTTTTGATTCACGCCGCGATCCCGTAAATGATTCACGGCGGCGCCCCTTCGGCGGGTCTGGATGATCACGAGTTGGCGGCCCCCTTGACCTCTGAAACCAGCGCCTTGAAGTCGTCTCGCCGCTCGGCGAGCGTCCGGCTGACCATCGACTGGGTGAGGCTCAGCCTCTGCGCCAGCTGCCGCTGCGACAGCTCCTCGCCGGCGTCGAGGATCGCCTTGCGGATCTGCAGCCAGCGGATCTCCGAGTCGCTCCGGGCGGGGCTCCACGGCCAGTCGCCGCCTCTCACCAGGAGGTTGGGCCAGTCACGCTGGTCGCGGTCGCCGCGCCAGTGCTCGATGCTGCCGTCGGCGTCGAGCCACAGCCCGAACTCGGGCCAGCGGCGCCACCCTGACCAGCCGTATGGGCGGGTGGGGCGCTTCTTCTGCCCGTTGGTTTCGTTGCCGACGTGCGCTTCGATCCAGAACGCGGAGTCGTAGGTGGCGCGGAGGTGGTCGACGAACAGGGCGACGGGTTTGGCGGTCTTCTCCTCGTTGGGGTCGCCGTCGGCCATCTTGTAGATGGGGCCCGTGACTACAAGGTCGGGCCTGACGGCGGCGATGATCCCTTCGACCCATGCACGGTCCTCAGGGCCGGTGAGGTCGACGCCGGCGATGTGTGATTCGACGCGCAGCTGGTCGGAGTCGAGACGATCGCCGGCCTTGATGTGGAGGGGCCGGAGTGCCCGGCGGAGCTGGTTGGCGGAGTTTTCGAAGTCGAGGATGAGGACGCGGGCGGGTTTGATGACCTCGCCGGTGAAGGGGTGGATGCCGGCGGCGGCCTGTACTGCGATCTGGCGGCCGAGGGTGGATTTCCCGCCGCCTTCGGGGCCGGTGAGGATCACCCGGTCGCGGCGTTCGAGGAGTCCGGGGATGAGCCAGTCGTGGCCTGGTTCGGTTTCGTTGAGGAATTCGTCGATGGTGAGGACGTGGCGGGCGGCTGGCCGGGTGGCGGGGCCGAATCGGGCGACGGCGGCGTCGAGGGTGTCGAGGGAGTCGGCGAGGGCTTGGTCGATGTCGGAGCCGGTGGAGAGTGTGGCGAGCCTGGTGGCGACTTGTTGGACGGTGCGGAGCCGTGCGACGTCGCGTACGCGGGCGGCGTAGGCGGGCGCCTGGGCTGGGAGGGGGCAGGCGCCCATGAGGTCGTGCAGGTAGGTGCCGCCGCCGGCCCGGTTGAGGTTCCCTGACCGTTCGAGGTGGCCGATGACGAGGATCGGGTCGGGGAGTTGGCCGGTGTCGACGACGGCGTGGATTGCCCGCCAGATCGTTTCGTGGCGCGGCTGGTAGAAGTCGGTTGGTTCGAGGTGATTGACGAGCTCGGTGGCGAGTTCGGGGGCGAGCAGGAGGGCACCGAGGACGGCTTGCTCGGCGGCGTGGTCGGCGGGGGAGTGGCGGCCGTTGTCGCCGTCGACGACTTGTAGTGGTGGCCGCTGGTCGTTCACGCTCACGCGCCCTCCATGTCGAACAGTGCTTCCTGCGTTGGTGTTGTGGCCTGCCCGGTCGGGGCGAGGTGCCGTTCGCGTACTGGGCCGCCGGTTTCGGCGGCCCAGGCGCGGACCTTGTTGGCGTGTCGTGCGCAGGTGCCGGCCTGGAGGTAGCCGCCTGGGCCGTCGGCGGTGTAGATGGCGACGGCTTCGGCGATGTGGGGTGGCCGGCAGGCTGCGCAGTAGGGCATGTCAGGCGCGGGCGGGGATTCGGGTGATGGTGACGCCGGCGTGGCCGAAGAGCCGCTCGTGCCAGTTGGCGCGCCACTCTGCGAGCCGGGCTGCATCGTCCTCGGTGACGGTCTGCGGTTGCAGGAGTCCGAGGAACGATTCGCCGCAGGCGATGACGAGGACGGTTCTTTCGCCGGTGGGTTCGACGACGAGGGGCTGTCCGTAGGCCTTTGCGGCGTCTCCGAACAGACCGAGGAGCTTCCCGCTGGTGAGGATGCGGCCGGCGGGTTCGGGTCCTCTGGTGAGGTACTTGTGGATGGCCGCGGGGATGTCGGGGAAGCCGTCTTCGACAGACAGCCTCGGCAGGCGGAGTGCCTTGCCGGGGAACATGCCGCTCACGTCGGTGACGGTGGTGTGCTTGCCGTCGACGTCGATGCGCAGCGTCTGGTCGGGTTCGTCCTTGACCGGCTTGTGGATGGTGAGGATTTCCTTGATGTTGCCGGGGGTGAGGTCGATGGCGGGGTTGTCGTCGTCGGTGTCGAGGTCCTCTGTTGAGACGATGGCGAGGCCGGCGGTGTAGCGGTTGGTGGCGGTGACCCACACGTTGTGCCGGTCGGCGGTGAGGCGTACCCGGTGCAGGGGCGGGAACTCGGGGTCCGGGTCGGCGTGGGGTGCGACTGACAGGAGCGCGGCGCGGAGGTCGGCGGTGCCGACGGTGATGCTGGTCATACGATCTCCTTTGATTTCTTGAGGTTTCGCCGTTCGCGGGGTGTGAGGCCGCCCCAGATGCCGTATTCGTCGTCGCGGTTGAGGGCGTCGCTGAGGCAGTCGCGCCGCACGGGGCATCGGCGGCAGATGGCTTTGGCAGGGCTGCGTCGGCCGTCGGGGTCTGGGCCTCGCTCGTCGGGGTAGAACAGGTCGGGCGTGAGGCCTGCGCAGGCGGCGCGTCGGAGCCAGCTGGGGCCCGATGGGAGCCCGGCGGTGGGAAGTTCAACGGTGTCGAGTAGGACGCTCATGACGCCGCCTGCAGGTCGCGCTGGAGTGGGGCGTACCGCTCGACCTTGAGCCCGGTGTGGCGTGTGATGTGCGCGTCGCTGTAGCCGCGGCGGCGCATCCGGGTGATGACTTCGGCGGCCTCCGCTTGGGTGAGGGCGATGGTGCGGTCACCGTCCATGCGCCGCCAGATGGCGGCGTGGTCCAACTCGTCCTGGTCGACGTCGGCGGTGTCGTTTCCCTGGTGGGGTTGGCTGTTCGGGTCGTCCATGGTGTCGTCGTCCCAGGCGAGTGGAGGCGCCCAGCCGCGGGCGAGGGCCCGGGTGCGGCTGGTTTTCGACGGGCCCGGTGTCATCGCGAGCGCGTCGTAGGCGGAGCGGATCCCGTCGTGCACGGTCCGGGTGATGGTGGAGCCGCGTCGGGCGAGGATGTCCCGGATGAGCGAGGGGGACAGGTCGGCGTGGTGGGCGATGTCGGCAGTGGTCCAGCCGATTGCGCGGAGGGCCTGGATTCGTCGGCGTGCCCCGATGTTTGGGACCTGGCCGGTTGGCCGTGTGCGGTTGCGTGTGGCGGCCGCGGTGACGGCGCGAAGTCGTTCGGCAGTTGTGGTGTGGATGGTGGGCTGGCCGCGGAGGATGAAGGTGATGATGCGGTGGTTGACGCCCGACGCGTCGGCGATGGCGTGTTGGCTGGCGCCGGCGGCCATGAGCGCGCGGACGTGCGCGGCGACCGGTCCAGCTGGGACGCGGCGGGTGATGCCGCGGGCGCGGTCGAGGGCGTAGAGCTTCCTGTAGCGGAGGCTGTTGGTGGTCATGCTGGGATTTCCTGTCCGAGGGATTCGGCGACGGCGGCGATGAGGTCGCGGGCGGCGGGTGGGGTGACGGCATTACCGGCGAGGCGTACGCGTTCGCGTTTGTTGCCGAGCAGCACGTAGTCAGCGGCGAACGCCATCGCGAGCTGAATCTCGTGGGGTTCGAGCATGCGGAAGTAGCAGTCGTCGACGTCGACAGCGAGCGAGGCCAGCGCATCGCCCTCGACGGTGGTCTGCGTGGGTAGCGGCTCGACGACGGCGCGGGCCGGGCCGTTGTAGTCGACGATCATGTGGTCCCAGCGGATGAGGGACTGGTGGCCGGCGGTGGTGACAGTGCGGACTGGCTCGTCCACCGGGGTGGACATCTCGGCGCCGCCGGAGTTGTTCCTCATCACGAGCGCGGGCATCGTCACCAGGGACTGGCGGCTGGACGCCATGACCGTGCGGGCCGGCTCGTCAACGGGGGTGCACATCTGCCCGTCGCCACGACTGTTCTGGTTTCGCAGGAGCAGGGCGTGGTGGTTACCTGCGGCAGCGACGGTGTCGAGCGGCTGTGTCGTTGTCTTGGCGGTGTTGTTCTGCCGTAGCGGGATGACGATGCCTTCGGAGTCCCGCGTGGTGCGCGTACGGAACGGCTCGTCGACGGGCCGTGCTTCGTCGTTCCAGGTGCCGCCGGCCGGCACGAGCATGGGCGGGACCGCTACCCCGGTTTCGTTCCGCGCGGTCTGCGTTCGCAGAACCTCGCCTGTGGGGGTGGCGTTCTTCCCGCTGCGACCTTCGACCGGTACGACCAGGCCGGAGTGGTTGCCAGACGCCCACACCGCACCGAGCGTCCCGTCGATGGACGACGTGCGGATCTCGCCCGGACCGCCGCGGTGCACGGTCACGAACGGCGGATACGCGACCCCCTTCGACGGGGTGGTGTGGAACGTCTTGAACGCTTCGTCGGCTGGCCAGACCCGGTAGTAGCCGGGCCGCTCGTATGTGTTCCCGGCGGCCTCGAGGTGCACTGGCCGGCCGTAGCGGCGCAGCCCGGCCTCGATCCGCGCACGCGTCTTGGTGGCCAAGGGGCGCTTGCGGTCGCCGATCCGCTCGCCTGGCAGGCTCCAGTCGATCGCGGCGGCCGCGGGCAGCCACGCCGGCTCCACGACCTGGTGTCGGCAGGTGGACGACGGGCAGCGGTAGACGTACTGCGCGCGGTAGCGGCCCCACTGCCGCCGAGGGTTCTTCCAGGACTGAATCGCCCGCACCATGCGCTCGCAGGTCGGGCACCACGCGGCAGGCCGGGTCCACTTCTCCAGGTCCGGACACCTTGTGGTCGACAGGTGGCCGCCGCAGTACCAGCGGTCCCTGGACTGCGGTGCCGGCATGCCCATTCCCTGGGCGTGCATGGAGTTGAGGAAGACCTCGTGCAGGCAGTAGCCGGCGTCGGTGAGCGCCATCCGCCATGCGCGGTAGTACATCCAGTCGCGGACGTCGACGACGTTCTCCACGACAAATGCCTTGTACGGCCGGCCGCGCAGCTGCATCGCCTCGACGAACCGGGGGACGTCCCACATCGTCGCCCGCGACCGTTCGGCCGCCGCGTCGGGCAGAACCTCACCGAACAAGTCCGGCTGCTGGTCGCGTTTGCGGATCCCCTTGGCCTGCGAGTGGTTCGTGCACTCCGGAGACGCCCACAGCAGGTCGGTTGCCGGGTAGCGGCGAGGGTCGACCTGGGAGATGTCGGCGCAGTCGTGGTCGGCGTGCGGAAGGTTGGTGTTGTGCGTCTCCACGGCGAGCGACCAGTGGTTGGCGGCCATCCGCACGCGTACGCCTGGCACCTGCTCGGCACCCGAGGACGAGCCGCCGGCACCACAGAACAGATCAGTCACGGTGAGCGTCACCGAGCACCTCTTCCTGATATTCCTTCGCGCATTCGCGGAGCTTTTCGGCGAGCATCCGGTTGATCTCGGCGTCGTGTTTCTCGTCTGGGTCCTGCGATTGCTCGAGGATGTTGGCGTCGCACTCGTACGAGTGGGCCTTGTCTCGCAGCCATTTCGCCGGGTTCATGCGGGCACCGCCTCGTCGTCGGCGAGGTCGAACAGAGTCGGCATGCCGTGCTTGCGTTCCTCGGCTTGCAGGTACTTGACCCCGTCGAGGAAGTAGCCGGTGTTGAGCTCGACAGCACGGCTGCGGCGGCCGGCGTGCAGGGCCCGGACCGGGACGGTGAACAGGCCACCGAACGGATCGAAGACGAGCTCGCCAGGGTTGGAGAACCGGTTGATGAGCCGGTCCACGATGTCGAACTGCAGCGGGCAGACGTGCATGGTCTGGGCACGGCGGGACTGTTCGGTCGTCGTGCCACACGTCCGGGTGGTGCGATCCGGGGGCGAGGCTCATGAACGTTGCAGGCAAGGCGCCGCGGGTTTCGAGGGCCTCACCGATACGGACGTGCGCCTCGTAGTCGTACACCTGCCTCAGCGTCTGCTCGGTGAACAGCCGCGACATCTGCTCGGCCGGCAGTTCGGCGAGCTCGTCAGGCGTCAGGTGCCGGTTGCCGGAGGACCGCCAGAAGGCGTGCGCATCGACCTGCCAGCGTGCCCGCGTGTAGTTCGCCTTCTCCTTCGTGACCGGGACGTCGGCGTAGCCGCGGGTCCGGTCCGTCTGGGGCTTGTGGAACAGCAGGATGTACTCGGGGCTGCCGACGCCCATCTTGGTGGCGTCCTTGCACTGTTCAGACCAGCCGAGCCGGTAGGTCTGGTTGTTCTCCCGCACGACGTCGGTGACGACGGTGATCATGCCGAGGTAGTCGAAGCCGTGCCGGCGGCCGTGCATCAACGCCTCGGCGTGGAACGGGGAGACCGTGGGGACGCCGGCGCCGGTGACGTTGCCGAACAGGATCCGGTCCTTTACGTGGCAGGCGTAGATCCGACCTGATGCGAGGATCCGCAGCAGCTGGGGGGTGAGGTAGTCCATCTGCGCCCAGAAGTGGGCGTTGTCGTCGGTGTGGCCGAAGTCGTTGTACAACGGCGTGTACTCGTAGTGGTTCGCGAACGGGATCGAGGTGACGATCAGGTCGACGGAGTTGTCGTCGACCAGCTGCACCTCGTCAACGCAGTCGTTGTTGGCGACAAGCCAGCCTCGCCCGGACGCCTCGACACGTTCGACACCGATGGAGCGGGTGAGCGCCTCGGTGATGGAGGTGGAGTTGAGTCCGTGCTGGCGGATGACGTCGGTCATCTTCGCGGTGAGCTCCTTGTGCTGTGCCCACTTCTGCCGCAGCGTCCGCACGACGTCCCGCTCGGATTCGGCGTGGATGATGTCGATCCGGACCCGCTTGGTTTGCAGGAAGCGGTGGATGCGGTGAATGGCCTGGATGAAGTCGTTGAACTTGAAGCCGACGCCGACGAAGATCGCCCGGTGGCAGTGGCGTTGGAAGTTGCAGCCTGACCCGGACAGCTCTGGTTTCGTTGCCAGCAGGCGGATCCGGCCGTCGGAGAAGTCGATGACCCGTTGTTCCCGCTCGTCCAGGTCGAGGCTGCCGTACACCTCGACGGCTTCTGGGATGGCTTTCTTGATGGCGCGGCGTTCGTCTTCGAGGTCGTGCCAGAGGATGAAGTGATCCTCAGGTGAGGAGGCGACGATCTCGGCGGCCATGGCAACGCGGGCGCCCAGGGTGTCGCGCTTCTCCCGGGCGGCATCGGTTACTCCGAGCGCGCCGCCGCGGAACAGGTGGGCCTGCCCGTCACGGTCGACCGGCGTGTGGGTGTGGTCGACGGCTACCTCGTGGTAGATGACCTCGAGGTCGGGCAGGTCGTAGCCGGTGTCGTCGTAGCCGAGGTCGCTGGGCTTCTGGAGGAACACGGCCCACGTGTTGAGCCACAGCCAGAACTCCGCCTCTTTGTGTGGGTAGAGGGTGAGGTTGTTGGCCTTGGTGGAGTCGCGCTGGAAGAAGCGGGTGAGCGCCTGGCCGGTGTCCATGACGCCGAGGAACCCGGCGTAGTGGATGAGTTCCTTGTACCGGTTCGGGCTGGGGGTGGCGGTAGCGACGAACCGGTACGGCACCTGGTCGAACAGCGGCAGGAACGTCTGGTAGGTCTTCGACCCGAACGAGCGGAGCACGCTCGCCTCGTCGAGGGACACGACGTCGAACAGGTTTGGGTCGAGCTTCCCGTCCCGGACCGACTCGTAGTTCGTCAGGTAGATGCCAGGGCTATCCAGCTGGTCGGGTGTGCGGATGAATGTCGCGGTAATGCCGAGCATCGCCGCGTCACGTACGAACTCCTGCCGCACACCGAGCGGGCAGACGATGAGGCCGCGGCCGCCGGTGCGGGCGAGGACCAGGCGCAGGGTCTCCAGCTGCATGACCGACTTGCCGAGCCCGAACGCTGCGAAGATCGCACGCCGACCGCCGGCTACGGCCCATCGGACGATTGCGCGCTGGTGGGGGAGCAGGATCGGGTGGATGTCGCCGTCGACGACGTCGTCGAATCCGAAGGCCTGCGATGCGGCGACCTTGTGGGTGAGGAACTCGGTGTACGCCGTGACGGATGCGTCACTTGTCATCGCGGGCACACCTCATTCCGCTGTGGCATCTCGTTCCACTCCCGGCCGTCGAGCTCGCGGCCGGCAGCGCTCTTGCCGACGCGGCGCATCACGACCTCTGTACCGTCCTTAGCACCGTGCGGTTCGGTGATCGGCCAGGCGTAGCCGTCACGGCGGATGTGGAGGTCCGTCTCCTTGGCGATTTCGCCTTCCCCGACTGGCGCCCATGCGCCCCATTGTTTGAAGAAGAACGGCACTATGGCGGCCGCGCATTGGTCGCGGAGCCTGCGGGCCCACTGCGGGTGCATCGGCCTGGCGTTGTGTCCGGACTCGCCGCCGATGATCACCCAGTCGATCGTTGGATCGGCGGGGCGGTCTCGGTACTCGTGGATCGTCACGGGTCCGAGCAGTGGCTCGCACGAGAGGAACCGGACGGCGGCCGGGGTGTCTAGCAGCGCCGGGATCCGCACGTCCGCCCACTTCTGGCTTTCGACGGAGACGCCGAGCCACACGTTCGGCAGCGGCCACGTGAACAGATTTCGCGGTGCCTCGCTGTAGCCGATCGCGGTCTCCATTGCGGCCGCAACGCGGAACCGTTCGGAGTTCAGCAGGGACCGCATCCGGCCCGGCCTCTTCGTGAGGATCTGGTACGTGTGCTGCGGTGTGAGTGCCATGACGGCGAACACCTTGGCGATGTACTCGTCTGGCACGTCGGCATGGAACAGGTCGGACATGGAGTTGACGAACACGGTGGCCGGCTTCCGCCACCGCAGCGGCTGGTCGAGCCGTTCCGGGTGGAGGGTGACGGCGAACCCGCGTGGGAACGCCTTACCTCCTGCGAACCTCGTGGCGATGGTCTCGGCGTAGCAGTGGTCGCAGCCTGACGAAACCTTGGTGCAGCCCGTGACCGGGTTCCAGGTTCGCTCGGTCCACTCGATCTTCGTCTGGTTCATGCCGGCACCGCCATTAGGTCCCGGCCTGGCCAGATGACCTTGGCGAGCGCGTCGCGGTGGGTCTGGGGCAGCTGGACGAGCGGGTGCCCGGCGAGGTCGTGTCCGAGCGCGCGGAGCCACCAGGCGTCGACTTGGTTGTCGTCGCGGATGTCGAGGCCGGCCCGCTTGTAGAGCGCCATCCGCATGTCGGCCTTGTCGACGCCGGTGCCGCGGCCGCAGGCGTACTTCTTCAAGGTGGCTGGCGTGACGGTGACGTAGGGCACCTCGGCCTCGATGAGGGCGAGGCGGATGACGCCTTGTGCCATGCCGGTCTTTCCCGCGCCCTGCGCGTGTGTGGGGAGGTCTTCGATGACGGCGAGGTCGACGCCGATCGCGGCATCGCGGAGTCGCACCGCGATCTTGTGGAGTCGCTGGTCGCCTTCGTCGGCGTTGCCGCGGATGGTGCACGTGGCGCCGTCGGGGAGTGCGAGGCCGGTGGCGGTGAGGCTGGGGTCGATGCCGAGGACTCTGGTGGTCATCGGGTCCTCCTTGGCTTTGGTAGGTGGCCGACGTGCCAGCGCTTGCAGTGGCGGCAGCGGTAGGTGGCGAGACGTACGCCGCCGCGGGCGATGAGGTCGCGGCGTTGGGTGTCGGCTGCGGTGCTTGTGGGGTAGCCGCGTTTGCCTTTGCAGGAGCGGCCTTTCGTTTCGATCACGGCGCCGCCCTCTGGTCTGCCTTTGTCGGCTGGGGAATCTCGTCCCTGGTACGGCCGTCGAGCTTTCGGCCGGGCGGCGCTGGTGGAGGGACGACGCGCCCAGGCTCGACGATGTTTGTCAGCCACGTACGCAAGGCGTTCTTGACGGCGGTCATGGCCTGCCTCCCTGGCGGCGCGAGCGGGCGAACCCGACCGCGACGACAGCCGCGCCGGCGATACCGAGCGGCCAGCGCAGCGCACCAGACTCACGGGTAGCCACGCCGAACACGACCATCGCGACGCAGGCCAGAGCCAGGAATCCCAGCATCGGACCGACCGGCTCACGCGCCAAGAGAGTCAGCACAACCAGGACGCCCACAAGCAGTGCGGCAGCGAGGACAGCGACATATAGAGGGATCGTGAGTGGGGTCATGACACCTTCTCCTGTTCAGCTTCAGCGGCCTCGATGAGCCGAGTGACGCGCCGCGAGGTGAAGTGCGCCTCCAACGTCGCGGCGGCGAGCAGCGCACGCTGGCGCGGTGTGCCGGCGCCGTTGCGGCAGATCTCCCGCACGGTGACGCCGATGGTGTGGTCGGCGTATTCGAGCGCCTCGGGTGCGCGGGTTGCGAAGACTTCGGTCGTCATGGCGTCACCTTCCGAAGCTCTGGTGCGATGTTGTTCGCCCACTCGGCGAGCGCGTTGTAGTCGGGGGAGTCCGGGTCGATGAGCCGCTCCCACCGGTCTTCGCCGAGGTCGGGCTTGGCCGGTGGGCCTTCGAGGCGGGCGTTGTAGTCGTCGAACGACTTCGCCAGCGCTGGACTCACCTGGTCGTCCTCAAGCACTTCGGCGGCGCCGTCCACCACGCGGATGCCGTTGTTAAGCCACAAGGCGAGAGCGGCCGCGATGAGCCAGGCAAGGAAGAACCAGCCAAGGGCGCTCATCGGACCATCACCCCAGTCGGCTGCTTCGTGGTCCACACGCCCCACACCTGCTGCCCCCGGGCGTTGGTGTGACGGTGGACGTAGACGTGCCACACCTGGCGGGCGTTGTCGAGCCCGAACCGGTACAGGAATGCGGCAGCTTTCGCGGCCTCGTCCCATGTGGGGCAGTCGGCCGACTGGCTGGCGCAAGCCGGGATGTACATGGCGTACCCTTCTTCCTCGTCGGTGGTCCCGCCTGCCTTCCTTGGGGGTTGCGGGCGGGACCGCTGCTTTGTTTCAGGCGGCCTTGCTTTCGGGCCGCAGCCGAATCGGCCAGGAGCCGTCCACGTCTGTGGCGTCCTTTCCGCTGCGACGCAGGTATGCCGCGAAGTCCTTCTGCCGCTCGGCGTGCCAGACGATCTGGCGCTTGTGCAATTCGGCAGGTTCGATGTCGCCGACCTCTTCCGGGTAGTGCGCGGCCAGCACGGTGGCGAGCCGGACGGCGGCGAGCGCGTCAGCGCTGGAGTCGTGCGCGCCGGCCAACGTGACCTGGTACTGCTGGCAAGCGGCCGTCAACGTGCGCTTGCCTTTGCGGTACTTGTCGAGCGCCCGATCGATCACGAACGGATCGATCACCGGGCAGATCGCCTTGACGGAGCCGAGCCGCTCGACCAGGCCGCCAAGGTCGTAACGCGCCAACTCCCGATCGAGGACGGTGAAGTCGTAACTGGCGTTGTACGCAACGACTGGGATCCCGCGCCGAAGTGCATGGCAGATCACGGCGGCGACGTCGGAGACGACAAGCTCGGCAGCATTCCCGTGGTCTTTCGCGTACTCGGTGGTGATCCCGTGGATGGCGGCGGCTTCGTCAGGGATGTCGACGCCAGGATCGGCAAGCCAGGAAAGGGTTTCCGGGCGTGCGCCGGGCCGGACGGTGATGACCGAGGCGGTGACGATCCGCGCCTCTTCCGGGTTGGCCTCGGTGGTCTCGAGGTCGAAGCCGATGCGGGTGTCGGCGTACCAGGTGGAAGCGGTCATGACGCAACCGCCTTCGCCCACACCGTCGGGCCGAGGCTTGTCCCCTTAGTCAGGCCGCCCGCCTCAGCGGTCGCCGCGGCCAACGCGAGCGTCGGGTGGACCTGTGCCATCGCGACCACGGTCCGCGCGTCGTCCCGATCGACAGCGTTCGCCTTCTTTAGCAGCCGCTCGGCCTCGCGGAAGTGTTGTGTCTCGCTCATGCCGCCGCACCCCCTCGAAGCTGCTCGAGGTACGCGGCCAGCTCGCCCGCCGAAGCGGTGTCCGGAGTGATGCCGCCGTTGCGGGCGACGAAATGCTCCGTGAGCTGGGTGGAGGTCATGCCCTGCTCGCCGGCGACACGCAGGATCTCCTGCCAGATCGCGTCAGCATCCGCCTCGGTGACCTGTCGGGCCGCGACCGGAACCGGCGCCGGCTCGTCGACGATCTCGCCGACCACCTCGGCGGGCGCCGGCTCGGACTCCTGAGCGGCTTGGAGCTCGTTCACGCGGGCGGTGATGATCGCCTTGGCAGCTTCGTCAAGGCGCCCCTGCCCGGAGAGAAGCGTCCACAGGGACCGGGCATCCTCCACCGTCACGCAGCGGGCGGCGAGGCCAGCGACGTCGACCGGCTCCGTGGCCGGTGCGGCCTCGATCGCAGGCGGCGGTGCCGCCACCAACTGCGGACGCTCCACCGGTGCGGCGATCGCCGCGCCCGACTGCTGCGCGACGATCTGCCGAAGCCGCGCCGCGCCGATTTGCAGATCCAGCACCGGCACCACAAACCGGGACGTCTTGCCGTCCTTGATGACGCGACGCTCTACGAGGTTCAGGTGCGCGGGCACCAGGTCGCCGACGTACTGGGCGAGCTCCGCGACGGCGGGGATCTCGGCGGCGGCGTTCCATCCGTGGCTTTCGAGGCGCCATACGCCGATCGCCTCGAGCTCCACCAGCATCACCGACAGCCGGGTCGTGGGCTTGGCGTTGATGTGGTCCGGTTCGTCGAGATCGCAGGGGTTGCCGGTGGCGTCGGTTTCGCCATCGCAGCGGTGCACGCATCCGCCGCCCGACCAGGTTTCCATCCACTGCGTCAGCCCGCCCTTGACAGCGATGACGGGGACGGACTTGGCGTCGGTGTAGACCTCCCACGCCGCCTGGCCGGCGTTGTCCCAGTTGCGGGCTTGCCCGCCGTAGAGGGTGGCGAGGTCGCGGATGTACCGCTCGGAGTGGCTGGTGAAGCGGAATGTCTCCAGCTTGGCGGGCCGGGTCTTTCCGTTGCTCGTGGCCTGCTTGTTGCCGAGGCGGATGCGGCCGAGCTCGGCATGGCGGCGCTGGAGCACGATGGGCTTGATGGGCATGGCGTCTCACGCCGCCTTTCTGCTCTTGGGTTCCGGCAGCGCCGGTACGTCGAACGGGGTCCACGCCTTCGCGTCCAGGCCGTGGAAGTAGCCCTGCAGGGCGACGGCGTTGACGAACGCCTTGTGCGCATCGCGGTCCGCCGGCAGAGGAATCAGCGCGTGTGCGTTGGTGCGAAGGTTCAGCAGCGCAGCGCCAGCGAACCGCGGGACGTCGATCTCGGAGTCATCAGGCAGCACCGCCGACGGGGCGAACCGAAGACCGGCCAGCTGCAGCACCTGGTCGGGATAGACCGCTGTCGGCGGTTTGGTGAGGCTGGTCTTGATGTCGATCAGCCACAGCTCGCGCCGCATAGCGCGGCCGGTTGGCAGCTGGAGCCAGATGTCGCCGGTGCCGGCGTACCTGTTCTTCCGGTCGATCACCGTCGTCTCGGCGGCCTCGACGTGCCGGTCGATGTCCACCTGCCAGGCGTCGAGGAACCGCAGGTACTGGTCGATGAACGGCTCGACACGCTCGTCGTACGGCATCGGCTGCCCGAACACGTGGGCGTGAGCGTGGGCATGAACGGCGGTTCCCAGATCGGCCTTGGATTCCCACTGGGCCTTGTATTCGGCCTTCATCGCCGAGGTCACACAGAACCGGCAGGTACCGCACCGCTCGGCGACGCGCTTCTTATCGCACCCGTTCGGCCCGTTGGGTCCCTGCCGCGAGGTGGCCACCATCTGGGGGAGCAGCTCCCACGCCGTCTCGGCGGTGACCTTCGCCGCCGACGGTGGAAGCGCAGGCTTGTTGACCACAGACTGTGCGTTGGTGACGGAGATAAGCAGGTCCCCGCCGAAGGGGCAGCCCTCGCCGCAGGCGCCGTAGTATCGGCCCTTGCCCTTGATCTCGCGGGCGTGCTTCGGTTCGGTCACCGGTACCACCTCGCCGCGGCCATCGCCTTAGTGCCGGTGCTGCCGCATTCACGGCAATGCATGTCGGATTCGAGGACCCGGCCGGTGCCGGTCTCGTAGTCGACGGAGATCACTCCGCGCCCGTCGCAGACTGCGCAGTCGCCGTCGGCGAGCCAGCGGGCGCAGTCGCAGCCCGGGACGTTGCAGTCGTCCTGCCCGTCGATGTGGTCGCAGGACAGGTGGCCGCAGCCGATGCGGCCGCAGTCGCGGCAGTCCTCGTCGTGGATGTGATTGAGGTCGTCGAGAGTGTCGACCTCGAAGGTGGGCTGGTCGAAGACGCTCATGCGACGACCGCCTCAG
The DNA here is from genome assembly GCF_000373925.1 of Actinopolymorpha alba DSM 45243. Lineage (GTDB taxonomy): Bacteria > Actinomycetota > Actinomycetes > Propionibacteriales > Actinopolymorphaceae > Actinopolymorpha > Actinopolymorpha alba. Next base: position 2,732 of record NZ_KB892822.1, on the reverse strand, counting down.
GTGCCGCGTCGGCGAGCAGCGAACCGCACCGCCACTCGACGATCTCGACCTCTTCAGTGACCTGGACCTCCGGCACCTTCGCGAGCGCCTCGGCGTCCTTGATCACGCGGGTAACCGTCTCCGTGCCGACGACGACTCGCTCGCACACCTCATTGCGGAACGCGGTGAACGTGACGTGCAGCCCATCCAGCTGCCCGGACAGGTCGAAGTAGTTGGAGCGGGCGTCCTTGTCGAGCCGTCCAGGGAAGGCGCGGACCGCCGCGGCCATCGCGGCCCTGTTGTCTACGGACGAGCGGAGGAAGTGGAACGTCATCGGGGAGGCGCTGCTGCCCTGGTAGGGCACGGGCACCTCGTCGTGCTGCTCGAGCAGGTCGGCCAGCTTCCGCAGACCGGAGATGTAGGCTTCGCGGTCGCTCATCGCGTACCGTTCCTTTCGTGTCGTGAGCCCGGTTTGCTGCTTGGCGGTGGCTGCCGGGCTTTCGGCTTTGGTGTCCCGGGCGGCGGAGGAGCCGCGGAGGGGAATCCGTCTCGACCCCGCCCCCGGGAGCTCATGCGGTGTCGCGGGTCTTGCTTGGTGCGGTGCGGGACCTCAGCTGCCGGGCGATCCGCGCCTGCTCCCGGTTCAGGTGCCGGGGAGCCATCGCGAGCTGCTCGGCGATCCACCACTCGTCCACCTGGCCTTCGTGGTCCTCGCGCTGCTCTGCAGCCGGACTCGCAGGCGGGTTCTCGCTGGCCGTGCTCATGCGGCGCCACGCTGCTGACGAATGGGGCGTGCGGCAGTTGTCATTCGGCGCACGCCAGAAGACTCGCGAGGCTCGAAGAGGTCCTCCCACGGCACATCGAGCCGGCGGGCGATCTCTAGGGCGAGAGCCTCGCTCAACGTGCGGGCCTTCTCATTCTCCAGCTTCCAGATCATGTTCTGGGAGCAGCGCGCGAGGAAGCCCAGTTCGCGTTGGCTGAGGTTCCGGCGTTCCCGCCAGCGGCGGAGGGTGGCCCCGTCTTTGGCTCTCATCCAGACCTCTGCTGATCTCAATCGCCGTTGCCTCGCCGCTTTCCGCCGAGGCTTCCCCGTTTGCTGGATCATCCTGCACCTCCTCTCTCGGCTTGACAACTGAAGCATGCGGCACGCGTCGCTTGTTGTCAAGCAAACAACCGCGTACGCGCTGGTCAGTGACGCATGACGCGCAGGTAGGTTGTCACCGTCCGGGCGTGTTGGCTGCCACACCCCGTCAACCCGAGGAGACGATGAGGGCCGTGAGCAGAGAAACGTTGACCGACTTGCTCCGTCTGGCCTCCCAGCGCCACGACGCATCCGGCCGGCGCCTCGGGGACATCGCAGCCAGCAACGGCTGGGACATCACCCACACGACGATCAACCACATCCTCGCGGGCCGCTACCGCAGCCGCCCAGGACCGCGGACCCTCGAAGCGATCGCAAACCTCGCCAACGTTTCTCTCGAGCGCGTCTACGCCGCCGCCGATGTTCCGCTGCCTGCACGACGTCTGGCCGATGAGCTACCCCGCGAAGCGGACCTTCTGACCCCGCGGCAGCGAACGGCCGTTATCGAAGTGATCCGGGCCATGGTCGACGCCCACGGCGCTGCGGGGGAGTCGGATACGGCAGACCCTGCCGCCGCCGAGGAGGCCATGAGCAGGCCTCAGCCGTTGGCGCCAATCGAGGTTCGACGCGCCGCGCTCAATGAACTTCGAGACCGGATCAAGACGAATCCGGGACTGACCGAGGAACAGCGTGTGATGTGGGCGGAACAGATCGCAGGGCTCGAGCGGCAGCTAGAAGACGAGCACCCCAGCGACCGCGACGCCCTGTAAGGGATCCGTAGCATCGGGCGCCTATCCGTAGTGTCACGGGGGAGGAGGGGGCCTGACGCTAACGTGTCAGCACACCAGCAGGGCGACCAGTCGAAGAAGAAGTCAGAACGTCTCCCGGACCTGTTGGCCGAGTCGCGGAAGGAGCTCGCGGACCTGCTCGCGATGTCGATGACTCCAGAACAGCGAGCAGAGGTAGTAAGGGCGCTCGAACGCAAACGCAGGCGAATATTTCGAGTGATCCATGGCGGAAAGACGGCCGTACTGGTGTTTGCGGCCGGCATGGTGGGGATCCGGACGGCACTGGGAGAGCACGCGGTCAGCATCCCTGCAACGGGAGGCGTCGCAGCTGTCCTAGCCGCCGGCGCTCCAGGAGTTCCTAGTGTGATCTGGCAAGACCCGTCCCCGCATCCTCAGCCTCAAAGCCAGGCTCCGATCCCGACGGCCAGCGAACGATGGTCGACGCCTCCGCTTACGCCATCACCGGTGGAAGACCCACAGACGCGCGATAGAGGTGTGGTCCCATTCCCGACATCCGTTTCGCCGACCCGCCGCCCCATGCCATCTCGCGCTTCGAAAACCCGGGTTCCTCAGCTGTCGACGATCACGTAATTCCCCAGGTGTGAGGGTGTGACGATCACGTAATTCCCCACCGCGATCACGTATTTCCCCATGGGGACGGGGTGCGTGTCGTGAGGGATCTGGCCATCACGAACAGGAACTGTCTCCCCTTGACTGCATGCGGCAGAGACGGGGAGCCGATGGCAAGGAGAAGTTTCGACGTGGTTGACATCACTGAGATCCTCGTGCACTGGCACGCGGGTCGGTCGCAGAACGAGATCGCGGCCAGCCTGGGCGTGGATCGTAAGACGATCCGCAAGTACGTGGCCCCGGCGCAGGCCGCG
>NZ_KB892821.1 GCF_000373925.1 Actinopolymorpha alba DSM 45243 | reverse complement strand
AAGGTTGATCGATTCACGGATGATCTTGGCGTGCAGGAAAGAGATTCGGCCTGCGGCAAGTGCCTGGCCGGTGGCTTGAAGGTTGGTCTCCAACGCTTTGGCGAGCTTCACGTCCGCGCCGATAGCGCCGGGGTGAAGGTGCAGCTTGTGCCTCAGCCACGCGGCCGTCGACGTCGCCCCCGCCTGGGAGGCAAGCTCGTGGGCGTCGACGTCGTGGATGGTCCGAAGTCGCAGCGCTTCAGACCGACCAACGATCTTATGCGCCAGCTCCACAGCCTCGGCCCGCTCAGCATCCGTATACGACCAGATGGGAGATTCCAGAATGTCAGCGAGCATGGAATCGACCGCACCCATCAAGCCCAGCACCGGGTGCGTGGGCGGGGCGCCGGTCGTGATCTCCATAGCCGGAACACTATCGGCGACCACCGACAAGGACCCGACCCAAGGAGCCTATTCCGAGGCTCCCCGGAATGTAATTGTGGGTAGCCATGAATCGCTTTCCGTAACCCTCGTGAAGGTTCACTAAACGATCCGCGGTCCCATTGAATAGACCGCCGCCCAGGTTGACTGATACCCAAACCAACAACCGGGGTAGGCAGTGGAGACTTTTCCGGGTCAGGACACGGAAAAGTCTCCACTGTTTCGCCGGATAAGCAGGCGGCTCCGGCGAGGCGGTCCAGGTCGGATACCCAGAAAGCGGTAGGTACAGGCGCACCTCGACATCGGCGGTGAGATTCTTGGCCCACGAACGCTGCCCGGCTTGACGGAGAGAGAGTCGGCATGGCCCTGCTCCTGATCCTGACCACGCTGTCCGGGGATTTCGGCTACGTCGAGGAGGTCGTCGTCGATGAGGCCGCCAGTGGCCGGCACATCAGTACGGAGCTGATGAGAGAGCTGCTCAATCTCGCGGCACAGAAACAGCTCCGATTCGTTGACCTGACTTCTCATCCATCCACGACGGCTGCGAATGGTCTCTACCGCTCGCTCGGGTTCGAGTTGCGAGAGACCAACTGCTACCGCTACACACCTGAACGGTCAACGGTTCCCCAGACCTGACGGTCTTCGCATCCTGCCATGCGATGCCCGACATGCCCGAGGAACCAGCAACATCCGACATTGCACCTCCTCGTCGGCAAGGCCGCACGCGGCGAACCGGAACGGATCCTTCATCCACTGCGGGTGTGGCGTCGAGGGTGGGCATGGGCTCGGCTGGAGGTGAAGGCAGACCGTAGGCCAAGAAGAACCCATGTCGGCTGCAGGTCTCGCTGATCCGTGCTAGTGGAAGGGGTCTTGATGACCACTCAGACGCCTGAACGTTCCCTTGACGCCCTGGCCCATGGCGAGCGGCCCGTGCTCGAGGAACTTGCCCAGATGCATCTGAACACGCTCTCCAACTCTGGCTTGGACGAGCGTACGTACCACTTCGTTCGCCTTGCGGCACTGATCGCGATGGACGCGGCACCCGCTTCGTACCTGGCGAACCTGGCGGTCGCCCGTGATGCAGGCATGACCGCCGCCGACGTTCAGGGTGTCGCTGTGGCGATCGCCCCGATCGTCGGAAGTGCACGCGTTGTCGACGCCGCTGGCAGCATCGTGCGTGCGTTCGGCTTCGCCGAGGCAGCAGCGGAATCCGCCGAAGGAAGCAGTCGAGAAAAGCGGTGATACCTCGCCCAGCCTGACAACCTCGACTTGCCAGGCAAGAGACGTTCCAAACCTCAGAAGGAGCGGAGGCGGCTTCGCAGCGCTGGTGTCGGTCCGGCAGCAGCGCTGCGACGGCGCACGGTCCTGGTTTGGCTTCTTCGGTGCAGGTAGATCGGAGCATGGAACATGGCCGCGGGAGCCGGCGCCATGGGCGAACCGGTCACGGGGGGGCGGTGGACGGTATTCACGGTCGGCAGATGACGTCGCCGGGATCTTCGATGTAGATCCGAAGGATGGGCTCTCATCGGAGCGAGCGGCTGACCTGCTTGCCGCATACGGACCGAATGCGCTGCCGGAGGAGAAACCGAAGTCGGGGTGGCTGCGGTTCCTGGAGCAGTACCGCAGCTACATGCAGATCATCCTGGTCGCTGCCGCGGCTGTTTCGGTGGTGGTCCACCAGTGGGGCACTGCGGTTCTCCTCCTGCTGTTGACGGTGCTCAACGCGGTGGTCGGCCTTCGCCAGGAGGGCAAGGCCGAGAGCGATGTTCGTGCTGGGTCGCATCCGGGGCGAGGCCTGGGACGTGTTGTTCGTCAGCGCCGTCGCATTGGCCATAGCCGCCATCCCCGAGGCATTGCCCACCGTGACGCAGACGATCTTGTCGCTCGGCAGTATCGATCTGGCGAAACGGAACGCGATCGTTAAAGACCTTCCCTCGGTCGAGATGCTGGCTTTCACCTCTGCGATCAACTCGGACAAGACAGGCACGCTGACGTTGAACCAGATGACCGCGATCGAGGTGGTGGACCCGACCGACCGATACACGATCTCTGGTACCGGCTACTCCCTGGATGGCCAGGTCCGCCACGCGGCGGGGACATCCGCGGGTATCGAGGACGCGATCCTGCCTTACGTCATTGCGAATGATGCCAAGCTCGTGGACGGCAAGGTCGTTGGCGACCCCACGGTGTCTTGTTAAGCGTATTCGTAGTTGAGGATAAGGGTGAGGTCGTTGATGTCGCTTCGTACTGGAAATGCAGCCGTACGCCTGTGACTTGCTTGAGGTCGACCAGCTGGTCGGGTAGGAGTTCGATCAGCCAACTGCTCTCGAGGCCGACGTTTTTGACGGGTCGTTTGTTGCCTTGGTCGCAGAACCTGACGAAGGAGACGCCCTCATTGGACAGGTACCCCGTGCGGGAATCGGCCCGTCGCCTGTCAGCACCTCGACCCGGACTTCCTTGATGCGCTGGGTCCCGATCCGACGGGGTGTCAGCCCTCATCGTCGGATCGGGGCGGCAGAGTCGGGTAGTCGAGCATGGGATAAAGGCCCACGGTGAAGCCGTAGACCGTGTCGCCGGAGCGAGGGAGCTGGTCGAACTCGTGGATCACCTGATCGACGCGGCCCCAGAACTCCGCCGCGCGTTCCTCGGGGATCCGCGCATGCCGGATGAAGGACCGCAGCTGGCCGGCGTCGTAGGCGGCAACGGACTCCTTCGCCGCGACCTCGAAGTCGTTGAAGTCCGGCGGAAGCGGGACGCCGTTAGCGCTCCTGCCCAGACCGACGAAGAACATCCGCGCGGTGCGGCCGTAGTAGCGCTCGTCGATGGCCCTGACGCGGCGGGTTCGTACGACGCGCAGCAGGCCCGCGCCAGCCAGGACGTTGACGTGGTGCGCCACCGTGCTCTTGGGGCGCTTGACCGCGCTGGCGAGCTCGGTCACGGTCGCGGCCCGCTCGTGGAGTAGACCGAGGATCGTCGTGCGCAGGGGGTCGCTGATCGCCCGCACCTGCTCGGCGGTGGTGAGCTCGACTGTTTCCTCGAGGTCGTAGTCCGGGACGGGGGGATCGATTGGCATGGTCGGACCAAACTAGCATCCTCGTTCGTTCGAACTACTTGGATCATTAGCGTCGAAGGCAAGCCCGCCATGACCAGGACCACTCAGTCAGCAGGAAGCACGTGGTAGGTCAGGTACGCAACCTGACCTACCCGTTCGACGTTCGACAGCGAGAGTTGTGACGACGTGAGGCGGCCTGTGAACAGAGGCTTGCCACGTGCCAGCATCACTGGCACGACACCGATCAGCATCTCGTCCAACAGGCCGGCATCCGCGAATGCCGTGCCGACCCACCACAACGGCGAAGATCGCGACCTAAGGCCCTGCCGCCATCGTGAAACCTTTGGACGATCCGACGCAATGGGTGATCGAATCGGCTGTCATGAGTCAAGCCGACCCTCATGCCCTGGTCGTCCCTGTGTTGTTTCGCGATGCGCTCCTGGAGAGCCAGGGCGATCGGGCGCGTGAGTGGTTGAACCGCCTGCCGGGACTTGTCTCTGAGCTGTTGGAACGCTGGTCTTGCGTGATCGCTGGGCCGGCCATGTCCGGGTGGTCAGGCGTCGTGGTGCCAGTACGTCGGCTGGATGGTAGCGGCGCCATGCTGAAGATCTCGTACCCGCACGAGACCTTCCAGCTCGAAGCGACCACGCTCGCCACCTGGGCCGGGCGGGGAGCAGTGCTGTTGTTGGAACGCGACGACGCGAACTACGCGATGCTGCTCGAACAACTCCGCCCGGAATCGTTGGCCACCGTAGCCGACACAGACAAAGCAATGACCATCATCGGCCGCCTGGCCCGAAGACTCGCCGTCCCCTCACCGCCCGGACCGCCCCGGATGCAGCCGGTGTTCGAGCAGTGGGCTCTCGAGCTTCCCGCCATGTCGGCTGCCGCGGGTCATCCCCTTCCCGCACGAGCCGTCGACGCCGCCATCGCCACCTGCGTGGACCTGGGACCTGAACAACCCGACACCATGCAGCACGGCGACCTCAACCAGACCAACGTGCTGCGCGGAACGCGGGAGGACTGGCTGGCTATCGACCCCCAGGGCTACGTCGGCGAGATCGCGTTCGAGTGCCTCACCCACCTGCGCGACCGTTGGACCGAGCTGAAAGACCTGCCCGACCCCGACCGAGCCCTGCGCAGGCGGATCGAGATCTTCGCCGACGCCGCCGAGATCGACGTGGTGAGGGCGCTGCGCTGGACGCAAGCCCGAGCCGTCCAGACGCACCTTCGATCAGGTCCACTTGATGGCCCCAGGGACGACGGCGGCGTACACGACTGGATGGCCACCACACTGGCTGACTGACCACTCCAGCCTCCTGGCGTGGCTCGCGGCATGTCTCCGTGTTCAGTTGCCGTGGCGCAGGAGGGTTTGCAGCCTGATGAGGTTGCTGCGGTCTTGGAGGTAGTCGATGCTGGCCTGCGAGTCAGGCCAGTCAAAGCGCTGGCCGGTCTCGATGGTCTCACGTGCGCGCCAGACAGCCATGAGCAGCTCGTAAGTGCTCGCCCGCAGTTCGGTGGGTGCCGCGCCGTAGCCGTCGTAGAAGGCTGGGGGGACCAGCCCGGCTGGCCGGAAGTCGAGTTTCATAACATCCCACCACGGATCTCCGGTGCGGGCATCGTCCCAGTCCAGCCATCCGGTGCAGGTCCAGGAGCCGCTGGTATGGCTGAGCACCACGTTGTGTGGCAGGGGGTCGTTGTGGAGCAACCTTGCTCCACCGGTGAGCGAGATGGCGTGTCCCGCCCTTTCGGCGATCTCGTCGAGCAGACGGTCGTCAACGGTCATGTCGAGTCGCCCGAGCACGATCGTCAGGTCAGTTGGAAGATCGGCGGTCGCCCACTGATCCCAGTCCGGCGAGAAGGGCACGACGCGATCACCAACGATCTCCCCCGCGGCGTCCATCTCGATGTCATGGATGTGCCGCAGGGTGGTACCGAACGCCTGCCATGCTGCTGTCTGATCGCCTGGCGAGCCCTCGACGAGCACCTGCTCCAACGTCACACCCTCGACCCACGGCATCAAGGTTCCGGAACGGCCCTCACATGCTGCCGCTGCCAGGATCTGGGGGACAGGGATGTCGTGCTCGCGGAGCAGCCCGTGCAACCACGTCTCCTTGGCCAATCTGTCGCGAGCCTCAGGCCCACCGTGGACCCGGGCCACGAACCGTTGGCCCGCCTCGGACTCGACGACGAACACCTCATTGGATGAGACCCTCAGTGGGTCGACCCGGCAGGTAGCGGACAGCCCGGCGTCGCGAAGCAGGCGCGTCAGAAGGGGCCAAGGTGACGGTGCCTGGACCGGTCGCGCATCCGAGCGGTCTGGCAGTGAAGGTTCCCCGGACATGACCTCGATCCTCCATGCAAACGGGCCCGCGAAGTTCGCTGACTGAGCCCAGGGCTGGACTGTTCCACAACCGGTCCACAACCGAGGTCAGAGAGCGGTGTCGGCGAGGAGTCGGGCTGCTTCGGCGCGGGTCGTGGTGCCGGTCTGTGTCCGTTGGGCGAGTCGTTCAATGGTCTCGGCAGCGGCTGAGCTGACTGAGGGGTAGTTGGGTAGTACGGCTGTCCGTCCGCATCGTTGGGCGAGTTCGTCAGTGAGCAGAAGTGCTCGGCCGAGGTCGCGGTGACCGACTAGGCCGGGCAGCAAGGCTTCGAGTGTGTCGAAGACCCGCCAGGTGCATGCAGCGTTGGCGTTGGCGGCCTCCTCCAGGCTTCGGAGCAGCCGCTGAACGATGATCATCTTGTCGGCGGCGTGTTGAGCGCTGACACGTCCGAGTGCGGCACCGTCGAGCAGGTTGGTTGAGACCAGGCCGACGACCGCATCGACAGCGGCAGTGCGCAGCGTGGGGTTCTTGCCGGACAGGGCCAGACTGAGCGCGCTCCATGTCGGCTCCCCGGGCGGAATGGTGAGTGTGGCGAGGCTCTGGACCAGAGGTACCGCGGCGTCGCGGACTTCCCACACCTGCCTGCACAACATCGGATGGGCCTGGGCCATCACCACGTCGGGGTGATGCGGGGCAACGAGCGGCCAACATGCCACTAGCTGGTGATGGCGCGGGGAACGCACGATGTCGCTGTCGTCCCACCTGTAGCCGGCCCGGCTCAGGGGTTCTTGCAGGTCGAGAAGGGACGTGATGATCCGATCGGGCGAACCGGTTGGTGCGGACGTGTCACGCCAGACCACCACGCGTGGGCGGAGGTCATAGCGACCGACGATGCCTGCCAGGAAGTTCGAGCTGCCTCGTGGCTGCCCGGCTTGTCGCTGCCAGGTTGGTGTACGGGTCATGTCGGTCGTAACCCTGACCAGGCCGACGTCGGCGGATGGCTGGTTGGCGAGGAGTTCGCTCATGACGGCCGGCCCGGCCCGTAGCACCGCGGTTTCGAGGTCCATCGGTAGCAGGTCGTGGCGTGCGCGGGCGAGTTCGTCCAACCGCGCACGAAGGTCGGCAGTGCTGATCGTTGCGTTGATGTAGGTGGGCGCCGCCAGCAGCGTCCGCGGGTGGCCGTGTGCCGCGACGACGGCGAGTTCGCGAAGGCGGGACGACACGATGGTCCCAAGGCTGAGGATCGCTGGTACGTTCTCGTCGGGCCGGCTGCCAAATGTCCGCCCGTCGAAGTGCGGTACCGCGTCCAGGCGAACTGTCTCTTCCGGCTCCCGCCCGGTCATCCAGGACACGACCACCTGCGCTAGGTCCACGCCAACGTCCGTACCGCGGAAGGCGCGGCACCAGTACAGGAGGGTCTGCGCCTGGTCGAGTAATGCCTCGCTGGTGGGCCGGCGGTCTGCATTCGTTGCCACAAAGTCGAGGACCTGCTCGATGAGGAGTGGGTCAGTGGCGTCCTCTAGGAGATGGACGAGAGCAGGTTCGATCATGTCGGGGTCGAGCCGCGCCATTTCTTGGGGCTGGACCGTGAGGGGTGTGCGTCTTGGTCCGGGAACCTGGACGAAGGCAGCGGAAGATTCCGATTCCGAGTCGGTGAAGACCGGTACGAGGATGTCGGCGGCGCGTCCTCCGAGCGCCGGAAGGCAGCTTCGTACTTCGGTCGCGACTCGAGGATCGGAGTCCGCCTTCATGGCCAGCACTGCCTCGGCGGCCGCCTGTTGGACTGCCTGGTGTGGGTGCGTCAACCCTGCAATGACAGCTCGGGCGCACGTTGGCGCGTGGTGGGGCTCGGCGTCTGTCACTGCGTGCAGGAGTGCGATCTGTGTCAGACCGAGCGACTTCTCCGTACGGTGCAGCGGGGCGTCGGCGATGTCGAGGAAGGCGTGGATATCGAGACGCTGTGCGGCAAGGAGTTGGCGGAGTGCGTCCTGGGCCAGCTTGACCACCGTGCTGGCAGTCGCGGACAGCAACGCTCGATAGGTGTTCTGACGAGACGTCATCTCCTCAACTGTCGGCTGGAGACGCCGGTGAAAGTCCACATACCAGGTCACGTCATGGGCTGGCCAGTCCTGCTGTAGGGCTGACAGCGCCAGGTCAATTGCCTTCTGTCGGGGAAGGGCGTCGATGAGGCAGGCGGCCCACAGCTCGTCATCGCCCTTTGCGTAGTAGTCGTGGCCATGGAGGTGTGGCCCCGCCCCTTCGACCCGGAAGAGGCGAGGGACTTCGTCCTCCAGCAGGGCTGGATCCTCGGCAAGTCGGTTCGCGAGACTTGACTCTTGGTCGCTCCGGCTCTGTCGGCCGAGATTCCTCACCATGTGAAGGGTGTAGTTCGGCTCGTCCGGTGCAGATACGACGCCTTGTCGCACGAGCTGGCGTACCAGGCGCCACCAGCCGCCGCCGTGTCGCCGCGCGTTGAGGAGGGCGGCTGGCAGGTCGGCTATCCAGGCGGGGTTGCGATCGGTCAGCACGCGCACGGCCATCGTCACCGACACGTCTGAAAGGCCCGACCAGTCGAGCAGCCGACTCACCTGCGTGGCTCTACTCACCGCGCCTAACACAGCCAGCGCAAACGGCGCATTTGCTCTCTCGAGATAGAACAATGGTCGGCGGTAATACTCTTTCACCGCACGGGCGACCGCAGCACGTTCCTTCTCGGTCCGCCCCGCCAACAGCGACACGACCGTCGCGCCGTCATCGCGGCGTACGGCGTCAATGACCTGCTCGGCCAGCGTCATGAGCCCTCGATCAGCCCGGCGGCCAGCACATGCTTGCAGGGGCCGCGTTGTCCCTGGTGCTTCCCCCACCATTGGCAGGTACACGTTGGCGGTGTGCGGTCCAACCGGACCCGATGGGTCACCTCGGTCGTTACCTCGAACCTTCCTGGCACGCGACGCACCGCACCAGCGTCGACGAGTGCGTGGGCGTCGCGGAGCCTGGGGTGCATGCCACGAATCGCGTCGCTGTCATACGGCAACTCCCGGTGAAAATAGCTGGACGCGGCTAGGTCAAAGCCAACCCGCCCGGCCCCACCGAGGCAGGCGAGGGCACGCAGGACCCGATCAAGCCCGAGCCCACTGGAGGCGGACAACACCGCCGGATCCAAGTCTGGTTCCCAGCCAAGATGAATGGCGAGCAGATCCGCGTCACGGAGCGCCTGATCGTCGGCAAGATCGGTGAGTACGCCACCTTCACCACTGAAGCCGCGTCGTACCTCCGGACTGAGCACCACGACCAGCGCGGCGTCATCCAACTGCAGCTGCCAAGCACTCGCCGTCGGCGGGCTACCATCCGAGACTGGTGGGCCGTACGCGGTCAGCCCGCGACAGTAGCGCGACATGACGTTCAAGAAGTGCAACCGCTCCGGACCCGAAACGCAGACAGCACCGGAGTGCGGACGAGTAGTGAGGCGGAGTCCTCGACCGGCCGCCACAGCCCACGTCTGCCCTCGTCCTGTGCTACGGGGCAGCGACCGCAGGAAGCGCCGCGCCTCGACTGCTGACAACTCCACCCGAGGCGCGAGGTTCGCCGTGGCCACCTGCACCTCAGCAAATCCCTTGAGCCAGCGGTGTGGAAGCTTCACCCTGCGTTCGACGGCAGTGCCCGCCAGCGTGGAGACAGCGACTTCGTCCAGACCGACGGCCAGGTGCAGCGGTCCGCGGTCTCCGATCCCTGCCAGAGCTGCGCGGGTCGGGGGATTGAAGTCGACGTTGGTCGTTCCACTCGCCTTCATCGCGCGCGCCAGCGAGCCCGGCAGCAGGTCAAGCCGGCTGTACACGCCACAGTCGGCCGAGAATGACTCGAACCGCAGCCGGTCGACGTTGCTCGTCACCACTGGATCGGCCGCCCGCACGGCCGCCGCCACCATGCCCGGAGGAGTGTAGAAACGGGTCCTGGCCACCCGAGCGACCGTCAACAGCGCAGCCGCATTCTGCTGAGGATGATCGAGATCGCCGGCAAAGAAATGCGGGTGCGCCTCCAGGCCGCGCTCTGTCACACCACCACTGGTCGCCAGGACCAGACCATCTGCGTCGCAGGAGGACGCCCGCTGGTAGGCATACACATGCTCCACGGCCGCCACCGCCGCAGGATAGCGCCAAGCCGCACCATGCGCGCGGCGGCTGAAGACGGCGCTGCGGGAGTGCTTCCCAGCGGGTGTTGGAGGCCTTCGACGAACTCGGCCGGGCGGCAAGGACAACCCTCGGGCTGCTCGACCTCACGGATCGGAGCTGCGGCCACCGGATCGGCGTACCAACGCCTCACTGGCCCACGCGACCGTCGATGCACTCCCGCAACAGATCCGCGTGGCCGCAGTGTCGGGCGTACTCCTCGATCCGGTGCACCAGCAGCTCCCGGATGGCGATGGCGTCCTTCCCAGACGCGCGCTCAGATCCGGGTGATTGGCCAGAACGGCGTCGGTGGCAGCCTGCTCACGAGGCAGGTCGGCGTATGCGGCGTCGACCACCGCCTGTTCGGCGACCACTCCTTCGAAGTCGGCGTCGCCCGCGCCGTACAGCTTCGACGGGGGATCGCCAGGCAGGATCCAGCCTCGCCAGTCCCGCTCTACCTCGGCGAGGTGCCGGAGCAGGCCGAGCAACGAATTCGCGGATGAATGCGGCTTGGTCGGCGGCCTGGCGCCTGGGAGGGGACGGTACGACACCGCCGAGCGGCGGCACGCGGTCCGAACGGACCTCTACAAGGTCAAGGCGCCGTCCTCGGGCTCGCCTGGCGGAAGCTATCGCTATCGTCAACCAATCATCGGCGGTGCGAGAGGCGGACGTTCTCCATGGCTGTTAGAGCTTGCAGTGTGACGGAAGGTGGACGTGGTGCCTGAGGACCTCGCGGCCGCGTGCCCGAACCTCTGCGGGTTTGATGCATGAAGGCGATCATCATCGGCGGTGTCGTATCGCTCGTCCTGTCCCTGGGGCTGACTCCCTTGGTGGCCCGGTTCTTCGTGCGGAAGGGACTCGGGCAACCCATCCACGACGACATGCCGATGGAGCACCAGGTCAAGCAGGGCACTCCCACCATGGGCGGGTCGGTGGTCATCGCAGCCGCCACCATCGGGTACCTGGTCGCCCATCTTGTCGCCGGCGTCGGGCCGTCGGCGTCCGGCATGCTCGTCCTGCTCCTGCTGGTTGGCCTCGGTCTGGTCGGCTTCCTCGACGACTATCTGAAGGTCTCTCGCGAACGCAACCTCGGCCTACGCGGCCGGGCGAAGCTGGTCGGCCAAACCCTGGTGGCGATCGTGTTCGCCGTTCTCGCCATTCGACTTCCCGACGCCGATGGGCTCACTCCCGCGTCGACGTTCGTCTCCTTCATGCGCGACCTTCCCGGCCTCCAACTGGGAGCCGTGGTGTTCGTGTTGTGGGCACTGTTCATGGTGTCCGCGACCTCGAACGGAGTGAACCTGATGGACGGCCTGGACGGGCTGACCGCGGGCACCTGCACCCTCGTCTTCGCCGGCTACACGCTCGTCTGCGTCTGGCAGTTCAACCAGTCCTGCTCTGCCGCCGACCTGCCTGGCTGCTACCAGGTGCGCGACCCCTACGACCTCGCCATCATCGCGTTCTCACTGGCGACCGCCTGCGGCGGATTCCTCTGGTGGAACTGCAACCCGGCCCGGATCTTCATCGGCGACACGGGTGCGCTGGGGCTCGGCGGCGCCATGGCCGGGCTGGCCATCATGACCCGGACCGAGCTGCTCCTCATCGTCATCGGTGGACTGTACGTCGCCGCCAACGCCTCGGTGATTCTGCAGCGCGGTTACTTCAAGCTGACCAGACGACTCACCGGGACTCCCCGCCGGATCTTCCGGATGTCCCCGATTCAGTTCCACTACCAGCTCAAGGGCTGGCCTGAGATCACCATCGTGATCCGCTTCTGGATCATCTGTGGCATCCTCGTCGCGTCCGGACTCGGCATGTTCTACGCCGAGTGGCTCACCCACTCCTAAGACAGGTGTAACCGGGCCGCTGACGCCGGGCCACCCACGGCCATTAGCCCACGGCGAGGCAGGTCAAACGTTCCCCGTGGATTCTTCCGCGGAAGAGTTCCCCCGACGGCAGGTCTGCGGGTCGAGCATGATCACGCGTTGCCGAATTCTCTCCCCCTGCTTCGCGCGTCAAGGGCGGCTTGGCGGCACGCGTAGGTGCGGCGTCCAGCATGCGTACTTACGCGATCCTACTTTCGTGCCCATACGAGACAACCCCGCTTTGTGAGCGTGAGTGGAGTAGCCACCCGCTCTCCAATATCTGCGGGCAGATGATGATGGCGCGTATAGGTAGCTACTGCTGCACGATCGGGAAGCACCATAATTGGTCCGTCCCAAGACTCGACCTCCACCGCTCCGGAGCCGAACACTGATGCAACAATCTCCGGCGCTTCTTCGGCATCAAAGGTGCTCGGGGGATATCCACTGGGGACCAACTCAGGATCCTGGGCGCGCGCCTTGGTTTCCGCAAGGAAGAGTCCACCAGGGCGGAGCACACGATAAGCTTCGGCGATCACCTCCGTGGGTTGGTCGAAGTGGTACAGCATGTTGCGGCACACCACCCCGCCGGCGCTATGGTCGCGAAATGGCAGATGCAGGGCGTCGGCTTGTATCGCCGGACGTGCCGTCACCTTGGCGAGCATCGAGGAAGATGCGTCGACACCAATCCAACGTGCAGGTGGCGGCAACCTGGCGGCAAAACCTCCGTAGCCGCAGCCAACATCGAGTATGGGTGCAAGACCCTCTTCCACGAAGCGCCCTGCGCCCTCGTCCCAATCCTCATCCGCAACGACCCAGGACGGGCTCCACGCGGCTGATCGATCCGGATCTGTGTCATAGTTGGGCTGGATAGTGCACATGCTCTCATCGTCGACATGCTCCGACTCCTACGCAACCACAATGTCGGGGTCACTCACGACGCAGGACCAGCGCCGGAGAGGTCACTCCAGGCATGCTGGGGACTCGGGCTTCGTGTCAGTTTGGCTTCTGCCAGACAGACACGCTGGACTTGCTGTCGCCGGTGAACTCGGCTCGGTCCCAGCCGGCGTAGCGCTTCACTAGGTCGAGCCCTGCCATCTTGGCCATAACATCCATCTCGGAGGGCCAGACGTAGCGGTGGGGAGTTCCACCCGCCTTGACCACTTTGCCGTTCTCCAGTTGGTAGCGGTGGGAGAACAGCCGTTGGGTTACGAGGTCGTAGCTGTCGAGGATGAGCAGGGTGTCCGTGACGGTGCCGGGCACCTCATTGGTAGTCGTGGCCCGGTGCGTCGGCCGTGGCCATGCTTCCAACGACAATTGCGGGCAGCTCGGCAGCAGGAACCGTGGCGTGGAGGACGTCGATCATCGCGGGAGACACATCTATGCCGGCCACGGGGATGCCGCGTCGAGACAGCGGCACCGCGATACGCCCAGCACCGATGGCGAACTCCAATGCTGGCCCGTCGCCAGCCAGCTGAGCGAGAAAGTCGACGGTGGGGGCAACCGCTTCGGTTTCCACGGTGTCACCCGGGCTGTAGTAAGCAGCGTTGCGGTCCCAGACCTCGCGCTGCTCGGCGCTGGAGTCCATCACCAATCGTTGGCCCTCCCACCCGATGCTTATGACCTGAACGATTCTTGCAACCGAACTTCGGTCGGACCAGCAATTTTCCGGGCCGTACATGTCGCGCCCGTCAGCCACCAGAGCCAACTCGGTGAAGCACATGATGTACGCGGTGATGGGTCTTGTCCCGATGGCCCGCGGACATCAGAAACCCCAGGACTCGCTACCAGAACGGTGAGCGTTTTTGCCTCACCGTAGCGGACGTGGCCTTGTTATGAGTCAAGAAGTTGGCAGAGTGTGATCTTGCCCGGGTCGGGATTCTCCTTCTTTGGAAGGGCTTCTCATCGGGTTCGCGTGAGCGTGGGTTGGCGACCGGAAGTAGGTTTGGCGCGGTGTGCGGCCTCCGATCAGGGGCGGCGGCCCGCAAGGACGCAGAACTCGTTCCCCTCTGGGTCGACAAGACAGACCCAGCTCTCATCGCCGGTTTGGCCGACGTCGGCGTGTCGAGCACCTAGGTCGAGCAGGCGACGGACCTCTTCGTCTTGCTCCCTGTCGGTTGGGTTGACGTCGAGGTGGAGCCTGTTCTTGACGGTCTTGCCCTCGGGCACGTGCGCGAATGTCAACGTCGGTGGTACGGGGCCAAGGTGGTTCTTGCCTTCAGGCACCATAGGGGAGCCGATTGTGACAATTCCGTCGTCTTCGTCTTGCACCTCGTAGCCAAGGACCGCGCACCAGAACCGAGCGAGACCATGGGGATCGGCACAGTCGATCGCAAGCTCGGTGAACTTACTGGTCATGTCAGGACCTCCCGGTCAAAGTAGCGGGTCCGCCAAGGGCCACACGCTAATCGCAGTGTTCGACGGCGAGGGCGTTGCCGTCGCCGATGGTGGCGCGGTAGAGATGTTCGTACTTCAGCGTGCCGAAGAACCGCTCGACTACGCCGTTGGCCTGTGGGCTCCTCACCCGTGTCCGGACGTGACGGAACCGCGGGTCGTCGCCGGCTAACGCGTCAGCGAAGGTCACGCCACGAAAGCACGGCCCGTTGTCCGTCACGCCGCGGTCGGCGAAGTCCATCTGCCAGACCCGGTTCCGCTGGCGTGGTGGGTCTCGGAACGCCCGCTTCCCCTGCCACGCCCACGATCTGCGGTCTGCCCGGAACCCGCTGCCGGGCTTGCCTCGCCGTTCGTGCCGGGCCTGGTGCGGCGGGCGCGACGGGCGGCCGTCAGCAGGCGGCGGCGCTCGGCGGCGGTGACGACCTGTCGTACACGGTCGTGGGCCAGCATGGCCATGATGTCCGGATGGAGTAGCACGTCGGTCTCCCTTTCGTTCTGTCGTGCCTCCATCCTTGGCCGGTCCAGGACGGATGAAATCGGTGTCGACTGCCTATCTTTCGCCCGCGACAGGTACCTAGTCGGCGTCGTCACCCGCGTAGGTATGCCTAGACCGCGCGGCTCGAGGAAGGAAGGACTGGTGTGGTCTCGTTTCCTCCCCACCCGCCATGGCCGCTTGACAACACATAGAAGCATCGGAAGGTCAGGTCGGACGCAGAACCGCCTGCTGTCCCGTGCAATCCACGTGCAACAGCGGGCGGCCAACCAGGCGGGTACGTCAGCGCAGGTCAGCGTCATTAGGGGACACTGCCGACCGGCCTCGGGCCAACGAATGAGACCAGGTCTGAGACCAGAGAGAGGCCGGGGCTCAAAGTCCGCGGAACTGATCATCACGAGCGGTCGCGAGGTCATTGCACAGCATGCCCCGGCAGGCGAGGAAGCCTGCGGCCAGCGCCGCCGCTACTGGTTTTGGGTCAGCCGTCGAGGAGTGTGGCGATGGCTTCGGCGCCGCCTTGGTCCAGCCAGCTTGGGAAGTCCTGCAGGCCCGGGTGTCGGTGGCGTAAGGCGGGGATGTCGGCGCGCCATAGTCCGCGTTGGACGGTGAAGGCCCGCACGGCGTCCTCGCTCAGGTTCAGCTCCTCGCCGGCGACCTGCTGATAAGTGATCTGGCGCCCGAGGCGCCGGCTGATCAGGCGCACGGTGGCCTCGGGGGTCAGTTCGTCGCCCGCAAGCTCCAGGGCCTGGCCGAGATAGGCAGTGGGGTCGGCGAAGGCGAGGGCGGCAAAGGCGCCGATGTCGCTCACGGCGACGAGTTGCACGGGCATGTCGGGGGCGAACAGGTGGCGCAGGACTCCATCGGCGGAGATACCGCCCAGGCCCACCCCGGGGATGGCGTGGTTCTCCATGAAGCGCACCGGTCGCAGGATGGTGGCCGGCAGTCCGAGGGCGGCGATGTGCTGCTCGATGGCCCACTTGCTCTCCCAGTAGGAGATGCCGGTGCCTCGCTCGGCGCCGCCGACGGAGGCGAAGACCAGGTGGGCGACGCCAGCCGCGGCCGCGGCGTCCGCCAGGTGCCGGCCGCGCTGGATCTCGCGACCGCTGTCCGGGTCGTCGGGGGTGACGGCGAAGACGCCGTGGGCACCGGCCATCGCCGCCTTGAGACTGCCGGGATCGTCCAGGTCACCCCGGAGCGGTTCGGCGCCTGCTGCAGCCAGTCCGCACGCGGCCGTGGCGGCGGGATCTCGGACCAGAACGCGGACCGACCAGCCGTCGGCCAGCAAGCGTGCGGCGGTGGCTCCGCCCTGTCGGCCTGTGGCACCGGTGACCAGGACAGGCTTGCCGGCCCTTCTCGCGGCGGTGGAGGAGGAGGGGAGTGAATGCTCCACGGGTGTGGTCATGTGAGGGACCTCCGAAACAGTAAGATGAGACTGTCTCGAGAAAGATATCGAGACAGTCTCAACTTTTCTACCGAGGGTTCTGCTCATGGACACCGGCACACCGACGCCCCGCCGTCGCATGCGCGCGGACGCACGCCGCAACTACGAACGGCTGCTGGCCGAGGCGGCGGCCGCGTTCGCCGAGCACGGCGCGGACTTCTCTCTGGAGGGGATCGCGCGCCGGGCCGGGGTGGCCAACGGCACGTTCTACGGCCATTTCGCCACCCGCCGGACTCTGCTGGAGGCGCTGCTGGGTGATCGGATGCGGACCCTGGCTGCGACCGGCACTGAACTGCTTGCCGCGCGCTCGCCCTTCGAGGGCCTGGCCACCTGGGCACGGGCGGCGATGGTGCACACGACGATCTACCGAGGGCTGGGCGCCGCGCTTATGCAGGCCGTCGAGGATGAAACCTCCGAACTGCATACGGCGTGCAAAGCGGTGCTCGCCGCCGGGGAGGAGTTGGTGGCGCGGGCGCGAACGGCCGGTGAAGTACGGCCGGATGTCACCGCCCCGGACCTGTACGCGCTGGTCAACGCGGCGGCATGGGCGGGCGAGCAGAGCTCCCCACCTCAGGGCGAGCGGCTACTGGCCTTCGGACTGGATGGATTCCGGACCTCGGCCACCGGTCGCGAGTGATCGCGCGCCTGGCCTCAGCGATACGCAGTTCGGCCAAGTGCGCTGTCCATGCCTCGCGTACATAATCATGCATGCGGCCGCTGTTTCCGCAGGTCAGAGGCGGTCGAGTGACAGGTGTGACAGTGAAGGCGTGTCCCTATGTCACTCTCCCCAGTTGGGAGGGGAAGACCGCGAGGGTCTCGATGATCAATCCTCGCACGCCAGTCCCGCGGCCGCTCTGTGGTCAGTTCCCTTTCACGCAGAACTCGTTACCGTCGGGATCGGCCAGCACGACGGCGCCATCCTCACCGACCTCGAGCCGAGTGGCCCCGAGGGAGACCAGCCGGTCGACCTCCGTTTGCTGGTCGCCACCGGCCGGGGCGAGGTCGAAGCGCTGCCGGTTCCTCACCTCTTTCGGAGCCACGGGCGGGCCTCCCCACGCGACCTTTGTGCCGCCGTGCGGCGACTGGATCGCGGTCTCCTGGTCCTGGTCCCACACCAGCGGCCAGCCCAGCGCCTCGCTCCAGAAGAGGCCGACCTCCCGGGTGCCGTCGCAGGCGAGCTCCCCGAGCAAGCCGCACCCGGCGAGGAAGCCGTTGCCCGGCTCGATCACGCAGAACTCGTTGCCCTCGGGGTCGGCCAAGACGATGTGCCCCTCCTCGGGGCGCTGCCCGACGTCGAGGTGGCCGGCGCCGAGTCCCAGCGCCGTCGACACCGCGTGCTGCTGGTCGGCGCGGCTGGCGCTGGTCAGGTGGAGGTGCATGCGGTTCGGTCCCACCTTCTCCGCGCGGCTCGGGATGAACCGAAGGCTGAGCTGGGTGTCGTCGCCGGGCAGGAGCGCAACACCGGCGTCCTCGACGACCTCCCGGCCGAGCACGCCGGCCCAGAACTGCGCCAGGCGAGCCGCGTCGTGCGCATCGAAGGTCACCGTCAGCAGTCGCGAGAGCATCACCACACAGTAGAGGTGCCTACCCATAAGCACACCAGAGTTTTGTCGATGTCCACGACCGTCCAGCGCGTCGTCCACGCCAGCGTTCTGATCGACTTCGACGGCGCTTGGGTACTCACCGACCCGTGGTTATCCGAGCGACCGTCGGGGATACCTGCCCGGCGAGACCCGGTGGGTTGGCTCGGCGGCGGACCTGCCCCCGCTCGCCGGCATCGTGATCAGTCGCGGGCACTACGACCACTGCGACCTGCTGTCGAGGCGGCTCGTGCCCACGGCGGTCCTAGAACCAGATCGCCGTAGCTCTCGGTGTCTCGCGGCAGGCTGCTCGGCAGAAGTACGGCAACAAGGTCGCGTAGCCCTGTTTGGGCGTCAGTGCTCTTGGCGTCGTTCCTCCGAACTATCCCGGATCGGCCGATCTAAATTTAGGTGCTGTGCTGGTGAACACACCGAGGCCGATGATCACAAGCGCTACGGCCGCCCTTCGTTGATGGCGGCCGAGGGTGGTTGAGGCGCCTCACTGTCGAGCAGGCCCAAGCGGCTGGCCACAGCATCAACGGGAGAGAGTTGCTGGTCGCGTATACATCGACGACTTCATTGCGCGTCGCTCCACCGATCTGGCGCCAAAACCGCCTCATTTGAAGCTGGGATGAGTTGGCAAGCGTCGACGAGTTTCGCCATCCACCACTAAGCCGCGTGATTGGCCGGTCGGCTAGCTAGGACCACGCGGTTTCAGAAACGCTGGTTTCTGACCGACTCAGACTTCCGGACCAAGACTGTCGAATCGTCTCAACCTGTTCTTGGAAAGCCATTCCTGTGACGTCGATGTCGAGGTCAACGTCGAGCGGTGTGCATTGCTGCCGATGCAGCGACTCGAACTCCTCGTCGGTCAAATAGACGGGTCGGCTTCGGGCCCGATCCCGAGCCGCTTCGAGGCCGATCGAAAGCCGGATGATCCGCACACCCGGGATCAGGTCACGGTAGGAGGTCAACAGTTCGGCGTCGATGACGTCGCTGATCGTCACGTTGAACATATTGCGGGTGAAGTTGGCCGAGAGCGCTGCGGCGTTCCGGACGCCGAGGAGGTGTTGGTTCCTGCCTTCCTTGCCTTCCCACGGGGCGGCGCCGCCGTTCTTGACCAGCTGGCGTACGTCGTCGACGTCGATGTAGGCACAGCGTGGGGTTGTCCGGGCGAGGGCTTGCGCGGTCACGGTCTTACCGGCAGCCGGACCGCCTGTCAGAAGCAAGGGTGGGAGCTGAACCACCGTTCGAGGCTAACGGAAACGTCAGAAACGTTCGTTTCTCGGGGCACTACCGCAGGAGGTGACGATGTTGACGCAGTCGTTCGGAGTTGGTGAGACCAGGTTCGTGGGCCGCGGATCGTTCATCGCGGATCTGGATCGAGTGTGGCTCGACGTGCTTCCAGGAAGGCTCGCTCGGTCTGGTTGCCGGCGAGCGCGATCGCCTGGTCGTACTCCGCCGCGGCCTGTGCCTCACGTCCGAGCCGAACCAAGAGGTCGGCCCGGGTGGCAGGGAGCAGGTGGTAGCCCGGCAGGTCCAGGTCCTCCAGTACCGCGAGAGCCATCGCGGGACCGTGTACTTCGGCGACGGCGACCGCGCGGTTGAGCGCCACAATCGGCGTAGGCATCAGGGGCAGAAGCTGGTCGTAGAGCGCCAGAACCTGCGACCAGTCGGTGGCGGCGCCGTCGGTGTGCACCGCGTTGATCGCCGCTTGGATCTGGTAGGGGCCAGGCCGGGCACGACGTAGGCAGCGGCGTACGAGCTCATGGCCTTCGGCGATAAGCGTCCGGTTCCAGAGCGAACGGTCCTGGTCGGGGAGCAACACCAACTCGCCGGTTGGGCCGAGCCGGGCCGGCCGGCGCGCCTCGGTGAGCAGCAACAGTGCGAGCAGGCCGAAGACCTCCGGCTCGTCGGGCATCAACGCCGCGAGCTCCCTCGCCAACCGGATCGCCTCTGCGCACAGATCGGTTCTGATCAATGGCCCGGTGGTGGCCGTGTAGCCCTCGTTGAACACTAGATAGAGCACAGTCAGCACCGGTGTGAGCCGATCGGGAAGCTCCTCGGCGGCCGGCACCCGGTAGGGGATGCCGGCGTCCCGGATCTTCCTCTTCGCGCGCACGATGCGCTGGGCAATGGTCGCCTCTGGCACGAGGTACGCACGGGCGATCTCCGGGACCTCGAGCCCTCCGAGAAGGCGAAGCGTGAGGGCAGTTCGGGCGTCTGGGGCGAGCGCCGGATGGCAGCAGGTGAAGATGAGCCGGAGCTGGTCGTCTTTCACCGGTCCCACCTCCTGAGGTTGGTCTTGTTGGTTCAGCAGCAGTGCTTGGGCGTGTCTTGCCTCTCGCGTCGACTCACGACGCAGGCGGTCGATGGCGCCGTTGCGGGCGGTGGTCACGATCCACGCACCGGGGTTGGGTGGCAGTGCGTCCCACTTCTCGAGAGCCGTCGCGAAGGCGTCCTGCACCGCCTCCTCTGCGATGTTGATGTCGCCGAGGAGGCGGACAAGCGTGGCCACGCAGCGGCCGTACTCAGCTCGGTAGACGCTCGCCAGGTCCATGTCGCTCGACCAGCTCCGGCTCAGCTCTCGGGCTCGTCTTCGAAGGGCCGTACCTCGACCGGGCCCCTGCACGCCTCCGCGCACTTCTCCGCCCAGGTCAGAGCCTCGTCGAGGTCGGCGCACCGGAGGACCCAGAGGCCGCCGAGCTGTTCCTTCGTCTCGGCGAACGGTCCGTCGGTCATGGTCGTCTTGCCGCTGTCGACCCGGACGACGGTCGCGCTGTCCGACGGCAGGAGACCTCCGCCGAAGACCCAGGCGCCAGCGGCCTGCAGCTCCCTGTTGACCTTGTTGACCTCTGCGTAGACGGTCTGCATTTCCTCAGCCGACGGGGTCGGGTCGCCCTCGACGTTGTGGACGGCAAGCATGTACTGCTTCATCGTGTTCCTCCCGTAACTAGACGGTGACATGGTGGCAGGTAGGTCGATGGTGGTGACGGCCGGTCAGGCGGCCAGGCGGCGCGCGATCGCCGGGACCACGATCACAGCGGCGACCAGGTGGGTGAGCATCAACAGCGCCTTGGTGGTCGAGTCGGCGGGCGCGATCGCGTCCGGGACCAGCGAGAGGGCGGTCAGCACCACGGTCGTACGCACGAACGTGCGCTGCGGGTGTCGGGCCCAGCGGGCCAGTGCCACGGCAAGGACCAGACCGAGCAACGAGAAACCGGCCGTCAATACGCCGAAGCCTGTGATCGGGATCGGGGCACCGCCCATGTCGAGGCTGATCCCCACAGCGTGGCCGGCGGCGGCGACGGTCATGGTGGCGGCGCTCGCGATCGTTGTGGCGGCGACTCCAGTCATGGTCAGGGCGCTGAAGCGCGGGGTGGCGATCTGGGTCGTGTTCAGGGTGGTGGTCATTTCTGCCTCCGGTGGGCTTGTCGGGCGGGCACGGTGCCCGTCTCTCACCAGGGCTACGAATGGGAGCGGCGCCGATCGACAGGTCCGTCGGAGAATTTCTGAGTCTTT
>NZ_KB892820.1 GCF_000373925.1 Actinopolymorpha alba DSM 45243 | reverse complement strand
TGCGGTCACTCTCGCCCGAGCAGATCCTCGAACGCCTCGACGACCGCTACCGCCTCCTCACCGCCGGGCCGAAGAACGTCGCACCACGCCACCAGACCCTGCGGGCACTCATCGACTGGAGCTACGACCTGTGCACCCCAGCAGAACAACGCTTCTGGGCCCGCTCAGCGATCTTCGCCGGCAGCTTCGACCTCGCCGCCACCGAAGCCGTCTGCGCCGACGACACCCAACCCGAGGACGTCATCGACCTGGTCACCGAACTCATCGACAAGTCGATCCTCGTCCGCGAAGAACACGCGGGCCAGGCCCGATACCGCCAACTCGACCTGATCCGGCAGTACGGACGGCACCGCCTCACCGACCTCGGCGAAGAGGCCTCCGTCCGCCAACGGCATCGCCACCACTACCGGCAGTTGGCGGCCCAGGCGAACGCGCACGCGTTCGGGGCGCACCAGATCGAGTGGTTCAGCCGGCTCCAACTCGACCACGCCGACCTGCGGGCCGCACTCGAGGCGTACGCCAGCGATCCAGACGCCGGCGGGGCCGGTCTCCAGATGGCCGCGGACCTGCTCTACCACTGGATCAACAGCTACTACCTCAACGAGGGCCGCGGCTGGCTGGACCGGCTCCTCACCATCAACCAGGCAGGCACCCCCGCTCGCGCCAACGCCCTGTGGACCAGCGGGTGGCTCGCCCTCATCCAAGGCGACATTCCCGGAGCGAAAGCCATGCTTGACGAGGCCCGCGACCTCGCCGAACGGTTGGAAGCTCCGGTCGCCCTCGGCTACGCCGCGTTGTTCTCAGGCTTCCTCTCGATGTTCACCGGAGACACCCAGAAGGCGCTCGCGCTGTACGACGAGGCGCTCGCCCTGCACCGCGCCGCGGGTAACCCGCACGGTGTCGCTCTGACGTTGATCCGGTTGTCCCTGGCGCACTCGTTCCTCGGCGACTCCGACAAGGCCCGCGCCCTCGCCGAAGAATGCATCGCCGTCTGCGAGGCCGCCGGCGACGTCTGGCACAAGTCCTACGCCCTCATGGCCCTCGGCATCGAAGTCTGGCGCCAAGGCGACTACCAACGAGCCACCACCCTCGAACGCGACAGCCTCCGCATCAACCAAGCCCTCGACGACCGACTCGGCATCGCCCTCAACCTCGAGGTGCTCGCCTGGGTGGCCGCGACCGGGGACCACGAGCGCGCGGCCCGCCTGCACGGCATCCTGCGAACGCTCTGGGGGGCGATCGGTGCGGAGCTTTCGGGGTACGGCCACCTCGTCGTTTACCACGAGGAATCCCTGCGGCGAAGTCGCGAAGCCCTTGGCGAGCATGGGTTCCAGGCCATCTTCGATCAGGGCGCCACACTGGGAGTCGAGGAGGCGCTCAGGTACGCCCGCGAGGAACCCGCCCCCGCCCCGCCCAGGCCTGGCGAGCGTGCCGGCGCGCCAGTCCTCACCCGGCGGGAGGCGGAGGTCGCCCGGCTCGTCGCCCAGGGCCTCAGCAACAAGGAAATCGCCCGCCAGTTGGTGATCTCGCAGCGAACCGCGGAGACCCACGTGGAGAACATCCTTGTCAAGCTGGGCTTCACCTCCCGCGCGCAGATCGCCGCGTGGGCAGCGGAGAACGCCTGAGTGTCGGCGGCCGCTGAAACCATGCCGGGCATGAGCGCGACCTTGCGGCCGATGGTTTCCGACCTCCACGTCGAGCCGCTTGTCGATCCGGATCTGTGGGGCCGGCCGATCCAGGACGAGCGGTACGCCATCCTCGCTCGACCCTGATCTGACGCCGAGGTGCAGCCACCATGATCGTGAAGGATTTTCGTCGCTATTTGACTAATATCCTTCACGATCCTCGAACCCCCGGATCCCATCGCCTGCCGTCTCAGCATGACGCTTATTCAACACTCCTCGTACAGACAGACCGCGGCATCTTGCATGGAGCCGGAGTTCGACTTGGTGGAGATGTCTCGGCTTCTTTGCCGAAACTCCTCCGCCAAGTCACCGCAACCTCGCGAGCGATCTCGCATAGTGGGCGCGGATCTGGAATAGCCGTGCGCAGGCCGAGGGCTTTCGAATAAGCCTCATGGCGTACACAGACCGTTTCGAATACTGAGAGATTGATCGCCGTCCAGCCCGGCAAGAGCTACGGCCTCACCGCATGGGTGCGTACCTCCGGCTCACTGTCTGACGGTGCGATCGGGGTACGCGGCCGGGACGGCATCGTCAAGCAACGGAAGCTCGCGAGCCAGTCGGACTACACCAAAGTGACCCTCGACTTCGACGCCGGCAAGGAGTCGCTGGTCCAGATCTTCACCGGCTTCTGGGCCTCCGGCAAGGACACCTGGCTACAACTCGACGACATCGAACTCCGCCTTCGCTGATTGACCAGCCGCCTGACGCGGGACACTAGTGCTTAGAGGTCGCGCAGATAGGGGCACAGCCTGCGACTTCCCTATGTGTGCGACCTCTTAAGGCGCTCCGTACCCATGGCGGCTAGGTGGAGGTGGCGCGGCTTGAGCCTTTCGACGCAGGTGCTCGACACAACCACCGGGGAGCCGGCCAGCGGCATGGCCGTCAGCCTGTGGCAGTCAGTCGCGATCGAAGGCGAGGCTCCGGCCGAGGGCGCCTGGACGTTGGTCACCGAGGGGCGTACCAACGAGGACGGCCGCATCGACGCCTGGCCGGTGTGGGAAGAGGTGTACCGCCTCGTGTTCGCGACCGGGCCCTGGTGGGCCGAGCGCGGGATGCCGGCGCTGTATCCGGAGGTGGTGGTGACGTTCGCGGTCACCGATCGGGCCACCCACTATCACGTACCGCTGCTCGCGGGCCCGTTCGCGTACACGACCTACCGGGAACGCTGACCCTCCTGGGTCCGGCGGGCGCGGACCGAAACGTAGGTGAGGAGTACGACGCCCGCCACGGCCAGCGGGAGCCCGACCGCCCGGGCGGCGTCGTTGGCCCGATCGGCCCGCGCGGTCTCGGCGGCGTACTTCTGCGCGATCTCCGGTGGCGCGTCCTGGTAGGGCAGATAGGTCCCCGCGGTCAGCAGGAACGTACCTGCCGGCAGCGCGAGTCCGACGATGATCGCTACCACGCTGAGGCGCCGGAGCCGGAGCCGGGCGGCCGCGGCGAACCGGGCGGAGTTCGTCACCCGAACATTTTCCCGCAGCAGATCGTCTGCGGGTTACCCCGCCGCCGGCGATCCGTGCAGAGCGCGGCTGTTTGACGATCCAAATGATCACGTATACGTGGCTCCTGCATGCCTTGCATGGCATCGACACCATGCGAGGCAGGCAATGACCACGTTTACGTGATCATTCCGATCCCCAACCGAGGGGCAAGCCCGTTTCCAGCCGGGTGTGACACGGCGGCTCGGTCACGGCGTCGTACCGGATGAGAAGGACATAGGGAAAGGTGGCCCGGTGACCTCGGATCCGGATGACTTCGTGGAGTTCGCCTCAGCGCGTGCGCCGCAGCTCTTCCGTACGGCATACCTCCTCGCCGGCGACTGGCATCTGGCCGAGGACCTCGTGCAGACGACGTTCGGGAAGTTGTACGCCTCCTGGCGGCGGGTGCGGAACGCGGAGAACCCGGTGGCGTACGCGCACACCGTGTTGCTGCGCACCTTCCTCTCCCACCGGCGGCGGCGCAGCGCCTGGGAGGCGCCGAGTGACAACCTTCCGGAGCAGTCCGCCAGCGGTGTGGATCCGGCGTTGCGGCTCACGTTGATCGCCGCGCTGGGGCAGCTCGCGCCGCGGGACCGGGCGATCGTGGTGTTGCGGTACTGGGAGGACCGCAGCGTGGAGGAGACCGCGACGCTTCTGGGGCTGCGGTCCGGTGTTGTCCGCACGCAGAGCATGCGGGCCTTGACGCGCCTCCGTGCCCTTCTCGGTAGCGACGTTCACGACCTTGCCGGCTGTTGAGGCAGTCAGCGACCAGATCAGGAGAGGTCACCCGAGATGGCCACGCGATTCGACAACAACGACGCCCGCGATGACGGGATCAGCCGCGCCCTGCGGGACGAGGTGCGGTCAGTGCAACCGAACGTTCAGGACCTGGTGGCCGGCGGAATCGCCAACGGGCGGCGGGTGGTACGCCGGCGCCGGTTCGCCCAGGTGATCGCGGCGGGCGCGACGTTCGCGGTGCTGGGCGGGGTGGCGTACGCCATGCCGTGGACCGGCGCGCAGCCGGCCAGCATCGGTGCCGCCGCGGGTGGCCCGGCCGGGACCCCGACGCCCACCCCACCCGCGGTGAAGAAGACCATGACCACGCCCCAGGCCATGGTGCGGTTGTTGCTCGACCAGCTTCCAGCCGATGCCGAGACCGCGCGATACTCCGGTGTCTGGGAAGAGGATTGGGAGACGCGGGAACCACGCCGGGTCGGTGCGTACGCGGAGTTCACCTACGCCAACCCGCAGGGCAGGTCGAGGATGAGCATCGGGATGCGATGGAAGAATGTCCATGCTTCGGAGTTCCGCTGCCCGAAGCCGCACACGGGGGCGACCTGTGATCTCCGCAAGCTGCGCGATGGTTCGGTGCTCATTCTCGAGCAGAACCGCGAATACGCAGCCGGGCCCAAATATGGCGAGGGCAAGGGTCCGAAGGTGTGGAGCGCGCGCCTCCTGCGCAAGGACGGGATGAGCATCTTCCTCTCGGAGAACAACGCCCCGGCCCAGAAGGGCGCTCCGGAGTCCCGGCCGACGCCTCCACTCACGCTCGCCCAGCTGGAGGCGATCGTGACCAGCCCGAGCTGGCAAGCGAAGCTTGACGCTGAGTACGTCAAGGAGGCCGAGCGGCTCTTCAAGGTCGACGCTGCCCCTTCGAAGCCGCCCGCGGCAAAGATCAAGCCCGGGTCAACAACCTGATGAACCACAACAGCTAGTACCGCCATCGGGTCCCTGCTGGCGAGCAGGGACCCGATCACCTGCGCGCGCTACTCGACTCGCCGCGCCTTCCAGACCTCGGCGCTCGGCCATTGCCGGGCCCACTCCAGGTCCACGTAGTCGAAGTCGGTGCTGGCATTCTCGGGTGCGTAGACCTCGATCAGGTCTTCCAGGAGGAAGCCGGAATCCCGGAGCAGGCGGACCATCGGGCCGTGCGGCAAGGAGAAGTTGACGCTGCCGTCGGAGTTGTCGATCCGGCGCATGCCGGCCTGCTCCCGCAGCAGCGTACGCCCGGCCGGGCCCTCGTCCGGGACGCACAACGCGAGCAAGGTGGAGTCGCGGAGGAAGATGAGTTCCCCGCCTGGGCGGAGCAGTCTGGCCGCTTCGGGGATCCAGGCGTACGGATCGCACCAGCTGACGGCGCCATGCTCGCTGATGGCCACGTCGAAGCTCGCGTCGGGACAGGGCACCGACTCGGCATTCCCGTGCAGCAAGGGAAACGAGACGCCGAACTCCTGCTGCATCTGCCGCGCCGTGGCCAGCTGATGCTCGGAATTGTCGATACCGACGGGCCGGGCACCAGCCCGGGCGGCCCAGGCGGAGACGTAGCCGGTGCCACAGCCCAGCTCGATCAGGTCCTTGCCGGCAAGGTCGTCCGGGAGGACCGGCAGCTCTGACTGCGGCGTGGCCCAGATTCCCCAGTGCGGTTCGGCCGCCCACTGGGCGCGTGCCTTGGCGCCGAACCACGCCCCGTGGCGGGTGTCCCAGACCTCGCGGTTACGGCGTACGTGCTCGGGCAGGTCTGCTCCCTGACTGTCCATGCGCCCACCCAACCGCGTGGAACTCGATACCAGCAAGGCGTTATCCCCGCTGGTTTCGCGCGCATGGTCAGGCCCGGGTCAGCCGGACCTCGCCAGGAGATCGAGACCCTCGCTGATCGCGTCGATGTGCCCGGCGAACCAGTCGCCACCGGCGTCGAACTCCCAGCCGAGCGCGAGCAGCGACCAGACCACGCGGTAGAGAGTGAGCTTGCGGTCGAACTCCGGATCCGGGTCCGGCTGATACCCGCGCAGCAACACGTCAAGCGAAGCCGCGCCCGACCTGGAAAAACGGCCGAGTTCGAAATGCGGATCGCCAACCGCCACGTCGCCCCAGTCGATGATGCCGCTCAACCGACCGTGCGCGGCGAAGACGTGCCGCGGATGCAGATCGCCATGCAGGAGTACGCCACGGCGCGCGCCGTCGAGCAGGGACCGGTGGGACTCGATGCCCGCACGCAGGCGGCCGGCCAACGCGTCGTCCAGCACGGCCGCGTCGACCAGGCCGTCGAGAGTACGCACCGGCGCCGCGATGACCGCGTGCCAATCCGGGTGCGGCCCGCGAGGGCGGGCGTCCACGCCATCCCACCCGCTCGTTTCATGGAGAAAGCCGTACCCGTCAACCGCGATCTCGTGGACGGTCCGGACTTGACGACCGGCCTCGGCAAGCGCGTCGTGGCCATCGTCGACCGGCCCGCCGGGCATGCGCCTCATCAGCAGGAACGGCAGCGGAAGGGCGGCGCGGTCGAGATCGACGGCGACGATCTCCGGCGCCGGAACGCCCTCGCGGCGTACTCGCTCGCAGGCCCACGCTTCGGCGGCGATGCTCGCGGCCTGACCGGCCTTGAGCACATAGTCTCCGCTGGACGTACGGACCAGAAAGTCCTGGTTGCCGACAAAGCCGGAGAGCCCTTCGACGGACGCGTCGGGACTCCCCACCAGTGCGGCCACCGCATCGCCGACCATCTCCATGGCCATCGGCTCGCTCGCAGTCGTACTTGTCAAACCCCACCCACCTCCGCCGGCCCTCCAGTGCAACACGACAGCACCGCCCCGGGGACGGTGCTGCCAGATATTCTCCAGCCCGCTCAGGTCTGCGAACTCGCGGGCCTCAGAACCAGATCCGACGGCCTCCAACCGGGCGACCGATGGCGCCGAGAATCCAGAAAATCGCACCAATGATGATCACGATGATCCCGAGCGTCCAGAGGACAGAGATCCCAAAGACAAACCCCAGAACCAGCAGAATGACGCCGAGGATGATCACGGCTCACCTCCGAGGGTCTGGGCGCCGGCTTCCGGGAGGCCGGCGCCCATTTCCATGGTGCACATTTCGGCTCGGTGATGGGTCGGTTGGAACGAAAGAATCTGGTCAGTCGACGGGCGCCAACGCGACGACCGGAATCACCCTCGAGGTCTGGCGTTCGTAATCTCCGAAACCGGGCGATACCACCACCTGTCGGGCATAGATCTCATCGCGCTCCGTGCCAGTGATGGTGGTCGCGGTGACCGCGAACGTCTCCTCGCCCACCTCGACCGTCGCTTTGGGATCGGCCAGCAGGTTGTGGTACCACGACGGGTGCGCGGGACCTCCCCCGTTGGAGCCGAAGACGTAGCTGCGGTCGCCCTCGCGCAGATACACCAAGGGAGACGTACGCGGCTGCCCGCTCTTGGCTCCCGTCGTGGTCAGCAGGAGAAGCGGGGCGCCTTCGAACATCCCGCCCACCTTGCCGCCGTTCGCACGGAACTCCTTGATGATGCCGTCATTGAAGCTGTTGGTGTCACTCATCCCGTCCCCTTGGTCGTGAGGTTCCTCGTGTCCGCGGCGTTGCCCTTCGCAACGTTCCGAATCGGGACAACACCCCGCGTGCCGATTGACTTCCCCACGGCAGCCGTCAGAAAGAGGACAAAAACTTGATCTGGGAAAGTAATCCCACGAGGGTGGCGTCGTGGTCATGCGGAACATCCAGGTCACACCCGGCGCCGCCACCCTCCTCGCACTCCTGGCGGCGCACGGCGCGCTGTCCCGCACCGACCTGGCCAAGCACAGCGGACTGACCCAGGGCGCGGTCACCAAAGCTCTCCGCCCCCTGCTCGACGAGGGCTACGTCCACGAACTCGCGACCGAACCGGGTCGCGTGCGTGCTGTCGGGCGGCCCAGCACGCCGATCGAACTCCGCGCCGACCGTGAGGACGTCCTCGGCATCAAGCTCACCGACGACACCGCGATCGGCGTCCTCACCGACCTGCGCGCGGAGGTACGCCACTCGGCCGAGCTACCGCTGCCCTCCCCCGACGTTCCGGAGGTCGTCGGTGTGGTCGCCCGCCTGGCCAGAATCCTTCTAGAACGCCGCGACTCCGAGGGGATTCCGGTCGCCGGCGACCGGGCTCGGCGGCTCGGCCTGGCGGTGTCGGGTGACGTCGACCGCACCCGCGGCCTCGTGCGGTACTCGCCGTTCCTTCGCTGGCGGGACGTGCCGCTCGCCGACCTGGTGGCGGCCGCCACCGGCCTCTCGGTCACCGTGGAGAACGACGTCAAATCCCTTGCCTGCAAGGAACTCCTGACCGGCGCGGGGGCCGGGTTACGCAGCTTCGCAGTCGTGACGATCGGCGCCGGCATCGGGTGCTCGCTGGTCGTGGAGGGAACGCTGGTGGCGGGCGCGTTCGGGGTCGCCGGTGAGCTCGGGCACCTGGTCGTCGACCGTGCCGGGCCGGCCTGCCACTGCGGCTCCCGGGGCTGCGTCGAGGCGACGGCTTCCACCGCCGCGATCGAACACGCCCTGGCCAGCGCGACCGGCACCCAGGGCCTGAGCGTCCTCGACGGTGCCCGCCTCGCGGCCGACGGCGACGAGGCGGCGGCCCGGTGCCTCACTGACGCTGGCGACGCCATCGGTACCGCACTCGCCGCCGTCGCGAACCTCTTCGGCCCGCAGCGGATCGTCGTCACGGGCGAAGGGCTGGACGCCGGGCCCCTCATACCCGCGGCGGCCCGCGAACGGTTCCAGCGGCAGGCCTTCGCCACGGCCGCTCGCTGCGAGCTGGAGTTCCGTCCGATGCCGCTGCTGGGATGGGCCGCTGGCGCCGCCGCGGTCGCCGTACAGAACGCGTTTCGCCCGACCAACCGCACCGCTTCCAGCTCCACCGTCAGAACGAGGAGATCTGATGAAGCCCTTCAGGTACGTCAGGCAGTCCAGTAGGACCCGCAAGCTGGCCTTCGTCCTCGCCGGCACCCTCGCCGCCGTTCCGGCGTTCGGGCCGGCCGGACTGGCCGCGTCATCCGAGGATGGCAAGCGCGCCGAGACCCGCGTCATCGCCGGGCCAGGCGCGGCTGGCCAGGCAGCCGACCAGACCATCGACCCGCCGTACCGCGGGTGGAGCAGCTGGAGCATGCAGTCGAGCAACTACCCCGGTCTGAATCCGCGTGGTGGCGCGAGCTGGCTGCATGAGGAGAACGTGCTGACCCAGGCGCGGGCGATGGCGAAGGAACTCGCGGCGTACGGCTATGAGTACATCAACATCGACTCTGGCTGGTCCGCCACCTGGGAATGGCGGAGCGGCTACGACGAGCACGGCCGGCAGCGCCCCGACCCCGAGAGGTTCCCGCGGGGCATGAAGTACGTCGCCGACGAGATCCACCGACTCGGGCTCAAGGCCGGCATCTACCTGCCGGTCGGCCTGGACCGGTCGGGGTATGAGGCGGGCGACTTCCCGATCGCGGGCGCGCCAGGGTGCAGTACGCACGACATCGTCTATCCGGACCTGCGGACCACCAACGGCTGGGACTCCGCGTACAAGATCGACTTCACCAAACCCTGTGCCCAGGCGTACATCGACTCACAGGCCGCTCAGTTCGCCGAGTGGGGCTACGACCTGCTCAAGCTCGACGGGGTGGGTCCCGGCTCCTTCAAGACCGGGCCCAACTACGACAACCGTGCTGACGTGGAGGCCTGGCACAAGGCGATCGCCAAGACCGGCCGCACGATCCAGCTGGAGATCTCCTGGTCGCTCGACCGCGGGGCGATCAAGACCTGGCAGGACTACGCCGACGGTTGGCGGATCGACACCGACGTCGAGTGCTACTGCGACACCCTCGTCACCTGGACGAGTTCGGTGGACAATCGTTTCTACGACGTTCCGGCCTGGGTCCCGCACGCCGGCGCGAAGGGGTGGAACAACCTCGATGCCCTCAACGTCGGCAACGGCGAGATGGACGGCCTGACCGACGACGAACGCCGGTCGTACGCCACCTTGTGGGCGATCTCCGCGGCTCCTCTCTACACCGGTGACGACATCACCAAGCTGGACCGGCTCGGCCGGCAGCTGCTGACCAACCGGGAGGTCCTCGCGATCAACACTCAGGGCCGGCCGGCCAGCCCGGTGATCCCCCGCGCGCTGCAGCAGGTGTGGCGGGTGCAGAACACCGACGGGTCCTACACGGTCGCGTTGTTCAACCTCGACCGGCGCCCGGCGGTGGTCGACGCGCGGTGGTCTGACGTGGGCTTCGCCGGGCCGGCGGCGGTGCGCGACGTGTGGGCGGGCCGGAGCCTCGGCGTGCGGGCGGATGGGTACGCCGCGACGATCCCAGGCCACGGCACGCTGCTGCTCCGGGTCACGCCCAAGAGCCCCGCGCAGGGAATCGAAGCCGAGGCGCCGGGCAACCTCCTCACCGGGTCAGCGAAGGTGAACGAATGCCAGGGCTGCGCGGGTGGCCTCAAGGTCGGCGACCTCAGCGCCGGTGCGTCCCTGACGGTCAAGGGCATCAAGGTCGAGCGCGCGGGCACCTACGACGTCACCGTGTCGTACGTCGACGGGTCTGACGGGCGGTCGATCGGCATCGCGGTCAACGACGGGCCGGTGCAGCGGGTGGAGCTGGGCGGCGGCGCGGATGATCGCTGGGACCGGCCGCAGGGAGAGACGCTCAAGCTCGCGTTGAAGGCTGGGGAGAACACCCTCACCTTCAGCAACGTCGGCGGCTACGGACCAGACATCGACCGGGTGACGGTGCAGGCCGCAGGCCGATGAGCTGGGGCTGGGGTCGTCACCGCCTCAGGTGGTCAGCTCGAGGATGAGTTCCTCGACCTCGCAGCCGCGTATGTCCGAGTGTCCTTGGTCTTCGCCGGTGATGACGAACCCGCACCTGTCCAGGACGCGGAGCGATCCGGTGTTGTCCTTGGCCGCTCGGGCGTACAGCGGTCGCGTGGTGACGTACCGCAGGAACTCTCGGAGCGCCGCCGTGGCGATCCCCCTGCCCCAGAACTCCCGTCCGATCCAGTAGGTGACCTCCGGACCGGCGAACTCCTCGTCCACGTAACACGAGACGCTGCCGGCGATCTCACCACCGACCGTCACGGTCCTGATCGTGGTGGTCGGGTCGTCGAGGATGCGTCGCCAGTGGGCAAGGGACGCGGCGTTGTCCCGCACCACGGTGAAGGCGGCCATCTGGGTGGCCTCCGGATCCCGGTGGTGCTCGAAGAAGACCGGCAGGTCGCTTTCTCTTACTTCGCGGAGCTGAACGTCCATGCCCGCGACGCTATCCCCGACCACCGACAGGGCGTCGGCCGCCAGGATCGTGAAGGGTTCCGGCGCGGCTGCGAGCGATGAAGTTCCTGAGCGCATGGGCAGCCAGTCCGGCGTCACCCACGAGCTCCGCGGCGGCCGCCAACTGCAGGGTCAGGCTCGCTCTGTGGATCATTGCCCGGTCCAGCGTCCGGCTGTCCACGATCTGGCCCACCTGGTCGGCGCCGAAGAAGCTGATGAGTGCGGCGAGATCGATCGCCGGATCTCCCATGCAGGCGTGATCGAGGTCGATGATGCCAACGACCCGCGTACCTTTCCAACGGAGGTTGTGTGGGCCGAAGTCGCCGTGAACGAAGTACTGACCGCCGTCCTTCTCCTGCTCGACAACGCTTGAGACGACGTCCCTTGCCAACGGACGCAGGTCAAGCGGCAACCGAGGCAACAGGCGATCGGCGACGATTCCTGGCCAGGCCGCGCCACCGCACCAACTGCGGGGAGGCGGCAGAGTTTGAACCCCGGCCTTGTCGACCGCCCACAGCGCAGAAAGCACCGTCTCGATCGACCGGACCACGTCGTCCCACGAGGCATCGTCCCCGTTGCCACCCGCGACGTACGTCGTCAGCATCCCCGTCCGACCACCCGCCGTCACCACGCCCGACAGGTTGTGAGGAAGCGCGTACGGCAGCGTGACTCCCTCCAGGGCGCTCAGGACCTGATGCTCCCGATGAACCCGCTCAGGCTGCTCGCCATGGCAGGACACCCGCCCGACCACGTCGGGGGCGAGGATCGCGACCTCGTGGAAGCATGCCTCGCGTACGGTCGCGTTGCTCCAGATGTACGCCGGCCAGCGTTCCTGCAGC
Source organism: Actinopolymorpha alba DSM 45243 (assembly GCF_000373925.1). Taxonomy (GTDB): domain Bacteria; phylum Actinomycetota; class Actinomycetes; order Propionibacteriales; family Actinopolymorphaceae; genus Actinopolymorpha; species Actinopolymorpha alba. Next base: position 9,665 of record NZ_KB892820.1, on the reverse strand, counting down.
CATACGGAAACAGGTCCGGCATTCATGGTGGCAATCCTTCCGGTAATCACCCCATTTCCACAACAATGGGCAGTGATGAAGGAGAACACGCGGCATTCACTCGCCCCTGGATGCGCCGGGGGCGGGCTGTTCCTGCTCCAGATGGCCGGGCAGAGCGGCGTTGGCAAGAGTGCGGTCGCGCGCCAGATCGCGACCCGCACGGGCGCGGCCGTCCTCGACCTGGATCAGCTCAAGTCGACCGCGCTCGACGCCGGCGCCGACTGGGACCTGGCCGGCAAGTTGAGCTATCAGTCGATGTGGATGCTCGCGGATTCCCTGCTCGGGCAGGGGTTCAGCGTCATCCTCGACAGCCCCTGCCGGTTCGAACGAATCGTGGCCGAAGGCACCAGGATCGCCAGGGTCCACAATGCCGTCTACTGCTTCATCGAGTGCGTCCTGCCCGACCGGGACGAGTTGCGCCGGCGCCTGCGGTCCCGGCCACGACTGCGGAGCCAGATGACTGACCTGGGAGTCTCGTCCCCTGACGCACCCGCGGACGCCACCGCCGCCGCTCTGGTCCACACGCACGGGCCAGCCGTCATCCAGACCAGGCATCCCGCGAGTGCGTGGCTCGCACTGGACACTCGTCAGGATCCGGGCCGATGCGTCACGCGTGCGCTCGGCTACCTGGATGCGTGTCGTACGCGATAGCCAGGCAAGGCTCGGTTGACCTCGACGGTCACCCCAGGCGAGCATCGATCCCACGATCCCTCACCACGGCAGACCCGTTGTCTCACGGGTCGAGATGGCGCGGGCGCCGTCTCACATTGTGTACGCCTTCCGCTGCGCGAGGCGGGGCATATCCCTACCAGGCAAGGCAAATTTGCCTAGTGAGGTGGGGACTTGCCGCGTAAGGTCCGCCAAAGGGTGTACACAATGTGAGACAGGAGCTCGGCTTCTCACTATCCGATACAACCGGCTACGCCATTCGAGACAGCCGCCACCTAACGCGGAATCCCCCCGAAGCACGCTCAATTTGCCTTGCTTGGCGACGACTCGGCGCAACGAGAACCCGAGCTGGCCTCACATCCGCAGCACCTCAGCAAGACCGTGGAAACTCCGGGGGTCATAGCACCCCGGAATCTCCACGATGATGTGAGATGGCCTGCCGCATACCGCACCGGAGAAGGCGTACGCAGTGTGACACGCCACTCGCGACACGTCCGCGCCCGCGGTTCAGGTTCGCCTGATGTGGGGCGCCGACTCGCGGTGCTAGCCGAGCGGCACGTGAGACATGAGGCTGCGCCTTCAAGGATCATGAAGGATTTTGGTCATATAACGACGAAAATCCTTCATGATCATGGCCCGCCGCTCCGTCGACGTTGATCAACGATCCCGGTTCCGATTGCTCGCCGCTGCCGGCAGTCGATCCACCGCCGTTGATCAACTTCGTTCCGCAATAACCGCGCCCCAGGCGGGAGAACCTCACAGATCCTCGAGGGTGCGGCACATCGCTCGAATCGGCGCAACAAGGAAAGTCTGACCTCTTCTCAATAAACCCCTTAGGGAGATATCCCCCGCCACCCCGTCTCGTTGCTGACTTGTCCTGCCGTAACGGGGGTGCACGGAGGAGTATGGGGGTGGCACACATTCGGCTGCGGCGGGCGCGGACACCCGCGGAAAGCCCAGCCATATTCCACGAAAAGGGCATACCCGCGGGAGGGGATCATGGATTACCCGCTGCTCGGAGCATTCTTCACGATGCTGTGGTTCTTTCTCTGGATCCTGTGGATCTTCCTCCTGGTCAGGATCATCATCGACATCTTCCGCAGCCAAGACCTCGGCGGATGGGGAAAGGCCGGATGGCTGCTGCTCGTACTCATTCTCCCGTTCCTCGGTGTCTTCGTGTATGTCGTCGCGCGTGGACGTTCCATGGGCGAACGCGATTTGGCGCAGGCTTCCAAGCAGGAACAAGCGTTCCAGGAGTACGTCAGGACTACCGCCCGCATCCCGAGCCAGGCGGATGAGTTGACCAAGCTGGCCCAGCTCAAGAATCAGGGGCACATTTCTGAGGCGGAGTACGAACAAGCCAAGACAAGGCTTCTCGCCGGCTGATCACCGGAGCAGCGGAACGATCTCAGAGCGCGCGCGGCGGATGCTCGAACGTCGTTCGTAGCGTCTGCGCCTCGCCGGTTTGTGCCGAGCGGTATGCGCTCTCGATGATGTCGATGACGTGCCGGGCGTGCTCCGCCGTCACCGGCGACGGCTTGTCCTCCCGCACCCAGTCGACCAGCTGCATGATGTCCTCGAAGACGTGCGGCTCCCCCAGTTTCAGGTGCGGCCCGACGATGTGGGGCAGCAACCGTTTCGGCGCCGCGAAGTCGCCCGGTGACCGGTCGACGAAATCCCGGCCCGGGAAGTCGAACGGCGCGCCGTTGAGCAGCATCCCGTCGATCGTGCCCGCGGACCCGAAGTACCGCACGCCCCCGACCTCGGTCGCCGGGAGCCCGGCCGGGGTGCCGTACGCCACGGCGTACACGCTGTCCCCGAAGTCCAGGATCGTGATCGTGTTGTCGTCCGCGGTGGCGTCCACGCCGAGCCCCATGAACTCCCGATGAGCGACCGCCTGGCCAGAGAACGCCGTCACCCGCTTCGCCGGCCCGAGGACACTGGTCAGGCGATGCAGCGCGTACGCCGTCATGTCGTACATCGGTCCGCCGCCAGGGTTGCGGAAGTACCACGTCGGGTCGATCGGCCGGCCGCCCGGTGGCGTCAGGCGTTCCTCCTCGCGCTCGTGATACTGGCCGAACGCCGCGCCGCACAACGCCCAGCACACCCGGCCAATGGCGCCCTCGGCGATGAGTTCCCGCACCCGCGTCACCTGCGGCAGGAGGATCTCGCCGGGTGACGCCACGATCCGCAGGCCGCGCTGCTGCGCCGCCTCGATCAGCGCGTCCGCCTCCGCGACCGTGGTGCTCATCGTCTTGTTGAAGTGCACGTGCTTGCCGGCCTCGAGTGCCCGCAGGCCCTGCTCGTAGTGGATCCCGATCGGGGACGCGATGGTCACGGCGTCCACCTGATCGTCCGCCAGCAGGTCGTCCAAGGTGGTGTAGTAAGCGGGTACGCCGTACTCCTCGGCGGCCGCCTTCGCGCGCTCCTCCACCGGATCCAGGAGCGCACGCACCTGAACCCTGTCTTGGACGTCGGGCTGCGTGAGGTGAGGAAGGATACCGCGCAGCACGACGGCACCGACACCGACGATTCCCAGGCCTATCGGACTCATGCCGCCATGATGGTGCCTCGCGGACAGGCCTGGCAGCCGGCTGCCCGTTCTTGGCCGGCCGGCGACTGCCCGCTCCTGGTCGGCGACGCTCAGGGTGTGTCGGTCACCAGGCGCAGGGCTGGCCGGCGCGCGCGCAGACCCGCCAACTCCGCTACACGTTCGCGAGGCCAGGCGAGTTGGGCAGCGAGCTCTGCAAGCGTCAACCCGTGCTTGGCGGCAAGGTCGAACGACTGCGCCAGCAACACCGGTTGCTCGCCCGGATAGCCCGAGACGGGCTCGCTGGGAAACAACCCCTGGCTCCTCATCTCGCCCAGCCGCTGGTAAGCCCGGCTCGCCGACGAGCTGGACAGCACGCCCAGCTCCCGGCAGCGGTACAGAAGCGAGTCGATCGAGACCCCCCACTCCGCCCGCAGCTGGGCGAGGGCCGTGAAGTCGGCCCGCGTAGGAAGCTCGGGCGCGATGCTGTCCCGAGGCGTGAGGAACTCCGCGGCGAACGCGTCCGCTTCGCGCTCGTGCCGGACGTCGCCGGGCGCGGTGTCGCCGTGGAGGACCAAGTGCCCCAACTCGTGCGCGGCCGTGAAGCGGTGGCGGTAGACGTCGTCGGCGCGGTCGGGAGTGAGGACGACCAGCGGGCGGGGCAGCCGCGAGGTGGAGAACGCGTCGATCCTGGCCGCCTCCACGCGATCGATCGGGAGCATCGTGACCACGATCCCGCGACTCTCCATCACCCGCACCAGGTGCGCGATCGGCCCGGCGCCGAGACCCCAGTGCGCGCGGAGGGCACGAGCGGCTGACGCGGGGTCGGCGTACGACTCCGCCGAGGTCACCTCGCCGCCGGCGAAGCCCGGAATGTCGACGACTGGAAGGCGTACGCGGCACTCCAGCGCATGGGTCAGCTCCCACACCTGCGAGGCGAAGGCGACGGCCTTCTCACGTTGGGCGATCCTGGTCGAACGCAGGCTGCGGAAATGCGTGACGGAGACGTCGAGCTTGGCGTGCGGGCGCCCGGCGGCGAAGAACGCGACGGGTACGCCGAGCAGCTCGGCCAGGCGCGACAGCAGCTGCGGGCGCGGCCTGGTCACTCCCGCTTCGTACTGACCGACAGCTGCCGGCGTCACGCCAACCAGATCGGCGAGGTCCTTCTTGGTCAGCCCGGCGAGCTGGCGCGCCTGGGTGAGGCGGGCGGGGTCGAACGCCCGCGCCACCTCGCCCGGGGCAGGCTCAGACGGATGGGCGGACCGAAGGGCCGACAGGTGTGGGTCGTCAGCTCTGGCCATGGTCGCGTACGTCCGGCTCGCCGGGCCGCCGCTCGCTCTCCGGCGGCGCGTCGAACGCCCGCTCGCTCGGTGGCCGCAGATTGATCACGATGCCCGGCTCGTCACCCCGGTCGAATCGCCCGCCGCTGGCCGCTACCTCGGCGTCGTCGCGGGCCTCCTCGCCGGCGTCGTCGGGAACGACGCTGAGCACGTTGGCCTGGCGTGCTCCCGCCGCTGGGCCAGCGGACGCCGGGAGCGGCAACGACTCATGCTCACCCCACTCGAGCTCGCCGTCGCCGCGGTGCTCAGCCTGGCCCCAACCGAGATTCAGAAGCCCCGACTCCATGCTGCAGGCGTAGGCGACGACGATCAGCTGCGTGTCGGCACCAAGCTGGGGAAACGCCGGGTAGGACTGCGCGGGATAGAGGTCGGCCCACGTCTCGTCGAGGAGCGGCTGGGCATGCGCCACCTCGGCTCCGTGCGCACCGAACAACCGCACCCGCTGGTCGGAGACCGGCTTGCGCAACCTGGCCTTGTCGATGGCTATGCCGACCCGATCGGCGTAATGCAACGGGAAGAACGCGTGACCGGCCAACACGGCGAGTTGGTAGCCACCGAGCGTCGCGACCCGGGCACCCTCCAGCGGCGTGATCGCGGCGATCAGCTCGGCGTGCTGGCGTTCCCAGAGAGCGGTGCCATAGACCCGCCGCGACAGGGTGCCGGCGCTGTCGTGCGCGTCGCGAGCCCGCGCGTGCGCGGCGGCGAGAGCCCGGGGGATGCGTTCCCGTAAGGTCTCCACCTGCGCACCGAAGACACGCCCGGCCCAACCTCCCTGCGGTGGCACCCGACCCATGGGGCTCCCCCGTTCTCCATCAGCTGTGCTGTGTGGTTCTTCGGATGTGCTGCGGACCTGGACTCGCCGCGACCGCCACTTCATCGGTGATCAGCGGAATGTCGGGATCACTTTAGTCGATCGCGGCGGATTCCCGCTCGAGCGCCAGCGGGCCGTCATGAAGGCGTGCTCCCGGTCACCTACCGCAACCGTGAACGCCGCGCATACGGTGAGCGTTGTGAGGGGAGGCTGGTGGTTCGACTCAGGGATCGCCGGCACAAGGCGGCAGTGGTGACGGCAGGGGAGGCGGGAGTCGTGGGACAGGACACAAGGAATCGACCCGAACGATCACAGGAGACGGAACCCTCGCCCACCCCCGACCGGGAGCGCTGCGCGCTGCGCGTCGCCGTGCGCACCGACCAGGGAAGGCTCCGTCTCCGCAACGAGGACGCCGTCCTCGTCGACCACGAACGCTGCGTGTTCGCCGTCGCGGACGGTATGGGTGGCCACCCGGCCGGGGACGTCGCGTCCCGGGTGGCGGTCGAGCATCTGCCCGCGCTGATCGCCAGCGCACTCGGCTCCCCGCTCGACGCCGTGGGGGCGACCCTGCCGAAGGCCGCGCCGGGTGACGTCGATGCCGCCCTCGAGCGCGCCCTCGTGGAGCTGAACGACGTCATCCTCGCCGAGGCGGCGCAAGACCCCGATCACGTCGGGATGGGCACGACCGTCGTACTCGCCCTCTTCACCGGACTCACCGCGCACGTCGCGCACGTCGGCGACAGCCGCGCCTACCTCTTCCGGCCGGGCGAGCTGCACCAGTTGACCGAGGACGACTCGCTGGCGAACGCGTTGATCCGCGGCGGGGTCGCCCCCGACGACGCCCGCCACCATCCGTACGCCGAGCGTCTCACCCAGGCGGTCGGGACGGCCGGCGGGATCCAGCCGACGGTCCGCGGGTTCGAGCTGTCCGCCGGTGACCGCTTGCTGCTGTGCTCTGACGGCCTCACCCGGATGCTGGTGGACGCGCGGATCGGCATGATCCTTGCGACCGAACCCGACCCGGAGGCGGCGAGTCAGGCCCTCGTCGACGCCGCGAACCACGCTGGCGGTGAGGACAACATTTCCGTCGTCCTCATCGACGTACGCGACTCATGACGCTGCGGGTGGCGCGCGACCAGCTGGTGGCCTACCGCCTGCTGGTCAACCATCTGACCGTACGCCTGCCGGTGGGTGCGTACGCCGAGGCGGCTCGGTTCGCCTTGCAGGATTCGGCTCCTCGCTCCGCGCTGCTCTCCCTGCATGCCCGGGTTGACGGGTGCGAACCATCGGCCTGGTCCGATCCGCGGCTGCTTCAGACCTACAGCCCGCGCGCCGCCGTTCACGTCGTTCCCCTTGCCGACTTCGGAATCTTCACCATCGGACGGCTGCCGAGTGATCCCGAGACCCGCCAGGCGATCGAATCCGCGGCCGACCAGGTATGCGCCGCGCTCGACGGCGGCGAAGTCCGCGCCCGGGACCTTCCACCGCACCTCGGGCCGAGTCTCCGGCTGGGCGCCGCGAGTGGGCGGATCGCGCTCCGGTGGACCACCTCGGCCCTTTACGCACGCGAGATTCCCGCGCCGGCCATCGACCCGGAGGTCGCACGCCACGAACTCTGCCGGCGTCATGTTCAGGCGTTCGGGCCGACCACGCCGGCGGCTTTCGCGTGGTGGGCGGGACTTCCGAAATCGGATGCGAACGAGGTCTGGCTGGCGCTCGAGAAGGAACTACTTCCGGTGGAATGTGGGGGCGAACCCTCCTGGCAGTCGGCCTGGATCCTGGCGGCGGCCGAGCCCCTGATGCGGTCGGCTCCCCCGATGCGGGGTGTGCGGTTCCTGCCGGGTGAGGAGTGGGGAATCTTCGGCAAGGATCGCACGGGGATGTTCGTGGGGCCTGGGAACAACGGCCGATCGCCCTTGCTCGACTGGTATCACCCGCACGGGCTGGTCGTCGACGGAACCATCGTCGGCACCTGGGGACGCCGGGGTGGTCGGGTGCAGGTCAAGCTCCGCCGTTCCCTTGCTGAGAAGGTAGGTACGCTCGCCGAGACGCGGGCCGCGATCGAGGCCGAGGGGCTTTCGCTTCCTATTCCCGGAGCGCGGATGGCCGTTGAAATCCAGGAATTCGCCTAGCATTTCAGCAACGTCAGCGGGCGCGCCGCCGGCCGACACGTACCCGAGGGCTCAGATCACTTCGAGGCTGTCAATGCCGGGTAGCGCTGGAAATGGTGCGTGTGGCTCACGCTGATACCACCAGGCAGTGGAGGCGATGTCGTCCTGCAGCGGCAGATAACGACCCGGGCCACCGAGCCCCGACCGCCAGCCGAGTGCCTGGACGGTGACCCGGAGGTCCTCCTCGAACCTGATCGGATCCGGAACGTGCCAACGGTAGAGCCCGAACCGCTGCTGGCTTTCCATGAATCCGTCACCGTGGAGTACCTGCGGCATCCCAAGGTACGGCGTGGTGTAAGTGCCGTACTGCCCCTTCGGATGTTCGAAGGCCCATGCCCCGCCGAAGTAGTCCTCCGTGCCGGTCCCGCAGATCGTCGGGAACTCTCCGTCCCCGTCGAGGTAGAACTTCAGCTCCCCTTCGCCCCACCAGCCGCCGTTGTTGCTCCCCCAGGCCAGATACGTGCCGACGTAATGGCCCTGCCCTTGTACGCCGTCGAGAATGGTGTGGACCTCGGCGTACGGCAGCGGATTGCTACGGCGCCACTGCGCATGGAGGTACGCCCGATCCGCCGGCACGTCAGTCAACGCGTACGTGGCTTGGTAGAAGAATCCCTTTACCTCTTCGGGGCTGAGGTTCTCGACGGTGATGAGGGCGTGCTCGCGAAACGGCATCTCCCAATAGGAGTTGAATCCACCCGTCGGGTTCACCGCCACGGGAATCGAGCTCACCTGGGAATGACGTCCCCAACCCTGGCAGAAGAAGTCACCCAGCGGCACCTCGACCGACGGGGAGTCCTCACCATCCCAGTAACAGCGGAGCACGAGCTGCCGCCAGTGTCTTGGGTGCACCGTGATCCACAGGTGCTGGATCGCGCCCGGACCTTCGATGTCGGCGAGGGTGAGCGTCGTCGAGCCGGCGAGGTCGACAGCTGGTGAGATCTTCCAGCCGTGTCCCAGGTCTCGTGCGGATGCGACTCCTATCCCCTCGGCGGCCGAGCCACCGCGCCCCTTGGCGCCCGTGGGGTTCTCGGCGCTGATCGAACGAGTCTTCGCGGAGGACAACCGCGAAAGGTTGCCAAGATGCACACCAAGGCCGTTGAAGTCAGCCATCGATTTCCCTTCACGCGCCGAACAGTTCTCGATCCAACCGGCCGCTCACCTGGTCGTCAAGGCAGCGTTTCTGGCCAATGTGGACACCGTCCTTGCCGCCAGCGCGGAGCCGGCCCGGAATGATCCAGCCTCTGGACTCCGCCCTCGCGGCCGCTGGCATGAAGGCGGCGGATTTCGAGGAGCGCGCGCGAGGATCGACAAGCTGGGAGACGGGACGATCAAGCGACTTGGTTTCGTTCCCTGGTCGGGCTGGCAAGAGCCCGCGCCACTTCGGGAGTTCAACGACATCGCACTCGGCCATCTCTTTGGCTCACATCTTGCGATCCTTATGGACGTCACCTGAGCACGGCTCCTTGCATCGCTAAACACCTTGAAAATAAGGGTTCTTGCCGAGCTTATCGGTTGCGGGAGTGATCTTGAGAGGGTAGGATCGAACGTATGAGCGACGACGATGGTGTGCGGATCTCTCCGCTCCCGCCCGGGTTTGGCGACATGCTTCCCGGTCCGGAGTTGGTGGCCGCGCTCGCTGGCGTCGATCGGTCTGCCTGTAACGGGTTCGAGGTGGGGGAGCTGGTCCGCGCGGGGCGGAAGGTTGCCCGCTGGGCTGAGGCGTCGAGCCTTGGCGACACGCAGATCCTGGCGCACTGCCCACCCTGCTTCAAAGATGATGAGGCGGAACGCTCGTCTCCGCCGGAGCCGCGCGCGGCCGAACTGCTGGCGCCGATGTTGGGCTGGACCAACTACCGCGCCGACCAGTTCATGCTCATCGCCCTCGCCCTGACCGATCTGCCGAACACCCGCGGTGCGTTGGAACGCGGGGAACTCGAATACTCCGAGGTGCGGACGATCGTCGACCGGCTCACCCTCCTACCCCCAGCTGACCGCACAGCAGTGGATGAGGCGATCTTCCCCGAGGTGTTGAAACTGCGGGGCGGGCTGCTACGGCTCTATGTTGAAGCCGAAATCATCAAGGTGGACCCGGAGGCGGCGAAAGA
>NZ_KB892819.1 GCF_000373925.1 Actinopolymorpha alba DSM 45243 | reverse complement strand
AAGGTTGATCGATTCACGGATGATCTTGGCGTGCAGGAAAGAGATTCGGCCTGCGGCAAGTGCCTGGCCGGTGGCTTGAAGGTTGGTCTCCAACGCTTTGGCCAGCTTCACATCCGCGCCGATAGCGCCGGGGTGAAGGTGCAGCTTGTGCCGCAGCCACGCCGCCGTCGATGTGGCACCCGCCTGGGAGGCGAGTTCGCGCGTGTCAGCGTCGTGGATGAACTGCAGCCGCAAAGCCTCAGCCATAGCGACGATCTGGTGCACCTGCTCCAGCCCGTCAGCAGTGTCGGCGTCCGTACGTGACCAGACAGGGGAGTTCAACGCCTGAGCAAGCCCGTCCTGGACCATATCCAGCAACCCACGCAGCGGCAGCGTGGGCGGGGCGCCAGTCGTGAAATCCATAACCGAAACACTATCGGCGACCACCGACAAAACCCCGCCTGAAAGAGCCCATTCCAAGAGCCTCGGGAATGTAATTTTCCGTGGCCTCGAATAGCGCTAAGTAAGCGAACTAATGGCCTATTGAATGGACCGTCGGCGTAGCGGTTCGGTCAATTCGAGTTGGGTCCGAAAACTGTAGACCTCATGCCCCTTTGGTCTACAGTTTTCGGACCCAACCTCGAGACGTCCTTACCCTCACCGGTGCGCACGGGTTGGTACATTCATCCGCGGACGGCGTTACCCGACGGAACGGCGCTGACGTCGACCTTTCTGGCACGGGAGTACGACGTCCAGGTGTGGGCAGTTGACCTGTGGACCAAACCAACCGAGAACTGGCAGCGGATTCAGGAAGGAGGGCTTGCCGGACAGGTTCACCCGATTTACGCCGACGCGCGCTCTCTGCCGTTCGCAGAGGGATTCTTCGACGCCATCGTAAGTCTCGGCGCCTTCCACACACTTCGGCACGGATGTGCTCCACCTGCCGTACTGCCTGAGATTCCTGAAGCCCGCCGGATCGATCGGCATCGTCAACCCCGGACTCCGGCTCGAGCCTGGCTCAGACGTGCCGTCCAACCTCGCGGCCCGGTGGGGCCCCGATCTGTGCACTTTCCGCAGCTCCGACTGGTGGCGCTACTACTGGGAAAGGACAGGTTTGGTCACCGTCGAGGTCGCGGACATGATCCCCGACGGCTGGAAGGTCTGGCCGCGCTGGCTAGACGCCTGCGACCTGTCGGGCGGGGGTTCGAGCCAGACGCGGAGATGTTGCGCGCGGATGCCTGCGAGCTGCTCGGCTTCACCCGCGTCCGCGCGCACAGGGTCTGGCGTGAAGCAGGGTCTGACGTGGATCAGGACGGTTGCTCGGCGATGATGTTGACCATCCACGCGATGCCGAACCGGTCGATGCACATGCCGAACACGTCGCCCCACATCTGCTTCTCCAGCGGGACCGTGACGTTGCCGCCCTCCGACAGCTTCCCCCAGTAGCGGCGCAGGTCGTCGGCGTCGTCGCCGCTCAGGCTCACCGCGATGTTGGTACCGGGGTTGTACTCCATACCGGACGGGGTGTCGGCGGCCATCAGGGCGAAGCCACGGTCGGTTTCGAGCATGGCGTGCATGATCTTGTTGGCATCGGGGGAGTCGGGTGCGCCGAACTCACCGAAGGTGTTCATCCGCAGGGTGCCGCCGAAGACGTCCTTATAGAACTCCATGGCCTGCCGCGCGTTGTCGGTGAAGCTGATGTACGGGTTGAGACGAGATGCCACCACATGCTCCCTTGCACGAGTCGAACGTCAGTGCGCTGGACACTAGCCCGGGTCACCGACAACCGCTGGGATTCGGATGCCCGTTTCGGTGTGGCACCGAAACACGGCGACCGCGCTCAGTCCGGCGGCTCCACGCCAGGCGGCTCCCCGCCAGGCGGCTCCCCGCCACGCGGCGCCGTGTCGGACTGCCGTACGGTCGTCGGCTGCTGGGACAGGTGGAACAACCACCACAGCGACGGCACGAGCAGGATGGCTCCGCCGAGGAGCGCGCCTAGGCTCGCGGCGAGGACCGTGCGGGACGCCGAGGCCTCCTGCACCGTGACGCCCGGGAGCAGCATGGGGTACTGCCCGACGCCCCACCCCCACAGCAGGCCGGCGACGGCGAGGGCGGCGGTGACGCGTACGGCAAGGAACGCCCGGCGTACCAGCAACACCAGCGACACCACACCGGAGACCACCGACACGATGAGCAGAGGCAGCGCCCGCCCGGTCGTCAGCTCGACGAACAACGACCGCTCATCCAGATACAGCACAAGCAGCCCCACCACGGCGAGCCCGCCGACCACCACACCAGTGATCAGGGCCCGCCGGCGGAAGTACTCCGCAAGGTCCTCGGCGTGCCCCCGCTGCGCGTCACGGGTCAGGTAGACGGCGGCGAGGTACGCCGCGGTGCCGACAGCCAGCAGCCCGGCCACCACGGAGGTGGGGTTCCACCAACTGGTCACCAGGTTTCCCCGCGCGATCCCGAGCGGCACCCGTCCCGAGGCGATCCCCCCTGCGGCGGCGCCCAGGAAGAACGGCGTCATCACGGACGAGAACGCGAAGACCGCGCCGAAGAGCCGCTGCTGCCACAGCTGCGTCGTCACCTTGCGGTAGGCGAACGCGGCTCCGCGGCCGATGATCCCGAGCGCGGCCAGGGTCAGTGGGATGTAGAGCGTGGAGGCCACCGAGGCGAAGACCGGCGGGAACGACGTCCACAGGACGACGACCACGAAGATCAACCACACGTGGTTCGCTTCCCACACCGGCCCCAGGGAGTGCTCGACGAGTCGCCGGGTCTCCCGCCCGCGCTCCGGCCCACCGGCGATGAGGTCCCACACTCCGCCCCCGAAGTCAGCGCCGCCGAGGAGAACGTAGAGGGTGAGGCCCACCCAGAGGACGGCGAGCGTCACCGTGGCCAGAGTCATGACGCACCGCTCTCGTCCGCGTCGTATTCCTGCGGCGCCACCGGAACCGGCCGCTCCCGCGCCAGCAGGCGCAGGACATAGACCGTGGCAATGGTGAGGACGACATAAACGGAGGCGACGATGAAGAATCCCACGACCAGGCCCGGTGCGGGATTCACCGCGTCCGCCGTCCGCAGGATCCCGTAGACAACCCACGGCTGGCGTCCCACCTCCGTCGTCACCCATCCCGACTCAAGGGCGATGACCGCGCCGACACCGGCCAACGCGGACGCGCGGTAGAACCACGGGGACGCGGGTGCCCGCCGCCGGCGCCACCAGACGATCGCCCACCACAGCGCGAGCGCGAGCAACGCGAACCCGATCCCCACCATGACCTGGAACGACAGGTGGACGACGTTGACCGGCGGGCGATCCGTCGGAGGCACCGTGTTCAGGCCGATGACGGTCGCGAACGGGTTCCCGTGCGCCAGTAGGGAAAGGGCGTACGGAATCTCCAGGGCGTACCTCATGTGGCCGTTCACGACGATTCCGCCGACATGCAGGGGTACGCCGGATTGGGTGACGTACACGCCCTCCATCGCGGCGAGCTTGATCGGCTGGTGTTCGGCGACGAACCGCGCGGCCCAGTCGCCGACCACGATCTGGATCGGCGTGATGACGGCGGCGATGGTGAAGGGGAGCGCGAAGCCGAGGCGGTGATAGCGGTCCCGCCGGCCTCGCAGCATCGCGACGGCGTACACGCTGGCCAGGCCGAATCCGGTGACCATGAACGCCGCCAGAATCATGTGCACCGTCTGGGGCGGCGTTGCCGGATTGAACATCGCCCGCCACGGAGCGACCGAGATGATCCTATGATGGCGTTCGTCGAAGCCGGTCGGTTGGTTCATCCAGGCGTTCGCCGCCACCACGAAGAACGCCGACGCTATCCCGGCGATCACGATCGGGATTCCCGCAAGGAGATGTTGACGGGGCGACAGCCGATCCCACGCATAAAGGTAGATCCCCAGGAAGATCGCCTCGATGAAGAACGCGATCGCCTCCAGGGCGAACGGCAGCCCGATGACCTGGCCGTACCTCCCCATGAGCCCCGGCCACAGCAGGCCCATCTCGAACGAAAGGATCGTCCCCGAGACCGCGCCGACGGCGAAGAGGACACCCATCGCCCGGGCCCAGCGGCGGGCCAGTAGTTGGTACGCCGGGTCGCCGGTACGCAGGCCGCGCCACTCCGCGATCAGGGTCATGGCCGGCATTCCGACCCCGAAGCAGGCCAGCACGATGTGCCAGCCCAGCGACAGCCCCATCTGGAGGCGGGCCGCGAGGAGATCAGCAGGAGTCGCAGCTACGGCGAGTGGATGCATCGCCAGGTCCTTGGCCCTCGCTGCTCAGCGTACGACCCTGCCGACCGCCCGCCCCGGGCGCCGCCTCCGGGGCCGCTTCGCACACGCGGTCTGGCGCCCACGGGCGCCGTCGCAGGCGGACGCCGATACCCGGGGCGACGTCAGTGGGTGATCTCGCATAGTGACCGGCCCTCTGCTTGATCGAGGCCTCTTCAAATCCTCCGTGACGAGGCCTGCGTTCAGAATGAGGCCTATTCGAAACCGCCGTTCCGCCGAAGTTGATCAACGGTCCCGAATTCCGGCATCCATGCGGGGAGTGCCCGATCTGTGGACCGTTGATCAACTTTGCCAAGCGGGGCGGCCATGATCGTGAAGGATTTTCGTCGCTATTTGACTAGAATCCTTCACGATCTTCGAGTGGGACGCCACGCTCTTGTCGAGGCGGCGTCGGACAGGTTGCTGGATCTGGGCGCGGGAGTAGGGCCCGCCCACCGAGGTTGCGATGACTTGGCGGAGGAGTGTCGGCATAGAAGCCGAGACATCTCTGCCAAGTCGGCTCCCGCGACCTTCACGATGCCGCGACCTGTCCGGCGCCAGGGGTTTTGATGCCCATCACGAGGCTGCCGGTGGGTTCAGCAGGCTCCTGCGCCTGGTGAACCCACCACGGGCCCGGTGATGCAATGCCGCCCGCGGCACGTTGGTACCCGCGCAAGGCAAGTTGAGCGTGCTTCGTGGGGAGATGCCGCGTGAGGTCGCGCCCGTCTCGAATGGCGTACACCCGATCGTTCCGGATACTGAGAAGCCAGAGGGCCCACGCCGACCTCCGCTCGGCCAGGGCGCGGCTCCACATTTCACGCGGAACGTGGGCCACTTGCCCGCAATGACCTTGGTCTGGGTCGATGTCGCTCCCTATGCGAGATTGCCCACCGAGTTTGAATAGGCCTGTACCACCGCTCGCAGACCTGATACTGGTCAGGTGAATGGAGGTGTGGGGCAGGCTCTCTCGCGAGGGACAAGCCGTGGGGCGATACGACGGCCCGCTCGCACCATTTCCATTGCCTGTGCGGCGTTCACGGTCTTTGTGGTGAGTCTCCTACCGGGATGCTTCGGGGAGGATCACGGCAAGAACTGCCCAGGAAACAAGGGGCCGAATCTGTCGGGCAGATCCTTGTCCGGGCCAGAGCTCAGCGGGCGTCCATTACGGTGCGCGAACATGGAACGCTCGAACCTCAACGGCCAGCAACTTGATGAGGTGAAGCTGACTCGAGCCAACCTCTATCGAGCGAGCCTCCGGAACGCGATGCTGAACAACGTCGACCTCGCTGGCGCGGACCTCAGCTTGGCGAATCTTGATTCAGCGAACCTGGACGGAGTCGACCTGACTCGCGCCGACCTGACCCAGGCTGTCGTTACCGGGCAGGCATCCCTCACCAACGTTGGCCTGCGTCAAGCTCTCCTTGCCGAGACGAATCTGCGAACCGCGGTGTTCACGCGTTCCGATCTCGGTGGCGCCAACCTTCGTGATGCTGATCTGGGCGGGGCCTGGCTGGTCAGCACCAACCTTCGTGGCGCGCGGTTGGATGGAGCGAACCTGGAGGGGACGGTCTGGTCCGACGCGATCTGCCCGGACGGATCCAAGTCACGTGGTAACCCGGAAACCTGTCACGGGCACCTCACGCCGAAGTCACGGTAGCAATCTTGGACGTGCCACCCCAGTCCTCAGGCGCGACAGCCATCAGCGGAACCAACCTGAAGCCTTCCTGGACGACAATCCAGTAGTGTCCTCCGTTGATGACAACGCCGTCGCCAGGCCTCGCCGCGAGGTCCACGGTCCGGGGTGATCGAGACTTCAACCGCCTGTGGGCGGCGCGTTCGATGAGCGATGTCGGAAGTGCGGTGGGGACGCTTGCCCTTCCGCTCGTCGCCGTTCTCACCTTGCACGCGTCGACCTTCGCGGTTTCCTTGCTCACTGCGCTCGGTGCTGCGACCGCGGCCGCACTCGCACTTCCGCTGGGTCTGTTTGTCGAATATCGGCGTAAGCGCCCGGTCATGATCGGCACTGATCTCGCCCGTGCGCTCAGCCTGGCGAGCATCCCAGCGGTAGCCGCGTTCGACGCTTTGACATATCCGCAGCTCGCGCTGGTCGCCATGCTCAACACGGCGCTCGCGATCACCTTCGGTGGGGCGAGCCAAGCTCATCTGAAGGCACTGGTCCCGCATGCCGCACTTGCCGATGCGAATGGGCGGTTGGAGTCGACGCAGTGGTTTGCCAGTTCGACCGGCCCTGCCCTCGGCGGCGCACTGGTCGGACTGTTGGGGCCCGCTCGCACCCTGCTGGTGGATGCCGCCTCATTCCTGGTGAGCGCCGTGTTCGTACGCCGGATCCGCCGTCCCGAGCCGCCGGTCCAGACGCGGCCGGCAAGCCGGCGGGGCGAGATGGCCGCCGGCATGATGTTCTTACTGCGAAACAAGGAACTCCGTCGATGCCTCGCCAGCTACACCGTGTTCGCTTCCACGATCATGTTGCTCTCGCCACTCCAGGCTCTGCTGCTGGTGCGGGAACTCCAGGCGACGCCTCTTGAGTACGGCATTGTTGTCGGCCTGCCGTGTCTCGCTGGCCTGGTTGGCGCCCGGCTCGCCCGTCGCGCCATCGATCGCTACGGCCTCATCCCAACGCTGTGGTGGAGTTCGGTGCTTCGCGGCCCCTGGATGGTACTCATGCCTCTGGCTCCGACGGGTGGGATCGGCCTGCTGATGGTCGGGGTCGCGCTGGCCGGACTCCTCGGCTTCGCCGCGGTCGCGAACACCTCGCTCGCGACGTACCGCCAGCACCACACGCCCGACAATCTGATGGCTCGCGCGGCGACGGCCTGGTCAATGACGATTCGCGTCGGCCAGCCGCTCGGCGCCGTCGCCGGAGGGATTACCGGCACCATTCTCGGCGTCACTGGTGGCATCTGGTTTGGTGTCGTACTCCTTGTCGGGTCGGCGTTCCTCCTTCCGCGGCGCGCCACGACAACACCGCAATCGACGACCGAGAAGTTAGGTTGACGTGCGACGCCCCTAAACCCTGCCTCCGTAGGCGTCCTTGAAAGCTCGGCATGCGGCTGGCGATGCCGCTGCCGATCGCGGACTCGCTCTCTCAAGGCGGGCCGCGAGATCGGCTGGTTCGGTAGGGTCGCTGATCGTGAGAACTCTCGAGATCCGGCGGCACAGCCTGCGCAAGGCCACCGGTGGTTCGCAGCTGGCTCAGGCCGGTGTGGACCTGGCCCGGAAACTTGGCGAATCGATGGGCCCCTTTGCGATGGTGGCGACTTCGGTTGTGCCACGAGCTCGGGAGACGGCGCTCGCAATGGGCTTCGCCGTCGATCAGGAGGTGGTTACGCTCACCTCCGACGAGGATGTTCACGCGGAGGCTCATGCGTCGAAGTGGTGGCTCGCCGATCGTCCCTTTGCCGCACTGGCGTCCGTGCTCGCGGAAGGTGGTGCCTACTACCGATACGCGCACTCCATGGCGGCCCTCTGGCGGGACCTTATGACACCACTGCCAGAAGGCGAGAATGCCTTGTTCATCGGCCACTCGGGCGATTTGGAGGCAGCATTGGTTGCCTGCTTTCCGGATGCCGATCACTCCCGTTGGGGTCAACCTTTCACGTGCTGCGAGGGCGCGCAGCTACGTTTCAATGACTCCTACTTCTGTGCGGTCGAATTCCTTCGAATGCCTTGAGGTGGTCTCGCGATGCATCTTGCTCTGGTCGCAGGGCCGCTACGTATCCTTGACGGAGACTTCCCTGACCGTGAAGGGATGCTGGGCATAGCCGAATCCAATCTGCACCGAGCGCTTTCCCTCGTACGTTAGACCCTGCGGCGTCATACGACCTGCACGCCTGCGCCCGCGCCTTGGCGAAGGACTGTCGGTGGTCGCACCTACCCTGACTGTGCTTGTCCATCCCGGCGTGAAGGAGATCAGATGTACGACGGTGTGCTCATCCTCGAGAGCCTTCGAGTCGGGACGTCATTGGAGGACGTCCCGTTCGTCGTTCGAAAGCTCAGCAAGTACAACGCCACGGGCACGTCACCGGACCAGCCCTCCGTGTGGACAGCCATCGAGTTCGAGGTAGAAGACGCCCACGCCGTGTCGCTGGCCGAGGGTTTGGCCAGCACTTTCGATAAGCCAGGTTGGTACGCCGACTTCCACAATGAGCAGGAGATCTTCGTCGTCTTCCCGGATCGGGTCTTCCGATACCCGCGGGGTCACAGGGCAAGCCGGATGGAAGCCCAGGCGTACGGTCGAGAACTCGGCGTTCCCGAACCCCAGTTGGACTGGACAGACTAGAGCGACGAAGGGTGGGCCAGAAGCTCAGTGAGCCATGGGCGAGCGGCGCGCGAAGGCGGGGCCGGCGAGGAACCAGATCACGACCACCATGGTCAAGGTGATCATCTGCGACCACAGCGGGTTCGTCGCGGCGGCGCCGACGGACTGAGGGATTGGTTCGTGGCGTACGAGAAGCCCGAGGCCGGCGAGGATACTGGCCGCGATCGCCGCGGCGATCACGACGCGCAACCACTCGGTCCACAGTCCGCGTACGTACGCGGCGCTGCCCTTCGCCGGTTTGCTCGGCCGCTCGCCTCCGGCGAATCGGTGGGCGAACCGAGCGTCGGCCCAGCGGACGAGCGGGTGGCCGAACGCAATCGTGAAGCCGATGTAGGAGGCGGCCAGGGCGTGCGGCTGCGTGGGCTCGGCGCCCTGCGCGAGGTCGATGGCCACGAACACCAGCAGCGCGACATCAACCACCGGCAGCGCCCACAGCAGCACAGTGCTGATCCGTCGCAGCCGCAGCGGGTACCGGCAGACCAGCGCCACACCCAGCAGAACCCAGAACGACACCTCGGCGGCGACGATCCCAGTGACGATCACGCCTTCACCTCCAATGCTTCAAGCCAGCCGGCGAGTGCGTCGCGTGCCTGCTGACGGGAGTTCAGATCCGGCGCGACAAGCAACTGCAGCATCAGCCCATCCAGGAACGCATGCAGCCGTACAGCCTCCGTGTCCACGTCGATCTCAGGGCGGAGCATGCCGAGCGTGCGCAGGTCGGTCAGGATCGTCACCACAAGCTCCCGCGCTGCCCGGACGCTCTCTGAGGCAACCGGCTCCAGCGCGGTGTCGATCCGAGACCGGTCAAGGAACTCCAGGTAGGCGGCGAACTCCGCGTGGGTCCGGTCGGTGAACGGTAGTAGTTCCTCGAGCATCGCGCGCGCCCGTTCCCGTACATCGGGCGTCTGCGCGGCGGCGCGGACACGCTCGGTGACGGTGGCCATGAGCTCGAGCATTGCGAAGTTGTGCAGCTCTGCCTGGGACGGGAAGAAGTGCCGCACCGACCCGGTCGCGAGGCCCGCCTCCTCGGCCACGCCCCGTACGGACGCGGCTGGTAGGCCGCCGCGCAGGATGAGCCGCCACACCGTCTCGGCCAACTCGCGCCGTCGCCGCTCCCCGTCGATCGTATTCGCCACGAGGCTCAAAGTAGCACACCCGTGTTAGTTTGACTGCCGGTGTTGGCCGCGGCAGGTCGCAGGCGCAGCCTCTAGACCCGGCTGGTTCCGCGTGCCATCCTCGCCGCCATGAAGACGTTCCTGATTGTGGTCGCGATCGTCGTTGTCGCGTTGCTGGTCCTGGGAGGTCTTGCCATGCGGCGCGGGAAGCTCGGTGTGCCATGGGCAAACCGGACTGAGCGCGATAGCTATGACCGGGACAAGTCGAAGGGTCCTGACTCCTACACGGGCACGATCTGACGTCGCCTCCCCCGTTGCATCGCTTGCAAGGGTCCGGCGACGCTGGGGCTCGATGGCGCCTTACGTCTTGTTTGGGCTCCACTCCATTCTCACTCGCGGATGCTCGATCCCTTTGACTTCGAACCCCAGGCGTGCATAGAGGCCTTGCGCGGGATTGTTAGTAAAGACGCTTAGTCGGACCGGAACGCCGCGCTTCTGAGCAGCCTGAAGGATGTCTCTTAGTAGCTGGGTTCCGATGCCTCGACCCTGAGCCTCGGGAAGTAGCGCGATCTCCTCGATGAAGTCGCACTCGTTCTCGTGGATGACGCATAGGTAGCCGACGGGCCGCCAGCCTTCCTCGACGATCTCGAATGGGAGTTCGTCGAACTCCCTGTCAGCGGTTAGGCGCTGTTCTGTGTCGTTCCAACCCGCGATCTGCTCGACGTAGGCGTGGAAGGCCGCGCGTCGCACCTCGAAGACGAACTGTCGATCGTTCTTCTTGGCAGGACGGACCCGAAGGTGGGCGGAACTCACCATTGCGTGACGCTACGACATGGGCTGGGGTGCAAGCAATCCGGTGATGGCTGTGGACGACGCTGTGGCGGTTTCGCGGCCAGGGTCGGCCTTCCAGTCACCGGCTGATCAGACCCGAAGCGGCGTACGACGCGGATGCCCGCCGCTGCCCACGTAGCCGCTGTTACCTCGGCGTACCCACCCTCATACGCCGACGCTGTGACCACGATCAGCTTGCGACAAAAGGCTTTGTGGGCCAGACCGTCAGATTGAGACGATCCCGTGAAGACCGGCCGAGCACGGGCCGCGCCCATCAGGCCGAGATCGGGGATGAGCTGTCGTGATCGTTGTACCGCAGGATTTTGAAGAAGGTTTGATCCATGCCTACGGTGACGCCGGGCGCCGCTGGGCGCGGTCCCTTCCGGCGCTGGTCGAGCAGCTGTGCTCCGAGTGGGGCTTACAGCTCGTGGAGGATCAGCCGCCGTACGGTGACTGGAATCTGATTCTGCTAGTGCGCCGTGACCACGAGCCATGTGTGTTGAAGATCTTCGGTCCCGATCCAGGGGCATCCGATGAGGTCCATGCGCTGAGGAGATGGGCCGGCCGTGGCGCGGTTCTGCTCCTCGAAGCAAGTCCTAACGGGGAAGGAGTGCTGCTGGAACGCCTTGATCCGACGCGTCCGCTGACGAGTATTGAACTGATGCGGGCCGCGGAGATCGCCGGGTCTCTCATCCGGCAGCTCACCGTACCCGCCCCACCCGGTCTTCCACTGCTGGTCGACATAGCGCAGAGCCACGCCGAAACGTTCAAGCTGCGACAGCAAGCTCAGGGCAATCCGCTACCCAGCCGTTGGGTCGACCTTGCGACCCAGCTCGCTCAGGAGCTTGCGGCCGATTCAGGCGAGAGCCTCGTACACAGCGACTTGCATTACGGCAACGTCCTGGCCGGCACCCGGGAGCCTTGGCTAGCCATAGACCCCAAACCAGTCATCGGGAATCCTGAACGATCGGTTCCCGAGCTGATGTGGACCCGTATCGACGACGCCCCGGACGAAGCCGCAGTGCGCGACCTGTTCAACGCACTAACCCGGGCCGGCGACCTCGATGCGCATAGAGCCTGGGCCTGGACCATCGTCCAAACCGTCCATTACTGGCTCTGGGGTCTGAACGCGGGACTAACCGAAGATCCAGTCCGCTGCCGCCGACTACTCGACACCCTGACGTGACCCAAGAGAGTGGACTGCCAGTCTCGCCTGACCGCGCCTCGGCCGCAGGATGTAGCTGACCGGTCGCCTGCCGGCGAGGACCACGGAGGTTTCGCGATGGACGAGTTCCCGCCGCTTGTCGTACGAGCACAGGCCTTCGCCCGGCAGGTCGACTTTCCTCCTACCAGGCAGGAAGCTGGTCATGCCGGTCCGTCCGCGTCCTGATCAGTCCTGGCTCAAGCGGATTAGGGCGCGTTCAGCAGCCTGCCGGACGCGCGGCACCGGGTCGTCCATGAGGTCTGCCACCTCGGAGCTGGCTTCCTCGACGAGATGCCTCGCGACGACCTTGGCGGCCATCTCCCGTACGCGCCAGGAGCCGTCGGTCAGGGCCGTGCGTACGCAGTCGATCGCGCGGGCATCCCACGACCACAGCAGTCCGCGCAGCGCCCAGACACGGAACCAGTAGGTGTCGCTGTGTTCGGCCCCGTCGAAGTACTTCTCGGCGGTACCAGGCCCGGTCAGCGACGTCAGGAGCGCCGGGTCGGTCTCGCCCCGGAGAAGGGCAAGGCAGTCCGCGAGCACCGACTCCCTTCCCCGCCGAACGCACTCGGCCTCGATGTGCTCGCGGGGAGTGGTTCCCCACAACGAACCTCGTGCCATGTCGAACATCCTGCACTTTGAGGTCGCAGTTGGCGACGTCGAGGCAAGCATCGGCCCTCGGCGGTAAATCCGTTGTCCGGGGAACCCTGGTCTGATCCCGCGGCGGCACCAATCTGGCCGGCGTACAACCGCATGTGGGACCGCATCATCCACATCGTCCGGCGAGCCGGGCATCCAGTGATCCTGCTGTGCCCCACACCGTCCCCCGACGAGGTCGCCGCCGGTGACCCGGATGGGCCCCCACCGGGCGCTCCTGGACTGTGCCGATCAGCTTCGGTACGCCAGGCTCCGGGCACGCGGCTGATCCGCGGAGTGGATCGATGACGCCCTGGCGGACGCCGCGCAGACTCGCGAGCTCATCCCCACCGTGACCACGACGGACGACGAGGACACCGAGAAGATCGCCCGACGAGTCCTCGCGTGGGTGGAGACGACCGCACAGGTCCTTCCCTAAACTTCCGTAACCGTCCCTGTTGCGCTCATCGATAGTGGAAGTTAGAGTACGTTCGTGAACGAACGCCTCTACTCCGTGGAACAGGTCGCCGAGCGCCTGGGCCTGCACGTACGCACCATCCGCAACTACGTGCGGGAGGGCCGGCTCAAAGCGGTCCGGATCGGCAAGCAGTACCGGATCGCACACGAGGACCTGGAAGCCTTCACCGGCCGTCCGGTGCCGGCATCCACGCGCGAGACGGTCGGGCGGCAGCGGCGTACCGACGTGTCGAGCATCGTGGAGGTCGACGCGATCAGCCCCGAGACGGCCCACCGCGTGACCACCGCTCTGACGGCCTCGGTCGCCCACCGTGGCCAGGGCGACGAGCCACTGCGGATCGAGACGGCGTACGACGAGGAGAGAGCGCGGATGAAGATCATCGTGCTGGGCGGCCTGGCCGACACCGCCAGGCTGCTCGACTACATCGAGGCGGTACTCACGTCATGAACACGATCTACAAGTCCGAGGCCGGCGCGAACGAGATCCAGCGCCACTACCGCGGCATGCTTTCGAACTGGCCGGTCCCCGCCGAACACGTCCGGGTGCCCACCGGCGAAGGCGAGACCTTCGTCGTCGTCTCGGGGCCGGAGGATGCCCCGCCGCTGCTGCTCCTGCACGGATCGGGGGCGAACGCCACCATGTGGGGCGCCGACATCGCCTCCTGGGCGGGGCCTTTCCGCACGTACGCCGTCGACCTCATCGGTGAGCCGGGCCTGAGCGCGCCGTCCCGGCCGCCGTTGACCTCCGACGCCTACGCGTTGTGGCTGGACGACGTACTCGAGGGTCTCGGCATCACGACTACCTCGATTGTCGGCGCATCCCTCGGCGGCTGGATGGCGCTCGACTACGCCACCCGGCGACCAGAGCGGGTGACCCGCCTGGCCCTGCTCTGCCCGGGTGGTATCGGCAGGCAGAAGATCGGGTGGCTGTTCAAAGCGCTGCTCCTGCGACCGTTCGGACGCTGGGGAGTACGCCAGTCGGCCCGAACCGTCGCGGGCCTGGAGGCCCCCGAGGACGGACCCGTCCTCGACTACCTGGTGCTGACCTTCACGCAGTTCAAGCCGCGCATGGATCGCCTGCCGGTGTTCTCCGACGAGGCGTTGAGTCGCCTGACCATGCCGACGCTGGTGATCGTCGGTGGTCGGGATGTCATGCTCGACTCCGAGGACACTGCCCGGCGCGTACGTCAGAATGTCCCGCACGCGACCGTGAACCTCCTGCCCGACGTGGGGCACTCGATCCTCGGCCAGACCGACTCCGTCCTGACGTTCCTTCGCGGCTGACCGTCCATGGACAACGCAATCCGGCCTTCGGAATTCGACCTGGAGGAGGGTGAGGAGGACGCCCTGAAGTGGCTGGCGAGCCAATGTTTGTCATCATGCACTCCGATAAGCCTCAGGGGGTGGTATGAGCTGGGTGGCGAACCTGATGCTGTCGGTGGCGCCCGACGATGGCGCTAATGCCGAAAAGTTCGACAGGTGGCTCAGTGCGGAGTGCCCGCGCCGCGAGGAAGGTTCTCTCGGGTATGGATGATCCGGGATGGCGCTGCTCGACAGTACGCCCCGACCGTGCCCAACGGGGAAGACGACGACTTCTAGCCCGCGAATGTCGTACGGTTGCGATCTGCTTCGGCTGACGGAGGCGATGGCGGCGGTGGGCAACGCTCTGCGGTTGGTCTGGAAGGCACTCGCTGTTGGGGCGCTAGCGTGCGTTCTGGTCGTTCTCGGGCTCCTTGTCGACTCCAGCCGGGTCAGTACTGCGGGAGAGCTCGCTGACGTTCGCCTTGGACTCCCGTTCGACTGGGTTCACCAGGACCAGTCATGGATGGACCCGCCTGCCGGCTCCGCGTACGACCTACGGTTCCGCCTGCCGCAGGAGAATCCGACGCAGGTATCTGTGGGTATGTTCGCGGCGAACCTCGCCCTGGCCTCCGTGGCCGTGGTCCTTGCCTGGGCGGGTCTGCGTCGCCTTGTTGCCCACCTTGCCCGGCAAGGCGCTGTCCACGTGAGCACTTGATCAGCTTCCGTAGCACGAGTCTGCACCTCTGCCCCTTCCGGTCGCGGATCGTCCGGAATCCTTGCTACGGTCCCGGCCATGGCTGACTGCTCGGGCGAAGACCTTCGGGGCTCCAGATTCGAGCGCGTCGATCTCGCAGGATCCGAGTTCTGGGCCAGCGACCTTACGCAGGCGCGGTTCCGCGGAGTCGACATGAGTCGCGTCGTGATGCGCGGTGTCGAGTTGGTTGACGTCGACATCCACGGCGAGATCGTGAACCTGACCATCAACGGGGTCGACGTCGGGCCATTGATCGATGCCGAGCTTGACCGGCGATACCCCGATCGGGTGAGGATGCGCCCGACCGACCCGGCTGGTTTCCGCGAGGCTTGGACCATCCTCGAGCGGCTCTGGGATCAGACCGTGGCGCGGGCTCGCTGGCTGGACCCGGACCTGCTGCACGAGTCAGTCGACGGTGAGTGGTCGTTCATCGAGACGCTGCGACACCTTGCGTTCGCCACCGACTCCTGGATCCGACGCGCCGTACTCCAGGATCCGTCTCCGTGGCACCCGCTGGACCTGCCATGGGACGAGATGCCTGACACGCCGGGCGTACCCCGAGATCGCGACGCGCGACCGGCACTCGACGTCGTACTCCAGCTCCGCCGCGACCGGATGTCCACCGTGCGTGATCTCCTTGCCGAGTTGGCCGACGAGTCGCTGGACAGCCACACCAAACCTGTCGAGGGGCCCGGATGGCCACCGGCCCGTAGCTTTCCAGTACGAGAATGCCTGCAGATCATCCTCAACGAAGAGTGGGAGCACCGGCTGTACGCCGAGCGGGACCTGGCCGTTCTGGAAGCTCGCACCCCCTGAGGAGGGTCATACGCTTGGAAAGCTGCCGCCTTGATCACTGCTGACCCGTCACGGACCATGATCGGCCGCACTATCAGTGCTGGCGGGTGGGAACGTGGAGCTAGGGCGCTCAGGGCGGCGCGGTCAGATCGCCTGCCAGTCCGTGCCATCCGGTTGCGGAAGGACGAGGCACGACGCGGCCCACGATAGGTCGATCGCGGTTAACCGGACGAACACCCTGGCAAGCCACGACGGCAACGCGTGTTCGTCGAGGACACGTCGCGCGAGCGAGGCGCACCCGGCGGCCGCCCACCCGTCGCCGGTGGGCATCACTTCATAGGGGAGGGGACCGCCTTCGAGGTGCAGGGTGGGGAG
This sequence comes from Actinopolymorpha alba DSM 45243, assembly GCF_000373925.1. GTDB lineage: Bacteria > Actinomycetota > Actinomycetes > Propionibacteriales > Actinopolymorphaceae > Actinopolymorpha > Actinopolymorpha alba. The sequence continues at coordinate 5,657 of NZ_KB892819.1, read as the reverse complement.
AAGCTGGGCGAGGTCGTGCTCGGCGTGGCCGCGCGAGGCGTTGCTCCAGTCGACGAAGACCACACGTTCGGCGTCGATGCAGATGTTGTCACTGCGGAGGTCCCCGTGGACCGTCCAGTCGCCGCTGTCGTCGAGGCGCGCTTCGGCTTCAACGAGCAAGGGGGCGGCATGAGTGAGCCAGGTCGCCGAGCAGAGCCCCAGGTCGAGGAACGCATCTCGGTCCGGCCCCTTGCGCATAAGCGCTGGCCAGAGCGCGGGGCGTCGAGGTGACGGGCCGAACACGCTTGGCGCCTGAATGCGGGACAGGTCCGCTACTGCGGCGAGCACTTGGTCGATGTCGCCCGCCCGCCAGTCCACGCCCTGGTGACTGGCCGGCCAGTGCGCAAGGCGCAGGTCTTCTACGACGAGGATGGGATAGCAGCCGGGTTCGTCGATCCAGGCGACGACGCCCGGTACGAATCGTTCGGGAACGTGTTGGAGCGCGGCGTACTCGGTGCGGAGCCAGCGCTCCGTCTGTTTGTCGGTTGCCGCCTTAATGAAGACGCGGGTTCCGTCTCCCAGCGTGACCGAGTAACGGGCAGCCGCCGATAACCCCGTATCGGGCCTGACCCATTCTCTCGCCGGCTGATCAAGAGTGCGTTCGATGCGCTCGCGAATAGCGGCTGTCGAGGTCGACCGGGCGCCATTCGGGACTGAGGGCATCTGTGCTCCCGACGTATCAGCAGAATCGCTGAGGAACGGTAACACGGCGGTGTGGTTTCAGCTTGGGAACGTACCCCTAACCCCTGTCGCTGTCGGCTATCGGCATCTACGCTCGGTTAAGCGTCGACGGCCGCTCTGTGTCGAAGGACCCGGATGGCCACCGGCCCGCAGCTCCACCACGAACGGCCACGTCAGTTTTCGTGGGTGGTAGTGTCCGCGGCGTGGACGAGGTGGCAGCTACGCGGCAGGTCGCGACGGCGTACGTCAACGATCTGGAACGCCGGGACTGGTCAGGGTTGGCTGTGCTGCTTGCTGATGATGTGGTCTATGAGATGCCTCAGACGCGTGAGCGTATTCGTGGCAAGGCAAGGTTCCTGCAGTTCAATAGCGAGTATCCCGGTGACTGGCACTTGCGGGCGCGTCGCGTGGTAGCGGACGGTCAGCTCGCCGCTGTGTGGCTTGACGTTCGGGTTGGTGCTGAACACCAGGACGCCTGTGTGTGGCTTGAGCTGTCCGAGCATGGATTGATCAGCCGGATCGTCGACTATTGGCCCGAACCGTATGAGCCGCCGGCGGGTCGGGAACACCTTGTGGAGCGGTGGTAGCAGCTCAGCGGTCTAAGCCTTTCAACTTGTCCCGCTTGGCTGGTTTGAAGCCGAGCGGTTCGAATATCGGCATGGTTCCAATGTGGCCCATCGTTTTAGCTGTCAGCCAGCTTAGGGAACGTACATATACGACCCAATGTGCCGGCTCCCGCCGAGCTGGGTGGCCGTGAGTGGCCTGAAACAGCAGCGTAGTCATCGGTGTAATCCCTCAAGCGCGGCGATATTCGTTTCCAGACTCACAGGTCGCCAGTCCATGATGTCCGTGAACGTCGGACGAGGACGCGTCGAGGAGCGAGGGATGAAGGTCATGGGGACAACCCATACCGGCGTGGTGGAGCTGCACCTGACGGTCCGGGACATGGAGGAGGCCGACCTTCCGGACCTCGCCTGCTTCTACTCGCGGCTTGGCCTGGAGAAGATGCCAGCGGAACTCGAGCGTGCGCGTCGCGGCGTCGTCGACCACCTGGTCGTCTGCACGCCCTCGGGGCTACTGGTCGCGAAAGGCGGAGTCAACTACGACGAGAAGCCGGAGGCCGGGGTGATCTGGACCCTCTCCGTCCGCGCCGAGCTGCGCTCACTCGGGATCGGGACGGTCCTGATCGGTGCGGCCGAAGACCGGATCCGGGCGCGCGGCCTGCCCCGCGCCGAGATCGGTGTGGAGGAGAACAACCCGCGGGCACTCGCGCTGTACGAGCGGCTGGGCTACGTGGCGTACGGCAGTGAGCCCGCCTCCTGGGACGACGAAGCGGAGGACGGCACGGTCCAGCTGTACGAGACGACGTGCACGTTGCTGCGCAAGGACCTTCGCTCCTGACAACAACGTTGCCGATGGTTCGCCGTGGACGGCGGGTCGGCCCGACTTGTGGTTCGCGAAGAGTGGAGGCGAGCGGTGCGGTTCTTGGTCTACGGCCGTGACGGCCACGCGTTCGACTTCGGGCCCAGTGACCGTCACGAGGCCCATCAGGCGTACATGGATCGCTGGTTGTCCCATCTCATCGGCCGAGGCCCAACACTGTCTCCAGACGGCTCAGATCACACCGGCAGCGTGCACGTTATTGAGGTTGCGGACGCTGACACCGCTCGCGGCTTCGCGTTCCAGGAGCCGTACGCGCAAGCCGGCTGGTATGCAGACGTATCGGTGCACCCGATGCTCCCAGGCGTTGCAGGGACCATGTGGGACAGGCCGGTCCCCGACACGGGCCATCCCGCATCTTTTGTCCGGGCAACGTGGCCATTTCAATCGCTTGAGGACCTGGACGTCTCATCGCTGAATCAGGGTCTTACTGAATCGACGCCAGAATGGTTATTCGCTGGCCTAGTACTAACCGACGACCTGGCGTGCAGCTCTGGGTTCGCAGGTGCCATCGACCTCAGTCCGGATGAGGCGATAGATCAACTACGCAAACTAGTCATTGACACAGTGGGGCCTAACGCCGAGATAGAGGTACACCGGTGGAGGCGAGGAGGCCGAACGGCGTCGCCCTGAGATGACGTCAACCAGTCATGCGGACCGTCAGTGGCCGCGTCGGCTAGTCGTAGGCCCGCGGAGTGGCGTCAGGCCGCGCCACCGAGCCGATCCGCGTGCAGCGGCTGGCCGACAACATCGCCGTCATGAGGAGGGACATGAAGTATGTGATCGTCCAGAGACAGAGCCAAGGCGTCTACTGGCACGACCCGTCCGCCTACCTGGCCGAACTGCCGAAGCTTCGTGCACGACTCCCCACCGGGGCATGGACCTTCACTACAGATCCAGAGCACTACGACTTCGCGGCACCGCACTGCGTGAAGGACCTCAAGCTGCGCTCGCTGCCTCCGGCAGCCGCCGCCAAGCCATCCTCCTTCGAACTCCGCTTCGAGCGCGGTCCGATCCAGGGACGGAACGGTCTCACCATCTCCTACAGCGACGTCACGACCGTTGAGATCCACACCGAGAACGGCTCGGCATTCGACTTCTCCGACTACAACAGCCTGCGGCTGGACGAGACCCTGCCCCACCCACGGGGATGCACCCATGAACTGGCCTTTACCACCGCCACCATCCGGATCACCTGCGCCGACCTCCAGGCAAAGTGGGATCCCATCGACCTTCGCTAACAGTTGATCGAGAGTTGCTCGACGATGGTCGCCGAAGATCATTCGCGGAGGTGATGAACGAGCCGCGCGCTCCAGAGATCGCCTTGCCAGGCTCCCAGTTCGGTCATTGTCATGCCTTGGGTGTACGCGGCGAGTGCATCCGAGACAAGTCTGGCGAACATCCAGGCCTTTACCCGTTCGGCATCGAGGTCAAGACGGGCAGAGAACTGGGCGATCGCCGTTGCCCATTCGGTCGGGGGATCTGCAAGGTCGCCCTTGCGGAACAGGAGATACTGCACCGCGTCATAGGCGGGGTCGCCGACCATCGGCAATGGATCTATGGCCAACCACGGTTCTCGCTCGGCGGACAGAATGTTTTCGAGGTGGAAGTCACCGTGCAGCAAGACTTCGGCTGGACCAGATCGGGAAAGCTGACCCAAGAGGTCGACTGCGGTGTCGAGCAACCATTGATCGAACGGCGCGCCGGCCATCTCGTACCGCGCAGGTAAGGCATGCGCGAGCCGGACAGCGCGATCGGCAAGACGGTCGAACTGCGGCCTTGGCAGGCCAGGCCGGTGCAGCCGCTCCAAGACTTCGGCCGCCACTCGATCCGCGTCATCAGGATTGTCGACGTGGTCTAGTGTCGCGCCGGGCTCGCAGCGCTCTACCAGCATGGCCCCGGTAGCGGGGTCATACTCGGCCAACTGAACCGCCCCGTCACCTGCCCATTCCCGCAATGCATCGGCCTCAGCGGCGCGCGCACCAGCCGGCAGCGTGCCCAACTCAACCGTCGACGGCATCGGCACCTTCAACACCAGCCGCCGCGGACCACGGTTCGCCGTGACAACAAGAGACACGTGACACCCAGCAAACGGTGACCCAAGGTCCAACGACCACTCATCGCTGAGCCGGCGGCACACCTCGGGCAGTCCCGCAAGCCACTGACGGCTGCCCTGACTCACGTTCAACGCCTTCTGGCACAGCCGTTCTGGAATCGTGATCATATTCCTCCTGTGCAGCCTTGCTCCGGCGGAGCAGCGGTCATGGAGCTCCGCGAAATGACAATGGGCCGGAGTACGACGCCGGCTCCGCCGTCAAGCGGCTCGCCGGCCGTGGATGACCCGGGCAGGTCGCCGGGCAACCCTAGCTCGGGACGAGCCTGGCTTTTAGGGCGTTGACCTGGTTGTCGCTCAGCCCTCCGAGGCGGAGGTACGGCTCAACACCTCCGTATCTGTCGTCGAGGTGCTTGAGAACCGCGAGCATCGTCTCTGGTCGGGCGGTAAAGGACTCAGCCAGTTGGCTCCGTTCGGTGGGGTCGTTGATGAGGGCGAGCTGTTCGTCGAAATGGTTGCGCATGCGGTCGTCCAGGATGGCGTAGTCAGCGGCGACAGATTCGGCGCCTACTCCCGCGAGGCTCAGCGCAAGTGCGACGACGTTCCCGGCGCGGTCTTTTCCGGCGTGGCAATGGACGACGACTCCGCCGGGCGGCGCGTCTGCGATCGCTCCGACCGCGGCGGCGAGCAGGTCGGGGTTGCGGTCGAGCATCACGATGTAGTCCTGGTCGATGCTCAGGGTGGGGTCGTAGGTGTCGCCGGGCTTGGACAGCGGCATGTTGTGATGGATCGGATCGTTTGTGAAGGGGGACGGATACGCGGCGCACTCCTGTGGCGACCGTACGTCGACGATGCGGCTCACGAATGCCTCCCGGACTGCTTTAACGCCGGCTTCGGTCAGCCGTGTGAGATTGTCGGAGCGGATCAGTGCTCCGGCGCTGATCTGCCGACCGTCGCTCGTGGGTAGGCCACCGAGGTCGCGGACGTTGAGACAGTTCGGCCACTGCGGATGGATGCGTCCTGTCACAGGCACTTGTACCTCTTCCTTGTCGGCCGCCGATCGGGACGGTCGCTGGGGCTACGCGAGACATGAGTCTGCGCTACTGGGCGCCGGAACATAAGTCTTGAAGTTGTCCCGCAGAGCTGCGAAAAATGGATTGGGAGAGCTTGCGATTCGTGGGCCAACTGAACCGCCCCGGAGTGTCCGGAGGCTCGGGTTTGTGTGTCAGGCGGCCTTGGTGTGGCCGGTTCGGTGAGTGTAGTGAATCTGTTCTACCTGGAGGGGTGTCAGATCGTCGAGGGCTTGGTGGGGCCGTTCGGTGTTGAACCAGTGGACCCATTCCAGGGTCGCGATTTCGACGTGTTCGAGGGTGGGCCATGGCCCGTCTGGGCGGATGAGTTCGGTCTTGTAAAGGCCGATCTGGGACTCGGCGAGTGCGTTGTC
>NZ_KB892818.1 GCF_000373925.1 Actinopolymorpha alba DSM 45243 | reverse complement strand
ATCGACAGTTACACGCTCGACCGAGCGCGGAAGGACCTCATCCAAGACGAGCTCGACTTCGAGCCGCACCCGGGTGCGTGGGGCATCCGCCCGCGGGGCGAGCAACGTACGAAGCACGCCGGCGGCGGTGACAGCGGCCAGTGGGTCGTCGAGTGCGACTGGGACCTTGCGACCGACGAGTACGACGGCAAGCCGGTCCTGATGCCCATGACAACCATCAACTGGCTGCTCAACCACTTCGGCGCCGCGCCCGGCCTGTTCGCCGAGCTCGAGATCGTCGGCGGCCCCACCACCCCGACACGCGAGATCTACGGGCGCATGTGGGGCCACACGATCATCCCCACCGTCGACGAGGGCCTAGCGCGATTCAACGACGGCTGGGCCGCGCTCAAGGAAGCGCTCAAGAACACGACCGACGAGATGCTCGAGCGGGACTACCCGGGCCATCCCTGGCGGCGCGGCGACCACGCCCTCGCGGCGATGCTCAACGAGGTGAGCCACCATGGCACGCAGATCTGCATGGTGCGCGACATCTACGCCAACCGTTATGGCAGGACCCGTCAACGCTGAAGCGGCCGCGGACGTCAAACGGATCTACGGCGAGTACGAGACTGTTTAGCCCGCAGCCCGACGGAGTGGAGGGGTCGTCCGGATGGCCGTGGTCAGGACAGGGATGCTGTCGACCATGGCGTCGGGCTCGGCCGCGAGGAGATTGGCTGTCCGGTCGGGAGACTTGGCGTAGCCGATGCTGTGAACTCTGGTCGCGTGGGCGACTTCGATGTCGGTCAACGAGTCACCGATGAGGACGCACTCCGCACTGGGAGCCGCGAAGATCTCCAACGCCTGTCGGACTGGACCAGTGACCTCGGCTATCGCAACGCCTTGGCTTTGAGAAAGGTCAGTTCGGCAAGCGTCAGCCGAGGCAGCGTACATCTACGGCGTGCAAGGCCCTGATCTCCAGCGTGAGGACGAAGCGTGCCCGATCGGGCGGTCGTAGGCGGCTGCCAGCGGTCAACAGCGGCGAATGGGGATCGCCACAGCCGCGCTGTGTAGCACCGCTTGAGCCTGCTTCGCCTGACAACTCTGTTCCCAAGCTGTTCCCAAGCTGTTTTCGGGTCCCTTCGGGGCGCCGCGCATGCGGGAAAATGTGTGTGGGTCGCCCGTCGACGTCGGTACTTTCATGGCGCCTGGTGAGGCCGTCAAGCTGTTTGACGCTGGGAGCTGCTGTGGTGGGCTGCGCATTGTTGCTACGAGCACGAGGGTCCGACTGTTCTTCTTTCCCCGCTGGCTCCTGCGGGCGACCGTCACTGTCCGAGCTGTGATGGAGCCGGCCATGGGAGGCCGTTATGGAAGAGGTCGACGAGCAGGAGCTGCTGGTCGAGCGAGTGGCCGCACTCGATCTGGGCAAGGCCGTATTGGAGGCGTGCGTGCGGGTGCCCCACGAGTCCAGGCCGGGCCGACGCATGCAGGAGGTTCGTGGCTTTGCCACCACCACCTCGGCGCTGTTGCAGATGGCGGACTGGTTCAACCGCTGTGGTGTCACCCGCGTGGTGATGGAGTCGACCAGTGACTACTGGAGGGGCGCCTACTACCTGCTCGAAGCCGAAGGCTTCGAGTGCTGGCTGGTCAACGCCCGGGAGGTCAAGAACGTCCCCGGCCGGGCGAAGACCGACCGGGCGGATGCGGTGTGGTTGGCCAAGGTCGCCGAGCGGGGGATGTGCCGGCCGTCGCTGGTGCACCCTGAACCGATCCGACAGCTGCGCAGCCTGACCCGCTACCGGCGCTCGCTGATCCGTGATCGCACGCGGGAGATGCAGCGGGTGGAGAAGCTGCTCGAGGACGCGCAGATCAAGATCACCTCTGTGGTGACCGACGTGTTCGGAGTGTTGGGGCGGCTGATCTTGGCCGCGCTCATCGACGGGCAGCGTAACCCCACGGTGCTGGCCCAGTTGGCCCGCGGCAAGTTGCGTCCCAAGATCGCACAACTGCAGGAGGCGCTAACCGGGTTCTTCACCGACCACCACGCCACGATCCTGGCGATGATGCTGGACAACATCGACCGGCTCAGCGGCCAGATCGCCACCCTGGACACCGCGATCGCGGAGGCGGTCGCTCCTTTTGCTCATCAGATGGAGCAACTCTGTGAGATCACCGGCGTCGGAGCCACCGCGGCACAGGAACTGATCGCCGAGGTCGGCGTCGACATGAGCCGCTTTCCCTCCGACGCGCACCTGGTGTCGTGGGCCAAGTTCTGCCCACAAACACGCGAGTCCGCCGGGAAGACGAAGAACAAGGGGAGAGCCAAAGGCAGCCCCTGGCTGGCCGCGACCTTGGGCAACGTCGCCGCGACCGCCAGCCGCACCGACACCTTCCTCGGCGCCCGCTACCGGCGCATCGCCAGACGCGCCGGCAAACAGAAAGCGATCTGAACCGCCCCGGAGTGCGCTCCTGGTCATCGTCTACCACCTGCTATCTGACCCCACCGCCCGCTTCCACGACCTCGGCGCCGACCACTTCCAGACCCGCATCGACAGCCACCGAAGGGCCGCAACCTCGCCAGCCAACTCCAAGCCCTCACCGGCCAGACGATTACCATCCGCGACGGCAAAGCCATCATCACCGAACCCGACGCCGCCTGACCCACCCACGCAGGAAACCCGGCTCCGCTAAGCTCCGCCGGGTGCTACCGCCTGCCTGGCTGAAGTGGGATTTTCGGGTCTGACAGTCGCCTACGGGACCGTGCCGCTGACGTGTCCCCGAATGGCCCTCACCCAGCCGTCAATGATCAACGCCCGCCAGCATCAATCCACGCTCAGCGGAAGCGGGACGAGTGACAGAGGGACATGCCTTCACTGTCACACCTGTCACTCTGTCACTCGACCGGCTCTGACCTGCGGAAACGTGAGTGACAGAGGTGTGACAGGTAGGTGGGTGCTGTCCTTCCCACACTCTCTATGTCACAGCGTCACTGACGCGAGGATGAAGACGCTGAAACAGGGACGCACGCACACCTGTTTCAGCGTCTTCTCTCCGCCGCCCCGTCCGGCAGAACGAACCCGCCTACTGACATCAGCGGTGACATCAACAACCCCGGCCAAACGTGGACCTGTACGGACGTCGAGCCAGCCTCCATGACATGGCCCCCGCGCGGCGCAACGCGAGCCGCGTCGAGCCTGAAAAGCGGAAGGTCGGCGGTTCGACCCCGCCCCTGCCCACCACATTCCTCCAGGTCAGCGGCTTGTAGGCCACCCTGCAGATGCCCGTCAGCGCCGAAACAATTGAGACCACATTTCCCCGAAACTGAGACCAGCGACGGCATCATGCCTGGTCAGCGGCCTGCGAGGCTCCGCTTCGGAAGCGGACGGTCGCCAGCAATGAGGCGCCCCAGATGCGCGGTTTCTGCACTGCAGCGCGGTTTCTGCACTGCAGCGCGGTTTCTGCACTGCAGCACGGTCTACAGTTGAGCCCATGACAGCGCAGCCGGTCTTCGACGAGCCGGGTCCCGACGACCCGGCGCAGATCCTGCGCGTCCTCCCAGAGCAGTACCACGCCGAATTCCTGGCCGAGTACGCCGACGCGGTGGACAAGGCCCGCCGGCCAGAGGGGTACGCCGCGCTCGCTGCGCTGCTTCGCCTGTGGCGGCTACGTGCTGCGGCCTATGCGGATCCGGGCTTCCGCGAGCGCCTCGTGGCCGTACAAACGGGAAACACCAACGGCGACGTGCCAGTAGAGCAACTGGCCGCGGAGTGGCCGCCAGCGTGACGTACCGCGTCGCATTCGCCGCCGGCGCAGCCGCACAGTTCCACAACCTCCCAGAGCACGCACGCGATGCCGTTGTTCACCGGGCCGCGGACCTCGCCGAGCGTCCCTGGAACGACGTCACGGTGCTCCCGCCAGGCGACAACCTCGCCTTCCGAGAGGCCGTCTTCGGCAACGGTCACGGCCTGCTTGCCGTCCACGTCGATGAAGTCGCCGAGCTCATCCGAATCTTCAACGTCGTCTGGCTCGGGTAGTCCACCACGCGGCGACCAGCTCCCGTACAGCTCCTTAGCGCGGGGGGACTGGTCTCAGACCTGGTCTCATTCATCTACGTTCGCCGCTAGTCGGCGGCCGCCGCGGATCGCGCTGACCTGCGCAGACGTACCGGGGTGGTGGCCGGTGAACGTGGGTGCTTGGCCCTGAAAAGCGGAAGGTCGGCGGTTCGACCCCGCCCCTGCCCACCACATTCCCCCATGTCAGCGGCTGATTTGGAAGCGGAAGGTCGCCGCTGCCTTATGGCCATTGCGTCCAATGCGTCCGTAGGTGGGAACGGGCCCATCATCCAGGGCCGTCAGGAGCGGATCGTTCCAGCCGACTGCGGCGCCCGAGTCGGGGTTCCTGCCAGGGCCGCCCCGTCTTCCCCTGGCCCACCGAGCGGTCTGCGTTCTCAGCGCGGACTGGGTTGGGACAGAGAGCGCCATTCAGAGCGCCACGTTCGCAGGTCGACCCCGGGGCTCGGCGACGGGCTCAGCATTCGACGTCGGCGAAGAAGGGAGCGACGTCGTAGTTGACGTGGGAACTGTCAGGCCGACGCCGGTGTCTCAGGTGAGCCGTCCCCGTCGCTGCAACACCGCGACCGCGACCGCTGCCCCGAATGCGAGGGTTCCCAACATGGCGGAGCTGATCCAGGGGGTCGACCACTGCCGGCCGAGGTCGTCGGCGTAGCCGATGGCGGTGTTGCCGAGCGCTGTGGTGATGCCCGCCGCGGTCGTCGCGAGCCCGATGTAGGTCCCGGTGAGGCCCACCGGGGCGAACCCACTCACGAGGTCGAGCGCGTAGGGCTGCGCGACGTCGAGACCCAACGTCAACAGCAGTGTCGCCACCAGCACTGGTATCGCAGCTACCAGGATGCCGACGGCCCACCCTGTGGACAGGCTGCCCGGGCTGTCCGCCGGCGTCGACGTAGTACTCCACGCCAACGGGACGAACGACGCCGCGATGGCGACGAGTCCGCAGACGATCGCCAGCCCCGGCGCGAAGTGCCGGTGGAGCCACTTGATCATCCGTAGCTGGGTTCCCAGGGTCACGAGCGTGGACACGAGGAACACGCACCCAGCCGCCCCTGCCCATCCCGTGACGCGGGTGGCCTCGAGCGGAAGCAACAGATAGAACTGGTTGTAGAGCAGGAAGAGCACGGACGTCGCTACGGCGAAACCGAGGAACGAACGGTTGTGCAGGGCATCGCGCACCGCCACGCCTAGCGCTCTGGTGGCGAGCGGTTCGACCGGACGGTACGGCAGCGCGAAGCACTGCCAGACCGTGAGGACGGCGAAGATGCCCGCCGAAACGCCGGCCGTCCACTGGAAGTCCACCGCGACGAGCACACTGCCCAACAACGGGCCGGTGAGCGCGCCGACAGTGCTCGCGATGTTCTGCAGGGCGAAGGCGTCGAGGCGCCGCTCCCCCGCCTCGACCGCTATGTAGGCCCGCGCCGCCGGGCTGAAGAAGGCACCGGCGAGACCGACCAGCATGGACGCCGCGACGAGTCCGACCACCTGGTCGACCACAGCGAACATGCCGAACGCCACACAACGCAACGCGCATCCGACGATGATCACCGGCCGCGCGCCGAACCGGTCAGCCGCTATACCACCGACCAGGGTCAGGCCCTGTTGACAGAACACGCGGAGGCCGAGGATGGCACCGACGGCGGCCGCGGTGAGGTGATGCTCGTCGCGAAGGTACGTGGCGAGAAAGGGGATGAGAATGAAGAACCCGAACGCGATGCCGAACGAGTTGACCAGCAGCACCTGCACCGCCGGGGAGAGTGATCGCGCCAACCGGAAGGTTCTCATCGGGCGACCACGAGCCCAGGCTAACCCGCTGCGCGGGACTGGCGTGCGTCCAGGGTGGCCGGCCCCGCCCTCGTCACGACCCGGCCAGAAGGTCCTTCCTACCCAACCTGTCCGCCCCACCCACGAGGTGCACGACCATCCCGTACGTCTCCTCCCGTCAGCAGTGCCTGACCCACTCGGCGTCTACTCGATCGCGCAGCACTTCGCTGTGCCACCGGCCGCCGGCTGTCGACACCGGCGACCGTCTACGGCTGCGACCTCTCCGCCGAGGCGGTCCGCGTCAACGCCGACGACGTTGCGGCGGATGCGTTGCCAACTGCACGTCGCTGAGCCGACCCACGCTCTGTGTTCATCACTCCGCAGTGCCTCGTGACCTCAGCAGCTCGAACACGCTGGAGAAGCTGTCCTGGCCGTGGCCGTCGGCCGACCGCCTGTCGAGCAGGGTTTTCAGCGGCTCATGGACGTCGGTGGCAATACCGCTGGCTCTGCTGAGGTGGATGAGGCTGTCGACCCCGGCCCGGTTCAGGTCGACCGTGGAGACCCCATCCGCATACTCCGCTGACTCGGCCTCGCGCGCCAGTTCGGGCAGGAACTCGGCCATGCCGTGCAGCCATCGGGCGGCCAGCGGGGCGAACACCTCAGGGGTGGTGCCCACCGAGTTGAGTAGTGCCGCGGCATGCAGAAACCCGGTAAGGGCCGCGTATCCGGTGCCGAGCAGGGCCAGGTCGTGGACCTCCGCAAAGCCGGGGTCCGTGCCGAAGTAGTGCGCCGGCGCCATCACTTCCAGCTCGCGCCGGTTGGTGGTGAAGGCACGCTGGGAACCGCTGTAGAGGAAGAAGCCCTCCGGTGTGGCGACGGTCTCGGGGAGGGCCATCATGGCGCCGTCGAGGTAGTCGGCGCCGTGTCCGGCGGCCCAGGCGGCCAGCTCACGGGCGTGGTCGGGGGTGCTGTTGGCTAGGTTGACCAGGGTGCGGCCATGCAACGCGGAGGCGGCGGGTCCGAGGGTCTGCCGTACAGCGTCGTGGCCGAGGAGCGGGGCGATCACCAGTGGGCCGGCCGCGACCGCCTCGGTAGTAGTTGTCGCGCGGATAGCGCCCTGTGCGACGAGTGCGTTGGCTTTGGCGGCGGTGCGGTTCCATACGGTGGTCGGGTAACCGGCGCGGAGGAACGCGGAGGCAATCGGGGTGCCCATCCGGCCGAGACCGAGGACCGTGACGTGTGGCTTCGTCTGCTCAGTCATTCCGCTCGCCCTTCGTGATCGTCTCGATGACGCTGGCGATGCCGCTGGAGCCGTGTCCGGTGGCCGCCGCCCGATCCAGCAGGTTCCCGATCAGCTCCGGCACGTCGGTGCCGATGCCACGGACCCTGCTGGTGTGCAGGAGGTGCTCCATCGCTGCCGCGTGCACCTCCACGGTGCCGTCGTCGTCCGGGAAGCGGCCGTCCTCAATCTGGCGGGCGTGGTCGGCCATCAGCGAGGTGACGAACGGCATGTGCCCCGTCGCCACCGCGGCGAAGGCCGCCGGATCGACGCCTGCCGCGCCCACCAGGGCCACGGCGTGGTAGAAGCCCGCCAGCGCACCCCAGGCCAGACCGAACAGTGCCGTGTCGTACACCGGGGACAGCGCCGGATCAGCGCCGAGGTGTACGGAGTTTCCCAGGCTCGCCAACACCGTCCGGTGGGTGGTGAAGGCTTCTGGAGAGCCGCTGAAGACGAACAGCCCCTCAGGCCGCCCGACCAGCCGGGTGCCGCTCATGGCTGCGCCGTCGAGGTAGTCCGCGCCGTGCCGGGCTGCCCAGTCGGCGATGCGAACGGCTTCCTCCGGAGTGCCGGAGGTCAGGTTCGCCAGGGCACGGCCGCGCAGGCGCTCCGCCACCGGCTCGAGCAGGTCTCCCACGGTCTTGTAGTCCGGCAGGCAGACCACGATCAGCGGACTCGCGGCGACCGCCTCTTCCACGGTCGTCGCCCGGACGGCGCCCTGGGCGACGAGTGCGTCGGCCTTCGCAACGGTGCGGTTCCATACGGTCGTGACGTAGCCGGCGGCGAGGAAGGCCTGTGCGAGCCGGGTCCCCATCTGCCCCAGGCCGATCACCGACACCGTGGACCGCTCGTGGTTCTCGTGCTCCGACATGTGCTGACTCCTGGCTCTTTCGACTGACTGCACCGGACGGCTCGTTCGGTGTGCCCTCACTGTGTCGACCAGCGCTGTCGGACCTCTGTCGAGCCGCTGTCGGTCCCGGACAGCCGCTGTCGGTCGGCCGGATACCGTGCAGTCGTGTACTTCTCCGTGCTCGGCCCGCTCACCGTCCGGACGACGGCCGGAAGCACGGTCGACATCCCCGAAGCGAAGGTGCGCGCCCTGCTGGCCGCTCTGCTCGTCCACGCGGGACAGACGGTCTCGGCCGACCGCCTGGTGGACGAACTATGGGGCGATCGGCTGCCCGGAAACCCGACCGGTGCCCTGCAGACGAAGGTTTCCCGGCTGCGCCGTGCCCTGGCACGAGCCGAGCCCGGGGCCGAGACACTGGTGCAGTCGAGCCCTCCGGGATACCTGCTGCGTATCGGCCCCAGAGACATGGACTCCCGTCAATTCGCCGATATGACTGCTGCCGCGTACGACACCGCGGACCCGCGCACCAGGGCGGACCTGCTGACCGACGCTCTGGCGCTGTGGAAGGGAGAGGCCTTCGCCGACCTGCGCGACCTGGAGTTCCTGCGCGCCGCGGCCGGACTCCTTGAGGAGCAGCGCCTGACCACCATGGAAGCGCTCGCCGAGACCCGCCTTGAACTGGGCGAACACCACACACTCAGCGGCGAGTTGGGTGAGCTGGCGGTCCACCACCCGCTGCGGGAGCGGCTCCGCGCCGTACAACTGCGGGCGCTCTACCGGGCCGGGCGCCAGTCCGAAGCACTGGCCGTGTACGACGAACTGCGGAAGCAGCTGGCCTACGAACTGGGCGTGGACCCCGGACCAGAACTAACCGCCCTGCACCAGTCGATCCTCACCCACGACGCGGCCCTTGAGGCAGCCTCCGTCCCCCGCAAGATGAGGTACGGCGACCTGGCGGCTCCGCTCACCGGTCTGATTGGCAGGCAGGAAGCGGTGCCCGCGATAGGTGAACTGCTCACCACCCACCGGCTGGTGACGCTGACCGGCCCCGGCGGGGTGGGCAAGACCCGCCTGGCGGAGGAGGCGGCCGGCCGTTCGGCCGGTGCCTACCTCGACGGCGTCCGGATGGTCGGCCTCGCCGGATCCACCGAGGTGGCCGAGCAACTGAGCGCTGCCCTGGGCGTACGGGAAGAGGGAGCGGTGGGCCTGGAGGACGCGCTGCGGTCGAAGCGACTCCTGCTGCTCCTCGACAACTGCGAGCACGTCATCGACTCGGCGGCCGACGTTGTACGCCGGGTCCTGGCCGCCGCACCCGGGCTGAGCGTCCTGGCCACCAGCAGGGAACCTCTCGGCCTGGCCGGGGAGGCGGTGTGGACCGTGCCGCCGCTGCCCCAGGCCGACGCCGAGGAGCTGTTCTCCGTACGGGCCGCGGCCGCCGCGCCCGGATTCGCCGTCACCGAGCACAACGCGGAGGCCGTCGCGACGATCTGCCGACGCCTCGACCGGATACCTCTTGCGCTGGAACTGGCTGCCACTCGGGTCCGTGCGCTGGGTGTGCACGAGTTGTCCGCCCGGCTGGACGACAGGTTCCGTCTGCTGGCCGGCGGCCAGCGCGGCGTGCCACCGCGCCAGCGAACCCTCCGGGCGGTGATCGACTGGAGCTGGGAACTGCTTGCCGACGACGAACAGAAGGTCCTGCGCCGCCTGGCGGTCTTTGCCGACGGCTGCACCCTCGAAGCGGCCGAGGCGGTGTGCGGCGGCGATGACCGGGACGTCCTCGACCCGCTGATCCGGCTGGTGGACCGCTCGCTGGTCACCGTGTCCGACGGCCCTCGATACCGGCTGCCGGAGTCGGTGTCGGTGTATGCGCTGGAACGCCTGGTGGAGGCGAGCGAGTCCGAGGCTCTCCACCTACGCCACCACGCCTTCTACACCGAACTCGCCGAACAGGCCGCAGCCCGACTCCACGGCTCTGAGCAGCAGCTCTGGCTGACACGCCTTGACCGCGAAAGCGCCAACCTGCGTATTGCCCTGGAACGCGCCGTGCGGCGGCAGGACGCCACCGGGGCAATACGCATGGCGCTCGCCACGACCTGGTACTGGTTCCTGCGCGGCCGGCTGAGCGAGGCCCGGCGATCGCTGGACGAAACCCTGCGTATCACCGGCGACGCCGAGGCGGCCCTCCGTTCCCAAGTCGCCGTCTGGTATGCGGGATTCACGATGCTGGCCGGGGAGGGACCCAACGGTCCAGTCCGTCCGCCCGAGAAGACCGCCGACGACCGAGCCGGTGGCGCACGTGCCGCATGGTTCCTCGGCTACGCCTCGCTCAGCGCGGGCGAAGACCTGGCCCGCAGCGAGACTCTGGTGGACCTTGCCCTGACCCACTTCCGCACAGCCGAGGACCGCTGGGGAATCGCCGCGGCACAGAGCACCCGGGCCACCCAGGCCCTGCTACGGGGCGACCTCGCCGCACTGCGCCACAGCGCTGAGGACGGCCACGCGCTCTTCGAAGAACTCGGCGATCGCTGGGGACAGCTGCAGACCACCTACCCACTGGCAGCACTGGCCGCGATCACCGGCGACTACACGCGCGCCGCGCAACTGCACCAGGACGGTCTCCACCTGGCCGAAGAACTGGGCTTCTGGACAGACGCCGCCGACCGGCTCACCGGGCTGGGCAGGGTCGCTCTCCTGACCGGTGACTTCCCGCTGGCCACCGAGCTCCATCGGCAGGCGATGGCTCTGGCCGCCGAACACGGCTACGAGGCGGGCGAGATCCACGCCGAAATAGGCCTCGCCCTCGGAGCCCGGCGCGAGGGCGACTTCGACCTCGCCGATAAGCACCTCCGCAGAACCCTCGCATGGCACCGCGATGTCGACTTCGGCCCCGGCCCCGCACTCCTCCTTGCCGAACTCGGCTTCCTCGCCGAACAACGCGGCGACGCACCCGCGGCCCTCGCCCTGCACCGACAAGGCCTCGCCGTCGCCCGCGACAGCGGCGACCCCCGAGCCCTCGCCCTCGCCCACGAGGGCCTCGCCGGGGCATACGCCCTCGCGGGTCAACCCGTGCAGGCCGCCCGCCTCCTGGGCACAGCCACCCGGGCCAGGGAATCCTCCGGCGCCCCGCTCCCGGAGGCCGAACGCGGCGACGTCGAGCGCATCACTGCCAAGGTCCTCGCGACGCTGGGCACAGAGATGTTCGCTGCTGAGTTCTCTGCCGGCGTCGACGACGATCCCGACGTGGGACGCCACGGCTCGACCGGTACGCCCACGAGTGGCTCTGGGACCACGGCGGCGGCTTTCGACGTTCTCCCACCCGAGACTTTCGAGTAGTCCCGAGCTGCCGACGCCAACACACCCGCTCAACGCCGGCCAGGACGCATCCGACCAAGATCATGACGAGCGCAAAGATCACGCCGGTCGCGATCTGCCCAGACCTGAAAAGCGAAGGTCGGCGGTTCGACCCCACCCCTTCCCGCCCTGAAATTCGAGACCACGAAACGGCATCGCGCACCGGGCGGCCCCACCTCTTCCGCTTCGGCAGGCCTACGCACCGTTCGGCGCTCCTGTGGGCGAAGTAGCAGGCTCACCCGGCCGGACCTGCTCAGGCAGAGGTCGTCGTCGTGGTCAGCTTGTCCATCCCATCGTCACCGCGGACGACCAGTGCCGTGCCTCCTCGACGCGCCAGGACGTCCGCGATAACCGTGGTCATCTTCGGCGGCGCAACGCCAACGAGCTGGTGCGGTGGCCGCGCCGGGTTGATGAGGGGGGCCAGCACGTTGAAGGCCGTTGGCACACCCAGTTCGCGTCGTGTCGGGCTCGCATGGCGCAGACCCGGATGGAACTTGGGTGCGAAGCAGAACGTGATGCCTACCTCTTCGGCCAGTTGAGCTACTCGCTCGACCGGAAGATCGAGGTTGAGGCCGAGGCATTCCAGGACATCCGCAGATCCTGACGCGGTGGAGGCGCCACGCCCGCCATGCTTCACCACTGTTCGGCCGGCGGCGGCAACCACGAGCGAGGCCATAGTGGAGACGTTGACAACCCCAGTGCCGTCACCGCCTGTTCCCACGATGTCGACGAACGGCCCTGGAACGACGATTCGCGTCCCGTGCTCGTAGAGAGCCTGGGCCAGACCCGCGATCTCCTCGGAGGTCTCCCCTTTCGCCCGCAAGGCCACCAGGAAGGCGGCAAGACGGGCAGGCGAGGCGTCGTCTTGGACGACCTGGGTCATCACCCAGGAGGTGTCCGCCATGCTCAGATCAGAGCCGGCTAGGAGAGCGCTCAAGAGAGCGGGCCACGAGCGGGTCGACGACATCCTGCGCATGTTGCCAGCCGACTCCTGCCCGCCGCCACCTGCCGCCAGCTCGCGGACGTGAATGTAGGAGCGGCAGGGTTTGCTCGGTGTCCTGACTCGGGTCGCGGAGACCGGGGGGCCGTAAGCTTCCGCGGCTCGGGCGGCCTTGCCGCGTGATCGCCGGGCACCAGGCCAGCCGCGGACCGCCCGGATCCGGATCCTTGCGGGCGTCTGCCGTCGATGTAGATGTCGGGGGCACGAGGAGCGACCCTGTCCGTAGGGTGCCTCCATGGCTGGCAGTCGCGATGGGCTTGAGGTCGGTTTGTTGGGGTTTCGTCAGGCGGTGGCCGAGCATGGCCTTGGCGTTGAGGGCATCCATATCGCCCGAGCAAGCCATGCTCCGGTGGCGTTTCGGTGGGTGTCTGACGATCGGCGCGAGGTTTACTCGGTGTCGAAAACGTTCACCTCCGTAGCGGTGGGCATCGCGCAGTCGGAGGGGCTGCTTGGCCTCGATGATCGAGTGTTGGAGCATCTGCCTCAGTTCGTCAGCACCGCCGCGGCTGGCGTCGAAGGGATGACGATCCGTCATCTGCTCACGATGACAGCCGGCATCGATTACCGGTGGGACGATCCGGACACAGACCATCCGGGCGATCCGGCGGAGGACTTTCTGTCGACTTCCCTGCACGCTACTCCCGGGAGTTGGTTTGCCTACCGCGGCACGAACTCGTACCTGCTGAGTCGGATCGTCGCCGCAGTGAGCGGCGAGGACATGCGTGACTTCTTGATGCCGCGGCTGTTTGTCCCGTTGAAGATCGGGAATCCGCAGTGGCTTCGCTGCCCGTTGGGGTACTCGATGGGGGCTGTCGGGCTGCAGTTGCGAACTGAGGAAATTGCCCGCCTCGGCATCACCCTGCTGCACGGCGGCCAGTTTCAGGGCCAGCAATTGGTCCCAGCCGAGTATGTCGATCTGATGCATGGTCCGGCCCTTGCTTCCGACCTTCAAGGGGTCGAAGGACGCTACGGCCTGCACTGCTGGCACTGTGATCGAGACGATGCGTGGCGCATGGATGGGCTGTACGGCCAGTTCTGCATCATGTTTCCGCACCAGCGGGCATGCATCACGCTGACTTCGCACTATGAGAAGCCGACTACGGACATCCTCGATGCCGTCTGGGACGAACTCGTTCCGTACCTGTAGAACTAAAATGAAGATCGTAGGTGAGCGTGCCGATGCGTGACCAACGGACGCGTATCTGATTCGAGCGATGCCTGGTGACCGATCTCCCTTGCGAACGACCGAGCGGCAACGCTGTCGCCTGGGTGTCACAAGCCTGGCCGGTATTGCGCGTTGCATCGATCACGCCACGCTCCCGCAATCGTTCGAGCGACTGCTCGGCCTCTTCGACCGGCTCGACGAGCTCGTCGCGAACGACGACTTCCGCGGCTGCCGCAACTTCGCCAGCGACGTCGCCCTCGAGGATCCCGACCATCCGGCCCATGCCGAGACCGAGGGGTTCCGCCGGAGGCTTCGTGAGCGCCTGATGCGGGAGCTGGAGGCGATGGACCACGCCGACCCCGAGCGCGCGGCCGACCAGCTGCACCTGCTGATCGAGGGCACCTTGGTGATGGGAGCGACCCAGGACGACCGGCATCCCGCGCGCGCCGCGCGCGACATGGCAGCCCTCATCCTCGGGCGAGGAGGTGCGCCATGGCGGTGATCGAGGATGTTCGCGCACTGGGCTCGGAACTCGAGCGCTCCTGTCCGGTCTACGTGCGCGGCCGGTTGAAGTTCCGGGTCAAGCAGATCGTCTACGTCGCGTTCTCCCTCGACGAGGCGGTGATGGGGTTCGCGTTCCCGAAGGAGGAGCGCGCCGCGCTCGTCGCCGGCGAGCCGGAGAAGTTCCGGCTGCCGTCGGACTCGGACATGCGGTTCAACTGGGTCCACGCGGAGCTCGCTGCGCTGGACCCGACCGAGGCCCGCGAGCTCGTCGTGGACGCGTGGCGGATGGTGGTCCCCCAGAAGGTCTCACGCGCCTACGACCTCGCCCATCCCGGTGGTCCGGGATGACGGCTCTGGGCCGTCGACGAGGTTGCCCTCGCGCCCGAGCCGTTCGACGCCGGCCACCAGCGGTCGATCTGGTCGCAGGGCTTGTCCGCGCTGGGCGCGCTGGGCGCGCTTGCGGTAGTGGAGCGCTGTCGCCGCGAAACTCGTGCTGTCGGATCGCCGACGACCGGCGTTCCGGAAAGTTCCTTTAAAGAAATCCGGGAGGGGTGTCGGATCGGGGCGGTGGTGTCCGTAGCAGGGGTGAGGCCGACCACAAGGGCCGGCACCAAGTAAGGGAAGCGCGAACATGAAGCTGACAACCTGACCCAGGTCACCATCGACGGAGTGATGCAGGGAAACGGCCACGTGTCGGATGAGGACCGCAGAACGATCTGGTCGACGAGATGACTCTGCTCGTCGTTCCCGTGTTTCTCGGCCAGGGCGCGCGGTTGTTCCCGGAGGCCGGCCCGGACCTCGCGCTCGACCTGGTCGAGTCGCGAGTCGGCTCGAAGACGATCCAGGTCTACCGGCCGGCTGGGCGCCCGCAGTATGCGGCGGCCTGAAGTTCCTGACCGATACACCACACTGTCTTGAAACCACAGGAGATGATCTTCAGATGCAGTATCTGGTTTCCGTGATCGATGACAAGAGCAATCCCGGCAGCACGGACAGGCAGCCTGCCATCAGCGCGTTCAACGAACGACTGATCGCCGAGGGCTACTGGGTTTTCGCGGGCGGACTCGCAGACACCACCGCGGCCACGGTCATCGACAACCGGGGCGAGCAGGCGGTGCTCAGCGACGGGCCGTTCGTGGAGTCGAAGGAGTACCTTGCCGGCGTCTGGGTGTGGGAGGCCCCCGATCTGGATGTGGCGCTCAAGCTCGCCACGGAGGCGTCGAAGATCTGCGATCGGAAGATCGAGGTGCGGCCATTCCAGTGAGCGACGTCGAGGAGGCGATCACCGGGTGCACCACGAGGAGTGTGCCCGGGTGGTCGCCGCCCTGACCAGGCGCGCCGTCCGGGATGAGCGGACGGACCGTTCGCCGACCGAAGCGGCGTGTCCTCACCTCGGGGGTCGCCGCCTGGTCGGGGGCGTGGCGCCCGTGGTCGCCTTCTCGGGCGGCGCGTCGTCGCCGAGGGTCAGCAGGAGTTCGTGGAGCAGGTTGGCGAGCCGTTGCCGTCGCTGTGTGGACAGGCCGGCGATCGCCTCCTGCTCGACCGCCATCAGCCCGGCCGCGGCGGCTTCCACCAGCGTGCGGCCGGATCGGGTGAGTGTCACGAGAGTGGAGCGACGATCATCGGGGGCGATGCCGGTCGAGACCAGGCGTCGGTTCACCATCCGGTCGATGCGGTTGGTCATTGTCCCCGGTGTGACCAGCATCGAGGCGGTGAGCGTGCCGGCGCTGAGCGTGGCCTTCGGTCCGCTGCGGCGCAGGGCAGCCAGCACGTCGTACTCCCAGGGCTCGAGGCCGTGCTCGGCGAGCCTCGCCTTCGTCGCTCGCTCGAGCAGGCGCGCCGCCCGGCTGATCCGCCCGACGACGGCGACGGGGTCGGTATCCAGGTCGGGGAGCTGCTCGGCCCAGGCGGCGCGTACGGCGGCAACGAAGTCTGGTCGCATGTGATTTGACATCAAACCTCTCGATGCGGCGTCATCCGTGTCGCTCAGACCTTACTCCATTCACCTGTCATCAACAATCACGGTTGTTTGACGTCAAAACTGTTGATGTGGTTTGGTCGAGGTCGACACAGACGCAAGCCCCTAGGAGAAGACCCCGTGGAGAGCAACCCCGAGGAGGTCCCTGCACGGATCCCGAACGGCAGCTGGAAGATCGACCCCATGCACAGCTCGGTGACGTTCTCGGTCAGGCACCTGATGAGCAAGATGCGCGGTCGGTTCACCGAGGTCGACGGACAAATCGTCGTCGGTCAGCCGCTGGCGTCCTGCTCGGTGGAGGCGTCGATCGCGACCGCATCGGTAGACACTGGCACGCAGATGCGTGACGACGACCTGAGGTCTTCGAACTTCTTCGACTCCGCCAGATTCCCGGCCATGAGATTCGCGAGTACGCAGATCGCAGCTGCAGGGGACGACACCAGTATCGCGGCCATGCTAAGGCGCCTGGCGTCGGCTGTGCGGACACGTTCCCCAGGATTCCAGCCACGGGCACCGATGTGCCTCGTCTGCTGGGCTGGCCGGTCGTTACGTTCGCTCGGCGTGGCCGGCCAGAAGGAGGAAGTGGATCAGCAGGTGGTCAAGCGCCCCAAGAGCACGGTGGCGCACCACGTCAACGTCCTGGCCGGCGCGGGCCTGCTGCGTGTCACACGGACCCGGCGCGTCAGGGCCATCTTTCCTCGAACAGTGACCGCACGAGTCAGCTTTCGACCTACCCGAAGGACTGATAGCCCATGAGCAAGATCGTGCTGTACATGTCGATGTCGGTGGACGGGTTCATCACCGGCCCGGACGACGGAATGGCTCACGGACTCGGCGTCAACGGTGAGCGGCTGCACGACTGGCTGCGCCCCGGCGGCGTCGATCCAGGCTCGCACCGGCCTGCCGACGAGACCAACGCCACCGTGTTCGACGAGGCGATGGCCACCGGAGCAGTGATCACCGGTCGGCGTACCTTCGACCACGCGGGTGGCTGGGCCGGCGATCACCACGACGGAGTCCCGATCTTCGTGCTGACCCATGCCGCACCCGACGAGCCCGCTCCCGGATCGGCGCGCTACGTCACCGACGGAATCGACTCCTGCGTCGCGCAGGCCAAGGCCGCAGCCGGCGGCCGCGACATCATGATGCACGGCGCCTCGACCGCGCAGGCGTGCCTTCGGGCCGGCCTGCTGGACGAGCTGGAGCTGCACCTGGTGCCCGTGCTGCTCGGGCAGGGCCGTCGTCTGTTCGAAGACCTGCCGCCCGACCACGTCGAGCTGGAACTGGTGCGTTCCCTGGACGGACCTGGTGTGCTGCACCTGCGCTACCGCGTGCGGACGGAGGGCTGAGGCGATGGGGATCATCCGGCTGTACATGACCACGTCGTTGGACGGTTACGTCGTCGGGCCGCAGGACAGCATGGACGCGCCGATGGGCATCGGCGGGTTCCGGCTCTTCAACTGGCTCGACCGGCGCAACGATCCCGGACCGAGCGGTCAGGTGATGAGCGAGGCGAACGCCACCCGTGCCGTGATCTCCGGGCGCCGGACGTACGAGCACGCGCGCCGCTGGCACGGTGACCACCACGACGGCGTACCAGTCTTCGTCCTGACCCACGACGTCCCGCACGATCCGCCGCCGGGCAGCATCCGCTACGTCACCGACGTGCGGGAGTGCGCCGCGCAGGCCCGGGCGGTGGCCGGGGGTGGTGACGTGATGGTGCACGGTGCCGGCGCGGCCCAGGCGCTGCTGCGCGCAGGGGAGCTCGACGAACTGGAGCTGCACGTTGTACCCGTCCTGCTCGGACAGGGACGACGGCTGTTCGACAACCTTCCGGCAGAGCACATCGAGCTCACCCTGGACCGCGTACTGACCACCCCCGACGAGGAGGACTTCACCCGCCGCGTCACCCACCTGCGCTACCGCGTCCGCCGCCCCTGACGCACCACGCGGGGTACATCAGGTCGGAGCGAATCATGGCGAGGCAGTTCTGCCCAGCCGCGGAAAATCGGCCACCCCGACCGCTCGGCGCTAATCCCGCCACTCGAGTTGTTCTTCGGGGGTCGCCCAAAGAAGCGAGCGCGACGGGACGCCCGGATAGAGATCCGCTTGCGACACAAGACGACCCTGCCAAATTCTTTACTCAAGACAAGCAGGCACGCCTCCAACAAATCTAGGTGTGTCGCATATCAAGCGGAGCCAATCCGTCGCACATCAAGTGAAGAGAGGCACAACACCGCCGTCTAAGCCTGCGAGGACCTTTCTCTACGTCTTCAGAGGGCGGCCCCAGGCCGCCGGGCGCCCGCCCGCCAGGCGGCGCCGGGCCGGAGGCTTTAGCCACCTCGTTTGGCCCGGGACCCCAAGAGCGGCGGCCCACGGTGGGCGGTTATGGGCGGCCAGCCAAGCTGCCCACCGCGCCGGGACAGGCTACGAGCGGCCACTCTCCCGGACCAAACGAGGACACCGGCCAAACCCTCCGACCCTCGGCGCGCGAGGTCCGGCAGACGGTCTCGCCGGTAAGGCAACGACATCTGTCAGCGGCGTCGCCGTCGACGGGATCTCAGTCGACGGCCGGGTCGGGCATGAACATGCGGACGTCCTGCGCACAGCGGCAGGCGACGGCGATCTTCGCGGCCCACTCCAGGGCCTCCTCCCGGGTGGGCACGTTGACGACGGTGAAGCCGCCGATGGGTTCCCTGGTCTTCGGGCGCGGGCCGTCGGTGACCGACCCGTCGGTGGCCACCGTGGCCACCCACGCCGGCGTACTGCCGTCCCCCGGGCCGTAGTCCAGCCCGCCGGCGAAGACGTACACGCCGGCGTCCTTGGCCTCCTCGATCACCGCGTGGGAGGTCTCGCCCACCTCGGGCCAGTCCTCCTCGGTGAAGTGGTCCATCGCACCGTTGTCGAACGAGATCAGGTACCGCGCCTTCTCGTCACGGCCTCGCTTCGGCAAGAACGCACGGACCTTCTGCGCACAGCGGCAGCCGGCCGCGATCTTTGCGGCCCACTCCAGGGCCGCCTCCCGGGTGGGTACGTCGACGATGGTGACGCCGCCGAGGAGCTCCTTGCTCTCCGGGTACGGGCCGTCGGTGACCATCCCGTCGGTGGCCACCACTACGGGCTTCACGTCGTAGTCCAGCCCGCCGGCGAACCGGAACACGCCCGCGTCCCTGGCCTCCTCACGGACCGCTTGCGCGGCCTTGGCCACGTCGGGCATGTCCTCCTCGGGGAAGTCCATCGCACCGTCTTCGAACGAGAGCAGATACCACGCCATGTCATGACTCCTTGACCCGGCGGCCTCCACCGGCCGCGTTTCACTCCTACCACGAACGCCTCGCTCCGGATCCGACAGACTGCCGGCACAGAATCTAGCCTTGACCTGAAGCCGAAGGTCTGCAGTCGCCATGGCCACGGCCATACGCATCGTGCGGCCATCGGGATCTGATTGCCACCAGGTGCGCGGCGGTGAGTGTCTCTGCGTCACCGTCCAGGTGTACGTACGGCGCCGTGCGAGCGGAGCGGACCTCCGTGCAGCGGAATCGTCCGCCATCGGGCGGTGAACGTACGACTCGCAAGCGAACACGTCACGACCAGACGGTGGGGCGTCTCCAGGAACACCACCTCGACGGTCAACGTGTCGGGGTCGGTCCATCCGCCAGACAACGCCGTCGGAACGGGTGCGTCAGGGTCCGCATCCACGCGCCAGCCCGGCGCGACAGTCCCACTCAGCCGCAGGTCGACCCGCCCGGCGTCCTCGACCAAGGAAACGCGCCAACCCTCGTCGTCTCCTGGCGCCACCACCACACGGGTCAGGGTCGGTTGGTCCGCACACGCACCGCCGTCCGGTGCGAACTCCGCACCCGACCAGGTGCCGGGATCTGCGGGCGGCGCGGGCTTGCCCGGAGCTGGCGGAAGCTCGAGTCGGGTCAGCCGCTGGGCCAGTGCAGCTTCCTCATCGTCCCGGCCGTCCAGCGGTGCGGCGCCCAACGCCGGCACGAGGTGCTCCCACATCGCGTCCAAGAGGGCCTGCATCTCCACGGTCGCCGCGGTCATCGCAATCACCGCATCATGCTCGGGAAGCACGACGCAGAACTGACCGTAAGCACCGTCACCGCGATACCCGTGCCGGGACATCCAGAACTGGAAGCCGTACCCCTGTTGCCAGTCCGGACTCGGCTCGCCGGCGTTCGAAACGTGCGACCGCGTCGCCTCGGCAACCCACGCGGTCGGAAGCAACTGCTTGCCTTCCCACACTCCGCCCTGCAGGTAGAGCAGGCCGAGCCGGGCCACCGCATCGGTGGTCGCGTGCAGGCCAGAGAAGCCCAGGTCGCGGCCGGCGGGGTGCTGTCGCCACACCACCTCGCCGATCCCGAGCGGATCGAACAGCCGAGGCCGGAGATACTCCGTCAACGTCTGGCCGGTCACCCTCTGAACGATCGTGGCAAGGGAGTACGTCGCAGGCTGGTTGTAGGCGAAGACCGTGCCGGGTTCACGGTCCGGCGGAAGCAGGAGGAAGCCGCGCACGATCTCATCCGGATCGAGCGCCACTGCCCGTTCGAACGTCTCGGCAACGTGACCGCTGGCCATCGACGCTACGTGCCGCACGAGCATGGCGCGGCTGCGCGGATCGGTAATCTCGCCCTCGAACTCGGGGAAGTACGAGACCACGGGGTCGTCGAGGCGCACCAGTCCCTCGGCAACAGCAAAGCCGGCCGCCGTGGACGTGAAGCTCTTGCTGAGGGAATAGAGCAGGTGCAGCCGGTCGGGCGAGTACGGAGCCCACCAGCCCGAGGCAACGACGTGGCCATGTCGCAAGACCATCAGACTATGGGGTTCGATGTCCGGCGCAGCCTCGATGGCGTCGAGGAACCTGCCGATGCCACCGGCATCGACTCCCTGTGCGGCCGGCGAACTGGCGGGCAGTGGGTAGACAGTCACGTGGTGGGTCCTCGCGTTCCCGGGCGGATCGGCTGCTGTGTGCATAAGCCGATGTACGACTGAAAGCGTTCCCAGACGGCTTGGCCGACGTCCAGGACATGTCCGCTATACGTCACCAATCAGCACTGCCCGCCCCTGCCAGTGCGGTGCGTCGACCGCGATCACGCTCCCTCCACCCGGGTCGCGCCCCAGTATGCGAACAGCGACCCGGCTATGCCGTCCGGAATGCTCGAGCGCGACGGCTGAGCAGGCCAAGCAGGAGGTGCTCCGTCCCGACGTGTCCCTGGCTACGAACCCGGGCTTCGTCCTCGGCGTCTTCTACTGCCTTGCGCGCGTCGGCGGTGTACCGCTCGAATCGATCAGTCATCGACCCACCTCCTCACCGTGACGCCAGTGCCCGTGATGTGTCCCGTCACTCGGCTGGAACGGTCAGAGATCAGGGTCCGAAAGACTCAGAAATTCTCCGACGGACCTGTCGATCGGCGCCGCTCCCATTCGTAGCCCTGGTGAGAGACGGGCACCGTGCCCGCCCGACAAGCCCACCGGAGGCAGAAATGACCACCACCCTGAACACGACCCAGATCGCCACCCCGCGCTTCAGCGCCCTGACCATGACTGGAGTCGCCGCCACAACGATCGCGAGCGCCGCCACCATGACCGTCGCCGCCGCCGGCCACGCTGTGGGGATCAGCCTCGACATGGGCGGTGCCCCGATCCCGATCACAGGCTTCGGCGTATTGACGGCCGGTTTCTCGTTGCTCGGTCTGGTCCTTGCCGTGGCACTGGCCCGCTGGGCCCGACACCCGCAGCGCACGTTCGTGCGTACGACCGTGGTGCTGACCGCCCTCTCGCTGGTCCCGGACGCGATCGCGCCCGCCGACTCGACCACCAAGGCGCTGTTGATGCTCACCCACCTGGTCGCCGCTGTGATCGTGGTCCCGGCGATCGCGCGCCGCCTGGCCGCCTGACCGGCCGTCACCACCATCGAC
>NZ_KB892817.1 GCF_000373925.1 Actinopolymorpha alba DSM 45243 | reverse complement strand
CCTTGGTGTCGGAGGTGACGAAGCGGAGCCCGACCTGAGTCTTGCCACCCGGTACCAACGCGCCGCCGGGCTCGGTGCGTACCTCTCGGTCGAGCAGCCCGGCCCAAAAGGCCGCCACCGCGGTCGCGTCGGCCACATCAAAGGTCACCGCTTCCAGTCGCAGAGCCACCTCTGCACCCTAGGGCGGGCTCCTGGCGTTGGCGACCCGGTTTCAGCCGCGGCTGAGCTTCGTGCGGGGCAGCGCGACCCGATAGATGCGGCCTCGCGTACCGATTGAGGAACCTGATCCGAACTGGCTCGCCATCACCGCACAGGTCGCCGCTGGCGAATGTCGATCAAGTCCATACCGTCCGTTTGGGATCGTCAAACGGCCACCCCCAGCTTGCCCGAAGGGTCGATCGATGTTTGCTCAGATCTGGGCTAATTTCGATACTCGGAGCGTGACGCCGGTCAGTCTGATGATCGACTGCCATGGGCCTGATGCAGGTGGGGGTTACGAGGGGGGCGGCAGCGAAACCCGGCTGCCGCTTTCGATCATTTCCGGGCAAGGATCACTTCGGTATCGCCGGGCCAGTCCCAGAAAATGCCCTCGGGAGATCGCGCCCGCAGCAGCTCCCGCACCTCGGTGGCGAATGCTTCGACACGGTCACCGAATAGATGCGGGGCTGACCAGGAGAAGGAGAAATAGCCGGACAATACGCTTTCCGTATCCCGCACCAGGTCAGGGATGCCGGGGGCGAAAATCACCCGCGGCACGCCAAAGCGGGTGCCGGCAATGACGTCTTCCTCGGCACTGCGGGCCGGCGCGGCGCCTTGGCCCGCTCGCCTGCCTGATCCGAGATACTTTTCCACCAACGCCTCAATCTCTGCGTGCGGTATCGGGGGCGGCTCGGGGCTCGGCGGTACGGCCCCCGCACCGGCCTTGTGCGTGACCAGGACCAGGGCGCCGCCCGGCTCCAGTACGTCATACACCGCCTCGGCCACGCGAACCTCGTCCGTCCACCAGAAAGAACTGCCGAAGGTGACCACTCGATATGTCCCCGGCGCCGCGCCCGGAAGGTCCTCGGCCAGGGCCTGGACCCAAGCGATGTTCGCGATGCCCCGCTCCTCCGCGGCCCGGCGACCCTCGGCAAGCATCTCCGGATCGGGGTCTAATCCGACAGCTTCTGCGAACAGGTGGACCAAGCGCACGGTGAGGATGCCGGGGCCGCATCCAACGTCCAGGAGCCTTCCGCTGCCATCCAGGTCAAGTTCCTCAGCAAGAAGAGCCTCGAGGTCCGAAGAATAGGCGGGCCTACCGTAGCGGTAGTGGACAGCCGCGCCGTCGTAGATCGTAGGGTCGTATCGCACCATCAGACAGTACTAGTGGTGTAGCGAGGGCCGCACGAACCTTGAGATCCGGTCAGTTCCCGCCCGAGAGATACATGCATGCTGAACTCTAGGAAAGGGATGTCGCCAGCGCCGTTATCACCGGCCAAAGCTCCGCGTCCGCAGGGGGAACCTCAACGGTCGACACCCGGGGTGAGCACGGCGGCCCTGCCGGGGGTGTATGCAACGGGATCCCTGGGTCGACGGAGCTTGACCATCCACCAGTCGCCCGCCCGGTGTCGGCCCGCCGGTACACAATGCTTGGCATGGTGAGCTTTGAAGATCAGGATCTGGCCGACGCCGAGTTTCGCCAGTGCGACCTGACCCGCGCCCGGCTGATCGGAGTGGTGATGCGGGACGTTGTGATCGACGGGCTGGTCAGCAACCTGGTGGTTAACGGCGTGGAGGTGACGTCCTACGTCGAGGCTGAGCTCGACCGGCGGTATCCAGTTCGGTTGCTGATGCGCTCAGGTGACCCGGCCGATCTGCGGAAAGCCCATCGACAGCTATGGGATGACTGGGCGAGGACGGTCGAGCGGCTCCGCGCGATGCCTGAGGGCTCCGAGCACCAGCGTGTCGCCGGCGAGTGGTCGGCAGCGGAGACCCTGCGCCACCTGGTGTTCGTGCACGACTCGTGGTTTCGCCGCTGCTGCCTGGGATCGACCCAGCCCTTCACTGGGATCGGGTTGGCGTCCGACTTCGTGCCCGATCAGGAGGAACAGGGCCTCGATCGAGCGGCGACCCCAGGCCTCGATGAGGTACTGGCCGTGCGAGACGAACAGTCCGCCGAGCTGGAGCGTTGGCTGGCGACCGTGACGGTCGACGAGCTGTCCGCAGTCGCTCCCGTTCCTGCGGGTCCGGGCTGGCCGCCGTACGCCGAGGGCAAGTCGGTGGTCGAGTGCCTGCGGGTGGTGCTGAAGGAGGACTGGGCACACCACGGGTTCTGCGTGCGTGACCTCAACGTGCTCCAGGGCGACGGTGACCCGCTGCCCGGCGCCGAGAATTGAGCTACCGGCCGCTTGGCAGGCAGGCACGGGCCTGGCGAGACGGTCGAAGCGATGCGGAGGTTGTCATCGCAGTTGCGGATCGCGGTCCGGATCGAGAACCGCGACGTGCGGCGGTACAGCGCGAGCTCGTCGAGAATCCGATCTACCTTCTGCGCATCGGTCTGGACAGCGATCCATGGGGAGACGACTTGGCCGTTCCCGACCCCTTCGGCAACCGCGTCATCTTCCACATGCCACGGCCGACGCCCGTCAAAGTCGATCGCGACCCGTGAACGCCACGGCGGTCGTGACGCCGTACCTGGAGGTTCCGTAAGCCGAACCACAACCGGGCGCCACGCCAAGCACTACTGGCGCGGCAGGGCCGTGACCAGCGGTGTCTCACATAGGTGGTCCGCGAAGACTCTCAGTGAGCGGGGGCTGTCCGTACGCCGCCGAGGCCATGATCACGGCAACGCTCGTCCGCACGGAGATGGCGATCGCGATGTACGTCGTTCGTATGGAGACCACTGCCATAGCCCTGGGGAATTACGTGATCGCCGACAGCCATCGACGACTGCGGCCCGCCGGCCGCCGGCAGTACGGTGAGGAGGAGCGCTGCGGCGACGAGCCCCAGCCAGATGATGAGCAGCCTCGACCGGTGGCTATTTGATCTGGCCAGATCCTTCTATAGGGAGTAGTCGCTTGTCTGTCACGAAGAAGCCGCGGGCGCCTTTGCTCGAGGCCGGTGAAGGTGCACTACGCGAGCTTGTTGAGGTCTTTTGGCTCGAGGGAGGTCCGCGTCAACTCGGCCCGGTCGCGCGTGGAGGTCAGGGCCAGGTGTGGCGGCTCGATCTTGAGGAGCCGCGGCGGTCGTTGGCTGTGAAGGAACTCTTCGCGGGTGGCGATGAGCAGCGGATCGCCATCGAGAATGGGTACCGGGACCTTGCCGTGGCGGCCGGAATCCGGGCACCGGCCAACCTCCGCACCGTCGACGGATGCTACCTGGCCGAGGTGGCCGGAGCGGTCGTTCGAGTATCCACCTGGGTCGACGGAAGCGAGCCACGCCCCGACGAGTCCGGCGCACCCGAGTGGTTGGGTCGAACCCTCGCCACCCTGCACACACTTGGGCACCCGGTCGATCACTCCGGTCCTACGTCAACAGATCCGCCAATCCCCGATCCGGGGATCTGGCTCGAACTCGCGGAGCAAGGGCCAGCGGCCGGACGACCGTGGGCATCCGCCCTCGCCCGTGCTGCGCCAGCGTTGAGCGGCCTCGGCGCCGCCGTCCAGCCGGCGGATGCGAACCGCATGGTGGTCAGCCACCACGACGTCCAGCCGTCGAACGTACTCGTCGAGACCGGCGAGTTCGTCCTGCTTGACTGGGATGGTGTTGGCCCTATTGATCCCGGCCGGGAGCTCGCGAGCCGTCTCTACACCTGGCACGTCCACGAGAATCGCCTCGACAAGGACGCCGCACGACGAACGCTGCGGGCCTACCGCGCTGCCGGCGGCCACGCTGTGATCGGTGAAGCAGAGGCCTACGGCGGCATCCCGGATGCCCTCGCCTACCTCAAAGGCCAGGCGCAGGCCAGCCTCGATACCAGTCTCCCCGCCGCGATGAGAGAGCACTCGACCCGCGAAACCAGTGAATTACTGGCCGATCCGCCACAGCCGGAGATCTTCCAAGCGATCGTCGAACTCGGTCGAACCATGTAGCAAAGAACAGGGTTTCTGCCCAACAGTCATAGATCGCCGCAGTACCACGCTTCGGCTTCGGCGTTCAGTACGTTCCTATCCGGCTTTGGTGGTCGCGCGTGCTCGATCCAGCGGAGCAGGCAACGCGCGAGGTGGGGAGCGGTCTCCGGCTGCGCGGAACCATGGACGGCGAAGTACGTGACCACCGGCCCGGCGAAGGGGTCGTCCGCGTCGCAGCGGGCACACAAAGGCACATCACTGATGACCCGGGCCTGGTTTCCTGACGCGTTCGTCCACGTGTCCGGAAGGCTGAGGACGGCAAGGAGATTATGAGTACGGCAGCGAGGGCATGCCTGCTCGTGGCTCATGCTCCGCCGATCGCGTTGGCGCCGAGCAGCGCTTTGACGTCACCGTAAAAGGCCGGCATTGGTGTGACCTGGAAGAGCCGGAGGTTCAACAGCAGGCCCTTGGCACCATGGCGCTGCAAGCGCAGGTGCACAGGCGCCCGGCCGCGATGGGTGGTCAGGATGTGTTTGAACTCTTGGACAACTCGCGGATTCAGTTGGGTCTCCTGAATCGTGATCACCACGGGAGGCTCAGCGTTCGCCTGGGTGACGTTGAGGACGCTGATCTCCTCGCCGTAGATGCTCATCGTCTCATCGCGGATATTGACCCGTCCCCGCACGGAGATCACACGGTCGTGGGCCAGCGCATCGCCATACAGGGCGTAGGTCTTCGGAAAGATGAGGCATTCCACAGAAGCGTCGTGGTCTTCGAGAGTGACGATCGCCCACGGGCTGCCCTGCTTGGTGACCCTGCGTTGCAGGTCGGAGATGATGCCGCTGATCCGGGTCATTTCGTCCTGCCGCCCAGAAGCCAGCAGGTCGGCGACGGTGCTGTCACGGTTGGCATCCAGGACGTGTTCGGCGCCGTCGAGTGGATGGCTGGAGACGTACAATCCGAGCATCTCGCGTTCAAAGGCAAGCAGGGTGGCCTTTTCCCACTCTCCCTGGGGGATCGCGATCGAGAACGTGCCACTGTGGCCCGGCTCGCCGGCAGCACCTTCCTGGGGACGACCCCAAACCCCGAACAGCGAGTCCTGACCACGGGCCGAGTTTCGTTTGACGTCGACAACCGCGTCGATGGCCTGTTCGTGGATCGCGACCAAAGCCTTGCGATGATGCCCCAGGCTGTCGAAGGCGCCGGCCTTGGCCAGAGACTCGATGACGCGCTTGTTGCAGACAATAGCGGGGACCTTGGCGAGAAGGTCGTTGAAATCGGTGTAGGCGCCTTCAGCTTCCCGGGTGGTAACGATCGCGTCCACGACGCCGGCTCCGACGTTGCGCACGGCGCCCAACCCGAAGCGGATGTCAGATCCGACAGCGGCGAAGTCCAGCCGGCTGGCGTTGACGTCGGGAGGCAGCACCTGGATGCCCAGGCGCCGGCAGTCGGCCAGGTAGACGGCCATCTTGTCCTTGTCGTCGCCGACTGAGGTGAGCAACGCAGCGAGGTATTCGCTGGGGTGGTTGGCCTTGAGGTATGCGGTCCAGTAGGAGACGAGTCCGTATCCAGCAGTGTGCGACTTGTTGAATCCGTAACCGCTGAAGGGAACAAGAACGTCCCAGACCGCCTTGATCGCCTCCTCGGAGAACCCGCCCTCGCGCATGCCCTCCGAGAATCTGCCCCATTCGGCGTCAAGGACCTCCTTCTTCTTCTTGCCCATCGCCCGACGCAGCATGTCGGCCGCACCGAGGGAATACCCGGCGAGCTGCTGGGCGATGGCCATGACCTGCTCCTGGAAGACCACCAGGTGGTACGTGTCACCCAGAATGGGCTCGAGCGCTTCCTCGAGCTCGGGGTGGATCGGCTCGACCGGCTGCTTACCGGTCTTGCGCAGGGCGTAGTTGGTGTGAGCGTTCATCTCCATCGGCCCCGGCCGGTACAACGCATTCACTGCCGCGATATCGGTGAACGTGGTGGGCCGCATGAGTTTCAGCAGCACCCGCATGCCGCCACTGTCCAGCTGGAAGACCCCGAGCGTGTCACCGCGCGCCAGCAGCTCATACGTCTTCGCGTCGTCGAGTGGGACATCGAGGATGTCGATGTCGATGCCCTTGTTGGCGCGGACGTTGCTGATCGCGTCGCCGATCACGGTGAGGTTGCGCAGACCGAGGAAGTCCATCTTCAGCAGGCCCATGTCCTCGGCCTGAGTGAAGGGGAAGCCGGTGACGACGGGGCCGTCGGCCTTGGGCTTGGCCAGCGGGATCACGTCGATCAGGGATTCGTTGGAAAGAATCACGCCCGCTGCATGGATGCCCGTGCCGCGGGTGAGGCTCTCGATGCCCGCCGCGGTATCGAGGACCTGCTTGACGTCAGGGTCCTGCTCGTACATCTGGCGTAGCTCGGCCGCTTCACCGTGTCGGGAGTGATGCTTGTCGTGGATCGCGGCGAGCGGGATCTCCTTGCCGCCATCAGCCGCTGGGAACGCCTTGGTGATGCGGTCACCCAAGGCGTACGGCAGACCAAGCACCCGACAGGAGTCCTTGATGGCGGCCTTGGCCTTGATGGTGTTGAACGTGACGATCTGGCAGACGCGGTTCTCGCCGTACTTGCGGGTGACGTAATCGATCATCTCGTCGCGCCGCCGGTCATCGAAGTCAAGGTCGATGTCAGGCATGGAGATGCGTTCGGGGTTGAGGAAACGTTCGAAGATCAGCTTGTGCTCGATCGGGTCGAGCTCGGTAATCCCTGTGCAGTAGGCGACGATCGACCCGGTGGCCGAGCCGCGGCCGGGGCCCAGACCGATGCCGTGCTCGCGGGCGTACCGGCAGATGTCGGCAACCACCAGGAAGTAGCCGGGAAATCCCATCGTGTCAATGACGGACAGTTCGTAGTCGATGCGGTCCAGGACCTCTTGTGACGGCTTGCCGCGGTAACGATGCCGCGCCCCCTGCAAGGTCTCCTTGCGCAGCCAGCTGGACTCGCTTTCGCCTTCTGGCACAAGGAAGCGAGGTGTCAGGTCCCGGTGGGCGAACACCTCACCGTAGTCGCCGACCCGCTCGGCGATCAGCAGTGTGTTGTCGCAGGCGCCGGGTACCTCACCGTCCCACAGCGCACGCATCTCCTCGGCGGATTTGATGTAGTAGCCGCTGCCGCTGAACCGGAAGCGATCGGTGTCGGCGAGCCGCTTGCCGGTGCCGACGCACAGCAGGGCGTCATGCGCCTGCGCCTGGCTCTCGGTGACATAGTGCGAATCATTCGTGGCCAGGGGCGGCAGATCGAGTTCCTTGCCCAGCTTGAGAAGTTCGTCGCGAACCCTGCGCTCGATGGCCAGGCCGTGATCCATCAGTTCCAGGAAGTAGTTTTCCTTACCGAAGATGTCGCGATACTTCGCGGCGGCCTCGACGGCCTGGGCGTACTGGCCGAGCCGCAGCCTGGTCTGCACCTCCCCCGACGGGCAGCCGGTCGTGGCGATGATGCCCTGGCCGTGCTCGGCGAGCAGCTCATCGTCCATGCGTGGGTACTTCTGGACATGACCTTCCAGCCAGGCCCGGGACTGTAGGCGGAAGAGGTTGCGCAGGCCCTGGGCATCGGCCGCCCACATCGTCATGTGCGTGTAGAGGCCACGGCCCGAGACATCACCGCCTTCACCGGTGTCATCGTTGGACTTGCGTAGCGCGAGGTTGTCGCTCCAGTACACCGCCTCCTTCCGGAACCGGGACGCGGGTGCGACGTACGCCTCGATGCCGATGATCGGCTTGATCCCCGCCTTGCGCGCGGTCTGGTAGAACTCGTACGCCCCGTGCACGTTGCCGTGATCACTCATCGCCACGGCGGGCATCCCCTGCCGGGACACCTCGTCCATCAGCAGGCCGACCTTGGCGGCGCCGTCAAGCATGCTGTACTCGGTGTGCACGTGCAGGTGCACGAAGGACCCCACCGGACCCACGCCTCCTGGTTGTAGGCTCCCTTGCGACTCGCAGCATTCGACCCAAGAGCAGGCACGGTTGTCCAACAAGCGACACGCTGACACACCACAAACAACAGTTGTGAGACCGACGACTGCCGCGCGACCAGCGACCGTTGTGCGACCGGCGACTGCCGATCTGGATATCGCCACGGTCCGCGCGTTCGTCGCCGTCACCGAGGACCGATACTTCAGCGAGGCCGCGTCCAGGCTGGGCATCAGTCAGCAGGCCATCTCCAAGCGCATCGCGAAGCTCGAGGCCGACCTTGGCGTGCGGTTGTTCTTCCGTACGCGCACCGGAGCCGACCTCACCGAGGACGGTCGGGCGTTCCTCCATCACGCGCGCGCCCTCGTCGGCATCGCCGACCAGGCCCTCGAGACGCTGAGCGGACGGCGCCGCTCACTGCGGGTCGACGTGCTGGACACCAGGCTGGCGTCCGTCGACGTGATCCGGGGATTTCACCAGTCCGTCGAGAACCTCGCCATCGAGATCACCACCTCGAACGGACTCAGATCCGCACGCGGCGCACTCGCCCACGGGTCCGTCGACGCGGCCCTGGCGCGCGTCAGCGGGACACTGGAGGAAGACCTCAGGTACATACCGGCCTACCTCGAGCCCCTCCATGTCCTGGTCGGCCGCGACCACGCCCTGGCCGACCAAAGGCAGGTCGAGATCGAGCGGCTCGCCGGATCGACCGTCTGGATGCCCGGCAACGCCCCAGGCAGCGAGTGGGCGGACTACTACACCGCCCTTGGCGCCGCGTTCGACATCCGGATCGACGCCTCAGGGCCCGACTTCGGCTGGGACTACTTCGTGGAGGAGATCAGCGCGGGCGAGCGCATCGGCCTCGGTGTGACCGAAAGGACACGCGTCCCCCGGCATCCGAGCACCGTCCAGATCCCGATCGTCGACCCCGTACCCGTGTATCCATGTGCACTGCTGTGGCATCGACAGAACCATCATCCGGTGCTGGGTCAACTCATCGAGTACGTCACGAAAAACTTCCGTCCGTTCGACCCGCGACACGAGTGGCTGCCCGAACCCGACCGCGCCGCCTTCACCGCGCCTCCCAAGAGCGTTCACGCACCAAGCCCCAACCAGGCAAGGTGACTTGAGCGGACGTCGCGCACGAGGCGGGGCATACCCCTACAACTGCGTGTACGCCAGTCGAGACGGCCGCCGTACTTCAATAAGACCGTGGAAACTCCGGGGTGCTATAGCACCCCGGAGTTTCCACGATCCTGAGATGGCGTACACCCGGCCGTATCGAATGCCGAGAAATCAGGGGTTAGGGCGTGTCCTGTAGATCAGGCGTTCCGGTGGAGGCCAGTCCTCTGAATGATCACGTTTACGTGGTCATTACGGGCTTCACACGGCATGGACGCCATGCAAAGCAGGTACTAGCCATGTGAAGTACCCGCCAGGTGTACACAATGTGAGACAACCCCCTGGATTGACCAGAAGGTGAGACAAAAGCTCGAGCCAGTCCCACCCACCCCACCGACCAGCCACCTCACACAAGAGGCGTGCCGCTCGCTGACCGAGCCTGATCTACAGGACACGCCCTAGCCCCCGGGTTGTCAGAGGTTTCTCGGCTAAGAGACCGAGAAACCTCTGACAACCAGGCGTGGTCAGAAAGGCGGCAGAGCTGTGGGGCAAGACGGGGCTTGAATAGGGCCAAGGTCAGTGACCGCTGCTTGTGTAGTGGGACGTTTGGCGGGACCAGAAGAGGTACGCCAGGGTGAAGAGGGCCGCACCGACGAGCGGTGAACCGTACGCGAACCAGCTGGGCACGGCCAGCTCACCGGTCCGGTCGAGCAGGACACTCGCCGGGAAGTACGCGACGAAGGCCATCGGCAGCACGATGGTGAAGAGGAACCTCGCCACGCTCGGAAAGATCTTCAACGGGTAGTTGCCGAATGTCCCGAAGACACTATCCACCTGGATTCGGAGCATCCTCGTCGACAGCAGTCGGAACGTCAGCCCCGACAACCCGAGCTGGACCGCGACCTCCACCAGCGCCCCGCCGACCACGGCCAGGAGGAGAAAGCCCACCGCGCCAGGCGACCAGTCGACGTCCACGATCGTGGTCGCGTACGCGAGGAGTAGGAGGCCACCGACCAGATCCCCGGCCTGCATCAGCCCGACCCTGCGGGTCAGCACCTGGACGAGCGGGTTCAGCGGCCGGACGAGGTACCGGTCGAACTCGCCCTCGCGGACGACAAGGTCGAGCTGGTTGAGCTGGCTGAACGGCACCACCCACAGGCCGTGCGCGGTGAGCCGGAGCGCGTACAGGAAGAACACCTCGCCAAGCGTCCAGCCACCGATCGCGCCGAACCGGTCGACCACAACCCAGACGAACGCGAGGCCGATGCCTTGGTACGCCATTCCGGCCACCAGCATCACGAGCAGATTGCCGCGGTACTGCGCCTCGCCGCGCAGGCCGGCGCCGACCAGTGCGGCGTACAGCTTGAAAGTCCGCATCGTTCAGCCTCCTTGCACCACGACTCGGTGGAGCGCGCGGCTCCACACCAGCCGGAGCACCAGCCACAGCAGGACAATCCAGCCAGCCTGGACAATCAGCGCGGCGGCCAGGTCCGGCCCGGCGAGCCGGCCAAGGTAGACGGCGAGCGGGGTGTACGTCGCTGCCTGAAACGGCAAAACCTCCGCGACGGTCCGCAGCCAGTCAGGCATGAACCAGAGCGGGACGAGCGCCCCGGCCAGGAACTGCGAGACCATCCGGTAAATCATGAAGAAGCCGCCAACCTCAAGCGTCCAGAACGTACTCAGCCCGACCAGCGACGACAGCAGGATCGTGATGACATACGCCAGCCCGAGACTGACCACGTACGCGAGCCCGGCGCCCACCGACGGAGGCGGCTGCGCCCCGCCGACGAGGACCGTGAACGGCACCGCGACCAACGCGAACGGCGCCAGCGCCGCCGTCGTGCCGACCTGGCCGGCCACCACCTGGCCGAGGAAGCTGACCGGCCGCGACAGGTCGATCGCGATCTTCCCTTCCCGCACCCGCTGCGGGATGACGGAGAAGTTCCACGGGTTGGACAGCCAGTACTGAACCGTCGCCAGTGTGGCGTACGCGATCGTCGTCGACAGGTCGACGCCGTCCACGCTGCCGCGGTCGGCATAGACGGCCTCCCACACCATGCGCAGCAGGAACACCTGGACCAGCAGGCCGAGAATCCCCACCACGTAGTCGGCTCGGTACGCGAGGGCGCTGCCGGCGTTGACTCGGGCGATCGCTCCATACGCCTCGAGGACGGCCTTCGGCGTTGGACGGCTCATTCGCGGGCGCTGATGACGCTGCGCTGCGCGTAGATCTGGTGGATGACGCCCTCGAGTTCAGGCTCGATGATCGCGAGGTCGGAGACCTGGTGTCGCGCGAGGACGGCCGCGATGACGTCAGCGACCTGCACGGTTTCCGGGTCGAACCGCAACCAGACCTTGCCGTCCTCGGCCCGGGCGCGTTCGGCGTGTGGCACTTCCACGGCCGTAGCCTCATCAGGGTGGGCGAGGTGCACCATGACCTCGCGGTACGGCGCGTACCGGGCCTTGAGTGCCGCCACCTCGCCGTCGTACAACACCCGGCCGTGGTCGATGAGGACGATCCGGCTGCAGAGCCGCTCGACGTCGTCGAGGTCGTGCGTGGTGAGGATGACTGTCGTGCCCTCATCGCGGTTGAGCTCCGCAACGAACGCCCGCATGCGTTCCTTCGCTACCACATCGAGCCCGATGGTCGGCTCGTCGAGGTAGAGGATGCGTGGGTTGTAGAGCATCGCCGCGGCGAGGTCGCCGCGCATTCGCTGCCCGAGCGACAGTTGGCGTACGGGCGTGTCGAGGAAGTCCGCCATGTCGAGGAGTTCGGTGAAGCGTTCGAGATTAGGGTGGTACTGCTCTCGCGGAACGTCGTACAGCTTGCCGATCAGCCGGAACGAATCCCGTAACGGCAAATCCCACCACAGCTGTGAACGCTGTCCGAATACGACGCCGATATGCCTGGCGTTGCGTTCGCGTTCCTTCCAGGGAACGACTCCGGCGACCTCCACCTGACCGGACGTGGGCACAAGAATTCCGGTGAGCATCTTGATCGTGGTCGACTTTCCGGCGCCGTTCGGACCGAGATAACCGACCAGCTCACCGGCCTCGATGTCGAAACTCACGCCGTCCACCGCACGGGTCGTGGTGTACTGACGGGTCAGAAGCGTACGCAGACCACCGAACGCACCCGTGAACCTTTTCGGACGGCGAAACTCCTTCACCAGGTCGTGGGCCCTGACCACGGTCACGTATTCACACTCCCAGCCGAAAACTCAGCGGACGATCCGCCCCGAAACGGTACCGTCTTCCGCACCGAACCCGGCAGTCCATTCCGGTCAGGCCCGGCTGTTCTGGATCACGGGGACGCTCGGGCCACTACGCTTCGCGCCGTGCGAATCGGGATCGACGCCTACATCAGCTCACCGGGCCAGAACGGCATCACCCAGTACATCCTGCGAATCGTCGAGCAGTTGTCGGCCCTGCTTGTGGAGCCAACCGACGACGCCGCGCTCACCCGGGACGTCCTCGCGACCGCCGCCGGCACGGCCTGATGCGGGCATCGGCCCGCGCCCTGATCGAGATCGGGCGGCTCCAGGCGCCCCTGCCGCTGGGGTCGTACTCTGCGCGGCGGCGTACCGCATCTGGCAGCGGCAATTGCGGCACTACCAGAGCGTCGGAAACTGAATTCCCGACTCTGCTGAAGGCCCGGCGGTAGCCCCTAACCGCCGAGGCTCATTCCATCCGGCGGAAGCGTGTTGTAGCCAGGCTGGTCGGCCCGGTCGTACCTGGCCCGCTCACGGCGGCTCGCCCACGGCAGTGCGTTTGAGCGGCGCCGGTGCAGGTAGCCGAGCACTATGACCAGCACGGCGGCGATTCCGATGAACCATCCCATGGGCCGAGAGTGACACCAGACGTCTATCGGATCCAGGCTCGGCCCACGGACGATTCCGAACGGTGACATCGAATGACCGGATCCCCCGGTCGATGCCTCAACCGCGCTCAGCAGACGCCCAACGGATGCCCAGAAGTTCTTGGCGTCACGGCCCGCTGGCCACCTGGATGCCGCGGGTGACGGTGAACATCCGCTCCCACGCGACGACAACCCCGCCGGTAGGTGTCACATCCAGGCGCGGCGCCTCGCCGTTGGCACTAATGGTGGCCGCGCTGCCGAACGTTCCACCCCTACTGACTCTGATCGTCTGGACGGTGTTGACCGTGTTGGCGGAGTTACGTCCCTGCCAGACCACCACGCCATCGCCATCGTCGTCGACGGCAAGGTTGGGTTGACGACCGTTACCGAGTTGGACGATCGACCCGACCGTGCCGGTACGTGCGATCCGGCGCGCGTGAAGACCTGTCGCGTCGGTTCGGTCCCAGGCGATGACGACATCGCCCTCGAGGTCGCTGGCGACCACATGGTTTGACACCTTGTGGGTGGAGGGCGAGAGCGTCCGCAAGGTGCCGAGATCACCGACCGGCGACATCCCGCGTGACCACACCGTCGAGTTGCCCGTAGCCGCCTCCCACCGCCGGAACACGACGATGCCGTTGCCGTAGCGGTCGACCGCCACGCGGGCGCCAAAGTAGCGGTCGATCGGGCTGAGCGCCGGCGACGCCGTACGAACCGCGCTGTAGACGCCAGTCGAGGACAGCGTCCTGGCATAGACAGCGTTGTCGTCGGCCCAACCGATGAGCGCATCGCCCTGGCGATCGATCGCCACGGTCGGCGCCTCGGCATTGCGGGCCGTCTTGGACAGCTGGGTGATCGGCCCGGTGGTCCCGTCGCGGCGGAAGCGACGGACCATCGGCCAGGTGGTGCCGTCGGAGCGCCACTCGTTCCAGACGACCAGGGCGTCGCCGTCTGAGTCGATGGCGACATCGGCGAGGAACGCCTTCGGCGTGGCCGCCGACATCACCAGCACCGGCCCGAGTACGCCGGTCCGAGACACCCTCCGGGCGTAGATGCGGTAGGTGTCCTTGGAGTAGGCCTGCCACACCACGACCGCATCACCGTCGTCGTCCAGGGCAACCCGGGGGGCCTTTGGCACTTGGCCGCTCGGCGAGATCACCTTCGTCGAGCCGAAGACGCCCGTCCGCGACCGTTGCCGCACGAGCAGGCGGTACGTGTACGGGTAGGAGGTGGACACCTCCGTCCATGCCAGCAGCGTGTCGCCCTCACGGTCGACGCCGACTGCCGGGCTCGCCGCGTTCCAGGCCGACGACAAGATCGTGACCGGACTGCTGTACGCCGCGAACGCCGGGTCTGCCGCCAGCACCATGACTGACGCGACACTCGCGGCAACGAAGCGTGAAAGCCACCGACGCAGGACCATAGTTGTCCCAACCCCTCCCCTGGGCGCGTGAGCGGCACACAGCATTCCACCATCCGCGTCCAGCCGAGACAATGGCCCGGCATTGGACGTTCTAGTCTGTCGTCATGACCGTCAGCATCCGTTCGCTCGCCACCGAAGATGTCGATGAAGTAGTAGCGCTCGCGTTGCGGGCGTGGCGGCCCGTCTTCGAATCGTTCGAGCAAGTGCTTGGCTCGCGGATCTACAAGCTGGTCTACCCCGACTGGCTGGACAGCCAGGCCAAGGCGGTTGAGTCGGTCTGCCGTGACGAGAACAACCACGTGTGGGTTGCCGAACTCGACGCGCGCCTTACCGGGTTTGTCGCCGTGGTGTTTCACGGGGACATGACTGGCGAGATCGACATGCTCGCCGTTGACCCAGACTGCCAACGGCAGGGCGTGGGAGCTGCCCTCACCACCTTCGCCCTGGAACGCATCAGCGCCGCTGGGATGGCTGTCGCGGTGGTCGGGACAGGAGGAGACCCCGGACACGCGCCAGCTCGACGTACGTACGAGAAGGCAGGATTCACGGGGCTCCCCCTGGTGAGGTATTACAAGGCGTTGTAGGCCAACGAGACCGCGGCCGGCGTCACTTTGCGGCTTCAGCCGATAGCGCCACTTGCCATGAGTCGACCAAGCTCCTCAGCGGAATCTGGCACCGGATCATCGAGCGCAACCCGGTTTGGCGACAGGTGACCGCACCGCTCGCAGCGGTGCACCAAGGTAAGACCCTTGCCGCGGCGATGCGCAACTTCGGTTGGGCGCATTCTCCCGCCGCATCGAGCGGCACGGTCGCCAGGCTCAACGTCAACATGCCGAGACCACAGGCAATATGGGCAGTGGTTTCGGAAGCTACCCGAAACGAGTGGCGGCACCGGGAGACCGCACCGTAGGCAGTCAAACCCGGCATTCTCAGTCGATCGTGAAACTGTTCGGGAAATGGTCTGCTCCGCGCGTGTCGAGATCGACATGCGTGGGGCAGGGTTCCGTTTGTTCTCACCGCGTACCGCACTGCGGACGTGGCTTCTGGGCTTGCGGAGAGAGGGACGCGATTCACCGCCGGATGGCGATTACTTCCAGTTCCTGCTTCACCCACAGGCCGCAGGTCGCGGCAAGGGGATCCGGACCTCGACCGGATTCTCCGGCCACTGTCACCCACCTCGCTGCTTTCGCGTGCGAGCCAGGTGCCACCGGTAGGTGTCATCTCCACATCACCAGCTCGGTCAGCGAGGCCAACCGAGGCGTCGTCCCCTGCTCAGACCATCGTGATGCGCAAATCAGCCACAGCTCTCCCTTCACTTCCGAGTTCTCCGACGATAGGCGTCGACGTCTCACCTCGTCTAACCAGATTCGTACTTGCTGTACGCCCGATGGCACCAGTCGTTACGGTTCCACCGTGGCGTGATCTCTCGCGCGCGGCCCCGCCGCGCAGATGCTGCCGCCCGTCGGTCCCGACGCACGGCCATCCGAGCATGTAGGAGAGAGCGCCATCATGAGCGACGCCATCAACCTAGTCGACCCCGTCTCAGAACATGTACGGCGGCTGGTCGACGACATCAACCAAACCCATAACCTACGGTTCGCGCTGCGTGGCCGATGCAGTGGCGGGCTGCAAGGCGGGGCTTGGATCCTGACCGACCCCGACGGCCAATCGGCGATCCTGAAGTGGAGAGCGAACGACCCAACGACCCGTCGAGCGGGTCTGGTCCAGAGGGTCAACCGGATCCGCGCCACCGGCTACCCGACACCACGTTGGATCGCGGCAGGGATCACCGAGACCGCAACCTCCTATCACCTCCAGGAGTTCATCCCCGGGCAACCGGCATCCCCCTTGAGA
Source organism: Actinopolymorpha alba DSM 45243 (assembly GCF_000373925.1). GTDB lineage: Bacteria > Actinomycetota > Actinomycetes > Propionibacteriales > Actinopolymorphaceae > Actinopolymorpha > Actinopolymorpha alba. The sequence continues at coordinate 6,266 of NZ_KB892817.1, read as the reverse complement.
GCCGAAGCCGCGGCATTGCTGATCGACGTACTCGAACGCCAGGCCGGGATGGATCCGGATCCGAGCCATGACTGGTCCCCCTACGTCACCTCGCTGGTCCTGGAAGACCACGACGACGGTCCTCGCACATTCCTGCGCTCCTCATCCTGGCCCGCTTCGGCGAAGTTGATCAACTGTCCGCAAATCGGGCATTCCCCGCAGTGCGTGTCCGAATTCGGGACCGTTGATCAACTTCGGCCGGCGGTTTGCTGAACTGTCGTTATGGAAGGGTGAGGATGGGTGCGGCAAGTTCGGTGACGCGGTCGCGGTCGGCGATCGTGTCGATTTGGACGATCTTGTCGTCGACAATAGTGAAGGCCATAACGGCATAGGGTTGGCCGCCCCTTGTAATGACCACTCCAGCGGCACCGTTGACAAGCACGGGGTGCACTACTGCGTCGGGAGTCGCGCCGAAGCGAGCTTGGCGGGCGACGGTTTCTGCGCCGCGGATCACCGCGGGTCCGCTGGGGTGCCTCGGGCCGAAGTCGGCGCGGGCGACGACGTCGGGGTGGAGTACGGCGATGAGGGCGTGGAAGTCGCCTGCGCGGGCGGCGGCGAGGAAGGCGTCTACCACCGCTCGTTGCCGGGCGAGATCACGCTCGAGCGCGGGAAGCTCCGCTCCCTTGATCCGGCGGCGAGCTCTGCTGGCGAGCTGCCTGGTTGCCTGGGGTGTGCGCCCGACCAATGGAGCGATTTCTTCGAAGCGTAGGTCGAACATGTCGTGGAGCACGAAGGCGAGGCGTTCGGCGGGGGTGAGGGTGTCGAGCACAATCTGGAGGGCGAGCCCGACGGAGTCGGCCAGTTGCACCTCCTCTTCGGGATCGGGTCCGCCTGCTGGAGCCACGATGAGCTCAGGGACGCGCGCTTCGAGGGACTCGTCGCGCCGGGTATTGCGGGAGCGCAGCAGGTTGAGGCAGACCCGGGCGACGATCGTCGTTAGCCACGCCTTGAGGTTCTCGATCTCCTCGGCCCCTGAGCGGCTGACCCGTAGCCAGGCGTCCTGGACGGCGTCCTCGGCCTCGGTGGGCGAGCCCAGCATTCGATAGGCCACCGCCCGCAGATGCGGCCGATGCTCCTCGAAGCGACCGGCTAGCCACTCGCTGTCGTCCATCTCTCACGTCCTCGCGTTGCTGTCCTCGCAACTATGACCCGCCGAAGGTCGCCGATGTGACAGACGAACGTAGGGAGCTGGCCCATCCCGGCCCGTCGGCGTCAGGCCAAGTGGCCGGCGTGTCACATCCGCCCTCTCCCCCGGGTCATAAGAGAAGGAGGCTTGGTTCAACCGGGCCTCGAGGCTCGCCTCGGCACCCAGATGATCGAAGGATGTTCCATGAGCCACGACAGCCAGCCGAAAGACAACCCGCCCATCACACTGATCAACGTCTTCGAAGTGCCCGCGAACCACGTGGATGCGTTCATCGAGCAATGGCGCGAACGCGCTGCTTTGATGGCCACCAAACCAGGGTTCTTGGATGCCCGGCTGCACCGTGCCCTCTCATCGCAAACTCGGTTCCAGCTGGTCAATGTCGCCCACTGGGAAAGCCCCGAAGCGATGCAGGCTGCCGCCGCAGATCCTGAGTTCGAACGGCGCGCCCGCACCGCCACGGATGACCCCGCAATCTCAGCGAACGCGGCGCTGTACGAGGTAGCCGTGGAGCTCTGATGTCGAACCGTTTGGTCAATACTGCGTAACCCAATGATCGGCGAGGAGATCACCATGGAAGCCCGATTCAACTACATCAGTAATACCGTCGCGGCGAAGTTCGCGAAGGCCCTCAACGCGGCAGGCGCTGTCGTTACTCAGTCGACTCTGCCGGCCCCCACGCAGGAGCTGGTGAAGATCCGGGCCAGCCAGATCAACGGCTGTGCCATGTGTACCGACATGCACACCAAGGATGCGGAACACGCGGGGGAAAGCTCGGTTCGGCTGAATCTGGTCGCGGTATGGCGGGAGGCAAAGGTCTTCACCGAAGCCGAGCGGGCCGCGCTGGAGCTCACCGAACAAGGCACTCGCATAGCCGATGCCGCCGGTGGCGTCACCGACGAGGCCTGGGCCAATGCGTCCAAGCACTACGACGACGACCAGATCGCCGCCTTGGTGTCGCTCATCGCCCTCATCAACACCTACAATCGCATCAACGTCATCCTTCAGCAGCCCGCCGGCGATTACCAGCCCGGGCAGTGGGGATAGCCAACCATCCGCATCAGGGTGGACCGGACGAGCTCAACCGCCCGGTCCGCCCACAACTAGCCCCGGGGCGAGCACCGATCGTTCTAGGCAGGAGGAGGTTTCCGGCAATGACCGTTGAACGTCCGTCCGGCTCAATGGGCGACCAGTCGGCGACGGCTGGTCCGGAGAAGGCGGCCTGGCAGGGCCCAGCGAACCTCGGTTGCTTATACCCATCATGATGGAAGCCTTCTCGTCGGCACGTCGTCCGCCTGGGCGCGCAACCTGCGTTCTGGCGAGGAGGTTGAGATCCGACTTAAAGGCAAACGACGTCGTGCCGGCGTGGACGTTCTCACCGACCGGGCTAGCGTCATTGAGTTGTACGCCGTGATTGTCCGCGGTAACCAAAACTTCGCGAAATTCAACAAGATCGCGGTCGATGCCGCGGGCCAGCCAGACCCCGACGACCTCTATCAGGCCTGGGCCGCCGGCGCTCGGGCAATCCGGCTTTACTTCTCGGCCGTGCCGGGTTTCCCCCTGATGGATTCCTGATAGATGTCCGCGTAGGTGCGCGAGTCCTTGACCAGGTCGTCGCAGAAGGCAGCGACGTCGTTGCCGATGAGTTCCAGGACTCCCTTGCCGGCCGCGACGCCCTCCTCGAAGAAATCGACAATCCCTGAGAGTAGGGTCCCGTCAGGCAAGTCGATCGGTCCGACCTTGAAGAAGTACTTCTGCATCTCCTTGTAGACGATCTGATAATCCGGCGGGAGCGCCTTGACCCGAGCCACGTGCGCTCGCCACTGCTTCTTGCCCTCGATGATGTCTTGGATGCCCACGTCAGCCTCCTAGCCGGCGCAATTTCCTTGCGACGTTCCGGTTCAACTGCTCGCGCCACCGGTCGCGATAGCTCCGAGCCCCTTCTCCGCCGGCCAGCGCCGCGCAGAAGCCCGCAACGTCGTCGCCCAGCACCTCGTGAATGCTCTGCCCATCCGCCGCCGTTTCTTCGAGCAGCCCCAGGGCCCCGTCGAGGATCGGCGTCAGGTTGCGACCTGTGAAACCCGAGTAGGGGAAGAGGTGAGCCTTGATCTGTTCCCACGCCGCCCGGTAGTCGGCCGGCAAAGCCTCTGCCCGGGCTTCGAACGCCTTCCATTCCCTGGTGAGGTCGCTGCCGGTCATGGTTTCCCAGAAATTCATCTCCCGCCCTCCTTGAGCGTGTCGATCCGTGATGAGAGGTACTCCCATTTCGCCCAGAACCGCCCGAGTTCTTCGCGCCCCGCGTCGTTGAGTGCGTAGAACTTGCGCGGCGGGCCCACCTCGGATGGTCGTTTCGTCGCCTGGACGAGTCCGTTCCTCTCCAGTCGCAGCAGGATGGTGTACACCGTCCCGTCGATGACGTCGGCGAAGCCGAGTTCGTTCAGCCGACGCGTGATGGCGTACCCGTAGGTCTCCTCGCCGCCGATGATTTCGAGCACGCAGCCCTCAAGCGTGCCCTTCAACATCTCCGTCAGGTCGTCCATCGCGAGTCTCCTCTTCGATCCTCCCACTACCTCGTAGTACCGAGTACCACTATACGGTATCACCGAGTAGGCCGGCGAGCGGCGAGCGCGTGGCCACGGAAGCGATTCGAATCATCGGCGCCGCGCAGCGCGGTTGGGGCCAGGACTTACCGATCCGCTGCGGCCGTCCGCCTCGTAGCGCGGGGCAGGATCCCGACCGCCGGCAGCACCGCCTGGTCAACGATGGCGACGAGGGTCTCGTCGTCCGGTAGCGCGCCGGTGTCCAGGGCGCGCTTGAACACCAGCGCCTCGCCGATGTCTCTCACCACCGGAGTGATCAGGTCCGGGTCGAGCGTCCCCTGGTCGGCGTAGTGCTGCAGGACGACGCTGGTCACCGTGCCGCCACGGGCACCGAAGACCTGGTCGTACAACGCGTCGACGAGTTGGGGATAGCGGTGGCGTTCGTTCACGATCGCCATGACGGCGTTCGCCGCCGGTGTGGCCATCCAGGTGACGAGCTGACGCAGCGCGTTGATCAGGTCGCCGCGCAGGTCGTCCGCGCTCAGTGACGGCACCTCCTCCGGGTGCGCCTCATGGAGAGCATCCAGCAGCAGCTCACGTGGCGAGGGCCAACGTCGATACAGCGAGGTCTTCGCGGTTGCCGAGCGCTTCGCGATGCCTTCCATGGTGAGGCCGCCGACCCCGACCTCGATCACTTCCGCGAGTACGGCGGCGTGGATAGCCCGGATCAGGTCGTCCCCGCGGCGCCGCGTACGCGCCGAGGCCGCCTGCTCTTTCCCGCTCATGATGACTCCATCCTAAGACACGCTTGCGTATCTTAGGATGCCGAGGTTAGATACGCATGCGTAGCTAATCAACTAGCCCGCTGCCGGCCTCAGCGATTCTGCCCTGCCCATGGGTCTGGCGGCTCGGAGAACGAGGTGTACGTGTCCACGCTCAGCCCGGAGCCCACGGCCGCTCCGTCCAGCAGATCCAGCAAACCGAACAGCCCAGGCAGTCCCACCCGACTCGTCGACCGGTCGCTCGCGCCCGACCTCGCTCGCGGCACGATGTTGCTGCTCATCGCACTGGCCCACGCCCACATGTACCTGTACGGCAATCCCACCGGGTTTCGCGGCTACGACCTCGAGGGCGGCCCGCTCGACCGGATCGTCGCCGGTGTCCAGGTACTCCTCGTCGACGGCCGCGCCCTGCCCATGTTCGCCGCGCTGTTCGGCTATGGGCTGGTGCAGTTGGCCGACCGGCGGCTCGCCGCCGGAGCCGAGTGGCCCGATGTACGCCGCCTGTTGCGGCGCCGGAGCCGGTGGCTGATCGCGTTCGGCTTCGTACACGCGCTCCTGCTGTTCTTTGGCGACATCCTCTTCACCTACGGCCTGGTGGCGTTGGTGCTCGTCGGGATGGTGCGGGCCCGCGACCGCGTACTCCTCTGGGTCGCCGGCCTGTGGACGCTGGTCTTCGCCGCGACCGCCATGGCGCTGGCCTGGAGCATCATCACCAACGGATCGCCACCACTACCGACGGCCGTCGAGTCGCCGCTCGAGGCGGTCGGCATGCGCCTGGCAACCTGGGCCGCGCTCGGACCGACGTTGGCCGTGGACATCATCACGCCGTTCCTACTCGGCATCTGGGCAGCGCGGCGCCGTCTGTTGGACGAGCCCGGACGTCACCGCGCCCTGCTGGCGCGCGTTGCGGTGATCGGGATGGCAGTCACAATCGTCGGCGGCGCACCCCTCGCGTTGGCCGACGCGCGCGTGTGGACCGACTGGACCGAGGGCGCTGGAGCGGTGGCGTACGTCGTGCACAGCGTGACCGGTATCGCGGGCGGCCTCGCCTATGCCGCGTTGGCAGGGCTCGTCGCGCACCGGTTCGCCGCCGCGCCTGGGCGGGTGGTCACCGCGCTCGCCGCGTGTGGTCAGCGGTCGCTCACCTGTTATCTCCTGCAGTCGGTGCTGTTTGTCGCGATCTTCGCGCCGTTCACCGCGGGACTCGGTGGCCGGCTCAGCGACGCCGGCGCGTCTGCGGTGGCGGTCGGCGTCTGGATGACGACGGTGCTCCTGGCAGAAGGGATGCGCCGGTCCGGCCGTCGCGGTCCGGCGGAGATGCTGCTCCGCCGGCTCACCTATCGCCCGCGTCGATCCGGCACTCGTCCGCAGCCGACACGCGTAGCGGTCTGAACGAAGGACGCGGGCAGGAGGTCATCCCAACTACGGGGAGAGTCGACGAGCCGCCTGCTTATCCGGCCAAACAGTGGAGACTTTTCCGTGTCCTGGAGCCTGTTGCTTTTTGTGGTGGTGGCGGTTGGGGGCGTGTCGGCTGGCGGGGTGGGTGGGTCTTTGACAGGGTCGGTGGGTGGCTATGGGGTATCGGCCTGTGGATCGGGCTCAGGAGTTTTTGTTGCCGCCGTCGATGGTGGATTGGCTGCCGGAGGATCATCTGGTCTGGTTTGTGATCGCGGCGGTGGATCGGTTGGACACTGCGGCGTTTCATGCGTTGGCGAGGCTGGGTGGGGTCGGGCGTCGTGGTTTTGACCCGGACATGTTGTT
>NZ_KB892816.1 GCF_000373925.1 Actinopolymorpha alba DSM 45243 | reverse complement strand
ACGGGCGACTCCGAAGGGCCAACCTTCATCTCCTGCACAGCACCGCCATCCAGAACCCGTACCTACATCCAGGCTCCTTCCCGCGTCCGTGACGCACTCACCTTCAAGATCGCGGCCTCGATATGCAACCGCAACAGCCCGGCGCGGAGTTTCAACACCTCAGGGAAGATCGCCGCATCCACCGCGACACGATCCGCTGGGGTTAGGAGGGTGAGCCGGTCAACGATCGTCCGAACCTCAGAAAACTCAAGCTCGCCGCGTTCCAACGCGTGCCGGGTGTTCGGCAGGTCAGACAGGGCGAGGGCGATGAGCATGAACTGATCACTGCGGTAGTTGGTCCACCCAACATCGGCGACAACAGTTCAGCCGCCCGCGGCTCCGGCACAGACGAGCGTTCCGCCTCATCGTCTTTGAAGCAGGGCGGGCAGTGCGCCAGGACCTGCGTGTCGCCAAGACTCAACGCCTCAGCCCAGCGGGCAACCTTCCGCCCGGCGCGGACCAGCTCCCCCACCTCAAACCCGTTACAGGCAGACCGATCGACGCCAGCGAGCGCGGCCACCAACTCCGGGCCGGGAAGCATCTCAGCAAACCCAGGCGGGAGCGGAGAGATCCGCACACCATCGCCGTCGCTCATACGTTCGATCTTACCCCACCAAGATCGTCGTCACAACCGACGATGACTGCAAGAGTCCTTATTTACAAGAGATCTGACGACCATCAAGGTCCAGAAAGTCAGTTGGCAGGCATCCCACCCCCGGCCCTTGAACGTTGACGACTCGGATGCGCCATTCAGCGAGCGCCGGGCAGCGGCCAAAAGTTCGTCTCTCGGCGAAACATCAAAGAGCTGGCGATAGGTCAAGGCGTCAAGCTGTGCTGGCTGGCGCGCCTATCGGCCGGCCGGGTCGACGAGCGAGAACGGCACAGTGGTGAGTGAGGGAATGTTTTCACCGGACAGTTGGGAGATCAGCAGGTCGACCGCGAGGCGTCCCATCGTCCGCTGGTCCTGCTGGATGTGAACGAACTCCTTCGCATCCGCCTCGGGTGAGTCGAAGCACGCGATCACGCGCCTGCCAGCGGCGTCGCCGACCTCGCCCAGCTCCCCCAGCTCCTCGAGCACCTCCCGCAGCATGACCGCGATGGAGTATTCGCACGCCACGAATCCGGTTACCGCGGGCTCGCGCGCCACGAATGCCCGGATCCGGTCCCGGTCCACCAGGGCCGCGCCGCGGTCGGTGGCCGAACCCGGCAACGTGCTGTGGAGGTCGGTGACGTATCGACCAGTCGCGGGAGCGAGACCGCGTTCGCGTAGCGCGGACTCGAACCCTCGGATCCGCTCCTCGATGCTCGAGGTCTTGTCCGCCGGCGGTGAGAAGAATGCGATCTGGCGGTGTCCCTGGTCGAGCAGGTGGCCGGTGAGCGCTTGGGCCGCCGCGACGTTGTCGGTGTGGACGGAGCACGCGGGGATGCCGGGCAGGTACCGATCGACCAGGACCAGCGGCGACCGATCGAGCACCAGGCGAACCAGACTCGCGTTGTAGAACTCACCGTGGACCGGGAACACGATCAGCCCGTCGGCGACGCCACCGGCCAGCGCCTCGATCGCCTGCTCCTCGACGGGTTGGCTGTCGCGGGTACGCCGCACCACGAGGTGGTAGCCGTACTCTGCGCAGCGTTCCTCGATCGCGCACAGCAGAGCCAGGCCGTAGGCGTCGGAGGCGTCCGGCAGCACGAGCGCCAGGCACGACGAGCTTTGTAGGCTAGGCGTACGCGATGGTCGGGTCCGTCCGTGGGCGCGCAGGGCCCGCAGGCGCGGCGCGTCCTCCACGACGAACGAGCCTTTACCTCGCCGACGATCGACCAGTCCGGCCTCGGCGAGCATGGCAAGTGCTCGCTTGGAGGTGATGCGGCTGACGCCGAACCGCTCAGCCAACTCCTTCTCAGACGGCACCCGGTCGCCGGGCCGCAGGCTTTGGCTACGTATCTCGTCCAGGACGTAGTCGTAGACCCGCTCGTACAAGAATGAGTCGGCCAACGCGCACGCTCCCCGAAGTCGCCGCATGTATCCGCCGTACAGACCAACCGCATATACCAACCTGCGAACAGCCACCATGGCCATTGCGTGCGGCCGTTCGACATCGTAGCCCGTAGCCGAATCCCGTGCACTGACGTGCAGGCCCGCCTGAGCGACCGCCCGCATGGGGACAAAACCCGCGACAACGAGCTGGGCGCGGCCTGAGCCGGCCAACAGTGGTTGAACCTGCTTGACAGCTTGATATGTCAGGAGGACGTTAGGGCACCACTGGCATGACCCCAGGGATGCCAGGTGGAGCGGTCCGGTTCTCGGACCCCGTCACCTTCAGGAGGATCGTGTGAAGCAGGAGTTCCGGGCTTTCTCGCGGCGTACCGCCCTGGTCGGCGGCCTCGCGGCCGCCGCCGGAATGGCTGGCGCGTCCGTCGCTCGCGCCGACAGCGTGCCCCTACCGGTGAGTCTGGTGCGGTACGCCCGACGCGCAGACGAGAGCTACGCGGCCTTGCAGCGCTATTTCTACGACCCGCAGACCTCCTTCTATCTTGAGGAATATCCTCGAGAAGGCGGTAATCCGTGGTCCTACGTCTGGCCCTTCTCGCAGGCAATGATCGCGACCCAGACGATGGCTGGTATTCGCGCCGGTGGTCCGCGATATCTCGAAGACGTGGCGGATCGATACACCGCCCTCGAGGCGTACTGGAACGCGGGAACGAACCCGCCGGGTTATGACTCCTACCTGCGCCCGCCAGCCGGTCATGGCGGCGACAAGTTCTACGACGACAACGAATGGAACGCGCTCGGCTTCCTCCAGCGCCACTACATGACGGAGGACGGTGACCGCCCGGCGCTCGAGCGTGCCGCCGAGATCTTCGACCTCGTGGTCTACGGCTGGGACACCAACCCCAATCACCCGTGCCCCGGCGGTGTTTTCTGGACACAGGCGACCTGGAGCAACGACCGCAACACCGTGTCGAACGCACCCGGCGCCGAGGTGGGCCTACACCTCTACCTCGCGACCAAAAAGCCGTACTATCTCGACTGGTCGATCCGGATGTACGAGTGGGTCCGCTCCTACATGCTCGCCCCCAACGGGCTGTACTGGGACCACGTCGACCTCGCCGGCAATATCCAGAAGACCCAGTGGTCCTACAACCAGGGCACGATGATCGGGGCCGGTGTCCTCCTCTATCGCGCGACCGGTGAGCGGAAATACCTCGACCAGGCCCGCGACACCGCCACAAAAGCGCTGGCGTTCTACGCGCAGAACGAACGTTACTTCAACCAACCAGCGCGCTTCCACGCCATCTTCTTCGCCAACCTCCTGCAACTCCAGGCGATCCAGCCGGACCCGGCGTACCGTCAGGCGATGGAGTGGTACGCCGACGAGGCCCGCCGCAGGTTCCACGATGCCGCGACCGGGTTGTACCGCTTCACCGGCACCCGTCCGGTGACGCTCCTCGAGCAGTCCGGCATGATCCGCATCGAGGCGATGCTGGCCTGGGATCCGCGTAACTACGGAAAGCTCACCTGACGCCACCTCCCGTGCCGCGCTGACCTTCTGAGGTGGGGGTGGGCGGCCCAGGCGGGCGAAGCCCGCGTGGGGGCCACCCCCACCTCACGCGCGCGTTGGTAGCGTCCAGGGCATGGCCGAGACGTACACCTATCAGGTCGAGCTCTTCGAGGGCGACCGGTGGCACACCTCGATCACCGCCGAGGATCACAGTGTCGCCGGTCGCTCCGGAGCCGACATCGCCCGAGCCATTCTCGAAGACTGGATCATCGACCATCCGCAGGATCTGGCCGGAGGCGGTCGCGTCAGCGTTTTCGGCGACGACCCGTCCGAGTATCCACCGGACGCGCTCGTCCGCGTGCGGGTGCGGGTCTTCCGGGGTGGCCTCGAGGTCCACGAACCCGAGCCCGCCGCCGTGGCCTATCTCCTCGCCGACTCCGGCATGGACGACCCGCACGGCTGGGTGAACCCCTGAGAGCTCGCCGCTCGCCTTGTTAATGCCAGGGAAACTCCGCCGTCAGGGATTGATACCCCTACGGCCCACCCGTATTTTGTTCTCACCCCACCGCGGGTGACCCTGTGATCTGATTACGGCGGAGGCTTGGATGTTCCGACGCGCAGCCCTCATCCGTTCGTCCTACTCGCTCGCGTCCGCGGCCCTGGCCGGTCTGCTGCTGGTCGCCTGCGGCGGAGGAGGGGAAGGTGAAACAACCCAGCGGGGATCCGCGACAAGCGAGTCCAAACGGGCCAAGCTCGTCACGATCGCGGTGCCCGGTGACGAGGGCACGCTGACGCCCTACACCCAGAACACCGGCTATCCCGGCGCCAACCTCGTCGCCCTCGTCTACGACAAGCTCCTGGAACTCGACGAGAAGAACGAGCCGCAACCGCTGCTGGCAAAGAGCATCGAGGCCAGCCCTGACAACACGGAGTTCACCCTCACCCTGCGCGGGGGCGTGACCTGGCACGACGGCAAGCCGTTCACCGCCGACGACGTGGTCTTCAGCGCTGGCTACTACCGCGAACACCCGGTCGCCGACAGCGCTCCGCAGCTGGAGGCTGTCAAGAGCGTCACACCCGACGGTGACAAGGTGACCTTTACGCTGAACTCTGCAGACCCGGAGTTCCCCAAGCGGCTGCTCGCCGACATGCGGATCATCCCCAAGCACCTCTGGTCCTCGATTAGCGATCCCGAGACCGCCACCGCCGAGCAGGCGATCGGCACGGGGCCTTACAAGCTCACGTCCTACAAGAAGGACCAGGGCTATGAGCTCAGCGCCAATGCCGACTACGCCATGGGCAAGCCGAAGATCGACACGGTGAAGGTCGCCATCATTCCGCAACCCCAGACGGCTCTGGCGGGCCTGCGGACCGGCGAGGTCAGCATCTGGTCAGGCAGTGTGCCCGAGGAACAGGCCGCGGGGTTGGAGAAACAGCGCAACGTCAAGGTCGTTCGAGGCCCAGGGTTCACCAGTACCCTGCTGGCGTTCAACAACCAGCGCGCGCCGTTCGACAACCCGAAGGTACGCCAGGCCATCTCCGCCGCGATCGACGTCGATCGGCTCGTCAAGACGGTCCTGCAGGGCCGCGCGGCTCCCGGCAGCGCGGGCTTCTGGCACCCTGACGCGCCCGGTGGTCAGGCCGTCGACCACGTGTACGACGCGGCGCAGGCGAAAGCGCTCCTTGACGAGGTGGGCGCCAAGCCCGGCGCCGGCGGGATCCGCACCCTGGCGGGCAAGCCGATGAAGTTCACCCTTCTGGTCCAGTCGAGCAGCCCGCAACGGATCCGTGCGGCCGAGTTGATCCGCGACATGCTCAAGGAGGTCGGCATCGAGGTTTCGGTCGCCTCGATGGACGGTGACTCGGTGGACGCGAAGGTCTGGCCGGGGTACGACGTCGCCCGCGGTCGCGACTACGACCTGACCATGTGGGGCTGGTCGGCGCCGGTCATGCTCGACACGACCTCCCTGGGGTCGCTCGTCGACTCAGACACCAAGCTGGGCCGCCTCAACATCACGGGCACGAAGGACGCCGAGCTCGACACGTTGGCAGACCAGGTCCGCGAGGCGACGACCATGGACGCGCGGTTCGACCTGCTGGGCAAGCTCCAGCAACAGATCGCCGAGCAGAAGCCGTTCGTCACGCTCTACTACCCCGAAGGCGTGTACGCCTACCGTCAAGACGTCTTTGACGGCTGGGTCTACCAGGACGGCGCGGGCGTCCTCAACAAGATGTCGTACGTCGACCTGGTGAGCTGATGCCGCGGTCAGCGCGGTACGCCGTGGGCCGGGGCATCGAGTACCTCTCGGTGCTCGCCCTGGCCCTGGTGATCAACTTCGTCCTCCCGCGGGCGCTTCCGGGCGGGCCTTTGAAGACGCTGGGCGGCGGCGAGAACGTCGGAGTCCTGAGCACCGAGGACCAGCAGCGGATCCTCGCGGAGTACGGCCTGGACAAGTCGCTCGGCGAGCAGTTCCTGACGTACCTCGCCAACCTGCTCACCCTCGACCTGGGGAAGTCGTTCGCCGACGGGCAACCCGTCCTTGACGTGATCGTCGAAGCCCTGCCGTGGACGATGCTGCTGGTCGGCAGCAGCATCGTGCTCACGTTCCTCATCGGTGTGACCCTTGGTGCGTTCGGAGGCCTCCGCCGCAAGCAGGGCAAGGGCAGCGGCCTCCTCGCGAGTGCCCTGCTGTTCGACTCGATCCCGTCGTTCTGGTTGGGGATGGTCCTCATCGCGGTCTTCGGTGCGTTCCTCGGCCTGCTGCCGACGTTCGGGGTGGGTGAGGGTTGGGACGACCCGGCGGGCCTGCCACGGCACCTGCTGCTTCCGGTAGCGACGCTCACGCTTACCGGGCTTGGGCAGTTCTTCCTTGTCACCCGCTCCTCCATGCTCGCCGTCCTCTCCTCCGACCACATCGAGCACGCCCGGGCACGGGGAGTCCCCCGCGCCCGGCTGGTCCGCAAGCACGCCTTGCGCACCGCCCTTCTCCCGGTGCACACGGTGTTGATGATCGAGGTGGGATTCCTGGTGGGTGGGGCGCTCGTGGTCGAGACGGTGTTCGCCTATCCGGGTCTTGGTCGGGTGACGTTCAACGCCATCCAGGCCCGGGACTTCCCGCTGATGCAGGCGACCTTCCTCGTCCTCACCGTCGCCGTGGTGGTGATGAACGCGGTCGCCGATGCGACGTACGCCCTCATCGATCCACGGATCAGGACGGGGGCAGCTTCATGACCACGCCTGACCCGTCGCCTGATCCGCCGCCGTCCGGCACCGGCCTGCGTCAGCTGCTCGGTCCCGCCGGACTCGTCGGCGCCGGGATCTTCAGTGTCCTTCTCATCATGGCGCTGGTCGGTCCCCTGCTCGTCTCCAACAACGGGATCTCCCCCGTCGCCGACCCCTGGGCGGAGCCCCGTCCAGGTCTCTGGCTGGGCGGCGACGACGTGGGCAAGGACCTCTTCGCGCAGCTGATCGTGGGTACGCGGGCATCGTTGTTCGTCGGCGTCGCGGTGGCGCTCGTCGTCACGGCCTTCGCGGCCCTGATCGGGGGCGCCGCCGCGGTCGGGCCGCGCTGGCTCAACGCCGTCCTGATGCGACTCGCCGACGTCGTACTCACCCTGCCCACGCTGCCGCTGCTCATCGTGGCGGCGGCGTTCCTCGGGCGTGGGGTCGGCATCCGGATCGCGTTGCTCGCCGTCCTCGCCTGGGCCGGGCCTGCCCGGATCATCCGGGCCGGCGTCATGTCGGCCTGGTCGTCGGCGCATCTGGAGGTGGCGCGCGCGATGGGTGCGAACGCCTGGCACCTGCTGGTGCGGCACGCGTCGTACGTCGTCGGTCCGTTGCTCATTCCGGTCTTCGTCCGCGCCGCGATGGGTGCGGTGATCGCCGATGCCAGCCTGTCCTTCCTCGGCCTGGGCGATCCGACCGTCCCGAGCTGGGGCACCAGTTTGTTCTGGGCTTCAACCAACGGCGCGTTCCTCACCGACGCGTGGGCGCGCTGGCCTCTGCCGCCTGGCCTCGCCATCACGGTGACCGTCATCGCGCTCGGGCTCATCGGGGTCGCGGTCGAGGAACGCATCAATCCGGTGCTGCGGAAGGTGCGCTAGCCATGCTCGAGATCGACGACCTGTACACCGGATACGCGGCCGGGCTGGCCGCGGTCCGCGGCGTGGACCTGCGCGTGGATCGCGGCGAGGTGCTCGCCCTGGTCGGCGAGAGCGGTTCGGGCAAGTCCACCGTCGCGAAGGTGGTGCTCGGACTGCTGCCCGACGGCGGTTGGGCAACCGGCTCCGCGCGGTTCGACGGCACGGAGTTGGTCGGCCGGCCCGAATCCGGCTGGCGTTCCCTGCGTGGCAACCGCATCGGCGCCATCCCGCAGGGAGCGATGGGTGGACTGTCGCCCGTCCACCGGATCGAGGCGCAGCTGGTCGAGGCGGTCCGCCTGCACACAACCGCGTCGCGGCCGGCCGCCACCGCCCGCGCCCGGGAGCTCGTGCGACTCGTCCACCTCGACACCTCGGTGCTTCGGGCGTACCCCCACCAGCTGTCCGGCGGCATGCGGCAGCGGGTCGCGATCGCGCTGGCCCTCGCCGGTGAGCCGGCGCTGGTCGTGGCCGACGAGCCGACGACCGGGCTCGATCTCATCACCCAGGAACGCGTCCTTGATCTGCTGGTCGAACTCCGGTCCACACAGGACATCGCCCTCCTGGTGATCTCGCACGACCTGCCCGCGCTGCTTCGCCGGGCCGACCGGGTGGCCGTGATGTACGCCGGCAAGGTGGTCGAGCTCCGTTCCGCCGACGTGATCCGGAACGAGTGCGTCCACCCTTACACCAAAGGGCTTCTCGCCGCCTCCGCGTCGGTCGAGCCGGACGCGGAATGGTCGGCGATCCCGGGCTCGGCGCCGCCGCTCGACACCGACCTACGTGGTTGCCGGTTCGCGCCCAGGTGCCCGGTCGCCGTGGACGCCTGCCACGACAGCGAACCCGTGCTGGTGCAACTCGGCACCGGCCTTTCCGCCTGCCACCGGTCAGGTGACGGCCTAGCGCCGGGATTCCCGTCCGTGCCCCGGTGCGGTCCGGCGCAGGAAGCCGCCAATCAGCTGGTACGCGTGTCCGACCTGCGGGTGACCTTCCGCAGCCGGCGGCGTACGACCCACGCGCTGCGCGGCGTCGACCTCTCGGTGGCCCGCGGTGAGATCGTCGGCCTGGTGGGCGAAAGCGGCTCGGGCAAGACCACCATGGGACGTGTCCTCCTTGGCCTACAGGCGCCGACCAGTGGGCAAGCCGAGATTGACGGGGTGGAGATCACCACTCTGCGCGGTCGCCGGTTACGGGCGACCCAGCGGCGCGTCGGGTTCGTCCACCAGGATCCATACGCCTCCCTGCATCCGGGCATGAACGTCCGCGCGTTGATCGCCGAACCCCTCAAGCTCGGCGCTGTCCCCCGCGACCAGTGGAACGAGCGGAGCGCATCAGCCCTGTCCGCCGCCGGCCTCCCGACCGACGAGGAGTTCCTACGCCGGCTGCCGGCACGGCTCTCGGGTGGGCAGCGCCAGCGGGTCGCGATCGCTCGTGCCCTCGTCGCCGACCCGATCCTCCTCATCGCCGACGAAGCCACCTCGATGCTCGACGTCTCCACCCGGGCGGGGATCGCCACCACGCTGCGCCGGCTCGCCACCGAACGCCAACTCGCGGTGCTCTTCATCACCCACGACCTTGGCGAGGCGATGCATGCCTGTGACCGGCTGGTCGTGCTGCGTCAAGGCGAGGTTGTCGACACCGGTCCACCCGCCCGCATCGTCACGGAACCCGAGCACACCTACACCGCCGAACTCGTGGAGGCGGGCCGCCGGCGTACCCTCTGACCAGATGGGGCTCTGTGTTCCTTTCGGGAACGGAGCTCGTGGGTTCCTCTGGACGAGATGGCGGGGTGTCCCAGATGGCAGAGGCGGACTACATCGTCAAGCCGGTCTACAAGGCGCTTCAGGTCCTTCGCTGCCTCGGCGAGGCCGGCCGCGCGCTCACCCTTGGCGAGGTCTGCCAGCTCGTCGGGCTCCCCAAGAGCACGACGTTCAAATACCTCCGGACCCTCCGGGCGACCGGGTTCGCCACCCACGACGCCGAGACCGACACCTACCGCATCGGCTTACTGGTATGGGATCTCGGCCAGCTCTCCGGCGACCAGTCCCAGCTGCGCGAGCTCGCGCTCCCCGCGATGCGCACGCTGCACCGCGCCTTCGACGAGACCGTCAACCTGGCCGTACCCGACGGCCGGGCCGTCGTCTACCTGGAGATGATCGAGAGCACCCGGGCGCTGCGGATGCAGGCCCGGCTGGGTTCCCGCGACCCGATGTATTCCACGGCGGTGGGCAAGGCCATGCTCGCCGCGCTGCCCGGCAACGACTGGCGCGACCGGTTGCCGAGGCGGCTCACGGCTCGTACCCCTCGCACCATCACCTCGTTGACCGCCCTGCGCCGCGACCTCACCGACGTACGCCAGTGCGGTTACGCACTCGACCGGGGCGAGAACGAAGCGGGCGTGTCCTGTGTTGCCGCTCCCGTCCTCGACCGGCAGGGTCGGGTGGTCGCGGCGATCAGCGTGGCCGCACCCGACACCCGCCTGGACGACGCGCTCCTCGCCCGGATGGCCGCCGCGGTCGTTGACGCCGCCAGCAGCTGCTCGAGCCGGCTCGGCCATCGGTCCGGCCCGGACGGCTGGCATGACGTTCGACCACGTGAACAGGCGGGTGGTCAGTCCCGGTCGCGCACCACCGCCTCCACCGCCGCGTCAAACGCCGCAAGGGTGTCGGCAACATCCCGGTCATCGTGAGCGGTGGAGAGATACCACCGACCGCGCGGGAGTACGAACACACCGCGGCGCAGGAGTTCGACGCTGAGGGCGTCGTAGAACTCCCAGTCCGCGGCAAGGAAATCCGCGAGTGAGCCGACTCGCACCACACCCGGCGAACACTGCACGACCGGACCCACGTGATGCACGGCGGCGGCGACACCGTGGCCCCGTAGCGACGCGGCGAAACCATCAGCCAGGGTCGCGGCGCGCTTCTCCAGAACGTCATACACCCCGTCGCGGCGCAGCTCGCCCAGGGTCGCCGACGCCGCCGCGAGCACGATCGGGTTGCCGTTGAACGTCCCGGCATGCACGACACCCTCGGTGACCTGGTCCACAATGTCGGCCCGCCCACCGACCGCCGACAGCGGGAAACCGCCCGCGATGGCCTTTCCGAGGACGACCAGATCCGGGCGTACGGCGTACCTCTCCACCGCGCCGCCGTACGCCAGCCGGAAACCGGTGATGACCTCGTCGAACACCAGGATGGTGCCGGTCTCGTCACAGACCTCCCGTAGTCGCGCGAGAAAGCCGTCCGCCGGCGGGATGACACCTGAGTTGCAGAGCACCGGCTCACAGATGACCGCCGCGACGTCCCTGTCGCGCAGCAGCGCGGCCACCTGCTCGGCGTCGTTCCAGGGCGCGACGAGGACATCGTCAAGGGCGGAAGGATTCTGTCCCCGGCTGGTGAGCTTCGGCCGGCCCTCCTCCACCGCCTGGTAGCTGACCAGCACCTGGTCGCTCCACCCGTGGTAGTGGCCCTCGAACTTCAGGAACTTCCAGCGCCCCGTCACCGCCCGCGCCAACCGCAGCGCCACCTGGACCGCCTCGGTGCCGGTGTTGGACCACAGGACGCGTTCGACACCAGGGATCGCCGCACACACCTGCTCGGCGACGGCGTACTCCGCAAGGTGTCCCGACCCGAAGGTCTGGCCCTGCGGGAGTTGCGCACCCACGGCCGCGACCACGCCCGGATGGCTGTGCCCGAGGATCAGCGGGCCCCAACCCAACACGTAGTCGACGTAGGTGTTGCCGTCGACGTCCGTGATCGAACTCCCCTGGCCGTGGGAGAAGAAGATCGGGTGCGGACGCATCTGCGCCCGCAACCCGGTGCTCACCCCACCAGCCAGGCTCTGCCGGCAGCGTTCCCAGGCCCGCGCCGATGCCGGCCATTCCGTTATCACTCGCACGCGTATCTCCCTTCCCTCAGAGCCTGAAAGGTCCTAGGGCTTGCTTCACGGGCGCACTTCGGGAAGCACGCCCTAGCGGCGTGCCTTCCAGAACTTCGCGGCGGCGGTGACCATGCCGGTGCTGAACTCCTCCGCGGTGATCGTGCCGAAGAGCAGCCGGTCGTTGAGTGGACTCAGAACCTTGGCGGAGAAGTCGCTAAACTCCGGTGGTGTACGGGCGCGGTTGACGTGTCCGGAGTCCAAGCTCTGCTTGGCCAAAGCCACGATGGGCGCCGCCTTTACATCCGTGCGTACGGACATCTCCTTGGCGACGCTCGCTATCTTGTCCTGGTACTTCTTCTGCAGGAAGAACGCGATGAACTCCTTCGCCGGCTCAGCGTTCTTTGCCTTCTTGGGTATACCGAAGCCGAAGGTCGCGACGTTCAGGGTCGGCTGCTTCCCCTCCACGGAAGGGAACGGAAACGAGACGTACTCGAATCCCTTCTTGGCGTACGGCTGCGTCTCCCGAGGAAGCCAGGTGCCACCGAACAGGAAGTCGGACTCGCCGGCCGCCCATTTCTGCTGCATGGCCGGAAACTTGCTCGCGTTGAAGCCGGCCAGGAAGTAGTCCGCCTTCGCGAACCTCTCGACATGCTCCGCGGCCTTGCGGAACTCGGCACCGCGCCAGGCTTCACCGGTGCGGTCAGTGAACGCCGCGACCCAGGCCTCGTCACCGGCAAGGGCCCGAGCGAAATGCTGGATGTAGTAGGCGTTGTAGCCCGGAACGCTGCCGTCCTGTGCCACCGGCCGGCGTTTCTTCGCCTTCTGCTCGTCCAGCAGCGCGGTGAAGTCCTCCCAGGTTTGCGGTGGTTGGGACGCCAGCTCCGGAAACGCCTTGCCGTCATAGAACCACGCGTACGTCGACACCTGGTAAGGCACCATCGCCAGCACGCCGTCGTCGGAGGTGCCGATCCCCTTGTACGCCGCACCCACCACGTCGGCGACGGTGCCGCTCTCGCCCGGAACCTTCGCCGCGTAGACCTCGGCCAGATCCATCGCCTGACCCGTGGGCGCGAAGATCGTCGTGAGCTGGCTGCCATTGCCCTCGATGATGTCCGCCGGAACGTTCTGGGTGTTGAGCGCCGGAAGGAGCGCCTGCATCGCGTTGCGGCCCTTCCACTGGGGCTTGACCCTGACCCCGGTGGCGCTGGTGAAATCCTTGATCGCTTCGGCAAGAACCAATTGGTTGGGCTCACCCTCGGACCAGAAGCTCCACAGGGTGAATTCCTTTGACTTCGATCCCGAGCGCGTCGACGGCTGCGAGTCCCCACACGCCGACGCACCCCATGCGGTGACCGCGCCCGCCGCGGCAACAGCGACGAAACGTCGCCTTGACAACCTTCCCATGCCAGTGCTCACCACCTCTGTTTGTCAATCGGTCATCCAAGAAAGAGACGACGGGTTCGCGTCTGGTACGCCCGGGCTACGCCAACCACTCCCGAGTGAGGGGAATGCGCGCCCGCGCGCCGACGTCGAGGTCGTACTCCAGTCCCTTGCCCTGATCGTTTCGATCCACGTACCCCCGGACCAGGCTCACGTTGCCGATTCCCACGGTCAGAGTGCGGTTTCCGGACAACTCCGCGTTCGTGATGCGGTAGACCGCGTTGCGCACACCGTCGTTCTCGACATGGACGTACGCACCCACGAGGGCGGCCGCCTTGTCGACGGGCCGATCCAGCGTGAGCGTGAGGGAGTTGTCGTTGCTCAACCCCTGCGGGAACGCCGACACCCGTCCGGTGACGGCCGCCTGGCCAGCCGCGATCCTGGGCACGGCCGTGATCTTGCTGCCGTTGTACTGGAAGCCGTACTCCGGCCGCCCGGAGCGCAGCGACCATACGGTGAGCTCACCCCGAACCTCATAACGGTCCTCCACAACGAGACTCACCTCAGGCCGAGTGGAGCTCACCACGTAATCGACCCGCCCGTCGGTGAGTTCGACCTTCACCGCCACGGCTTCGTGCGGTAGAAGGTCGCCGTTGTCCTCGCGCCTCACCGCCACCGTGCTCAGTCGCCGGACCGCCCGCTCGCCCACGTAGGGTTCGATCACCGACACGAACTGGCTGGCGAGTCCATCCCCATGACGGTGTGCGAGGAGATACCGCAGGCTCGCCGGATTACCTTTCTTGTTGCGTGGCGGGATACCGTCGGCGAGCGCGATGTCGTCGACCTGGTTGAGCATCGTGAGCCGCAGATGCAGGTCCGGGTCGGGGTCGTGGACGTTCCAGGTGTCCCGGATCGCCCAGTCGACCGCGAACTGCCCGCCCGCCCCGTCGGCGCGTTCCACGTTTGGCAACCAGTCGAAACCGCTGGCCCGCGGCCGGGGCCGAGCGAAGTCATCCGGTGGGTAGACGTCCGGGCCGGCGTAGGTGCCCGTCGGTTGCGGCGTCATCGTTCGACCTGTGACGGTGGCGGGCCCTTCGGCGGCGTGGAAGCTGAAGTGATGGTCGGTGCCACCAACCACCCGGAAGATGTCGACGGCATAAGACCGCTGCGCGTCCACGGTGACGAGTGCGCTGCTGCGTCGATAGACGCTGGTCTGTGAGTAGGCCTTCGGTGCGGCGACATCGACGTACTGCACCCGCTCTGTTGCCGCGAAGCCGCCCGCCCGAGCGATGTCCTGTTGTTCCTGGGTCTGCGCGTCGACGATCACGGTGTTGTGGGCGATCGTGTTGCTGCTCCACTCGAGCCGGCGCGCGTTGCTCCCGGTGAATTCGGGGTATCCGAGATCGGGGAGAATGTCGACTCCCCCGGCGTACATTCCGAGATTCAGCGCGTCGGCGTGCCCGTGGTTGTAGGTGCGGCCGTAGTAGATCCACAGCTCTCGGCGGTTCGATCCGGCGCCGGCGCGCAGTGCGGCGAACCCGAATCCGGTGAGGTTAGCGCTCGGGAGCTTGAGTTCACCCTTCTCCTCGATGATCCGCGCGATGGCGTTCTGCGTCGCCGTGACGTCGAGGCTGGTGATGTCGGCGTACAACCCGTCGGTCGTGTTGCCGTTGCAGAGGTACGCCATCTGCGCGAATTCCTGCTTGGGGTACTGCTCGAACGCCCGCACGTAGTCGTTCGCGGTGAGAAAGAGAGTCGGCTCGCCGGTCTTTCCGGTGTCTCCGATGCTGGGGACATATCTGTTGAGCATCGTGAACGGATGTACGCAGTCGAAGAGCTTCTCGACCTTCGCGTGGCGATAGAGGTTCGTCCGCTCATCTGCCACCAGCACGTCAGCGACCTCGCGGGTCTGGATCAACCAGATCCGGTTGTAGGCGGGCGACGCCTCCGTGCCGCAACCATCGTGATCAAGGTCGTTCACCAGCTTGGCCATCACATCGCCGCCGGTCACCCGCCAGTTCGGATCACGGACGAGCCCGCCCGGCCGGAAGACGAAGTTGATCCACTCCTGCGACTCGGTGGAATCGCCGAGAACAACCGCCGCCATCGCCAGCGCCGACTGGTGCATGCCGAAGTTTCCCCGGATCTCGGCCGCTTGGACCGCGGGATAGATCGTGCGAAGAATGCCGTTCTCGATGTTGATCCGGATCGCCTCGACGGAATCCTTTGCTCGGAGGCCGTACTTCTCCGCCTGTGCACGCAGGAACGCCACGACCCCGGCGTCGTCGGCAGTCGCCAGTGCGGGATAGAAGACGTCGTAGGCACGGCAGTAGTCCTCAGATGGCCAGGACTCCCAGATCGAGCCGACGGCCTTGCCCTTGCCGGTGCCCCCATGACCGTTGGGGAATCGCGACGCCGGATAGGGGTCGAGGTGGAGCGACGGATAGACGTCGGCGATCCGGTCCAGCAGGATGATGCCCGCGTGCGCGTACTTCAGCTCCCCGGTGTAGAGAAACGCGTCCCTGAACGCCTTCACGCCGGTGCCAACCAGACCTTGCCCGCCAAGCTCGTTGAGCCACTGGAACCAATGGTTGTAGTAGGCCACGAACGTCCAGCGGTTTCCGTCCGGGTCGATCCAGCCGTAGCCGTCGTCCACTCCCCACGTCGGCCCACGCTCGGGATAGAGCACATTCACCAGCAACGACCGGTCGGCTCGCTCGGGAACGAAGTTTCCCTGGGCGTCGATCCCGCTGCGGTAATAGGCGGCGAAGTCGTTCGTCGGGAACTTTCTCGGCAGTCCGCCGCCGGGATCCACTGCCGGGTCCACGATCTTCCACGGATCCCGGAGCGGATCGCCTGTCCATGGATAGTTGCCGAACTCGTAGATGTCGGTGCCGCTGACCGGGGAGCCGAGCCTGGTGTTGACATCATGGCTTCGCGGCAGCGCCTGCGTGGTCACCAGGTTCCAGATCCACTCATCGCCCTTGGCCAGCAGGAGATCCGCCTTGGCCACCGCGTCGTCGCGAAGGGCGCGCGCCCATTCGAAGGTCGCCACGTTATGGCGGACCGCGCTGATCTTCGGTGCGGTATAGAAGGTGGGCGCGGACTTCGTCGGGGCCGTCGGCGCGGCCATGGCGGCCGCCGCGACGGCCGGACCCCGCGGTGAGGTCATCGCGTCGATCAGTCCTGAGGAGACCAGGCCCAGCGCCCCGGTGAGACCAAGCGAGCCGGTGAGGAGGGTTCGCCGTCCGATGCCGGGCTCGGGTGCGGCCGGTCGCTCTTCGTACGTCGCCATGTCACGCCCCTTCCAGAACTGAACTGGTGTGTGCACTATTTGCCGTAGCCAGCGGCGATACCTTCGATCAGTCGGCTACCCATCCACAGGTAGAGCAGGATGAGCGGGATCACGATGATGCAGATGCCGGCGAACAGCACCGACCATTCCGCGCCGGTGTACTGCATCGTCTGGGTGAAGTTCAGGAGCGCGAGGGAGATGGTCTTCTTGTCCTGCAGGAAGACGAGCGCGAAGAACGTCTCGCCCCAGTCCCCGATCGCCTGCAGGACGAACAACGTCAGCGGACCCGATCGGGTGAGCGGCAGCATGATGCGCCAGAACGTGTATCCCGGACCCGCGCCGTCCAGGGCCGCGGCCTCCTCGAGTTCGTACGGCAGGGAGGCGAAGAACGCGGTGAGGAAGAACACCGCGAACGGCAGGTTGGTCGCGGTGTAGACCAGGAGGAGGCCCCACAGCGTGTTGACCAGCCCGAGCCGGTCCATCCCGACGTACAACGGAATGAACAACGACTGCGCCGGCACGCCCAAGCCCATCGCGAAGAACACCGTGACCGCACCAGACCATCGCCACCTGAACCTCGTCAGGGCGTACGCCGCCGGCGCCGCCAGCAGCAACGTGCCGGCACCGCTCGCGACCACGAGAATCAGGGAGTTGAGTACGCCCTCCCCGAAGTGCGCGGTGTTCCACGCGTCTAGATAGTTGCGCCACTGCGGCTTGTCGGGAAGGCCCCAGGGATTCTGGAAGATCTCAGGCGTCGTCTTCAACGAGTTGACGAACAACCAGGCCACGACGAAGAGATCGAAGATCGCCAGCGACCAGGCAGCCGGCACCAGTACGACAGTGAGCCCGCCGGATCCTCTCCTGGCGGGGCGCCACGACTGGTTTTCCGCGGCGACGTCGCTGGCTGCCATCATGAGATCCCGTTCCTGAGCATCGGCGTTCAGTACTCAACCTGGACGCGTCTGGTGAGGACCTGACGGACAAGCACGGTCAGGGCGACGGTGAGGATCAGGGTGATGACGGCGCTGGCCGACGCCACGCCGTATCCCGCGGTGGAGTCGGGCGAGAACGCCGTCGCATAGCTGTACAACGCGAAGGTCCAGATGCTGACCGGTGGAAGTTGACCCGTGGCTCCCGAGAACACCAGCATGAATTCGAACGACTTCAGCGCGGCGATCGACCACAGCACCGCACACACGCCGGTCACGCTTCCCATCAACGGAAGGGTGACGTGCCGGAACCGCTGGACGGCATTCGCGCCGTCCAGATCGGCCGCTTCGTAGAAATAGCGAGGTATGCGGTCGGCCGCCGCCATGAAGATGACGGTGTAGGTGCCGGCGCTCAGCCACACCTTTCCCGCCATCACTGTGCTGAAGAGGTGATCCTCCGAGAGCCACAACGGTGGGTGCTCGATCCCGAGGAACGACAGCACGTGGTTGACAAGCCCGTCAGGGTCGAACAGAAAGCCCCAGAGGATGGCGATCACCAGCCCGGGCAGCAGGCTGGGAAAGAAGACCACGGCACGGACGAACCGCCGTCCCAGCATGTCCTGGAGCAGCATCGTGAGCACGAACGCGATGAGAAAGGTCCCTGCCCCGACGACGAGCAGGATGACGGCCGTATTGACGAACGACCGGCGGAACGCGGGATCCTGCAGCATCAGGCGGTAGTTGGCCACGCCCACGAAATCCATCGGCCCCGCCCCGGCCCATCGGTTGAAGCTGATCCAGACCGTCAGCACGGTCGGCGCGATCACCAGCCCGAGATACACCACGAGGGCCGGAACGAGGAACGCGCCCATCGCGCGGCCACGGGCGCGGTCGAACGGACTGGGCTGCCGGCGACGCCGAGCCTTCACCATCGGTCCGGGCATTTCCCACCCTCCAACCGTCGGGATGCCAGTTGTCGAAGTTTCTGGCGACCGGCAACGTGGGCCAAGGGGAAGCCGAGAACGCGATCATGGTAGGAGCCGAGCCGTTTCTCCACAAGGATCAGGTGTTTCTCAATACGGTCAGTCGGCGAACTCGTCGGCGGCGATAACACGCCCGTCATCTCGACGCCGTCCAGCACCGGACGGCGGGGCGGACGGTGGACCTCAGTCGACACAAGAGTGGACAGACCTAGGTTTGGTTAGGCTAACCTATTTTCAAGTGAGTCCGGTGGATGCCCCGGTGAGCCCTGCCTGACATCCGCCCTGCCTGACATCCGCCCTGCCTGTCATGCGCCCTGTCTGTCGTACGCCCAGCCCGTTGGAAGGTCCCCAATGTCGTACCCCGGTGCCCGTCAGCTCTCCCGCCGCCGTCTCCTCGCCGCGGGCAGCGCCCTCGGACTCGGCGCACTGGGAGTCGGCACCGCGGTCAGCGGCTGCGGTGACCGCGCCGCGCAGCAGCAGTCCGCCAGCCCATCGGCCGCCACCGGCTGGACCTTCAAGGACGACCGCGGCACGACCGTCAGGACGCCGAAGACCCCCGAGAACGTCGTCGCGTTTGTCGGCACCGCCGCGGCGCTCCACGACTACGGCATCGAGTGTGCGGGCGTCTTCGGCCCGACCAGGACCAAGGACGGCCGGGCGGACGTCCAGGCCGGAGACCTCGACCTCAACGAGGTCGGGATCGTCGGCAACACCTGGGGCGAGTTCAACATCGAGAAGTACGCCGCGCTGGAGCCAGATCTCCTGGTCTCGAGCATGTACCTCAAGGACACCCTCTGGTACGTCCCGGACGAGAGCAAGGACAAGATCCTCGCGCTCGTGCCGAGCATCGGACTGCAGGTCGCCGACGTGTCCCTCCCCGAACCACTCCGGCGCCATGCCGAACTCGCCAAGGCTCTTGGTGCCGACCTCGAGTCCGAGCGGGTGGCCGGTGCGCGCCGCCGCTTCGACGAGGCGTCCACGGCGCTGCGGGAGGCGGCGCGCGCCAGCGGCGGTCTCACCGTGATGGCGGCGTCGGCCGACCCCGGGAAGTTCTACGCCTCCTCCCCCGACCCGTCCGCGGACCTGCGCTACTTCAAGGAACTCGGCGTCAACCTGGTGATGCCGGAGAACCTCGACGCGAGAGGCTTCTTCGAGACGTTGAGTTGGGAGAACGCCGGGAAGTACCCCGCCGACCTCATCATGCTCGACAACCGCGGCTCGGCCCTGCAGCCGAAGGATCTTCGGTCCCAGCCAACCTGGACGACACTCCCCGCCGTGAAGGCCGGCCAGGTGATCAGCTGGGTGACCGAACCCCGTTTCTCCTACGCGGGCTGCGCGCCTCTCCTCGAGTCCCTCGCCGCGGCCATCAAGCGCGCCCGGAAGCTTCACTGACGCGAGGGAGCAACCCTCCCCGGAAGGAGGCCGGCCCGACATGGCCCCCGCCACCAGCACTCCCACAAATGCCAGCACCCGCACGAAAGCCAGAGCCGCCGTACCGTTCCGATTCTTCGATCTGCGGGTCGTCCGTCGGGAACGCCTCGGTCCCACGATGGTCAGGGTCACCTTCGGCGGTGGCCTTGACGACCTCACCACCGGCGGCCGCGACCAGCGCATCAAGCTGTTCCTGCCCCATGCCGGTCAAGCCGCGCCGGTCGTACCAACCGAATCCGGCGATCAGTGGTTCGCGCAGTGGCGCGCGATGGATCCGGCCGTACGCGGCATCATGCGTTCGTACACCGTGAGCGAGCAGCGCCGGGAACCCCCCGAACTCGACATCGACTTCGCCCTGCACGGTGACAACGGCCCAGCGTCGCGGTGGGCCGCGCGGGCCCGCCCTGGCGATCGCGTCACTGTCCTGGCCCCGGTGGTCGAGGACAACGCGGGCATCGACTTCCGCCCACCCGCGCAGACGCAGTGGATACTCCTCAGCGCCGACGAGACGGCCCAGCCAGCGGTGGCCGGAATCCTTGCCTGGCTGCCGGCCGGCGTTCCGGTCCGGGCCTGGATCGAGGTGGCGACGCCCGGAGACATCCGTACCCTGCCGATGAGGGCCGACGCCGAGGTCACCT
Source organism: Actinopolymorpha alba DSM 45243 (assembly GCF_000373925.1). Lineage (GTDB taxonomy): Bacteria > Actinomycetota > Actinomycetes > Propionibacteriales > Actinopolymorphaceae > Actinopolymorpha > Actinopolymorpha alba. The sequence continues at coordinate 2,445 of NZ_KB892816.1, read as the reverse complement.
GGTTGGTTCGTGAGGGCGCCACCGGCCGGCGTACCAACCTGGTGGTCGACGCGGTGCGCGCGGCCGTGTTGCCGTCTGGAACGCCGTACGTTTGGATCGCGGGCGAGGCGGGTGCGGTGCGCGCGCTGCGAAGGCACCTCGTCTGCGGCCGCGGCTTCGACCGTCGCCAGGTCACCTTCACCGGCTACTGGCGCCTGGGTGCCACCGACGAAGAACTCGTCGCCGAGGCCGTCTCCGGCACAACCCCACGTGAGAACGACTGACGCGCGCTACGGGGCGGAACTGGCCACCCGCCGCGGGTTCAAGGCGCTGCGGACGGTGGCACGATCGGGAGGACGGGCGCCAAGGACACGCGGAAGGTTTCGACGTGAACGAAGAGGATCGCTATCTGTTCGACCTCCAGGGATATCTGACCATCCCGGACGCTCTTTCTCCAACCTCGCTGGAACGCATCAACCAGGTTGTTGACGAGGCGATCGCGCAGGAAACCGATCCGGAGATGTGTACCCATCGATTCGGCAGAATTCTCGAGCGGGACGCGGTCTTTCGGGAACTCATCGATCTGCCGAGCGTCCATGACGTACTCATGGAGGTCCTGGGATCAGACTTCCGGCTCGACCACACCTACCTCGACGTCATCCGGTCAGGGGATGGTCCGATCGGCACGATGCTCCATGGTGGCGCGGTTCCGTTTCGCTCCTCGGAGTACTACACCGTGCAGAACGGCCAGATACACAGCGGGCTCGTCGCGGTGGCCTTCAATCTCAAGGATGTCGGTCCGGAGGACGGTGGGTTCGCGTGCGTACCAGGCAGCCACAAGAGTTCGTTCGCCTTCCCTGGCGCGTGGAAACAGCTGGCTGACATTCACCCGTGTGTGCGCCGGGTGACTGGTCCGGCCGGGACGGCGATCCTCTTTACCGAGGCTCTCGTCCACGGCACACTGCCCTGGCGAGGTACGGACGAACGCCGGACGGTGTTCTACAAATACAGCCCCGCGGCGGTGTCGTGGTCGGCGGAATACCCCCTTGCCGGCGACTACCCCGACCTCACTCCGCAGCAACGAGCCATCCTCGAACCACCCAACGCGCGCTATCGAAGCCGCAGCACCGCCCCCAGGTAGCCGCCTATGGCTGGAGGGCGGCCCGGTGAATCTCTACCGCTCCGTATCTGTCAGGTTCGGAGTCGGTTGTTGCGGATGGGGTTGCGGTTGGGGTCGATCCATTCGGGTGGGATGAATTCGGGTACGCCGTCGGCCGCAATCTGGACTTGCCAGGTGCCTTGGTGGATGAGGCGATGGTGGTAAGGGCACAACAACACCCCGTTCGCCAACGTGGTCGGCCCGCCTTCCAGCCACGACCTGAGGTGGTGCCCGTCGCACCACGCCGGTGGCCGATCACAGCCGGGGAACGCGCAACCCCGATCGCGTAGCTCCAGCAGTTTGCGGAGGCGTCCGGTGAAGAATCTGGTGCCGTCGGAGAGGGCGACTTCGCCGTCGCGGATGCCGAACCAGCTGATCTTCGCGTCGCAGGCCCATTCCTGCACCGTGCGGGCCGAGACGTAGGTGCCGGTACGCAGCAGCCTGCCGAGTCCGGTGCCGTTGACGAGGTTCTCGTCGGTGATGGTGACGACGATGTGCGGCTTCTCCCCACCCTGCGAGGGGGAGACGCCGGAGTCGAGGTAGCGGCGGATGAGTTCGTCGAGCGCGCCGCCTCTGCGTTGCGCCGGGCTGCGGGGGTCCAGCCCGTCCGCGGTGGTGGGCATTGGTTTGGACAGGGGCTCGATGGCGGTGCGGAACCGGTCGGCCGCAATCGGGTCCAGTTTCCCGCGGATGTGGGTGCCGGATCCGTCCGGGTCGTCGTACAGCGACAACTCGCACCGCCGGGCAGCTTTGGCTTCTTCTTCCGCGAGCTTCTTCGCCAACACCTTGTCGGCAAGATCGGGGTCGACCGCATTCAACACCGCCCGCCCCAGGCCTGCCAGGTCTTTGGGGTCGAACACCCGGGCGTGCTCGACCAGCACCTGCTCAGCCTCGGCACGGGTCTCCTGGCCGGCTTCTTTGGGCAGGTCACGGATCGCTTTCGAGATCACGCGGGCGTGATCGGCGCTGATCTCGCCCGCGTTCAACGCCAACTGCACAAGCGGGAGCACGGTGTCCAGGTCGTTGGCCAGCTTCACTGCCGCCCGCGCGTGTTCGGGGCGCATCCGCAGCAGCGACGACAACAACGCCGCCGTACCCGTCGCACCGACACTGGCACCCAGGTCACGCCGGTCCGCCTCGCGGATCACCTGCAGCTGGACCGCCTCGAGCTGCGCCGAGAGAGCTTCAAGACTGACCAGCAGGTCGGTGAGCTCGTCCCCTGGAGTCGACCACAACGGCGCACCAGACTCCTCGGCGAGGCGGACACGTATCCGTTCGACCAGCACCGAGAACGGGTGCCGGCCCGC
>NZ_KB892815.1 GCF_000373925.1 Actinopolymorpha alba DSM 45243 | reverse complement strand
GGGACGCGCTTCCCGGTCGAGTGGATACAGGCCGGCTATGGCGACCCCTCGTTGTTCGAGTCCCCGAACGACCGCACCTACCGTGCGCTCTGGCTCCTCCACGGGCTCTGGTATTTGCGCCACTACCACGTGACGGGTTTTCCCCCCGGCGTCGAAGCCGGCCGGGACCGACTGCTGAGCGGACCAGAGCGGTAGCACAGCTACTCGATCGCCTTCTCGCCTGGCGGATTGACTCCTGCGCGACCGCTTATCGCATGGGCGAGCCGCCGAGGAACGGCAGGGTTTGCCCGGTGTCCTGCATCGGGTCGCGCAGACCGGGGGCCGTAAGCTTCCGCGGCTCGAGCGGGTTGCTGGGCCTGCCCGTTGTGGCCCGAGGCGGCCCCCGGTCTTAGCCCAGATCCACCGATGAGCTGTGGTTGATCGTTGCGGGGTGGCTTTGGCGGGCGGGTTGTAGTCGGGGCATGGGGTGGTGCCTGGCCTGGTTGCCAGGGTGTCCACGTTGGGGTCCGGGGTTGCGCCGTTGAGGCTGGGTGGTCAGGTCGTTGCTGGGGTTGGTGGGCCGCAGGTGTGGGTGAACAGTCGGGTCCACGCGGTTTGCCATGGCCATGCGGCCGGCAGGTGAAGGGTCATCTGTCGGGCGGAGGTCGCCAGGCGTGCGGGGACGGCGATCAGCTTGCGGCGGATGGTCGCGGTGGTCGCTCTGGCGGGTGTGGGGCCGGTGAGGGTGGCGGCGGCGCGGGTGAGGTTGAACGCCATGACCGCCAGGACGAGCCAGGCCGCGTTCGCGGCGAACCTTCCTGAGGGCAGGTGCGCGAGGGCAGAGTTCTTCAGGTCAGCGTGGACTTGTTCGATGATCGCGTGGTTGCGGTGGGTCTTGTCCACAGTCACGGTGTTCATTGCCTGGTCGGGCACGGTGGTGAAGAAGGCGTGGAACCGCCAGGTGTCGAATAGCGCGTCTTGGCCGAGTGCCTGTGCGGGTGTGGCGTGCAGGTCGGGGATCCGGCGGACCACCAGCCGGCCGGGCACCTGGTCGGCCTTCTTGCGCCCGCTGAACGCGGTGAACCCAATCTCGGCGACCTCGGCCCGGGAGATCCACTGGTCGGTGGTCTCGTCGTAGACGGCGTCGGTGTATTCGATGGTCTGCCACGCGGACTCATCGATGGAGGCGATGGCCTTCTTCACGGTCGTGTCCAGGCGGACGGTGACTGACACGTGCGCCCCCGCGGTGACGGCCGCACCAATGGTGGGGCGGCCGTAGAACGCCGAGTCCGCCCGCACCAGCGGCGTGTCCGACGACAGTGCCCGGACGGTCTTCAGTGCGTCGGTGACCAGCCGTTTCGCGCCGCGTGGAGAACCGGTGGAGCCCTTGCGTAGCCGCTGCGCCACGATCACTGGCGCCGAACCAGGCCGGGTGAGGGTGGCCAGGAGGGCGTTCAGGCCCCGCACCCCGGAGTAGCCGAACCCAGCGCCCTGTTTGGCGTAGCCGTGGACCTCGATGATCGTGTCGTCGACATCGACCATGGCTTCCTCGTTCTCCGTCCGGTCCGCCTCCAGCAATGGCGCCTGGCCGGCGAGCCGGGTGAGGAACCTGGAGGCGATCGCGTCGAGTTGGCGGACGTGGCCGAAAGTGAACGAGCGCAGAAACGAACCCAGCGTCGACGGCGCGTAGATGCCGGTGAAAACGCGGCCCATCCCACCGTGGCGGAGCAGGGCCATGTCGTCGATGCTGTCCGCACCGGCGACCATCCCGCCCACCAGCGACGCGACCTTCGACCCGGCGTTGGCGCCCTTATCGGTCGGCACGCTCAAGTGCGTATCGGCCAGGTCATGCAGGCCTGCCGACTCCGCCAACGCCATCACCGGGGCCAGTCCCGCCGACGACACCAGATTCGGCTCGTCGAACACCGCAGACGTCGCGGCGAGCGTGTGAGAGAGTTGCATCCCACAGATGCCCTTCGTGTTGGTCCACGATCGTTCCTTCGACAAGACCGATCATCCCAACACGCAAGGGCATTCTCGCGTCACGACCCGCTCACCACACCCCGCCCATCGGTGGATCCGGGCTTAGGGACCCGACCCGAGGGAGGTGGGTAAAGCCTGACGGTCCGGCGACTACCTCAGCCACGGCCACCTTACCGTCGCGCCGCCCGCAGGGCGGCCGGGCGGCGGCTGCGCCGCGTCAGCGGCGCCTTGATCTAAGAGAGGTCAACTCAGCAACGCAGGGCCAATCCGGGTGTCCTGTGCCACCTGATGCTTGACACTCGTGTGCCACCACATGCTTGACACTGAGTGGCTTCGGCCATTCTGAGCGGCGGCGTCTTCGTGGGGCGTCGGGCAGCGCGGGGAGGCCGGGATTGGCGTGGTTGTCTTGTCGGTCGCCGAGCAACGCCCGGGCACGTTCGCGCGGTCTTGGGCGTGGTGATGTTGCGGAGGTCGCCGCGTCGATCGGGGTGCACTGGGCGACGGTACATCGCTGGCACAAGGCAAACACCGCGGCGCGGCCCGAGCGTGACCGCGAGGACTAGGTTTCCGTTGGACCCTCGAGCGCGACTCGATAGCCACTGGGCGAGGTCAACAGTAGGCGGCGATACACCCAGTCGTGCCTAGGTGTTTGCACGTCCACGGTGTAGTCCAGGCCGTGGTCATCGCAGACGGCGATCGCGGCGTCGATGTCGGAGACGCCGATCTGCCATGTGAGCACACTGGGTGGGTCGTTGTCCGTGTGGGCCTTCTGAATGCCGAAGTCCACGGAGTTGGTGCCGAAGGCGATGAAGTCTGGGTACTCGGGTCCCTCGTAGATGACGGGGAGGCCGAGAGCCTCGTAGAAGCGTCGCTCGCTCATCAAGTCCCGGACATTGAGCACGGGCGCGAGCTTGGTGAACTCGATCCTCGGACGTCGGTTCAATGTCTCCCCAGCCCCTCGTTGCGATGAGGCGCCATGCGTCCTCAAGCCCGACACCGCCAGACTGTACTCGCACTCGTCGACGACGTTCTCCGACACCATCCTGGCCATCGAGCTCGACGTCGGCGCCGTCCGCCGCACCACCACCCGACCCGTGCGCGCGGACAAGCCGCTGACGCTCGTCGACAGGGGAGCCAACGGGCACCGAGAGCGCTTCGGCGATCTCCTCGTCAGCATCAATCTGGCGGACCGTGTTCGTCTGGTCGGTCGGCCTCCAGGCCCGCCCCGAGGCTTCCCGGTCGGCGCCAAAAGCAACGACGTTCCCGAACTTCCACTTGCTCTTGGCGTACCGCTCGACACCGAGTCTTCGCATCGGCGGGCGAGGTCGAACGACCGTGCCGCGTCTGCGCACCGGGGTTACCAGGCCCTCTGCCTCGATTCGAGGAAGAACCCGCCCTCCCCGTACCCACCCAACCCGACGAGGAGGACCAGGACGACAACGACGAGAACGAAGACGACGACGGAGAGGAGTCCGCGCGGCGGGTTCGTTCCACCCGGCGTCGTGATGACGTGGGTTCACCGCCGTCCGCACCGTCCTCGAACCGCCGGCATCGACATCGAAGACACCGACCGCTGTTCGGCAACCATCCTCGGCGACGACGGACAACCCCGCTACCTGTGGCGCCCCCTCGACCTGGAAGACGTGCCGACCTACACCGCCGTCATCGCCCACACAATCGCCGAACGAAACCGATGGCGAACCCAATACGAGGACGCCAAACGAAGGGCAGGACCAGCCGACGCTAATTCAGCAACCCAGCAGGCCGCACGACAACGGGAGGAAACGCAGGCATGGAAAAGCTCCTACTACGGGTCCCCGAAGCCGCTCAACGACTGAGCCTCAGTCGAGCAAAGGTCTACGAACTGATCAAGGCCGGCGTCCTTCCCTCGGTCCGTATCGACCGCGCTCGCCGGATCCGCGTCGACGACTTGCGGGCCTACGTCGCGTCCCTCAACGTCGGCCACGAGGAGGCGGCCGCCTGATGGGCATGCTCAAAGACGGGATCATGAGGCGTGGCAGGAAATGGTCCTACGTCATTCGCGTCACCGATCCCGAGACAGGCGTAAGCAAGCCCAGGTGGGTCGGAGGTTTCGACACCGAGGACGCTGCAAAGGCCGCCCGCGACGAGGCACGGGTCAAGGCGAGGCGCGGTGAGTACGTCGATCGGAATCGCCTCACGGTCAGCGAGTATCTCGATGCGTGGATCGAGGCTCACGCGGTTGAGATCAAGCCTAAGACGCTCGCTGGCTATCGGGACAACATCCGCGTGTACGTGAAGCCGCGTATTGGTGGAATGCGGCTGCAGGCCGTACGTCCCGCTACATTGTCGAAGCTCTACCGCGATCTCCTCGAATCCGGTGGCGAGGGTGGTAGGCCGCTGTCGCAGCGGACTGTTGATTACGTCCACGCCGTTCTACGGAAGGCGTTCAACGACGCCGTGCAGGTCGACGAGGTGCTGGCTGTGAACCCCGCTGAACGTGCCAAGCGGCCGAAGAAGACGCACCGCGACGCACCTGGAACCGTTTGGGATGCCAGCCAATTGCGGCTCTTCCTTGGCGTCGCGCAGCAGCATCGCCTGTACGCGTTCTTCCACCTGGCGGCGTTCACCGGTGCTCGTCGCGGCGAACTGCTCAACCTGCGGTGGGCAGACGTCGATCTCGACTCTCGGGCGGTGACGTTTCGGACCTCGGCGGACGTGATCGACGGAGGCCGGGTACAGGGGTCACCGAAGGGCGGGCGTGGCCGCACGGTGCCGATCGATGCTGGCACCGCGAGGGTGCTCCGGGCGCATCGTAAGCGGCAGGCTGAGGAGCAGCTTCTCGCTGGCGAGGCATGGGCCGGAGGTGACTTCGTGTTCGCGACGGGGCTCGGACTTCCGCTCTATCCCGACACGGTGTCGCAGCTCATGACGAAGCTGATCAAGGCGTACAACGAGCCGAAGGGCTCAGAGACGAAGCCGGCTGTACCTCTTCCGCGCGCTCGGCTTCACGACCTGCGGCACCTCCACGCGACCACGTTCCTCCTGCGCGGAACGCCGGTCCATGTCGTCGCCTGCCGGTGATGACCGAACTACTCGCGGGCGTCTCAGGCGTGGACGAGGCGTTCATCTACGGATCATGGGCAGCCCGACATGCCGGCGAACCGGGGCCGGTTCCCGCAGACCTGGACGTGCTGGTCGTCGGTACGGCAGACCTCGACGACCTAGACACTCTTGAACGCCAGGCCCGCGACCGGCTCGGCTTCGACGTCCACATTCACCGGACAAGCCGCGAAGCGTGGGACGAGCCGGCCGATGATCCATTTCTGAGCCACGTACGAGACCGTCCACTGATCCAGCTCGACCTCAGCCAGTCCAGCAACAACAAGCCGAGGCCCGACCAAGTGAACACAAGCCCTGGGGAAGACGAGGGACACTAGTGCAGGTGGCCGACACCCCAGAGGCGCCCGGGCGTGACCTGCTACGGGGCCGGCCACAAGCACATGTAGGCGACTTTCGTCGAGCCGTGCAGCACAGTCTGAGATGGGGCACTTCAGCTTCAACAGGTCCGTGTGGTTCAGCGTCGGTACGCCGGCGAAGCACAGCGATCTCGGCTTCGAAGTCTTCGAGGCTTCCGAACCTGCGATAGACGCTGGCGAAACGCATGCAAGCGGTTCTGCGCGAAGGCTGGGCCTTCCGCCTCGCGGTCCTGGCGCTCTCGTCGCCGAGCCGCTCTGCCTCCTCGCCCGTCGTTCACGGGTACGCCGTCATCCGGGTACGAGGCAAAGGTCGCAAAACGATCGACCGACTGCTCCCGGCCGCCGTGGCGACCGCGCTGGACGCATGAGAACGTGGACCCCGACCTGGACCAAGACGTAGTCAAGGACCGGATACGGGCGCTGATCCATGCCGCTCCCCCCGACCTGGCCGGGCGCTCCCCTGCACTGGATCGGCCTGCAGGAGCAGCGGGCGCTATGGAGGCTCCGGTCGTACGGCTGTGGAGGTACGCGCCGGTCAGCCTGGGTAGGTGCGGGTGCCGTTAAAGGACGTGTCACCAGCCGCAAACGAGGGATGGGTCGCTACCGGAGGGGCGTCCTTGATCGGGAGTCTGAAGACGGCGATGCTGTGCGGGACGCCGGCGATGCCGCCGCCGGGGCAGGTGGAGTGCAGTGCCATGCCATGCCCCGCTGCTGCTGGAATTCACCGGACGGGGTCGGTCAGGTGGTGTAGGAGTTTGCGCGCCAGGGTGTCCAGGCTGGTCAGTTCCCGGGGTGTGAGGTCGGCCAGCAGGGTGGTGACGTTGGCGGTGTGCTGAGTCATGGCGGCGTCGACGGTGGCGTAGCCCTGGTCGGTGAGCCGGATCTGGAAGCTGCGCCGGTCGGCACTGTCCAGGGTGCGTTCGATCATTCCGGCGGACTCCAGCCGGTCAAGACGGTTGGTCATCCCCGCTCGGGAGAGCATCAGCAGGTCAGACAGCTGTGAAGGGCTGAGGGCGTACGGGGCGCCAGAGCGGCGCAACGCCGCTAGGACGTCGAACTCGCCGCGTTGCAGGCTGAACTCGGTGAACACCTGCTCCTGGGCGGGGCCAAGGAGAAGGTTCACGCGACCTAGTCGGCCGACCACCGCGATCGCGGTCAGGTCCAGGTCCGGGCGTTCCCGCCGCCAGGCGTCGACCACCGCGTCCACCGCGTCCGGGGCGGCTGCCGGACTGTTCACGGGTGGATTGAGGGGAGTGGTGCCGGCCGAGGTAGAAGCCGGGGTGTGGTCGTGCGTGTCTGAGGTGCTCATGCCCTCATTGTAGTTCGAGGTCGAATACAACCACCGACGTATAGTTTGACATCGTACTGTCTGGCGTGGAATTATCTCCGTCGTGAGAGAGACACACACGCCGTGGCCGCCTCCGGACGAGCAGCCGGGGTTCAGTCCTCTGGTGATACGCCTGCAGGACGCCGAGTTGCTCGGTGCGGAGCCCGACACCATCGCGCTGCTGGCCGACGCGTCGGCCACCGGTGGCCTGCTGGGAGTCAGTCGCACCACTTTGGGGCGGGGTAGGGACGGCGCGACCCCGCACTACCACCGCGGCTCGGCCGAGATGTTCTTCATCCTGGACGGGCGGCTGCAGGTCCTGGTGGGCGAGGAGACCGTGGACGTCGAGGCCGGCGACACCCTCGTGGTCCCGCCGCACACCGTCCACGCCTTCGCGGCCGCTCCCGGATCAGGCGCCGACGTTCTGATCATGATCACCCCGGGCGTGGAGCGGTTCGCCTACTTCCGCCTGCTGGACCGCGTCCGCCGCGGCCGCGCCGACCCCCGGGAGCTGCTGGCCGTCCAAGAGCGCTTCGACACCCACTTCGTCGACAGCACTCCGTGGCGCCGGACTCGCGCAACCGCCTGACCGCACCGCCCACCCCACCGACATCTACCTGCAACGCACTCCTAGGGAGACATCATGCGAAAGATCATCGCTTCCACCTACACCACGCTCGACGGCTTCATCGACAACCCGCACGAGTGGTCCCTGAGCTACAACAGCGAGGACGCCATGGCCTACGCCTTGGCCCTGACCACCGGCTGCGACGCGCTGCTGCTGGGCCGCATCACCTACGAAGGCATGGCTCAGGCCTGGCCGAACATGGGCGGCAACCCCTACTCCGACCACGTCAATGCCATAACCAAGTACGTGGTGGCCTCCCAGCCGGTCGACACCGCCGCATGGAACCCGACCGTCGTCGTCCCGGGCGACGACCTCACCGCTCAGATCACCAAGCTCAAGGAGCAGGACGGCGGCGACATCCTCATCTGGGGCAACGGCCACCTCACCGACCACCTGGCCACGGCCGGACTGCTCGACGAGTACCGGGTCTGGATCTACCCCGTCCTCAAGGGCCGGGGCGAGCCGCTGTTCCGCCCCGAAAGCGTCACCGGCATCGAACTCGCCGACACCACCACTTTCACCTCCGGCGTCACGGTCCTCACCTACAAGCCGGCCTCCGACTGAGCGTCGCGAGCGTCATCGCCGGGGGTCTGCGATCTCCCGTCCGCAGACCCCCGGCACGGACCGGCTGGAGCCCCCGGCTTGCTTGCCGACAGCTCGTCCCGCGCCGCCGCTCGCGGGTACGACTCGTAGGTCCGGTATCCAGAGTGGCCTGATACTCCTCGGCGGCCTGCCGCACCGCGTGGTAGCGCTGGTCGAGCTTGCGCACCGGGAAGCCCTTGGGGTCGGCCCGGGCGCGGGCGATGTCGCAGGCCAGCGACACAAGGTCGGCCTGGGCCTTGGCCCCGAACGCGCCGTCCACCATCTGCCGCACCTCGGCGACATCGGGCAGCGGGATGCGGGTCACCTCACCGGAGAATCGGGCTGCCAAGGCGCGCAGAGCGGCCAGGGTAGGGGCGTGTCGGCGGTGCACGAAGTACACCGCGGGGTGGATGCCTACGGCGCCCAGACGGTATTCGATGTAGTCGCGGAGCATCTTGCGCAGCCGGTCCGCGCTGACGTACCGGGAACGGCTCTCGTAGTCATGGTTGACCTGATCCAGCAGCGTGTTGATGGTGGCCCGCTCGATCGCGGTGAGGCGGTTGATCTCTTCCAAGTCTGGGGTCGGGTCATCTCACCAGACCCGTGGAGTGTCGGTAATCGGTCGTTTGTCGACACCCGCCTGCCGTAAACGACGTCTCGTCCGAGGGCCGGTGGCACGTCCGCGACCACGTGGCGCGGTCGCCAGCTCCTTCTCTCTCCCTGATGTTCCGGTGATGTGCGGTGGCCGGGCGACACATGACCAAAGATCAACAGCTCGGAAACCGGTGAGAGAACTGGGGGCGACTTCCATGGTGCGGAAGGGAAATCGCCCCCCGACAACGCGCTTCGACCCGAGCTTGACGCTGCCCTGCGCGGCGACGAGGAACATCGGCACCGCGACGAAGATCCGGTTCGTGCGGAAGCGCTCGGCCTGGCGAGCCAGTTCTCCTCGTCGGTGATCCGGTGCAGCAGGGCGAGCGCGGTGTCGTCGGTGAGCACAACGCCGCGCACCTCGACGACCGGGTCGGTGAACCCGGCGTCGAGCAGCAGCTCGCAGGCATCGCCGACGTGGAACTCGCCGGCTGGCCAGCGCTCCCGGGCCACGGCGATCATCTCGGGGTCGAGGTCGCCGAGCAACTCGTAGGAACGTGCGCGCAGCTCGACGGCCGCGGGCTGCGCGTCGCCGGCATCGAGGACAGCAAGAGACTGGACATGCCCGCCGTGGTGAGACCTAATGTCGACATGAAGTCAAGCTCGATGACGATCGGCCAGGTGGCTGACCATTTCGGCCTGCCGGCGCACGTACTGCGCCACTGGGAGTCAGTGGACCTGCTCTCCCCCGCCCGCGTCGAGGGCGGCCGCCGCCGCTACACCCGCGACGACCTGTTCCGGGTGGCGTTGATCGTGCGCGCGAAGCAGGCCGGCCTGCCGCTTCCGGACATCCGGGAGTTCCTCACCTCGATCCACACCGCCGCACGCAAGGACGTGCTGCGCCGCAACCGCCGCGCGCTGCAGGCCAGGATGGCAGCGCTGCGGTCGGCGCTCGATCTCCTCGAGGCCGGGCTGAACTGCTCGCACGAGGACATCGCGACCTGCCCGAACTCCCGGGCCCACCTCGCGGAGCTGGTGGACGTTCAGGACTCGGTGTAGACCGCCGACGCGGCTTCGTCGTCGCTGTCGCCGCATCCAACGTCGTTGGCCTGCTGCTGGTCGAATCCTGCCTGTTTCTGTACCTGGCCTTCGGATCGCTCGAATTCCTGCCCGGCCAGATCGTGGCAAAGACAGAGATGACCATCCTGGCCGTGCTCACCCTGGCGGGCATAGCCCGCTACCGCGCTGCGGCGGCGCGCGTGTCCGAGAACGCCGTTTAGCGCACTTGACCCTGGTGGTGGGCCTGTTCTTTTACTGGCTTCCGGCGGTGCCGCTGAGACTCAGCCGGCGGCTCATGTCGAGTCTCACCTCCACCGGGTTCGAGGCAGGCAAGGACGCCTGGCGCAAGGTCGTTGCCCACTTTCCCGGCATGCGCGTCTCCCCATAGCCCGCAGACAACGCGAGCCACCGAGATCGGGCGAACCAGGAACCAGCCACCTCACCACCTTGCGTCCGATGACAGCTTCGGGAGTCCGGGGCCGTCTGAGGGTGACGGGGATGATCCTTGTCGCGGCGGCACGTTCCCATGGTCGGCGCACCGGATGGACGGCAACGAGTAGGCCAGTGCCAGCGAACGTCGTGCGGATCCGGCGGACTGTCGACTCGTCTGCGAATCCTTCGACGGCGGCTCGCTGGACCCCAGACCGCTCCGTCGTACCCCGTGGTGGCTGGTTCGCCTGGCTGTGAGGCTGTTGTGACGTACCCGGCGCGGCACACGGCGGCTAGATGAGTAATTCCAAGGGGGCGCCGGTTAAGCGAGCGGCTCAGCCGGGATGCGGGGAGCCGCGAGTCAGGCGACTCCCGTCGGCGTCACATGGCTGGGTGTTCGTCCGTATCGCGCTGCTACACGGCGGAACCGTAGGAGGGCTTGCCCGCGTGCTCGTAGGCGCTATAGACAACGCCGGTCTTGGTGGTGGTCGACTTGATGAGTTCCAATCCGGCGGGGGTGGTTCCGTCGGCGAACAGGCGCTTGCCCTGACCGAGGACGACGGGGAAGACCAGCAGGTGGTACTCGTCGACCAGTTCGGCCTTCTGCAGCGTGCTGAGCAGGTCGCTGCTGCCCTGGACGAGGATCACCTGGTCGGTACGTTCCTTCAGATCGGCGATCGTCTGGGCGGCCTCACCCACCAGAACCTCGGTGTTCTGCCACTCAGCGGTCATCGGAGACCGCGTGGTCACGTACTTTCGCATGCCGTTGATCTGCTCGGCACCGTCTGCCTCGGGCACGTTCGGCCAGTAGGAGGCCAGGATGTCGTACGATCGGCGCCCCAGCAGCATGGAGTCGGCCCGCCCGAACACATCGCCCATGACTTGGCCGAACCCCTCGTCCACGTGCGGCGCCATCCATCCACCCTGCCGGAAACCGCCGGAGTCGTCCTCGCCCGGTCCGGCGGGAGCCTGCATCACACCGTCCAACGACAAGGAAGTCGAAACCACCAGCCTGCTCGCCATCGCCCACTCCTTCTCGCGTACTGGTCGGTTGGGAGTCTAGGACACCGCAGCAGGGGGGCACGGGTCCAACAGATCCTTGGCGCAAGTTGACAACATCGGTTGTCGCCTAAGGTCAGCGAGCGTGGATCCCGACCTGGCTCAAGTACGCGGGTTCATTGCGGTGGCCGAGCGGCGACACTTCGGTCGGGCCGCGGCAACGCTCTTCGTTACCCAGCAGGCGCTGTCCAAACGGATCCAACGCTTGGAGCAGACCATCGGTGAGCCGCTGTTTCGTACGAGGCAAGCACGGTGTGGAGCTGAGCGTGGCAGGGGCTCGATTCCTGCCGTACGCCCGCGAGCTGATCATTGCCGCCGACGCAGCAGCAGCGGCCCGCTCGAACTCGCGGCCGCTGCGCATCGACGTATGGGACAGGTGCACGCACCACTGCGCCTGGTTTCCCGTCTGACCCGTGAATACCCTGCCCTGCTGGTCGAAGTCAGCATGCGCCGGAGCCTGAGAGCGGCCGCCGGCGCGCTGGAGCGTGGGGAGATCGATGCCGCCTTCGGCCACGTCCACGACTTGGCCCGACCATGGCGGGCTCGGCTGAGGAGTCGGCCGGTATACCTGGCGCGGGGCGCGATCGGGCTTTCCACAGCACACCGCCTCGCCGGCGCCGCGGTCATCCAGGTCGACGAGCTACGGCGCGAACGCCTGTGGATGCCCGCCACAGCGACTTCCCCGGAGGTGATGGGGTTTTATCGCCAGTTCGCCGAGCATTTCGGAATGGTGCTGGACACCGGAGGCCACAAGCTGGGACTGGATCACATGCTCCACATGCTCGGCTCGGATCCGACCGCGTGCATGCTGATCGATAGCGACTGGCCCGTGCCCGCCGACGTGGAGGTCCGCATGGCCCGGCTCCGGCCGCAGCCGTGCTTCCCGTGGTCACTGGTGTGGCGCGACGGCGATCGGCATCCGAGCCTTCCACAGCTCCTCGGCTTCGTCGAAAAGACAGGCGACGACGAGGGCTGGCTTGCCCACCATCCCGACAGCGACTGGATTCCCGAGATCGACCTTCCAGGCATTCCCTCGTCCCCAAGCTGAGCCCGCCCGCACAGCACGTTCAGCCAGGCCCGCCGGTCGGACGGGGAGCCGCCGAAGTAGACGACGGCGCAGCTGGGGGAGGTGAGGCGCAGGTGCGTTCCGCCTGTCGTGTCGAGTCGCCAGCCCTCTTGGAGGGCGAGCCGTACGAGCGGACGCAGCTCGCGGGGCACCCGTCGTGGTCTACGCGCAGGCCACCGCCATCCACGGCGCGCCAGTGGTCGCGCAGTCACCACCGCAGGGCCCGAGCTTCCGGGACACGCAGTAACCCACGTCGCGGCGGCAGGCTCGGCACCAGCGGCGGAGCGGCGAGTGCCTTTTCCAGCGCCTCACGCTGGGCCGGGGACGGGACTCGGCTCGGTTTGGCGAGGTCCACCCGGTAGAGATAGAGGCCCACGACGCATACGGCTCCTGCCCGCCCGGGCACAGCCCCTCGGCTCGTGGCTGACGGCGGGTTCTCCTCGTGGAGTGGTCCGGTCGTCGTCCCCATGAGGAGCCTTGTGACTGGCTGGGTGGGGAAGATCGGGCTCTGGCCCAAATTGCGTGAAACGTTACGGTCCGTGTCGTCGGTGGGTGTCATGCGAGTAGGACTCGTTTTCGGAGGAGGTCGAAGTTCGCGCGGCCGAACATTTGCCGTTTGAGGTATTTGATCTTGTTGATGTTGCCTTCGACTGGTCCGGAGTTGAAGCGTGTGGTGAGCCCGTTGATGACGGCTTGAAGGTCGCGGCGTAGGCCGGTGGTGAAGGAATGTAGGTGCGGGAGATTGTCGGCGTCGACGTTGCTCATCCAGGCTTCCAGCCGGTCTTTGTCGCCGTGGAGATGGGCCATGATCTCGGCGAAAGTCGACACGTGCGTCGCGGTCATCTTCAGCTCGGGGCAGTGCGACTGTGCTTCGTCGAGTTTGGTGTGCTGATCGGTGTCGAGGTGGTCGGGGTGGGTGAGGATCCAGCGGGTGATCTGCCGGGGTTTCGGTACTGGGGGTGTTGTTGGCGGCGCAACGGCGTGGTGGCGGAACGGCCGGAGGTAGCGGCGGACGGTTTGCACGCTGCCCGACCAGCCTCGGGCCTGCAGTTCCGCAGGGTGGGGATGTCGGTGCAGCCTTGGTTCCACCGCTGGTGCAGGTAGGGCTTGAACGGATCGAGCTTGCTGGCACGGTTGGTGGCCTTCACCACCAGTTCGTCGAGGCTGGTAGCGCGGGCGAATCGTTGCACGGTCTTGCGGTCCAGCCCCAGGGTGCGGCAGATCCCCGCCAGGGACTCGCCTTTGGCCAGCAGGTCGCAGACAGCGGCGTAGCGTTCCTGTGTGCGGGTGACGAGGCGCCGCTGGCGCCCACACACGTCAAGCGTTGCGTCGAATGATTGGTCCGGAGCGTGGTCGAGTGGCTGTTCGGCCGCCATGACCGGCACAGGCGCAGGTTGCCGAATATCCTCCTCGGCCTGGTCCTCGGTCTGTGAGTCGTTGTCGCCAGCGGGGAGTGGGGTGAGACAACCGCGATGGGCGGCGACGGTCTTCTCGACGTGCTTGGCGAGGTTGTGCCACAAGTGCCAGCGGTCGGCGACCTGGATCGCCTCGGGCGCACCGGTGCGGCCGCCTTCGGCGTAGGCGCCGGCTCGGTCTCGGCAGATCACCTTGGTGCCGGGATGCTCGGCAAGCCAGTCAGCGAAGGTGTCTGCTTCGCGGTCGGGCAGCAGGTCGAGGGGTCTGTGGGTGTCCATGTCCACCAGGACCGTGCCGTAGACGTGTCCGCGACGCAGCGCGAAGTCGTCGACGCCGAGCACGGCGACGTTGCCGATCTGTGGGTCGGGTATGGCTCGGATCAAGCGCAGCAGCGTGGACCGGCCGACCGGAACCCCTAGGCGGGTGGCCAGCCGGGCGCCGGCCCGACCAGCCAGGGCGATCGCGATCGTTTCTAAAAGCTTGCTCAGTAACGGGGTACGCCGCGCGTATCGGGTAGTCAGTCCGGGAATCTGCTCGGCGAACGTCTTTGCCGGGCACGCATCCACGCCGCAGAAGAAACGCCGCACCTGCAGCTTGATCACTACCGGCGACCCCGCTACCGCGGCGTCGGCCAGCCGACGCGAGTAGCAGCTGTGCACCCGCACCGCCGCCGTCCCGCACCGCGGGCACTCAGCCTGCCCGCTGGCCGATCGTCCAAAGAGCACTAACCGTGACTCGACCCGTTCGACACTGACATCGACGAGGCCGGCCAAATGCGGCAGCAGCCGGGACAACGAAAGGTACAATCGAACTGCCCTTCTTGCGGAGTCCGTTTTCTTGGTCGAAATCGAATCTCCACAAGAAGGGCTTTCCTTGTCCTGTTAACACGCGCGCGACAAGGTCAAGACTTGGTTATTACAAGAATTCAGCAATACACCACAACCGCTCACGCACAGTCCCGGCACAAAGATCGAAATCTACAGCTGATCACAGCGAACGGAAGTCTCGCCAAAGACCGGCGCCTCCTAAGATCGTCACCGTCCGTGGCCAGTTTCACGCAATTTGGGCCAGAGCCGAAGATCGTGATCGGAAATCGCCGATTCTGGGGAATTATTTGATCGTCGACAAGCGGAGGCCCCGCTCCGTCATCGCATCAAAGCTTAGGAGTCCATGCACGGGACCGTCCGGAAATGGCGCTCCGCGAGGTCCGACTCCCCGTCGTGGCCGTCAACTCAGGCGTCACCGACGAGTCCGGCATCGGCACCGTCAACACTGACGACTACAGCGGATCCTTGCTCGCCCTACACCATCTCGCCCGTCTCGGGCACACCGCATCGCTCACATCGCTGGCACGAAGGACAGTTGGAACGCCATGGAGCGGCGTCGCACCTATCTCGACTTCTACGCCGCCTCGGGCTTCGTGCCCATGATGGAGCATGGGGATGGCTTCGAGGACAGCGGAACGCGGGCGACCGGAAGCCTCCTGTCGGCTCCGAACCCCACCGACTGCCATCTTCGTTGGCGGGGACCGCATGGCGATCGGCGTCCTCGCCGAAGCCCGCTCACGACAGGTACGCCTGCCCGACGACCTCGCGGTCATCGGCGCCGACGGGGATGGAATTCATCAATTTCGCCACCCCGCGCCTTCCACCGTGGCCAAGATGATGTACGAAGCGGCCCAACAAGGCGCCGGGTAGGTCTCTGTACTGAGCGACAGACAAGGATCGTGAAGACCGCACGGCGCTCGGAGCGTGCGGAGTTCCTCCTCGCCAATGCCCTATGGCCCGTCGGCACATGTGCGTACATCCTCGACGAACGCGACTCGCGACCCGCCGCTGGAGGCGGGCGACCTGGTCGAAGTGACGGGCGAGGACGACGGATTCGTCGAGAGCGCCAGGGCACTCTGCCCGCTGGCTGGGATCTGGACCACGGAGGCTGTTCCGCTACGTCAGCACCGCGGGACCGGAGGAGCCTGCCGGCGACAGCATCGGGCCGGGCGGGCCGGCCGGTCGGCCGCGACTTTGAAACACGCCCTAGCCGAGGATCAGGTTGATGGTGATGGTGGCGTTCGTGACTGCTCCGGCGACGTTGGTGGCTCGGCCGGTGACGGTCTTGGCGGCTGACTTGCGGGCTGAGATGGCCTGGACGTTGTTCGTTCCGCCTTGGGGTTGGTTGGCGGAGGCGACGACGTTGGTGAAGTCCAGCGGGTCGAGATAGGTGAAATAGCCATTCCCGTCAGTAATGACGTTGACGGTGACCATGCGCATGGTGTTCCCCAATCGGGTGTACTTCTCGCCCCAGCAGGTTGCGGAGGCTGCGTCGAGGGCGGTGGAGGCGGCGGTGCGGCGCAGCCACCAGGGTGTCGAGACGGATGCGTCGAAGTAGCAGCAGGCCAGGAGCTGGTGGGTCTCGACCCAGGTGGCTACCGCGTTGAGCCAGTCCGCTCGGGCGTTGACATCGGATGGGTTGGGTACGAACCCCGTTTCTCCGAACGCCATCGGAATGTCGGGAGCGTTGGAGTTCATCCAGGCGTTGATGTCATCGAAGTAATACTCGGGGGTGTAGAGGGCAGGGTTGTAAGTGCCGAAGCTCGACGCCTCGTGGTAGGGGTTCCAGCCCACGAAGTCGCTGACGCTGAACAGTGGCGTGGAGTTCGATGCCATGATGGCCGGTACGTGGTATGTGGCGTTGGTGAGCGTGAACTTTGACGCGAATATCGGGCCGTACGTCACATCAGGGTGGCCCACCGAGCGCACGATCTGGCCGAACCGGTAGCAGGCGTTCTTCCAGGTGCTGGCCGTGAATACCCCGTCCCTCACCTTGCTCTCCGGCTCGTGCCAGATGGTCAGGAAGCGTGGCACGCCGGTGATTGGGATGGAGTTGAGGTAGGCGGTGGCCCAGGCGTCAAGCGCACCGGCGGCCATATCTTCTGCGTCTGGCTTCATGCTGTGCCAGCTGGCCCGGGTCTCCCAGCCAGGGGTGGCAGGGATCGTGCTGCTCGATCCGGACCTGGTGGTCCAGTAAAGGGGGCGACCACTGTCGTAGGTGCGCAGCATCTTCATCTCATGGCCACAGTCGACGTTGTGCTGCGCGACTTCTTGGGCGTAGGTCCGGCCAGTGCCAGGATAAGGGGTGACAGCGGCTCCGTAGATGACGTTCGCCCCGTTGAGTTGTTGAACCATGCTTGGTTCCGTTCCGCCCTCGCGGGCTTCTCGGCCTCCCTGGACAAGTTTTGCTCGTCCTTCAGGCGTCTTCACTGTCCAATTGTTATGCAGTTGTTCCTTATGCGCTCGCGATTGCGAGGACATCAGCGGTGGGGATATCGACGAGACCGGACGTCCGCAGCGAGAGTCGAAGCTGTTTGGGTGCCGGTCACGGTAATGGCAGATAAACGAAGGGGACGTGAGGGTCGGGCCCCGTGGATCCCGGGCCTCGGTGGTTCGGCCGAGCTTCCCGCTCCCATCCCGTGGCGGCGCGCGTGCGCCGCTCCCCTACGAGGGCTACCTGCGACGTGCGTTACTAACGGTACGACGCAGATGTTAGTAACGCAAGCCGTCCAGCTGCGGAAGTGATGGTAATTAGAGGGAGATATCGCCCGGATCGGTTGTGCCGCAGTATCGCGTTGTCGTTATTGCGGTCATCGTTTGGTGGATAGGCAGAAATGAGAGACCTTTCAAGGCGAATGAATGTAAGTAATTCCGCCCGTCTAGCATGTGGGGCATGACCAATAGTGACAATGGCCGACCTAGACCGGCGAGGCGGTGCCGTCATGGCCACAATCCAACGGAATGGGCGATGTACGGGAACGTGTGGCGTTGCCGTGCCTGCCAGCGCGAACGAATCGCTAAATGGAGGGAGCAGAACCCTAATCACGTGCGGGGCTACATGCGCGACTACATGCGGTCGAAGAGAGCGCGCGAGCGGGAACAGACAGACGAGCCTAGCTAGGCGTACGCCTTCTACTGCCTGGCCGCGGAGATCCCGGCCTACGAGATGACGCCAGTGGCGGACGTCGTTTCACCTGGTCGGCGAAGATGAGCAGGGAGACCCGTTGCGCAGGTGATCGTCCTTCCGCCCGGGGTCAGCAGTTGTACGTCGTAAGGTGCATTCCCGGTCTGTCCCACGGCGTGGAGACGGCCCGCGCGCTGTACGAGATGAAGGGCGATGACGGCCAAGCGCCGCTACACCGTCCAGCAGATCGCTGACCGGCTTGGCGTCAGCCGCGCCACGATCTACCGCCACCTCGATCCCGACAAGCCGGTCTCGGCGTAGGAGGACGGGCTTGATACAGCGGTACAGCCGTTAGTGCTGAGAACGATCTTGGTCGCTGGTCGGTGCGACGCGCCATGGTTGGTGACGTCCGGGTTGATTGATCGGGTGGGCAGGGTTCCGTGTGTACGGCGGCGCTGGACGGGGTCAGCTTCGGCGGTGATACGGCCGGTCAGAGCCGTTGCCGAGTTGCCTCGATGAGTTGCCCCAGCGGATGCTGTGACCAGCTGTCGCCGACACCAGTGTTGACGTTGATTCCTCCCAGACGGCTACCGGTGGGCCAACACGATGGCAGCTTGGCCCGGGTGCGTTTCGACCAGCGCGACCGGAACGGGCTCCCAAGCGACCCCGGAGAGCGTGGAAGTCGGGACGACCGTCGTCACCCAGGAGCACCATTTCGCCGTTACAGATCCTGGGTTCGACAATTCCGAAGACGTCGACGGCCCCAACTGAAGGCCCTGCGCCGGAAATCTACTGCAGCTGGTGGTCTAGTTCGGGGACCGGAGCACCAGCGGCGAGCGAGGGCAAGGATCGGTCAGGCCCCAGCTACAACAGCGCGCGCATCGCGGCCACGTGCGTGCATGCCCGAGTGCCCGAGCGTTATCGCGAGGACCACCAGGTCGAAGCCGTCGCTGCGTTGAAGCCGAGGGACTCGTACAGCAGCCTACCCAGCCGCGAAGCCGTGAGCGTGACCGGCCGGTCCACCAGATGAGCGAGGGACCCCAGCATGACCGCCCGCCCCACGCCACGGGAACGGAAAGCCGACAGGGTTCCGACCCAGTAATGGCTGCCGAACCCGTTCGCCACGACGGTGACGCACGCCCCGGCGACCTCACCGTCAAGATGCGCGATGAACACGTCCACACCCGGCTGCTCGATCAGGGCCATAGGGAACACCTCGCCGCCCAGATAGGGTTCGAACCTGGCCAGCTCGAAGCTTGCGATCACGGCACGTTCGGCCGCGCGCAGGTCCTCCTCGTTCCGCACCCGGCTCACGTCCATCGCCGGTTCGGCCACGGGGCCGGGCTGGCGCAGCATCACAGGCATTTGCCAGCTACGCATGTCCAGGTGGCTCAGATCGGTCGAGCTGAACGGGTCCTCGGCGTCCACCGGGCCTGTGGCACGGCTCGCCAGCTCGGTGATCTCGGCCACCTCGTCGGCGCCGAGGTCGGGCTCCTGAATCAGGACGCGCAGGCCCGCGCGCTCGTCACCGGCGACAGCGAGGAAACTGCGGCGGCGGATCACTTCGTGGCCACGGGCCCGACCGGTCGCGGCCCAGAAAGCAGCGGAGTTGCGGGCCTGGCGCAGTGGCGCCTCAGCGAGGAGGGCGAGCTGGTCGACGGTGTTCGTTCCGATCGTCATGGTGGTATTGGTTCCTTCTCGTTGCCTGGAGCGCCCCCCGGGGTATGGAGAAGCGTCAGCCGGTCGTCCAGGACCGCAGCTTGTCAGGGTTGCGTACCGCCCAGATGTGCTTGATCCGGTCGCCGGCGACGTCGAACGCCATCACCGTCACGGTGACCCCATCCAGCTGCGCCACCAGGCCGGGCTGGCCGTTGAGCATACGCTCCAGAATCGTCAGGTCGGATGCCCTACCGGCGATATTGACTAGGGTGCGCGCGATCTGCTCGGCGCCTCCGACCGGGCGGAGCTCGGCGCTGACGAGTCCGCCGCCGTCGCCGATCGCCGTGGCGTCGGGGTCGAGGAGGCCGATGAGGGCGTTGATGTCCTTGGCTTCCCATGCCTGTTTGAAGTCCCTGACGATGTCGGCGCGCTGAGTTGCCGGAGTGGTGTGAGCCTGCGCGGCGCAGATGCGACGGCGGGCGGAAAAGGCCAGCTGGCGGGCAAGTCCTCCTCCGGGTCGCGAAAGGAGTGAGCGCCGACCACCCAGACCTCCTTGCACGGCAGCGCGTCGCGCAGCGCCTCCCATCGAACCGCTGTCGAACACCGGGACGGTTTTCGTGGATCTACAAAGGGCGCCCCGGCCCAATGGAGGATCGGCCGGGACGCTTCTGGTTGCCGCTGGCGCTGAGGCTGTAGCAGGAAATATGCCGGCCGAGGCTGTTTGCGCAGGTCAACGTCCGTACCGGGCCCGAGCGTGCGCTGAGGGTGTGCTCCACGGCGCCCCCGACTCGGGATGGATCGGGGGCGCTTTGTCGGCCCCGGGCGGGACAGGGTGAACAGCTGCGGGGTCCCGGCCCGGGGCCAGGGATCGACTTCGAGGGGAAGCAGATCTGACAAGTTACGTACCACCAAAAGCAGTAACCGAATCCCCGGAGTCGCCCTAACGCGAAGAAGCGCCCCGACCCCTGACCCTAGGTGGGGCCGCGGCGTTTCGGTGTGCGCCGCGATTTCAGGCTACTCGCGGGGCAGCCGCTCCCCACCGAGCGACGGCCCGCGTGACACGATCCCGCCGAACGAGACCGATGTCAGCAGCGAGAGGAAAGCGGCCGACAGGGAGCCGACCCACGGCGCGTCGAGCAGACCGGTCGCGTTCGCGCCGAGAACCGCGAGGAGCGCCTGCTCGAGCGTTCTGATAGCCCGCTCGCCGGCGGCCCGCCAGGAGGCCTTGGTGAACAGCATCAGCCTGCCCTGGTGTCGAGCGCGGCTCGCACGAAGCAGTCCTTCTGCCCGTCGAGCGCTGTAGCGTCAGGGTCATGGCGACGGCTCGGCGACCTCACACGGGTTGTTTGGTCGCCGTCTGGATCGGGTGCATCGGTAAGTGGTGCAGGGCTTTCCGTCAGCCCCTTCCCTGCCGGCTCGCACGGGTGGCCCGCTGCAGTCGTTGCGGGCGACACAGTAGGCAGCCAGTCGTGCGTCGATCTGCTCGTCTGCAATGGGCGGCGCATCGCTGCCTGGCTCGTCGTCCCTGCCAGGCTCGCCCTCGCAGGCCTCACCCGGCGGACACGTCGGCAACCACCTGGTCGACGACCGCGCCGATCTCCTCGGCGGTTGGCGTGCGGTCGTCGCGCGGCTTGGGGACCTGGGACGCGGCGGCCTTGTGCGACTCGTCGACCTGTGCCCCGTCGCCGGGCACGAGCTCGCCGACTCACCCCTCGCCCTCGTGGCCGCCGACGTCGCCCGCGACGAGCCCGGTCAACGGGCCTGTCCTCGACCGGCTGCTGGACCTCCTCCTCATCCGCGCGCTGCGAGCGTGGTTCGCCCGCCCGGACGCGCGACCTCCGTCGTGGTACGCAGCCCGTACCGACCCGCTCGTGGGCGATGCGCTCCGACTCATGCACGACAACGCCGCGCATGCTTGGACTGTAGGCGAGCTCGCGACCAAGGTCGGATCGTCGCGCGCGGCGTTCGCCCGGCACTTCGACGAACGCGTACGCGCTCAGCGTGGCGTTCACCCGCCACCACCAAGTCCGGCCGAGTGACTACCGGCGCTCGAGGCGGGCCCGCTCCGGCTGACAGCCCGACACCAACACATCCCAGCGTTCGCACCCCATCGGCCCTACCAGCCGCGCGACCATATCCCGCAGCACCGACACAGCTCGCCGCTGCGGCCGCACCTCCTCAAACAAGGTATACAGATGTGCTGCCGCGCTCCGGTCCCCAATGATCTTGTTGGCACCGCAGATACGGCCGCCAGGATAGATAGCCTCGATCCACGTGCTCGTGGCCGGAGCCGAGCCGCGTGTTCCGTGGTGGTGGGGCAGTTGCTCCTGCCCGAGCCCGACCGTAGGGGCGCACCCGGCACACGTACATGGGGAGAACTACCCGCCCGGGGCGCCCGCGGCGGAGCCGGAGGACGACGCCCGCGGCGAGGAGCACCTTGAGGTGGCCGCCGACGGACCCCAGGGCCATGCCGGTCGTGGCTGTAAGTCCCGTGGTGCTCGAGGGCGACGAGCAGCGTGGCGCGCGACCGGCCGACGAGGCGTTCGAGGCCGTCCGGCGCCCCCGAGTCGATGGACACCGAACGGATGGTGGCCGCTCGACGAGCCGATCCTGGATCTGATCGACCACATCGTCGAGATCCGCACCGCAGGCCGACCGTTGCCGCACCCACGTTACCGCCGCCGGGCACAGTTCTTGTTCACCCACCACGGCAAACGCTTGTCCTCCAACGCTGTCCGGGCAGAACCGCGACGTGCGGCCGAACGAGCCGGACTGGGCCAGATTACCCCGCACCAGCTCCGTCATACCTACGCCACCGCGCTGGTCAACGCCGGAGTTTCCCTGCAATCACTGATGGCGTTGCTCGGGCACGTCTCGGCCGAGATGAGCCTGCGCTACGGGCGGCTGTTTGACAGCACCGTCCGCAACGAGTACGAAAAGGCTCTCACCCTGGCCAAACAACAATCCGGGATTCCCAAGCCGGCAAGACGAATCTGCCGCTGACCGACATCACCGGTGGCAGAGATTGGAAAAACACCCCGCTGATCAAGTCCCGCCTCGCTGGAGGATTCTGTCTGCGTGCACCCGCTCAGGGCGCCTGCACCTACGCCAACATCTGCGAACACTGCCCAAGTTTCCACACCGACGCCAGCTCGCTGCCGATCCTGGCAGCCCAGCGCGTCGAGGCCCAGTCCATGGCCGCCGACGCCCGCGGCTGGATCAGCGAAGCCGAACGACACTGCAAACTCATCGCCCGACTGGACACCCTGATCAGCAACGCCGAGGCCGCCGGATGACCAACACCGACATTCTCACCCGCATTCGCCAAGCCTGCAACGAGCTCCACACTTCCGGGCACACCGTCACGTTCACCGAAGTCGCGGCCCGGACCGGCCTCGGCCGCACCACGCTCTATCGCAACAGCGCCGCCCGCGAGCTCGTCGAACAGCACAAGAACCGCTCCACGATCACCCTCACCGAGGACGTCGCCGCACTGGTTAAGCCTACGACAACGCCCTCGCCGAGTCCCAGATCGGCCTGTACAAGACCGAACTCATCCGCCCAGACGGGCCATGGCCCAACCTGGAGCACGTCGAAATCGCGACCCAGGAATGGATGCACTGGTTCAACACCGAACGCCCCCACGAAGCCCTCGACGATCTGACACCCCACCAGGTAGAACAGCTTCACTACACTCACCGAACCGGCCACACCAAGGCCGCTGACCTGCCCCGTTCTTTCCGGATTGCGGCCCCACTAGAGTATGTCCGGAATAGATGGGAAGGGTGTCTGGATGTCGAAGGCTCGGCGGTCGTTTTCTCCTGAGTTTAAGGAAGAGGCGGCGAAGGCTGTGATCGATCAGTCGCGGAAGGTGGCAGAGGTAGCTCGCGAGATCG
>NZ_KB892814.1 GCF_000373925.1 Actinopolymorpha alba DSM 45243 | reverse complement strand
TTTCGGCGGCTTCACCGCCCCGCTTGTCTGCGACCGGGTGGCGGTGGAACTTCTCGTCCTGGTCGCGCCCATGATCCCCGCGCCAGCAGAGGCGCCCGCAGACTACTGGGCCCATACGAGATACGAGGAGGAGGAGCGGGACCGCTACGACGATGCCATCGCGCTGTTCTACCAGGATGTCCCACCGGAGCTGGCTGCCGAGGCGCTGAAGCGGGGCCGCGCCCAGTCCGAGGCCCGGATGGGGGAACCGTCCCCGCTTCGGGCCTGGCCCGACGTCCCCACGCAGGTTTTGATCTGTCGCGACGACCGCCTGTTCCCCACGGGTTTTCTGCGCCGCGTCGCCCAAGAGCGCCTGGGCATCCCCCCGGACGAGATCGACGGTGGGCACACCCCGGCGCTGAGCCGCCCACACGAGCTGGCCGACCGCCTCGAGGCCTACGCCGCAGAGCAAGGACTGCTCGTTGATCACTAGCATCGCGGCGTGCCTCTCCACGCGCTCCAGATTCCGGCCGGTCTTCGACGAGCTGACCGGCTCCAGGCGGCTGAGTGGCGGGGTGCCATCGTGGTGGACACCGGTTAGCATCAGCGCCCAGGCAACCCGACTGGCGCGAAAGGAACCGCGGTGCGACCCCCTGTAAGCGAACACGCGCCCGGCCCCAGCGGCTACGACGCCGAACTGCGGCGGCACAACCAGGTACTACGCCGGGCTTGTGGCGTCCAGCTCCAGGACGACGTCCTCGACATCGGATGTGGGTCCGGGCAGACGACCCGACAGGCCGCGCGCAGAGCACAGGCAGGCAGTGCGCTCGGGGTCGACATCTCCGCACCCGCCGTCGAGCGTGCCCGCAAGCTTGCCCAGACCGAAGGGCTGCGCAACGTCACCTTCGAGCACGCCAACGCACAGGTCCACCGCTTACCGCCCGAGCGCTTCAACCGGGCGATCAGCAGGTTCGGCACGATGTTCTTCGACGACCCCGTCGCCGCGTTCGCCAACATCAGACGGGCGCTGCGCCCAGCCGGACGCCTGGTGATGATGGTCTGGCAGCCCCACGAACGCAATGAGTGGGACGTCGCCATCCACCAATCCCTCGCAGGACCCCAGGGGCCAGTAGCCACCGCTTCCGCCGGCCCGGATCCGTTCTCGCTCGGCGACCCGCCGACCGTGAAGCAGATCCTGGGCGCCGCGGGGTTCGCCGACATCGCCTTCACCGACGTCCACGAACCGGTCTACTACGGTCCAGACGTAGCCGCTGGGTCCGCGGCTTCACCTGCACCAGCGAAGTACTGAACCGGCTGGACCCCGCCGCCGCGGCTCGCGCGGTCGGCCGTCTGCACGAGACGCTCTCGGCGCACCTGAGCAACGACGGTGTCTGGTTCAACTCCCGCGCCTGGATCATCACCGCTCGTCGCCACTGAGAGCGAACACAACCACGCTCAGCCAGTTGATCAACCTAGGTGCCGTCCAGCGACCACGGACTAGTCCGCGTCTGCTTGAGTGGCCAACCAGAGTTCTTCACGCCCGACCGAGACGGCGATGTCCACCTCATTACCTTCGGGGTCGGCAAGGGTCCACCACTCCGGCGCCTCGTCGTCGTACACGATCCGTCCCCCGGCGGCGACGGCCTTGTCGATGCGCGCTCGCGCTTGGTCGTCGGGGACGAAAACGTCAACGTGGATTCGGTTGCGCTGCTTGCGTCGGGCCTCCTCCGAGGCCGGCATCTGTTGGAAGAAGATCGGCAGATTGAGCCGGCGCGGATCGTAGATGTCGGTGACTTCGGGCCGAGGGTCGTACTCGTACCCGAGAACAGCCCGCCAGAAGCCCCGGACCGCAGGGATGTCGACCGCGTCGATCCCGATCTGTACGAAGCGCAGGGGAGTCGGGTCCGCGGTCAGTGCCATGCCGCGCGCCGCCGCCTGGACCCGGCGAGCCAGGTCACCGAACCGCTCGTCCTCCCACTGGTCCTTGCCGGTGTCGATCGTGACGCCGTCCGGGCGTACGTCCACCAGGAGCGGCAGGCCTGCGTTGTCGGCCAGGCCGGCCACGACGACGGCCAGCTCGGCTGCCCGCAAGGGCGAGGTGACTGGGTAGAACGTCATCGCGCCGAACAACACCCGCCAGTTGGCTGTCTCCCCTCCCCCGCTCAGCTCGTCGTCAGGAATGACGTCCGCCTCGTTCCCCTCGGCGTCGGCGAGCGTGCCGTAGCCCTCACCGACATACGCCTCACGGCCGCCGACCGCCTTGGCCTCCTCCACCCCTTCGAGGGCCAGCGCATGCGGGCGAGCGACATCGACGTGAATCCGATTGCGCAGCGGACGTGGCTGATCCTGCTGCTGGAACCAGATCGCAGGATCCCGCCGCATCGCGTCCACGAGGTCGTCGTCGCCCAGGCGTTCGTACCCAAGCACGGCGCGCCAGAACGACATCACCGAAGGCTTGTCGAGCGTGTCGATCGCAAGCTGCACGGTGTGCACCGCCGACGGATCGGCAGCCAGGCCAAGGTCTTGAGCAGCCGCCGAGATCGCGCGCGCGACCGCCACGTCAGCCAGGGTCAGGCCCGGAGAACCTGGCGTGCGGATCCGCACATGAACCCCATCAACGCGCAGGTCGACATCCGGCAGGCGACCCGCGTTGCCGGTGAGTTCGGCGACGCGGCGAACGAGCGCCGCGCCGGCGGTATGCGACGACGCCGCGAACCAGGCGCTCGCCCCGAAGGCGAGCACCCGCCAGTCCTCGACGCCGCCCGCCAGCTGGAACTGCTTCGCGGTGAGCCGCTCGTCGTCACCCATCACGGCAGGATGCCACGGGTCACCGACAGCCGGCCGTTCAGACGTGAACAACGGGGCCAGGGCCAGTGCGTCGCCAGGCTCCGTCGAGCCACTTCCCCGGGTGCCCGATCGCGACCTCCGCGGCCGAGACATGCCCGTTCTCGATCGCCGGGCTAGCGAGCACCCCTCGCTGCGTGGGGCGCGGAGCCCGGTAGCGGAGTGGTGTCGCGACGTACTTGACCTCGTAGACGCGCTCTGCGAACTTCCAGCCGTCCGGGGTGGGGACAGTGCGCCGCTCCGGCGGTCACCAGCCGTAGGGGCCGAATCGACCCCAGGCAACGAATGCGGCGAGCACGAACAAAATGGCGTTGACCATGATCGCGGACGACTCTTCACGGCGGACGTGCACGGCCGCCGCCAGGACCATCAGGACCGCGATCCCGACCCCGGCGAGCGGTGTCAGGACGGTCGCGATGCCGGTGACGGCCGGCAGGATCATCCCGATCCCGCCGAGCAGACCCATCACACCGATGAACCGTACGGTCGCCTGGGAGAAGTCCTCCACCCACGGAAACATGCCACGCAGCCTGTCCTTGGGCCGGGTGGCTTTGATCAGGCCGGACACGGTGAACGAGGCGGCCAGGAACGCCTGCACGATCCACAAGAACACGTTCATCGAGAGGTCTCCCTGTGCGGTAGATGTTCGTCTCAGCAATACGACGAGACAAACCTTCGGAATGTGAGGTGACGCGCCAGCCTCGCTGGCCGCGCTCAGGAGGCACGGTTTGCGTGTCC
The DNA here is from genome assembly GCF_000373925.1 of Actinopolymorpha alba DSM 45243. Classification (GTDB taxonomy): domain Bacteria; phylum Actinomycetota; class Actinomycetes; order Propionibacteriales; family Actinopolymorphaceae; genus Actinopolymorpha; species Actinopolymorpha alba. The sequence goes on along the minus strand of NZ_KB892814.1, from coordinate 19,687 downwards.
TCACCCTGAGCCTGCGTTACTTGTTGTAGTTCTTCCCGATGGGCTTTCCCGGGATCGGCTTGCCGATGAGAGCGACCGGGAGGAAGAAGAGCATCTGGGCGATCACCAGGGTGAGCGTCCAGATCGCCTTGTCGTCATAGTGGGCGGCTGCCCTGGCGAAGAGTTCGTCGGAGACGCGCTCACCGAACGGGTTCGGCGTGAGGACGGCCTCCACGAGCTCCAGTGCGACCCGTTCGGCGTCGGTGAAGTAGGGGGCGTCCTGCCATGACGCCACGGCGGTGATGCGCTCCTCTGTCTCCCCGGCCTTGCGGAGGAGGTCGGCTTGCCGGACGGTGTGGTACGTGCTGCCGACGATCTGCCCGGCGCGCAGCTGCATCAGGTGGATGGTGGTGTGGGGAATCGAACCGTTCAGGGTCGCCTTGGTTATGGCCGCGGCGACTCCACCCAGCTCGGGGAAGAACTGGTTGGGGTCGGGGAGACGCGACCGAAGGTCGTCTTGGGTGGTCGTCGTGGGTGTGGACATTGCGGGGTCTTCCCTTCTCGATCTCAGCGGTGCCGCGCGACCCGCGACCTGGTGGGGTCACAGCGCCCTGCCGCGTGCAGGATGGTGAGTCAGCAGTCCGACGACACAACCGCTGGGAATGTGAGGCGACGGGCCAACCTCACATTTCGCTGCGGTATCTCGTCGAACCGTTGAGGGCAGCTGCGACCAAGGGAGTCGGCGACACCATGAGCACCCAATCCGAGCCAGGAGACGGCCCGCTCGATCCGAGCCTGAGCGTGATCATGAGCGAGCGACGTCGCCTGATCAATCTCGCGTACCGGCTCCTCGGTTCCCTTGCCGATGCTGAGGATGTCGTACAGGAGACGTACGTCCGCTGGTACGCCATGTCCCGACAGCAGCAGGAGGCCATCGAGTCCCCCGGCGGCTGGCTGACGAAGGTCGCCAGTCGCATCTGCCTCGACCTGCTCGGCTCGGCACGGGTCAGGCGGGAGAGCTACGTGGGCGAGTGGATCCCGGAGCCGGTGCCTGATGGTACGGAGTGGATCAACGGGCAGTCAGGCGGCACTACCGTCGACCCAGCCGACCGGGTCACCCTCGACGAGTCGATCAGCATGGCCTTCCTCGTCGTGCTCGAGTCGATGACTCCGGCCGAGCGGGTCGCGTTCATCCTGCACGATGTCTTCCGCTACCCCTTCGCCGAAGTGGCAGAGATCGTCGGCCGTACGCCGGCGGCCTGCCGCCAGCTGGCCTCGTCGGCCCGCCGTCGCATTGACGCGTCGCAGACTCCCGTGACTTCGACAGCCCAGCGCGCCGACCTCATCAGGAACTTCAAACGGGCATGGGAGGCCAAGGACATCGACGCCCTCGTCAGCCTTCTCGACCCCGACGTCACGTTGATCAGCGACGGTGGCGGCCTGGTCAGGGCTCTGCTCCGCCCGATCGAAGGTCGCGAGCAGGTCGCGCGGCACGCCGTCGACCTCGCCGGGCGGGCACCCGACCTGACGCTCCTGGAGCGTACGGTCAACGGTCAGCCCGGTCTGGTGGCTCAGAAAGACGGCGTCACCGTGGGGGTGCTCGCGTTCGAGATCGCAGGCGACCGGATCAAGCACATCTGGGGCGTACGGAACCCCGAGAAGCTCCGTCCTTGGATGACGGACTGACGCACATCTCCCTCCCCCTCCGCCTGCGCATTGCACCAGCCCGATTCAGGAAGCGTGTTCGGTGACGAAGGCACGAACCACCTCGGCGTAGCGGGCCGGCTCCTCAGCGTGCGGGAAGTGGCCGGATCGGTGGAAGGTCGCGATCCGGCCGTCTGGGACGTTTGCGCGGTAGGCGTCTATCGCCATGGGTGGCGCGGCGAGGTCGTCGACACCATGGATCAGCAACGAGGGTTGAGTGAGCTCCTTGAGCCGCTTCAGCCGGGAGTCATAGAGAACGGGCAGCAGGGCGCCGTGGCTGCTGCCACGTTCCCAGAGCTCTGGCGGGAAGTCCGCCTGCTCGCCGACCCGCTGGAACGCACGGGCGTCGCGGCGATCATGGAAGCTCAGCTCCAGGAACCGTTCGCCGAGCCCGAAGGCCAGTTCGTATGTCCGGTCGTCGGCGGTGAGGGGCCGGGGTGACGACGCCAGCATCCGACATCTCTCGGCCCGCTCGCTGTCACCCAACTCGTCGTACAGGCGCCCGAACAATGGCAGCCGGTACCGGTCGCTGACGTCGAAATCCCAGCACGGGCAGTCGAAGACGACCGCATTGACCGACGCCGGGTGATTGATGGCGTAGTCGACCGCGTAGTGGCCACCAGCGGAGTGCGCGATGATCGCCCATCGGTCGATGCCAAGGTGTTGGCGCAAGGCCTCGAAGTCTGCCAGCAGCAGTGGTACGTCGAGCGGCCCGCCAGGTGGCAGCGCGCTCGATCGCAGGACGCCGCGCTGATCCGGCGCGATCAACCGCAGGTCTTGGGAGAGCAGCCCCGCTTGGTACTTCACATAGTGGAAACCACCGCCGTGGCCGTGGATGAAGAGCACCGGCGGCGCATCCTCCGCTCCGTGTATCTCGACATACAACTCGGCTCCGTTGACCGCGACCATGGCCGACTCCGAGGGGCCCACACGCTCACCTACCCTCACCGATCACCTCGTGGTTCATAACCCGAATGCTCTCAGGTACCGCCGACGAACGCACGCATCGCTCCGCGAATTGGCCTGGAATTCTTGGATCGGATTGGCGGTCTGGCCAGGCCATTCGGGCCGTACAGTCGGGCGCATGGACAAGCGTGCTATTGGTGGCATCGAGGTCAGCGGGTTGTGTCTCGGTGCGATGATGTTCGGGACAACCGTGGACGAGGACACGTCGTTCGCATTGTTGGACGCGTTCCTCGATGCCGGCGGGACGTTCATCGACACGGCGAACTGCTACCAGTTCTGGGACGGCGGGCAAGGCCATGAGAGCGAAGAACTGCTCGGGCGCTGGCTGAAGAGTCGCGGTCTGAACACCGGCGCTGGGCGCGACCAGGTCGTCATCGCGACGAAGGTCGGCGCCCGGCCCGACCCGGATCGCGGGGATTCGTGGCCGGCCAACAATGAGGGGCTCTCAGCCCGGGTGGTGACCTCGCAGATCGAGGTCAGCCTGCGACGAATGGGCCTGGAGTACGTCGACCTCTATTACTCGCATCACGAGGATCGGTCGGTCCCAGTCGAAGAGACGGTCGGTGCGTTCGCGTCCGTTGCGGAGTCCGGCAAGGCTCGTGCGCTCGGCGTCAGCAACGAACCGTCATGGCGGATCGAGCGTGCCCGGCAGATCGCAGCCTCGAACGCCTGGCCGTCCTATGTCTGCGTCCAGCAACGCCACACCTACCTGCAGCCGCGCCCCGGTGGCTACGACGCGTTCATGCCGGCCGCGAGCGACGAACTGCTTGACTATGTACGCGAAGACGAGGACCTCACGTTGATCGCGTACTCCCCGCTGATGGGCGGCCGTGCGTACAGCGACCGCGCGGACAAGCAGATCGATCCGATGTTCGACCACCGCGGGACACCCGCGCGACTCGCGGCCCTTCGCGCCGTTGCGGACGAGCTGGGCGCGACAAAGAATCAGGTCGTGCTCGCCTGGATGCGGGCCAGCTCGCCGTCGGTCCTCCCGCTGTTCAGCGCGAGTTCCCTGACCCAGTTGAAGGAATCAATCGGATCGACTGAGCTGACGCTGACGCCGGACCAGATGGAGCGCCTCGACCAGGCCTGACCTTCGCCCTCTCCCACCACGAACTCGCGGCCACTCATCCGGACGATATTCCCGTCTGAATGATCCCAACACTGACAACACGAGTCGGGGTACCCTCAGCCACACGGGCCGAGGGTGCCCCGTGCGAAACGTTCTTACGGCCAGGTGTTTGCCTGCGCCTCGAAGAGATCCGGGTCGCTCTCAACGGGTAATACACAGATCAGGTGGCCTCCAGGAACGCGGAGGACCCGGCATTCCTGCCATTGCGCTTCCTGCGTTGCCCCCAAGGCAAGCAAGCGTGCGGTCTCGGCCTCAACGTCGTCAGTTTCGATGTCAAGGTGGAAACGAGGAGAGTCGTTGACCGCTTGGATCGCGGTCACCACACCAGGAATGCCCTCGGGCAGTTCGATGAACTGCGGTTCCGACGAGTTCGAACGCGAAGCGACGCCGAGAGCCGCGGACCAGAAGGCCGTTGCTCGGGCGGCATCTGCCTCAGGCGTATCGATCAGAACGGCGTAGACGCGGCTTCGATGCATGCGAGGCACACTAGCGAACGACCGGCGTGCTAGTCGGCTTCTGCGTGGCGTTCCACGGTGCGCTCTTCCGGCTGGCGGGAGAAGTGGCGGGCGCTGGGGGTGAGTGCGGCCGTAGCGGGGGCGAGGAAGCAGATCAGCGCGCAGGTGGCGAGGACGGCCTGTGTTCCGAAGGTGTTGATGGCTGGAGCGATGAGCGCAAGGCCGACCGGGGCGAGGCCGTAGGACAACAGGAAGTCCAGCGAGGAGATGCGAGCGAGCTTGTCCGGTGCGACCTCGCGCTGGGTCGCGGTAAACCAGGGCACGTTGAAGAGTTCGATCCCGATCCCCGCAACAACGTATGCGGCGATCACCACGACAGGGTCCACTGGGAGCATCAGGCTGAGCGGCGCGAAGCCATAGACGGCCAACCCGGCCAGGGCGACCCAGCCCGGGAAGCGCGGGCGCCAGCGCGCGATGAGCAGGGCGCCAACCAGTGCACCGATGGTGTAGCCGGTCATCGCACCAGCGAGCACCATCTCGGTGCCGTACCGGTCGCGGCTCACCATCGGAAGAGCGACACCGGTGGCGGAGTAGCCGGCGGCGATGACAGCGGTCAGGGCGGCGAGTCCGGCCACGAACCAGGGATGCCTGCGTGCTTCGCGTATCCCCTCGCTGAACTCCGCGACGAACGAGGATCGGCGGCGTTCGGTGAGGTGCACGCTCGCGGTGCCAAGGCCGGGCACCAGCGCTGCGACGAGCCAGAGCGCGCCGACACCCAGGAGCAGTGCCGAGATGTCGAAGACAACGGCCAGCAGTGCGGTCAGCGCGGGCCCTGCCAGCGTGGTGCTCCTGACCGCCAGCGTCATGGCGGCGTTCGCCTGCTGCCTGTTGTCCGCATCGACGATCTCAGCGGTCAGTGCCTGGAACGCCGGCCGGCAGGCGCCCTGCCCGGCACCGGCGAGAGCGGCCGCAGCGACCATCAGGGGAAGCGATCGGCCAAGTCCTACGGCGAGTAACGGCGCCGCCGCCGCGGCCATCAGACCGGACCACAACACGACGCGGCGGCGGGAGTAGCGGTCGGCGAGGACTCCGCTGATGGGCACCGCCGCGAGGAACCCCGCCGTGCGGGCGGCCAGAAGCACGCCGAGGCTCGTTGCCGTGAGGGTGCGATCAAACACCGCGAGCCCGAGCACGAACGGGAGCGCCCAGGTAGCCAGGCCCGAGGACGTCGACCCCAACCAGAGCCGCAGAAACGCCTTGTCCAGCAGGATGGAACGCCTGGCGGGAGGATCGGCCACCACGCTGGCAGCCGGTGCGGTTGGGGTTGGCACGCTGACACTCCTGTCGTTCACCGTTTGGACACGGCGGCATGAAACCGCGTGACCATGCCTGGACGCCTCAGGCACTAGCTTAATGGCAATGGTTGTCGTTACAGTATCGAACGGCGCGCACCCGACGGGTGCGGCATGCCTCACCACCAGTACTTCTCCCCTATCGGAGGATTCATGCGTCAACCTGCCCGACTCGGTGCCGCCTTGGCCATGGTGATCGCGGCTGTCGGCTGCTCAACACCTATCGGGGAGGACTCTGCTGGCGCAGACCAGGCAACGGTGCAGAAGGCGACCGTGACGAGTTGCGGGCGGACGTTGTCATTCGACGAGGTGCCGAGCCGAGCCGTCACCCTGGACCAGTCTTCGACCGAAACCCTGCTGGCGCTCGGACTCGGCGGCCAGCTGGCCGGCACGTCGAACCTCAAGACCAAGGTGGGAAAGGAATTCCAGGACGCGTACGCCAAGGTTCCAGTGCTCAGCTCCAAAGTCATTACTGGTGAGCAGTTACGCGCGGCCGCACCGGACCTGGTGGTGTCGTCGTTCACTGACCTCTACACCCGGGACAGGGTCGGAACCCGCGACGAGCTGAGCAAGGTCGGCCTACCGTCGTACGTAAGTGCGGTGGACTGCCCGCAACAGAACGCCCCTGACAAGACACCGTTCGAGTTGCTCTTCGACGACTACCGGAATCTCGGGACGATCTTCGACGTCGGTGCCCGCGCCAACAAACTCGTTCGGGAGCAGCAGGCCGTGATCGAGCAGGCGGCCGAGACAAGAGAGAACGTCGAGGGCGAGCCATCTGTCGTATGGCTCTACTCGGTCTACAACGGGCTGCCGTACGTCGCCGGCCGAGACGGCATGGCGAGCGAGATGAGCCGGCTGGTGGGGGCGAAGAACGCCTTCGACGACGTCGCAGAGTCCTGGCCCGAAGTTTCCTGGGAAGAAGTCGCCAACCGCGACCCCGATTTCATCGTGATCGGTGACCTGTCCGAGCGTGGCGCGCCGGGTGACAGTGCCAAGGAGAAGTTGACGATGATGCGGGACGACCCGCTTGTGTCCAAGCTGACAGCGGTTACCGAGAACCGCATCATCGTGGTCCCCGGCATCGAGATGGACCCCTCGGTGCGCACGGTCAACACGCTGCGGCTGCTGACCAAAGGAATGAAGGACCTGAAGTATGCCCGCTAGTCCGGCTGCCGGCCCCTCCGTACTTTCTCGGGCAGGACTGCTTCTCGTGGGTCTGGGGGCTCTCGCGCTTTCCCTGTTGGCGTCGGTGCGAATCGGTGTCGCCAATGTCGGGTACGCCGATCTGCTCAGGGTCGTGGGCACTCGGGTGGGCCTTCCCGTCGAGCCGCTTCCCCCGCTGGTCGACTCGCTCATCTGGGATCTGCGGATCCCCCGGGTTCTGATGGCCGCGCTGGTCGGCGCCACGCTCGCGGTGTGCGGCGCGGTGCTCCAGGCGGTGACCCGTAACGCGCTCGCTGATCCCTACCTGCTGGGAGTGTCCTCGGGCGCATCGACCGGCGCCGTCGCGGTGGTCGTTCTCGGCGTCGGTGCCGGCGCGCTGGGGGTCACCGGTGGGGCGTTCGCCGGTGCCATGCTGTCGTTCGGGCTGCTCCTGGCCCTGATGCGACAGACCGGTCTCGACTCGGCAAGGATCGTCCTGACCGGCGTGGTTGTCGGACAGCTCTTCTCGGCGCTGACCTCACTTGTACTGATGGCCTCCGGTGACGCCGACACCACCCGGGCGATCACCTACTGGCTGCTCGGCTCAATGAGCGCGGCCCGCTGGGATACGGTGGTTGTCAGCGCGGTCGTCACCGCGATCGGGTTGTCAGTGGTCTGGCTGTACGCGACCGCCCTGGACGGCTTCTCCTTCGGCACGGACACAGCCTCGTCGCTGGGCATCGACGTCCGGACCACACGGCGGGTGTTGCTGGTGGTGACCGCGGTCCTGACCGCGGTGGCCGTCGCCTCCGTGGGCGCGATCGGGTTCGTCGGCCTGATCGTGCCGCACGGCGTCCGATTCATCGTGGGGCCGTTGCACCGAGCGTTGCTGCCGTTCTCGGCGCTGGCAGGGGCGCTCTTCCTGGTGTGGACCGACGCGCTCGCTCGGGTCGCCTTCGCGCCACAGGAAGTTCCGGTTGGCGTGTTCACCGCGCTGCTGGGTGTGCCGCTCTTCCTGCTCATCCTGCGTAGGCGAGGCGAGCTATGAGGATCGCCGCCGAACGACTGAGCTGGTCGGTGCGGGACAAGTCCATCGTCCACGACGTCAGCCTCGACATCGACTCGGGTGAGAGCGTCGGGCTGATCGGGCCCAACGGCTCCGGTAAGTCGTCACTGCTGCGCTGCCTTGCGGGTCTGCGTACACCGGTGTCAGGCACAGTGCGGTACGACGGCGAGCCGATCCGGGACTGGGATCCGCGCCGAATCGCTCGGCTGGTCGCCTTCGTGGAGCAGGCCACCGACAGCAACAGTGACCTTCGGGTCGCCGAGGTGGTTGGCCTTGGTCGGACCCCGTTTCGAGACCGATGGCGCGGCCCCAACGCCACCGATCATGCCGTCGTCGCTGCCGCGCTCGCCCAGTCAGGCCTTACCGAGTTGGCCACGCGGTCATGGAAGTCACTGTCGGGCGGAGAACGTCAGCGTGCTCACATCGCACGCGCCCTGGCCCAACAACCCCGGTGCCTCCTGCTCGACGAACCGACCAACCACCTCGACGTCAGGCACCAACTGGAGTTGATGGAACTCCTGGCCGCCACCGACCAGACGGTGCTGGTCGCCTTGCACGACCTGTCGTTGGCCGCCCGCTTCTGCGACCGGCTGGCGCTGATGCACAACGGTCGGCTGGTCGCCGCCGGGGCGCCCAAGGACGTTCTGACCCCGGAACGGCTGGCAGAGGTCTTCGAGGTCGACGCCGAGGTCGGCCTGGACAGCCTGGGCAACCTCACAGTCGCCTACCAGGGTGTCGCACCACAAGCCCCTACCAGAGGAGGAGTCTTCGTGGACCGGACAGCAACCGGACCCGCCCTACTCGCACAGCTTCCCCCTCCTCTGCCGCCTGAGCAGATCATCGAGCTCAACCAGCCGAAGGCCGACCTGCACACCACCCGCCACCACGAATGGAACGGCTGGACCTTCGAAACACCGCCAGGTGTGTTCATGCCGGGTTGGACCAGCCGTATGATCCACGACCGGCTTCTCGACGGCCGGATCGAGGTCCGCGGCCGCCGGTACGCCGCCATGGGAGTCGGTGTGGGCGTCGAAGCCGTGGCCGCAGGGGTACGCGGTGCCAGGGAGATCTACGCGATCGACGTCCACCCCGGGAGCGTGGCCGCGACCATCCGGCACTATGAGCGTCTTGTCGGCGAACACCCGGAAACGTCGCTCATCCCCGTGGTGGGCGACCTCTTCGGCGGCCTACCCGACGGGGTGCGGTTGGACGTCATCACCTTCAACCCACCCGCGGTCAGCCAGATAGTCAGCGACGACCCCGCCGTCGTACGCAACGTCTGCGTGGGGGCATCCCTGCTGGCGAGATTCTTCGCGCAGATCAATGACCGAAACCTGCTGGCCCCCGATGGTGAGGTGTTCCTCATCGTCTCCAATACCGCCGACCTGCGCGCCATCATCCGGGACGCCTTGGGTCAGGGATTCATCCCGGAGATCAACTACCTGCATGACTGGCAGGACGGCGTCCTGACCTTCCTGTTCCGGCTCACCCGTGGAGGCCAGGCATGACCAATCGGCCAGGTGTTGCCAACCAGGCGGCCGCATCCGCCCATCCACAGACCGTCGACGAACTGCTGACCGCCGTTCTCGCGCGGCAGAAGGGCCCGGATCCGTCCCACCTCGTGGCCACCAGCGTGTTCTGGATCCACCACGGCACTCGGCTCTCGGGCGGCGACACCACCTACCTCAACCAGTACGTCCTGGTACGGCTGGGCGACGTCTTCGGCGCCTGTGCCTTCGAATCGGGAGAGATCGCACCGGACATCTGCCGCGACGCCTCAGGTAGTCCGCTCGCCAAACCCCTACGGGAGGCACCCCTGCCGGTCCGGATCGCCGCCCTCGACGCGTACCTCGCTCATGCGCTCCCCCACAGGACAGCGCCCGAAGCCGAGCCGGTGAGGCTGCCGGCCGGCGCTCCCGAGATCCGGGCAAAGGCGCGTGACGCGGCCATCGCCGGTCTGCTGGACATCGCCGGCGGCGCGAAGGTCGCCCTGATCGGCGTCGTCAACCCCCTCGTTGCCGCGATCCGCGAACGTGGCGGAGACCCGCTGCCGTGCGACTTCAACCTGCGAAGGACCCAGTGGGGCGACGCGGTCACCGACGACATGAGCGAGGTGCTCGAGGCCGCGGACGCCGTGGTCGCCACGGGAATGACGCTCAGCAACGGTACGTTCGACACGATCCTGTCTCGCTGCCGCGCGCGCGACGTTCCGCTGGTCATCTACGCGCAGACCGGCAGCGCAGTCGCGCGGGCCTTTCTCGGCGCGGGTGTGACCGCCGTGTGCGCGGAACCCTTCCCTTTCTCGCAGTTCAGCGCGGAACCCACCACGCTTTATCGATACCGCACGCTGGGCGGCACGTGACCGCACAGGCCAAGAGGGTCGCCTCCCAGTGGACTACGACTGTCAGCACCGGCTTCGGGTACGCCCCCTGCCACCACGGCGAGATCCTGCAAGGGATCTTCCTCGACTCCCGCGGGCGGCGCTGTGCCGGGCTGGTCACCCTGCCGATGACGGGCCTGGGCACACACGCGGAGTTCGTACGCCGACCAGGCACTCCACCAGAGGACGTATCGGTGACCCCGCCCGACCGTACGAAAGCACAGCGGGCCGCCACCCTCGCTATCCGCGAGTGCGTGTCAAGGCGTACGGATCCGCCCTGTGGAGGCGAGTTGCGGCTCCGCAGCGACATTCCCGTAGGGCTGGGCATGGGCTCTTCCAGCAGCGACGTCATCGCCACGATCCGTGCCGTCGCTGATGCCTTCACCCGTGCGCTGTCTCCGGCCACGATCGCAAAACTGGCGGTGTACGCCGAGAGGGCGTCCGACCCGTTGATGCTCGGCAGCCGGCCACTGCTGTTCGCCCAACGGGAAGGCCGGGTCCTCGAAGTCCTTGACAACCCACTGCCGCCAGCTGTCGTGGTGGGCTGTGTCCTCGGTGGCGGCAGACCCGTGGACACGTTGTCCTTACCCCGCACCGCAGTACAGCGAGGAGGACGTCCAGGCGTACGAGCGGCTTCGCATCCTCCTCCGCCGGGCTATTCGCGAGGCCGATCCCCTGCTGCTGGGCAGGGTCAGCACAGAGAGCGCGCGCCGCGCCCAACGAGTCCTGCATCATGAGGAATTCGACACCCTCACCGGCATCGCGGAATCCACCGGCGCGGCGGGCCTGCAGATCGCACACAGCGGCAACGTAGCCGGAATCCTCTTCGCCCGCTCCGAATCCGGGATCGAACGCCGAGTGCATCACTGCGTACGGGCGCTCGACAGTAACGGCATCCCCGTCACCCGAACCTTTACGACCCCCTCATGAGCGAGGAGTTGGGTGCATGGACGAACACATTGCGGACTCGATCGGCCGACCGGACCTTATCCGCCTCGATGACAGCCTCGTCTGCCTGCGCTTCGAGACCATGAAGGTTGTCTCCGCCCTATCAGCCGTACGGACTCTCCTTGACAAGGACATCATCAAGCCGGGCGGGACGTTGCTGGACAGCTCCAGCGGAATCTACGCCCTCGCCCTGGCCTGCCATCGCTACGGCATGCGCTGCCACATCGTCGGCTCGACCACCATCGACGACACTCTCCGCGCTCAACTAGCCGTACTCGGCGCGCATCTCGAACAGGTGCCTCCGAGCAGCAACCTTAAGCTCGACCAGAAACGGCGTGTCGAACGCATCCAGGAAATCCTCCGCCAACACCCGGACTACCACTGGATGCGCCAATACCACGACGATATTCACTACCTCGGTTATCAAGTCATCGCCGAACAGATCCGCAAGGAAATCGACACCGACCAACTCACGATCGTCGGTGGAGTCGGATCCGGCGCCTCCACCGGAGCCCTCACGAGATACCTGAGGGAACACTCACCCGGAGTCGAACTCGTCGGCGTCCAACCATTCGGCAGCATCACCTTCGGCAGCGAACAGGTCTCCGATCCCGACATCATCATCGCCGGCATCGGCAGCTCCATCCCCTTCGCAAATGTCAACCACGCCCTCTACGACACGATCCACTGGATCGCCTTCGACGTCGCCCTCGCGGGCAGCATCGACCTGCTCCGTAGGCATGCCATCTTCGCCGGACTCTCCACCGGAGCCGCCTACCTCACCGCCCGCTGGGAACGCAACCACACCCAGCAGCGGACCGTCGTGTTCATCGCCGCCGACACCGGCCACCGTTATGTGGACTCAGTTTTCGCCCGCCACCACCAAGCCGCACCTATCGAAGAGCTCGCTCCTCATAGAGCAACCACACCGAGCGACATCGCTCTCCCCTGGTCCCGCATGAACTGGAACCATGCCCAACCACTCACAGCGGGGCGTAGCGACCTTTCGACCTAGTGCTACAGCCGTAGACCGCTATCTCGGCTAGTCCCCTTGTGGGTAAGGGCTTTGGGGCGTGAAGTGTTGGTACGTGATGTTCGGCGCACGGCGTAGAGGTTGGCGGGTGGGAGAGGGAAATGGACGCGCTGATGTGTCGGGTTGGTCGCTGGTTCGCGCGGCCGCAGACGCGGCGGACCGCGCGAGATGTGGTGGGTGGGTTGCTTACCGGACCGGCTCGCCGGAGCCGCAGGCATATCCAGCGAAACAGTGGAGACTTTTCCGTGTCCTGACCCGGAAAAGTTTCCACTGCCTCTCCGGTTATTGGTATGGGTATCAGTCAACCCGAGCGGTCTATTCAAGGGGAACGCGGACCATTTAGTGAACCTTCGCGATGGGTTACGGAAAGCGATTCACAGCTACCCAAAATTACATTCCGGGGAGCCTGCGAATGGGCTCTTTCGGTCGGGGTTGTGTCGGCGGTTGCCGATAGCGTTCTACCTATGGATGTCACGACTGGCGCCCCGCCCACGCTGCCGCTGCGCGGATTGCTGGACATGGTCCAGGGCGGGCTTGCTCAGGCGTTGGAATCCCCTGTCTGGTGTGTACGGACGCCGATTCTTCTGATGGTCTGGAGCAGGCACACCAGATCGTCGCTATGGCTGAGGCCTTGCGGCTGCGGTTTATCCATGATGCTGATACGTGAGAGCTTGCCTCGCAGGCTGGTGCGACGTCGACGGCGGCGTGGCTGCGGCACAAGCTGCACCTTCACCCCGGCGCGATAGGGGCGGACGTGAAACTCGCCAAAGCGCTGGAGACCAACCTCCAAGCCACCGGCCAAGCACTCGCCGCGGGCAGGATCTCGGCGCTGCACGCCAAGATCATCCGCGAGTCGATCAGCCTGCTCCCCAAGGACATCAGCGACGACCAGAAACGCGAAGGTGAGACGCGTCTGCTGGAGTTGGCGACCCAGCACGACCCGAAAGAGCTACGACAGCTGGGCATCCACCTCTACGAAACGATCGACCCCGAAGACGCCGAACGGCGGCTCGGCGAGCAACTCGAGCGGGAACGCAAACGCGCCGAGCAGAAGCGATCCATCACCTTCTCCCACTCCGGCCCAGGTTTGCAGTCCGCACGCGTCCAACTGCCCGTTGACGAAATGGCCCGGCTCAAAGCACTCCTCGACCCGCTGGCCAGGCCCCAAAAGACGGACGCGAACGGACCCGACACCCGCACCGCATCGAGGCGGCTGGGTGACGCGTTCGTAGAGTTGCTCGATCTCGCGCTTGCTGCTGGCGAGGCACCCACGCGTGGCGGGACCAAGCCGCAGATCATCATCACCATGACACTGGCCCAACTCGTCACCGGAATCGGCTACGCGACTGGACAGCGGCGAACAAATCTCAGCCGAAACCGCCAGACTCCTGGCCTGCGACGCCGACGTCATCCCCGCCGTTCTCGACGGCAAAGGCCAAGTACTCGACCTGGGTCGTACGACCCGCTTCTTCCCCGCCGCCCAACGCCACGCACTAGGCATCCGCGACGGCATGGAATGCAACTTCCCCTGATGTGACCGCCCCGCCAAATGGTGCGATGCACATCATCTCGTTCACTGGGCAGACGGAGGCCGAACCGATCTCAACAATGGTGTGCTGCTGTGCGGGGCGCACCACAAAGTCATCCACAACAGCGACTGGCAAGTCCGCATGGGACCAAACGGCAGACCCGAATACATACCCCTACCCTGGATCGACATCAACCAACGCCCCACCCACACCTAGAGATGTCAATCGTGATGCTGCCGTCGCCGACCGTAGTGGCCGACTTCAGCTCGACGTTGATCGCGCCCGCGATTATCGGCTCCGTTCGATGTGCCACTAGTCGCGGACCGCCGCATGATCCACGTGCCCGCCCCTGCCAGTTTGCTCGCGATGAACGCCTTATGGTTCTCGTGGGTCAGTTGCGAACCTCTCCCACTCGACCGGATTTCTGGCGATCATGAGTTCGTAGGTCGGTCCAACCCCCACTTTGTAAACCAAGCCGTCTTGCTTGTACTTGACCTGTACTCCTGGCCATCGCCAGATGCCCGGCTTTACCGTCCGAAACTCAACCAGGATCAGCTTCCCAGAGCCGGAGGCAAGCTGTTCTCCGGGAGCGATAGTGCTACCGACCACCGAGTGGGACGGCCGTTCGGCTGGGTCGCTATCGGCAAGCGATTCGTCGGACGATGACCATGCGGCGGGAGGCGCCTCATCCGGAAAGTCCTTGGTCTGGTAGACGCGGACATCGACCAGCTCAACGCCCTCAGGGTTTTCGAGCGCACTCACTGACTCAATTGTGATCGGACGGTGCGACACGTTCCTGAAGGTAGGGCCCTCAGCGTAGACGCGGTCTCCGAACATCACCGGCATGCTTAGGAAGACGCCGTCCATGCCGTTCTCGATGGCGCCTCCTGGAAGTGTTGGCCGGAGTGCCAGGTAGCCGGCCGCCACGCCGACGAGCATCGTGGCGGCCAACACACCAGCTACGAGCTTCCGCTTTGTCACCATCACTCCTGACCTACATTTCTCTGGCCTGCCGACAAAGCCGGGGCCCACTCTGGTGAGCCTTATGAACTGTGCCCTGCCGCTGCAGCCTCCCGACGGAAACGGTTGACGAACAGTAGCGACTAGCCGAGTCGCGGGCGCACTGGGCGGTTGCCGTCATGGGACCGCTGTCCATGCCTGGCGCAGGTGTGCGGTGGCCAGCACGGTGGGCCTGCGACGCGCTGTCTCCAGAAGCCGCTCGCAGGCCGGGTCGCCAGCCGCCAGCGCGCCGACCTCGCTGCGCTGGATGACGTACCGAGCGTTGGGAAACATGGGTACGCCGTCTGGCCCGACGGACCAGCCGTAGTGGTCCTCGTGGAGATGGGTCAGCACGACGATGTCGACGTCCGCCTCGTCGATGCCGGCCTGGCGTACTTCGGACGGGAGGTGGCCCGGGGTCGGCGCCCATCCGGAGGCCGGGCTGTCGGCCGGCCCCACCCCGGTGTCGACGAGCATCAAACGGTCCCGTGGGCCGTGGACAAGGAAACAGCGGAAGTCCAGCCGCCAGGTCTGCCCGGGCCCGAACGCGTCAGGGTCAACGCGCCGGGCGAGGTGCCAGTCGCCGGGCGTCGCCTCGGGGAACGCCTGGCCCCGGTCGAGGAAGAACGGCCCCGAGGCGTCGATCAGCGGTACCACCTCGAACGCGCCGACCGATCGGGACCACACCACCGTCCGCTCCCTCCACACCTGAGCCCAAGAACGCTGACCTGCGCCAGCTCTTCCGCCGCGAAGTCGGGCTCTCGGCCCAGCAGTACCGCTTGAAGTTCCGTTCACGCCGGCCCGCCAACCGGCCCGGATAACCAACCATCAGCCGACGCGATCATTGGTTGTGCGGCTCAGCTGTGGGTCGTGGGGTCGACAAGTGCCTGAAGCGCTGCGGCGGTGCGCTGGTCGGCAGGAAAGAAGGTCTCGATCGCGATCTCACTGAGGGTGACATCCTGCGCTGAGCCGAACACCGTGGTGGTGTAGAGCATGGCCAGCTCGCCAGATGGGGTGGCCAGCCGCAGCGGGATCGCCAGATCGGCCCCGGGCGTAGGCGCCGTTGCGGGCGTCTGCGGCACGGGATAGCTCTCCAGCTCGGTCAGCAGGTCTGCCAGGCCGCGAGCAGCCGTCCGGGCGAGCTGGCGGCGAACCCGGCCGAGTACCTCCTGCCGCCACCGTCCAAGGTCGACAATCTGTTGGGCCAGCCCATCCGGATGGAGGGTGGCCCGCAGTATGTTCATCGGCTCGGTCCGCAGTCCCGCCGGCACTTGGTCAAGGAAGACCTGCATCGCTCGGTTGGCAGCAAGGACCTCCCAGCGTACGTTCACTGCGACCGACGGGTTCGGCTCCAAACCGCCAAGCACCGCCCGGATGGCATCCAACGCGGGACCGAGGTCCTCGAACGACCGCTCGGGATGCACCGGCGCATACCCGGCCGCCAGGTAGAACGCGTTGCGCTCGCGCAGTGGCACCTCCAGCTCGTCGCACAGCCGCTCGATCATCGTCCGACTCGGCGTTGCCCGCCCGGTCTCAATGAAGCTGAGGTGGCGCGTCGACATCGCTGCTGCGGCCGAAACATCGAGCTGAGATCGACGGCGCCGTGTTCGCCAGCGCCGCACCAGCTCACCAACGGGTTCGGAGGAGATGGTCGACATGCGACCAGCCTGGACCGCCGGCCGGAGCGTCGCAATTACCTCCCAGGGAATCGCCTTGTCACGTCTCCCCGCCAAGACTCGGCTGGAGCGGCAGGTCGCCGCACCAAATCGGAAGGGGTCGTCATGACCGAGAACAGCACAGCCTTGTCCGCTTCGCGGATTATCGAGCAGTATGAGCGATTCTGGAACTCTCCAGCCGAGAAGGCCCAGCCGCTCGCTGATCAGACGTTCGTTGCCGACATTCGCTACCTCGCGCCGATCGGCGAGTTCACCGGCTCGGCACCGCTGATCGGATTCCGCAGACAGTTCGAAGAGCACCTGCCGGCGTTCACCTTCGCAGTCGTCGGCGAGCCGCAGAGTCACCACGACCGCCTCCGTTTGCACTGGGAGATTCGAACCGGAGGCGAGGATGCCTTCGCCGCGGGGACAGACGTCCTGACGCTCGAGCAGGACGGGCGGATCCGCGAGGTAGTGACGTTCTTGGACCGAGCCCCCGAGGGGTTCGACCCGCAAGCACACCACGACCTCGCCGGGTAGTCGCCGTTACAGGCCCGACTCGCCGGGCGGCGACAGCCGTCGACCGGCGTTGACCGGCCTTGCCCGGGGCGGGGAGCTGGTTGCAGGGGTCCAGCGCCGCAACCAGCTCCTCAGCCCAGCAGTCCCCTCCCCCATTCGCAGCAAGGTGCTGCGTACCCGGCTTGTCGCACGCCTCTGGCAGAGTGCTGTATGAGGGAACTTGAGAGGACCCAACCCTGGAGGAACTCTTACGATGCTTCGTATCCGTAGCGCCGCCGTAGTGGTCGCCTCACTCGTCGTACTGGCTCTCTTGTCCGGCTGCGCCGCGTTGGGTGCGAAGTTCGAGTCGTTCAACCGGGCGTGGAACGGCGTCCCCGCCACACTGACCACCTACGATCAGGCCGGTGCGCTGGTCGACAAGGTGCGCGGCACCTCATTCCGGGTGACCCGTGACACCAAATTCGACGAGAGCGGGGCCGACGGCACCACCGAGAAGGGCGACGTGTTGCTGATCAGCGTCGGCGGCGCCCACATCAGCCACGTAGGGTCGACCCTGATTCTCGCCCAGGACGGGCTGACCGCGGTGGCCGGCGGCGCTACGACCCTCGCGATCGACGACCCGAAGCCTGGCACCCCGTGGCTGAACGACTTCTTCTACCGGCACGGCCAGCGGTGGGCCGGGAAGGCCCGCACGATCATGATCCGGTCACAGGACGGTCACCCGATCGCTGTTTATGCGGGCAACCAGGTGGAGGTGCTCGCCACTGAGGTCCCCAAGTCGACCTGGTTCCGGGTGGACGGCAAGTACTTGTTCGTCTACCGGGCTGACTACACAGTCTACGACAACAGCCTGTTGGCGAAGCGCTGAAGATCCCGGCAGGTGAACGCTTTACGCATGAAGTGCAGGGAACTTATCGTCGCGTGGTCGAGGCAGCCGCGGCCTCCGACAGCGGATGGCAGCGCCGATTAGTCGACACCCTTAGGTAGCTCCCCTGATTGACCGATGCTGACGGCGATATGTAGAACGTCTACCTATAAGACGTCCCACAACGGAAGGATCTCCTGTGCGCAAGGGATCTCTCGCGGCCGCCGCAGGCATCGGCGTTCTGCTACTAGCCACCGTGCCGGCCGCGGCCGCCAACGCGGCGAGTGACGCAAGACCGATCGTCACTCCAACGATCTCGGCGGATCGGACCACCGTCGACAACACAACGGATCGCAACAACGCCGACTGGACGACGAGGGCGGCCGCGAACAAAGCGCGCCCCAAGGCTAAGCGCCCCTGCGAGGCGCCTCCCGTCCCACCCAGTGAGCCACCCATCGTCGTCGACCCGGACCAGTTGGCCGCTCCCGTAGGAACGGGCCGTCCGGCGAACCCGATCGAGACCGCGCGTCTCCAAGCGGGCATCGACAACTTTCTGGCATGTATCAACGCGGGCGATCACCGCAAGGCCTCCGCGTTGTTCACTCCGCGCTTCGTCCGCTACTACATGGGCCAGGAAAACTACACGCAGATTTCCAACATCCTTGGCGGCATGCGTATCGATGACATGCGACTGCGCGACTTCACCGTCTACAGCGACGGCAGCTTCACGACGGAGGCCAACTATGTCGCGTACGGGCACGCGCTGATCCACGAGCGGCAGTACTGGTGGCTCGACAACGACGGCTACCTCAAGCTGAACTGGGCGGAGTTCCTGCCGTCGGAGATCCCTCGACCCGCGACGCGGGTGAGCGTGGAGATGGGGGAATACTTCTTCCGACTTTCACAGAATCGCATCTGCGCACCCGCCGGCAACATCGTGCTGGACATACGTAACGTCGGAGAGGAACCGCACGAAACGATCGTGCTCCAGCTTCCGCCAGGAGCGGTCCCAGCCGACATCTTCAACGAGAAGTTGACGCCAGACCAGGTGAAGACGATCGGCCAAGGTGGCTCGAGTGCCGCGCTCTCGCTCGTCCGCGTCCGCCCAGGCACCTACTGGCTTGTCGACTTCATTCCTGCGCCCGACGGCATTCCCCACGCCGAGCACGGCCAGGTCGCGAAGCTGACCGTCGAACGCCAGAGGGCGGCCTGCCATTAGGCGACCGCCGTTGTTCGAAGGACGGCTCGCTAGTGCGTGGCGTGAATCGACCGCAGCGCAAGGGGTCCCGGCCGGACCCGTACCTAACCGTTGAGGAGCAACGGAGGGCTCCACGTTGCACCTGATTCCGAGGTGGGTATTCCGGCACCGGTGTTCATCGCCGGGTGAGTGGGGTCTCGGATTCGATGCGGGTCAGCTTCTTTGGGTTGCGGACGTAGTAGAGGCCGGAGATGCGGGTGTCCTCGACTCGGATCGCCATGATGCCGTCGAGTTCGCCGTCCAGGCGTACGAGGAGTGCCGGGTTGCCGTTGACCACGGTGCGGTCAACGGTGAGGGTGCCTTCGACCTTGCCGAGCCCACCGAAGAACATGCGGACCACCTTCTCGGCACCGATGACCGGCCGCAGCGCGGCCTGCTTGACGCCGCCGCCGTCGGCCACGAGGACGGCCTCAGGGGCGAGCACGTCAAGCAGGCCCTGGAGATCCCTGGTTTCGATCGCCCGCTGGAACGACTCCAGAGCTGCCCGGGTCTGGCTCTGGGACACCACCTGGCGAGGGCGGCGGGCTTCGACGTGCTGGCGGGCGCGGTGCGCGATCTGGCGGACGGCCGCGGGGCTCTTGTCGACAGCGGCCGCGATCTCGTCGTAGCTGACATCGAAGGCCTCGCGCAGCACGAAGACGGCACGCTCGGTCGGCGACAGTGTTTCGAGGACGAGCATGAGCGCCATCGACACGCTCTCG
>NZ_KB892813.1 GCF_000373925.1 Actinopolymorpha alba DSM 45243 | reverse complement strand
AGGCACTGGAGAAAGACATCCGCTCATGGATCCAAACCTGGAACGAAAACCCCCGACCCTACGTATGGACCAAAACCGCAGACGAGATCCTCGACAGCATCACAGCCATTTGTAAACGAATTAAAGGCGACGGACACTAGCTTCTGTGCACGTGGCGCGGCGGCCGGTCGACTCCCTGCTCTAGTCCCCGCACTGTCCTGGCCGCTCCGCCACGCCCAACATCTTGGGTGCGGCGGGTGGAGGCGTCTCGCCGCATCCGTCCTCAACGGGGAGGGGCGGAATGGACGCGATCGACAGTGGCGTGGTCGATTGGGTGTTCGCGGGTGGTCTCGCGGATCAGGGCTACACGCAGCAGGATCTGAAGACGACGGCCCAGGTGTTGTCGCGGCCGTGCCCGCACTGCAATGCACTCGCGGGCAACTGGTGTGTCAACACCGGCTCCGGCACAGAGCTCGGGCATATAGACAAGCAGCACGTTGCGCGGAGGATCCGATGAGGCGTCGTGCCCTGTGGGCGCTCCTCGCCCTGCTCATCCTCTACCTCGGCGTCACTATCGCGAGCCCGCCAGCAAAGCACCGTGTCAAGACCCGTCACGTCGGGACCCCATCGAAGGACAGCGGAGGTCACAAGCATGGATGCGAAGGTCAACGCCATACGCCCGTGGGGACTGTCAAGGATGGCCCCCTACCGCACCATTCTCCAGCTACCTGAGGCGACGCTGCTACTCGACCCGCTCACACAAACGACCCAACGCCTTGGCGCGGACGGGCAGCCGATCAGTTTCCCCGGACACGGCTCGAACACTGGGACTGAGCAGCGAACCCAGGTGCAGACCCACGACGGGCAAGGCCCTTCCAGCGTTGATACGGACCATTCCCAGGACAACGACCGTGACTGACTACCGCCCTGTGCTGGTGGTTACTTGCCTGGATGACCCGACAGCAGATCTGGTCATCACCGAGCTGAACCGACGGCGGGTTGCGGTGGCACGGTTCGACACCGCGGACCTCCCAGCCAGCCTCACCGTGACGGCCACGGTTGGAGCTGGACAGGAAATCCAGGGCACTCTCAGCACGCCGACCCGCACCGTGACGTTGTCCGCGGTGCGGTCGGTGTACTGGCGTCGACCAGGCGGCTACCGATTCGACCATCTCGACGCCCAAGACGCCAGATTCGTAGAAGCCGAAGCCCGACACGGCCTCACTGGCACCCTGACAAGCCTCGGCTGCCTCTACGTGAACCATCCCTTCCGGGTGCGGGACGCCGACTACAAACCTGCTCAACTCACGGTCGCGGTGGGCGTGGGGTTCACCGTGCCCGCCACGCTGATCACCAACGACCCGGACGAGGCCCGACGCTTCGCGAGCACGAACGCGCCCGTTGTCTATAAGCCGCTGCGAGGCAGCGCCTACCAGGTTGTCGACGTACCGCGCACGATCTGGGTCGACGAGGTAGCCCCGGAAAGTCTCGACGAGGGAATTGCCGGGACCATGCACCTCCTACAAGTCAAGGTCGACAAACACGCCGACATCCGCGTCACCGTCGTAGGAGACCGGGTGTTCTGCGTCCGGATCAACTCCAAACACCTCGACTGGCGCTACGACTACGACACCCACACCTACACCGCGGTCGATCCACCGCCCGGCATCGAGCCGGCCCTTCACGCCTACCTTGAACACTTCGGCCTGACCGTCGGCTGCTTCGACTTCGCGCTGGCCACAAGCGGTGAGTGGGTGTTCTTAGAGTGCAACCCGAACGGGCAATGGGCGTGGATGGAGACACCGACAGGTCTCCCCATGACCGCGGCATTCGCCGATTTACTGGAAAGAGGACACCGATGAGCAGGCTTGTCAACTGGAAGCCACTCGCGGAGCGATTGAGGAGCGAGATCGGCGAGTGGATCAAGACCGATGCCATCCGGGAAGCATTCGCGAACACGCCACGCCACCTGTTCATCCCCCGCTACCTCGACTACACCTTCGACGAGGACGCCAAGCGAACTAGGTGGGTACCGGTCGAAGATCCTGACCCGGACCTGATCTACTCCAACACCGCTTTCGTCACGCAGGTTCAACCAGGCGCAGCCGGTGGCACAGACATGATCTCCACCAGCTCGTCGTCCATGCCAGGACTCATGGCCGACATGATCGAGGAGCTCAGTATCAAGCCTGGGATGCGAGTCGTCGAGATCGGTACCGGCACCGGATACAACGCCGCGATCCTCTGCCACATTGTTGGTGCCGCCAACGTAGCTACCACAGACATCGACCCCGAACTCGTCGAGTCCGCTAAGAACCGCCTCAACAAGCTCGGGTACCACCCAACGTTCACCCCCGAAGAGGGATCGTACGACCGACTGATAGCAACCCACGCCGTCGATAACATCCCCTATGAGTGGGTGCGGTGGCTCAAACCGGGCGGTGTGATGCTCGCTGACCTGCGAGCCCGCAACCCCATGTCCCATATCGCAGCGTGGGCGATCGTCACCGTCGACGACAACGGCACAACCGCCACCGGCAAACTGCTCCCCCCGCGAGGCGGCTTCATGGGCGCCCGCAGAACACTGCGACACGCCGACCATGACGTCGATACTCCGCGGAAGTACACCGACACCGCCCGACTCCGCACGCGACAGGTCATCCACCCCAAAGCCATCCTCGACGATGCCGAATTCGAGTTCTTCCTCTGGCGGTCCATGCCATCTGCCGTCTGGAGCCGCCCATGGCCACCGGGCAAACACGAGGATCCCGAGGACCAACGCCAGGTCATGACACGCGACGGCCGGTGGACCAGCGTGTCAGCCATCGACGCCGGCTACATGACCCCGGACGACCTCTGGGGCGATATCGAGTTGGCCTACGACAAGTGGACCGACGCCGGCAAGCCAGGCTTGGACGCCTACAACATCACCGTCAACACGGACGGTCATACCGTCGTCGAGTTGGCCGTCAGCGGAGCTGAGGACACGGCATGAACAACATCGACGTGTACGAGACTCTGACGTCCGCCGGCGTCACCGTGGACCTGACCAGTCCGGGTCCCTCGCTCTCCGGCCGGACCGCTGCGAGCAACGGCCACTGAACACGCGCCGCCTGGCGTACGTACTGAGCTGCATGAGGACGTCGTCGGCGCACGAGGACGAGCTGATCCGTGCGCTCTACCGGGAGCACGCGGACGCGCTCCTGACGTACGTACGCGGCCTCGTCGCTGGTGATGCCCGCCGCGCGGAAGACATCGTCCAGGAGACCCTTCTGCGCGCCTGGCGGCACTCGGACCAGCTGGCTCCGGAGACCGCGCGCCCCTGGTTGTTCCGGGTGGCGCGCAACCTGGTCGTCGACGGCTATCGGGCCGCCGTGCGCCGCCCGCGTGAGGTGCCGGCGGATGTGCTCGACGGCAGCGTCGTCGAGGACGATCTCGAGCGGACCGTGCTGGGCTGGCAGGTCGTCGAGGCCCTGCAGTCGCTGACCGATCCGCACCGGCGGGTGCTCGTCGAGGTCTACTTCCGGGACCGTTCGGTGTCGGAAGCAGCTCGGATACTCCGAGTCCCGGAAGGGACGGTGCGCTCCCGCACCTACTACGCCCTGCGCGCGCTGCGACTCGCCCTGGAGGAACGAGGGGTGACGTCGCCATGACCGTGGGAGGACCAGACAACGATCCGCGGACGGGACCCGTCGACCCGTGTCCGTACGCCGTCCGGCTGGGCGTCATCGCGCTCGGCGTGCGGGACGAGCAGGACCCTGACGTGGAACGGCATCTGCGGGACTGCCCGGTGTGCCAGCGTGAGCTCGCCCGCGTCACCGCCATGCCCACTCTGCTCGCGGCAGCCCGCGCCGTTGGTACGGATCCTGACCAGCCGGCGTCCGATCCGGCGCCGCTCCTGCTGGCCCGGGTGTTCGAGGCGATCGCCACCGAACGCCAGACGCGGTCCCGGCGTCGGCTCTCCCTCATGGTGGCGGCAACAGTGCTGGCCGCTGCCGCCTCGGTCGGAGTCGCGGTCACGATCCGGCCACCAGCACGGCAGAGCCCGCCGCCGCTCGCGGCCACCTCCCGCTCCGGGGTCAGTGCGCAGATGACGGTCACCGCGCAGCCGTGGGGGAGCCGGGTCGCCATGACCCTCACCGGGTTGCGCCCCGGAACGACCTGCCGCCTCGTGGTCCGCGCCCAGGACGGCCGCGTCGAGACGATCGGGTCATGGCGGGTCACCTACGCCAACACCATCCCGGTCGAAGGCATGACGTCAGTTCCGTCCGACGAACTGGTCGGATTCGAGGTCGTCGATGACAAGGGTCGCCGGCTGGTCACCATCGCGGTGCCGCCGGCAGAAGGGAAGGATCGATGAGACCAACGAAGAGGCCCACCTGGGCTCTCCTCGGCGTGGCAGTTCTGATCGCGCTGAGCGGAACGGCGTGCGGGGGTGGCACGGAGACGACGTCGCCCGCTGGTGGCGACTCGAAGGGAAGCACCCAGGCGTCCTCGCCCGCGACCAAGGACGGTGGTGCCAACGTCGCGACCCGCGAGATCGCCAAGCTGGGAAGGGTTCTGGTCGACGGTAAGGGCATGACGTTGTACACGAACGAAGCCGAACGTGACGGCACGATCCGCTGCGTCGACGGTTGCGCGGACTTCTGGCCACCGGTGACGGTCGACAAGGACGCGGCCTCGACCAGTGTTGCGGGCGTGTCCGGCACGTTCGGCGTTGTGGAACGACCCGACGGGGCGACGCAACTCACCCTTGACGGCCAGCCGCTCTACACGTTCAAGGAGGACCGTTCGCCCGGATCGGCGCGCGGAGACGGCTTCACCGACGACTTCCAGGGAACGACGTTCGTCTGGCATGCCGCCACCGCCGACGGCGCGAGCCCGAAGGCGACCGCGGGCGGTGACGATGGTGACAATGGTGACGACGGTGGCGGCTACGGCTACTGACGCGACCGCGCGGGTTCACTTCCGGCAGATGGGGACGTCAGGTTCGACCTGTGCCTTGGTGAGGACGAGGGCAGTGTCTCCGATGCCGCCCTGCTCGGCGATGGGTTTGGCGTCGAAGATCCTGAGGAAGAAGTTGATCACCTTGGCGACGGCTGTCGGGATCTTGTATCCGACTCCGTAGTCGAGCCAGAGGGTGAGGGTCACGCTCTGGCAGAACGCGATCGGAGACCCGGCGGCCGACCCCGCGGTGATCCCGACCGAGGTGGTGAGCCCGAGGTACAAGCCAGTGCGGAACCCGAACGCGCCGATCCCGACGTGGAACTTCGCCTGGTAGGCGGCGATCAGCCCGGTGACGCCCATGGACACGCTGGACATCGTGTCCATGAGAGACGTCTTGAGCGTGAGCGACGTCGGGGCGCTGGCACCGAACCGGCCGTTGTCGTAGCCGAACGCCAGCGCCCCGTCGAACCCGTACTCGGCCGTCGCCTCGATATTGCCGTCCTTGGACGAGAACACGGTCTGGATGGTCAACGTCTGGCTCACGGTGGCCGAGAAGGGTACGCCGAGGAAGGTGCCCAACGGCACCGTGAAGTCGACCGGGATGGCGAGCCCGCGGTTGATGTTGTGATCGGCGCCGACCTTTGTCGCCCCGGCAATGCTGAGCCGCAGGCCAGCCCCGCCCTGGATCCTGAACCTCGCCGTCTGGATCCGTCCGTCGCTGATGTCGAGGTCGAAGGTGCCGCGCGGCTTCTTCAGCAGCAGTGCGACGGAGCCAACGAGGCGTACGCCGTCCTTGTCGTAGCGGAACTCCGCCCCCACGCCCTTCGCGCAGCAGGTCGGTGTCACGGCGAAGCCGCCCGCCCTCGTCGTGACCTGGCCACCCCTTTGGGGAGCAGGCTGCGGCGGGCGGGTGGGGCCTGACCGGGCGGCGGGCGGCGCGACCGCATGGGGTGCCGTCGCGGCGAGTACGCCGGCCCGCCCGCCGGCCCCGATCCCGCTCAGACCGGCGCCGCCGGCACCAACCCCGCCAGGGCCTGCGCCGCCTGCCCCATCCCCGCTCGGCGTCACCGTCGCGCTCGGCGTCGGTGAGACGTCCGCGTCCGTCGCCTCGGTGTCGGCCCAGAACGGCTCACCCGCCGGGTAGGCGACCACCTGGTCCAGTGGGATCGGCTGGTCGGAGGTGAACCGTCCCTTCCTGATCACCTCGGTGATGTCCACCGGGCCGATGGTGACGGCGAGATCGGTGCCGGTTCCAGCCCTCTGTGTGGTTCCAGCCCCACGCGGGCTTCGCCCGCCTGGGCCCGCCCCCACCTCTCGGCGTACGTCCAGGACCCTCCCGACCGCCCGCCCGGTCAGGAACATGACCTTGCCGGGTGCCAGTTCCCCGGCGTGGTCGGCGTCCGGATCGATCCGCCACGTCAGGCCGTCCGCCGTCACGGACCGCACCGACCGGCCACCGCCACCCACGAGGACCACATCCGGTTGGTACGTCACATCGGGATGTGGCACCGGCGCCATGCCGTACCGCAGGTTGGCTTCGTCGTACGGATCGTCGCTCTCCACCGCCGCACCGTGGCGGGGCTGATCCCGCCCGGTGGGCCGGTCACTGGGCGCTCGGGCGCAGGCGCTCGCGCTGAGGAGCACGGCAGCGGCGGTGGCCGCCGCCGTCAGCCGGCGGGTCAGGGTGGGGATTCGCACAGCGGTTCACCTCGGCAAGGCGTGGTTGACAGACGATCTGTTCAGAGCCGGGTCGTCACCTTGCGCGCCAGGTCCTCCATCGGCTTGCGGTTCTCCGCCGGGTCGTTGAGCAACACGAGGCGGATCGAGACCCAGACACCGGCCTTGTTGAGGAACACCGTTCCGTCCTCGGCGTACGCCTCGTCGCCGATGCCAGCAAGGGGTTCGAGCTCGTGACCGAGTTCGCGTTCGATGTCGAGGAACTTCTTCGCGCCCGGACCGACGTAGACCTCCACCTGCGCGGTTGGTCCCGTGACCGGTCCGGTGTAGGTGCAGGTCTCACGCACCGCCACCGCGTCGTCCAGAGGTGTGCGGGTCAATCGCTCGGCCTCCTGCTTGGAGACGAGGGCGCACGGCTCGATCGTGGGTGCGGGCGTCCTGGTCGCCGGGGCCTTCGTTGCCGGCTGGGCTGGCTGTGTTTGCTGGGCTGATGGCGTGGCGGCAGTCCGCACCGGCTCCGGTGTGCCGGACGCGGCCTGGCCCTGGTGAGCTCCGCATCCGGCGACCCCGACGATCGCCAGCGCGACCAGGCCGAGAGTTACCAGATCCGACCGGGACCGGGTTCGCCTCATCGTGCGATCTCCTTTCGTACGAGTTCGGGCCGCGGGAGGATGCCAGCGCGTCATCGTGGGAGCGCGTCGAGGATGCTGCGGAGGGTTCGCTCGTAGCGCGCCGGGTCGAAGCTCAGGCTGCTCAACGTGACCGTGTAGCTGCCCGTCTTGCTCACGACGACAGCCTGCCCCTCGATGTCCTTGACCCCGATGTAGGACTGGTCGCCCCAGTCGCCGTCGACCACCTGCTCGTAGATCTCGCCCGCCTGCTTACGGGCGTAGCCGTACGTCATCGCGCCGGAGGTCTGGGAGCCCATCGTGATCGTCACGCTGCCCACGCCCTTGCCGTCGCCGAACAGGCAGTTCCCCTCGTCCTTCATGGGCTGTCCCACGAAGTCAGAGACCTGCGCCGCGGTGAACGGACATCCGGGCACGGTCTCCGCGGCGGCGCCCTTCAGGTCCCCGCCCAGGTCGTCGTCGGTGCCGGCGTCCCCGCCGTCAGCACCCTCGTCCGGTGTCGCGGACCGCGCGGTCGTCGGATCCTCCGGTGATTCCGTGGTCCCGCCCGCGCAGCCCGCGGCGAGTAGGGCCAGACACGCCGCGGCGGCGATCATGCGCCACATGGCTGTTCTCCTTGGTTTGTGTCAGAACCGGGTACGCCGGCCGGTGGGTCGATCAGGTCGCCGCGGCCGGCTGGTGTGATCGGGTGGATCCAGGCGGCCGGGTTGAGCCGGTCCACCCGCCAGCCGGCCGCCGTGGCCGCGGCTGTGACCGTCGCCGCGTCCGGCCCTTCCACCAGAACGAGGACAACGTCATCGGCGGGAAGGTGGATCGCCGCCACCAGGCGGGTGCCCTCCACGGTGAGGTCCGCACCCGGATCGGGTGGGAACTGACCGCCTGAGCGGTCGTAGCGTTCGAGCGCGAACAGTCGACGAGTCACGGCTACGACGCTAGAAGCGCCGGGCCCGCGAGGAATCGGGTGTTTCCCTCGCTATCAAGAGGTGGCGCGATCTCCAGGTCGCCGGTGCGGCGCTCGTAGTCTCGGCTGCGACTCCTGGTGGTTCAGAATCCAATGGCTTCGCGGAGCAACAAGACGGTGCCGCGGCCGGGGTGGGGTTCCGCGTTGAGGACGAGGAGGCGGTTGATGGCGCTGGGCCACCCATAGACCTCTTGGGCGCGGGCGCTTTCCAGCGGAAGGCAGTGATCTTCAACGCGGCGCAGTGCGGCGTTCAGGTCGGGTACCACCTTCTGCGCCCCGACGATCCAGATCGCGTGGGCGGCGCCGCCGGCGTAGGCGGGCAGTTGGCTTCCGCTGCCCGAGGCGATCACGAGGGAGCCGGTTTCGGTGACCGCGGCGACGCTGCCCATGATGACGTCTGGGCTGGCTCGAAGCCGCCGGATCTCATCGGCGCCGTTGGCGCGGTCCATGGCCAGGATGCGCGGCTTGACTGCCTGGTACCGCCCGCTGGTGTTGATGTCGTCATCGATGCCAGACAGGCGGAGGGTCTCGCTGGCGCCGGTGAATACGCTCATCCTGCGGACGACACGCAGACAACACCTCGCCCGGCCGGGGTTACGCACCAACGTGGGCGGCAACGAATCCGAGTCGACATACAGCCCACGCTCGACCACCCCCACATGGCAGCATGCTCACCATGCTCCAAGCGGGCGTGTCCCTTCGGATTCAGGCGGAGCTGCGACTGCTCAGAGCCGGGGAGCGGTTGCCGGCTTGCTTCGGCCATCGGCTCCATGTCCAGCGGTCTGCCGCTGGCCGCTGGCCCGCGACGGCAGCAGCACGACGATGATCACAGCGCCGAGCGCCACGCAGACCGCGCCCGCCGTCAGCCCGCCTGAGTAGCCCATGATGGCCAGCGCGGCCACCCCGACGGCACCGCCGACCTGCTGAACGGAGGTGAACAGGGCCGAGCCGAGACCGGCGTCCTCCTCGGTGCTGCCGTCGACCGCGGCCACCGCCATAACGGGCAGGCTCAGCCCGTTGCCCACACTCAGTATGAGCATGCCGGGCAGGACGTGGGCGATGTAGGAGTCGCCCGCGGCCACGCCGGACAGCAGCAGCAGGCCGGCGATGTTGACCAAGAACGCCAGCAGGAGCGCCCAGCGCGTCCCGATCCTGAGCGAAATGCGGGAGGACAGCCACATGCCCGCCAGGATGCCGGCGCCGTAGGGCAGATAGGCGATGCCGGCCAGGAAGGGGCTGTAGCCCAGAACGGTCTGCACTTGGATCATCAGCAGGAACGACATCGCGTACATCGCCATCGAGAACAGCAGGGTCGCGCCGTTGGCCACCGCCCGCGTCCGCGAGGCCAGAAACGATGCGGGCACCAGCGGCGCCGCCGCCCGCGACTCCGCCACCACGAACGCCGCCGCCAAGGCCGCGGAGAACACGACGGCCCCGAAAACGATCGGATCGCTCCAGCCGGTCTCTCCGGCCCGCAGCAGCCCGTACACCAGCGACACCGCAGCACCGGTGGCCAGGACCGCGCCGGGAACGTCGAGGCGGCGTCGGCCGGGGGCGCGGGACTCGGGGACCAGGCGAGGGAGCAACGCCAGGGCCACGGCGACGATGGGCAGGTTGATCAGGAAGATGCCGCGCCAGGACACCAGATCGGTCAGCGCCCCGGACAGCACCAGGCCCGAGGTCCCGCCCAGGGCCGCGATACCGCCCCAGGTGCCCAGCGCCTTGGCCCGCTCCTCCGGCCCCGGATACAGCAACGTGATCATCGACATCGCCGCCGGGCTAGCCATCGCAGCACCGCTGCCCTGCACAAACCGCCCGAGCACGAGCTGCCACGGCTCCTGCGCCAGCCCGCAGGCCAGGCTAGCCACCCCGAACAACGCCACCCCGATGAGGAAGATGCGACGGCGGCCCAGCAGATCCGCCATCCGGCCGCACAGCAGCAGCAAACCGCCGAAGGCCAGGAAGTAGGCGTTGACGACCCAGGGCAAGCCGGACGCGCTGAAGCCGAGCTCATCGCGGATGCTGGGCAGGGCAACGTTCACGACGGTGTCATCGAGCACGAGCATGAACTGGACAAAACACAACACAATCATCGGCACCCGACAACGCTATGATCCACCGCATTTGGCCACAATCCGCGATGAGGCCAGACTATGTCGCATGGAGGACATGAGCGCGATCATCGTCGGCCACTTCCCGCTCGCCTCGGGTGACTGGATCCCCCCGCACAGCCACACCCACCACCAAATCGCCTGGACCCGGCGCGGCGTCCTGAGCGTCGGCGTGGGCGAGGTGTACTGGGTCCTGCCGCCCACCAGGGCGCTGTGGCTGCCCGCGGGTGTCACCCACGCCACCGGCGCGACCCGCGACGCCGTGCTCTGCAGCCTGTACCTGGCTCCGGAGCGCTGCCCGCTGGACTGGCCCGAGCCCACGGCGGTCGACGTCGACGGCCTGCTGGCCGAGCTGATCGGGTACCTGGCACGCACCGACCTCACCGACGACGCGCGACTGCGCGCCGAGGCGGTGGTGCCCGACCTGCTACGCCCCCTGCCCACCCGGCCCATCGACGTGCCCCAGCCCACCGACGAGCGCGTCCGGGTGGTGGCGGCCGCCCTGCTGGCCAACCCCGCCGACCCGCGCAGCCTGGAGGCTCACGCCCGCGCGGCGGGCGTGAGCAGGCGGACGTTGACGCGGTTGTTCGTGCGCGACACGGGCATGAGCTTCGACCATTGGCGCACGCAAGTACGGCTGCGCGCCGCCCTCCCGCTGCTGGCCGAGGGGCAGCCGGTGTCGCGGGTAGCACACGACGTGGGGTACGCCACGGCGAGCGCCTTCCTGGCCGCCTTCCGCCGCACCGTCGGCACCACACCCCGGCGCTACCTGCTCAGTCGTTGACTTTGATCTTCTCCACGGTGAGCCGGGGAGATGGCCCTGGAAACGCGCTGACGGCTTGTCCAGCACGGGCTAAGTGGTCGACGGGCCGCCAGCGCTGGTCACGGGTGCGGTGAAAGGCTCACCGACACTCGTCGCTGTAGTAGGTGCTTGTGGAAGCGTTCTGTGCGCCGTGTACGGCCCGAGCTCAGCCAGCCTGTATCCGGCGGGCTGGTGTTCCTGTTCACCTGCGGAAATGTCACAGATGGCGGCTGGTGGAGCCAACCTTGCCGACAGGCCAAGTACCACCGTGGCGCCGTAGTCAAGGCTGGACGCCACGTCGTGTTCGTGCGCGGGGAGCCGACCAGGTACGCCCAGAAGGCGCGGACCGAAGCCCGCCGAGCCGCCGAACTCCTCGCTCAAACTTCCAGGCGTCAGGTCAAGGTCGAGCCGCTCGTGGTGATCGTCGGCGCACTGCGTGTTCGGGGGCGTCGTACCGAGGGTGTTCGCATCCTTGCCCGCTCGGCGCTCCTGTGGCATCTGATGTTCCGCGAGCGTCAGCTCGACAGTACAGAACGCGATGTGCTGTACGAGGTGGCGCGGCGTTCGACCACCTGGCAACGCTAGCTATGAAGGGCTGACGGGTCATCCACGGCTGGAGGGGTGCTGGCTATGTCTTCGTTGACGTACGAAGTGAGTGACCTGAGCAGCCCGGTGGCCGTGTGGCTGCGCTCGAAGTTCCCGTACTACAAAGGGATTCAAGCCGCGTATCGGGTCGATGCCGGCCCAGCACGAATCGTGCCGTCCACGGCAGTGGCGACCCGCACTCAAGGGGCGGCGATCGACTGGTGGCTACGAATGCTGGTGGATCCCACTCCCTCGCTTGCCCTGCCACTCGTCGGGTTGCAGGTGCAGCGAGTGCCCTGTGTGCCGGCCGGCCTGGAATTGCTGTCCGAGCTCGGCGGCTTTGACCGCGATGGCACGCTCCGCCCCGGCCATCTGGTCCAACTCGCCGATCGGCCAGACGAGTGGTGGGCGCGGGCCTGTTACGCACTCGCGCTGCTGGTGGAGCTGTATCGGGCCGTTTCGATCGCAGGATCACGGCTGATGAGCCTGACTTCCTCCAGCCGAGCGACGGACCTGCTGGGGTTGGCCAATGATGAGGAAGTCGCCGACCTCATCGCAATGCGTGATCTGGCGCGTAAGCGTCTGTTGCCAGCGCTACCCACCGCTGGGCCGGTGGCCAGCGGGATGACCTTCGAGGGCAGTAGCGACCTCGCAGCCGATGCAGACCTCATAGTCGGAGGCATCCTGGTGGAGTTCAAAGCCAGCCAGGGCAGCAAACCTCGAGTCGACGGTACCCGCGCGGCCAGCCTGCCCCGGCGTGACCTTGATCAGCCAGGCCGTTGTCAACAGGCTCTGAGCGCGACCTCTAGCGAGGAGGAATGCTGGCCATCGCGGCCCCGAGCTCAGCCCGGCTCGCGATGCCGAGCTTGCGGTAGATGCGGGCGAGATTCGCTTCGACGGTTTTGGGGCTGAGGAACAACGCGGCCGCGATGGCGCGGTTGGTGGCGCCTTGCGCGGCGAGCCGGGCCACTCGTTCCTCAGTCGCCGTGAGGTGCTGGGGGGCGGGTGGGCGGCCACCGATCCTCGAGAGTTCCTCGCGGGTGCGGATCTCGAACGCCGCCGCGCCGAGCGCACTGAACTCCAGCGCCGCGGCGCTCAGAGCCTCCCGGGCCGCCCGCTTGCGGCGGGTACGCCGGCAGACGACGCCGGCCGTGAGCAGGCAGCGGGCCCGGTCCAGGGGAAGGACGTCCGGGGGTACCGCCGCCCTGGCAGTGGCGAGTTCGTCGAGAGCCGCCGACGGGTCGACCCCCCGCGCGCTCGCGAGCAGGGCGTGCCCGCGGGCCAGACCCAGCATCGTCCACGGACGGGGGAGCCGACGATGACGCGCCGCCAGCCGGTCGAGCGCCGCCGCGGCCGTGTCGAGGTCACCCGCTCCGACGCAGGCCTCGGCCCAGTCCGCCTCGAACCGCAACGCCAGGGGTTCGACCAGGCCAAGGGCGTCGACAGAGGTGGCGACGTCGGCGTATGCCGCGGCCGCCTCGCTCATCCGCCCGGCGGACAGGGCGACGAACGCCGCCAGCTGCAGGTTGATCCGGCGGGACCAGGCGTCCCCGGACTTGTCCGCGCGCCGCGGGCCGGCCTCGGCGATCTGGCTCGCCTCGACCAGATCGCCGCGGTGCGCGGCCAGGAGACCGGCGAGCCAGGACTCACCGACCAGGCCCGTGCCGAGTTGCTCGCCGAGTTCGCGGGCGGCGCGGATGGCGGCCTCGGCCTCGGCCCAGCGGCCAGCGAGGATCTCCGCTTCGCCAAGGTGGGTGAGGATCTCGTGCTGGGACGGCTCGTCCCCGCGATCCACCGCCCAGCTCAGCATCCGATGCAGGCGTACCCTCGCCCGCTCGTGTTCGTCGATCGCCTTCCACCAGATGGGAGGCACCGTCCCGGCGAGCCAGGACGGTTCGTCGCCTTCCCACTCCAGGGCCCGCTCCAGCAGCTCCGTCCTGACTGGTCGCCCGGCCCGGATTTCGTGGTAGAAGAGCAAGAGGAGTACGCCGGTCAGGAGTGGCCGATCCTCCTCGCTTCCGGACAGGAGCCGGGTCGCGGCTTCGGCGTGCTGGCGGGCGGGCTCGGGAGTCTCCCGAAACACGCTGAGGTGCGCGTGGATCCGGCCCGCCAGCAGGGTGTCAGGGGGTACGGCGGCCAGCCCGCGTTCGGCCGCCGCCACCGCCTGGTCGAGGTCGTCGGCGCCCCAGTCCACCGATGCCCGCAGCAGGAGCGCCTCGCCGCGTACCTCTCCGGTGAGTTCCGCGGCGACCAGATCGGCGGCCGTGCCCGCGGCCGCGTAGTCCCCACTGTCGAACCAGCATCGGGCCGCCGCCAGCCGCCGCCGGGCCCGCGCGACCGAGGCCTCAGGCGGGGTGAGCTCCGCGGCGCGGTCGTGCAACTCGGCGGCGCGCTCAGGAGCCCCGCGGGCGCGCAGGCGGTCCGCCGCTTCGGACAGCTCGACGGCGATCGCGGCGTCCGGCTCGACGGTGCCCGTGGCCAGCTGTCGGGCGCGCTCGTCCGGGTCGGTCGTGACGTCGGCGAGCTGCCGGTGGAGGCGCCGGCGGATGCCGGCTGGGATGCCGGCACGGACCGCGCTGGCGTACACCGGGTGGGCGAACTCGACGGAGCTCGGTGTGACCGCCAGTAGCCCCGCCTCTTCGGCCGCGTCGAAGGTGGACGGTGTGACGCCCGCGGCGATGAGGTCGCGCATGGTGGGTACGGCAAGCAGCGCGGCCAGCCGGACCGCATCCCGGCTCCGGAGTCGGGGGCGGCTCCGGTCCGGTCGACCGGCAGGTCACGAGCACCGCGACCCGCTCGGCGACCCGGCGGAGCGCGAACCGCAAGGCCCGCTCGCTCGGCCGATCCAACCAGGTCGCGTCGTCCACCGCGACCAGCACGGGCGCACCGTCCGACGCGTCGATCGCGGCATCGAACAACGCCCGGGTCGCGGCGCCGATCGCTCGGTCGTCGACCGCCTCGTCCGGCTCCGCCGCGAGGAGTACCACCTCGGCCGCCCGGCGCTGCGGCCCGGGCAGCTCACTCACCCGATCGGCCAGTGGCCGCAACAGATCAGCGAGGGCGACGAAGGGCAGGCCCGCCTCGCCTTCGGTCGGTGCGCAGCTGAGCACCCGCCATCCGTTGTGCTCGGCCCAGCTCACGAGGGCCCGCCACACCGCCGTCTTGCCGATCCCGGCTGGCCCGTGAAGCTGGACGATGCCGGGCGTTCGAAGGAGCCGCCGAACCTGGTCGAGTACGGCATCGCGGCCCACGACGGGACTTTCCACGGCATGATCCTGGCACGCCGTCGTGGCGGACGCGCCTGTATGGTTCCGGCCCCACTCGGGCTTCGCCCGCTTGGGCCCACCCCCACCGCGCGGAGCCGGACGGCCAGCCCTGGTCTGTCCGGTCATGCGTGACCAACTTGTGACCGTCTGAGGGTCTGGGCCGGGGTATCGGGTTCGGTATCGCGACGGGCCGGCCAGGGGTGAGGACCGGGCCGCGACTCGATGAGGGGGCCGAATGGCTGACAATGGTGGGTCAAACTCGGCGTCCGGACTGCCACCGCACGCGCAGGAACTCCTGGTGGACACCGCACGCCGGATCGTCCGGCTGGTGGTCGCCGGGCTGACCGGCTTCAACGCCGAGACCGCTCAGCGCAATGCCCGTGAGGCCACGCAGACCGATCCACAGCGTTCCACGGCCGCGGATTCCTAGGACGTTAGCTGCCGGGGAACATCCGGCGCATCCGCTCGACCATCCCGTCGAGGTCGCTGCCCGCACCCTGGGTATCCCGCAACAGCTCGGTCAACTCTTCCTGCAGCTGGGGGAGCTGCTCGACGAGTGCACTGGCGTCGGGCGCCCCGGCGGCGAACGCCTCCGTGGTGAGCGCCTCGCTCTGCTTGCGCACATCTTCGCGCGCTTCGTTGACGAGCCGCCTGATCTCCGCGGCCAGGTCCTCCGTGGGCATCCGAAGCGCACGCGGGTCGAGGGTGAGGTCCTCGATGCCGTTCGCCTGGGAGAAGGACACGGAGATCCGGCCGTCGTCGGTCTCAGCCCTGCCCGTCAGCTGCTGAAGCTTCGCCTGTAGCTCCTCGGCCTTGCGGAGCTGCTCCTCGTGTGCGCGCATGATTTCGTGCGGGGCGCGGAAGAGCTCTGAGACGTCGTCGAACTCGGACATGGGTGGCCTTACTCCGATCAGAATCAGCAGGGCTGCACTATATCCACCCGATATGTCGCCTGAGAGGTCGCGCGGGTTGAGGTGCGCGACCTCTAAAGCTTGCGAACGAACTGGCTGGCTTCGTAGAGCTCCATCCCGGTCGCTTGACGGAGAACCTCGATCGCCTCGATGGTCCGGCCGGAGCGTTTCAACTCGGTCACCCGGGCGAGTACGTCTGGGCTCGGTTGACCCGGGTCGGTCGGCGCTGCGTTCGGTTTTGGCGCCGCGTTCGGTGTCGGCGTCCGCTCACTGCTTGGCACCTGCGGTGCGGCTGCGGGTGCTGGCTGGGCAGGCGGCCCGGGCTCGGCGGTCGGCGCGTCCGGATCGGTGACGGCGGTGGGTTCGTCCCGCGGTGTCGCGAGGTCCGTCCGGCCACCGGCGGTCCGTCGCGGGCCCGCGTTCGCGAGGAGAACGGCGATGAGAACCCCGAAGGAGAGGAGGATCCAGGGCGCCACGCCCGCGCTGGCGTTCAGGACGCCGAAACCCAGCACGATCACGATCAGGCTGATCAGCCCGGCGCTGGACCCCTTGCGGTTGCCGTTGGCCATGCGCCGAGCGTAGTGGGCGGTGGTGTGCCGAGCCAGGCGGTCCTGCCGGGCTAGCGGTACGCGTGTGCCTGCAGGTGGTAGAGCTCGGCGTACAAGCCGTTCCGTGCGATGAGCTCGTCGTGGGAGCCCTGCTCGAGGACCCGGCCGTGGTCGAGGACGACGATCAGATCGGCCATGCGTACGGTCGAGAAGCGATGGGAGATCAGCAGGGTCACCCGTCCGGGGCTGTCCTTGGCGTCGGCCGCGATCTGTTCGAAGAGGGCGTGCTCGGTCTGGGGGTCGAGCGCGGCGGTGGGCTCGTCGAGGATCGAGAGGAGCGGAGAGGTACGAACCATCGACCGCGCCAGAGCGAGCTTCTGCCACTGGCCGCCGGACAGCTCCACTCCGCCCTGCCACGACAATCCCAGCTGCGTCTCGAGGCCGTCGGGGAGGCGATCGGCGAAGTCGGCGTTGGTCTTGGTCAGGGCCGCGCG
This sequence comes from Actinopolymorpha alba DSM 45243, assembly GCF_000373925.1. Taxonomy (GTDB): domain Bacteria; phylum Actinomycetota; class Actinomycetes; order Propionibacteriales; family Actinopolymorphaceae; genus Actinopolymorpha; species Actinopolymorpha alba. Next base: position 8,617 of record NZ_KB892813.1, on the reverse strand, counting down.
TACCACGTCCTCGTCGTCCAGACGGGGAAGGTCGCCGATTCCGACAGTCTCCCGGGTACGAAGCTCGAAGCGCATGAAGTCCTGGAACCCCGCGGCGATTCGCTGCCGGTACGCCTCGAGATCGATCGCGGCCAGGTCGACGCCATCCACGAGGGTGCGTCCCTCGGTTGGTGCGTACATGCCACCCAACAGCTTCACCAGTGTGGTCTTGCCGGCGCCGTTCTCACCGACCACGGCCACGACCGCGCCGGCCGGCAGTTGAAGCGAGACGTCCGACAGGGCGGGCCGCTCGTCGCCGGGATAGGTGAAGGTGACGTCGTCGAGTTCGACACCTCGCTCCAGCCTGGCTGGTGGCAATCGGTCACCGCGACGGCCCTTCGTGGCCTGTTCCTCCAGCCAGTGGTAGTGCTCAGACGTTGTGAGCACGCGGCGCGTGGATCCCGCAAGCTGCGACAGCTGGCTCGCGCCGGTCACGACAGCCGTGGCGAGGGCCAGGATCAGTGCCACGTCGCCAGCGGTGGCCCGCCCGGCCGCGGCCTCCCGCACCACGAGGAACACCGCACCGACATACGCGAGAACGAAGAGAACCCAGCCGCCGGCGTTGGCGGCGACCGCCCGGAGCTGCGCCGCCTCTATCCCGCGGTGGACGTTGCCGCTCAATCGAGCGTGCCGGTCGAGGAGTTCGTCCGCCAGGCCGTACAACCGCACCTCCTTGCCTGGCGCTGCGCTCGTGGCGAGGGTGAACAGATGCTGTGCGGACCGGCGGTCCTCGGCTGTACGGAGTTCGGCCTTCTCCCGCAGCGTTTCCGCCGACCGGGCGAGCCAGGCGGCGGGCACCGCGACGACGGGCAGGAGCAGGAGTTCCAGCCGCAGCTGGGCCAGCAGCCCGGCGGCGACGAGGAGCTGCGTGACGACGAGGAGCCAGGTGAATATCAGCGCAATGCCCATCGTCAGGTCATTCGAACTGCGGGTGAGGAGCTGCAGGCGATCCCAGAACTCCGGTCGTTCGAAGTGCTCCACCCGGCCCGCGGTGCTGGACAAGGTGAGCAGGCGGCGCTGCATCACCATGATCGACAGCTCGCGCATCCGGATCGTGGTCCAGCGGTACGCCGCGGGCATGAGCACGGACAGGACCAGTGCGATCGCGGTCAGGGCCGCGCCGATCACGACCGGCCCTGGACGGTCGTCGACGATGCCGTCGATGAGCGGGCGCAGCCCGAGCGCCGTCAGGAATGGCAGCACCGTCGCGATCGCGCTCGCACCGACATAGCCGAGCATGACGGCCGTACCAACCTCCCTGCCGATGTTGACCAGCAAGCGGAAGACGCGCACCCACGCCCTCATGACTGAGTCACCTCCGTGTGGTGGGGTTCGTCCGCGCCGGAGAAGCGCGAAGCCTGCAACCGGAACATCTCCGCGTAGGCACCGTCGCGGGCGAGCAGTTCATCGTGGCTGCCCTGCTCCACCACCCGCCCGGCGTCGAGCACCGCGATCGAATCGGCCTGGCGCACGGTGGAGAACCGGTGCGAGATCACGATCGTGGTCACCCCCTTGGTCAGGTCGAGGAACCGCTCGTAGAGGTGGGCTTCCGCACGGGCGTCGAGGTGGGCAGCGGGTTCGTCGAGGATCAGGACGCTCGCCCCGTGGTGGATGGCGAACAGTGCCCGGGCCAGCCCGACCTTCTGCCACTCGCCACCTGACAGGTCGGCTCCGCCGGCGTACTCCGACGACAGCGGCGTGTCCCATCCGCCCGGGAGTCCGGCGATGGCGTCGGCCACGCCCGCGGACGCGGCGACCGCCTCGATACCCGCGTGGTCGGCCGCGGCGTCCACTCGCCCGAAGCCGACGCTCGTACGCGCCGGCACCGCGAACCGCGTCGAGTCCTGGAACACCGCCGCCAGCCGGCGGCGCCAGCCGGCCAGGTCGAGTTCGCTCAGGTCGACATCGTCGACGGTGAGGCGGCCGGCGGTTGGTTCGTACATCCGGGACAGGAGCTTGATGAGGGTGGTCTTGCCCGCGCCGTTGGCGCCGACGATGGCCAGCGAACGACCGGCCGGGATCACCAGGTCGAGGTCGTGGACCGCGTTGGCGGTGCCGCCCGGATAGGAGAAAGCCACGCGCTCGAAGCGGATCTCCTTGCGCGGCAGCCCGTCGGCGGAAACCTCGCCCTTCCGTGCGGTGGTCGCCGCGTCGGTGACCGACGTGACCGCCTCGTGGTAGCGGTTGAGCGTCGCGAGCGCGAGTTCTGTCTGCAGACCCGTCCACGATGCCTGCCGCATCCCGCCGAGGCTGACCATGAGCGCCTGGGCGTAGACGGCCGCCGGCCCCGCGCCGATCCGCCCGGCGACCGCCTCGCGGGCGATCCACCCGATCCCGAGCAGCACGACGGCGCCCAGGATGACCGCTGCCACGAGCGGCCGCCGGGCAGATGGGGCGAGAACGCTGTCCATCGACTGCCGCCAGCTGGCGGCGAAACGATCGAGGAGGAAGCGCGAGAGGCCGAAGACGCGGATCTCCTTGGCGGCGGGCGGTGTGACGCCGAGTTCGTAGTAGTACTCCGTACGCCGGGCTGCCTCGGTGCCGCTGTTGTGGTGGTTGGCCTCGATCCGGGACACCACCTTGTCCTCGTACGCCGTCCAGAGCGCTGCCACGAGCAATGCCGCACCGAGTAACGGGTGGAAACCAGCGACGATCAGGCAGGACCCGACGAGCACCACGCGCCCGGCGAGCAGCCCACTGAGGGTGGTGGCCAGCCGGCCCGGGCGGCGCGCGCCGGCCCGAAACGTGTCCCTGCCCACGGTGAGCAGGTCGAGCGTGCGTGGATCTTCGAGGTGCGCGATTCCGTCGGGTCGCATCGCCGCGGCCATGAGGTCTCGCTGGAGTACGGCGTCGATGCGTTCACCCAGCGCGGAGGCGGCCGCGGACTGGAACGATCCCGCGGACCACTGAAGGAGGAAGAAGCCGCCGGCCGCGACCGCCCACCACATCGCCCGCGTGCCCGCGGGTGAGGTGAACCCTTCCTTCAGGAGTTCGGGGATCTCGCCGACGACGGCTCCGATGGCGGCAACCGCGCCCAGCGGGGCCACCGCGGCCAACGCCACCGCCACGACCGTAACGGCCGACAGCGTGCGGCTGGCGCGCACCGCGACCCGAACGAACCGGCCATAGCCGTGCCAGCTCAGCATGCGGAAAACCCCTTCCCGGGCGGGTGAGGGCATGCGGGGGTCATGTCGATCTCCTGAGGGTGGTGGTTGAAGGTCCGGCGTACGGGGCCCGCGCCTGAGCCAGTCTGCGGACGAAGAAGTTTCAAAACAAGTCTTGTTCTGGGTGCCTCCAAGATGATGGAATTGAGTCGTGGGGCCGAGAGGCCCCATTTTTGTGTGCGGGACGCGGCTCGCGCTGGCACGAGTCGGCGCTCATCAGCGGCCCTCGTCAACATCTCCTGGCGATTAATTCGGTCGCGCGGATAAAGTCCGCTCGGCTAGCGTGCGAACCGTTGCCCGTAAGGGATTTCGCCGCGACGGCGGTCTCACGCCGTCTCGATTTCTGGAGGCACATCGATGGGTGCCGTATGCGACGTGTGCGGTAAGGGACCGATCTTCGGTAAGAAGGTTGCTCGTACGGGTCGCAAGGCACTGAAGCGCCGAGTCCGCAGTCGTACACCACGCCGATTCCTGCCGAATATCCAGCGGGTCCGTGCCACCGTGGACGGTGTGTCGAAGCGTCTCGACGTCTGCACGTCGTGCCTTAAGGCGGGTAAGGTCATGCGGTGAGACTCGCGTACTGGAATTCGGCGAAGAGTGACCTCGAACTCCTCCGGACCGAGATCGAAACCCTGTGGGGAATGGACGATCAGGGCCGGATCACCGGTTCTCCGCTGCTGGTGATCGCGGCCGCGACTGATGGCTCCCAGGCTGCTGTTGCCGCGACGCGTGTTCCTGAGCTGCTCGCCGCCGAACTCGTGGCGACCGTCGTGGGGATCGGTGCCTCGTGCGCCGATCCCAGCGATCAACCCGCCGCGATGGATGCCTGCCAGCGCCTCCTCGCGGATGCTGGATGGCCTGTCGAGGTGACATCGGGTCCGAGCTACCTGATACCGCCGGGGATCACCTTCGAAACGTCGGCTCGGATCGTCCTGTCGAACGCCGAGGACGTTGAGGTTGTACGCCACGCCAACCCTGGCAACTGGGAAGCGGATGAGTGGCGCGACCTCCTGGACGGTCGCCTCGGTCCATGGGCAATGGCGGTCGAGGAAGACCGGGTCATCTCCATCTGCCACACACCGAGATGCTCGGCCCGTGGTGCCGAGGCCGGCGTCTGGACGCATCCGGACTTCCGTGGTCGCGGCCACGCCGCGGCGGTGACGGCCGCGTGGGCCGCGCTGATGGAACCCACCGGCCGACGCCTGTTCTACAGCACCTCGGCCTCGAACCATTCATCCCAAGGGGTTGCCGCGAGACTCGTCCTCCGCCCGATCGGATGGCTCTGGATTCTGCTGCCGGCGATCGGCGAGAGATGAGGAACGCAACGGAGGTAGGTGATGGCGCACCCGGGCCGGCGACCGCATCCTGGTGGGCGAGGAGACGGCCGCGGGCCATGCCTGTGTAGAGGCGGGGTCCGTGACGGCGAGGCGCGGCGGTTGTCCGTAGTCAGGTCCGGCGGGACTCGCGCTCGATCCGGTACTGCTCCACCAGCACCTCGAATCGCTCGGCATCGCCCTCGCTCAATGTCACTGGGTGCGTCTCGCTCACGGCGGCGCGTACCCGGTCGGCCACCTCCACGGCTTTTCCGTTGGACGTGTAAACGCACAGAACGAGGACAGCCGTGTCGCCGCCGGTCTCACTGTCGCCGGCCTGGTGATCGCCGAGCGTGAAACTCCACGGTACGTCGCATGGGCTGTCGTGCTCCTTGTCCGGGCACAGAACCCGCGCGATGGGTTCCTGTAATGCAAGGGCTTCCTCACTACTCGCGCACCCGTGGATCCGGATTTCGTACACGTGGGGCTTTTCGACTGGCATAAGTCCTCCGCGCATGTCATCGACCACGGTATGCCTCCCTATTGTCTGGTTTGTGAAGTCTCTAGAGTGGTTGCTCTCGGCGTACGGCCGCATCCGGGCTGTGCCCTCATCGTGATCAGGGTTAGCCCGTACTGGGCGCAGCACATGTGCGTCTCGAGGAGATGGCGCGCGCCGCCACCGCCTGGAGCAAGCCGCACAGGCTGGTTCGCGGCGCTCAGCTACTGGCGACCACCGACAAGACCTCGGCCCCGAAAGCCCAACGAAACAAGGGCATCCAGCGTCCCGAGGGCTCGCTGGATTTGGGTCGGGGGCACCCTTGGACAAGAGAGCCGTACAAGGGTGCCCCCGACCCAAAACGGCAAGCATCACGATGCCTGATCACGGAGGGGGCCGTCAGCGGTCGTGGAACTCCGAGGCCGGCATGCGCGCACCGATCACTTCGGTCACCTCGGTACGGGAGGAGACGCCCAGCTTTTGAAGGATGTGAGAGACGTGGACAGCGACCGTCTTCGGTGAGATGTAGAGGCGCCGGGCGAGTTCGGCGTTGGTCATGCCGTCGGCGATGAGGAGCGCCACCTCACGTTCCCGTCGGGTGAGGGAGGCCGGCCCGCTCACCGCGGCATCCCCGTCGGCGGGCGCGAGGCCGAGTTGGGCACGGACCTGCTCGAGTTCGGTGACTCGCCAGCCGCGCCAGCTGCCCAGGAGCGTGCCGGCGACGGCGAGTTCAGAGGCCGCGAGTTCGGCGGCTGCCGCCTCCTGCTGGCTTTGGGCGAGGAGGCAGCGGGCGGCACTGACCCGGGCCGTGCCGCGTACCGATGGCGGCAGGACCGGCGAGTCCACCACCGCGCGGTAACCGCCGATCGCGGTCGCGTGCTGGCTGTGCGCTTCGGCCAGTTGAGCGTCAACAAGGGTGCGGTAGTCGTCCCAGACTTCACGGTCGAGCAACTCCTGCCGCATCCGGTCGATGCGAGGCATGGGGAGGCCGGCGAACAGCGCGGCGCCGACGAGGTCATGGGCCTGCGAGCCGCTGCGCCAGGCCATCTCGGCCAGCCGGGCGAAGACTTCGTCGAGGATCTGGTCAGCGGTCTGGACGTCGCCGCGCCGGCAGGCGAGGTGGAAGGCGAGCCCTGGCACCTTCAGACTGGCGTCGTCGGGCTTGGCCCGCAGCTCGGCGATCAGCTCCTCGACCCGGTCCAGCTCACCGGTCTCGAGATAGAGCCCGGCCAGGAAGACCGCGTGGTTGTCGGCGCGTCGCCGACCCCCGCGGAGGTATCCACGGTTGCGTTCCCGACCTTCCTCCAACGCCGCGATGGCGGTGTCCACGTCACCCGCGCGCACCGCCAGCCGGGCCCGGCCCTGGAAGTAAGCCGAGACCGCGAGGGATTCGAACCCCGCGCGTTCGGCGTCGACCCGCATCCGCTCCAGCATCGCGGAGTGCTCGGTCGGGGAATCGGGTGGGACATCCTGCACCAGGTAGTTGAGAGCCCGGGCGGCGAGCACCCATTCGCCCAACGCCTCCGCCTCGTCGACCAGACCGGCGAGGATGGCCCGGCCGGCGGCGTTCGTCGACCACCGGTCGGTCATCGCCGAGCCCTTCTCCACCAGCGCCCCGAGCCGCACGCAGGGGAGGTCGAACTCGTCGGCGAGCGCGAGCGCCCGGTCGGCCCAGGCGACCGCGGCGTCGGTCTGGTCACGCAGCATCGTCGAGTGGGCGACGGCGGTCATCGCGCGGGCCTGGCTCGCCCCCCGAGGCAGCTGGGTAATGAGCCGCTCAACGTCGTGGGTGAGGGCTTCCATCTCAGCGGTGTCGTCGGCCTCGAAGGCCAGCCTGATCAGGAGATACAGAGCGTCGGCGCGGTCGCTGGCGGTCGTCGCGCCGTCCCGCCAGCGGCGGGCGTACCCGACCGCGTCGTCGAGGAGCCCGGCCAGCCAGGCCGCCCGGGCCGCACTGGCGAGCAGGTCGCCGTCGTCGGCGACTTCGTCCAGGCCCATCTCGGCGAGACGGAGCGCTTGGTACGCGGACCCGATGGACAGATACAACGCGGCACCGCGGCGGGCGGCCTCGACGATGTCCGCGTAACGTCCGGCTCCGCGGGCGTGCTCGGCGAGCAACGCCGGGTCGGATCCGCCGGTGGCGAGCAGCACGTCGAGCGCTGCGTCATGGAGCCGGCGTCGCTCGCGACCCAGCAGTTGGGCGGTGATCGCTTCGCGGACAAGCGCGTGCCGGAAGCTGAACTCGTCGTCGCCGGTCTCGACGAGGACGCCACGGCTGACGAGTTCACGTAGGGCGTGGATGAGCTCGGTCTCGGTCGCACCAGTCACCGAGGCGAGCAGGTCGAACGGAATCCGGTGGCCGAGGACCGCGGCGGCCTCGACGGTCCGCTGGACGAGGGGGTCGAGGTCGTCGACCTGCCGCCGGAGCACCTCCGAAAGGCTCCAGGGCAGCGGGTTGTCGTCCAGTGACTCCAGATCGCGCTCGTGGCCGCGGACCATTTCCTCGAGGAAGAACGGGTTGCCGCCGGTACGGTGATGCAGCGCGGCCACCGAACGGTAGGGGACGGGACCGCCAGCGACGGCGGCGAGCAGCGCGGCGGTGTCGGCTTCGTCGAACCGCTCCAGTCGCAGGTGGGTCGCGGTGTGCCGGCGTTCCAACCGACCCAGCAGCCCGGCAACCGGATGGCGGCTCGTGACCTCGTCGGGACGGTAGGTGCCGATCAGCAGGCGGGGCCCCGCCTGCCCCGCGATCCGCTCGAACAACGTGGCACTTTCGGAGTCGGCCCAGTGCAGGTCCTCGAAGACGATGACCGCCAGCCGGCCGTCCACGAGAGCGTTCAGGACAGCCAGGCCGGAGTGCAGGCGTTCGACCGGGCTGAGCGAGGCGTCGGTCAGGGCGTCGAGCAAGCCGTCGGGAACGCCGGGGAGACCGTCGACCGCATCGAGCAGGACTTCGTAGGGGCGGGCCAGCGAACCCGGCTCGGCCTGCCCGATGAGAACAACCGCCTCCGCCGGGAGCGTGGCCACCAGCTCCTGGACCAACCGGGTCTTGCCGATGCCGGGCTCCCCGGCGATGACCGCCACCCGCGGCCGGCCTGACGCCGCGAGCTCGGCCAGCTGGCGCAGCTCGGCGTCACGGCCGACCATCACCTGGCTGGCTCCACCACGCGTTGTCGACACCGCGACAGGGTACCTTCGGCCACCCCCACCGCCCCCAGGCTGACCTCGGCGTTCGTGCCGCGCCTCGTGCGGTAGGCACGGCGGGCACGACGGGCGGCGGTCAGCAGGCGGCGGCGCTCGGCGGCGGTGACGATCCCTCGTTCACGGTCGTGGGCCAGCATGGCCATGATGTCCGGATGGAGTAGCACGTCGGTCTTCCTTTCGTTCTGTCGTGCCTCCATCCTTGGCCGGTCCAGGACGGATGAAATCGGTGTCGACTGCCTATCTTTCGCCCGCGACAGGTACCTAGTGTCCGTCGCCTTTAATTCGTTTACAAATGGCTGTGATGCTGTCGAGGATCTCGTCTGCGGTTTTGGTCCATACGTAGGGTCGGGGGTTTTCGTTCCAGGTTTGGATCCATGAGCGGATGTCTTTCTCCAGTGCCT
>NZ_KB892812.1 GCF_000373925.1 Actinopolymorpha alba DSM 45243 | reverse complement strand
GGGTGCCGGCCCGCATCCGCCGAGGTCGAATCCATACCCGAACACTAGCGGCGACCACCGACAAGACCCGGCCCCGAAACCCCAACAAAACAAGGGCCTCCAGCATCCGGTAGGGCCTCACCGCCCACCACTAGGTCCGCATTCCGTGATCATGAAGCCAGAAAGGGCCATACGTCCCGAAACCCTTCACGATCACGAACATGATCACGGGACCTGGAGCGCGGGGCCGGGAATGCGGCAACGGAAGAGTCGGACAGGGCGTCAGACGTACGACCTTGCCTGGAGGGTGTAGAGCTCGGCGTACAGGCCGTTCCGCTCCATGAGGTCCTCGTGACCGCCAACCTCGACAACCCGCCCGTCGTCGATGACCAGGATGAGATCCGCCGCGCGGACCGTGGAGAACCGGTGCGACACCAATACGGTGACCATCCCCTGCGACGAGCCGGTCCGCGCCGCCTCGGCGTACCGCTCGAACAACGCGTGCTCGGTGGGTGCGTCCAGCGAGGCGGTGGGTTCGTCGAAGAAGACCATCAACGGGTTGTCCCGCATCAACGCGCGTCCCAGCGCGAGTTTCTGCCACTGCCCGGTGGACAGGTCAACGCCGTCCTCCCAACTCGAGCCCAGCTGGGTGTCGATGCCATGCGGAAGCTTGGGTACGACGTCGCCCGCGCCGGCCCGGTCCAGCGCACCCACCACGGCGGGCTCGTCGTCCAGCCGCGGTAGGTCACCGACGCCGACTGTGTACTGGGCGGAGAGTTCGAGTTTGGCGAAGTCCTGGAAGGCCGCCGACAGCCGTTGCCGCCACGCTTCGACGTCGATCTCGGCGAGGTCGACACCGTCGACGAGGATGCGCCCCTCAGTTGGTTCGTACATCCGGGTCAGCAGTTTCACCAAAGTGGTTTTGCCGGCGCCGTTCTCACCAACCAGCGCGAGCACCGCACCCGCGGGCACCCGCAAGGAGAGGTTGCGGAGCACCCATCGTTGCGTACCCGGATAGCGGAACGAGACGTTCTCGAACACGATCCCCTCGCCCAGCCGCTCCGGCGCTGACCGGTCACCAGATCGGCGCGCAGCGGTCGAGGTCGAATAGTCGCGCAGCCAGAGCAGCCGCCCAGCCGCTCGCAAGGACTCACCGAGGCGCGCCACACCGTGAATCGCCCATACCACCTGCTGGACGCGTTGGCAGGTGAAGACGGCGAGCACCACGTCCCCCGGAGTCGACCGGCCGCGGCTCGCCTGCCAAAGGACGAAGCCGATGGCACCGACGTACGCCGCCGCGTAGATGAGCTCCTGAACGCCATGTGCGAGGTCGATCCGCAGTCCGGCGCGCATGCCCGGACGTCGGGCAGCCTGCCAGGTATCTGCGGCCCGCGCCCGCAGCTCATCCTGCAACGCGAAGACCCGGATCTCCATGCCAGCACCACGGTCGTACGCCAATCGGCGAAGGTGACGGGCCTGCCGGCTCGGCGTGGCTGACTCCTCCTCGGCGAGCTTGTTCCACTTCTGCTCCCAGCCGGCCACCGGAATCGCGGTCAATGCGAAGAGCACCAGGACCAGCAGTAGCGGATGGACGACCACCAGCATGACAATCACACCGAGTCCGCCGACCACGTTGGTGACGGAGTTGATCAGGCTGTTCATCGCGCCGCCGAGCGCACCCTGGCCCTGCCGAAGCAGTTCGAGCCGATCCTGGTAGTCCGCACGCTCGTGGTGGTCCAGACCCGGCAGTGCGGCCGTCAGCCTGGTGATCTCCTGGTCGAACGCGAAACCCACCTTCTCCGACAAGGTGATCCGTATCATGTTTCCGCTGAGACCAATGCCCCAGGTCGCCAGCACCCCGGCGAGTAGGCCGATCACCCCTGCCGTGATCAGCCCGGTGCGTTGCTGGAGTACGCCGTCAGTGACAAACGCCAGCCACAGACCGTTCAGGGGCCAGCTGAGCCGGCCGATGGGTTCGAGCACGAGTCCGAGCGAACGCCACGGGTCGGTTCGTACCGCGGTCGCGACCAGGATCCGCAGTCCGCGCCATTGTTCACGCATCCCCGTCTCCCGTCCCGGTCGTGGCCGACTCCGCCGCGAACCGCTGCGCCTGCAAGGTGAACATCCGGTCGTAGCGACCGCCGAGCGCGCGAAGCTCGTCGTGCGTACCGTCCTCGACCATCCGGCCGTCCGCGATCACCACGATCCGATCCGCGTGCCGGACGCTGGCCAGCCGGTGCGACACGAGGATGGTCGTGGTCTGGCTGGTGAGTTCGAGGAAGCGGTCGAACAACTCGGTCTCGGCACGTACGTCGAGATTGGCGGTCGGCTCGTCGAGGATCAGCAGGCCGGCCCCACCGCGAATCGCGGTCAGGGCGCGAGCGAGCGCGACTTTCTGCCACTGGCCACCCGACAGGTCTCGGCTGCCTTCGTAACCACGGGCAAGGACGGTGTCCCAGCCAGCCGGCATGCTCTCCAGTAGGTCAGCGCCGCCCGCGTCTGTCAGTGCCTGCCGAAGCGCGTCGTCGTCGTTCGTCAAGGCGAGGTTGCCGAAGCCAACGTTGGCACGCAGCGGAAGCTCGTAGCGTAGGAATTCCTGGAAGATCACGCCGATCCGATCGCGGGCATACTGCGGTGTCTGGCCGGCCACCCGGATCGTTCCATCGCCGGGCTCGTACAACCCGCACAACAGCTTGATCAGCGTCGTCTTACCGGCGCCGTTCTCGCCCACGATGGCGAGCGACTGGCCGGGCGGGATCGTGAGGTCCAGACCGCGCAGCGTTGGCTCATGCCGTCCGCGGTAGGTGAACCAGACGTTTTCCAGACGTACGCCGACCGGGCCCGTGGCGGTTTCGGCTGCTGTCGCGGGCGTCTTGACCAGCGAGCGATCACCCGCCAGCCGGCGTTCGAGATCGAGCACCTGTCCGGCCACCACCAACGCACGGCTGGTCGCCCACTGCGGGTCGCCCACCCACCCCAGCGACTCGGTCGCGAGGATCGCCTGAACGAAGACCACCACCTGGGCCACCGAGATCGTGCCCTTGCTCGCCTCCCATCCGAGCACCGCCAGCACCACCGTGTGTGCCACGCCAACGGCCGCCACTGCACCGACGGTGCGTATCCCTTCGGTGAAACGATTCCGCCAGATCCGGCGCATCGACGCCAGCCAGTTCTCGGCGTACCGCACAGTGACCCAGGAGGCCAGCCCGAACACGCGGATCTCCTTGGCGGCCGGCGCCTCAACGGCGAGTCCGCGCAGATAGCGGGAGCGTCGCATCTCACTCGCCGCGCCAGCGCTGAAGCCGAGTTCGATGCCGTGCTCGACCAGCCGGCCTATCATGATGACCACCACCCGCCAACCAGCGAGCAGCACGAACGGCGCCCACCAGGCGAACGACAGCAGGATGATGAACGCACCGATGCCCGTCGCGCGCTCCTGCACCACCGAGCGAAGGTTGGAAACGGTGCTGAGGAAGTTGTCGGTACGTTCGACTTCCTCGAGCGCCGCGAGCTCGTTCGCGACGTCAGGGTCCTCCAGACGTGCGATACCAGGAGGTCCGAGGGCGGCCTTCGCCACCGTGTCGTGGACAGCCTGTGCGTACGCGTTGTCGAGCACCCTGACCCAGTGGGAGGTTGCGGTCTGAAGGACCGCGCCCCCCACGAACGCCGCACCAAGGAGGCCGAGCGCGACTAATGCACGATCGCCTTCTGGTGAGTCGAAGCCCTGGCGTACCGCGTCGGGCACCGCGGCCACCAACGCGCCGGTCGCGAGAATCAGGGCGGTGGGGAGCAGACCCTGAGTGATGGCGAGAATGCCGACGACGACCGCCCGCCATCTACCGGCCCGCCACAGAAGAACGCAGAGAGCTCGCCATCGTCGCAGCCGACGCCTCAACGCAACCCCTCCCCGTACGAACCACCCGCGTCCACGGCTTACCAGCAGAAGGACAGCACAGCGATCCGCCGGCACCGCCGAAGTGACAGTAGTGCAGCTGGTCTTGGGGCGAACAGACTTCACTACTCGTTTGCCGCGCGCGGCCAATCCGCCTGCGCAGGCGACTGCCCGGGCTGGTTACCTCTGGTCGTACGCCGCGAAGGCGGCCTCGATTCGACGGCGGTCGTCGGCCGCGTAGTCGCGAGAGAAATGCGGGATCTCCAGGAAGTACCTGCAGCGGTCCCTTGGAATAACGCGGAAGAACTCCGCTAGGTCGGCGTGAATCTGCTCCTGAATCAGGCCACCTGCCACACCGACCAGATCGATCAGCTTGAGGTGGCCGTCCGCGGCCCGCATCACGTGATCTTCAAGGTCGATGCCCATCCAGAAACGCACGTTCTCGCGGCACTCCTCGTCGAGCGCACGCACCGCAGCGCGAGCGGCCCGGAAGTCCGGGTCGGGATCGGCCTTGTCCTTCCAGCGTTCGAGGAAAGCGGCTTCCTCGTCGGCGCTGACCTGCGTCAGGAATTCGAGGACGGCCAGGTGGCCACCGCCTTCGAGTTCGGAGACGAAATCGATCCGCGGGAAGTACGCATTGCCGTTGGCACGTCGGCACAGCTCGACAAACCACGGATATGACGGCTCGAACGCACTGACCCGCGCGGCCAGCCTGCCACCGGGCGATCGGAGCGCGATGGCCCAGTCACCCTCGCCACACTTCGTCCAACCGAGCGCTTCCAGCCGCGTGCGGGCCCCGTGGTGGTTGATTGCCGGCCACGGCACATCGTCGTAAACGGCGAGATCTGGATCGGACATCTGGTGCAGGATAGGACACCCGCCCAGGAAGTCCCACACAATAAGAGGAGCATGGGTGTCTCCTGATCACGGACGTGGTGTCACTTCGGATGCTGGCCGAAACTCGGGGTGGATCCGGCGGTTGCTCGCCTACTGCTGGCGGTCCCGCCGTTCCGTCCTGCTGGCAATCTCGGCTTCCCTGGGGGCGGCCGGAATCGCCGCTCTGACCCCGCTGCTGGTCCGGCAGATCGTCGACGAGGTCATCCTGGCCGGGCGCCAGTCGCTCGCGCCCTGGCTGTTCCTTCTCGTTCTCGCCGGCGTGGGGACCCTCGCGTTCTCCCTCGCCGATCGGTGGTACTCCGGCCGGGTGGGCTTCGACGTCGAGTACACCTTGCGTACCAATCTGTTCGAGTCCCTGCAGTTCCTGGACGGCGCCCAGCAGGACCGGCTGCGCACCGGACAGCTGGTGAGCCGGGCGACCTCTGACGTGTCGATGGTGGAGCGGCTGATCGTGGTCGCCCCGCTCCTTGCCGCGAACCTGCTGCAGTTCGCCGTCTCGCTGCTGATCATGGCCGTGCTGTCGCCCACGTTGACGATGGTGGCGCTGGCGGTGACGTCGCTGTTGTTCGTCGTCGCGAGGCGGAGTTCGAGGTCATTCTTTCCCGCGACCTGGGATGCGTCGCAGCGCCAGGGCGAGGTGGCCGCCGTAATTGAGGCTGCCGTGACCGGCGTCCGCGTGGTGAAAGGATTCGGCCAGGAGCACCGCGAGCAACTGAAGCTGGAGCGCGCCGCCGCCGTGCTGTTCGGCTCCTCGATGCGCGTGGCTCGGCTGACGGTGCGCTACCTACCGCTGTTCCGCAACATCCCGGCAGTCGGCCAGGTTGGCATCCTGGCGTTCGGCGGCTATCTGACGTTGAACGGATCGATCACGCTGGGCACGTTCCTGGCGTTCGCGACCTATCTCGGCTCGATGATCGGCCCGATGATGCTGTTCGCCAACCAGCTCACGCAGGCACAGGCCACCAAGGCCGCCGCGGTCCGGATCTTCGAGATCATCGACGCCGAGCCCACGCTCCGCGACGCCAGCGATGCCCGCGAGGCACCCACCGGTGCGGTGCCGATCGAGCTGCGGAACGTGACCTTCGGTTACGAGCCTGTCAATCCGGTGTTGCGGGATGTGAGCCTACGGTTGGAGCCAGGCGAGACGCTCGCCCTGGTGGGTGGAACGGGTTCGGGAAAGTCAACAGTGGCGCTGCTGCTCGCGAGGTTCTACGACCCCTGGCAGGGGTCGATCCACCTCGGCAGTCAGGACCTGCGCGAGCTGTCAATGGCATCTTTACGGCAGCGGATGGGCATGGTGTTCGAGGACAGCTTTCTGTTCTCTGACACGATTCGCGCCAACATCGCGTTCGGCCGACCCGATGCCACCGACGAGGATGTCGTAACGGCGGCGCGGGCCGCGGAGGCGGACGCGTTCATCCGTACCCTGTCCAACGGCTACGACACGGTCGTGGGTGAACGCGGACTCACTCTGTCTGGCGGCCAGCGGCAGCGGATCGCGCTGGCCCGGGCGATCCTCGCCCATCCGTACGTCCTCGTGCTCGACGATGCCACCTCAGCCGTGGACGCGGGAGTCGAGGCGGAGATCCATACCACGCTGCACAAGGTGATGCGCGGTCGTACGACGATCCTTATCGCCCATCGCCGCAGCACCCTCCAGCTCGCAGATCGGATCGCCGTCCTGCATCACGGACGTGTGGCCGATGTGGGTACGCATGAGGAACTGCTCGCGCGATGCCCGCGGTATCGCCTACTGCTTACCGGGCACGACGCCGAGACCGACGGCATCGACAGCGATGACGTCGCCGACGACCTCGCCCAGGCGGAACCGGACACGAGCACGACCGGGTTCACGCCGAGCCTGTGGTCCAACCCGCCCGAGGACGACCCTGTAGCCAGCGGCGCGCTCGGCGGGGAAGGACTACCGCCGGACCAGCAGGCGAAGGTTGCGGCCCTTTCGCCGGCTATTGACTCCCCTGATCTCGACGTCGAAGCCGCCCGGCAACCCGAGCCGGCGTTTGGGCTCCGGCGCCTGTGGCCGCCTTTCCGAACGGGCATTCTCGTCAGCACGGCGTTGGTCACCGTCGAGGCGGTGGCGCAGCTGGCCATCCCCTGGTTGACCCGTTCAGGGATCGACCAGGGCGTCACTCGCAACGCCCCTGGCGTCCTCTTCGCGATGTGTGGCCTGGCGCTTGCCGTTGTGGTGTTGGGCTGGGTGGTGACCAGCCTGAACATCCGGGTCGTCACGCGCAACGGCGAACGTCTCCATTACTGGTTGCGGGTCAAGATGTTCGCCCACCTGCAACGGCTCGGGCTGGACTACTACGAACGCGAGCGTGCCGGCCACGTGATGACCAGGTTGACCACCGATATCGACTCCGTCCGGGAATTCGTTCAACGCTGGGTCGGGGAACTCGTGGTGGCAGCTCTGACCTTCCTCGGCGTGGTCCTCGCGCTTCTCCTCATCAACGTCAAGCTCACCTTGGCAACCCTCAGCCTGCTGCCGGCGTTCGCCGTCGCCATCATGGTCTACCGGCGCACCTCCACCCGGGCGTACGAAGCGACCCGGGACCAGCTGAGTGCTGTCAACGCGAACTTTCAGGAGAACATCGCAGGGATCCGCGTCGCCCAGGCCTACGGTCGTCAGCGCCGGAACGTCGAGATCTTCCACGATCTCGCGGCGACTTATCGCTCGCTTCGCATGCGCGCCCTTCGCAAACTGGCGTTGTTCGTCTCGTTCACCGAACTCACCCACCAGGTGGCGATGACGATCGTGCTCGGAGTCGGTGCCGGGCTGGTCGCCGGCCGCGAACTCACGGCCGGCGGCATCATCGCGTTCACGTTGTACCTCACCATGCTGTTCTCGCCGATCCAGATGTTCTCGCAGGTGGTGGACGCCTATCAGCGTGCCAAGGTGGGCTTGCGCCGGATCCAGGATCTCCTGCGTACGCCGAGTTCTACGGAATCGCCCGCCGAACCAGTCATCGCCGGCAGACTGACCGGCCTGATCGAGTTCGACCAGGTGCGGTTCGGCTATGCCGCCGCTGTTCGAAAGGACGCCGGAACGCCCGGCAGCTCCGGCGAGGAAGCACTGAAGGGGATCAACCTACGGATCGAACCCCGCGAGACGGTCGCGATCGTCGGCGAGACCGGCGCCGGGAAGTCGACCCTGGTCAAGCTGGCCGCGCGGTTCTACGACCCGACCTCGGGTGTGGTGCGTGCCGACGGGCAGGACCTGCGCGTGTTCGACTCCCGGGCGTACCGCCAGCGGCTCGGCGTCGTGCCGCAGGAGGCGTACCTCTTCAACGGGTCGGTGCGCGATGTGATCGCATACGGCCGACCCAATGCCAGCGAGGCAGACGTCGAACGCGCCGCCCGCACCGTCGGCGCACACCAGATGATCGCGAGTCTCAAGCACGGCTACCTGCACCCGGTCGGCGAACGCGGCCACAGCCTGTCTGCCGGCCAGCGACAGCTCCTCGCCCTCGCCCGCGCCGAACTGATCAATCCCGACATCCTGCTTCTGGACGAGGCCACCGCCTCCCTCGATCTCGCAACCGAGGCGGCGGTAGCGGCCGCCACCAGCCGGCTCGCCGAGCGGCGTACCACCCTGGTCATCGCGCACCGGCTCACCACCGCGCGGGCGGCTGACCGGATCGTGCTGATCCACGACGGCGAGATCGCCGAGTCGGGTACGCACGACCAACTGGTCCTGGCCGGTGGGCGCTATGCCGAACTATGGCGCACCTTCTCTGACGACGAGCAGTCGGGCACACCCACCCAGCTGAGTACGCCGTCCTGAACCGTCCAGGATTTCGTACTTGACCCTGACGCTAATGTGACGGTTTACCGTCACCGTCATGACGAACACGAACGACCAGAACCAGCCGAGCGACGGCGAGCTTCTCCGGGAGGCTATCCGGCTGGCTCTGGACAATGCCGCGGCCGGTCACCCGCCGTTCGGGGCCCTCGTCGTCCGCGACGGGCAGGTGATCGCCACCGGCGTCAACACCGCCGAGCAGGTGAGCGACCCGACCGCTCATGCCGAGATCGAAGCCGTCAGGGCGGCGTGCCGGGAGCTCAACACGCTGGATCTCTCGGGGGCGATCGTCGTCTCCAGTTGCGAACCGTGCGCCATGTGCCACACGGTGTGCGCGGTCGCGGGGATCACCCGCATCATCTACGCCGCACCCAAGGAGTTCGTGCCCGACCTCGGCGGCACGCCGCGGCCCGACCTCGTGGAGATGCAGGCCGTGCTGCGTGGCCTCGCCGGCGACTCCATCCAGCACATCGCCACGCCCGGCGCCGACGAACCCTTCACCCGCTTCGTCGAAACGATTGGTTAGCCCGCATGAAACTCGGACTCAACATCCCCAACTTCGGGCCGGGCACCGACCCGGATTCCCTTGCTGGCTGGGTGCGCTTCGCCGCTGACGCCGGGTTCGACCTGGCGATGATGTCCGATCATGTGGCGGTCACGCCTGATGTGGCCGCCATCTATCCGCCGCCGTTCTACGAACCCTTCACCACACTCGCGTGGTTGGCGGGGATCACCGAGCACATCAAGCTTGGCACCACGGTAGCGATCCTGCCGTACCGCAACCCACTCTTGACAGCGCGGATCGCGGCGAACATCGACCAGTTCAGCGCCGGGCGGTTCATCCTCGGTGTCGGCGTTGGCTGGTCTGAGCAGGAGTTCGCCTCGCTCCACGTTCCGTTCAAGCGGCGAGGTGCCGTCACCGACGAGTTCCTGGCCGCGATCACCACGTTGTGGACGAACGACATCGCCTCCCACGAAGGGGAGTTCGTGTCGTTCCGTGACGTCCACACAGCTCCTCGACCGGCCCAAACGCCGCATCCGCCGATCTGGATCGGAGGCGCCAGCCCGGCCGCACTCAGAAGAGCCGTCGCCTTCGGCGATGCGTGGCATCCTGTCAACGCGCCGCTCGACTGGCTACGAAACAAGGGCTTGCCGACGTTGCGCGCCATCGCCGAGGCAGCGGGACGTCCCGAACCCACGCTCAGTCCACGGATCCGCCTGCACCTGTCCTCGACGTCCCTCGACACCGACGAACGCCGAGTCGGCGAAGGAAGCGTCGCGCAGGTGCTGGGAGATCTGGAAGAACTCGCCGACCTCGGTGCTGAGTACGTCGTTCTCGACACCAATCCCGATCACCCGTCAGACCGGCGGCCGACCAATGAGGACTGGGCAATGCTCGAGACCATCGCCTCCCGGAAAGCTGAGCTCACGTCCTAACCGGGTGGAGCGGCTGGGAGCCGAGGTGAGCGCTGGGGTGGGTGTGACCGGTGTCAGGCGTGGGCGCTCGGGTTGGTCCAGAAGTACGCCTCCGGATCGTAGACGGCGGGTGTCGGATGCGCCCAGGTGTTGACCATGCCACCGAGGGCCAGCTGTGCACGGGTCGGCACGTTCCGCAGATCCTTCTTGTGCATGGTTACCTGCGGATAGTTGGCCACCGTTCCCATGAAGAACGGCCCGTCCTCGATGTGAATTTTGATCATTTCCAAGACGATCCTGCGTCGCTTCAAGCCGTCGACCTCTGACTTCGCCTGCGCGTAGAGGTCCCAGAGGCGTGCGATGGGGCTCCCGGGCTCGGCGTTGATCCGGGGTGGGGTGCGCTTCCACGGGTCGACGTCGAGTTCCTTCTTCTCCTCTGACGTTCCACGCAGAGTCCACATCCGTCCGTGCAGGGGTGCCCAGCGCCCGGGCTCGATCGGCACGAACCACCATGGTCCGGTGATGTGGTCGGGGCCGTCACCGACCTCCCACGAACTCTGGGCCATCAGCTGGCCGTTCTGCCACCTGTCACCGAAGCCTTCCGGCGCGATCGGGTTGATCTTCACCGTGAGGCCGAGGGCTTCCCAGTCGCGCTTCAGGAGGTTGTTTTTTGCCTCGTGCTCGTTGCTCAGATTGGCGGGAACGTCGATCCTGATGACCAGCTCGCCACCACCGGGCAACGTACGTTTGCCATCATCCCCAACGCTGACGCCGATCTCGTCGAGCATTCGCTTCGCCTTCTCTGGATCGTAGGCGACGTAGGCGTCCCGCCACTGCTTGTAGATCTGCTTGCCCTGCGAATCCGCTTGATATTCGACCGCTTTCGGGCTGTACGTGCCCGTGGTCTTCTCGCCCGTATTGAAGTAGATGGCCTTCTGGGCCTCTGAGCGGTTGAATCCATGAGACAGCGCCTGCCGAAACTTCGGATTACGGATCAGCTCCCGCAGCTTCGCCTCGGGGTAGTCGTAGTTGAAGAAGAACACCGAGCCGGTGCCGGAGCCGCTGTCCCAGAGCAGCAGCTCCATCCCGTGCCGACTCTGGGACTGCTTCATGCCGGAGATGTCGCCCAAGCCAATCGGGATGAAGGCACCATGAACGTAGTCGATCTTGCCTTCCTGGATCTGGAGCTTCATCACCTCAGACTCTTGTACGACGCTGAACACCAGCTTGTCGACGTACGGGAGTTGGTTGCCTTTCTTGTCGACGCACCAGTAGTAGGGGTTGCGCTCGAGGACGATCCTGCGGCCCTCTTGGAACGAGGTCGTCATCCAACCAGCCAGCGTCGGGCATCTCGGGTCCATCACCCAGTTGGTGTGCAGGTCGTGATCCTCGTACCAGTTCTTCTTGGTGACCTTCTTGTTGTACTTCGGATGCCACTGCTGCAGGTAGTGCTTCGGGAGGAACCAGCCGCTCGTGTCGACCCCGTTCGCCAGGAGCGCGGGCGTCAACGGCGTAGCGCTGTCGAACTTGAGGACCAACGTCGTGTCGTCAACCGCCGCCAGCTTCATCGGCGTTCCGGATCCGGACCGGGCCGAGTCCGGCGGGAGGGCCGGGTGCACGTCGTCGATGACCAGATCCTCCCACCAGTACAACGCATCCGCGCTCGTGACGGGTTGGCCGTCGGACCACTTCAGGCCCTGGCGAAGGTGCAACGTCCACTCTGAAGCGTCGGCGTTGGACTCCCAGGACTCCACCACTCCGGGCCCGATGTCGAGGCCGTCGTTGAGCCAGCGAAGCAGTGAGCGGCCGTACATGTACTCGTTGATGATCGGGCTGTCGGACGCGCTGACCAGTCCGAGCAGAGTGCCGCCGTAGTTGCCGATCTCACACCAGTGGTGGGGTATGACGTACGGCCGCGCGGGCAGGCGTTCCTTAACCGGAGGGAGCTTTCCCGCCTTCACCTGCTCGGCGAGCGCCGGCGCCTCAGCGAAACCCTGTGGCGGCTCGAGGGGCTTCTTCGCCGACCCTTTGGTCTCCGCCTTCGTGTCGCCCGGACCGCTGGGGCTCTGTTTGGCTTGCTGGCCATTCTCGCCAGAGGTACACGCCGCCACCGTCAAGGTCATCGCCGCGAGGGCGGAGCCGTACAAGACCTGGCGCCGAGCTATCCGCGCGGTCTCCGGCGCCCGCCATCCTTCGCTTGGTGTCATCGCGAGCTCCTTCCAAGAACCCTGCCGCCGGCATGCATCTCTTGGATAACGCGATCGCACTACATCTCTGAGCATGAAGCGGACGCCGCGCGCCGAGGCCAGAACGAAGGGACGCCTGACGACCGGCAACCCGTCGTCACGATCGACGGCGGTCCAGTCTTCCGTCCAGCGCATCGGAGCACACGGAGTGGAATAGCTCAATTCGGGTTGACTTCGCTTCAGCGTATAGAGGAAGGGCAGCGGCAACCATCGCGCTGCCGGCTCCGGCCACGCCGATAACGGCATGCGCACTGCGCGTATCGTCGGCGAGAATGACGACGCTGAGGAACGACGTGGGACCCGAGCCCAGCTCCTTGTATGAGGACGCGCGCCGCTTGCTGTCCCGGTTCGGGGCCGATATCGAGTGTGCCGAGCGGCCAGAGAACGGTGCCTCCAACGAGGTCTGGCTTGCCGATCAGGTCGTACTCCGCGTCAGCCGCAGCCCCGACGGATCATTGGAACGCGAGGCGGCACTCGCGGCGATCCTGCCGCTTGAGGTCGGCTACCCGGCCGTTCTCGGGTGCGGAACAGATGGTGGCGTGGAGTGGATGGTCACCGAGCGGCTACCGGGGATCAACCTCGAACGGGCCTGGCGAGATCTCGATTCCTCGGCGCGCATCGACGCAGTTCATGATCTGTGGTCGAGACTCCACGCGGCCCACCGCACCGATGTCGACGCCGCACGCCGCATCGGCTGCACGTCGACTCCGTTCTACGCACTTGAGAAGAAGAACGCGCGGAACCTGCTGGACTCCCTCACCGAGCAACAGGTTGTCGACCCGGCTCTGCGTAGGCGCCTGCGCGACATTCTCGACCAGATGTTTGGCGAGCTGAGCAGGGTTCCGGTCGTCCTGACCCATACTGACGCGGGGCCCAACAACACAGTTTGGACGGCGACGCAGGCTGTACCTATCGACTTC
This sequence comes from Actinopolymorpha alba DSM 45243, assembly GCF_000373925.1. Taxonomy (GTDB): domain Bacteria; phylum Actinomycetota; class Actinomycetes; order Propionibacteriales; family Actinopolymorphaceae; genus Actinopolymorpha; species Actinopolymorpha alba. The sequence continues at coordinate 148,373 of NZ_KB892812.1, read as the reverse complement.
GAGTTCGCCTGTGTCGCCCCCGCCGACCTTGAACTCGAAAACCTCTTCCGTACCCTGTCCTGGCAGCCCGGATGGGACGCCTCTCCGTACCTGCGGGATCGTGTTGGCGAGCTGCTCACCAAACCTGGGGCCCACGCCAGGTTACGGGGCTACGCGGTCCTCAGAGACCTGTGGGCGCTGCGGCTCTGGTTGCGTAAAGCCCAGCTTGACAGTGAGGTGAATGGCCGGGGCGTCGATGCCGACGACCTCCAGACCTGGGCACCCCTGCTCCACCTTCGTGCTCATGCGGACCGGACGAGTTGGTTGGCGAAGATCTGCTGATCGAGTCCGACCCAGCCCGCCCGCGGCCTTACGGTGTTCCGGATCCCTGGCGTACGACGAGCTGGTTGCTGACGTCGACGACACCACGGGTGTCCCACGCGTCGTCGCCGGCCGCTCACAGTCGTAGTAGTAGCGAGAGTCGGGATACGTCCAGGGGCCGGCATCTCGACCAGCGGCGTGCGGTCAACGGCGCACCCCGCAACGTGATCAGGATCGCTCGGGCGTTGCCACGCGATCAGCGGCTAACGGCCCTCTCGAGTTCGGCCTTGCTCATCTTCGAACGGCCGCTGATGCCCTGCCGCCTGGCGTCGGCGTACAGTTGCGCCTTCGTACGCCCGCCTGGACCGGTGCCAGACCGCCTGCCTCCGCGCCGACCGGAGGAGATGTCCTTCACCGAGGTCGCGCTCCGCTGCCTGGACTCGCCGGGCCGTGCGAATCGGCATGGAGAGCCAACTCGTTGGCTGCGTACGGTCGACCCGGGTATGCGTTGAATCCCCGAATTGGGAGGCAAGGTCGGGTTGACGGGGTACGCGACACCCCCATCGGTTGGCGGGGTGGTTCTGCCGTGCACCGGGTGACGCTCTGCTGCTCCTGCCCCGTCAGGTTCGGAGTCGGTTGTTGCGGACGGGGTTGCGTTGCTGGTCGACCCATTCGGGGGGAATGAATTCGGGCACCCCGTCCGGTGCCATGCGGACTTGCCAGGCGCCTTCGTGGATGAGGCGGTGGTGGTGACCGCAAAGCAGTGCCCCGTTGGCGAGGATCGTCGGCCCGCCGTTGAGCCACGACCTGATGTGGTGGCCGTGGCACCACGCCGGCGGCCGATCGCAGCCGGGGAACGCGCAGCCTCGGTCTCGTAGCTCGAGGAGTTTGCGGAGTCTGCCAGTGAAGAACCGGGTCCCCTCGGAGAGGGCTACTTCGCCGTCGCGGATGCCGAACCAGCTGACCTTGGCGTCGCAGGCCCACTCTTGGACGGTGCGCGCGGAGACGTAGGTGCCGGTACGCAGCAGCCGTCCCAACCCGGTGCCGTTGACCAGGTCTTCGTCGGTGATGGTGACAACGATGTGCGGTTTCTCTCCACCTTGGGTGGGTGAGGCGCCGGAGTCGCCGTAGCGGCGGAGGAGTTCGGCGAACCCGTCGCCCCTACGCTGGGCCGGAGTGCGCGGGTCCAAGCCCTCCGCTGTCGTCGGTAGCGGTTTGGACAGCGGCTCCAACAGCGTGCGGAACAGGTCCGCCGTCGTGGGATCAAGCTTCCCGCGAATATGGGTGCCCGAGCCGTTCGGGTCATCATGCAGGGTGAGTTCTCGCGCCCGGGCGGCTTTCGCTTCTTCCTCGGCGAGATTCTTGGCGAGCACCTTGTCGGCCAGATCGGGGTCCACGGCGTTCAACACCGCCCGACCCAGACCAGCAAGGTCTTTGGGGTCGAACACGCGGGCATGCTCGACCAGCACCTGCTCGGCCTCGGCCCGGGTCTCCTGCCCGGCTTCCTTCGGCAGATCACGGATCGCCTTCGCGATCACCCTCGCATGGTCGACGCTGATCTCACCCGCGTTCAACGCCAACTGCACAAGCGGCAAAGCCGTGTCCAGGTCGTTCGCCAACCCGACCGCAGATCGGGCGTGTTCGGGACGCATCCGCAGCAGCGACGACAACAAGGCAGCGGTACTGGTCGCACCAGCCGTGCGGCCGAGGTCCTGCCGATGGGCCTCGCGGATCACCTGAAGCTGGACCGCATCGAGCTGGGCCTTGAGAGCTTCCAGGCCGACCAGAAGGTCGATGATCTCGTCACCGGGAGTCGACCACAACGGCGCACCTGACTCCTCGGCGAGGCGGACACGTATCCGCTCGACCAGCACCGAGAACGGGTGCCGGCCCGCGTTCGCCGAGGTCGAATCCATGCCCAAACACTAGCGGCGACCACCGACAAGACCCGGCCCCGAAAACTCAACGAAACAAGGGTGTCCTGCGACTCTGGCCGGCCTCCGTCTCTACCGTCCGCGGGGTTACTACAAGGCCAGCGTCCCGTGATCATGAAGCCAGAAAGGGCTATATCTCCCGAAACCCTTCACGATCACGGTCGTGATCACGGTCGTGATCACGGAAAGAGGTCGCCAGGAAACCGCCCGCGACCCCGTACGTCATCGCGGGCAGTCGGGAGTTCATTACGCGACTTCGGGCAGAAATTCTGGCGGTGGCATGATGCGGGTAGCTGGTCACCGGCCGGTTGGTGACGTGTGGAGGGAGGCCCCGATGGGAGTACGCGACGACTACCTGACGGTCGCTGGTTCGGCGTTGGCGTTGCTGAAGGACCCCGCTGTCGCGGCGAAGTGGGACGAGCCGAGCGCGCTCGAGGACTTCCAGGTTGGAGGCCTCGCCGCCCATCTCGCCAACCAGATCTTCGTCGTCCCACAAGCGGCGCCATCCGCGGGGCCAGCGATCTCGCTCCCAGAAAACTATGCCCGGTCGTCCTGGGTCGGGCAGGACCTGTCCCATGAGGTGAACGTTATGGTCCGCCGGGGAGGCGAGGAAATCGCGACAGAGGGCGCCGCAGCGCTGGTCAAGCGGGCTGAGGACTCCCTGACCCAGGCGCGGGCACGCATCGCCGACGCGTCCGAGGATCTCATCGTGCGCCCGAGGTGGTCGGGCTGGGATCTTACGTTCGACGACTTCCTGACAACCCGGCTGATGGAACTCGTCGTTCATTCCGACGATCTCGCCGTGAGCGTGGGGGTTCTGACTCCATCCCTGCCTGAGTCGGCGGTCTCCCGAGTGGTCAGCCTCCTCACCGACCTGGCGGTAAGCCGACACGGTGCGACGGCCGTGATCCGCGCACTGTCGAGAGCCGAACGCGCCCCCGCGACCATCTCCGCACTCTGACTCCGATCACGGTACCGCCGCCTGCCGTGCGGCAGCGAAGCGCTCCAGCGCGCGGCTCACGGACCTGTCGAGACCTGGATCCGGCGAATGCTGGTGAAGGGTCGCACCCACGCGACGACGGCCCGGCCGGAGGCGCTGACATCCACCTGAGGAAACTCGCCGACTCGGCTAATGACGGTGGCGCTGCCGAACGTTCCACTTCGCCCGATTCTGGTGGAACGAATGGTGCCGTAGGAGGCGTAGACATCTGGCGGCCCTTCCCAGACCGCCACGCCGTCACCGTCATCATCAAGTTCGATATCGGTGAGACGACCGGTTCCGATTGTGACGGTCGGTCCGAGTGTGTCGGTACGCGAAATCCGCCGAGCGTAGATGCTGCCTAGATCCCCTCGGTCCCAGGCCACCACGATGTCGCCTTCCAAGTCACTGGCGACCTTGAGGTTGCTTACCCCATAGGTCAATGATGAGAGCCGACGCAACGTGCCAAGCTCCCCCGTAGGCTTCACTTGGCGCGACCAGGCCGCCTGGGTGAGTGCCGCATCGTCCCACCGTCGCCATACGACAACACCATTTCCATAGCGATCCACGGCCACGGCGGCTCCAGAGTGCCCATCGAGGGGGCTGATCCTTGGCGAGACGGTCCTCACCGGACTAAGCGTTCCCGCAGCGTTCATCACCCGGGAGTAAACCGCGTCCTGCTCGGCCCAGGCGATGAGGGCGTCTCCTTGCCTGTCGACGGCCACGCTCGGGGTCTCCACCGGCTGCCGAGGGCGAGCTGACAGCTGGACGATCGGTCCAAGCCTGTTGTCGCGGGCAATGCGGCGAACCATCGGATGCCTCAAGCCGTCTGGGGCAGGCCGTTCGCTCCACGTGACCACAGCGTCGCCATCCGGGTCGATCGCAACGTTCGCGAAGAGGGCCTCGGAGGTACTCGCCGAGATGGCTTGAACCGGACCGACCACGCCAGTGCGAGATACCCGCCGCGCATAGATGCGATCCGTGTCGGCCGTGGAGCCATGCCACACCACAACAGCGTCCCCGTCGTCGTCAAGCGCGACCTGCGGGCTACTTGGCGGCTGACCGCTCGGCGAAAGCTGTATCACAGAGCCCAACTCGCCGGACCGAGACATGGTTCTTGCTCGGAGACGGGTCGTGTACGGATAGGACGTGCTGACCTCACACCACACCATCAGCGCGTCACCCTCTCGGTCCACGCCGACGGTCGGCCAGCTCGCGTTCCAGTCTGCTGACGACACCGACCGCTCGGTGCTGTAGGCCGCCAGCGCCGAGTCAGCGCCCACAAACATCATTGAGAGCGCTGCGACCGAAGCGGCTATACCTACCGACCACCTACGCCTGACCATCACATTCATCCCTCCCCGGCGCGAAGTGAGGTCGCGCCACATTCGCCGGCAGGATCCCCTCCCAAGCGGGCCGAGTCTGCCGGGTCCAGCGGCGCTCGGCAAGGGGCTGGCAGAGGGACCGACCCTAGCCGGGTAGGTGGCTGAGGAACTCGGCGTTCGTACGAGTTTTACGTAGGTATTCGAGCAGATAGTCGGTGGCCTGTCGGCCGTCCCTGGCCTGCAAGGCTCGGCGCAGCCGGTGGGTTACGACCAACTCATCCGGCGACAGCAGGAGTTCTTCCTTGCGGGTGCCGGATGCCTCGATGTCGACCGCCGGATAGATCCTTCTGTTCGCGAGCGTGCGGTCGAGCTTCAGCTCGGCATTGCCGGTCCCCTTGTATTCCTCGTAGATCAGGGTGTCGCCGGCCGAACCAGTTTCGACGAGCGCGGTGGCGAAGATGGTCAGCGAACCGCCGTTCTCGATATTGCGGGCGGCGCCGAGCAGCCTCTTCGGCGACGACAACGCCGTCGAGTCGACACCGCCGGTAAGGGTACGACCGGATGTCGGGGCCGCCAGATTGTACGCACGGCCAAGCCGGGTGAGCGAATCGAGGAGTACGACCACGTCGTTGCCCAGCTCGACCAGGCGTTTGGCGCGTTCGATCGACAACTCGGCAAGGGAAATATGGTCGACGGCGGGTCGGTCGAACGTCGAGCCGATCACCTCGCCCGGCACCGAGCGTTCCAGGTCGGTCACCTCTTCGGGGCGTTCGCCAATCAGGACGACCATCAGGTGACACTCCGGATGATTCTTGCCGATCGCGCGGGCGATATCCCGCAGCACAACGGTTTTGCCGGCCTTGGGCGGCGCGACGATCAGCGCCCGTTGCCCCTTCCCGACAGGCATGATCAGGTCGATGGTCCGAGCGGTCAGATTGTGCGGATCGGTCTCCAGCCGCAGTCTCTCGTCTGGATACAGCGGAACCAGTTCGGCGAACCTGGGCCGCCCGCGGGTGTATTCGGGCTCCGCGCCGTTGATCGTGTCGATGCGTACGAGCGGAGGGGACTTCTGGCGTTGACGGGGCGACTCACGGGGTTGGCCGGCCATCCCGCTGATCAGATCGCCGGTACGCAAGGCGTACTTGCGGATGAACGCCATCGAGACGTAAGCGTCGTCGGGCGCGGGCAGATAGCCGTTGGCGCGTACGAAACCATGATGCTGTGTCGGATCCGGCCCCGAACTTCGTTGCGGCCCACCCCCGCCGCTCCGCAGATCCACGATGCCATGGACCGGAGTACGGGCTTCGACGTGAGCGTCTGGCGCTCTGCTGATGTCCTGCCTGTCTAGCAGGCTGGTATTGCTCATGCACAGTCTCCTTACGACGTGCGAGTCAGAAATGAAGGTGTGATTGGTGGTTCGCCGAATGGAGCCCACGATCGGCCGGCCGCGGAGACCGCGTACCCAGCGCGTGTGCTTGCGGATGAACGGTGCGGTGCTCCGCGCCACCGCAGAATGATCGAGAGATCGCGAACCTTAGAGTCCCAGGAACCTCGCGGGAGCGAATCCGAGTCGCTTGCATCCACAAGGTGAGACAGTCTGAACTGTAACAGCCATCTGGTAGGCGGACAAGGGCACACCCGCCTACCAGACCTGAAACGCTGGACGTCAGCTCCAGGCCCCAGCCACCTCCCGGACCCTCCCGCCGCTCTCGAACGCCAGCGTCCGATCGCAGACCTTGTCGATGAAGTAGCGGTCGTGGCTGACCACGACGACGGCGCCCGGGAAGTGCACGAGTGCGCGTTCCATGACCTGCGTACTCGTGATGTCCAGATGATTGGTGGGCTCGTCGAGGATGACCACGGCCGCGCCCGAAAGCAGGCACTGCGCGAGCGCGACCCTGGCCTGCTGCCCGCCCGAAAGCGTGCCGATCTTCTGGTTGAGGTCCAGCTCGGAGAACCTGAAGAGCGACAGGAAGCGGTTGACCTTCTTGCGCGGCGAGTGGAACGCCAGGCTGTCCGGTAACGCGTTGACGGCATGGCTCACGGTGTCCTGCGGGTCGAGGTTCGCCAGAAGGCGGTTGTAGTAGGCGAACCCGACTCCTTTACTCCAGACAACGCGCCCTGAGTCAGGGCTGGCGATTCCTGCCAGGAGATCGAGGAGAGTGCTCTTACCGGAGCCGTTCGGCCCCACGATCGCCAGGCGATCCCCGCGATGGATCTCGAGCGACACGTCCTCGAAGATCGGCCTACCGTCGTAGGATCTCGCGACGTTCTCCACGCGACAAAGGTCGTTGGCGACGTAGAGGTTGTTGTAGATGTCGGTGACAATACGGTCGACCGGGCGGGGTGTGACATCTTTCTTGATGTCAGCCAGGCGCCGTTGAAGTCTCCTGCCCGGATTCTTGGCGGCCTCGCGCCGATCGGCCAGCGCCTCCTGCTCGTACACCAACAGCTCTTCCTCGTGGACGAACTCCCGCTCCAGCGTCTTGAGGCGGAACTGCTTCTTGCGTACGTAGTCGCCGTAGTTGCCTTCGTACTCCTGGAGGCGGTAGTTCTCCACCTCCGCGATGCGATTGGCAACGACGTTGAGGAAATGGCGGTCATGGGAGACCGCGACCAGCGCGCCGCGGAACTTCTGGAACCATCCTTCCAACCACCGCAGGCCATCGACGTCGAGGTAGTTCGTCGGCTCGTCCATGAGCAGTACGTCAGGCGCCTGTAGGAGGATCCGCGCCAACGCGGCCCGGTTACGCCAACCACCGGAAAGCTGGCTGATCGGGAGGCGGCGGAGCTCTGCGCTGAAGCCGAGCCTGCTCAGCACCGTGTCGATCTGATTCTCGTACGTCCAACCGCCCAACGCTTCCATCTGCTCAAACAGTGCGGCCTGACGGGCGAGGAGATGGCTCATCGTGGAGTCGTCGGCCACATTGCCCAGAGCGGTCTCGATGTCGGCCAACTCCTTCTCGACGGCGTGCACGTCGGCGAAGAGCGCGTCCAGAACCTCAAGGACGCTCGCGTCCCCGCTGAGCTCAGAGAACTGCGAGAAATAGCCGATACTGATGCCTTCGGTGATGTCAACCGTGCCGGAATCCGGGCTTTCCCGCACCAGGATCAGGTTGAGCACCGTGGTCTTACCGGCGCCGTTCGGCCCGATCAGACCAACCTTGTCGCCCTCACCCACCCGGAAGTGGACGTTGCGCAGGATCTGGTGACCGTCGAACCTCTTGCTGATGTCGACGAGGCGAATCCAACTCACGTCTTCGACTCCTTCGAACGAACGACTGAAGCCTGGTCTCCTGGTCCTGGTCCACGCCTCCGCATTGCCCTGAAACGAAAGCACCCGGGGTCAGGAGACCAACCGGGCCGCGATGGTCCGGTGAGATCTCCTGACCCCGGGTGCACTCACGACGTAAGCTGCCCGGGACCAGGCCAGGTTGTGCTCAAGAGCCTAGCGACGGCCTCCGCCCTGTGCGAGTCTATTTTCGGACGGTACCTGGACACCCCTTTCTGCTTCGTCGATCGAACGCAAGGACGCGCAAGGAGCCATCTTGCGCGGCCTGCCTGACTGTCCGCGCGGCCTCGCGAGTGATTATCGAGACCGTCGGAAGAGGAGGTACGGCATGTCGGTCGTACGCGAGATTGTCGGATTCGATCAGGAGGACGCACTCGTCTTCTCTCAGGAATTCCCTGAGGAGAAGATCGATGAGCTGCGGCCGTTGTTTCAGTACGGCGACGATGAGCAGTTGTACGCCGGGTCCTATGAAGTCACTGACGACAGCCGCGACCGGGTGGCCGCCATTCTCGGGATCGAACTCCGGCCGGGCCTCGCCTACTACATCGAGGCATCCGAGTCAGCGTAGGTCACTGCGCGGATCAGAAGCCGCTGAGCCCGTTGATCCCCTTGAGACCGGCGCGCTTCCACTTCTCGAGCATGTTGTCCACGATGTCTACAGCGGAGTCGCCGAGGTTCTGCCAGCCGCCGCCCTCGATGTCGCCGATCTTGTAGCCGTCCACGGCGGCGGCGTTCACTCCCATGATGCCGACCAGCCCCGCGTGCGCCCAGCCGACCTTGATCATGATCTCGTCCATGACCCGGATGATGGTCTGGACGGTCTTGATCAGCGGCCGGCCGAAGTTGCGGATGGACATGGCGACGCCCTGGCCACCGGGGATGGCCATCGCGATCCAGAATGCCACCGCCATGGCGGCGAGGATCACCATGATCACCATCGCGATGAGGAGCTGGACGAACCGCAGCATCGCCGTCAGCGCGGTCATTGTCGCCGTGACGTAGCCGAGCTGGGCCGTGGCGAGGATGCCGGCTCCGTGCACGGTGAGAAGGGTGCTGAATTCTTCCTGGTCAGCTGCCTTCCAGTTCTGATCAGTGATGCTGTCGCCGTGCCTGCGCAGCTCGTCGTAGAGCTGGCTGCCCAGCTTGGCCGCCTCATGGATCTTGGAGCATGCCTCCATCATCTTGGCGGTGTCGGTACGGATGAGGAACAACCGCATCGGCACACTGGTCAGGGCGTCGGTCGGGATGAACTGCGTGACGATGCTCTCGGACTTGCCGAACCGGATCACCCGGGTCGTCCTGCTCGTCCGATTCGAAACCTGGGTGGAGATCCGCTGCAGGACCTGCTTCAGGAGAATGCCGCTCTTGGCGGCCGAGACGGGCAGCAGGAGCTCAGGGAACGCCGCGCAGGCGGCCAACGACGAGTAGAACGCGATGTTGCCGAATTCCTTGCCGGGACCCACCGCACCGGCCATGGAGTCATAAGGATTACTCATTCGCCTTCCCTGAAGGTGTTGCGTTCTTCGGTCGCTTCCCAGTTCCTCGACGTCGCCTGGGCGGCGTCGTTCAGCTCAGCGGAAATCTCCTGCTTGATCTGGAAGGACTGCTCGACATACTCGGAGCCGAAGAAGAAGGACGCGACGACGAACATCCCGCCCCCCTGGCCCGCACCCATCATGGCTTCCTGCGCCTCGGCGGCGAGCCGGCTCGCCTGCGGCATGGTCTCGTTGGCGGAGCGTTCGATCCGCTTGCCCAGCTCGCTGACGTACTCCCAGTCGACGACCTTTGGTCCCATGCCAACGAAGCCTACGGTGAAAGTGACCGCCTGCGGAACGACGGCCGACCCGCCTGTGGATAACTGCCGAACGACGGTGCCGTCCCCGCGGCGCCACCCACCACCCGCCACCGCCACCGCGAGGAGCCGCGCCGTCACCTACTCACCGGCGGTCGCTGGATTACTGTGAACGTCGTGGACTACACGATTCTGCAGGTCGCCGCGGACACCGACAGCGTGCTCGACGCCCTGACCACGCTCGCGCCGGGCTGGTCCGACCGGACCGGCATGGAGCATGCGCAGGGCTGGACCACCGTGCCGGTGGATCGGCAGGCCGCCGAGCGGTTCGCGCCCCTGCTCGTGCAGCTACTCGGGCGTGGCGTGCTGGTCTGGACCGTCGACTCCGAGCAGTTCCGCGCAGCGCTGTACCGTACGACGGGTGACGTGCTCGAGTCGGCCGATCGCCGTGATCAGGTCGACGAGCTCACGAAGGCATTCAACGAAAGCCACCTCCTCGTCTCCAGCGAGGACGGCAAGGACACGACGGCGCTCGCCGCCGCTGCCACCGACACGAGGCGTCCCCCACAGGACCGGCACCGGGCCTTCGCCGACCTCCTTGGCGTGCCGTACGTCGCGCCTGACCAACCGCCTGGCCGCAACCCCACCACGCCGTCGCTGACCAACGCGAGCCTCTCGCTGGGCTCGGAGGAATTCCGGCGCCGCCAGCGGATCAAAACGGCGCGGAGTTGGCTCCACCTCTTCTCGGGTTTGGGTGCCGTCGCGATCATCGGCATGGTGATCCGGGGTCCGTGGATCGGTATCCCCGTCGCGCTCGCCATCATTCTGGTGCTACAGCTGGTCCGATTCGTACTCGGCCGATCCCTCCCGTCGGATCAACGGTAAGAACGCGCCTGGAGTTCGAAGAGCTGGGCGTACGTCCCTTGCCGGGCGAGGAGTTCGGTGTGGCTACCGGTTTCGACGATCCGTCCACTGTCGAGGACGATGATGAGATCGGCCATGCGGACGGTCGAAAATCGGTGGGAGACGAGAAGGGTGATCGCGCCGGTTGAGGTGCGGAGTTCGCGGGCCTTGGCGGTCCAGCGTTCGAAGAGCTGGTGTTCGGTGTCGGCGTCCAGTGCCGCGGTGGGTTCGTCGAGGAGAAGCAGCAACGGCCGGGTACGCATCATCGCCCGCGCGAGCGCGAGTTTCTGCCACTGACCTCCGGACAGGTCGACACCACCTGGCCAGCTCGGTCCGAGCTGGGTGTCGAGCCCGGCCGGAAGTGCGTTGAGCACGTCGGTGGCGACGGCCCGGCTCAACGCCGATCGTACGGTCTCGTCCACGCCGGCACCGTTGTCGAGGGTCGCGAGGTCACCGAGGCCAACGGTTTCGCGGACCGCGAACTCGAATCTCGCATGGTCCTGGAATCCCGCCGAGACCCGCTGTCGCCAGCGCTCCGGATCGAGCTGGGCAAGGTCAACACCATCGACAACGATGCGCCCGCCACTCGGGACATAGAGACCGGCCAGCAACTTGACCAAGGTGGTCTTACCCGCTCCGTTGTCGCCGACCACGGCGACGGTGCTTCCCGCCGGCAAGGACAGGTTGACATCGACCAGCGCCTCGCCGGCGCCGAGCGGATAGCGGTAAGAGACGTTCTCGAAACGGATTCCGTCAACGAGCTGATGGGGAACAACGGCAGCCTGGTTTACCCGCCGCCGTACCTCAGTCGCGACGTCCTGCAGATGGATGTATCTGCTCGCGGTGACGAGGTTCTGCCAGCTGTACTGCAACAGCTCAGCAGAGCCCGTGACCAGGCCGAGGACCTGACCGGCCAGCACCGCGGTCAATGCAGCTTCACCGAGCGATGCCCGGCCATCGGCGGCCAGGTCGACGACGAACCACAGCGCGCCCGCGTAACCGACGAGGAACCCCAGCTGAGCGGCAAGCCCGATGTACGCGGCGCGAAGCTGGATCCTGTGGTGGATAGTGCGAATCTCCCGGTGACTGGCGTGGAAACGGGCCAGGAGTTCCTCGCCGAGGCGGAACAGTCGTACCTCCTTGGCTCCTCCTGTGGTCGCGGTGAGTTCGACCAGGTGGTTGGCGCGCCGGGCCGGTTCGGCGGCACGTTCGTTCCCCACCCGAAACAACCCACCGGTCTTCGGACTGACCACCAACGCCGGCAGCCCGAAGACTGGCAGAAGAAGCAGCAGTGGATGGATGCTCGCCAGCAGCAGAGTGGTAGCGATGATTCGAATGCCGAGTGCGAACGTTTCGATCAATGACGGAATGACCTGGCTGAAGACATAACTCTCCCGCCGCAACGCGTCGAGTTGTGCGAGATGGCCCGGTGTTTCGTGGATTTCCAGGGTCGGTGTGCGGGCGACTAACGTGAGCGTACGACGGTGCACCAGGTGAGTGGTGCGGTCCCGTAGCACCGCCTGGATCCGGTTTCCGGCGTACGACAACATCGCGCTGCCGGCGACGGAGACGACGATCCCGCCAGTGCCTGTGGCGACGGCGTAGGCGTCGCCCGCGTGGACGCCGTCGACGATCAGCTTCAGCCACCACGCGAACAACGACTGGGCAAGTGCCTGTACGCCGAATACCGCGAACGCAAGGATCGACCGCCAGGGATCGGCGTTCCAGGCGAACCCGAGGACGAGGAGGAGCGCGCGAATGCGGCTCACAGGCGGGATGTGCTCAGGCATCATCGCCTCCCACAGCCTTGGGCGGCGCCGACTCCGCCAGGTCGGCGTACCGCATCGCCTGACGTGCGAACAGCCGCGCATAGGTGCCACCGGCAGCGGTCAGCTCAGCGTGGGTACCGCTTTCGGTGATCCGGCCGCCGTCGAGGACCACGATCCGGTCCGCTCGGCGTACGGTCGAAAACCGATGGCTGATCACGATCGTCGTGAGACCGCGAGTGAGTTCGAGGAAGCGGTCGTAGATGTCGGCCTCGGCCCGCACATCGAGGTGCGCGGTCGGCTCGTCGAGGATCAGCACCCGCGCGCCGGCTTGTACGGCGGCGCTCGCCCGGGCCAACGCGATCTTCTGCCACTGGCCGCCGGACAGATCGACACCACCTGAGAACCGACGGGACAGCGTCGTGTCCAGACCCTGCGGAAGGCCGGCCACGACGGTATCGGCGCCCGCCCAGCGCGCGGCTTCGACGAGCCCTGTGTCGACGTCATTCGCGCGCAGGTCCTCGACCGCACCGAAGCCGAGGTTGTCCCGGGCGGGAAGCTCGTAGCGTACGAAGTCCTGGAAGATCGCCGCGACGAGTCGGCGCCAGGATGTCGGGTCCAGGTCCGTGAGGTCAACGCCGTCGATGGTGATCCGCCCGCGTTGTGGTGTCGCCAGGCCGGTGAGCAGCTTGATCAGGGTGGTTTTGCCGGCGCCGTTCAGTCCGACGACACCCAACGACTGGCCCGCCTCGATCGACAGGTCGAGTCCGTCGAGCACCGGTCGGTCGCGGCCCGGATAGGTGAAGCACACCCCGTCGAACCTGATCTCTTGGGTGGGTCGTCGCGCCGCCCGCTGGCCGCCGGGCGTAGCTCGCGGCACGAGGCTGGCCACGGCCTGCTCGAGTTCGAGCAAGGTCGGGATGCGGCTCGCGCCGTACTCGATCAGGTTGTCGCCCGACTGATCGGCCAGGAACGCCATACCGAGCAGGCCCTGCACCAGGACGATTAGTTCACCATCGTTAAGCGTTCCGTCCAGTGTTGCGCGGGCCGCCAACCCGAGGACTACCGCGTTGGCAACGATCGCCGCGACGAGCAGGACGACGATGGCCCGTTGGTCGAAGCGACGAGCCTTTCGCAGCTCCGCCATTACTACGGCCCACTCCCGGCCGAACCGATCAGCCAGCCAGTCGCCGAGTCCGAAGATGCGAACCTCTTTAGCCCACTCCGGTCGTACGCCAATCTGGTTGAGGTAGTCCGCCCGCCGCACGGCGCCGCCCCAGGTCGACAGGTCGGCACGACGCATGTCCGCCTGCATCCGTTGGCCGATCAGCAGCCACAGCACGGCGAGGACACCCGCGGCTACCGGCCACACCGTCGCGACGAGGGCGGCGGCCGCCAACCCCTTCGCCTGCTGGCCCCACTTCGTACTCAGGCCATCAACCAGATCACCTGGCTCGAGCCCGGCGATGCGTACGGCGCGATCCGCCTTACCCGCAAGGGCGGGATCCTCGAACAACGCCAACTGTGGTGACGCCAGGGTCGCTCGAAGCACCCGTGCGACAAGGTATTCCTCGTATCGGCGATAGAGATCCCAGCGGACGACCTGATAGCTGGCGCGTACCAACTCCTGGGCGACCAGCACGAGGATTACTGCAATCAGTACGCCGACAACAGCCTGGTCCGCTCCCGGGTCACCGCGAACGAGAGCCGGTAACGCGTCAACCAACGACGCCACCAGGAAGGCGAACACCATCGGGAGCGCACCATTGGCGAGGGCGATGCCGGCCATCAACCCGAATCGGCCAGGGAACGCCCGTGTCAGCAGAACAATCGCGGTCCACCGGATATGTCTCCGGCTCCGCTCGTCTCGACTTCTACCCTTCCCGCACTGCAGGAGCCTGGCAGACCTCCCCGCGTACGTCAATCAGGTCAGGGAATTTCGCACGCGCCCGATTCACCTTGCATGGTGGGGAATTGAAGCGCGAGGTCAACGCTGTCTCACGTTGCGTACACCCCGACCATCCAGATCCTGAGACGGCAGGCCAATCAGCCTGGCGGCGCGAGGATCGGGAAGGATTTCAGTCAGATAGCGACGAAAACTCTTCCTCATCCTGGCCCGGTGCGGATCAATTGCGCAGCGAGCTCGTCGAGGAGTTCCGTTGCGACGCGTTCCTCCGGCACGGCGACCCCCAAGGATCGAACGTGCGGCCCGAGTTCGGCATCCCACGGCACATCGGTGACTCGCCCCGGGCTTCTGCCTCCGGGCGTTGCGGCGGCGAGGTAGTCGCGGCTGGTCATGCGCCACGGCACCGCGCCGACCTTGCTACAGACGTACGCCGCGATTCGGAGGCCGTCACCGTCGAAGTCGCCGTGGTAGCGAATCTCGGCCCCGGCCTCGCGAAGGCGACGGAGGAGCAGGATGGTCGCGCTGTTGGGCCAGCCGGACGTGCAGACCATCGGCGGGCAGGCGGTCGTGAAGCGCGCCACCGCCATCGCCAGCACCGAAGGATTTTCGACCACCCACACTGTCGAGGCACAGGCGTCAAGAGCGCCGGCCACGCGTACCTGGTCCAGCGTGACAACCCCGGCCTGCCCGGCATCAGCCCAGATCCGCAGGACCTTCGCCAACGCGCTGTCGCCGCCAGGACGCAGACCAGCAACCAGGACCGTCGTCGACAAGGTGTCACAGGCGACGCCGGCCCGCTCCCAGAGCTGGCGGCGATGCTCAGCGTTCGCGGGTTCGGGTTCGTCGTACAACGTCGCCAGAGCGTGGAGGACCAGCGTCGACAGCCGGCGCCCGTCGTCCAGGCCATGCTCGTCGCCGCAGGTGGATTCCGCGAACGCCGGCAACGGTAGGCCGTCGGCCGGCAGAGCGCCGAGGACGGCGAGCGCGCGTTCGAGCAGCCGCCTGGTCTGCGGCACCGAGCCCTCCACGACGCCGGCCCGACGGACCCGCGCCACCCAGTCGCGCAGTGCCGGCTCTGACCGGACGACCGGGTGATTGTCCAACCAGTTCCACAGTGCGTCGCGCGCCTCGCGGTCGGCCAGCCGAGCCGCGGCGCGGTCGACCAGTGGACCGGTGAGAATCTCAACGACAGAACGAGATTCGAGAGCCGTCATGTCGACGAGCACCCGGTCGAGTTGCTCGAGCGACACCCGCGCGAACTCACCCGGCAGGCGCAGCAGCCCGAGCAGGTCCGCCAGCGCGGTCTGCTGGTCGACGTCCAGCGGGCCGACCCGGACGCGCGTGACCGGCTGCCCGGACTCGAAGCGTTCCCGCAGCGCCGACCACAACGGCGCGAGTTCGGGACGGTCCAGCGACGCCCGCGCCGCGACGGTCAGGTCAGCTGGCATCGCCGTCCACCGGGAAGAGCCCGTCATCGTCAGGATCGTCGCTCGCCGCCCTGAGTCGCCGGCCATCCCAAGTGAACCGCGCGGTCGTCACGGCATTGTCGTCAGAGTCGGTGATCAGCTGGTGGATGGCGATGCCATCGAGTTCGGCGTACGTACACCACTCGTGGTCGGAGGTGAGCATGAGATCCAGATCGAACGCCGACAACAGCTGCAGCAACTGCCCGCGGTTCACCGAGTCGACGCCGACAAAGACCTCGTCCAGCAGGATGAGCCGGGGCGCGATCGGCGTGGAGCGGTAGTGGGCGGACGCCGCGGCGAACAACGGCAGGTGCAGGACGATCGCCTTCTCCCCACCCGACAACGCGCCGTGCAGCCGCTTCGTCACCCGGCGCCAGCCCTCCCCGTCGTCGCGGTCGAGGTCGACGGTGAACTGATGCCACCTGGTGTAGTCGAGCACCTCGAGCAGCTGCTCGTCCCAGTTCGCTGAGGTATCGAGGGCGCGGGCTTCGTCGATCCGCGCCCGGAAGAACGTGTGCAGGGCGTCCCGCTCCGCCGTGCCCAGCCGGGCCGGGTCGCGTAGGAGGAGATCCCGGGCCTCCCGCGTACCCGTCGGAAGTTGCGGGTCCACCCGCCAGTCCAGCCGGACGCGGACCTTTGACGCCGTACGAACCTGCGCGAGGTGGTGGTTCATCGTGTCCACCAGGTCGTGCGCCTGCCGGATACGCGCGGCCAGCTGGCGGCGGGTGTCACCGGTGAGCGTCCGATCGAAGAGGTCCCGCTCGGCATCGGTGAGATGGGTCCGCGCCTGGTCGCGCTCGGTCCGCAGCACCTGCGCGAGCTGGGAGACGCCGGTCCGGAGTCCGTCGACGTTCGCCGTCAGCACGCGGTCGCCGTCGTCGATCTCGAACGACAGGTCGGCCCGCCCGGCGAGGATCTCCTCGGCGGCATGCATCTGGTCAGAGACGCGACCCTCCGCGCGGCGCAGGTCAGCCGGCTCGTACGGCACTGATCCCCACGCGTCAGCGACCCGCCGGGCGGTGTCAAGAACGGCTCTCGTCGTCTCCTGGGCGGCCGGGTCGACGTCCATCCGGGCATCTGCCGGCAGGTGTCCCGCACACAGATGGCGGAATCGCGCTGCGGCGGTGTCGCGTTCGACCACCGCCTCGTCGCGACCCGCCTCGGCGGTGCGGCGGTCGCTGTCCAACCGGCCGAGCCGGACCCCCAGCGTTTGTGCCTGGCTGCCGAGTTCCTTGCGTTCCGGCTCGATGGCGGCGAGCCGGGCCCGCAGCTGACCGATCTGCTCGACCAGCTCGCGGTACTCCGCGCCGACCGAACTCTCCACCGCGGCCAGGCGTTCGGCGAGCTCGCCCGCCTCGGCCTCACGGTCGGCAGCGGCAGCCACGGCGGCGCGAGCCGAGGAGTGCGCCTCCGCCGCGAGGCCGACGAGGGTGCTCGCGTGTTCCCGAGCGGTCGTCTCCTCCTGGCGGGCGGCGAGCCAGTCCTCGCCCTGCGAGCGGAAGGCGTCGAGCGCCTCCACCACCTGGTCGAGTGCGTCGTCCCGGGTCGGCAACCCGTGCTGCGCGGCGGTCGTCGTCAGTGCCTTGACGGCGGTCGCGACGCGTTCCTCCCACTCCGTGACCGACTCCCGGTGCCGACTCACGGCGTCGCGGCGTGGGCCCAACTCCGCTTCGGTGGTACGCAGAGCCTCGATCGCGGCAGCCAGCGGGCCATGGTCAGGGCGCCGGCGTACCTCGTCGGCGAGCCGGTCCCGCCGTGCGGCAAGCTGCCGCAGCGCCTCGTCCACCGCGGCGAGCTGGTCGTCGATCGCGGCGATCTCGGCGTCCAGCTCGGCGATCCGGCGCTGGCGGGCACGCTCGCGTGCGGTGGCCCCGATGTAGCTGGGTTCGGGCTTGTGCCAGCGGCCGTACGCGGCGGCCAGTCGCCAGCTACCATCGCCGCCCACCGCGACCACGTGGTCGGGGGCGCTGCCGGCGTAGGCCACCGCGTTCAGAAGCCGGGCCACCCGCTCAGCGGGGACCGGCGCGTCAGACTCGCCCACCAGCACGTCAGCCAGGGTCGGGCCGTCGACCGTGGTGCCGAACGCCGGCTCGGCGAAAGCGTCGTTGCCCGGCGCGTCAAGCCGCCCGTCAGGGAACACCCACGCGTCCAACAGCCCAGACGCCTCCAGCGCCGCCTCGACGCCCGCCTGCGTCGACGGATCGACGTCGGGCTTGAACGACACCAGACGCCACAACGGCGCACCCGGCAACGTCGAACGATCGAGGCCACGGGTGTAGGGAGGCGGCGGCACGTCAGGCGCCCGCTCGAGCTTGGCCCGCTCCGCCGACTTGGCGTCGCGCTCCGCCGCCAACGCCTTCCGGCGGGACCGTTCGGCCTCTTCGGCGCGGGTGATCGCGGTGGTCACCTGCTCTGTCGCGGCGTTGACGATCGTGAGAACGGCGGTCTCGCTCGCCGCCGCGGCGGTGAGGGCGTCGACGTCGAGCGGGAGTTCCGGGCAGCCGTCCGCCCAGGCCGCGAGGTCGTCGGTGAGCGTGGCGAGGGCCGCATCGTGGCGCTGGCGGGCCTGGTCGGCCCGGGCCTCCACCGTGGCGAGGGCGTTCCGCGCGTCCTCGAGGAGGCGTTCGGCTTCCTTGCGCCGCTCGATCGCGCGCTCGTGCTCCCGGAGGTTCTTACGGACCTGACCGACCTGCGTCCGCCGGCTCTCCACCGCCCCGCGGAGCAGGTGTTTGGCCGTGCTCACGTCGGGCACCGCGGCGAGTTCGTCGAAGACCGCGAGCATGCCGGGTCGACGGGCCGCGTGCTCCGCATCCAGCCGGCACCGGTCGGCATGCTGACCGGCCTGCTCGGCTTTCAGCCCCGCGGCCTGAGCCCGCTCCTCGGCGTCGCGAGCGCTCTCGGCGAGTTGGTCGGCACGCGCCCGCTCACCTTCCGCGCGCCGGACCGCCTCGCGTCGCTGGTCGCGGAGTTGGTCGAGTTCCCTACCCTCGCGGTAGGCGTCGAGGTTGGTGAGTGTCTCGATCCTGGCCCGCGCCTGGCGTGACTCGGCGTCAAGGTCGTCTTGACGGGTCGCGAGCGTCTCGATTTCGGCGTTCGTTCGTTCGTACGCCTCCTGGCTCTCCCGCGCCTTGCGGGTCAGGCCGTCCATGGTGGAGGTCGCGGAGATGAGCCGGGCCGCGGCGGCGCGCAGGACCCGACGGGCGTAGGTGAGCTGAGCTTTGGCCAGCGCGTCGGCGGCCTCGACCTCGGTGTCGAGGCGTTCGAGATCTTTCTGCTGCCGGTCGAGGCGTTCGAACCCTTCCGCGATCTCGGCGATGTCTCCGTGGTCCAGCGGCGGCAGCGCGCGGGACAGCAAGGTGGACAGCACACCCGGATCGAGGTGCTCGGACAGCTTGGGGGTACGGAGTTGGAGGAGCGCCATGACGAGCGCGTCGTACTTCTGCTCCGTGAAGCCCGGGAAGAGGGTCTGCCGGACGGTCCGGCGGTAGTCACCACCGGAGTCGTGGAGCTGGCCGGCGTCGCCGAGCGCGGTCCCGAGGTCCTGCCTCGTCAGTGGTCGGCCCGCGTCGTTGACCAGGGCCAGCCCGCCGGGCACGCCGATCCGCTGGGTGCTGGTGAAGTAGGTGGAACCCACCGACCGAGTGTTGGTGCTCGCCTGGAGCCGCGCTCCGCAGGTGAACCACTCCTCCCGCTCGCCCTCCAGCCGGCCGAACTCGAGCCAGACGTACCCCACGCGGTTGGTGCCGTCGTAGCCGTCGCCCATGAGGTTCCAGTGCATGGTGCGTTCGGTGCCGCCGAACGTCGACAGCCGGCGGGGCTGCAGGTTGGCGTCGTACAGGTAGGGCAGCAGGAGTTCGAGCGCCTTCGACTTGCCGGTGCCGTTGGGGCCGCGCAGCAGCATCCGGCCGCCGTGGAAGTGGAACGTCTCGTCGTAGTAGCGCCAGACGTTGATGATCCCGGCGCGGACGGGCCGCCAGCGCTCGGAGTCGTCGGCGGGGGTCTCGGGGGCGCCCGCATTTGCCTCGTCCGCGACCGGAAGAGCGTGCGCGGCGGGCATCTCGGTCACCACATCATTGGGCGGCATCCTGGCTCCGGCTCCGTTGCTGCCCATGATCGGGCCCTCGCTCGTCGGGCGTGCTGTCTGGGCGTACGACTGTGTAGCGGGCCGCCGCCGGCAGTGCTCGGACGGCCCCTTCGTCGCGGCGAGCGAGACCGAAGCCGCACAACACGCGGACCCCGTCATCTGCCAACCGGGCCGCTCCACCCTCGGACTGGTACGCGCGGGCCCAGCTGGGCTCGGTGGCGAGGAGCGCTTCGGCTCTCTTCACGAGGTCGGCACGGTCGAGTGGAGCGCCCGCGGCGACGAGTTCGTCGAGCAGCAGTAAGGCGGCCACCTTGGCGTTGTTCCGATCGTCGGGGAACTTGTCGTCGGTCGCGAGGGCGTCGGCGTCGACGAGCAGGAACCCCTCCGCGCGTTCCTCGAGGATAAGGCCGGCCTGCTCAGCGGCCTGCCGGATCAGCCGCCGGCCGGTCAACGACTCGGCGTACGCTCGCTCTGCTTGGCTGAGGTCGGCGCGGTACGTCACCGGCTCCTCGAACAGCCGGCGCATCAGGGAGTGCCGCGCCCACAGGTTGCGGCGTACGTCGTCGGCGTCGCCCGCCGGGTCGGCGGCGTCTCCGTAGCGCGCCTCGACGAGCAGACGCTTCAGCCGCTCGTCCGGATCGACGACCCTCGCGTCCACCTCGCTCTCTGCCTCGCCTCCTGGCTTATCGGCCGCCGCTGCATCCTCCGACTCGCCTGCGCTCTCGTTCGTCGCCTCGCCCGCTTCGCCGGCCGTCTCCTCCTCCGCCACCCGAGAGGGGGGTACGGGTGCCGCGAGCAGCCGGAGCAGCCGGGTGTGGTCGACCCGGTAGAGAACCTTGGCATCCTCGTGTTCGAGGTACGCCTCGGTGACACCGTCGGCGGCGACGGCCGCGCCGAAGCGTTCGAGCAGCTTGAGAGCGTCAACGAACGCCGACCGCTCGTCGCGACGGGCGGTGTCGAGCGTCGGGACCTCGGCGTCGTTCGCGGTCGCCTGCACCACCCGGTCCGCAAGCAGGCCGATCGTCGTTACCGGACCGGACAGCAGCTCGGCCGCGAGGACGCAGAACAACGTGTAGCGTCGCCGGTCGAACGGCGCCCGCCCCGACCGCTGCCGCCGAGCTGGTCTCTCGGAGTTGGGGCGGTTACGGACCTTCACCAGCCGGGCGTACCCCAGCCGCGGCTCGACGACCAGCCGCCAACCGCAGTAGTAGTCGAACCATTTCTGGAGTGGCCCGCGCCGCCGGCGTACCACGTCGAAGCTTTCCCGATCATGGTCGGCGACGAGCAACGGAGTGGCGAGCAGGAGGCGGATGCCGCGGGAGATCTCCTCGGCCTCCTGGCGTACGAGCTGGTTGCCGAGGGCGGTCACCGCCGCGCCTCCCGTCGACTCTCCCGGCCCGCCTCACTTCGCGCCGCCTCGCGCCGCGCCTCCTGCCCCGTTTCCTCGGTCAGCTGGATCCGCAGGTGATAGTCGGGCCCACCGAACCGGCCGCGCGGGGTGCGCAGCGTCGCGGTCCGTCCGTCGGATGGCGCGACCAGGGTGATCTCGACGCGACCGTCGGCGCTGGTGCCGCGGCGTACGCCTGACGAGTCGGCGGCTCCGGCCAGCGCCCGGCCGACGAGGTCCAGCAGGTGCTCGAACGCTGAATGGTCGAGTCGGCCGAGGCTGGACAGGCGTACAACTCCGTTGGTGGCAAGGGCGTTCCAGGCCGCCTCGAGCTCGGCACGCTCCAGGCGGGCGGCGGTGCGGCGGCGTTCACGGAGGGCGCGGATGTCGCGAACCTTGGCGGTACGGCCGACCTGCTCGTTGCGGCCGCGGGTGCGCAGCAGGGGCGAGACCGGGACGGGTTCGACCTCGGACCACGGCGTCGAGGACGGCACGGCCTCCACGTCGTCGGGCGCGAGGTGGGCGTGCCGCGCGGACCCGAGCCCGAACGCGGCGTCCCACAGTTTGTGCGCGTCGTCCTCGGAGGGGACGCTGGCGAACCAGCGGGCGAGCGCGCGGAAGTCGGACACCGTGCTCGACGAACGCCGGCGGGACTCGCTGATCCGCTCGAGCACCCGCATCAGCGAGATAATCGCCCGGCGCGCGATGTCGCGCAGCTCTTCGATCCGTGGCGCGCCCTCGTCGTCCGGAAGGAACCACGCCCGCAGCCCATCCCACCGGTTCGCGCGGTGCGCCAGCCAGGCCGGACCCGGATCGTCGCCACCGAACGCCGGCAGGTCGGCGCCCCTTAGCGCCCGTCGGTGGAGTGCGGTCGCGCCATGGTCGTCGACGCGGCGGAGGGCTTCCTGGATAGCGTGCTTGCGTACGTCGAGGTGGGTGACAAACTCCTCGAGGTAGGCGATCGTCGCGCGCTTGACCTCGTGGAACATCGCGAGGTCGGTCGCGTCGTCCCGGATCAGACGTTGCAGCTCGGAGTTGAACTGCTTGGTGTTGGACCGCAGGGCGTCGAGGTGGCCCTCCAGCTCCGTCAGCGCGGTGAAGATGCGGCGGTCAGACGAGCGTTCGTCAAGCTGGTAGCCGTGCAACTCGTCGAGCCGGTCGGAGATCGCCTCCAGGACGGCCGTCTGCAGGGCGCCGGTGGACGCGAGTACGGTGAGGGCGCGCTGGACGCCTTCGAAGGCTGCCTCGCCGGCCTTGGTGAGGGAGTACTGCAGGTTCTTGCGTTCGTACTCCTCCGCGCTCGCGTAGTGGGCGGCGTGGTTCTGAACGACGTCGAGCAGGCCCCACTGCGTCAACGACCGGAGCGTGGAGGACAGCTCGGCGTCACTGAGGTGCGCATACCAGCCCATCGCCCGCAGGTGGCTCCGCACGTCGTCGAACGTGAGCGCGGTCTCGAGCCGCTCGTGCGCGTCGCCGAACGCCTGCAGGGTCGCGGTGTGCAGCTCCGCCAGGTCGGTCGTCGTGAAGGCGAAGATGTTGCGGGGAAGCCGTCTGTACGCTGACATTCCCTCCCCTTCGGCTGGCCGTTGGCGTCGTGGCGGCGCGGTGGCATCGAAGGACAACGCTAATGTCCGGCGCCGACAGATGCCGCAGCCCGGTCGGTGCGTCGCCGCAGCCAGCCGTAGAACGCGTGGTACTCGGCGGTGCGGCGAGCAAGATCCCGGGCCGGCGGGTCCTCGTCCATCCGCTCAGGTCCGTCCGACGATGAGCTTGTCTAGCGGCTCTGTCGTTACCAGCCCCATCGCTTCGACGAGAGCCGCGAGGCCGGGCCGCGGCTCCCCGCGGCAAAGTCGGCCTGCTCCATGGATCCGCGACGGCCGCCCTCCTCATCGCCCGGATCCTGGGCAGGGTCAGAAGCATCAGAGTCACCTGCAATAGGGCGCATCCTCACACGAAGCGCCACACTCCGTCGACAGTCGGTTCAGATGCGTGACCGTGCACATCGCAGGAGCGGCGACACCTGGGCGAGCCGTCAGGTCGGAGGCTGCCACGTGACCGACCCGTCCGCAGTCGCGAGGCTGACAGTCTGTCCGTCTGGAGTGACGTGAAGGCTGAACGCGTCAATGCCCGGCGAGCCCGCACGCCGCCACCCAGCAACAGCCTCCTCAACGGCGTCCCACAACCGAACCGGTCCACCCTGGCGAACTCTCGTCGTCCCGTCGGGCGCTTCATCGAGGACCGCGTAGGAACCGCTGCTCACATCGATGAAGTAGTCCGCCCCAGGGCTGTCGTCAGCGGCGACCGCCCTGGCGTACTGCGCGTTCGGTGCGGCCAGCTGAGCCACGAACCGACTGATCGGCTCGTCAAGGATGCGCGCGTTCACGACAGCAGCTCGGGCCTGAAGATCGAGATCAGTACTGAAGGTGGGAACGCCCGGCCGCTCGTGGCGGCGCGCCAGCATAAACGAGGTGGGCTCCACGAACGACCCACTCGCCGTGCCGTCATCACCGACCCGCAAGCGCACCATTCCGTACGCGTCGAGCCAGCCCGACAGCGTCGCCAGAATCAACGCGCCGGGCCGGGCCGCCGCCACCCAGGCATACGGCAGCGTACGTACCGAGCAGGTCGCGATCACCCGGTCATATCGCCGGCCGCCGGACTCCAGACTGCCCAAGCTGTCCAAGCTGTCCAAGGCGTCGCCCACGACGAGCCGGGGCTCGAACCCAGCGGTACGCAGCGCCGTACGCGCGCGGGCCGACACCTCAGCGTCGACCTCGATCGAGGTGACGTACTCCGAGCCGAGCCGGGCGCAGCCGAGGGCGGTGGAGTAGCCGGTCCCCGTCCCGATCTCGGCGACCCGCATGCCGTCCTCGACCTGCAGCCGCTCCCACATGCGTACGACCAGGCTCGGCATCGTCGCCGAAGAGGTCGGCGTCCCCTGGACGGGTTCGTCCACGTCGGTGGGGGCAACCTTGCCGTCGAGTTGGGTGACGAGCGAGTCATCGGAGTACGCCGCGTCCAGCCACGCAGCGGCTCCGCACCTTTCGGCCGTCACCGGCTCCCACAGATAGCTTCCGTCGTCGCGGTACCGGAAGAACGCCGGAACGAACAGGTGCCGAGGCACCGCTTCGACCGCCGCCCGCCAGGCGGGACTACGCAGGTCTCCGGACCTTGCCAGTCGGTCCGCCAGCGCCAGGCGCAGCTGGGCGCCCTGCGCCTCGACATCGGAAATGTTCGTCGTCATGTCAGGAGTCCCCGTTCCAGCAGGTCAGCGAATGCCGCTGCGACCGGCAGGTTAGTTTCAGCCTCCAGCCAGCCCCACTCGCCGGCCGGGTTGCACTCGTACCACCACCACGTTCCATCTCGACCAAGGCCGAAGTCGAAGCAGCCGTACGCCAGTCCGAACCGATCCAGGTAGCGGCGCAGTCGAGTTGGCAAGCCGGCCGGAGGGTCGATGACGGTGTAGCGCTCGATCAGGTCGTACCGCTCCCGCCAATCCACCAGTGACGAGGTGATCTGCACGCAGAACACCTGCTCACCCACCACCGTCACCCGAAGATCGGCAACCTTGTCCACCTTCGCCTGGAAGAGGTGCGCCGTGCCGGCCACCGTGTCGTCCAGGTCAGCGGGATCGACCTCGCGTACCCACACCGTGCGGAATTCGCCCTTCACCTGGTACGTCGGAGAGGCGAGCGGTTTGTAGACGATCGGCCCACACGCCTTCGCGAATGCCACCGCCTCCTCGGCCCGATTGGTGATCAAGGTCGCCGGCACCTCGAAACCGAGCGAAGCGGCAACCGCCAGCTGCGCCGGCTTGTACTCCGCAACACCAGCGCGGCGAGGGTGATTCACGTAAAGGCAGCCCGGTAGAGCGTCCAATACACCAGCAAATCCGTAGCGAACCTGCGCCAGCGCGAACCGCGCGTCCTGGTCGCTCAATTGTGGAAACGTCGGCAGAGATGGCCGCCGGTAATACAGGCTTCTTACGGCTGCCAGATCCACGCTTCGCGAGGGCGTACGCAACGCGCCGCGCACGCCCTCGCCGCCGCCAAGGTGGGCAGCTACGGAGACGGTTTCCGGGAAGTCCGCCAGGTCGAGCCTTGCCACGCGTACACCACGAGCATTCAGGTGCTCGATGACCGCATCGGCCGTGGTGTCCTCTCCCGTGATCACGAGCACCGCTCCGGTATCCACCGCAGGTCCTCTCAGTCCTTCTGCGCATCCGGATCGGGCGCGTCGGCGACCTGCTTCCCATCCTGGTTGGTCATCCGCGGCTTCTGCGTGTTGCGGATCGTCCCGTGCTTGCCGGCCTGAATAGCCTGACCTTCAGCGTCGTAGTACACCCCAAGCTGGGTGGCTGGATCTACCTCCATCCGCGCCGGCGCCACACATGCAGGCGAGGCGAATGATCCCATCCTGGTCAATCCCCACGGGCGTACGACGTTCATAGCAGCATCCATAACCGTTCCACCTCCTGTGTTCTCACGGATCTTTCGACGCTATGGACGGCCAGCTCGACGCTAGGCGTGATCCGGCATCGTCCTGCGTGACACGTGCTGAGTATCGAGCCCTTCGAGCAGCACACCGGACGAGGTGTTGACGCAGTACGCTCCTGGCTCAGCGCCGCAGTGCGGGCAGGTCCGCAACAGCACGCGGGCAAGCGTGCTGAGGTCGCTCTGGGTGTAGCCCATTTGGGCAAGACGGCCGTCCCAGATCCAATCCACCTTGCCGCTGTCCAGGCCGTCCGCGCTCATCGCGACACGACCATCACGTAGAAAAACCCGAGCACGACGAACACCATGAAGTTCGCGGCCTTCCACATTGAAGACCTCACGACTGGCTCCTTCCCCGATCTCTACAGATGCGGCGGCCTCTCTCGCCCCGCAGCGCTAACGACACGCGCAATTTCAGCCGCTACCCGTGCTTGCGGGGAGGCGTTGAATGTGTCAAAACTGTCAACTTGGTCCCCAGCTGTACGTGGTCGGTAGGGCTGGGCAGCGGGGTGGCGACTGCGAGACGGGACTGGTTATGGACACACCTGCGGAGAGGGGGAAGAGGCAGCCGAACGCTGTCCTGCACCGGCTTCTGGATGAGCTGGGCTGGTCGCCGCGTACGCTCGCTCAGCGCGTCAACCGCGCCTTCGGCGCCGGTACGATCGCCGAGACGGCGCCGTACCACTGGCGTGACACAGGCCGGATTCCGAGACCGCCAGTTCCTACCTTGGTCGCCTCGCTGCTTTCAGCGGAACTGGGCAGACCGGTGACGGTGGCAGAACTCTGGCAAGGCATGGCCACCGAGTCGCCCTACGTCGTCACCGCTGACACAGGGCTGGACCTGCCATGGGGCCGCCGTGGCACACTCAAGGTAATCGATGACTGGGTGGTGAGCGGCTTGCTCGATCGGCGACAATTCCTCGCTATCTCCGGCGCCAGCCTCACCGCGCAGGCCACCGGATACCTGTCGGCGCCGATCTCCGTCCACCAGGAGCCGCTCGCACCCGGCGATGGAGGACCGCTACTCGAGCAACTGGAGCATTCCATTCCGCTCCTGCAGAAGCTCGACGACGCTGGCGGTGGAGGCATGCATCTGGACTATGTTGGGGCCCACTTCCGGACTGTTGCCCTCCTCATCCGACAGGGCGGCCACGCCGCCAAGGTTGAGAATCGCCTCATCGCCGCGCTCGCCACCATTGGCCAACTCGCTGGGTGGATGGCATTCGACGCCGGGAAGCATGGACTCGCACAGCGCTACTTCTTCACCGCGTTACGGGCCGCCCGCGAATCGAACTACCGGCCGATGGCCGCTCACATCGTGGCCGACCTGGCGTTCCAGGCAGCGACTTTGGAACAACCAGAGGATGCGGTCAGTCTCGGCGAGACGGCCGCCAAGATCGCGGTCGGAACGCCAGTCAACGTGCGCGCATCCGTCCAGACCCGTCTCTCGTATGGGTACGCGATCAGTGGCGACGTCCCGAGCTTCGAACAGGCATACCAGTCGGCGCTTGACATGGTGAGTGACGATCAAGGCGCCGAGCAGCCCGACTGGATGTACTTCCTTACGCCGAACCATCTCGACGTCCAAGCAGGTTACGCCCTCGCTCATGCCGGCACTCTCGCGATCGATGCCGGCGACCGTACGACCGGTCGGAAACTGCTCCGCCGCGGCGAAGCGCTCCTTCGTACAGGCGCATATCAACGGCCGCTTGACGACCCACAGCAACGACGATCTCTGTTTGAGGGCGCCTGGCTTGCCACGGCAGCCGCCGCATCGGGGAAGTTCGAGGATGCCTGCGCTATCGGAATGACCGCGACCGAACGCATGAAGACCGTTCGTTCCGCGCGGAGTGTCGATGTCCTCCAGCGGCTGGCGAGCCGGCTCCGGCGCGCCAGCCGTAACGAGTACGTACGAGACTTCTTACCCATCCTCGAACGTGCACTCGCTCGGCAGGTAGTCCCGTCACGATGACTCACGCGGATCCGATCCTGGTTGTGGGAGGCGGGGTCATCGGCCTGACCACCGCTGTCGTCCTGGCCGAGTCCGGCTTTCCGGTCGTTGTGAAGACCGCTGAACCACCCGAGCACTCCACATCCGCAGTGGCAGGCGCGCTGTGGGGGCCGTGGATGGTCGATCCGCGGGACCGAGTGTTGCCCTGGGCAAAGCAGACCCTCGATATCCTCACCGACCTGGCGGAGGAAGCGAGCACCGGCGTACGGATCGCTTCAGGCATCGAGGTTTCGACGACCTACCATGAGCCGCCGGAATGGGCACGGCTCCTGTCGGATCGGCGAGCGTGTCGGCCCGACGAGCTCCCGCCTGGCTACTGCTACGGGACCTTCTACTCGGCTCCCCTGCTCGACATGCCGGAGTACCTGTCGTACCTCACGACGAGGTTGAAGCGCGCCGGCGGTCGCCTCGACATCGCACGCATCACATCGCTTCGCGCCGCTGACAACGCCCAGGTCATCGTGAACTGCACTGGCATCGGCGCCCGTGAGTTAGTCCCCGATCCCGACCTCTACCCCGTCCGGGGGTACCACGTCGCCGTCACCAATCCCGGACTCACGAACTTCATCGAAGCTGACACCGGCGACGATTCGGAATTCATCGCGATCTACCCTCACCGCGACCACGTACTCCTCGGTGGTACGGCAGAGAAGGACGTGTGGGAACGGGATCCCGACCCCGGTATCGCTCATCGAATCCTCGCCAGGTGCCGGTCAATAGATCCGCGTCTAGCCGATGCCCAGGTCATTGGCCATCGCGTTGGGTTACGCCCGACTCGCCAGGACATCCAGCTAGAAGCAGAGGAACTCCCCGTCGGATGGATCATCCACAACTACGGCCATGGAGGGGCAGGGGTGAGTCTGTCGTGGGGCTGCGCCCGTACCGTCGCCGATATCGTGAGCATCCTCATCGACTGACAGACCGAACGGTGAATCTCATGGAACGCCGAGCAGGCATGATGTGACCATGAAGCCTCGTCGGGTTGCTGTCTACGACATCCTTCGGTACGCGCGCGGCGCGAGCCCGATAGAGGTCATGCTGGATGGCTATCCGAACTACTACTTCCTCATGGCCTCACCAGGCAGTAGCCAGCCGAAGATCATGTTGGAGCGGGGGATCAACGCCACCGCCTGTGTTGCTGGCCCGGACGGCTCCCGGCGACCTGTGATCGCGATCCGATCCAGCCCGTGGAAGGCCGGACATGCCACGAATCCCTGGCATGACGAGTTCGACCTCGACCACGGGCATGTGCGCTACTACGGCGACCATAAGCCCAGCACTGACGGCCTGCCTGGCGTCACCGCTGGCAACAGAGCCCTCCTGGATGCCTGGCGATTCCACGCCGGAACCAACTCAGATGAACGCGTCCTGGCCCCTCCGCTTCTCTTGTTCCGCTCGAGCACGGTTCACTGGGGTGGCCGGAGCATCGTCAAGGGTCACGTCGAGTTCTGCGGCGCTGCGCTCATTGAACGCCTGGAGCACGTCGTTCAACGTGACCCAGTCACCGGGCGCAGCTTCCCCAACATCCTTCTGGACCTTGCCGTCGTGGACATGTCCGAAAGCGGCGACACACTCGACCTGCGGTGGGTCGACGATCGGCGTGACGCCAGCCTCACCGCGATCCAGGCAAACAGGCATGCACCGCAGGCTTGGAAGCGCTGGATCAGAGAAGGCAGCGCCGCCATCCCACGCATCCGGCGACGGGTTGTCTCCTCACGGGTGAAGTCCCACGAAGACCAACTACCCACGAAAGGCTCCGCCGACGCTGACGTCTTACGCACGCTCTATCGCTTCTTTGACGGCCGCAAGCATGCCTTCGAACACCTCGCCTCACGTGTGACAGCCCAGCTCCTAAGCCGCTCAGGAGCGACCTACCGTGACGGCTGGCTCACCCGCGTCGGTGGCGACGGGGGCATGGATTTCGTAGGCCGCCTCGACGTCGGTTCCCCGGGCAGCACCACACCACTTGTTGTCTTGGGGCAGGCCAAATGCATAGCCCCTGAGTCTTCCGTGAGCCCGGACCAGGTTGCCCGGGTAGTGGCCCGACTTCGCAGAGGCTGGCTCGGAGTTTTCGTCACCACCGGCACCTTCTCCAAGCAGGCTCAAATCGAGGTCATCGACGACCAATACCCGCTGGTCCTCGTACCGGGCCGCATTCTTGTTGAACAGGTACTACGCCTGGCCGCCGCGGACTACGGCGCCGACCTCGACGCCCTGCTAGCTGACGTTCTTGAAGGATATCCCGCAGCCGTAACCCACCGACGGCCCGAAGAAGTACTGCTCGGCTAATCCAGGTTGTACGCTTTTGTTCTCCGACGGGTGTCCGGAAGATTCGGCATCATCACTCGGCAGTCCATCCACTAGGTTCTCTCGACTCCCTCGCGGAACTGATTCAACGCATCAAGGACTACATCGACCCAATGGAACGAAGACACCGAGCCGTTCGAATGGACGGCCACCGTCGCAGATCCTAGAAAGAGCCGCCATCCTCGACCGCGACTATGCGAAACTCGTCGCCAATAACTAAATGCAGAAATTAAAACGGAAATTCAGCTACCAGTACTATCGGAGAGCAGCCGCGGCGCCACTGATCAACGCTCAGCCTTGCGCAGACCAAGGAATCGGATTCCCATCTCAACCACACGCCCTGCCGCAATCATAATACGCTCAAGACTGATGTCTTCAGGGACACGAGGTTCAGCATCTAGATATTGGGCGAGGTGTACTGGCATCCTCGCCCCCTCATCAATTCTCTGGCACGCCAGGTACGCCAGGTACGCCACTGACTCTGCCTCAAATTCCATGACCACGTGGCTGATCTTATGCCGGTCTGGCCACCACTTTGGATTGGGTGTCCCCATGTGACCGCAGTACAAGTGTCCTAATTCATGGGCGAGTGTCGCGAATCGCTCCGTAGGATTTAGGTCTCGATTGATTTCCACTTCGTAACGGATGGGAAGCTGGGTCGCTTCTAGGGGCCGCCGCCTCACTACTACCTCTTGACTCAAGCCGGGCGTTGCCATGCGAATGCAACCGGCCGACTGGGAGCCTGCCGGCACCGCGGTGACACGAACTCCGTCCGCTTTTGCGTTTCCGATTGTCCGCGTTAGGGCAGGCTCCACATTGACCATTGGCGGCATCGCGAATGGATTGATCACTCGGATCGGCAAGTGTTCGGCTCCAGGCTCGGGCTCTGTCTGCGAGACGTCATAAACGAACATCACCGGCCCGAAGGGCTGCAGCGCAACGAGGGGTTGCTCTCCCGGTTTGACCCGACGACGGTATTTATCTCGCCAGCGGTGCGCTGGCGCGACGTACCGGGCACCACTTCGTTGGGTGTGGATCAGGAGTGCATTGAATGGGGCGTATCGACGAAAGCCTCCTACGAACCGGAGAAGCTCCCGGTAGGCCTGGCTCGACTGGTAGCGAAGGGCCTCGCTAACCAGATCGTCGATAGACTGGCGAGCTTCCTGAG
The DNA here is from genome assembly GCF_000373925.1 of Actinopolymorpha alba DSM 45243. Lineage (GTDB taxonomy): Bacteria > Actinomycetota > Actinomycetes > Propionibacteriales > Actinopolymorphaceae > Actinopolymorpha > Actinopolymorpha alba. The sequence continues at coordinate 117,260 of NZ_KB892812.1, read as the reverse complement.
CATTTACGGGCCCATGTCGAAAGCCGTCCCGAGGTGCATCTTCATCTGAAGGAAATACATCGAAAGTCACAGACCGAGTATGCCGGAAGGACGAACCCACCGCATGCCATGTGTCAAAAGATCGTCGTTCCGCTCAGCAGGTTAGATGCCTCGTACCGCTATCACGCGAGACGTACAGAGCGTCCTTGACGCCACGCTGGCGATGGTCCATCTGGCACATCAGCCTCGGCTCAGTACCACCAGCTCGTCCCGCGCGCGGGTCGCCGCCACGTACCTCAACGACCGAGCCCTCAGTTCCGCGTCAGCCCGTTCAGACGCATCCAAGGACTCCAGTCGTGCAAGTTCAGCAGCCGATGGTTTGCCTACAGCGAGTACGACCTTCGAGAACTCCGTGCCCTTGGCACGGTGCATGGTCAGAACGGGTACCCGTCCGACGGGAGGCCGGTCGCGGTCGACGGCGCGGGCGTCGATGCCATGTTCGGTGAGGGCGGTCACAACGCGATCACGGTGGAACCTATCCTGAACGAGGACTGCGATAGTTTCGGGGCTTCCCCCCGCCTCAAGCCACGCACGAATGTGCTTAACGATGAGCTGCAGTTCGTTAGCAAGGGAGTCAATGGCCTTCACGATTGGTACGGGGCCAGTCCGGGCGGAACGGTAACCGGTGACCTCAGATTCTTCCTCCAAGTCGACGTACCCACCACCATCAAGGATGGACATGGCGTACTGCAGGTTCTGCGCCGTGGTGCGGTAGTTGAGGGTAAGTCGCTGCGAACGGCCAACGATGGCCACGCCGTATCGGCCGAGGACGACCCGTGAGCCGTAGATGCGCTGATGTGAATCCTCGGCGATGAAGAGATCGTCGGGGTGCTCATCGACGAGGGCGCGTAGGAGCTGCCAGTGGGCGGGGGAAAGGTCCTGCCCTTCGTCAACAAGCACATGATCGACGGGCCGTTTGGACTGCATGCCGAGTGACGCGGCCGCGACAGCTGCTGCCTCGGTGAAGTCGAGACTGCCGTCGATACGGCTCTGTGCACGGTATGCAGCGATCAGCGCCCAGACGGCAGAGCGTCTCGCGCGGTCGAGTGCGACGCCACGTCCGGGGCGCCGAACCCGCAAGTAGGCAGTCTCGTCGTAGATCTTGTTGGGCAGTACGACGTGGGCGTACTCGGTGGCGAGAAACGTCTCGTTGGCAAGCTCCTGATTCAAGGTCGTCCCAGTCGATTCGATCGTCTCGCGCCACCGGGTGGAGGACGTACGGACCAGAGGTGCAGAGCGCTCCTCGCCTAGGACGTCGCGCATCGCGGCAACGAGACTGCCGCCAGCTGACCGAAGCACGGCTGCAGCCAGCGCATCGACGCCGCTCACGTACACGCCCGCCTGACCTAACCCCCTCGCCTGCGGCACCCGCGGGTCGAGCTGAGTGAGGCTGTCGCCGAGTGCTTCGGCAAGGTTCGTGGTGAACGTGGTCAGGAGGATCCGCGCCTCTGAGTCACGCTGAGCCAACGCTCGAGCACGATGGACGAGTACGACGGTCTTACCGGTGCCCGCTCCACCAGACAGACGGAACGGGCCCTTATATGTTCGATCGACGTAGCGGCGCTGCTCAGGGTGGACGAAGATCCGCCACGCCCCGAAGTCCCCGTCCTCGATGACTCGGCGAAGCTCCTCCTGGCCGTCAATAAATGCGTACTGCAGCGCCGCGGCTGGCCGCTTGAGAGATTGCAGCACGTCGGCGTCGGCATCGCTGGATGGATCGGTCTTCTCGAGCTGCATACGTGCGACGATCGCATCGACGCTGTCGCCTGCGGCGAGGTCGACGAGGATGGTGCCGACCCAACCCTCATGGTGCTGGGCAAGTTCGAGCACGGCGTCCTCGTCGGCTGCAACCATGGCCCGGTCAACGACAACATCGGGCAGACCGAGTGTTTCGATTAGGTCCGCCCGGTCGTGTCCCAGGCGGGTGAGCAATGGTGCAACCGACGGCAGCGCCGTGGGTGCCTCGGAGACCGGCGTCGAGGAGACCTCGTCGATCTGCGGCAGTCCATTGACAGGGTTGACCTTCAGCCGTACGCGTCGAGCAATGGTGATCGCGTCGTCGTGTGGCCAGATGCCATGGATGACGTAGTGCGTCTCGCCGTCGCCGTCGAGGCGGAACATCACCGCTCGCCAGAAATCGTCGACCCGGCCAGTTCGTACCCGTGGATCGACGGAATTGTGGATGGGCTCTACGTGCAAGCCGAGCGCCGTGTCGTCCGTGCTGAGCTTCTGCAGAAACGTCATCGCCTTGCCGCGTATCGAGCCGTCGATCTTGCTGGCGAGTTTCCCCATGATGATCGTTGGCATCAACGTTCTCCGTGGATGTGAGGATTGGCGTCGGCGAGGGCTGCAGCAACAACGTCGGGTGTTGGCTCGACGACCTGCCACCCCGCGGCGGAAAGGTCGGTGCGATCCTGGGGCGGCATGTGCATGAAGGCGACGACCACCCTCTGCTCCGGCCAAGACAGGTCGAGTGGGATGCCCTCCGGACCTTCGGCGCCGACGACCGGCGGCACGAGATTCCCATGAGCTGCGAGAGCGGCGACCAGGTTCTGCTCGTCGCCGGGTGCAGCGGCGTCATAGATGTCAGCCCACGCGCCGACAGGCCGGCCGAGGTCGGTGTCGTTGGAAGCCGAGGTGGCGGGCTTGACGAGGCTGGCGGTCGTCACGACCGTCGGCCAGTCGCGCAGAGCGAATGCGTTGGACAGACGCAGCCAGGCGCCCCAAGCCTCGGCATGGGCATCGTCGCCAAGAACCTGGTCGCGATCGTCGAGGACGGCGGCAGTTTGTACCACCATGGCGGGAAGCATCTCGACGACGACAGCGAGAGAGCCCATGCGATGCACGTGGACTCGACGCGTGCCCGTCGGCAGGTGCTCGTCCAGCAGGACTGCGCGAGCGACCTCCTCGAGGCCCACCGTCTCTGGGACCTGAAGCGGCTGAGCCCCGACCGACAAGAACATCAGCACGGCGCGAGCTACGTTGCGTACGGCCTGAGGGTCGGGCGCCGTCACCCACTCGATGAGCCAGTCGAGGGGTCCGCGACCAAGTGCCTTGTACGACTCAGGCGGGGCCTGGAACTGCGGGACGTTCATCAAGTTGCCGGCCACATCTGGGCTGTACCAGGTCGGCGATGACCCGGTGCCATTCACGTCGGCGTTGACATCGTCCATCGTGACAGCGAGGACGACCAGGCCAGCGTCGCGCAAATTTGCACGCTTCGCCGCGTCGTCGGCGAGCCTGTTGGCAGCGTGGCTGGCGTGGTACGCCCGGCCATCGGTGAAGATCGCGACAGTGGGAACGTTCATGTCGTTGGTTTCGAGGAGGTAATCCGGCTTCGAGTCCCCGACGTTGACCTGAGGGCTGAGCGTCCACTGCCGATGGGTTCCCGGCAGGGTGAGGCGCACGGCGTTGCCGGTGGGACCAGGTACCTCCGTGACGGCGGCCCCGTTTCGCCGCAGGCGGCCGACGAACAGCCGGTGGAAGGCGCGCTCCAGGTGTGACTCGGGCTCCTCGTGTGGCGGCACCTCGGTCACGGTCCAAGTCGTCCCTTCGGCTGTCTCAGCATCGTCCGTCAGTCCGAGCAGGGTGCGCAAGTGTCGTTCCGCTGACGCTCGCGAGACCCGACGGACAGATCCAGGAGGGGTGAAGGGCAGCAAGCATCGGTGGCAGGCAAGGCGTTCCTCGTGACGGCAGTCGCATTCGCGGACCTGGTCCCACGCCAGAACGAGCAACTCGCGCAAATGCTCCGGGGTGGCTGTCTCGGCGAGGTAGCCCGTGCCGCCAGGTACGGCGTCGTGCAGCAGGATCGCATCGTGGTTGTCGGTGCCGTCGGACAGCGTCGGATCGACGACGTGCTCGACGCGGATATGGTCCGGGTGGCCACCCATCTTCTCCCGCAAGCCGAGCAGCAGTGCCGCGGAAAGGCTGGGGACAGCGAAGTCGTCTCCGAGGCTCACCGCTCGCGGGAGTCGAATCAACAGACCCTGGGTCCGCAGGGTCCGCGACAGCGCGACGGTGCTCGTCACCTCGGTGACAGACGTCCTGTATGGACACCAAGGGCGATGCTCGTGGGGCCGGTTGCGTCCAGTGTCGGTATCCTTCTTGCCGCAACCGGAGCAGACGCGAAACAACGTTCCCTGACGTTCGCCGCCGGCGATGGCGCGTGTCAGGCCGTGCCCAGGCGGACCGATGTTGATCCACCGTAGGTCGACCACGCGAAGGTACGTGCACCCGAGCCCGGTTCCCTCGACGAACCATCGCCGTGCGACATGGGCAGCATCGACATCGGCCGCTGCGACGACCTGGAAACCAGCATGGCCACGCTCGTCCTTCCGGTCGGAGATGGCGACCTCGTCCCGGCGTACCTCGGCGGAGACTCGCGTCAGCTCGACGACGTCGAGACGCTGGCCGGTGTCCCCGATGCCCGTGCTTCCGCAGCGCAAGCACGACGCCACCGGGAGATCACGACCAGATTCCGCCACGTCGAAGGCGTAGCCGCATGCAGGACAGAACGCCCAGGTGCGGATCGATGCGCCGTCGTGGCCGAGGTCGACCGCGTCGATGGCGATCTCCCAGCCGCGGGCGTAGAACGTCGCGCCGGGGGCGAACTCGTGCAACGCCTGCGCGGAGCCGCGCTGGAATTGCGCGCTGCCGTACTCATATGCGCCGGTGTCCGGATCGGTCCAGGACAGGCCGACGTCGAGCGTGACAGTGTCGTCAAGGAGCGTGTAGTTGGGGAGCAGCCCGTACTCCTCTAGGACACTGATCCAGTAGGTGCTGCGCAGGTGTGCGAGTTGATTGGCGGTGAGTTTGCGGGTGGCCTCCGCCGAGCGGAGTGCCTGCTTGTCGTCGTCGGTCGCTGCTGGCGAGTTGACGCGCGCCTCGAGCTCGGGGAGGAGATCGACAATTCTTGCTTGCCGCTGTTTCAAGGTCTCTACAGTGTCCTGCCAGCGGCTGCTTGCGGCGTCCACGTGGTTCGCGAATCCGCTGCTCCTCGGCCCGGCCTTTGGGCGCAGCCAGTCGCGTAAGCCATCCACGACTTCGCCGGGCAAGTTGTCGAAAGTGTCGACGAACCGAGGTAGATGCTCGTCAATGCTCTGCTCGGCATGGAGCACGAGGTCACCGAGGAACGTACCCGGCGCTCTGGACCCGATGGCTCCCACCGCAGTCCTCGGCTGACGGCGACTGGGATCGCGCGCAAAACCGTCCACAAGGTAGGCCGTGTACTGGCGGCTCAGGATCTCCTCGGCGGCCAGGTAAGTCGCCGGCGGACGGACCTCCCCGTTGACCATCGACAACGGGTCACCGAGCTTGGGCAGGTGCTCGCCCCGCCCAGTGACGAAGGCCAGGTTGAGAGCGTTGCCGGTGAGGCGGCCTGCACGACCTACACGTTGAAGATAGGAGGCGACTGTACGTGGCAGCGACGAGAGGAACACTGCCGAAAGATCACCGATGTCGATGCCCATCTCCAGGGTGGGCGTGGCCACGAGAACGTTGGGTGCCTGCGGGGTAGTGGCAGCGTCGCGGAACCCCTCCTCGTATGCCCGGCGAGTCTCGTCGTCGAGCAAGCTTGTGTGCTCTCGAGCCACGACACGTCGCATGTCCGGGGACGCGTACAGGTGTCGATAGAAGTTGTCAGCCAACGCCTCGGTCCGGAGGTGTCCTCGGCAACGGATCTGAAGGCACGGCGCTCCGCTGAGCTGCTCCACAACCGCGGTCGTGCCCGGAGCGGTGGCCCGGCAGGTGTCGCAGACGAGCAGGTGGCGGCCAGCAGCGAGGTCGGCTGCTTCGGTGGGTGCGATGACGATTCCGGAGGCGGGGATCGCGTACACGGTTGCCCCGGACTGGCTGGTGGCCGTCGTGAGGACGCCGTCCCGGGCCAGCCGGTCCAGCAACACCCGCGCGAGGCGTCCAGCATCGAACGGAGAGATGTCCAGCGCACGTGAGGTCCATTGGGCATACCAGGACTGTGGCGACGTGACCGAGTCCAGGCCGCGGGTCGAAGCGGTGGAACCGCCGATCTTCGGATACGCAGGAGCGGGTCGATTCCGCGGGAAGGCAGGCATGCCTTCACTGCGGGGTCGCCCTCCCCAGATGGACCAGTCATGACCATCCTCGAGGCGATAGCGGTCGAACCATGGATGGTCGATCGCGCCCTGGACTCGCATCCGGTCCAGCACACCACGTACCCACTGCACGAGAGTCGGATCGTCCGGCCCCTCAGTGTCGAGCGTGCCCTGCCAGGAGGTGCCCTGTATGGCGGCGCGTGCCACGCCGGTCATCCGTTCGGGCAGGCCAGCCTCGACCTCGACGGCGACGGAGCCGGTGAGTTCGAGCGTGCGGCCGATGCGGGAGTTGAGCCCGAATTCCAGAGCCGCGTCGAGCGCGACCCGCTTGCGAACCCGCGACCGCACCGGGGCGCGCACGGACCGAAGTGTCGCCGACCTCCAGAACTCTGCGAAGGACTCCCGGTCGGCGCAGTCGGGGGCGAGGATGCGGTACCTCGCGAACGAGTCGTCGCCAGCCTGCCTTATCACTTCGTCGACGAGCGCGTCGAGCGTGAGGGTGCCGTCCACGACGGCGTCGCGGAGGGCAGACCGCAGGGTGAGCGTGTGCGACCTAGCCTGGACGAAGCCCGCCCTGTGAGCCGCGTCCTGCACGGAGTCGGTGAACACCAACGCCTTCTTCTCACGGGCGTCGAGGCTGGGCGATCCGAACAGGGTCGACAACGAAACCGAGAGGAGGGTCGCGATTGCGCTGCCGAGGAACCGGATCCCGTCCTCCTGCCTGCACGAGGGACAAGCATCCTTGCGGGACTGCTCGTCGGCGTCGGGGCCGGAGTGGCTGAGCACTGGGAGGATCCAGCCATCCCGCAGGTCCGGATCGTCTTCGGCCACATCGGTGAGCAGCTCTCGGTTACGGACCGAGAACCAGCTGAGTCCATCGACTCGCTCGTCTTGGTCAAGGCGGGCAGCGGCCTCCACGGGCGCGTACAGCAGCGGCCGGAATCTGCCCTCCTTGGCCGCGTGCTGTCGGCGAATCCCCTCGTCGTCCACGGCGAGACTTGTGCCGACTGGCGCTAGTCCGATGCCCCAGCCAGAGCGGCCGCAGTGGCGGCAGTAGATGGCCGGGAACGACGGCCGAGCCTCCTCAGCGTCCCCACTGGCGACCGGCGGCCCGTCGTCGCTCCACCAGAAGCGTGCGGTCGCGGCGGCAGTGCGGTCGATCCGAGTGAGCTCGCGGATCCACATGTGTACGTCGACTGACAACGCACACCGCCCGACAATCGCCCGGACATGACCGAGCATCGCGAGCACGTGTGACAGTACGGTCTCGCTTCGGGAGGTGCTAGCGCTTGTGACGTCGAACACGCGCGCGGCTAGCGTGTCGAGCGCGACTGCGTGCTGTGCCTCCTGCGCAAGTCGTTGAACGAGCGGATGAGCACCGCAAAGTGCCGACAGCAACTGAGGATCCGCGTCGCCGACACCGTCGGCTGCAACCTTGTACAGCAGTCCGAGGACCGTGTGGGCGACCTCTTCCCCCGTCGGACTGTGTCCGAGCGCCGCGACGGCCTCGACCACCGCCGTCAGATCTAGCTCGTTGATCTCGACCGACGTGAACCCGGCCGCGGCGGCCGACTCTGCGGCGCCGTCGGCCCACTCGTCGAGGCTCAGGCGGGTCTCCGTTACGATGGCGTCAGCGTCGAATTTCTCCCCGAAAACCGTGTGGGCGAAGTCCAGCATCACCGTCGGGTCGCCCTTGTCGCCGAGCGTTGCCGACGTCGCCACCGGTGTGGCGAGCCCCAGTGGCCGGGCTCGGGCCGCGTCGTCGATGGCCGGGTCGTGGTCAGGCCAGTGATTCTTAAGGACCAGCCCGAGACGACGTAGCAGCATGGCCACGTCGGTGCCCTGCGCGCCGTCGTAGGTGTGGAACTCGTCGAGCACCAGGTAGCGCAGGCTCATCGCGGACTGCCGCCACAGCTCCTGGTCGTCCGCGCGGAGCAGGAGCTGATCGAGCATCTTGTAGTTCGTGAGCAGGATGTCCGGTGCCGTGTCCCGAATGATCGCCCGGTCAGTTATGAGGCTTTCGGTGGTCACGGCCGTGCGGGTCGGCCCAGCTTGTCCGATGTAAAGAGCTGCCGTCACGCCGGCCAGGGCAGCGTGCGTCGTGAGGAGCTTCGTCAGCCGCGTGGCCTGGTCGTTGGCCAGGGCGTTCATCGGGTAGAGGATCAGCGCCTTGGTGCCCGTCACGCCTTCGCGGCGAGCCCGCAGCACGTGGTCCAGGATCGGGTACAGGAACGCCTCGGTCTTCCCTGAACCGGTGCCCGTTGTGACCAGTGTTGGCAGCGGCCGACGCGGCTGGCCGTCCAACACCGATGCGAGGCGCGTGAACGCCGCCGCCTGGTGACCGTACGGCTGGAATCCCTCGTACCAACCGAGTGTGTCTCGCCACCCCTCGTCGGCAGGGCGGTAGGGCAACCGGAGCCGCACGTAGGGGCCCTTGAACATGCCGGACGCGGGATCCGACAGGAATCTATCCAGCCCATCGCGGGCATCTCCGTCGGTCAGCCCGAACGTCGTCGTCAGGTAGTCGACCAGGCTCTGCCGGATGCTGCCCGCCTGGTGAGTGGGAAGCAGCTCACTCACGACCGTTCCTTGAGTAGGCGCTCAAAGTGAGCGTACGCCTCCCGCATGTCCGCTTCCCGGTTCAACGTAACAAAGGGCAGTTCGTACGTGTAGGTGTTGCCCGCTTGGTTGGTCGCGGTGCGTTCCTCCTCAGTGATCCGAGCACCCTTCTTCCGCCACACGCTCAGGACGGAGTTGGGTACAAGGCGTCCGTTGACGTCGTAGTAGTACACGTTCTGGTCGTACCCGTAGAGGACGGCGAACTGTGTGCGATAGATCGTGCACAGTTCGTCAGCGGCTAGCCCTAGCGTGAGCGCGACGAGAGCATCGATCTCCACGAGCGCCTGCCGCCGGTCGGCGGCGACACGAAGCGGGATCCCTGCATTCCAGGGACGACTGACCTCGCCGAGGGGCCGACGTAGGGCATGCTCGAAACCACCCGCCCAGGTTTCATCCCGGAACGTGGGCAACCAACAGTCACGCCAAAGTTGCGCGTACGCGTCGGTGACGCAGTTCAACCGCAAAGCGCGAAGTACGAGCGACCTGACGAGTGGATGATTCATTTCGATCGGAAGTCTGCGAATAGTCCCGTAGAGAATCTCCGACTTCGACGCACTCCGCACGAAAAAGTCAAGGACTAGAGATGAAGTGAAACCGCTTATGATCATAAGCGTTGTCGAGTCGGCGTCGTGGGTGGCCATGGCGTGAACCGGATGCACGTGAGCGGTTCCGGGGGGCACGATTGCCGTGATCAATGTGCGTTCGCCGGTGTTGGCGGCCATGCGACGCCAGGCAAGGCGATAGAAGTCGAGAGCTGAGCGCGACTCGTCAACGTCCCAATGCGTGTAGTCGCGGGCGTACTGGTGCTCGTCGCATGCTGGCTTATAGGCCGTGGCTGGTATTGCATCGAGTGGAAGGGCCTCGAAGTCAGTCGTGGACCAGTCTTGGTTATGTAGCATGGTCTTGTTTGGGGTTTTGTACAACGGCGTTGCAACGAAGAGGTGTGGTCCCTGGATGATCACGTCTTTCCAAGACTTCGGCACCCCCCATTCAGACTCGAAGTAACCTTTCGCGCGATCGATACTCTCATTGCCACCCGCGCGAGAAGTGGAGTTTTAGTTCGTCGACACGCCTGGCATGTGACAGCTTTTCGAGAACCGACATGGTTGAGTGATTTACTCCGTACACCATCCGGGTCTGGTCTACAGGCACTTCGGTCGGCTCGAGGATTGTGTGCCAGGTAGCCAGTGCGGTTTTGGTGACGCTCGTTAAACGCCCCAGATGAGGACGCAGATCCCAGTTTCCGGACTGATTCTTCATGCCGGGCTCGGATCCACTGCCGTCATGGGTCAATGATCGCAACGCCGTCTCTGGATGATATAGCCAGCAGGCTTGAATAAAGTCGGGCTCTTGCTTACGCGAGCCGTGGATTGTTATTCCGAACTGCTTTTCGTCCTTGATTTCAAAGAGCATTAATTTGTTTTGAAAGTGCCAATGGCGACGCAAGCGTCGATACAGCTCTGCCCGTAGCGGGCCTGCATTCTCGTCACTGAAGTGCGTCTCGTAGTGGATCATACCGATGACGCCGACGGAGGACATGTGCCGCCACATGTGTTCCATGAAACACCGGTAGAGATCAGGCTGGAGACCTTGAAGGTGAGGGTATTGCGCCACCGATCCTACGAACTCAGCCAGGCAGGCGACGTCAGTCGTGCCACTGATGACTTGGTCGCGCATACCGGGTAGGGCGAGCGTCGCGTCGCGTCGTGGCTTGACCTGGGCCTGGGTGGGCTTGACTTCGAGCTGCCACCACGGGTCTCCCTCAGCCAGAAGGGCGGCCACATCGGAGCGTGGCCGCACCCACGGGGGGTTACCGACCTGGAGGTCGAAGCCACCCATGGTGAAGACGGTAGTGAAGTCCAGGTTCCAGTGGAAGAAGCCTTGTTGATCAGCGACCCGGTCGCACACGAGGAGCCACGGGTGATCTGTAAGCACCTCGGCTACTGGGCGCGCGCTCGCGAAGGCAAGCTCGATCCTCTCGGCCTCGTTCAACTCCTCCCAGTCTCCCACCATGGCTAGCGTCTCGCGTGGGAGACGCTTGTTGCGCGCCTCGGGACTACGGCCTAGCAGTCCCTGCAAGGCGGCGACCCACTGCGCCATGGTCGGCGGCTCTACGCGCTTCCCGTCAACCGTGGTGGTCTTGTCGGTCAGCGGCCAATACCACAGGGCGGTCCAGGCGTCCATGACTCGGCGCAGCCGACGGTAAGCGCCGTCATCGTCTGCGAGGGCCTTTTCGATCTGCTCGCGCTGCACCGCACCACCGGAAGCCAGGCTGCCGGCCTCCCACACAGGGATTGCGCGGCGGACCTGTTCCTCGGAGATTCGTAGCCGCCGGTACGTGATCTGCCACAGCACCTCGACCCGATACGCCAACTCGACGAGTGCGTCGACCTGCTGCCTGGTGGGCTTCGCCTTCATACTGCTGCGCCACTTCTTGAGACGCTTGGCTGCGTCAGGCGCGAGTATCGCCGCCTCGTTGGCATCCGCCGCGGCGCCCCACCCGTCGGCAGGCAGCAGGAAGTGGTGGATACCGTCCGCGGCGACGCGTCCCGCGTCCATGTCGTCCTTTAGGGACGTCAGCGACACGTCGCGTGGCACCGCGCCGAGCCACGACTTGTCGCTGACCTGGCTGCGGCGATACACCGCCCGCCGGGCGCCGACCAGGGAGTTGCCGCGCCGGAGGTGCAGGCCGAACCACGGCGCGGCCAGGCCCTCGACCATCGTGTCGAGCCACAGCGAGATCTCGGCCAGCTCGACGGCGGTGGCGTTGAGGTCGACGCCGTACACGTTGTGCAGCGCTAGGTAGGCCTTGACCTCCTGCAGCCGGCGTGGGTACTCGTCAGGGTCGATGCGGACGCCCAGCTCGGTCTGGCGGCGCTTGAGATACTGGTCGGCGAGCTGTCGCACCGCCTCGATGGCGAACGCACCCGAGCCGAGCGCTGGCTCGCAGACGGTCAGCTTGAGAATCTCCGCTGCCGTCGTGGTGTGGCCATCTTGGTCGAGCAGTTCCTCGAGAGCCTGCCCCACTGTGAACCGGGTGAGCACCTCCGGGGTGTAGTACGAGGCCGACTGCTGGCGCTCTCGGCCCGCGAGACGGAACACGAAGGACCCCCGCCGGTGCAGCACCGGCCTTGGCTCACCGGTTACCGGGTCCGTGGTCTTTACGAAGTCGTCCGGTGAGATTCCGTCAGCCCGCTCGACCGGAACGACCCACGAGCCCTTCGATGCGTCGCCGTTCTTGGCGACTTCGTACAGATCAGTCTCGGCGAAGAAGCCGCTGTAGGACATGAGGCCCTCGTAGACGGCGCCGAGCTGGTTGATGCCCAGCTCGGCGTAGGAGATGAAGCCTCGGTCCTTGCCTCGCGACTCCTTGCTTAGCAGCAGATGGGTGAGAACCTGCTGAAGCGCGGCGTTACCCGGGCCCACCGCGTCGATGTGCGCGGTTGCTTCGGGGCGAAACAGGTCGGCGCGGAGTGCGTTGAATGTCAGCCCCTCCGCGCCCGCCGCCCCCTCGTCGGCGCCGTCGCCTGCGGGAGCCGGTGAATGGCCGGAGTCGACAAGCCGGAAGAGCACACCGAGCGATTCATACAGGTGCGTGCCGTTACGGGCATGCCGCGTCGCCAGCTCGACCTGTATCAATTCACGTAACCGGTCGAGGCTGTACCCCTGGTCGTACTCGGGGGCACCAGCCGGCAGCACGCCAAGCTCGGGTGACGCCTCGGCGTACAAGAGGAACAGGATGCGGTAAAGGAACCGTAGCGACTGTTTCGCCAGCGGCTGAGCTTCCCCAGCCGGTAGCGGATCGAGGCCTTGGTCTCGGCGGCGGGTGACGACCTCGTTGGCGATGATCTCGATGGACAGGCGGACCCCGTCGCGTAGGTCCTTGGAGACCCCGACAGTGTGCTTGACGGAGGCCTCGAGGACCCCGTGCCACCAGAGCTTACCGTCCGCGTCAGGGGCGATCGACTGGGCGGCGAGGCAGGTCAAGGCCCGGTCGATCTCCCCGCCTCTCTTCGTGTCGTTCCGTTCGCAGATGGCTTGCACGTCGACGGCGAGGTAGCGCCCCTCGGCCCAGCGTTCCCGCTCGGCAAGCATCGCCCAGCGTCCGGCGAGCACGAGGACGAAGTCTGGGGCGTCGTCGGTGATGAACAATGCCGACACCAGCCGGGCCGCGGACTTCACCTCCTCGGTGTCGTCGCTGAGCTGGACCGGCTCCCGCAGGGTGACGGCGTCACGGGTCAGCAGGTCCTCGACCGTGGCGACCGGCCATGCGGACACGACGACCAATGGCGCTTGCTCGGTGATGCCAGGGGACGACACCCGCAGCAGTGGATCCTGACGATCGAGGACGAGCCCGTGTCCAGTCAGCTCGAGGACCTCGAGCATGCGTTCGTGAACAAGCGATGCCACGTCATCGGGTGTGCGTCCGCCAGCCAGCTGGTCGTCGGCCTCCGGGTCGAGGAGTTCGGCCAGCGTCGCGAGCTGAGTCTCCAGCTCCTGCCGAGCCTCAGTGAACCGCGACCGCGGTGTCGCACGCCCCTCCTTCGCCTCGGCATCCCAGAAAGTGCGGCGCTCCAGCACTCTTGCGCGGAACGACTCTCCCTTGGCCTCGGCGGTGAAGTAATGCTCCGAGACGAAACCTTCACCAACGATGATCGCGTCCGAACCACTCACGACTTGCTGCCTTCCATGTCCGGCACGACCACCAGCAGCGGTCGCACGAGCTGCCGGTCGGGCGCCATGGTCTCAACCAGCTCTCGTTCGTCTCTTACGATTGTGCGGCGCTGCTTCAGGTCGCTGCGCTGGCTGAGCGCCTCGGCGTTCTTGTCCCAGCGGTCAAGCCGGCGCGCCCACTTCTCCACCCGCCGCGTTGCGTCCTGCACGGACGCCTCGAACACCGTGCGCAGGTGCTTCTCCCCTTCGTGGACCGCCGGATCCACGAGCTGTTGCAGCGGGCCGACGTCTGCGATCGGCCCCAGGTTGTCACGCACCGTGTCCCACCCAACGGCGCGCAGCGCTCCTCGCGCCGAGTCGTGTGGAGTGACCAGCACGAAGGACGGCTTGTCGAGCGCCGGGAACTCTGCCGTCAACCACGCGACCGACACGACTTGCCCGCGCCGGTTGGTCAGCGTGCCGAGGAGCAGCACTGTCGTGGCGTCCGCTGCGCCGCGAACCGCGAACACCTCGTTGCGGCCAAGGGAAGCCAGCGCTCGGTCGGCGGCCCAGTCCAGGACGGGATGCTGTGGGCTCAGATAATGGGCGTCCGGCCAGGTCGAGTCGCTGTCGTCCCGCAGCGCGGACGCGAGCCGGTCCTTGCCGCGTGCCCGGGTGGTGGCGAGTACCAGTCGCTCGGTGACCTTGCGGTCGGCTAGGTAGGCCTGGGGCAACACCTCGAGGCGTTGTACGAGGTCAGGTGGCGGTGTCAGCTCGACGGTGCCGAAGGCCGCGTCACGCCGCCACCCGACCCCGCCACGCGTCATCGGCGCGGTCGGGTCGATGAACGCCTCCAGGAGCGCGTCCTCGAGGTAGGAAACATCGTCCTCGTAGAGAATCGACCCAAGATCAGTTCCGATTTCTGGTGGAGTTGCAACCGGCTCGGCGGGAACTGCCGCGGCGGGTGTCTCGAAGAGCTGGGCGAATAGGGCCGCGAGATCGTTGCCTGCTGTCACGTCGCTAACGGGACGGACCACGTCGTCGAGGGACTTGCGTCCGGCAAGGACGTCACGGATGGCGTCCTCCTCGGCCTTGACGTCGTAGCGTCCCATCAACGAGGCGACGTCCCCGAGGGCGGTGTGTGCCTCGTCTTCCTTCTCCATCAGCCTCGCAAGGATCCGGACGTCACCGGCGAACCGTTCGCTCGACGGGTCGAGCAGCAGTGCCGTGATACGGGGCGGGTGCTTCTGCCCGTACCGGTCGATGCGGCCGTTGCGCTGTTCGATCCGGATCAGGCTCCACGGAATGTCGAAGTGGACGAGCTCGTGGCACTGCGCGTGCAAGTTGACGCCTTCCGAGGCGACGTCGCCGGTGACCAGAACCCGCACCGGGGTCTGCTCCTGTTTGAACGCCTCGACGATGCGCTGCTGCTCGTCGTCAGCCAGCCCTCCGTGCATGATCTCCACGGCTTGAGCGGGCAGGCCGAGGTCCTTTGGCAAGCTTCGTTGCAGCCAACGCAGAGTCTCCAACCGCTCCGCGAAGACCACCGCCCGTACGGGCGAGTTCCGGCCGACTCCGATCTCCTTCAGGTGTCCCAAGAGCCCGGCGTACTTCGCCGGGGGCTGCCGAAGCGTCTCCTCGTTGAGTGCGGCCAAGCGTTCGAGGGCCTGTCGCTCGACGTCGGCCCGGTCGTCGCGCCCGAGGCGGCCTAACCGCCCCTCGATCGTTTCCTTCAGAGCTGCAGGGGAGGACAGGAAGGCCTTGGCAAGCGTCCAAGGGAACAGCGAGGCGTTCTGCCCTGAGCACGGGCTACCGCCCTGGCCGGGCCACAGCCACGTCCGCTCAAGCTCGCTGGCTACCGCGTCCTCTGCGGGGGTCGCGGGGACCAGGACGTTGTTCGGTTCCTGCCGCTCCGCCCAGTCGGTGCCGACGACCTGCGCGACCTCGGGGCTGTGCCGATGCCGCCGGACGACGAGCCGCCGTACCTCGTCAGGATCGAGGTCTCCGTCGGCGGGGACCGAGGACGGGTCCAGCAGCCGTAGCAGCTCTGCGAACGACTCGGCCCGACCGTTGTGCGGCGTCGCTGAGGCAAGGATCAGAGCCTCTGTGTTGCGCGCCAACAGCCGCGCCAACCGGTTGTTCAGCGTAGTGACGTTGGCGAGGTTGTGTGACTCGTCGATGACGACAGCGTCCCAGCGCTGCTTGCGGAGGCTGGCGACGTACCGGTCGGACTTGAGCGTGTCGATCGAGATGATCGCCCGCTTGTAGTACGTGAACGGGTTGCGAGTCGCAGGCAGCTTCTGACGCACCCGTTGGATGCCCGCGGAGTCGAGTCGTACGAACGGTAGGGCAAACCGAGTCCACAACTCGTGCTGCATCTGTTCGAGTACGTGCCGCGGCGTCACCACGAGGATCCGTTCGCCACGCCCCCGGCGTACCAGCTCAGAGAGGATCATGCCGATCTCGATCGTCTTGCCGAGCCCGACCGAATCAGCGAGCAGAATCCGCGGTCGAAGGTGTTCGGGATCAAGCGCCTTACGAACAGCTGTTTCTTGATAGCTGAGCGTGTCGGCCAGCCCTCGACTCGCCACCGACAACGAACGCTCCCCAAGCGGCACTGCGGTCTTGCGGACCGTCGACTCCAGCCACAGGCGCGCGGTCCGGTAGCGCGGGCTGCCGTCGGCGACCACCTGGGCCCTCGCCGGTTCCAACGGCGACACGTCGTCCAGCTCCGTGTAGAAGGACGCGCTCGTGTCGCGGACCAACTCGCTGAGGCCCTGGACCTGCACCAGGGTGCCATCAGCGGTCTCCTCGGTCTTCACCACGAGCCATTCCTCGTCGCGGACCACCACAACCGATCCCGGCGCGAGTGCCACGCCGAGATCGGGCTTCGTTGCCGTCACAGATGCGTTCTCCATCTTCGAAAGGTCGCGAAGCAGACGTTTACTACAAGTCAGTCCTACTACCCGGCCGGAGCCTAACCGTCACGGAACTCCGGCGACTTCCGGATAGGTTTGCCGACATGGACCGAAAGCCGGGTCTGCCCGTACCACTCGACTCCGCGACGTCGGCTCGCCTCCAGCGGCAGCCACGGGCCTCCACGAAGCCTGAGGTGGCACTCCGCCGTGAGCTCCATCGCCGAGGACTCCGCTTCCGGGTCAACCATCCCGGGCTGCCCGGCCGCCCCGACGTGGCGTTCACTCGGGTGAAGGTTGCAGTCTTCGTCGACGGCTGCTTCTGGCACCGCTGCCCCACGCACGGCACCCTTCCCCGCAACAACCGTGAATGGTGGCTGGCCAAGCTCGACCGCAATGTCGCCCGCGACCGGGCCAAGGACGCTGCGCTCGCCGACCTGGGCTGGACAGTCCTGCACGTGTGGGAACACGAGATGCCGGAGACCGCGGCCGACCACGTCGAATTGGAAGTGCGCCATCGGGTGCATATCACAGCGCGGTAACGGGCGTACGTAGGTAGCCGTCCGTCCCGAACAGCACGCCACGGTCGAGGAACCGATTGAAAAACCGGCACGATGGCTCGCCCAGATGCACGCATGCGCTGCACGCCCCGCTGCCCCGGCTGCATCCCGGGTCCAGCGGACAGCGGTGTTCCGCGTCGACGAACGATCCGAGCAGGTCGTCAAGGTTGGACTCGAATACCGCCTGCATACCGCCGAGAACGAAGTCGCCACGCGCAGCGGCGTAAACGAAGAAACCAAGGTGTCCTGGTACCAAGTATTCGCCCAGCGCATCCCGCTCGATACCCGAGAACACGGCAGTTTGACGGATGAATCTGTGCGCGTAGGTGTGAACCAGCTTCAACACGTCGGTGCCTGCCGAAGTGACCGATGGGTTGTCGCGCTTGGAGGGCACCACCGCCGCCTGCAGGATTGCGACCCGTGCCGCGACCGGATCACCGTCGCCGGACCTCCAGCCCTGTAGCTGGTGCCCCCGCGTCGATATCCACGTCGCGACTCGCACCGGATCCAAGCGCACCAGGAACGCCTCGGTCTCGGCCAGATTGCCGTACAACCGGTAGCCGCCTCGCTTTCGTCGGAACGGCACCAACCGGCACTTCGTAGGGTCGTCGTCCCCGCGGGTGTAGCCATACATGGCGTTCAGCACCGGGAATCGGTCGACGAGGTCTAGGCCATCGATTCCCGCTCGCCTGAGCGCCGCTGGATAGGTGTCCCGGTAGCGCATATCGAGAGCGTCGCCTGGCGTAGCCCCGCACAGCGCCGTCGTAGGGTTTCGACTCTCTGCGAGCGCCATCGCGATGTCGACCGCTTCCCGTTCGGCGCCTTCTCGCCGTTCAACGGACAGCTGGTCGATTGGGTGGTCGCCGGGATTGGCAAGCTGGTCGCCCTTCTCGGCCATGTCCGCCATCATCTCTGCAAACGCCGGATCCATGCCGTCGGCGATCAACTTTGCGAGGAACTCTTCCTTCGTCTGCTTTGCCGTCACGTCCGCCGGCCGCGCCGCGGTGAGACCCTCGACGACCCAAACCAATGCTTTGCGGGCGCCGCCAGCGAGCTTGAGGCCCTCGCGATGCTCCGGCCGAGGTGGGTTGATCAGCACAGTGCCGCGCGGCGTGTATACCGTGCGAGCCTTGTGCACGTTCCACCGCACGGGGCCGTCGCCGCACACGCACTTCCGGTTGAAGCCGAGGCCCTGCATCGTCTGCGTGTTGCAGACGGGGCAGACGAACGTGATGTCCCCGGCCGTGGTGCTCTTGGGGATGACCACCTTCACGTCGTCATGCTCAATGCACCGCCGGATCCACGGTTCGGTGATCGCGCCGCACGCGTGGATGCCGACGAAGTGCAGCTGCCCCCACTTGCGCTTTCCACACCGGCACGGCCGATCGAGGGACTTCCCAATGCGCTTGCAGTCCCGACATAGCCATACCTGTGGATACCGCTCGACCATGACCCCACGTCGCTCGTCGAGTTCGACGACTTCGACGGGAGCGTTGCGGAGCAGATCGTCGCCCATGCCGCCGTCGGTGTCATAGGCCGCCCATGCCGCAACCTCCTGTCGAAGGTGCCGACGCACCAGGTCGGTGTCGACCTCGATGGGGATCGGCGCCGACCATTCAGCGACACGGTAGATGTCGCCGCGCAGGTCGACCGTCTGGTCAGGCAGGAACGTGCGCAGGATCTGGCTGCCGCTGCGTCGTCCGAGGACCGTCATGTCGCCGCCTAGTCAGTCGTGGATGGGAGCGGTTGCCTCGACGTCGCGGAGGCTGATCATAGGGGACCGGGGACCGATGTCGCCGACGTACTTGGCCTTGCTAGTGGGATCCTCGAGCTCGGCGAACCAGTCCTGGAGCCAGTCAGCGATCTGCTCGCAGTGCACCGAGTCTTCGGACCCTTCGAGCCCGAGGACCTCCGCCACAGCCTTTGACTCCGCCGCCGGCGTCATCCCGGAGGCGCGAACGTAGTCGCGCAGCTTCGCCGGCGTACTCAACCGCTGTCGGCTCGCTGGCTCGCGAAGCATCAACGTCCGCGCGTTGACGAGTCCAGGGATCGTGAGGTCCAGGACTCTGCGGCTCCGCCGTGTGATCGGGATCGGATCGACGAATCGGTCACCCTGACGTACGTACTGCTCGAAGGTCCGGAACGTCTGCGCGTCCCGCTCGCGGCCGATCTTGTGCAACACGTACACCAGGCCGGGAAACCTACGTCCCACCCGGGCGGTGGTCTGGATGAACTCTGCCGTCGTCAGAGGCATGCCCAACATGACCATCGTGTTGAGCCGGTCGACGTCGACGCCATGAGAGAGCATGGAGCTGGCAGCGACCACGTGTACGCGTTCGCCGAAGTCGTCCTCTGGATCCTCGAGCCGCTCGAGAACTGCGCGCACATCGTCGAATTCGGTCTGGCCGGTGAGCTGCTCGAGGTTGATCCCCCCCACAGTGTTGTTGCTGCCAAGGCTGCGCCCGGCTGCCTCAACGTCATAGAGCGTCATGCCGTAGACGACGTTGGTGCCGTAGAGGCTGACAAGCATGGCGGCGTGTTTGGGGTCGACGTCTGCTTCTGCGCAGACCTTCGTTGGATCATCGAGCAGTTCCCGGATGCAGCGCTGCAGGGAATCGAGAGTGCGGTCACTGACGTGCTCCAATGTCACACCGCGCGGCGCGACAGCCACGAATCGGCGCAACGGGTGCCCCGTCGACGTCGTCCAGAACGACTCACCTGCCTGTGGACCTGGCTCCGGGAAGACCCGTCCATATCTTTGGTAGAGCACGTCGATCTGACGGTCGTAGCCCTCCAGCGTTGCGCTGCTTGCCACGATCTTCGCCCGCGTGCCGCACAGCTCGCTCTGCAGGTGGTCGAGCAGACTTTCATAGTGCGAGTCGACCGCGCCGAGGCTGTCCCGCAACAGGTGTAGCTCGTCCTGAAGGCGCAGGGACGGAGCAAACCTCTCTTCATCCATCGGCAGTGGCTTGAGGACCTGCCCACCTTGACAGTTCGGCACGAGACAGCCGTTGGGCGATTTCGACCGCTCGGCGTAGGTGAAGCCATGCCAGGGCACCGGGCAGAGCTTCTGTGGTGGACCGACGAGACCGCGCATTGCCTGCTGCAGGCCAATCGAGGCCGCTTTGTCCAGCGTGCCGACTACTACCGTCGGCAGGAATCTGAACACCTCTTGGTCGACGATGTACATCGGCAGCGCTCGCCCCTTCGTGGAGCACTCCGCGTTGGTGCAGTAGTGCTCGAGCTTCCAGCGCTCGCGAACGAACCGCATCTTGACGTTCTCGTCACGGCAGAATGGGCAATGCAGCAGCACGCGGTACTTATCTGGCATTCCAGGACTGTCCGGGGTGATGTCATCGTCCTCACCTGGCTTGGGCACGATCTTGTTGGGCGTACCGGCCTTGCCCACCAGGAAGCCCAGGCTGAAAGGGGTTCCCCCGACCTCCTCCTCATTGCGAACCACTTCGGCGCCGGCCAGGGCGTCGGCGAACCGCTGGGTCTGCTGGAGGCTCAGAAGCCGCAGCGGGAACCGCGACCACGCCGTCACGCCCATCGTCTTGCCCGTGAGTCGGTCAAAGAACGCCGCTGTCAGCAGCAGGCCCAGATACGTTTCAGTCTTTCCGCCACCGGTGGCGAACCACACGGTGTCGACATAGCGCGCCTCGTCGGCAGGCTCCGCCAGGAACCGGATGGCCGAGAGAAGAAAGCCGACCTGGAACGGCCGCCACTCTGTATATCCGCGCCCCTCAGCGCTGCGGGCGATCGCCTTGTTCATCAGCTGGAAGGCACGCAGTATCTCGCTGCGGCTACGCAGCAGCTCGAGTCCAGCACGTAGGCGTTCCAGCTCCGCAAACACCTTCGCCGCCGACTCGTCGGCCTCGCGGCGCATCGCTGCTGTCCAGAGGTAGGCTGCTTGCCGCGCATCCAACGCTGCCGATGACCAGTGTGCGTCGTCATATGCGGCGAGGGCATCCACCAGGGCAGCGAGCTGAGGGAGCGGCTTGTCCGCGAGCGTCAGGAACGACAAGTCCGGTGACTCGTATGCAGGGTTCCAATACTGCGGCCGGTAGGTCTGCACTGTTACCGTGTCCGACGTGCGAAACGCTCCGGATGGCAGCACCTCGACGCCGACATTTACTCCGTACGCTGGCACTTCACGGTTATAGCGAAAGGTATCTGGAAGCGCTTCCAGTTGGAACGGCGCTGTCGGAAGTCCCGAAACCTCGAGCTGCGTCTCGTACAGGTGCGAGTCGGTCAGGCCAGGCGCCTTCTCGGGACTGGTGTTGACCAACTGCACGACCAGCTCGGTATCTCTGTGCCAATCTTCGACTTCGACTCGGACCTCAGCCGACAGACCCGGCGCACCCACCGCCGCGAACGCGTTCTCGAGCTGCTTGCGGCCGAACGACCCGCCCTTCGCTTCGACCACCACCGGCACGACCTCCTCCACGAGGTCGCTGCGCCACCAGCGTCGTTTCGGATTCAGCCCGTCCTTCGGGTCCCGCACCCACGCCCGCGCTCGTACCGTCACCGACAGCGACCACGGCGGCGTTGCCGCGGGCCGCAGCCGGACACCGATCGCACACGGATCCAACCGCTCCGACCGCTCATCGGCGGCGCCCTTGCGGACCTCCTCTTCGCAGGCGAGCCGGCCCAGCCAGAAGGTCCCCGATGGCGCTACCTCCAGACGGTCCAGTCCGTCGCCGCGGCCAGCCGCCACGACCCGACGGTCGAGCCAGGACACGAAGGCTTCGCACGCCTGCTCCTCCGACTGGTTCACTGTGCCGGTCATGACGCCCTTCCTCCCATCCAATCGGTGGTCCAGCCGGCCGTCGAATCGTCCGCCAAGTACGACCGCAACACCGCTACGTCTCTGCTCTCCCGCAGGGTCTTCATCGCCTTGACCTGGATCTGCCGGATGCGCTCACGGGTGACGCCGTAGTCGGCGGCGATGGCCTCCAACGTCTCTTCGTCGCCCGTACCGAGGCCGAACCTGCGTTCGATGACGCGGACTGCTCGCTCCGGCAAGAGCATCATGAGCGTCCGCTGTAAATCACATCGGAGCATCGTGTGAGCGACGATCGCGACGGGATCGGTGCGCCCATCTCGCTCCTCCTCGGCAGCAAGGACATCCGACAGTGTCAGGTCGCCATCATCGCCGTACCCCTGATCAAGGCTCAGACACATACGATCAAGGTCCAGCACGGCCTGCACCGCACCCGGATCCATGTCCGCCGCATCGGCAATCTCGTGCACGGAGGGCTCCCGGTCTAGCCCAACGGCGAGTCTCCGAACCGCCTTCCTAACCTTCTGCACCTGCACGTGGAAGTGAACGGGAATCCTGATCGACCTTCCCCGATCGGCGATTCCACGGTCGATCGATTGCCTGATCCACCAGGTCGCATACGTAGAGAACTTGAAGCCTTTCGACCCGTCAAACTTGTCGGCTGCACGCATCAGGCCCAGGTTGCCGTCCTGGATCCGGTCAGCGAACTCGACACCGTTCCCTTCGTACTGCCGCAACTTAGCGATCGAGACCACTAGTCGTTGGTTGGCGCAAACGAGTTCGGCGTGGGCATGCCGCCCGTCTTCGACCCGAGTCTGCAGACTGCGCCGGATGCTCGGCGTAAGCCCGCGCTCGCCTGCAGCTTCGAGTTCCTCTTGGGCAGCGTGGCCCTGCGAGATCAGAGACCACAGTTCGACCTCCCGTGGCCCGTCGATAAGCGGATACCGGCCGATCGTGTGCAGATACTGGCCGACCGAGTCCTCCTGGAGCTCGTAGCCCTTCGGGGCGGATCGCCTCGGTCGAGGGTCGGTGGAGTCGGGTAGGTCGACTCCGGCTCCTTCCAAAAGGACCAGCAGCTCACCAAACTGGGTGGAGGAGAGACTCCGCTTAGTGGCCAGCACTGCTACCTCGGCTCGGGTTAGGTGCCCGCCTGTGCGGGACCAGTCCCCTAGGAGATCGTCGAGCGCCTGGCCCACGATGTCATCGGCGGGCCGTGACATCGGAAACTCCGGCTCTTCCCCGAACATCCACGCTAGGTCATCGACAACCGTGTGGGTCTCGGCGCCAATTGACTCGCGGAACGGCACAACGTTCGCCCCCGCCGCGTTGACTGGAGCGACGGCAGTGGAGACGGGACCGGACCCGACAGCGGTCGGCTCATTCACCGAATCCGTGTCGACGTCAGTCACGCCGTCCTGCACCAGAGCGATCAGCAACGCGTCAATGTCGCGGTGGGTCAGGCTGTGCCGGATGGTGAAGTCCGCCACAAGGGACTGGGCTTCCCCTCCGCCATGGCGGGAAAGAATCGTGCGCAGCTCGCCCACCAGGGCGCGGGTATCACGCTTCGTCCCACCCTTGGGACGCTGTGCAGCCAATCGAATCGAGTTCGCCACGACTCCCCCCATATCTGTGAGGACTATGGTAGGGAACTAGCCTGGCGGAGTGCAGACGTTTGATCGTTTCCCCGCTTCGACCTCGCCGGCATTCCTGGCCGACCAAGCGCTTGGGCATTGCGACCAGCATGGACGTGGAGCAGCCACAAGAGTCAGCTGCTGCCAGGGCTCTGAAGCCTCCAGCCGGTCCGGAGTAGCTGTGTCCGAGGAGTCGGACATCGGCGGCGCCGAGCAATCTACTACAGTCAGCCAACATGGCACCCCGAGCTGTCAGGATATCGGCAGTTGACCTCTTCTGCGGCGTCGGCGGGCTCTCCTACGGATTGCAAGATGCAGGCATCCACATCGCTGCGGGCGTCGACATCGACGATGCTTGCCACTATCCGTACCGCGCTAACGTACGAGCGGCCTTCGACAAGCGTGACGTTCGTGAGCTGACTGTCAACGAGCTGGGTGACATGTGGCCGGCCGGGGCCGTCCGTGTTCTCGCAGGGTGTGCGCCGTGCCAACCGTTCTCGTCGTATCGACGCGGGGTGGACACGTCCCACGAGGCCCAATGGCCACTCATCAACGAGGTCCGCCGACTAGTCGACGGAACATTGCCCGAGATCGTTACGATGGAGAACGTTCCTCGTATCGGTAGAACCAAGGTCTTTACAGACTTCGTTGCTCGCCTGCGGAAGCTGGGCTATCACGTGGATTACGAGTCGTGTTACTGCCCGGCATACGGGGTCCCGCAGCACCGTCGACGAATGGTTCTGGTCGCTTCACTGCTTGGCGAAATCGCCGTCCCGAAAGGCGCGACGCCACCCGCTGACTATCTCACGGTTCGCCAAGTCATCGGCGAGCTCGGCCCAGTGCGCCATGGAGAGACACATCCGGGCGATCGTCTCCACAAGAGCCGAACACTGACCATGCTCAACCTCGAACGTATAAAACGGTCCACTCCCGGAGGTACCTGGGAGGAGTGGCCCGAGGACCTTCGAGCGCCGTGCCACCGCAAGGCATCCGGCGCCACATTCCGGAACGTTTACGCCCGCATGACCTGGGACGAGCCGTCCCCGACGATTACAACCTTGGCCTACAACTTTGGCGCGGGCCGATTCGGGCACCCCGAACAGAATCGCGCAATCACTCTCCGCGAAGCCGCGATGCTGCAGAGCTTCCCGTCGGACTACGAGTTCGTAACTCCGGAAGAGCCAGTTCAGTTCGCGCCGCTCGGCAGGCTAATCGGAAACGCTGTACCGCCTAAGCTCGCAGCAGCAGTGGGCGCGGCAATCGTTGAACACGTGAAAGCCGCAAAGGGATCCGTGCGTAAGGTCCCGCGACGTAGGATCACACCTGCATTGCGGTGAGATGCAGGCATCAAATGAACTGGTCAGCAGCCGCACTGGATGCTGGGCAATAGATGAACCTGAGACATCTAGCGGACACGTTCGTGTTCGATGAGCACCGTGCTACCCCCCGCCCACATGGCTCCGCACGTGGGGCATTCGATCTTCCACTCATCCATGCCCGGGATCTCGATCACGCGCCCGACATTCTCGCTACTCGAAGGGCATCGGCGCCCTGCGGACCCGCACCCAGGTGGACTCTTTCCCTCTGCCTCCTCGTCTACAGAGTCCTCGTATTCTGCGTCGTGACCTTCCCGGCCGTACGTCGCGAACTCGCGCCGCGTGGCGCGAACGATGCTGGCCAGCACTGTGAGTCGGTCAGGCCCGAGCTGACTCAGGTCTGATCGCAGGCGGATGAAGACCGTGCCCGACGCCCCCAGGAATCGCCATTGCTCGTCTGAGTAGAGGTCGTCCCACCCGAGCACCTGCTCGAAGCCCGTTTCGCCTGTCGCGTAATCGACGGGCGAGTAGAGGCAACTGTCGTCGAGGACAGGCTCATTGCAACTGAATCCATGGTCTCGGAACCGTGTCGCACACACGGTCAGCAACGATCCATACGCGGGCGGATGTGTCGTGAGTTCGACGAGGGTTCTTTGGTCCTCGTCCGTGAGTTCGATGACAGTCAGTGAGCACTGGTCGAGTGGCAACAAGGCCAGACCCCATCTTGAGCTCTCATCGTGCTCCTCGTTCTCACCAGGCGAGTACGTGAAGTACTGAAGGACACCCTCATGAGCTACATCGGACATGGCAAAGGCTATCCATGGCCTGTCCTGGTCCGCTCCCGTTGATGCCCAAGCTGCCGCCAGCCGTACCAGCCAGCCGATGTGATCCGGTTCTGCGACCTTCAACAACACAACCTCGTCAGCCTCGCTCCCGCCTCGGTGGATTACGAGATCTGTGGTCCAGGAAGGCCGTGAGTCACCAGCTACGGCAGAGAACTGCTCCCGATCAAACACTCGTTCCCCCCATCCGACTTAGCCCCCACTGTGCCGACCACCTATCGGCTGTTCCTGTGATCGATCGCCACGCCGAACAGCCTTTCTGAGTGAGACTAGCCTCTGGGCGCGAGCGGATCATCTGCGCTAGCCGGCTGCTTCGACAAGTACACGCTGACCCCACGGAGGCGCCGGTCCCCGAACGGTTCTCGGAAGCGCTGGTTTGCCGGGCCGTTCACAGCCCGGCACACTGCCCAGATCGTCAACCGGACACATCGTTCGGCTCCGCCTCATTCGTTGGAATTGCCCGCGCAGTGGAGCGGTCCGACGATGGAGTTACGCTGACCACGCCCCGGGTTCGCTACCGTCCAGTGGCTACGACCGCCTGCAGTCTCCCGCATACCGCCTCAGGTTCGTCGAGGGGAGGCAGACTTCGCCGCGTGTCGAACCACCATCGGTTGACTTCTCCCCAGGCCGGCGTAGCCGCCGTGCCGCAACCGCTTCCGCTGACCAGCGCCGTGCATGAAGTGGGCGCCGCCGGTCGGGGGTCAGCGGTGACCCCAGCGTGGGGTCCACGCTTTGTGGGTGATCAGGTCGGTCGGCACCGTGATGTGGCTGGCCCGCCCAGCATGGCCGGCGATGCGGGCGAAGAGCAGCTCTGCCGCGTGTCGCCCGAGGTCGGCCGCGTCATAGCTGACGAGGGTGACCGGCACTCCGAGAAGGTCTGCGAGTTCCACATCGTCGAAGCCGGCGACGGCTGCGCGGTGGCCCGCCTGGTGGACGGCGGCGAGCACGCCGACCGTCATGCGGTTGTTGTCGGCGAAGATCGCCGAAGGCGGCGAGGCGGCGGTGAGCAGGTCCAGCGCGGTGGTTCGGGCGGCCTGCGTATCGTGATTGTTGAGCCGGACGAGGTCGGGATCGGGTTCGATGCCGGCCGACCGCAATGCCTTGCGGTAGCCGGCGAGCCGGCGCCGTCCGGTGTAGACCGCCGACGCGCCACCAATGTAGGCGATGCGGTCGTGACCAGCTTCGATGAGTTGGGTGACCGCCCGCAGGGCGCCACCTTGGTTGTCGAGTACGACCGTGTCGGCGGTCGTTCCCCGTGGGCGACGGTCGATGAACACGGTCGGAGCCCATCGCCTGAGCCGTTCGTACAGCTCCGGGCGCTCCTCCTTGGTCGGAACGACGAGCAGCCCGTCGACCCGCCGGCGCAGCAACTCGTCGAGGATGTCTCGCTCCCGATCGGCGCTGCGCCGGGTGGCGCCGAGGATGACCAGCTTGCGGTGGTGCTGCGCCACCGAGTCGACGCCCTCGGCGATGCGTGAATAGAACGGGTTGCTGACGTCCTCGATCACCAGGCCGATGGTGTCGGTCGAGCGGCCCGGACGAAGCCGTTGCGCCATCGGGTTGGGCCGAAAGCCCAGCGCAGCAATGGCGTCCTCGACGCGCTGCCGGGAGCGCTCGCCGACGTACCGATCGTTGTTGACGACCCTCGACACCGTGCTGTGGCTGACACCGGCGAGCCGAGCGACGTCGCCCATGGTCGCCTCTCGCGAGCGCGCACCGTGGTGGCCTGCGCCGTCTGGTTCGCCTGCTGACACCAATCCCCGCCTATCTAGCGTCCGCGTGTGTGCTCGGGTTGCCGGCAGACCAAGCAGGCCGCCAAGATCCACAACGAAGACAGGCTACCTATGTCGGCTGGAACGAATCATCGCCGAGCGGCGCAGCCGGAGTGCGTAGCGGTGTCCAAGGCGGCCAGGTGGTGGATCTTGACCGCCTAGATCCGTCTGGTTACGTTCCCAGAACATCCAGCGGCACCCTCCCTGCGGTCACGGCTCACGGCAGTCCACCGCGACGGAGGTCAACCTCTCGATGGGGAAGGGGCTTGTATGCACCCGACCAGAAGACGGCCAGGCAGGCGAACACGCCAGGTGGCGCGAGTGCTCGCCCTTGCCCTGGCCCTGCCCGCCGCGGGCGCGCTCAGCGGCGCACCGATGGGCCTCAACCACGCAGCCGCTGACACAGAACGGTTCTTCTCCTCCTTCGAGCCAGGAGACCCCCAACCGACGTGGACGGACACGGTCGAGCTCGACCTGTCAGGTGCCAAGCGGGCTTCAGGTGTCAAGCCGCTGGCCGGCAACGCCACACCGCCGGCCATGACCAGCGCGCTCGCCGGCGGCCCGTCGGCGCCCTACAACGCGAAGTCGGGCGTCGGCTTCACCGGACTGAAGTCGTTCCAGTACGGCGGATCCCACACCGCCAAGGGTCACGGCTATTCCTACAACAAGGTCTTCGACGTCAACGTGCCAGTCACGGCGACCACCGAGTTGTCGTACCTCATCTATCCACGTTTCATCACCGACGACCTCACCTACCCGAGCACCTTCGCCGCCGTCGACCTCGCGTTCACCGACGGCACCTACCTCAGCGACCTCGGTGCGCAGGACCAGCACGGCGCGACCCTGAGCCCGCAGGGCCAAGGCGAGTCAAAGACGCTGTACGCCGACCAGTGGAACGTCAAGCGCTCGGTCATCGGCAAGGTTGCCGCTGGCAAGACGATCGACCGGGTGCTGATCGCGTACGACAACCCGCTGGGGTCGGGCGACTTCGGTGGCTTCATCGATGACCTCCGGATCGGTGGCAGCACCGCGCGGGATCACGCGCGCCTGACGGACTGGGTCGAGACGGCCCGTGGCACCAGTTCCAGCCGTGAATTCTCGCGTGGCAACAACATTCCGGCGACCGCGGTGCCGCACGGCTTCAATTTCTGGACCCCGGTGACCAATGCGCGCACCGAGCGCTGGTTGTACGAATACCACCGCGACAACAACGCGGACAACCGGCCCAAGCTCGAGGCGCTCGCGCTCAGCCATTCAGCAAGCCCGTGGGTAGGTGACCGGCAGACGCTCCAGGTGATGCCGTCGGGAGCTTCGGGTACGCCGATCACCGACAAGCAGAAGCGTGCACTGCCCTTCCAGCACGACAACGAGATCACGAAGCCGCACCACTATCGGGTGGCGTTCGACAACGGCATCGTGAGCGAGATCGCCCCCACCGACCACGCGGCGATGTTCCGGTTCGTCTTCCCTGACAACAACGCCAACCTCGTCTTCGACCACATCGATGATCGCGCCGCCATCAAGATTGACTCCAACACCGGTGTCCTCACTGGGTGGTCGGACTTCCGGGTCGAGGTCGGTGCGGGGCGGATGTTCATCTACGCGACCTTCGACAAGCCGATCGTCGCGAGCGAGACCGGCCCGAAGCAGACCGGCTATGCGAAGTTCGCGGCCGACAACGACCGCACCGTGACGATGCGGATCGCCACGTCGCTGATCAGCCTCGAACAGGCGAAGAAGAACCTCGAGCTCGAGATCGCCCCGGCCGACACGTTCGAAGCGGTGAAGGAGCGCGCGCAGAAGCTCTGGGACGCCAAGCTCGGTGTGATCGAGGTCGAGGGCGCGACCGAAGACCAGCTCACAACGCTCTACTCCAACCTCTACAGGCTGTTCCTCTACCCCAACTCGGGGCACGAGAACGTTGGTACGACGAGCAAGCCGGTCTACAAGCACGTCCTCCAGTCGACCTCGTCGCGGGAGATCCCGGCGGGCACCACCGAGACCGAGACCGGCGCCAAAATCATCGACGGCAAACTCCTTGTCAACAACGGTTTCTGGGACACCTACCGGACCGCGTGGCCGGCGTACGCGCTGCTCACCCCCAAGACCGCTGGTGAACTCGTCGACGGGTTCGTTCAGCACTACCGTGACGGCGGGTGGACTCCACGCTGGTCGGCTCCGGGCTATGGCGGCGGCATGACGGGCACGAGCTCCGACGTCGCGTTCGCCGACCTCTTCGTCAAGGGCGTCCCCGGCATCGACGCGCGGGACACCTATGACGCGGCCGTCAAGAACGCGACCGTGGTCCCGCCCGTCGCCGATCCCTACAACGACACCCATGGCCTTGGCCGCAAGGGTCTCGTCGAGTCGATCTTCCTCGGCTACACACCCACGCGGGTGTCGGAGAGTCCGTCGTGGGCGCTCGAGGGTTACATCAACGACTACGGAATCGCCAACATGGCGGCGACGATGGCCAAGGACCCCACGCTCTCCGATGCGGAACGGCAGCGGTTGCGCGAGGAGCAGGAGTATTTCCAGGACCGCGCCCGCAACTACGTCAACATGTTCGACCCCGCGATCGAGTTCTTCCAGGGCCGTGACTCGACGGGCAAATGGAAGACGACGCCGGAGCAGTACGACCCGAGGGTGTGGGGCAACAACCACGACTACACCGAGACGAATGGGTGGGGTTTCGCCTTTCACGTCCCGCACGACGGTCGTGGACTGGCCAACCTGTACGGCGGTAGGAAGGAGCTGGGCGCCAAGCTCGACACGTTCTTCGGCACCCCAGAGACCGCGAAATTCCCGGGTTCGTACGGCGGCGTCATCCACGAGATGATCGAGGCCCGCGACGTACGGATGGGCCAGTGGGGCATCAGCAACCAGATGTCGTACCACATCCCGTGGATGTATCTCCACGCTGGCGAGCCGTGGAAGACCCAGAAGCTCACCCGTGAAGCGGTACGCCGACTCTTCACCGGCTCGGAGATCGGGCAGGGCTACCCGGGTGATGACGACAACGGCGCATCGTCGTCGTGGTACATCCTGAGCGCTCTCGGCCTCTATCCGCTGCAGGTCGGCAGCTCCAACTGGGCGATCGGCTCGCCGCTGTTCACCAAAGCGACGATCCACCTCGGTGACGGGAAAGACCTCGTCATCAAGGCGCCGAAGACCAGCCAGCGCAACGTCTACGTGCAGGGGTTGAAGGTCAACGGCCAGACGTACCAAAAGTCCTACCTCCCGCACGACCTGCTCGCCAAGGGTGCGGTGTTGGAATTCGATATGGGCCCGCGTCCGTCGAGTTGGGGCTCGAGCAACGACGCCATGCCTCCGACGATCACCGACAACGCCGACGTTCCCCAACCGCTGCAGGACGCGACCGGGCCCAACCGGGGCACGGCCACGCCGGCCGCGTTGTTCGACAACAACTCTGGGACCGAGGCGACGCTCTCCGGTAACCAGCGCTGGGCGCAGTACGAGTTCCGCAACGGTACGAAGCAGCAGATCAGCTTCTACACCCTCACCTCCGGCAAGGGTGACAGCGGCGCCGACCCGCGCAACTGGACCTTGCAGGGGTCGAACGACGGCAAGACGTGGACCGTGGTCGACAAGCGGGACAACGAGACGTTCCGTTGGCGGCAGCAGACCAGACCGTTCAAGCTGGCCAAGCCGGCGAACTTCTCCCACTTCCGCATCGCGTTCACTGGTAGTGGTACGTCGACCAGCCTCGCCGAGGTGGAGTTCCTGACCTCCGACAAGGTGGCGGCGACTCCGATCTCGGTGGACCTGACGCCTGCGATCGGCTGGGTCGGCAAGTCGACCACGCTGGATGTCACCGTCAAGAACACCGGTAACTCCACGGCCAGTGGGGTCATCAAGGCAAACGTCCCAGCCGGGTGGAGTGTGCAGCCGGAAAACGCGACGTTCGACCTCGCCGGCGGGGCGACCAAGGTGGTGAAGCTGGATATCAGCGTGCCGAAGGACACCGAGCCGAAGACCCACCCGGTCGAGGTGTCGGTGACGTCCAACCGGGGCGACGCGACCGGCTCCACCAGCCTCCACGTGTTCGGCAACGTGATCGCGTTCACCCCCGACACCGCGGCCGAGCAGTTCTGGCTCCACGAGAATGGGCTGTCCCAGATCGCCACCTGGAGCCCGGTCTACGACGGCCACGCCCGCTTCGCCGACAACGACCGCTACTTCGTCTACCGCTTCGACATTCCGCAGGGTGTCACCGGCGGCTCCCTGACCCTGGACATCGCTCAGCAGTTCCTCGTCCAGGTCTCAACGGACGGTAAGACCTGGCGGACCGTACTCGAAGAGAAGGAGAACGTACGCGATCTGTCCAACCGGGCCGAGCGAACGCTCGACCTCAACGAACTACGCGGCGACAGCGGCACGCTCTATGTGCGGGTCGGCGACAGCCATCCGGCCGACGGCTGGGGCGCCTGGCTCGCCAGGACCCGCCTCGCCATGGACGGCATCTGACGGAACGGAGGTGACGGCGCGGTCCGGCCCCCGCATCAGTGGGGCCGGACCGCGCGCTAGTTCTGCGGCTCCGTCTCCGCGGTCGCCAAGGAGGGGGCCTCGTGGATGGCGATGACGTGCGGCTCGCCGATGACCCTCACGGAGACCCGCGACCCGATCGGCGGGGTCTCGCTACCCAGGGTGCGAGCGCAGACGTTGGCGCGGTCCCCCGCGTGATCGTCGAGGCGCAGTTCGACGAGGGCGTCGTGGCCGTAGAACGCGGTGCGCGTCACCTCGGCGACGCAGGGAGACGCGGCCGGGTCGCCGAGGCGTAGCTGCTCGGGCCGGATGATCACCTCGCAGGCACCCGAGCCCGACGCGAGAGGTGCTGGCAACGCTCCGAGGGCGCACGTGACGACGCCGTCGCGCAGTTGGCCGGACAGGAAGCAGGCCTCGCCGAGCGACACGGCCGAACGCCGGTCGGACGGCGCACGGTAGACGTCGACCGGCGCGCCGACCTGGGTCAGCCGACCCTCGTGCATGATCGCCACCTGGTCGGCGAACGACAGCGCCTCGGCCTGGTCGTGCGTCACGAGCACGACGGTGGCCTGCTCGTGCGCGAGCGCCGCGGCGACGGCCTCACGCGTCGCCACGCGCAGCTCGGGGTCGAGGGCCGAGAACGGCTCGTCGAGCAGGACGATCCGCGGCCGGCGCGCGAGGGCCCGGGCCAGTGCGACGCGCTGCTGCTGGCCCCCGGAGAGCTGGTCAGGGCGCCGGCGCGCGAGGTCGCCGGACAGGCCGACGAGTTCGAGTAGCTCATCGACCCGGGCCCTGGCGCGGCGCTCCCGGCGCGGCAGCCCGTAGGAGATGTTGGCGGCGACATCGAGGTGCGGGAAGAGGTTGCCCTCCTGCGCGACGTAGCCGAGGCCGCGTTTCTCCGGCGCGACCCACGTGCCGGGGCCGGCCACGACGTCGTCCCCGACACGGACGTGGCCGGCGTCGGGGCGCAGGAAGCCGGCGACGACGCGCAGCAGGGTCGTCTTGCCGCAGCCGGACGGACCGAGCACCGCCGTGGTGCTGCCGGCGGGGACCACGAGGTCGATGCCGTGCAGCACGGGCGTACCCGAGTGCGACGCTGTGATTCCCGAGAGCTGGAGGGTCTTCACGTCAGGGGCTCCTCGTTCTTGCCGTGGAGCAACAAGTAGGTCAGCGGGGCCGAGAGCACGACGAGCGCCGCGGCGTACGGCGCGGCGGCGGCGTAGTCGAGCGAGGCGCTCGCGTCCCAGAACGCCGTGGCGAGCGTCTGGGTGCCGGTGGGGGCGAGCAGGAGCGTGGCCGTCAGCTCGGTGGTGACGGCGATGAACACGAGCGCGAACCCCGCCATCGTGCCGCGGAGCATGAGCGGCAACTGGACGCGCAGGAACGCCCTGACCGGGCGGTCGCCGAGCGTGCGGGCGGCGTCGCCGAGCTCGGGCGGCACCGCTGCGATGGCGGCGCGCGTGGCGACCATGGCGCGCGGGATGAAGAGGATGACGTACGCGACGACAAGGACCGTGGCGGTCTGGTACAGCGGGCGCACGAGACCGATCGTCAGCGTGATCAGCGCGAGCGCCACGACGACGCCGGGAAGCGACGCCGCGAGGTAGGTGACCCGCTCGACGGCCACGGCGAACCACGACCGGCTCCGGGCGATGAGCCACGCGGCCGGGAACGTCGCCACCGTCGTGACGACCGCGGCGACGAGGCCGAGGGCCAGGGTCGACCACAGCGTCGGACCGAGGTTGGCCGGCTCCATCGCCTGGTCGGCCCGCGAGAGCCACTTGCCGATGCTCCAGGCCGGTACGCCGATGGCGAGCGCGGTGAGCGTCGTCAGCCCGAGGAGGGCCAGCGACGTGGCGCGGCCGAGCCGGGTCCGCGTCGCCCGCCGGACCGTCCCCGAGCCGACGCGTGCGTGCCGCGCACGACCTCGGGCGAGCAGCTCGAGGGTGAGGACGGTGACCGCGATCCCCATGAGGACGACCGCAAGGACGCTGCCCGAGCGGCTGTCGAAGGCCACCTCGAACTGGTCGAGGATCGCCGTCGTGAACGTCGGGAAGCGGAGCATCTCGAGGGCGCCGTACTCCGCGAGCAGGTGCAGCGCCACGAGCAGGACACCGCCGAGCAGCGCGGGGCGGACCTGCGCGAGCCCGACGCGCGCGAAGGTGCGCCATGGACCGAGGCCGAGGGCCCGCGCGGCGTCCTCGAGACCCTGGTCGAGCGAGCGGAGGAGCGCCGCGACGGGCAGGAACACGAACGGGAAGTACGACAGGGACGTCACGATGACGGCGCCGGCGAGGCCCTCGAGCCCCGGCACCAGCGCCGACCACGCGAAGCTGTTGACGAAGGCTGGCACGGCGAGCGGCGCGACGAGCGCGATCCGCCAGAAGCTCGCGCCCGGCAGCGAGGTGCGCTCGACCAGCCACGCGGCGCCGACGCCGAGCACGGTCGAGATGACGCACGTCAGTACGACGAGCGACACGGTGTTGCCGAGGAGCTCGCCGACGCGGGGGCGCCACACGAGCGCGAACGCGTCGCCGGCGCCGGCCTCGAACGCCTTGAGCGCGACGACAACGAGGGGCAGCGCGCACACGAGCGCGACGAGGAACGCGGCCGCTCGCAGCGGCAGGGGTGCGCCGACGCCCCGACGCCCGGATCGGACCGGGGGCGGAGTCGAGCCCGGAGTCGGGGCCGGACCGCTCGGGGTCGGCGCCGTGCTCGTCGGCGCGGTCGTCACCTAGATGACCAATTCCACTAGAGGATCCCCGCCTTCGTCATGAGCTCGATGACCCTGGGCCCGGTAAGCGTGAACGGGTCGATCTTCGGCGCCTGGAGCGAGTCGAGCGGCGGGAGCGCCGGGTCGGACGCGACGCCCTTGCCGACGGCGTACTCCTTGGCCTCGGTCGAGGCGAGGACCTGCTGGCCGTCCTTGCTCGTGATGAACGCGAGGAACTTCTGCGCGTCAGCCGCGTGCTTGCTGCTCTTGAGGACGGCGCCGCCGGAGAGGCTGACGAACGCGCCCGGGTCCTCGTTCTTGAAGTAGTGCAGCTTGGTGTTGCCGCTGCTTTCCTTGTCGAGGGCCTGGTCGCGGTACCAGTAGTAGTGGTAGATGACGCCCATCGGCGACTGGCCGGCGTTCACGGCCTTCATCGTCGCGATGTTGTTCTGGTAGATCTTCGCGCCCGACTTGAGGGCGGCGAGCCACTCGGAGGTCTTGGCCTCGCCCTGGGTGGCGAGCACCGCCGAGGCGATCGCCTGGAAGTCGGCACCTCCGGCGGCCGCGCCCCACTTGCCGGCGAACTCCGGCTTGGCGAGGTCCATGAGGGACTTCGGCAGCTGCGCCTCGGAGATCTTGCTCGGGTTGTAGACGAGCACGGTCGAGCGGGCCGCGATGCCGACCCAGTTCTTCGAGGACGGGACGTACTCCGCGCCGACCTGGGCAACGGTGGCGGCGTCGACCGGCGCGAGCAGGCCGGCGTTCTGGACGGTCGTCATGGCCGGGGAGTTCTCGGTGAGGAAGACGTCGGCCGGCGAGCTGGCGCCCTCCTGAACGATCTGAGTGCCCATCGACGAGTCGTTGCCGTAGCGGATCTGGACCTTGACGCCGGACTTGTCCTGGAACTCGCGCGCCCACTCCTCAGTGAGGTTCTTGTGCTGGGCGCTGTAGATCGTCAGCTTCGACGCGTCGAGCTCGCCGGTGGCCTCGAGGCTGCTGCTGCACGCCGACAGTCCGAGGGTGGTCACCGCCGCGGCGGCGAGGATCATCATCTGGCGGCGCGTCACGAGGGAACTCCTGGTTGCTCGAACGTTGGGCGGCGCAGCCTGGCGGCGACGGCCGGGTCACGGGTGGGCTCGACTACTGCGATCTCAAAC
Source organism: Actinopolymorpha alba DSM 45243 (assembly GCF_000373925.1). Classification (GTDB taxonomy): domain Bacteria; phylum Actinomycetota; class Actinomycetes; order Propionibacteriales; family Actinopolymorphaceae; genus Actinopolymorpha; species Actinopolymorpha alba. The sequence goes on along the minus strand of NZ_KB892812.1, from coordinate 81,683 downwards.
CTAGGAAAGGCTAGCCTGACCTGAACGCAGGTTAGCCGAGCCCATCGAGGTTGGCCGAAAGCGGGTCCACCATTTGACTTAGGTATGCCTAACCTTTTTAACTACCTCGCGTGACCGCGACCGCCGTACCCCTCGCACCGGCACTCACCCTGCCGTGGGTGTCCCGACTCGGGGCCCACGGCACCCGCCCCGCACTGTGGACCGCCGAGGGCACCGTCACGTACGCCGACCTCGCCCGACGCGTTGACGGTCTCGCCGCGCGCCTCGCGGGCCCGCGTCGCCTCGTGCAGGTCGAGGGACGCTCCACGGTCGACACCGTCGTCGGCTACCTCGCGGCCCAGACCGCCGGTCACGTCGTCCTGCTCGTCGCGCCCGGCGAGCCGGCCGCCCGGCTGCGCGCGGCCTACCGCCCCGACATCGTGCTGGCCCCCTCTGGCGGAGTCGAGGTCGTCCGGGAAGCGTCCGCCCACGAGCTACACCCCGACCTCGCGCTCCTGCTCAGCACGAGCGGCTCGACGGGTTCGGCCAAGCTCGTGCGCCTATCTGCCGACAACCTCGCCGCCAACGCCGCGCAGATCACCGCCGCCCTCGGCGTCCGCTCCGACGACTGCGCGGCGCTCACCCTCCCGATCACGTATTGCTACGGCCTCTCGGTGCTGCACACGCACCTGGCCGCGGGTGCGAGCCTGCTGCTCACCGACCTGTCCGTCGTCGACGACTGCTTCTGGCAGCTCTTCCGTGCGGCCGGCGCCACGACCTTCCCCGGCGTTCCGCACACCTTCGAGCTCCTCGAGCGCAGCGGCTTCGCCGAGCGGGACCTGCCGCGGCTGAGGTACGTCACCCAGGCGGGTGGCCGCATGGAGCCCGAGCGCGTCCGGCGCTTCGCCGGACTCGGGCGCGAGCGCGGCTGGGACCTCGTCGTCATGTACGGCCAGTCCGAGGCGACGGCGCGGATGGCCTACCTGCCGCCAGACCTTGCCGCCGAGCATTCCGACACCGTCGGTGTCCCCGTACCCGGCGCGATGATCGACGTGGAGGACGGCGAGATCGTCTTCCGCGGGCCCAACGTCATGCTCGGCTACGCCCATGAGCCCGCCGACCTCGCGCTCGGCCGCACCATCGACGCGCTGCGCACCGGCGACCTCGGCGAGGTGACGCGCGAGGGGCTCGTACGCGTCGTCGGCCGGCGCGCGCGCTTCGTCAAGGTGCTCGGGCACCGCGTCGACCTCGACGCCCTCGAGGGCCGCCTCCGCTCGGAGGGCCACGACGTGCGGTGTGCCGGACGCGACGGCCTCGTCGTCGTCGCCGCGTGCGGTGCCACCTCCGCGCCCGCCCAGGAGACGCTGCGGCGCAAGGCGATCCGTGCGTGCGGCGTCCCGCGCGAGGCCCTGCGCGTCGTCTCCGTTGCGGACCAACCGCTGCTCGCGTCGGGCAAGCCCGACTACTCCGCCCTCCTCTCACTGGCCGGCGCGGACCGCCCCGTCGGGGAGGCCTCCGCGCTCGCCGGAGGGACGGACGGGCGTGCGGTCGCCACGCTCTACGGCCGGCTGCTCCAGCGCGACGTCGATGACGAGGCGACCTTCGTCTCCCTCGGCGGCGACTCGCTGTCGTACGTCGAGGTGTCGATCCGGCTCGAGGAATTGCTCGGACAGCTCCCGCCGAGCTGGCACGTGACGCCGGTGCGCGACCTGGAGCTCCTGCGTCCGACGGCGGCGTCGCGGAAGAGCCGGCGGCGCGGCCTCATCGCGGCCATCGCCGCGCGCACGACGTGGCGCACGATGGAGACGAGCGTCTGGCTGCGCGCGCTCGCCATCGTCCTCATCGTCGGCACCCACGCCGACCTCTTCTCGCTCCAGGGCACCGCCAACGCCCTGCTCGTCATCGCCGGCTACCAGCTCGCGCGCTTCCAGCTGGCCGACCCCGAGCGTCGGCGCCGGGCCCGCCGCGTCCTCGGTGCCGCGGTGCGGATCGCCGTGCCCAGCCTCGTCGTCATCGTCGGCGCGCACGTGCTCGGTGGCTACTACGAGACGCGCAACCTCTTCCTCGCCAACTGGGTGTTCGGGCAGGAGATCCTCGGTCCGCCGTGGCGGTTCTGGTTCATCGAGGCGATCGTCGTCGCGCTCGTCCTCGTCGCCGCCCTCAACGCCTCGCGCTGGGTCGCGGCCCTCGACCGGCGCCACCCCTTCGGCCTGCCCCTCGCGCTGACCATCGGCACGTTCGTGCTGTTCCGGCTGCCGATCCTGCCGCTGCCGGTCCCCCGCATGCACGGGTCGGCACTGGTCGTGCTGTACCTCTTCCTCCTCGGCTGGACCCTCGCGCGGGTGGCGACGCCCGCCCAGAAGCGCCTCATGACGGTGCTTGTCGTCGCGATGGTCGGCACCTTTTCGTTCAACCCGACGCGCGACGGTCTCACCATCGCGTTCGTCCTGCTCATGCTCTGGCGACCGGTGACCCGCGTGCCAGCCGTTCTCGTGCCGATCGTCCAGGTGCTCGCGGCGGCGTCGCTGTACATCTACGTCATCCACTGGCAGGCACTCGAACTGCTGTGGGGTCAACCCGTCGCGGCGTTCGTCGGGTCCCTGGCACTGGGGCTCGCCTACTGGTGGGTCTGGACGCGCCCAGTCACGGCGGCCTGGGGCGGCATCTCGCAGCGCATCCGTCGGAGCGGTTCACGGCACCGGCTCAGCTCACCGCGCGCTTCAGTCGCGAGCAGGGCATTGGAAGTGGCCGCGGCTACCGTCGCTCACCCAGGGCGCGCCACCTCCGTAGTGGAGCCGGACCGCGGCGCGTAGCGCAGCAGCCGCGGGCCGTCGCAGAACCACAGGTTGCCGGCGCTGTCCTGGTCGAGCCGGCGGGTACCGGTCTGCCGGATGACCACGACCTTCCACGACCGCGGGTCGATCCGCAGCAGCTGGCCACCGCTCGACACGTAGACGTAGCCGTCGGGGTTGACCCGGATTTCGTCCTGCCAGGTGGAGGAGCCACCGGGCAGGTCCTTGCGCCGGGTGACGACCCGCCGTGCCGGGTCGAAGCTGAAGAGGGTGCCGGCGGCCAGCCCCCAGAGCCGCCCGTCCGGTCCTCTGACCAGGGAGTCGATCGAGTCGGCTCCGGGGACCGGTGTGTACTCCGCCCTCTTCTCGCCGGTCGCCAGGTCAACCGCGAAGAGCTTCGCCTCGGTCGCCTTCGGTGTCGTTCCACCGCCGCCCGCGATCGACGTACCGCCCCAGAGTGTGTCGCCGAGGACGGCGAGGGAGACGACGGCCTGGTCGGGCACGATGTTTCGCCGGACGGTGTAGTCGCCGGTCGTGAGGTCGTACGCCGTGAGCGCGCCGCCCCACTGCCCATAGTCGGGCGTGCTTCCGACATAGAGGGTGCCCTCGGCCCCGACGATCGCGACCGGGCGGTTCTGGCCGTGGCTCGTCTGCAGCCGGAAGAGCTCGCGCGGATTGGTGCCGAGCACGTACGGCCTGCTCGGGTCGTACGCGAGGACCCCGCCGTACGGATAGACCCCGGCGTACAGCAGCCCGTCATGCCAGCCGAACCCGTCCGCCTGGCCGAGCCGCCCCAGCGTGGTGACGGCTTCTGTGGCCGGGTCGAAGACCGCGAAGTTGCCGTTGATGAAGAGGTTCGAGTAGACCCGGCCGTCAGGCCCGGGCGTGAGGTTGGAGAGGTCGATCGCCTGCGGTGGGAACGGCAGCGTGAAGGCCTCGGACGTCCCCGCGCTCGGGTCGTAGCGCAGGGCCTGCCCGGCGTAGTTGCCGATCGCGGCGTACAACGTCCCGTCGATGAAACCCCACCCGACGCCGGCACCGGTGGAGATCGGCGTCCCGGCCGCGCTGAGGACCGCGGCCGGCTGATCCGTGCTCAGGTCGTACCTCCACAGCTGTCCGGAGGACGTGAAGTAGACCGACCGGCCGTCGGGGGCGAGCGGCGCGGTGCCCCGCGAGGTCATCGTGAAGCCATCCCTGATCACCGCACCAGTGTCGGGGTCGAGGACGAACGCCGTGCCGCCCTGGCTGAGCTTGACGAAGAGCTTCCCGCCGGTGAGGTTGATGTCGTACGGGTAGCTCGGCTGGCCCCGCAGCTCCGCCGGTAGGATGTCGCGCTTCTCCCCCGTGGCGAGGTCGAGCCGGATGAGGTGGCCGGCCGACCCGATCGCCGCCCAGAGCACGTTCCGCTCCGGGTCGATCGCGGTGTCGACGGCGTAGAACTGGCCGTCGTACATCGGACCGTAGTCGCGGAATCCCTCGGTCGGTGAGTACGAGAAGGCGCGCGCGCCCGGGTAGGTGCCACCGTAGATCCGGCCGTCGGTGCCGGGCCGGAGGCCGTAGACGTAGGTCTGGCCGGGCGCCGGCGGGCCGAGGTCGACGACCTGATCGGCGCGCGGGTCGTACTGATAGAGGTGCCCGTCGTAGTAGGTGCCGGCGTAGACGAGCCCGTCACTGGCCTGGGTGATGCCCCACCCGCCCGACGACCCTTCGAGGCGGATCGTGCGGCGGAGCTGGCGGTTGATCGGATCGATGACGGAGACCACACCGGGGGTCCCCATCTGGAGGCCGTAGACGACCGGCGTCCCGTCGCCGTCAGTCCCGAAGCACCCCTCATGAAGGGTGAGTGCGGTGGACAGGATGCCGAAGTCGGTGATGGTGCCGGGTGGAGTCGGCCCGGCCGCGCGGGCTGTGCCCGAGCCGGCCAGGACGCCCGTCCCGAGGAGCCCGGCGCCGGCCACCCCAGCCATCCCAGCGCCGCGAAGGAAGGCACGTCTCGTCGGTGTCGTCTCTACCCGGATTTCCGCTGGCTCGGCGTTCACGCTCTGCCCCTCTCGGCGCCCACGACCAGGGCGCGGTCCGCAGTGCTCCTGCCGTGCGACTTCCGGTGATTATGCGAACCCGCCAGAGTTGCGGTCAAGGCCTAAAGTGGCGGCAGATCAGGACGCGGCGAGTTGGAAGTGCCAGATGATGGCCGCCGGCACGCCGCGGTAGGCGGCATTGGCGGCGTCGGTACACCAGCGGTGCAAGGCCCAGATGTTCGGTGGTGAGCCTGGTACGTGCGCGAGCGGCGGGTCAGCGTCGACGGAGCGTTCGTCGTTGTCGTCGACCAGCGGATACGGGCGCCGAGGCTCCTCGCACCGACGGACCACCAGGCCGAGCGGAAGTGCGGCCTGGAGATAGTCGCTGGTGTGGCGGCTCCACGTGGGCATGTAACCGAAGTCGCCGTCGACAGTCTGAACCAACGGCAGGCCAAGATCGGCGAGCAGGCCGCGGGAGTCGGAGATCACCAGATGGCCTCCGGGGCGCAGCACGCGCACGAACTCCGCCAGCACAGGCTCGAGGTCGGGGACGTGGGTGAGCGCCAAGGCACAGACCACCAGGTCCACGTGGTCGTCAGGAAGTGGCAGGTCGTGAAGGTCGGCCAGGACGAACCGACCTTCACGGACCTTGGCCGCAGCCTTGGCCAGCATCTGCGCCGAAGTGTCGACCCCGATCACGTCGTGACCCAGCGAGGCAAGGTACGAAGCATGCCGGCCGGTCCCACATGCCGCGTCCAGGGCCGTGCCAGGCGTCAGGCCATCGAGGATCTCCCGTACGGCCGGTTGTTCCAGGTCGATGAGCTGGTTGGCTTGCTGGTCGTAGAGCTGCGCCCATTCCCGGTATCCGTCCACCGTGGTGATCGGGCCCACCGTGGCTCCGTCACCGAGTTCCGACCCGGCCTCCAGCAGCGCCCGAACCTCCGCCAGACGGGCATCGACGAACTCCCGGCCGTGATCTCCAGCGAAGGCGCGGAGCAGGGCTATGCCCTCAAGACCCAACAAGAACGCAAGCGGGTGCTGATAAATCACCCCGGCACGGTAGGGAAGGCCGAATACCAGCGTCAAAGTATTTCGGATGGGGGCCTCAGGTCGGGATCTCTCGGTCGCCAACATCCGCTCCTGCCCAGTCGAAGCGCGCTTCCCTGGTTGGGATGTGCCGACTGACTGGTCCGTACTCCCCTCGTCTGAAGGAGAAACACGGCGCCCATCGTGACTCTGTGTCAGTCCCTCGGCAGGGGTTTGAACTGCTCGGCGTTGCGTGAGCAAGCGCGATCGAACGTGTGCCTTTTTATGAGTGTGTGAGGTTGGCCGGGTGTGGTGTACGCGCGGGTGTCGTCGCATGATCAACGCTCGGACCTGGACAGGCAGGTCGCGCGGCTCACCTCGTGGGCCACCACGAACGGGTACGAGGTCGGCGAGGTCGTGCGCGAGGTGGGGTCCGGGCTGAACCGGAAGCGGCCGAGGTTGGGAGGGTTTTGTCGGACCCTTCTGCGACAGTGGTGGTCGTGGAGCATCGTGACCGTCTGGCCCGGTTCAGGGTCGAACACCTCGAAGCCGGTCTCGGCGCGCAGGGCCGCCGGGGTGCGCGGGACCGGGCCATGCATGCGGTCACCGCCACCAAGGCCGAGCCGGAAGTTGTGGCCTGAACATGGCGAGGTTCGAGATCCCTGACGGGTGGACAGCGCAGGCGTACCGTTTCGCCCTGGACCCGACCCCGGCGCAGGAACGCGCCTTGTGGTCGCATGCTGGTGCGGCCCGGTTCGCGCATAACCACATGCTCGGCCTGGTGAAAGCGGTCCTGGCCCAGCGGGCCGCCGAACGCACCTACGGCATCACCGAGGCGGACCTGACCCCGGCGTTGGGATGGTCGCTCCCAGCCCTGCGTCGGGCGTGGAACGCCCGCAAGGCGACGGTGGCACCGTGGTGGGCGGAGAACTCCAAGGAGGCGTACAACACCGGCCTGGACTCGTTGGCCCGGTCTTTGGAGGCGTGGTCGAAGTCCCGTAACGGCCAGCGGGCCGGGCAGGTGGTCGGGTTCCCCAGGTTCCACTCCCGCCGTGACCGGGCCTCGGTGCGGTTCACCACCGGCACCATCCGGGTCGAGAACGACCGGCACCACGTGACCCTGCCCAGGCTCGGCACCGTCCGGGTCCACGAGTCCACCCGGAAACTCGCCCGACGTGTCGAGGCCGGGACCGCCCGTATCCTGTCCGCCACCGTCACCCGCGACAGCGGCGGGCGGTGGCATGTGGCCTTCCAGACGCTGGTGAAGCGCAGCGTCGTCCGACCTGCACACGCGCCGGTGCGGCATCCGGTCGTGGGTGTCGATGTTGGTGTGAAGGCCGACAGCCTGCTCGTGGTCGCCACCCCCGAAGGCACAGAAGTCGAGCGAGTGCCCGCACCCAAGAGTCTCACCGCCGCGCAGGCCCGGTTGCGGGTGTTGCAGCGCAAGGCCGCCCGCCAGCAAGGCCCCTACGACACCACGGCGAAGCGGAAGCAGCAGCCATCGAACCGGTGGCAACGCACCCAGACCCGGATCGGTAGAACCCACGCCCGTGCCGCGAAGCCCGGCGGGACGTACTGAACAAGGCCACCACCCGACTCGCCCAGCAGCACCAGATCATCGCCGTGGAGAGGCTGAACGCCTCAGGAATGCGGGCCGCTGGTGGTGCCCGCAAGAAAGGCCTCAACCGCGCGTTGGCGGACGCCGCACTCGCGCAGGTGCGGCGGATGCTGGCCTACAAGACGACCTGGTACGGGTCCACCTTGGTCGAGGCCGACCGGTGGTACCCGTCCTCGAAAACGTGCTCGGGATGTGGCAGCCGAAAACCAAAGCTCGCCCTGTCGGAGCGCACCTACGTGTGCGAACACTGCGGCCAGGTCCTGGACCGGGACCTGAACGCAGCGACTAACCTCGCCCGACTCAGCGAAACCCACCATCTGGGTGAATCGAGTCCCGCCGGGAGTGGCCCGGTGGCAGGACGTGGAGCCACGCAGGAGACCGAACCCGCGCCAGCGGGCGACGCAGCAGGCCGCGAAGCGTCAACCCCGCACGACACCGCCGGTGTCGATCAGACGGGGACCGCCTCACCGCAAGGCGAGGCTGCCTGATGGAACAGAGCACGCTCACGTTTGCTCACCAGAAGACAACAGTTGACAGCCTCGGTAGGGTCTCCAAGGTCCGCCACGGTCGGCCGAAGGAAAGGTTCATGGGCGTCGGAACGGGAATCTTCTTGATTGCGGCCGGGGCCATCCTGTCCTGGGCGGTGGACATTGACCTCCCCTACATCGACGACGATGCGCTCGGGTTGATCCTCGTGCTCGTCGGGATCGCGATCGTGGTCATCGCGGTCATCATGAAGACGAACCGGCCAGAGGCCGGGTTGGGGACGGGCATCGTGCTCATGGCCACCGGCGCGATTCTCGCGTGGGCGGTCGACATCGACGTGCCCTACATCGCCGACACCGCCATGGGTGCCATCCTGATGCTGGCCGGGGCGATCGCGGTAACCGCCACGCTGGTGACCTGGTCGATGAATCGCCCGAGGCGACCGCGGCGTGAGCAGTTCGCCCCGTCCCGAGGTGCCGCGGCCGCCCCCTACCAGGCAGCGGCTTCCCACCACCGCCCCTACCGAGCCGACACCGTGGAGTACTTCGCCGGCATCGACTCCAGCGGCAGGGAACGCTGGATCGTCGGCCGGGTCGAGCAGCGGCAGCGTCGCGCGGACGGTGAATGGGTGTACATGCGACCCACCGACTCCGGCCGGGATGCCGCGTGGGTGTCGGCTGATCAGACCCGAGCGCTGCCCGCTTACCGCGGCAATGACGCGCAACTGCGCTAGCCACCTGGCAGCGCGTTAGTGGAACCCTCGCCGCCCCGGCTCAGCGCCGTGGCTCAGCTGTAGTCGTTCTCGTCATAGTCATCGAGTCCGAGGAGCTTGCGGACCTTGCCAGCGGGTACGGAGCCGTCGTGCCGGCTGGCGGCAACCGCCGCCTGCCCGAGTTCCTGACGCGTACGGGCTGCTGCTGCCCGCCGCCAGTATTTCTGCGCCGCGTTGGATTCAGCGATCAGGTCCCCGATCGGTGCCCGCAGGTTCGCCGGCCACCGCGTTGAGCGCAGGGCGCGAATCTGCGTGGCGTTCGACTCCTCCACGCTCGCCGCGAGGACCCGCAGCTTGCTCACCGGCTTGCCTGTATTGAACGCCTGCTCCAAGCGTTCCAGCGAACGGTTGTAGGGGGCCACGATCTGCAGGTACCGCTCTCTTGCCTGCTCCTTCGACAGCGGGGTAGCACTGGGCTTTGCCGTCGGGGACGGCGTGGCCGCCGGAGTCGATGTCGACGGTTTGGCGGTGACGCTCGGAGTCGCCGACTCGGCGGCGGGCTCTGTCATGGCCGCATCGCCAGTGGCGGGTGCACATCCCGCGAGGGCAAGAAGTGCCGCGGCTGTGACGGTGGCGAACTGACGCATGAGCACCCCTACTGTTGGACGGCCGGACTTGCCACGGTGCTAGGCGCGCCGGTTTCGCTGCCGCGCGACTCCTGGAACTGCGTGATACGCCCGACCACCACCATCGCGAGAACGCCGGCGAGCAGGAGCGGTACAACTGACGCGGAGGCGACGACCGACGCGAGTTGTTGGTCACTCACCGTCTCGCCACGCAACGCCATCCGCGAGACGATATTGTTTAGGAACAGCCAGACAATCCAGCTCATCCACCACGCAGTAACCAGGCCGGACCGAGCAAGGCCATCGAACGTCCTCCGGACAGCAGGAGTACGTGGGTCACTGGCGCTCCAGATGTCATCAACCACCTGCTTGGGAAACCACAGGTTGACCACCGGGACGATCCAGCCGGCGATCAGCCAACCACGGGCCCGCCGATGCTGCGCGGCGCACAGCACCTCGGCGTTGTGCCGCGTACGGAAGAGCCAGACGATGAAGGTGATCGCGCAGCCCAGGAACGGCAGGTACCACGCGATGCCCGCGACAGCCTGGACCGACTCCGTGGTCGTGAGCGGTATCGATCCGTACGGGGCAGTTGAGTCGTAGTCGGACAACGACATCGCTACCAGCCCCGATGTGACACCTCCCACGACTCCGACCGCGATGGACACACCGAGCAGTACGCGCAGCGCATTACCCAGGCTTCGCACCGGCTTCAACGCCACTACTTTTGCGGGCTCGACCACTGACGATATCCCGCAGGCAGGGCAGACAACCGTATCCGGAGGTATCGGCGCGGAGCAGTTGGTGCACCTCACGTGAACTCCTCGAAGTCCAGGGGCCGTCTCGACAATGCAGGCGGCCAGCCAGGTCAAAATATCGGGCGGCGCGACGCGTGAAACACGTAGCCAACGTCACGATGAACCAGAAGACCCAGGAAGACCGGTCTTCGTCAACAGCTCACTCCCCCCGGGAAACCCAGCATTTCTACACGACGGAGGATTCCTTCGGCAAGTTGGCATCGAGAAACTTTACGCAAACTGAGCTAGCCCGAATAGTGACGATTCGAGTAAATTCCCCCAAGATCCTGCGACGTCATCTGGAGATCGCCCGACGTTCGGTTGTCCCGGACGTCCCGCGCACTACTAGACTCGCTCGCGCCGTACCGAGTAAGCGTGGACGACGTCACCTCTGGCCCGGGACGCAGCTATTCGGCGGATGGGTCTCGCAACGCCATCTCTTCCGGGCGCGCCTGAATCGCTTGAGGAACTCTTGACCGCCACCGATGATCTCTTCAAGTGGGTTAATCCAGATCTTCCAGAGGATCTCCATTTTCTCCGGGTCGACGGCTCGACAGTTCTCGGGTCAGTCGCGCAGGAGGAGGAAGCATGGCTTGAGCTGGACGAAGTCGAGCTGCAGCTGTTGCATGACGCTGCACTGAATCATGCCCTGAGGCCAGGATGATTCGCCGCAGAGCGCCTTGTCTTAGTCGCCTTCCGCACGGGATACCGTTTCGGGGTATCCCGTGGTTTCGGGTTGGTTCCGGGGTCGCCCCAGATTTCCAGTCCACCGTGTTACGGATTCCCCTCGCCGTTTCGACGAGCCACGCGGCCAGCGCGCACGGCGAGCAGACGGCCGTAGCTGGTCGGGTCCTCGACCGGGACCGCCGGGTGTGCGCCGTCAACCCAGGCGAACGCCACCCAGACCGAGCCGTTCACCAGCGTCGGTCCCGCGATGACGGCCGCCACTGGCGCGCCCACCCCGGCGAGGGTCACCAGGAGGTCGCACTCGTAGGCGACCTCGGGCAGGCGGCGGAAGGGTGGGGACTGGCGCAGCGCAACCCGATCGGTCCCCGGCTACTGGCAAGTACCTCCTCATCGCAGGCAAGTCTGTCTAACGCGCTGCCTTAAGACGGGAGAGCCGACGCTGACCGCAGGTCGAGGCAGGCTGTCCGACCTCAGTAGGGCAGTTTGTATCGCGCCGACGGGATCAGACGTGCATGATCAGGTACGTGAAGGCCTACATGGGGGTAACCGACGGCAATTGGTACGGGTTTCTTGCCGCCCGACCTGAACTCACTGAGGTCAACTTTTGGCGTCCCAGTGGTCCTCGCCCGTTCCGCGCCCTCACTCCTGGCGAGCCCTTCTTCTTCAAGACTCACCATCCGCACAACCGGGTCGTGGGTGGCGGCTTCTACAGTGGCTTCGCGGCGCTGCGTCTCTCAGAGGCGTGGGAGTTCTACGGAGAAGCGAACGGTGTGGCAAGTCTGGCCCAGATGCGCGTTCGCGTCGGCCGATACCGCCGAACGCCCATACCTGACCGCGAAGATCCGTTCATCGGCTGCATCCTCCTGCGTGATGTCATCTTCTTCCCGCACACAGATGCATTCGCCCCGCCGCCTGACTTCGCGCCCAACATCGTCCAGGGCAAGGGCTACGACCTTGCCGTTCACCATGCTCGTGGCTACTTTCGCGATCTGATGAACCTTATGCTCGGCACAGGCGTCGAGATTGACCTCAGCAATCCCTGGCACCGACCTGGAGCCGTCTATGGTGATCCCCGACTGGCACCGCAGCGCCTGGGTCAGCAGGCCTTTCAAGCTGTCATCCTGGACACCTACAACAGGCGTTGTGCCGTCACCGGCGACCGGATACGACCAGTCCTGCAGGCTGCCCACATCCGTCCACTCTCAGCGGGTGGCGAGCACCGGGTCGACAACGGTCTCCTGTTACGTTCCGACGTTCATACCCTGTATGACCGCGGCTACCTCGGCGTTGACCTGAAGCATCGACTCTTGGTGAGCCCGCGTCTCCGCGAAGAGTTCGGCAACGGCGAGGAGTTCTACGCAAGGATCGGCGCACCGATCACCGTGCCAGACGGGCGAGCAAGCCGCCCCAACCGCGACTTCCTGGAGTGGCACCTGGACACGGTCTTCAAGGCGTCATGAATTGCTATCCGCTGGTCGCACGAAGCTAGACGCGGACGCGGACGTTTCGCTTCGTCGATGCGCTGGAACCGCTTAAGGCATACGCGAGGGCATGGGATTCGAGCCCGTGACCGAGAGGGGGCCCTTGGTCACTGGCCAAGGCTGTGCGTACGAGCCCCACGTCCGGAGATGGAGACGGTCGATGGCAGGGCCGGCGACCTCCCTCGCGAACTGACCCCTCGTCGGCCACACTGAGTCCATGGAATACGTCGGCCGGGTGCCCGCCCCGCCGCTCGACCGGTTCATTGACGACGTCTACTGCCTGACCGGGGTGCCGCGCCACCGACGGATGAACGTCCCGCCGATGCCGTCGGCACACCTTTTCATCAACCTGGGCGGACCCGCCCGCCTGTGGGATTCCGACCCTTCGGTGCCGCCGGCAGTGTTCACCGATGGGTGGTTCATGGGTGTGTGGACCAGGCGTTTCCTCTACGAGTACCCCACCCGGGTGCGGCTGGTCGGGGTGCACTTCAAGCCTTGGGGGATTTCGCCGTTCGTCGACATGCCGGCGACCGAGCTGCGGGACCGATGGGTGCCGGTCGACGCCGTCTGGCAACGGTCTTTGGACCGGATTCGCAACCAGGTCGGCGACATCGCATCGGCCACCGAGACACTGCGGGTGCTGGAGGAGGAGCTGCGATCGCGACTTGCCGAGGTGCCGTCGCGCGGTCTCGACCTGGTCCAGCACACGGCCGGGCGCCTGGAGGCCTCCTGGGGCGCGGTCCCGGTCGGTGCGCTGACCGATGCCGCCGGGGTCAGTGGTAACCATCTGGCCACGCAGTTCAAGTCTCATGTCGGGGTCACCCCGAAGCGGGTGGCGCGGATCTACCGCTTTGCGCGGCTGATCCTGTCCGTGGACGCCCTGCGTCCGGTCGACTGGTCGGAGCTCGCTCAAACGGCGGGCTACTTCGACCAGGCCCACCTCATCAGGGAGTTCAAGGACTTCACGGGTCACACCCCGACGGAATACCTGGCCCTGCGGCGCCGATTCCCCGCCGAGCAGGGGTTTCCGCCGGACAGCGGTCCGATGCCCGCCGATTGATTTTTTACAAGCCCAGACTCCCCGGGGACGGCCAAGATCGGGGCGGATTCGCAAGGAGACCCGAGGAGAACCTGTGGGCACGGTAATCATGCACAACGTGGTGTCGGTGGACGGCTTCATCGCCGACGAGAACGACGACATCGGGCCACTCCACGAGTGGTACTTCAGCGGGGACACCCCGATCACCGAAGGCGGCGACCAGCAGTACGACCATTCCGGAACTGGAAGCGCCTTCAAGGTCTCAAAAGCGTCGGCAGAGTACGTCCGGCCGATGTGGGAGGCGATCGGCGCGACCGTGATGGGCCGCAACCTGTTCGACCTGGTGAACGGCTGGGAGGGTCACCCGCCCGCCGGCGAGCACGTGGTCGTGGTGTCCCACCGCCCCAAGCCCGAGGGCTGGCACCCCGAGGCGTCATACCATTTCGTCGATAGCGTGACAGCTGCGATCGACAGGGCCCAGAAGCTCGCCAGGGAGCGAACCGTCGCTGTGAACGCCGGCGAAGTGGGCAGCCAGATCCTCGCGGCCGGCCTCGTGGACGAGGTGGCGATGGACGTGGTGCCGGTGGTGTTCGGGTCGGGCAAACGCTACTTCGGCAGCATCGATGGGCAGCACCTGCTCGAGGACCCCCACGTGGTCATCCACGGCAACCGCGTACTGCACCTGAGGTTCAAGGTACGCCGCTAGACCCCGATGGGGGTGTCGGTAGGTATCGGATCGTCAAGTAACGAAGGATTTTCCTGCCATGACACACGACGACCTCGCGGCCCACGCGCGGGCCATCATCGACGCCAATCTCTACCTGATCCTGGGCACGGCCGACTCGGATGGCCGCCCGTGGACCTCCCCGGTCTACTTCGCCCCGGCAGGCGACCGGGAGTTCTACTGGCTCTCCGCCACCGACGCCCAACACTCCCGCCACATCGCCGAGCGCCCGCAGGTGAGCATCGTCATCATCTTCGACTCCACCGTCGCGCCGTACCACGGCACCGCGGTGTACGCGATCGGGGAGGCACGCGAGCTATCGGGCAGCGACGTCGACCGCGCGCTGGAGGCCTATCCCCGGCCCGACGGTGGAGGTGTCACACCTTTCGCACCAGATGAGGTGACCGCGCCGGCCCCGTACCGGCTCTACCAGGCGACGGCGTCGGACCTGTGGGTCCTGTGTCCCGGGGAACCCAGGCAGCCGTGCTCGCTCCACGGCCTCACCAGGGACCACAGGACCCGTGTGCCGGCGGCATGACCGAGCCAGGCGGTGTTCTCCGCTAAGGCCAAGACAGCTATATGCATCATTGCTTCGACTCGCGCGGGGTGGCCCGCCTCTACCGATGGACCCCGGGCGACAACATCTGGGGTTTGGGCCGCAGCTCGTCAGCCGATGGACCGAACCTGTGACACGAGGTCGCTTAGCCTGGCGTAACTCGCCGCGTCAACGGCTGCGCCGGTGCTGCGATCACTGTCGAACGGGCTCTCGACGTGGGCACCGGGCACCTTTTCGGCACGTGTCACTGCAGTGCCGTGAGCCGTGGCAGTGAGGCCAGCCGTCTTGCCTTGAGCATCGCCGGGCGCTCCGTTGATCGAGCCTCACGTTGCAGTTCGGCCTACGCGCCTTCCGGAAGACTCATCCCGCGCCCTTACAGTAATTCAACGATGACGTTTTCGGCGGACATCCGTCGAGACAAAGAACCGCCAAACTGGGCGCGGTTGGATGTGCGACGCCGACCGTGCACGCAATGTACTGCGCGATGGAGGCGCGTGCGCTGGCGAGCATGGGTGATAAACGTGCCTGCCTACGTGCGATGCGCGAAGCCGAGAACGCGTTCTCGCGTCGGGATGAAGCTGATGACCCTGACTGGATCGGCTACTTCGATGCTGCTGAACTCCACGATGAGTTCGGACACTGCTTCACTGCTCTGCGGCAGGTAGCTGACGCCGAGCACCACACCCGGATCGCGCTCACCCACTCCGGCGATGCCTACCCGCGCAGCCGAACGTTCTGCCGGCTCTCACTCGCCACCGCCTACCTGGTGCGCAAGGACGTGGAACAAGCCTGCACGGTCGCAGCCGAAGCGGTGCAGGTCGCTGACCGGCTCAAGTCCGCACGTACCTGAAGACCTTCAATCGGCAGCTGGACTCCTTCGAGAACGTGAGTGCGGTCCTGGAATTCCGGGAGAAGGCCAGCGCGGTGCTGGACGCAGCCGTGTCGTGACGGGCATGGCCGGCTATGTTCCCGGCGTCCACGAGCGCGGAGCTCGGGGGTCACGCAGTGACGCCACGCGGCGTCTGGCCTCGGGGATCAGGCGCGGCTCCCGGCCGGTGCGTCCGGCCAGCCACAGCGTCATCCGCAGTTCGCGGACAGCTGCCAGCGTGTCGAAACCCGCCCAGTCTCGGATATCGAACCCGTAGGCCGTGACGAAGCCGGCGTACTCGGATTCGCTATACCAGCCCAGCCGTCGGTAGACCGCCGACACGATCAGGTCCCACTCGCGAGGGCCGATGCCAAACCGCTCCAGGTCCAGGAGTGCGACCCGTCCGTTAGGAGTACGCAATGCGTTCTTGCGGTGGGCATCTCCGTGCACAACGCCGCGCGGTAGAACGAACTCCAACTGCGCGAACTCCGCCCGCAAAGCTGCGATATGCCGCCGCAGGAACAGTACGTCTTCGTCAGGAAGGTCGCCTATTTTTGCGAGATGATCCTCCATCCCCACGAACGGATCCAGCAAGCTCAATCTGACATCAGTTGGCGAGTCCAAGGCATGCAGACGACGGAGGGCCTGGCCCAGCTCGACGGGCGAGGCCATCACGCCATCTCGGATCTCGTGCCAGAACGTCGCTACCACAGCCTCGGCGGCCAAAGGCTGCTCGATCCATTCCACGGGACGCACCGCCAGCACGTCGTTGGCAGCCAGCCAACGAGCAACGGCAATTTCTCGAGCCAACCGATCCACTGCCCCCGCTGACGCGAGTCGAACCACCACGCCACTGGACACACGGAAGACGGCATTGTCCGCAACGGGACCAAGCAGCTGCGCCTTCTCGGCGTCCAACCCAACTAGGCGGCAGATCGAAACTAGAAGACGCCGAGCAACGTGCTCGTCCAGCGAAACCGAACCCCGCACAGTCACAAGCAAGCCTCCCGCCCGACACAGTACCCGGCGCGGCGCAATCGCTCTTTGGAGCTGCTCCCGCCCGCATCGCGACTACGTTGCGCCACCTGTCACGCGAACGGGCTCGCGGGCGCGCTCGCAGCGTGAGCGACCGCACCTCACGAACCGCGCGGAATGCGGCATGAGCGGGCGCTTCGCCACGCCAATCGCTGTCGGCCGCGGCTATGCGGGGAACAGCTTCCAGTGCCCCTCGGAGACGACCTCGACGGTGCCGTCGATCACCTTGATGGCCGTCTGGTCGTCGATCGCGTACGCCGGACCCCCGACTTCGGCCGCCCATCTCTCCGCCTCAGCCAGGCTGTTCTCCGGAACCTCATCCAGGTGCGGGAAGATCGAGAAGTCGACGACCCCCAGCGTGCGGTCGTCCGGCGCGGACGGCCACTCGACGAAGTCGGCGCCGATCCGGGGGGTCAGCACCATGCTCCCGGCACTCAACCCCACCCAGACGGTGTCCTGCAGCGACGGCAGGAGGTCCGCCAGCCCGGACTGCCGCATCCAGTGGCACAGGTACGTCGCGTCGCCGCCGGCCACCAGCAGGACGTCAGCCTCCCGGACCCAGGGGACCCACCGCTCCTCGCCGATGCTGGGCAGCGCTGTCAGCTCGAGGACGCCCAGCGACCTCCAGCCCAGATCGCACATGGGTAGCGGCATCTGGCCGGTGATGAAGCGCCAGGCCGAGGCTGGCCCGCACATGGGGTGGGCGTACTGCGCCGTAGGGATGCAGAGGGCACTGGAGTCGGCGATCGGCTTGCCCAGCAGGTCGACCAGCGCATCGCGGATGCTCGGATTCTTAACGCCCGCGGACGTGAGAAGAAGCCTCACCCTTGCCTCCTGTACGTAGCGGTCATGACACTCTCCTCGAGAGTCGAGAGATCGGGTGCACGAGAAGACAGACTGGACACCACACCAAAACTCATCGCCGTTGCGACCTCTCAAGGCTGAAGTGCTGCGGGAGGACCCAGAGTCTGCTGAGGCCTGCAAGGCTGAGTCCGAGTTCATCACCCGCGCCAGAGTGGACATGGGCGCGATCCCTCAGAAGCCGCCATCCCAGCCTACGCGGGTTCGAACTCTCCACCTGCTAGGACCTCACCAGCCCGTGGTGTCAGTTGCATACTCCGCGGCGGTGCGATGCAACGGGAACCAGCTGGCCGCGTAATCGACGAGCTGGCGTACGGGTAGCAGGTAGGCCGTGGCGTATCCGACAGTGTGGATGCGTTGTAGGCCAGTGGCGGCGGCGAATGCGTGGGTTACGGCATGAAAGTCGTTGTCTGCAACCCAAAGTTCGTCCCACTCAACCCACTGGCGACGGCCATCAACGATCAGCGGTGCCCCGTTGCGCACCTGGTGCTTGCCGGGGTAATCGCCTCGGTGCTCGGCTAGGTGCAGAGCGGTGATCTTGTCTGGGCCGACGCCGAGTAAGAGCACCAGAGCGTCGAGTTCGTAGAGCGAACGCAGGGGCGATCGTTCGCCGACCGGTGAGTCCAGGTCGTGGACGGAGATGATCGTCCGTGCGTGTGGGCCCTCAGCCCCGAATGATCGGTGGGGGTGGGAGCTTCGGAGGACCCCGGGCTGGGTTCGGAACAGCTCGGCCACGGCCCCCATGGTCCTGGTCGGGGTGGCGTGGCGATCGTAGGCAGGTAGGTGCTGTCTGATGAGCGGCCAGCGAGCGGGTGGGATGGCTGGGTCGTTGAGGTAGGCGGGGTCGCAAAGCTGCCAGGACTGGGTGGGCATCACGAGTGTGCCCGATGGCCCTACCGCGTTCCGCAGGGCTTCGAGGACTGCTTGTTCGCCACCTATGACACAGCCAAGAGTCGATAACGACGTGTGC
Source organism: Actinopolymorpha alba DSM 45243 (assembly GCF_000373925.1). Classification (GTDB taxonomy): domain Bacteria; phylum Actinomycetota; class Actinomycetes; order Propionibacteriales; family Actinopolymorphaceae; genus Actinopolymorpha; species Actinopolymorpha alba. Next base: position 63,408 of record NZ_KB892812.1, on the reverse strand, counting down.
ACCATGACGGTAGCTCCGGTCAGGCTGCCCAGCGCTGCCAGATCCCGCGTAAGGGTCGTCGCAGTCGTTAGGCCCACAGACTCCTCACCCACGACAGCACCCCTCCCGATTCTGAGGTGAGTAAGCCTTCTAACCGGACGCGAGCAGTCGTGGCCATAGTGCCGCTACCTACGGATAGACGTCGACGGCTTCGGTCATCTGCCCGAGTAAGTGCCACATGAAGATGCCGAAGATGATCCCGCCCACGCCCATGACGCGCGCGACCAGGTAGGAGGCGTCGCTCGGCTCGTTGGCTTTAGGGTCGCGATACTGCCAACTCGAGAGCAGCCGCCACTGCGAGCGTGGGGCCACGACGGCCCAAGTGGCCATTCCGATGAAGATGACGAGGAACACCCGCAGCAGAACCAGCATGAGCCCTCCTGGACTTAAGTGCTCGGAGTGTAGATCACGGTCGAAGAAGAGACGGGCGTTCCGAGAGCCGCAGTCACCGGACAGGATCGATGACCGGGCACGCGTCAGCCGATGACACCCCGCAACTCAGGTTCATGTGGGACCCCGACCGAGGAGGGGCAATCGCTGTTCCGGCGTGTGGCCCCGGTCAGGGCGTGGCGGATAGCCGAAGGCGATGGTGCCCGGATCAGCTACCGGTATCGGCGCGCTCTCACCAACTCGCCCAGCCGCTCGGTCGGGAACCGCAAGATTGCCGACGTGTGGTCGTCGGATCTGTCCGAGCCCGTTCGTTGTGATGTTAGAAACCTGGACAGGGCGAGGGCGAAATGGATCGAGAGGACGACGACGATGACCGACAATGAGGCGACCGGCGGGGCAAGAAGGTTTCGATTCGGTGCTGTTGCCCCGCTCAGAACGGATCTGCCGGCGTGGCGAGACCAAGTGCGCCGTATCGCCGACAGTGGATTCTCCACACTCCTGATGCCCGACGTCCCCCGGTGGCAGCCGGCGCCCGGTCCCACGCTGGCGGTCGCGGCGACTCTGGCCGACCTGCGGGTCGGTACCTGGGTGTATGCCGCTCCGCTGCGCCCGTCCTGGAGCATGGCCTGGGAAGCGCACTCGCTGTCGGTGCTGACCGAAGGTCGCTTCGAGATGGGCATCGGCACCGGCCGGCCCGGAATCGAGGACGAACTGCGTGAGTTGGGCCTTCCGGTGGTGACACCGGGCGAGCGGTTGTCTCAGGTACGCGACACTGTCACGTCGCTCAGAGAACTCGACGGCCCCGACCTCCGTACGCCGGTGGTGATGGCTGTGCGTGGCCCGAAGGCCCGAGCGCTGGCGGCCGACCTCGCGGATACGGTCACAATCGCGATGATGCCAGGCGACTCTCGTGCCGAGATCATGCGATCGGCGGCAGAGGTTCGCGCGCTCCGAGACGTCGAACTATCACACCACGTGGCGGTGGTCGGCGACGTCGTCTCCCCGTTCATGGCACCTCCCGACACCGACCCTGCCGCGTTGCGCGCCGCGGACTCGCTGGCGGTGCTTCCGCGTGACCCGGCGGCAGCCACCGAGGAAATCCTGCGACGCCGTGAGGAGGGTGGCTTCTCATACATCGTCGTAGGCGCGAACGCCGCCGATGCGCTCGCTCCCGTCGTCGCCGAGCTGACCGGACGTTGACCGGACACTGACCGGCAAACCCGACGCCACGGGCGAAGGAGTCGACCTCGGTGCGACGTCACGTACACACCTGGCATTCCAGCCCGTACAGCAATCGTCCTCTCTAACCCTTGGAGTCTTCATGGAGTCTTCATGCGCTCTCTCATTCTCCGACACAGCCTGTCCCTCGACGGTTACGCTGCACCCCCGGCGGGCGTGCCCGAAGACTTCTTCCTGGAGTACGACGAGGACGAGGAGTTCGTCGCTCACACACCCGCCGTTCTCGGCTCTGCGGGCGTGCACGCGATGGGTGCCCGGACGTACCGGGACATGGCCGGGCACTGGCCCTACCAAGAGGGCCCCGAGGCCGACGCGATGAACAGGATCCCCAAGGTCGTCTTCTCCCGTAAGCCGATCGACACACCGTGGGCGACGACGACGGTCTGCTCCGGAGACCTCGCCACCGAAGTTGCCGGGTTGAAAGCGCAAAACGGCGACCCGATCCTTGCGCACGGCGGCGTACGTTTTGCGCAGGCGCTCGTGCGCGCCGACCTCGTCGACGAGTACCACCTGTTGATCAACCCCGTCGCCCACGGCGGCGGAAGCCCGCTGTTCACCGAGTTCACCAAGTTGAAGCTGATCGATGTCAAGTCATTCCCGAGAGGCAACCTCGCTCTGACCTACACGCGTCCAGACACAACCGCCTCCTGAATGCCGCAGTCAGAATGATCGTCAACGGCCCCCCGGCCGCCGCCCACCCGGGGTTGGCGACACAGCGGGCCAAGCCCACCGGTCATGTGCCCGGTCGGGATCGTCCTGCGGAAATTCAGTTGGGGCGCGGCTTGGCGCTTGGTACCGTCGCCCGCTGTGACCCATCCCGGCTTCGACTCGTACCTGATCTGCGCGACGCCACGCTCTGGAAGTACCCTGCTGTGCGGTCTGCTGGGGTCGTCCGGAGTCGCTGGCCGCCCAGCCTCCTACTTCAACCGTCGGGGTCTGCATGACTACGCCGACAACTGGCGGATAGCTCGACCTCGTGACGGACGGATCGACGAAGTGTACGTTCGAGCGGCGCTGGCTGCCGGCAAGACATCGAATGGTGTCTTCGGCGGAAGGATCATGGCCGAGACGCTGCCGGAACTGATCGGTGACCTTGCCGCCGCCGATCCTGGATCAGCGGTGACCGATGTGGAGCTGTTGAGCGCCCAGTTGGGTCGGCTCAGGTTCGTTCACCTGCGACGACGTGACGTCGTGGCCCAGGCAGTGTCGTGGGCGAAGGCGTTGCAAACCCGCTATTGGCACCCGGGTGAGGCCGTCGAACCCGGAGGTCAACCTCCTATCTATGACGAAGAACTAATTGCCCGGCTTGTCGCCGCAATCAATAAGTTCGAGGCGGACTGGACCCTCTGGTTCGCCGCCCAGAGCATCGTGCCCTGTCAGGTTGTCTATGAGGAGTTGGCGGCAGACCCGCTACCCGCGGCACACAAAGTGCTCGACTATCTCGGCCTTCAAGTTCCGCCGGACCGGCAACTGGTGATCGGGCACCATCGACAGGCCGATCAAATCAACGCCGACTGGGCTGCAAGATTCAGGGCTCACTGAACCATCACACCCAAGCGTCCCGTTTACTGAAGATACGGCGTCGATTCTTGTTCCAAGCTGGATCCGGATCCTCAAGGACAGTGTCCAAGCCGCCACCTGAGATCATCTCAGCCTCAGGCATCCCGGGATTGCTCGACGGCTGCGTACCACATCGCGTAGTCCTTCAGGTTACATTAAGGATGATATCCTTCAATTCAATCAGAGTTTTGATTCGATAGCTAGCCTGTGAAAAGTCCTGTGTTTTTGTAAGTCGTTATAGACAATGACACAGTCAATACCGGCCGCCACGGCCGAGTTCAGCCCTCTGGATGAATCCTCTACAACCAGTGTCTCTTCTTCGGTGGCTCCAAGACGCTTTAAGCCGGTCAGGTATGGTTCCGGCGAACCGGAGTACCGGAACTTCGAGATGCGCATCGTTCCGGCCACCCCCGACCTGGCTGAGCGCCTGGAGGTGGACGAGGAAAGTCCACTAGTCGTGCGGTCAATCCTTCGGGCCGTTGACGGTGAACCCACCAGCCTCCAGGACAGCTACTACGCCATGGACGTGGCGGAGGAGTGCGGGCTGCTGAACCCGCGAGACATTCCGCAGGGCACCATCCGCGCGATGGCCAGCCACGGCTACGTCGAGGTCGGCTACGTCGACGAGATCACCACACGGATGCCCTCACCCGACGAGGCACGCAAGCTCGCCCTTGGCACCGGTGCACCGGTCCTCGTGTACATCCGAACGACCTACACCAAGGAGCGTCCGCTGCGGCTCACGCTCACGATCTTTGCCGGCGACCGCAACCGCATCATGTACGAGCTGGGCGACCTCGAGGCCTACCGCCGAGGGGACAGCGCCTCGTGATCACCGAAACGGCGAGCATCACCGATCTCCCTGTGGTGGCTCGCGATGCGGACCGAGGCCAGCGAATGGCTCGCCGAGATCGGGATCGATCAGTGGCGCCAGCCATGGCCGACGCACGAGGCGATGGCGGAACGCTGCGCAGCGAGCATCCGCGCCGGCGAGACCTGGATGGTGCGAGACGACGAGGGAGCGACCGCGGCCACGGTCACTCTCGACACCTACGCGGACCCTCAACTCTGGACGACACGCGAACGTGCCGAACCCGCGATGTACGTCCACCGGCTCATCGTGCGCCGCGGCTGGGCAGGACTCGGCACCCGCATCCTCAACTGGGCATCAGCCAAGGCAGCCAGGCAGGGTAACGACTGGATCCGCATCGACGTGCGGACCGACAACACGCCCCTACACGACTACTACCAACGCAACGGCTTCCAACACGTCCGCACCCTCCACTCCGACTACCCCTCCGGCGCCCTGTTCCAGCGACCTACGAAACTCGCCGCGCCTAAGAGAAGCGCGCCACTGGCCGAACCGACTCAAAGCCTGCCCGACTGACGGCGAGGCTTTATCCACTTCACCGCAAACCCTGATCAGATTCTGACCGAGGCGTAGCTGTGGACAAGTGACGTTCGCCTCTTGCGCCAGCCACGCACTGGCCTACAATCCCGCTGTCGCCGACATGCACAACTTCCACATCCTTGTCGACGACGCCACAGTACTCCTCCATACTGTCGGCACAACGAAATACAGCGCCTGATCGCCCCTATCGCAAAAGAAAAGGTCGGGAGGAATCCAACCGAAGAATATCTCTTCCGCGCAGTCGAGTAGCACAGTCTTATGTATAACCATGGACCGCACACAAAACTCGGGCGCAAATAATCACTCCCCCATTATTGTATCGGCGGTGTACGCCATATTCCCCTATGTTGATTGACGATGATGATATACGAACCGGCAGACCGACAGGCCGCTACTGATCTCTGGGAATCCTGTCTCAGGTATGGCAGTTCCCACGAAATGCGGCTTGGCATGGTTGTGAATCCTGAATCGGCTATTAGTCATGATGCCATGAGGCTGTTGATCCGGTGGGAGCCCGCAGCTATATCCGTGCAATGGGTGGCGAGTACGCCAGGGATGGTATCTGGCGGGGGTCGTTACTACCTGCATATGTACCACCTCACTGAGACGTTGGCAGGGGAGGTCCGGAAGGACCTCGGACTACCGTGGAATTGGGATGACAGGGGCAGCATGCCTATCGACCCGTTTCTGCTCCGGAGTGATGGCTCCCTGTTCCTCGGTTATGAGACTTACCACGAGGTAATGTGGATACAGGCGAGGATCGACGAGTTGGCAGAATTGGAGAAGATGTCACCGGGTTTGCGTTCGCGATTGGTTCAAGTGCCTGGCGAGGAGGACGGCGCATGACGGCGTACACCCTTGTTGATCGCTGGTCCGCGGACGGCCTGTGGCGGGCAGTGTTGTTGTATGCGGCAGAAAAGAAACTGCATCTCGGCTTTGTATTCGATCCGCTGACCCAGATGAGCAAGGAGTGCATGGAGTTTCTTATTCGGTGTGAGCCGGAGCTTCTGTCGGTCGCCTGGGTTCGTGAGGCCCCGGGGATGACGCCTAAATGGAAGCGTTACTACCTGCACCATTATGTCGTCACCGACCGGCTGGCGCAGGACGCCTTGTCGGTCCGTAGCTCTCCATGGCGCTGGGTGAACCCGGCCATGCCTACACAGCCACACGTCCTTCACTCAGATTCGTCGCTGTTCCTACTCGCCGACGTTGCACGCGCCCACATGGTGCTGAAGCCAACTGGTCGGGAGTTGGCCGATCTGGAAGACATCAGCCCTTCACTTTCGGCCAGCCTCCGCGAGATCGATGAACCGTAAACGGCGAACAGTCCAAACCCGCGTTCTCCAGTCTGGAGTCCTGTCCCTCATCTTCCGGCCTTGGCCCCACCAGGGCCGGGTTCTGCCTAGTACCGGTGCCTAGTACCGGACGGTGAGAACTTTCTCTACGTCTTCAAGGGCGGCCCCGAACGGGCCGCCGCGCCCGCCCGATGGCGCCGCCCCTCCCTCCGCGCCTTCGGCGCCCGGTCGGCCGGCGCGGCTGGGCGCGAAAAGGAGGGCCGCCACAAGACTGACGACCCTCACAGCGTCGGCACCGTCGAGCACCAGGCGGTCACGCGGCTAGGGCGGGCCGGCGGCTTTAGCCACCTCGCTTGGTCCGGGTCCCGAAGACCGGGGGCCCACGGCGGGTGATTGCGGGCAGGCAGCAAGCTGCCCGCCGAGCCGGGACAGGCTACGGGCCCCCGGCCTCCCGGACCAAGCCAGGCCACCGACCAAACCCGCCGACCCTCCGAGCGTCCGACGGGCTCCAACCCTGCCCCCGGTCAGTGCGCGGCCTGCATGGACTGATCTGTCCGCCAGCATCGGGCCAGCGGATGAGACCATCCCGGTATGGCTGACGACTTGGTACGCCACTACAGGGGGCGAGCGATCTTCGGACCCTTCGCTCCCGTCGAGGCTGGCGAGCTCGTGGCGCTGGAGGCCGAGATCGGCCAGCCGCTTCCTAGCGACTACCGTGCCCTCCTCGAGGTGGCCAACGGTGGAACGCTGCAGTACTCGATACGCCTGCCCCACAGCGCCGGCGGTGAGCCGATCGGCTTTGACGACATCTATCACGTCGGCAGAGACCAGCACGGCGAGTACGGCTACAGCACTCTTCTTGGCGAGTACAGGCGACGCCGGGAGTGTTGGTGGGCCGAGACGGTCTCTACAGACAATCTGTTGCCGATCGCCCGTGACGGGGGCGGCGACATTCTGTATCTCGATCTCGGTACCCAGGCGCCCGGACAACTCGTAGCCTTCGTTCACGGATTGCCGGAGTGGACGGGTTTGACTCAACACGATGTCTTCACTGTCGTAGCCCCCAGCATCGATAGCTACCTCGATGCCCTCTTCATCGAGGAGGGGATCGCACAACTGACCTGGGAAGACGTCGAGGACACCAGCCCAAGCGACCGGTGGAGGCGCGTCGTGGAGGACTGGCTCGATGCAGGGCTTACCGACTGGCGCACCCGCCCCTGGGCGGCAACCCAGTGATCTCGATGGCAGCCGCCGCCGACGCCGGCCGTGACGCCAACCGACCCATCTCGCGGCAGCCATCACGACTGTGCCCGAGACCGTCACAAGCGCCCGACGCCCCGCTGACGTCACCCGCCCAGACCTGAAAAGCGGAAGCTCGGCGAGCCGAAGCACCGCAGAAACGTGCCCCCGGCTGGCCCGCGTATGGCACGCAAACGCCGAGATCTGGCCGGACGCAGCGAGCCACACCGAGACCGACCGAGCATGCTCCCGGAGCGCCGACAGGGCCGCATTTCCGCAGGTCAGGAGGGCTAACACCCAGGTCAGGGCGGAGGGCATGGGATTCGAACCCATGACCGAGAGGGGTCCCTCGGTAGCGGTTTTCAAGACCGCCGCACTAGGCCACTATGCGAGCCCTCCCCGCCTGCGGAGTGCTCCCCGACGGACCGCTACCCTGAGCCGCCCCGTCGTGGATCCGCCCGCAGCGCTGCCCCCGGCGTGAGGTCGGAGGCAACGCCGACTATTCTCCCACCCACCCTCCGCACCCCAGCCGCCTGGTACGAGGCCCCGCCGCCAAGCGCCCCGGCCCACCGCAAGCGCCTGCCCGAACCGCGGCAAGCGCCCGCCCAAGACAGGCGCGGCCAAGCCCCGCCCGCTGGCATAGTGCCGCGATGACCTCCGCCCCGTCCGGCCCCTCCGCCCCCTCCGCGACCTCCGGCCCCTCCACGCCGTTCCTCGTCGCCACGGCCCAGAACGCGATCTCCCCCGACGTACGCCAGAACGGCCGCGGCATCCGTGAACTCATGCGCGCCGCAGACCAGGAAGGCGCCCGCCTCATCCACTTCCCCGAGGGCGCCCTGTCCGGCTACGCGAAGGCCCAGGTCAAGGACTGGCAGACCGTCGACTGGCCCGCGATCAACGAGGAGCTCGAGCAGATCGCCGCCCTCGCGAAGGAGCTGCGCCTCTGGACCGTGCTCGGCTCAGCCCACCGACTCACGGCCCCGCACCGCCCCCACAACAGCCTCTACGTCATCTCCGACCGCGGCATCCTCGTCGACCGCTACGACAAGAGGTACTGCTCCCACACCGAGATCACCCACTGGTACACCCCGGGCTTCCGGCCGGTCGCGTTCGAGGTCGACGGGTTCAGGTTCGGCACGGCGCTCTGCATCGAGATCAACTTCCCCGAGCACTTCGCGGAGTATGAACGCCTCGCCGTCGACTGCGTACTCTTCTCCTCTTATTCGGAGGACCCGATGTTCGGCGTCCTCGCCCAGGCCCACGCCTCCACCAACAAGTACTGGCTCAGCTTCTCCGTCCCCGCCCAGTGCAGCCACGCGGTGCCGGCCAGCCTGATCAGCCCGGCCGGCGGCTACCTCACCCGGGCGCCGGAAAGCGGTCGACCAAGCCTCGTGCTCGGCCGGCTCGACCGCGCGGATCCCGAGTTCGAGGGCCACCTCACGTTCGCGCGTACCTGGCGCGCCTCGGCCCGAGCCGGCGATATCTACGCCGCTCGAAAGGTCGATGATCCGCGAAGCGTCGACACGCAGCGGTTCTGATCGCCGAGCAGCCGCGGCAGGAGCAGCGGCCGCAACAGCGGCACGCCCGGTCAGCTTGGCTGGATGTTGTGGTTCAGCCGGAAGAGGTTCGTCGGGTCATAGCGATTCTTCACCGCGACCAGCCGATCAAGGTTGGCCCCGAACGTGTCCCGGACAACCTTCGCGCCGTCTTCGTAGAAGCCCGGGAAGTTCACGTACTCCCCGCCGGCGGCGTACGGCTCGAGGACGCCGTACACCTGCCGGCCCCAGGCGATGTTGGCCCGGTCGTCCTCGGGGCGCTGCCAGTTCGCCTCGATGGCGATCATGAACGGCGCCGAGCGGCCCCCGAACGCCGTCTCATCGACGCCCACCCGACTCAAGGCGCCGCCCAGCTGCCAGACATCGAGGGTGGAGCGCGGCGACGCGCTGGCGGCGTTCAGCTCCACCAGCAGGTCGATCAGCTGGTCAGGGAGATCGCGGACGTACCTCGACTTCCAGTAGTAGCGCAGCTCGTGGGCGGGATAGTCGGCGTCGAAGAACTGCTGGACCTGGAGGTACGGCGTACTCCCGCTGAGGTCCGCGATCGGTGATCCGAAAGCCCGCAGTTGCCGCAGCGCCCGCTCGCCGTCCGCCGGGTCCCCGTGGTGGACCGCGGCGAGGATCAGGATCGGCTGGCCGTGGTGTTCGGCCGGGATCTCCTCGATCTCCGGGCCATGCCAGAGGACCGCGAACGCGGTCACGTCGTCAGGGGCGGTGGCCGCCCAGTCGCGGTACGACCGCAGAGCCGCGCCGGCATCCGAACCCCTGTGTACGACGACCGCGAAGAAGACCTCGGGCCCGACCGGATAGGCCCGGAACTCGAAGGACGTGACGACCCCGAAGTTGCCGCCTCCACCCTTGATCGCCCAGAACAGCTCCGCATGATCCCGCGCGCTTGCCGTGACGAGCTGGCCGTCCGCCGTCACGACATCGACGGACACGAGGCTGTCGCAGCTCAGCCCGTACGCCCGCCGGAGCCAGCCGAACCCACCGCCCAGCGTCAGCCCGGCGATGCCGGTCGCCGACACCAGGCCCATCGGCACCGCGAGCGCGAACGCCTGTGTCTCGTGGTCGAGTTCCCCGATGGTGACCCCGCCCTGCGCCTGAACGGTGCGCCCTATCGGGTCGACGCGTACACCTTTCATCAACGACAGGTCGACGACCAGCCCGTCGTCACAGACCGCGACACCCGAGACGTTGTGCCCGCCGCCGCGTACCCCCACCAGCAGGTCGTGTTCCCTGGCGAAGGTCACCGCCGCGATGACATCCGCGACCCCGGTGCAGCGAGCGATGAGGGCGGGACGCCGGTCGATCATGCCGTTCCATACCGCGCGGGCCTCGTCGTAGTCGGTGTCGGCCGGGCTGACCAGCCGGCCGTGCAGCCGGGACTCGAGGGTCCGTACGTCGTCCTCAGGGACCCGGGTCGGCTGGCCGGAGGCCGTGCGGAGCTGTACGTCGGACATGGGTCTCCTCCCCTGCCAACAGCGACATCCCTGGCAGCTACCCCGGCCCCTCATACCCGCCCGTACACGGCCTCCTACCCTGCGGTTTTACACCGACCAGCGGCTGGGCAAACGCCCCACGCCCGCCAGAAACACAGCTGCGGCGTGGCGTGTGGTCACGGCAGGATGCGGCGGTGACCGCCACCGCAGACCCCCGGGTGATCGTGATCACGGGCATCATGGCCGCCGGCAAGTCGACGGTCGCGCAGTTGCTCGCCGAACGCCTCGACCGCTCCGTACACGTCCGCGGCGACATCTTCCGGCGGATGATCGTGTCGGGTGCGGCGCCGATCACGCCCGACGGCGGCGACGCGATGAACGCCGAACTTCGCCTGCGCTACCGCATCTCCGCGAAGTTGGCCGACGAGTACGCCAGCGCGGGCTACACCGCTGTCGTGCAGGATGTCATCCTCGGCCCGGACCTGGCGGAGTTCGTCACCTTGGTGGCCACCCGCCCGCTGGCGGTCGTGGTCCTCGCGCCCCGGCCTGACGTGATCGAGCGCCGGGAACGCGAACGCCCGAAGACGGGGTACGGCGACTGGACGGTCGAGGCGCTCGACCTGTCGTTGCGCGAAGAAACACCACGGCTCGGCCTCTGGCTCGACACCTCCGATGAGTCGCCCGAGCAGACTGTCAACGAGATCCTGCACCGGCTTCCCGAAAGCATTGTGGGCTAGACGCGTCGTACGCCCGACAGTTCAGTCTGCTCGCTCCGCCGCAGACAGGACGAGGTCGGCGACGACGGGTAGATGGTCGGAGGCGCCGGACTTCACGACCTGAGCGCGTACGACGTCGAACTCGCGGGATGCCAGGACGTAATCGATCCGCCGAGCAGGCCGGCTGGCGGAGTAGCTGAACCCGTCCGACGTACCCCCATCGAGCCACGCATCCACGAGCGACTCGGTGAGGGTCTTGACCTCCGGCGAGTCCGGCCGCGCGTTGAGGTCGCCGGTGAGGATGGTCGGCGTACGTACGCCACGCAGCAGGCCAACGAGGTGCTCCGCCTGACGTGCTCGCGCACCCGAGTCGGACTCCGTGAAGTGCGTGGTCGCGAACGTCAGGGGTACGCCGCGAGCGTCCGCCTCCAACTCCAACTCCACCTCCACCTCCACCTCCACGGCGAGGTAGCCCCGCGGCTCCAGCGATCCCGGCACCGGCAGCGCCACATGCGTCCACGACAGGATCGGGTACCTCGACAGGATCGCCAGGCCGTACTGCCGCCGCGGCTGCCCGACGCGAGCGGATCGAGGTCCACGTTCGCGCCGTACACGACTTCCATCCCGAGCCGCTCGGCGAGCCAGCCGGCCTGGTCCACGAAGCCGCTGCGTTCCGACAGGTGCCGGTCGACCTCCTGCAGCCCCACCAGGTCGGCGCCCAGCGACCCGATCACCTTGGAGGTGCGCCCGAGGTCGAGGACGTCCGCCTCATCGGCGCCGTGATGGATGTTGTACGTCGCGACCCGCAGCGCCGCGACGCCATGCCTCCGGCCGCCCGTCCCGCCCACCGAGCTGGCGAACGCATGTAAAGAAGCGATCCTCAACGCACGCGTCACCATGGCCCAACACATGACCGAAACCATGAAGAACGTCGCCGGCTTCGACCTCGACGAGGCGCCAGCCGCTCCTGATCCCCGGATCGCGTGGCGGCAGGCGCTGAAGGAGTCAGGATGGAACCAATGAATCTCGACGCGATCATGAACGAGATCGGTCGATCGATCGCGGAGATGTCCGAACAGGTCGAGGAACACCGAATCAGATCTTTCGAAGGCACCGCCGCGGACGACCTGGTGAAGGCGACCGTCACAAACGGTCAGTTGGAGATCGACATCCATGTCCTCGCCAAGCGGAGGCTCGAGCGTGAGGAGTTGGCAGCATCGGTCGTCGAGGCCGTTCGTGAAGCGGACCGGCAGACGCGGGAAGCGACCTTTACGACGTCCTTGCAGCGGCGAGCAGACTCGTCGATGAGCGACAGCTTTGACCGCATGTTCAAAGAAGCGATGGAGCGCTTCACCCGCTAACGGGAGGATCGCGCCGGCCGCCCCGGGCCCGGCTAGAAAAGCGCCGGTCCCGGGGCGTACTCGTTCTCAGCGGCGTACCGTCAGGTCAACCACGACCGGCAGGTGGTCGGAGGCGTCAGCACTGACCACCTCAGCCTTCCGGATCCCGAGGTCCCGGGACGCCAGCACGAAGTCGATCCGCCGGTCGGGGTGTTCGACGGAGTACGTGAAGCCGTCCCCCACCCCGCCAGCCGTCCAGGTGTCGGTGAACACGTCGGTGAGCGTCTTGATCTCCGGCGCGTCCGGCGTCGCGTTGAGGTCGCCGACGACGATGGTGCGGGACGGCGTGGAGCCGAGGAGTTCGACGATCTTCGCCGCCTGCGCCTGGCGTTCGAGGTTGTCGTTGTGCTGCAGGTGCGTGTTCGCGAAGCGCACCGGAATCCCACGCACGTTGAGGTTCGTGACCAGCAGGCCGCGCTGCTCGTGGTTGCCGAACTTCGGCAGGTAGGTGTTGCTCCACGACTTGATCGGGAAGCGGGACAGGATCGCCGTGCCGTACTGCCGGCGTTCCTGACCTGGCTCGAGCGGGTCGAGGTCGAGATTGGCGCCGTACGCGACATGCATGTCGAGCTTCTTCGCAAGCCAGTTCGCCTGGTCGACGAAGTTGCTACGCGCGCCCCAGTGGTTGTCGACCTCCTGCAGACCGATCACCTCCGCGCGCGTCGAGGCGAGGACGCGAGCGACGTGCTCGAGGTCGAGGACGTCATCGGGCCCGGCGCCGTGGTGGATGTTGTACGTCGCGACCCGGACCCGCACCGGGTCATCTCCAGCGGCACGCGCCGGCGCCGCGACCGGACCGAGCGTGGCCGCCGCCACGGCGGCGAGGATGCCCATCAGGGCCAGGATGCGCACATGGCGCACAGAACGTCGTAGCACGAACGACTCCCTTCCCGGTCCTCCGACCGGATTCCCCGAAGCCCTTGCCGGCAACGGGTTCCGAGCGCCTATCCCACCGGCCGTGGGTGTCGTTCAGGTGCACGGCGGGCAAAGAGGTCGGCTCGAAAGATCGAGCACAAGGTAGTGGAGACACACGTGCAACGGAGGCGGAAAGTACGCCGAAGGCCACTTCGCCTGGCCTTTATCGGCAACGGCCGTCCGCCGTGCACAAAATGCGGGCGGATGGCCGTTGCCGCGATTGGTCAGAACGAGCTCAGGACGCGAGCGTCGCGGGATCCACGGGAACGCCGGTGCGGGCGGACTCCTCGCCCGCCAACGCGATCGTCAACGCCACCAGGCCATCCTCGGCGCTCACCCTCGACTGCGTACGCCCGGCGATCGCGTCGAGGAACTCCCCCAGCTGCTCGGCGTACGGGTCGACCGAGAAGTCGTCCTCGAGCAGCACCGTGCCCGACCCGTCCCGCAACACCGGCGCCGGCGCCGAGTCGAACCGCAGCACACCCTCGTCCCCGCTGATCTCGAACGTCGAGCGCAACGCGGTCCCGGGCACGTCCCAGATCGCGGTGACCTCCGAGGTCACCCCGCCCGCATGGGTCAGCGTCGCCGAGGAGTGGACCGGCGGGCCGTCGTTCCCCGGCGTGGTCTGCCCGAGCACCTGCGTCACGTCACCGGCCAGCCAGCGGGCGAAGTCGAGGTCGTGGATGGCGAGGTCGACGAGGACGCCGCCCGAGCGTGCGAGGTCGCGGAACCACGTGGCCGCCGCCGGACTCTCGACGGTACGCCAGAAGCGGAGCTGCTTCGGCTCACCGATCCGCCCCGACCGCATCGCGTCACGAGCCGCGACGTACGCCGGGAAATACCTCAGCACCTGCGCCGCGAACAACCCGACACCAGCCGAGGCGCAGGCGTCGATCATCGCCCGGCCCTCGGTGTACGTGCGGGCCAGCGGCTTCTCGCAGATGACGTGCCGGCCGGCCGCCGCCGCCTGCTGGGCCAGCTCCGCGTGGGTGTCGGTCGGCGTACAGATGTCGACCACGCCGACCCGGGCCAGCAGCTCGGCCTGGTCGGTGATTGCTGTGACGCCATGCTCGGCGGCGAATGCCTGGCCCCGCTCGGCCGACCGGGAGAACACCACCACGTCGACGCCGAGCCGTTGCCAGGCCGCGGTGTGGGTCCGGGCCATGTCGCCGGTCCCGATGACACCCGCGACGACACCCGCCCGCGCCCTCGTCTCACTCATGCGCATCCTCGCTTCGCTCGCGTCGTTCCCGTCGTTGTCGTCGTTCGCTCATGCGGCGTCCACCAGGGTGTGCGCCACCGCCTTCACCTTCTCCGCCGCGGTGACGATATCGGCAATGTCGTCGTCGGAGCCGAGCAACACATGTTGTGGAATCCAGACCAGCTCGGCGCAGAACCGCTCGGTGACTGGCAGGTCGAGCGTGCCGTACCTCGTCGGCGGGTAGTCGGGGTCGTAGCCGGTGGCCCGCAGGTCGAACCGACGTTCCGCGAAAACTCCCTGCCGATCAAGGGGTACGGCGTATCCCGGGGTCGCAGGGATCCCTTCGGCCTGGAGCGCTTCGGTGAACCGCGCCCGCGACAGGCCGCCGAACGCGTCGGGGTCATAGCGGAACTGATACAGGTGATAGCCATGCGTCGTGCACCGCGGATCACGGGCGAGCGGCGCGAGACCATCGATCCGCCCCAGACCCTCGTCGAGGATCGCGGCGCTGCGTTCCCGTCGGGCGAGGTCGTGGTCGAGATTCGCCAACTGTGCAAGGAGAAGCGCGCTCTGGAACTCCGTCAAGCGGTAGTTGCCACCAAGGATGCCGTGGTCGTACCACTCGCCCTGCCGGGCCCGCCCGCAGTGGTGGAAGCTCCACGCCTTGTCGGCCAGCGCGTCGTCGCTGGTGACCAGGATGCCGCCTTCGCCGGACGTCATGTTCTTCGACGCCTGGAATGACCAACTGCCGAAGTCACCGAACGATCCGACCCGCTGTCCGCGCCAGCTGGCCCCATGGGCGTGCGCCGCGTCCTCGATCACTGCCAAGCCGTGCTTGACAGCGATGCTCGTGATGCGGTCCAGGTCGGCCGGATGCCCGGCCAGGTGCACAGGAATCACCGCCCTGGTGCGCGGCGTGATGGCCGCTTCGAGTGCAGCCGGATCAAGGCACCCGAACTCCGGATCGATGTCCACGAAAATAGGCAGTGCGTTGACGCCGAGCACCGCCGTCGCCGTCGCGAGGAAGGTGTAGCCGGGGACGATCACCTCGTCACGGCTCCCGATGCCCAACGATTTAAGGGCGATCTCCAGCGAGATGGTGCCGTTGCACACAGCGAGCCCATGCCGGGCACCGTGATACTCCGCGAACTCGCGCTCGAACCGGGTCTTGACCGGCCCGTCCGCAGCCGACCACACGCCTGCTTCGGCTACCTCCGCGACCGCCCGCGTCATCGCGTCGCTGACCGGTGGCCAGGAGGGAAACGGCGTCGTACGAACGGGAGTGCCGCCCACCAACGCGCTGCGGACGGCGGAATCCCCTACCGGGGTTGGCACCACAGGCATTCTCGGCTCCTTCGTCCTGTCTCCTCGGCCCGCACCCGCACGCTCCCGTGATCATGACGGTGATCATGATCCTGATCATGAAGGCGTACGGGCTTCACAGCCCTCTCCGGCTTCATGATCACGAGAGGTCCAGCGCCTGATCGATCGCGGCCTTCACGCGTTCCTCCACCTCGGGAGCGAACCGTCCCGCGCGGTAGACATAGGGGTACGACTGATCCGGCTCATACCCGCCGGCCCGGAGCTGCTCCGCGGTGACGACGTACCCGATCATGCCGTTGGTGTAGCCGAGCGGCAGCACCCGCGATGCCGAACGCTCCTTGACATAGTGGCCGTACGCCACGGTGACCTCGGCGTCAAAACCCAACAACGCAAGGCCATCGGCGAGATCGAGTCGGGTGAGCCGCAACGGCACCTGGTCCACCAGGCGCGCCGGCTCGGCGAGCAGCCAGCGAGCCCACTCGCCCCAGATCCCGGATTCTTCCCGCAGGGCTTCGAGTTCGGCAGCCTCGGGCCGCCGCAAGGGAAGGTTGACAGCCTCGGTCCGGACGCTCGCGGCGGCAGCACCCTCGCCACCACCGAGCTCGGTCATCGGCCGGTCGAGCACCTGCCGGACAGCCGCGGCGAGAGCGCCACCGAACGCCGCGATCTCAGCGTCCCCACCATTCCCGAACCCGCCGTCGCGTACCAGCGCGGGGTTGATGTCGCCGCAGCATCCCTGCAGGAAACCGACCACCACGCCGTCACCCAGCGACGCCTCGAGGTCTGCGCGCATGGCGCCGGGGTAGTCCGGCGTCACCTGCGGGTCGGCCGAGATCACCGGATGGCAGGCGTGGTGGACGAGCACCGCCTTGGGGCGGCCGTCCGCCCGGGCCATCCTGATGACCCCCACCTCGTGGTCAGCCGGCCCGCCAGGATCGGGTCCGCCGACCGTACCGTCGGCGTTGACGCGGCGCCGGCTGATCCCGGTCCGGCACTCACCAGTGCCCCGTGTGAACGTGACCGGCTCCAGGTCCTCGAGCGCCCGACCGACCGCGTCCAGCACCGCGGCCTGGAGCCGCGCGACATACGCGTCGTCGCCGGGTCCGATCAGGGGCGAGAACGTCAGGCCGGGCTGCGGCGCGCTGTGCGTGTGGGACGCGTGGAGGACGACCGACTCCGCGGGTACGCCGTACTCCCGGGCGATCTCGCCGGTCAGCGACGCGACCACATCGGGACCCCACCACAGCAGGTCGGCGCACACGAGAACGGCGGTGACCGGGACCGGTCGGCCGGCCGCCTCCGCCGCCAGGGGCGGACCGCCGAACGCGAAGACCTGGGCGGCGAGCGGTGCCAGCACCTTCTCCCACGGATCGAGCCGGACCGCGAATCCCGCCAGCGGCACGGGTTCGACCGGCGTGATGTCGGCCACCGCCACACCGACGTACGACAACGCCATCGTGCCGTCCCCTTTGTCCGCCGCCCACAGCTTCCGCCGCCGCCCGTTTGGGTGGGGGTCCCCCTGTACGGCTCTATTGGCCAAGGGGACCCCCGACCCAAACGGGCGACCCAAACTGGTATGGACGAGTATGGCGTCGGGAAGGGTCAGGCGGAAGGGTGCAGTTCATCGTCGACGTACCGCCGCCGCGCCGCGAACAACCCGGTCGCCATCAACGGCGCGACCAGCGCCAGCAGGAAGCCGATCGGCACCGTCCACCCACCCGTCACTCCGAACAACGCGCCCATCGCCAGCGGACCGGTCGCGGCCAGGAGGTAGCCCACGCTCTGTGTGAACCCAGACAGCCGGGCCGTCACGTCGTGCGCGCGGGACCGCAGCCCGATCATCGTCAGCGCCAGCGGAAACGCGCCGCCGCCAAGGCCGAGCATGACCACCCAGATCAGCGCACCCGCCCGCGGCGCGAGCAACAACCCGACGTACCCCACGACGTACGGCACTCCACACGCCACCACCAGCGGCCGCTGGTCTGGCAGCCGGGCCGCGATCGCCGGGAACGCCAACGACAGCGGGATACCTACCACCGGAAGGATCGAGAGCAGGAGACCCGCATGTGCCGCATCCACCCCCGCATCACGGAAGATCTGCGCCAGCCAGCCGAACGCGGCGTACGCCTGGAGAGACTGCAGCCCGAAGTACACCGCGAGCGACCAGGCAAGCGGCGACCTGGACAGGTCCCAGAGCGCCAGGGGCCGAGCGCCGCCGCGCGTAATCGTCCGCTCTGACCTCGAGCCACGGAGCAGCAGCAACCACGGCAGCACAGCCACCACCGCGGGCACCGCCCACACCCCGAGGCCGGGACGCCACCCGCCCAGGACCTCCGCGATCGGCACGGTCAGCGCCGCCGGCAGCGTCGTACCCACCGCCATCGACGTGGTGTACGCGGCGGTCGCCAGGCCCACCCGGCCAGGAAAGGTCTCCTTGACGAACGCGGGAATGAGGACGTTCCCGATCGCCATCCCGGCCAACGCGAGCCCGGTGGCCAGCAGGAACACCGGGATCGACGACACCATCACCCGCACCGCCTGCCCGACCACGATGGTCAGGAGCGCGGCGACAACCACCCGCGACGACCCGAACCTCCGCGCCAGCCCCGCCGCGACCGCTCCGAACGCCGCGAAGCACAACACCGGCAACGTGGTGAGCAGCCCCGCCACGACTGGGGAGAGATGGAGATCGACCCTGACCTCGCCGAGGACGGCGCCCATGCTGGCGACCGCCGTTCGGAGGTTGAACGCGAGGAGTACGACGGCGCCGAGCAGGAACCACGCCGGCCAGCCGGTCCGGAGACCCGCCGACCTCTGCCCACGGTCTACGGACCCGCGACCGTGACCGGCGGATTCGTCTGCTTGTCCGCTGGCCGACCGCGTGAGAGACGGCAGGGTGAGGGAGTTCGAGTGAGTGGAGGAAGAGGAAGGTGGCGGAGCCGAGTCTGATGACACGTCGCCCAAGCGTATGGTCATCCGACGAATCGGCCCACCCGATATCTCACGGGAGGCTGGCGTACTTGCTGCCCTACGGCCGGCGGGAACGCTGGAGCATTGCCCGGGCCAGCAGGGCGAGGAACCTGGTGTTGGTGATGGCGTACCTCGCGAACAACCGCTGTGGCTCCTGGATCATGCGGTACAACCACTCCAGGCCGAGCCGCTGGAAATACTGTGGCGCGCGGCGCAGCTCACCGGCCAGGACGTCGAAGCTCCCGCCCACCCCGATGCACACCGGCACACCCGCCACGCCCGCGCCGTCGACGATGAACCGCTCCTTGGCGGGCGAGGGCATCCCCACGAACAACACGTCCGCCTCGCTCTGCCGGATCTGGGTCACCACGTCGGCCTTCTCGCCAGAGTTGAAGTAGCCGTCGCGGTAGCCGACGATCTGTACGCCTTCGGCGATCAGCCGGGTGGCGAGCCGCTTGACGACGTGCTCGCGGCCGCCGAGGAGGTAGATCCGCCAGCCCACCTTGCTCGCCCGGGCCAGCACCTGCTCCATGAGGTCGATGCCGGCAATGCGTTCGGGGAGTGGTTGGCCGAGCATGCGGGCGGCCCAGACCAGGGGCTGACCGTCAGAGCCGATGAGGTCACCGCGTTCGAGCAGGGCGAGGTAGTCGGGATCGTCGTGGGCCCGCACGACGTTGGCGGCGTTCACGCACAGGTGGGTGCCGGCCTCCCGGCTGTCCACCCGCTGCTCCACCCACTCGAGTGTGCCCCGCATGTCGACCGCGTCCACGGGCACGCCGAGGACGCGCAGCCTGCGGCTCTCGCTGACCAGCGCCATCTGCTGCACCCCTTACGGCGTTCCGGCTCCGCCTGAGCAACCCTAAGGGCGCACGGCCCTCAGCGCTGCGCCGGGCGGGCGATCTGAACTAGAAACGCCCGATACCACCTGAATGTGAGGAGTATGTCACGGAGCGTCCCTATTTACGACGGTGAACCTGCGGTGCGCCAACGTCGGGTTGCGCTCGCGCACCTCCGCCACCCGATCAGCCTCGACCTCGCCCACGCACGCTCCCACCTGCTCGCCCAGCGCGCTCAGCACCACACCCATGGGATCGACGAGCATGCTGCGCCCGGCGTACGCGGAGCCGCACTGGTCGGCCGCCGCCACGTAGCAGGTGTTCTCGATCGCACGGGCGCGGACCAACGTCGCCCAGTGGTCCTCCTTGAGCGGGCCGCGCAGCCACGCCGCCGGCACGACGAGGACGTCGGCACCAGCATCGGCAAGGGCTCGGGAGAGTTCGGGGAAGCGCAGGTCATAGCAGGTCAGGAGGCCCAGGCGGTGTCCCGCGACGTCGACCACGACCGGCTCTGTGGCACCCGGCACCAAGCGGTCGGACTCGCGGTAGCCGAACGCGTCGTACAGATGGATCTTGCGGTACGAACCAGCCAGCGAACCATCGGCGCCCACCGCGACCAGCGTGTTGTAGACCCGAGAGGGATCTCCGGACGCCTCGAACATCCCGCCGATCACCATGGCGCCAAGCTCGCGGGCAAGGTCGGCCAGCGCCTGGACGAACGGTCCGTCGAGCGGCTCGGCAGCCCCGGCCAGTGGCATGTCGGGTGACCCGAAGTCGTGCATGCTCGCTTCGGGACACACCACCACGTCGAGCTGGTCGGAGGCAGCCTTGCGGGCCAGGTGACGGATCGCCTGAAGGTTCTCGGACTTGTCGAGGCTCGCGGCAAACTGCAGCAAGGCAACACGCACGCTGACAGTCTGCCGGGCCCGGGTGCGAGACTCGACCCGTGGGTGGGCATTCGCACACGGAACGCACGGATGTCGACGTCGCGTCTGCGCCCGATACGGGCCGGGACGGCGCGCCGGAGTATGACGTCGTGGTGCTCGCGGGTGGCTCCGCACGGCGGTTCGGCGGGACAGACAAGGTCCTCTTGCCGGTGGCGGGCACGCCGATGCTCGAACGCGTGCTGGCAGCAGCCGCGGGTGCTCGGACGGTCGTGGTGGTCGGCCCGGAGCGGGAGGTGTCGGGCTCGCTGCCGTCGTCTCTGCGCTGGACGCGGGAACGCCCAGCCGGAGCCGGACCGCTGGCGGCGCTGGCCGCCGGGCTCGACCTGTGTACGGCGCCGGTCGTGGTCGTCCTGGCCGGCGACATGCCGCTGCTCGACGCGCACGTGGTGGCCCGACTCCTCGAGGTCGGCTGTCAAGGAGACGTTGACGGAGCGGTCCTGGTCGACGCTGGGGGTCGTACTCAGCCGCTGGCCGCCGCCTACCAGCAGTCCGCCGTACGCCGGGCGCTGGCCGCGATCGGCGACCCACGGAACCAACCGATGCGCCTGCTCCTGGCGCGGTTGAATGTCGCCCGCGTCCCCGAACCCCGGGCCGCCCTCGACTGCGACACCCCAGAGGAGCTCGTCCACGCCAACGAGGTCGCCGCCGACACGTGAAGCCGTTTCACGTGAAGCCAGCTCGTCGTTCTTCTCAGGAATTCGCAGGAAGGGAGTTCGCATGCTCACCGAGTGGGCACGGCAACTGTCCGACGCCTTGGGGGTGGACGTCACCCAGCTGGGCACGGAATCCGCTCCGCCGACCGAGGACGCCGGAGCCGCCGCGGCAGCCGGCGGGCCGTTCGACACCGAGGTGATCCGCGAGGTACTCGACCTGGCCCGCGACGCCGCGCACGCGGTCGAGCGACCCGCCGCGCCACTGACGACGTTCCTCGTCGGGTTCGCGGCCGCGCAGCGCGGTGGGGGTGCCGACGCGCTCACCGAGTGCGTCGCGATCGCCCGCGAGTTGACCCGGCGCTGGGAGCAGGACGCCAGCAGCTGAGCGGACCAGTAGCCCCGGCCGGTGGGGACCGGAGCCAGTGTCCCTGATCTGGGCTACTGTCGTGCCGCCATGTCAACACTTCGCTCGCCGCACGCGACAGCGCCGACCACGCCGTCGACGCCGGCCGCTCTCGTGCCGTCCCGGCGCCGACTGCGGACGTTCGTAGCGGCGCCCGCCGACGTCCGGCTCCCGGCCACCTACGTGCCGCCGCTGCGCCAGATCGGCCTCCGCGTCCTCGTGGCGTTCGCCCTCCTGGCGCTGGTCGTCGCCGTCGTCTACATCGGGCGCGACGGCTACCACGACAACGCGGGTGGACCGCTCAGCGTGCTCGACGCGCTCTACTACGCGACGGTGAGCCTCACCACGACGGGGTACGGCGACATCACCCCGGAGACGCCGACGGCCCGCCTGATCAACGTCGTTCTGGTCACGCCGCTGCGGGTGGCGTTCCTCATCGTGCTGGTCGGGACCACACTGGAGGTGTTGGCGACCAGGAGCCGGGAGCAGTGGCGCATCTCGCGATGGAGGAGTCGGTTGCGCGATCACATAGTCGTCGTGGGGTACGGCACCAAGGGCCGAAGCGCCATCGACACTCTTCTCAATGGCGGCATTCCCGCCAGCCAGATCGTCGTCGTCGACTCTGATCAGGCGGCGGTCGCCGAGGCCAACGCGGCCGGGCTCGGCGGCGTGGTCGGTGACGCGACCCGCGCGGACGTCCTGCGGCGCGCGGAGGTGTCGACGGCCAGCCGGATCATCGTGACGACCCACCGCGACGACGCCGCCGTCCTCGTCACTCTGACCGCGCGGCAGCTCAATCACGACGCGAACGTCGTCGTCGCCGTCCGCGAGGCCGAGAACATCCCTCTGCTCCGGCAGAGCGGCGCCGACGTGACGGTGACGTCCTCTGAGGCGGTGGGCCGGATCATGGGACTGTCGACGGTGAGCCCCATGCTGGGCACGGTTCTCGAAGACCTGCTCAGCTACGGCGAGGGTCTGGAGGTCGCCGAACGCGCGGTGCTCCCCCGGGAGGAGGGCCGCTCGCCGCGCGAACTCGACGACGTGGCCGTCGCCGTCGTCCGCGACGGTGAGATCCACCGCTACTTCGACCCGACCGTCGCCCAACTGCTGCGCGGCGACCGGGTGATCGTCGTACGCCCGGCGGAGGAGCTTCCGTGGGCACCGCGCCCGGGCGTGGAGCCGTCCGACGGCCAGCCGTCCGAGAGCGAGGCCTGATCCTCATGCGCGCGGTGGTGACGCGGGACGCGGGCGGACCGGAGGTGCTCGCGATCGAGGAGCTACCCGACCCGGCGCCCGGGCCCGGGGAGGTGCTCCTCGACGTCGCCGCCATCGGCGTCAACCGCGCGGACATCCTCCAGCGCCAGGGCAACTACCCTCCCCCGCCCGGAGCCTCGCCGATCCTCGGGCTTGAGTGCTCGGGACGGATCAGCTCCCTCGGCCCTGGCGTCGAGGGCTTCACGCCCGGGGACGAGGTGTGCGCTCTGCTCACCGGTGGTGCGTACGCCGAGAAGGTCGTCGTACCCACTGGCCAGGTGCTCCCCAAGCCGGACGGCGTGACGTTGGTCGAGGCGGCGGCGCTCCCGGAGGTGGTCTGCACCGTCTGGTCGAACGTCTTCATGCTGGCCGGCCTGCGTCCGGGCGAGATCCTGCTGGTCCACGGTGGGGCGAGCGGCATCGGCACCACCGCGATCCAGCTCGGCGTCGCCGCCGGCGCGCGGGTGGTCGTCACCGTGGGCAGTGCCGCGAAGGCTGAGCGGTGCCTCGCCCTCGGCGCCGAGACCGCGATCAACTACCACGACGAGGACTTCGTCGACGTGGTACGCCGTACGACCGACGGCCACGGCGCCGACGTGATCCTCGACATCATCGGCGCGGCGTACCTCTCGCGTAACATCGCGGCCCTCGCCGTCGAGGGGCGCCTCGTGGTGATCGGCCTCCAGGGCGGCCGGCGCGGCGAACTCGACCTGGGCGCCCTCATGACCAAGCGAGGAGCGGTCCTCGCCACCACCCTGCGTTCGCGACCGCTCGAGGAGAAGGCCGCGATCGTCGGCAGCGTCGTCGACACCATCTGGCCCCTGGTCGCCGACGGCCACCTGCGGCCGGTGGTCGACCGGGTGCTTCCACTGTCAGAGGTGGCCGAGGCACATCGCGTGGTCGAGGCCGGCGAGCACGTCGGCAAGGTCCTGCTCACCACGTCCTAGGCCCGGACTGGATTCCCTGAGTCGGGCTCGGCCGGGCTCGCACAGCCGTCGCAGGTCCAGGGCAGGTCCTGGCAAATTCGGTCAAATTTCTCGAAGTCACCCGCAACCAGAACGCCGTCACGTCCGTCCAAGCCAGATATTCGCGGCAGTTCGGACATCCCGTCCATCCGCGAGTATCACGGCACCGTGGCACTGCGGCGTCTGTCGACAAGGAAGGCGGGTGACGGAATGATCATCGACTACACGCAGAGGGAACGTCGACTCGCCAGAATCCGCATCCGCGCCGAGGTCGCCCGCCGCCGCTCCGAGCGCATGCGCGACGACCAGGAGGGCGCCGGCCAGCGGACCACCGCTCGCCAGCGGGCGGGTCGCTCCGACACAACCTGAGCGAGACCAGGTACGACGCCGGGCCCGGTCTCGCGTCTGGTGACCATTGGGGTAAGGATGGGCCTATGACCGATCCGGAGCACACCCCTGACGTTCACGCCAGCGAAGACAAGCAGCGTGGCACTTCCGAACTCCCGCGCGTGGTGATCGTGGGTCCTGACGGCATGGCCGTTGAAGGTCCGCCGTCGAAGGGCGCCGAGGGCGGCGAGGAGGAAGAACGCTCGGTCACCGACCTCGTCGAGCAGCCGGCCAAGGTGATGCGGATCGGCAGCATGATCAAGCAACTGCTGGACGAGGTGAAGTCCGCGCCGCTCGACGAGGCGAGCCGCCAGCGCCTGCGGGAGATCCACAAGTCGTCCATCGCCGAACTCGAGAAGGGCCTCGCGCCCGAGCTCGTCGAGGAGTTGGAGCGGCTCTCGCTGCCGTTCGAGGACGGAGCGATCCCCAGCGACGCTGAGCTCCGAGTCGCGCAGGCTCAGTTGGTCGGCTGGCTGGAAGGGTTGTTCCACGGCATCCAGACCGCGTTGTTCGCCCAGCAGATGGCCGCCCGCGCACAGCTGGAGCAGATGCGGCGTTCCCTGCCACCCGGCACTCCGCTGCCGCCACATATGCAGGCCCAGCAGGACGCCGAGCGCCCGGGCGGCATGTACCTCTGACGCTGGGCGTCAGCCGAACAGCCCCTCGAGGATGTGGGCGACCCCGTCCTCGTCGTTCGACGGGCATCGACGGTCCACCGCGGCGAGCACCTCCGGGTGCCCGCTTGACACGGCGTACGCCGTCCCGGCCCAGGCGAGCATGGCGAGGTCGTTGGGCATGTCGCCGAACGCCACCACCTCTGACGGGGCGATCCCGCGTTCGGCGCACAACGCGGCGAGGGTCGTCGCCTTGGAGACACCCTGCGCGGAGACTTCCAGCAGAGCCGTCCGCGGGCTCGAATGGGTGAACTCCGCCAGGTGACCCGCGACCTCGCGGGCCTTGGCGAGCAGCACGTCAGGATTGTGGCCCTCGTGCTTGACCAGGAGCTTCACGGCCGGCTGGGCGAGGAGATCCGCCAACTCACCGACGTACACCTCGCCGGCCACGTCATCGATCACGCGGTAGGTCGACTCGTGCCCGAACGAGTGGCCGAACTCCACTCCGAAGGCCACCCCGGGAATCGAGCCGCGGATGGCGTCGACAACGGCCAGCCCGATCTCGGGAGCGAGGAGATACCGCTCGACGACGCGTTCCTCCCGCAGGTCATAGACGAGCGCGCCATTGGAGCAGACGGCGACACCACGATGCCCGGTCGCGTCGGCGACCGGGCGCATCCAGCGGGGCGGGCGGCCGGTCGCGAAGACGACCGTGCCGCCTGCCTCTTCCACCTGCTCGAGAGCGCTTCTGGTGCGGTCTGAAACTGTGCCGTCGGATCGAAGGAGCGTGCCGTCGAGATCACTCACGACAAGCTTGGGGCGAGGCGCGGCAGCGGGAGTCACCGCGCCATCCTGTCAGAGCGCCCCGAACCCTCAGCCGAGCGCCTTCTCCAGTCGCTGCGCGGCCTTGGGAGCAAGCTCCGCGGCGACATCGCGGGCTTCGTTCTCGCTGGGTGCCCAGACGTAGAGGGCGCTCAGGAGATCGTCCTTGGTCTGGTAGACGGCAACGTAGGAGTACTCGACGCCCTTGCGGTCGTCACTGCCCTGCCACGCGAACGAACCGTCGAGCGCACCCTTCGGCGGGTCGACGATGTGGACCTTGCCCATCGTGCCCTGGTCGTGCTTCCAGGTGTTGCACTCCGCGGCAGCCTGCTTGAGCTCGGCGATCGCGGCAGAGCCCTTACCGGGTTGGTACGCCACTGCCTCGTTGCTGACGACCAGCTTGGCCTGGCGCGCGGACTTCCAGAAGAAGTCCTGGTTGCGGGCAATGCGGGAGTTGTCGCCGGACCAGTCCTTGGCGCAGATGTCGTTGGTCGCGGCCTCCAGGGTGTCGTCCTGGTCCTGGACCTCGACATCATGGCCGATGTCACCTTCACCGAGGACCACCTTGCCGACCGCTGACTTCAGCTGGGCGGGAGTGGGCTTCTTCTTGTCCTCGGAAGGCTTCTCGTTGGCAACCTGGGCGGGAACGTCGTCCTTGGTCTGCTGCTGGGCACCGGTGGTCTCGGGCTCGTCGGAGCTACATCCGGCAAGGACGATCGCACCGGCCGCGACAAAGGCAAGCGCAAGTCGGATTCTAGGCACGAGTCCGCACTTTAACGAATAAGCCAGACGAAGGTGCAATCTTCTCCCCAGGCTCCACCTCGAGTCTCGGGAACACCGGTTCCGGTGGTGGCAGAACCCCTTGTGGGGCAAGGGGTTGGAGCTGGTACGCCAACCGCGCCGCGAGTTCTGGCACGAACGGCTCCAGCTCGGCGGCGAGAATCCGGATCGTGTCGACGAGGGCACTGAGAGCGACATCGAGCTGGCGGCGCGCATCGACATCGCCGGACCGATCCGCCTTGGCCAGCACCCATGGTGCGGTGTCCTCGACATAGCGGTTCGCCTCGGCAACCAATGACAGCAGCGCGAGCGCGGCGGCTCGCAGGTCGAACGCTGCCAGCGCCCGATCGATCCGTGCCGGTAGCGCCGTTGCGTGGGCCCGTAGCCGGGTGGCCGGCTCGTCGTCGTTCACCGCCTCGGGTACGACACCGTCGCGGTAGCGATGGACCATGCTCACCACCCGCTGGGCGAGGTTGCCGACACCACCCGCGAGGTCGCGGTTGGCCGCGTCGACAAGACGCTGGACGGTGAAGTCCGTGTCGCCGACCTTCGGCACCTTCGCGGCGAGCCACCAGCGCACCGCGTCCACACCGAACTCCTCGGTCAGCCACCCCGGATCGACGACGTTCCCCAGTGACTTGCTGAACTTCCGGCCGTTCGCCGTAAGGAAGTCGTGGACGAAGATCTCCGTCGGCAGCGGAAGCCCCGCCGACAGCAGCATCGCCGGCCAGTAGATCGCGTGGAACCGCAGGATGTCCTTGCCGATCACGTGGACCCGCCGGTCGCTCTTCCGCCACCAGGTGTCGAACCCCTCGGCGTCCGCGCCCTCTCCGTAGTCGAGGCTGGTGATGTAGTTGCCGAGCGCGTCCCACCAGACGTACATCACCTGGCTCGGATCATCGGGGACCGGCACGCCCCAGCCGCGGGCGCGGTCGACGGTCCGGGAGATGGAGAAGTCGTTCAGGCCGTTTTCGATGAACGCCCGAACCTCGTTCTCGCGGACCTTCGGCTCGATCCGGAGCCGGCCGCTGTCGAGCAACTGACGGAGTGGCTCCTCGTAGCGGGACAACCGGAAGAACCAGTTCTCCTCGCTGACGGGCTGCGGCGGCGTGTCGTGGTCCGGGCACAAGCCGTCGACGAGTTCGTCCGGGGCATAGAACCGCTCGCACCCGACGCAGTACATCCCCTCGTAGTGGCGGCGGTAGAGATCACCGGCGGCGGCACACGCGCGCCACAGGCGTTCGGCCCCCGGACGATGGCGGGGATCCTTGCTGGTACGCAGGAAGTCGTCGTACGACAGGTTCAGAACCCCGCTGAGCGCCTCGAACGCATCCGCGTGCGTGTCAACGAAAGCTTGCACGGGTACGCCGGCGCGCTCGGCGGCCTGGACGTTCTTGAGAGCGTTGTCGTCGGTCCCGGACTGGAACCGCACCTGGTCCCCGCGCAGCCGGCGATGTCGGGCGAGGACGTCGGCCTCGATCAACTCGAGCGCGAATCCGAGGTGCGGGTCGGCGTTGACGTACGGGATCGAGGTGGTGACGTAGAACCGCTTCGGCGGTCTGGGCATCGGGCTTCCTTTCGCGAAACCTTGCGAAGTGGGCCCGGCTGAGACGGATACGCAGAAGGCCCCTCCGCGAGGGGCCTTCGAGCAGTGGATACGGCACGCAGGCGGCCCCTAGCGGGGCCGCATCATCTCCTGGGCACACGCGACAGAGGGCCTACCCTCTGGGCGAATGCGGAGCTGCTGCCGGAACGTCATGCGGTCAGCGTAGGCCGGCTGTCCAAGAAACGGCAACACGAATGCCCGGAGCACGACGGTAAGGGCTGGAGCCATGGCCGGGTGGCTCCCCTTGGTATACGGCACCAACTCGTGCCTAGATCACGCCTTCTGGCCTGCCGGCGAGTAGTTCGTCCAGCAGGACGGCGCGGTGCCCGATGTAGGCCGGCTCGCCGTCCTCTCCGGCACCCAACGTGTACATGTGCACGGTCGGGCTGAGCCCTTCGCCGCCCTCGACGCGCCAGTAGTGCGCGATCCCCACCTGGGCGTACTCACTCGGTTTGACCATGCGGTCGAGCTTCTTCGACCCTTCCGAAACGATCTCGACGACGAGCGCCACGTCGATCGGGTCGATCCACACCGTCCTTCCCACAGACCTGCGCAGCAGGACCAGATCTGGGCTGCGACCCGACGACCGTTCGGAAATCTTCACGCCAGGGGTGCTCAGCACCCGGTTCCGGTCATGTCCATTCGTCACCAGCCAGACAAGTAGCCCAGTGATGATCGCGGCGTGTTCGGCATCCGCTGGAGGCATGACCAGGAGGTTTCCCTCGTCGAGTTCGTAACGGTGCAGCTCGTCGGCAGCCGCGAGCTCGGCCACGTCGTCAAGGGTGAGTGCCCGCCCAGGCAGGTGCACCTCCAACGGTTGTGCGGCGGTCATGCGTGCCTCCTGTCGCCAGCCTGCGCACTCACGATCGTACTTCCTCAGCGAAGATCAACGGTCGATCCGAGCCTGGGCCGGGCAACCTCAAGTTTGGTTTAGATCAAGGCGTGTCAGGACAACGCGCGATCATGCAAATCGGTCCGGCCGATGGCCAGTGCTACGGCTTCGGCGACGTCGCCGGGTCCGATGGTGAACGGCACTTTGGTGAGGCCAACGCCGGCGGGCGAGGAGTGCACGATGAGTGTGTGCGGTGTCCATGTACCGGCGCGAGTCTGAAGATCAGTGATCCAGCAGTGCGAGTGCGTGGTGGGCGTGGGCCGACAGTGATAGCGCTTCGAGCGCTTCGGGGCCGAACCATCCCGCATCGTCGGTTCCGCCGTCCTGCTCACGCCGGAGCGATCCAGCGATGACGTCAACCAGATAGAGGAGGCGTACGCCGTGGATCGAGACGCCGTTGATCGTGTAGAGGCCAGCGTGTACGCCGAGCAGCCGGTCCACCCGCCCGGTCAGCCCGGTCTCCTCCGCGAGTTCCCGCACCGCGGCCTCCTCCGAACATAAAGGGAGGGCCTGGAGATTCTTGCGTGACGAGACGTCAAGGGAGCCTGCGAGCAGTCCGGCACGCAAGAATCTCCAGGCCCGACCGGCCCTGACATACAGCAGAGCAGGAGTTGGCCGGTGGCGTCGAGGCAGACGGCGTACGCACCGACGCGTTGGCGGCGGGACGTCATGAGCGGCCACGGTGATCATGAAGCCAAAGCGGGCTATCCGTCCGCTTGACGTTCATGACAACCATCATGATCACGGGCGGGGCGCGGTGATTCCGGGGAACCAGCGGGCGAGCTCGACCGCGACCCCATCGTCCTCGAGGAGCGCCGTCACGTCGTCGGCCACCTCCTGGACCTCGATCGCGGCGTTCCCCATCGCCACGCCGCGACCGGCCCACGAGAGCATCTCGGCGTCGTTGTCGCCGTCGCCGATGGCCAGCACGTCCTCGCGGCGGATGCCGAGCCGCTCGGCCACCTTCGCCAGCCCGGTCGCCTTGCTGACGCCTTCGGGTGCGAGGTCCAGCCAAGCCGTGTAGCCGATGTAGTAGGAGACGCCGTGCAGGCCCACACGGTCGACCACGTCGAGGAAGTGCTCGGCTTCGATGGAAGGCTGGCGGAGGATGACACGGGTGGCGGGGTCGGCGACAAGGCGTTCGAGGGGTTCGACGCTGATCTCGCCGGTGAGTTCACCAGGTGGAAAGGGCGCGTTGACGCGATAGCCGACGCCCAACTCCTCCACCGCGACCAGGACGTCCGGGAGGCGCTTGAGGAGCATCCGCAGCACCGGCTCGGGGTCGAACGTCACGATGTCGATCATCTCGGGGCCCCGACGACCATCCACGCCGTCGACGTCCGCCGCCGGCGGATCAGACTCGGAGTGCAGGCGAACAGTCACCGCGCCGTTGCTGCATACGAGGTACGGCCGTTGCAGGTCGAAGTGGACAGCGAGCGGCCGGGTCGCGGTGAGCCCTCGCCCGGTCGAGAGCACCACCTGCGCACCGGCCGCGGCCACCGCACGTACGGCGGCGTCGACGACGGGCGAGATCTCGTTACGGATGTTGACGAGGGTCCCGTCGATGTCGAGCGCCACCAGCTTCGGACGCCAGGCGTCGGCGCTCGGCGCCGTCTCGGTCGCGGGTCCGACCCTCACGCGAGCGGCTCCAGGCGGCCCCGACCGCCGAGGAACGGCTGCAGAGCCTTGGGGACGCTGACGCCGCCGTCTGGCTCCTGGTGGTTTTCGAGGATGGCGACGATGGCCCGCGCCATCGCGACCAGGGTGCCGTTGAGAGTTGCCACGTGCCGGATCCCTTCCTCCTCGCGGAACCGGATCGAGAGCCGGCGCGCCTGGAAGTCGGTGCAGTTGGAGGTCGACGTCACCTCGCGGTAGCGGCCCTGAGTCGGGATCCAGGCCTCGATGTCGAACTTCCGCGCCGCGCTCGCACCCAGATCACCCGCAGCGGTGTCGATCACGCGGTACGGCACCTCGAGCTTGTCCCAGAACTCCCTCTCCCAGGCCAGCAACCGCCGGTGCTCTGCCGCCGCGTCATCGGGGTGGCAGAAGGAGAACATTTCGACCTTGTCGAACCAGTGCACCCGGATAATCCCACGGGTGTCCTTGCCGTAGGACCCTGCCTCACGACGGAAGCACGGGCTGAACGCGGCGTAACGCCTCGGCAGCTCACCGTCGAGGATTTCCTCCATGTGGTAGGCCGCGAGCGGCACTTCGGACGTACCCACGAGGTAGAGGTCGTCGCGCTCCAGCCGGTAGACGTCCTCGGCGGCCTGGCCCAGGTAGCCGGTGCCCTCCATCGCCTGCGGCTTCACCAGGGCCGGCGGGATCATCGGCGTGAAGCCGTACGCCGTTGCCTGGTCGATCGCCATGTTGGCCAGCGCCATCTCCAGCAGCGCGCCGACGCCGGTGAGGTAGTAGAACCTCGCCCCCGACACCTTCGCGCCCCGCTCGACGTCGATTGCGCCGAGCACCTTGCCCAGCTCGACGTGATCACGCGGCTCGAAGCCCTCGGCCGCGAAGTCGCGTAGATGCCCGACCTCTTCGAGGACGACGTAGTCATCCTCGCCACCGAGTGGTACGTCGGGTTCGACCAGGTTGTCCAGCTCGAGGATGAGACGGTCGTACTCCCGCCCCGCCTCGGCCTGGCTCGCCTCGGCCACCTTGACCTGAGCCGCCAGCTCCTTGGTGCGGGCCAGCAGCGCCTGCTTCTCCTCGCCCTGGGCGCGCGGGATCTGCTTGCTGAGCGCCTTCTGCTCCGACCGGAGTTGCTCGAACGTCGCGATCGACGACCGGCGCCGCTCGTCGGCGGCGAGCACCTGGTCGACAAGCTCGACCGATGCGCCGCGACGCCGCTGGCTCTCACGGACGCGGTCGGGATCTTCACGGAGCAACTTGGGGTCGATCACGACACCGAGGGTAACCGGAGACCCGTACAAGATCGCCACCGGTTTCCTGGTCAGAGGCATAGTGCCCGGAGCTGGCCGAGGTCGTATGGAGGTCCCGCCAGACGGCTGGCGGGTACCCCGAGGTCGTGCCGACCGGCGCGACAGGGGTAGACATGCGTTCCGTGAGCGAGGATGTCCGCGCCGACCAGGGCCGGACCAACGGGGACGCCGGTCGGGCCGCGGCTGGAGCGCGCCGTGGCGGCGGGGTGCGACGCCGGCGGGGACGCCAACCAGTGGGTCGGGGACGCCTGACCGACAGTTGGGCGGCGGTCGCCACCCTCGCGGGCAGCGCTGGCTTCGCGCTCCTCCTCGTCCTCGTCACGACCAGGTGGTCCCCACTCGTCACCCTCGACCAGGTGGTCATCGCAGACCTGGCTGAGCCGGTCATCCGGCATCGGGCCTGGACGAACTTTCTGGAAACACTGCAGGCGATCTCCCAACCCTGGGTACTCCGGGCCGTGGGTGTGATCGTGGCGGCGTTCATCATCCAGCGGGGATATCGCCGGTTGGGTCTGTGGCTGGTCGGCACGATCGCCGTCGGCGCCCTCCTGGAGGTCTTCCTCAAGGCACTGGTCGCGCGACCCCGGCCAGTGCTCCCTCATCCGGTCGTCGACATCGATGGGTACGCCTTCCCCTCCGGTCATGCTTTCGCGTCCGCGCTGATCCTCGGCGCGTTCGTCCTCCTCGTCCTGCAGCTCACGAAGCGGCGCTGGATCCAGATCACGGCCAGCTGCCTGGCGGTGGCGTTCGTCCTCCTGGTCGGGTTCGACCGGGTGGCGCTCGGCGTACACCACCTCTCGGACGTGCTGGCCGCGTGGTTCCTGGCGCTCGCGGTGTTGGGCGCGAGTCTCCTCGCGTTCGGACTCGGTCGGCCAAGGAACCGCGCGCGTGCCGAGGCGCCGGACACCACCCCGCGGCGGCGGGTCGCGGTCGTCTTCAACCCCGCCAAGATCGAGGACCTGGCGGACTTCCGCCGCCAGTTGGAACGCCAGGCAGAGCGCGACTGGTGGGAACCCCCGCTGTGGTTCGAGACGTCGCCGCAGGATGCCGGGCACGCGATGGCGAAGTCCGCTCTGGCCGCCGGCGTCGACCTCGTGATCGCCGCGGGCGGCGACGGGACGGTACGCGTCGTCTGTGCCGAAGTCGCCGGGACCGGCGTACCCCTCGGCATCGTGCCCACCGGCACCGGCAACCTCCTGGTCCGAAACCTCGGCCTCCCGCTCGACCACGGTGCGGCGATCCGGGTGGCGCTCGGTGGCCGGGACCGCCTCATGGATCTCGTCCGCGTCGACGGGGACGACCTGGGCCCGGATCGGTTCGCTGTGATGGCTGGGCTCGGCTTGGACGCGGCCGTGGTGGGCGAGGCTCCGCCGAAGCTGAAGGCGCGGATGGGGTGGCCGGCGTACCTCATCTCGATGGCCCGCAACCTGTCGTTCCCGGCGGTACGCGTGGACATCACGGTCGACGACACCCCCACCGTCCGCCGGTGGGTCCGCACCGTCCTTGTCGGGAACGTCGGCACCCTGCACGCCGGGCTCTCCCTGCTCCCCGACGCGCAACCCGACGACGGGATGCTGGACGTCGTGGCGGTGGCGCCGCGGCGGCTCACCGACTGGCCCGGCCTTGCCTGGCGGGTGGTACGCCGCTCGTCCGCCCAGGACGACCGGTTGCGCACCTGGCGCGGCCGGCGGGTCGTCGTCCGTGCCGTCGAAGCGTGCCCGCGACAACTGGACGGCGACGTGGTGCGGATCGGGCACGAACTCCGGTGCGAGATCGAGCCGGGCGTCCTCCTGATCCGGGTGCCGCGGGACAGCTGAGCTTCTGCTATTCCCTCACCTCGTACGCATTGGTACGCGGGTCACGGTCTACAGGGTTCGGCGCTTGATGCGACCGGAGAGCGATCAACGCGACGATGGCGAGGCCGGCGACGGCGACCGCGCTGACGCCACCTACGGCGGCCAGCCCCGCGGTGAACGCCTCGCGGGCAGGTTCGAGAAGCTGGGCCGCCAAACCAGGGGGCAGTTCGTTTGCCTCGGTGACGGCTCCAGCGAGCGTGTCGCGTCCAGCCTCGGCGGCCTCGTCTGGTACGCCAGCGGGAACCTCGCCGGCGATCTGGTCGCGGTAAACAACGGCGCTCACGCTGCCCAGGGCCGCGATGCCCAATGCGCTACCGAGCTCACCACTCGTCTCTGCCATCGAGGACGCCGAGCCTGCCTTTTCGGCCGGAGCGGATCCGACGATCAGATCGATGCCGAGCGCGCCGACCGGAGCCGTGCCGAGGAATCCGATGACGATGCCACCGATGAGGAGAGCTGTCCCTCCCTCGTGGTCGACCTGGGTAAGCAAAGCGAAACCGATCGCTGAGATCGCCAGCCCACTACCAATGACAGTGCCCGGCCGGACCGTCCGCGCAATCACCGGGGCCAGCAAGGAACCGGCGACCAGCGCGATCGCGGGCGGCACGAGCCACAAGCCTGCCCGGGACGGCGAGAGCCCTTCCACCAGTTGGAGGTACTGGCTGGCGAGGAGGTAGATCCCGCCCTGAAGGACCATGACGAGCAGCAGGATAACGAGCGCCGCGGTGAAGGATCGGTTGCCAAACAACCGCAGATCCAGCAACGGGTCGGTCAGCCGCCGCTGCCGGCGGACGAAAGCCCACCCGACGGCTATGCCAGTCGCAGCGATCAGGACCGCAGGCCACCGCATACCCTCGGCCGCGACCTCCTTGAGCCCATAGATGATCGGCAGGATCGCGGCGAGGGAGAGAACCACGCTGGCGAGATCGGGGCGTCCCACAGTCGTAGCGCGAGACTCAGGCAACAGGCGAGGGCCGGTCGCCAGGAGAAGCACCATTACTGGCACACCCAGCAGAAATACCGAGCCCCACCAGAACGACTCGAGCAGGATCCCGCCGGCCACCGGCCCGAGCGCGGCACCACCCATGAAGCAGCTGACGAAAACCCCGACGGCGAAGGCGCGCTGGCGGGGATCCTTGAACAGGTTGGCGATCAACGCCAGAGCCGAGGGCATGAGAGTCGCTCCGGCAATACCCAACACCGCCCGAGCGAAGATCAGCATCTCCGCACTGGGGGAGTAAGCCGCCAACACCGACGCGGAAGCGAATGCCACCGCACCGATCAGCAACAACCGGCGATGGCCAATCCGGTCTCCAAGGGCACCCATCGTGACGAGGAACCCGGCGATCATGAAGCCATAGGCGTCCATGATCCACAACTGCTCGGTTTGGGTCGGCCGCAGATCCGCGCTCAGATGTGGCAGCGCGAGGAACAACACGGTGTTGTCGATCGCGAGTAGCAGCGTCGCGAGCGCCAGCACCGCCAGCCCGGACCATTCGCGCCAACCGGCCCGCTGGTCTGCTGACAGTTGGACGTTCGACACAGACTCCCCCATCCCAGCGGCACTCACAGGTGACGCCATATCGATGCCAGATTAATTACGTTCCGTTCCGGAACGGAATATAACGACTAAGCTGTCCTCGTGCCAACCACCCGTGCCCCGGACGCTCACGCTGGTAGGGCCCCGCGTGCGGGACGGCCACGGAACGCCCATATCGACGCCGCCGTACTCGACGCGACGCTCGACGTCCTCGACGGAGTGGGCTACCGCCGTTTCGCCCTCGAAGAGGTGGCCCGGCGCGCTGGGACCACCAAGCCGGCCATCTACCGGCGCTGGCCCACCCGGCAGCGGCTGGTACTCGCCGCGTTGGCCCGGCGACTGGGTGCGGCACAGGCACCCAACACCGACTGCACGCTCTGCGATCTCGGCGAATGCATCAGCGTCTTCGTCGCGGCGTTCCAGCGCATGCCACCCGGCGTCCTCGCTCCGCTCCTGGCCGACTGCGCCACAGAACCCGACCTCCACGCGGACTTCATGGCCGCGTTGTTCGAACCCCCGCGCGCGGCGGTCGCAGAGACGCTGAGCCGGGCCATCGCCCGCGGTGACTTACGGGAGGACCTCGATCTCGGGCTCACGGTCGACCTACTCGGATCGCTCGTCCACCACCGCGCGCTGTTCGGTCACGCACCCATCAGCGAAGCGGAGATCGAGAGCGCGGTCGTCACCCTGCTACGGGGCATCGCCACCGACTTCCCCCGGCTGGTCGAGCACAGCCAACGTCAGGCCACGGATGCGCAGACGCATCATCGCCATGCGGAGAGCCGCCCCTCGACATGAGGGCCGGCGACGTGCGCGACAACTGATCAGCTTGTCGTAGGCCGTCTCAGCTGTCGTACGCCGTCTCGAGGAGGAGTTCGGCCACCCGCTCGGGTTCGGCGAGGACGGCCGCGAGCGGATGCCGGTCCTCCCAGCGCCCGGCCGCCCAGGCCAGCGCCCGCGCGAGACCCTCGCCGGTCGCGGCGTGCGGGCGCCCTTCGCCGTCCACCCACCAGTCGACGGGGCGGTCGTCGACCAGCAGGTCGTCGTGCTCCCACCAGGTGTCAGGCACCTGCGGCGCCAGCAGGCGTGCGGCCTCCGGGACCGGGAAGGGCTCCCCGCCCAGGCTCACGATCCCGGCGGCGGACTCCGAGGCGAGCGGCAGGTCGAGCAGCTCCGCGAGCGTCTCCGCGGCGCGGGCAGGCGCGAGGACCTGCCCGCCGAGGTCGGTCCGTTGCGCCCACATGGGTGCGTCGACCACGATCGCCTCGCGAGCCTCCACCACCTGGGTCCCCGACCCGGCGAGTACCCGCACCTGGTCCGGTGCCGGGGCCGAAGCCGCCACTGCCGGGTCAAGCTCACCCAACTGCGCCCACAGGCGGAGCATCGTCACGGCCGGCACGTCGACCGCCGGATCGGCGAGCCGGCGAAGGAGATGGTGAACGCCGGTGCCGTCCAGGTCCGCGACGCTCCGCGCCAGGCCGAGCGCCCGCCGAGCGTCCGGGTCGAGGTTGGCGATGGCCGGCGGCGCCGAACCCAGCAACGCGGCCAGCACCGGGTCCGCCTCGGGGTCGGCGAAGCTGGTGAGCGGCTGCCCGTCGATGCGGACGTGCTGGCGTACCCACCAGGAGGTGTACGACGGGACCACCACGGCCGGTCCATCCGGGCGGTCGACGTCAACCATGCGGACCGGCTGGACCAGTGCCCGGCGCAGCGAGGGTTCACTCGTGAGGAGCCGGAGGGCGGCCGGCCAGGCGTCGTCGCGTACGTAGTCGAGGTCGCGGACCGCCGACAGCTCACCCACCGTACCGCCGAGCAGGCCGCCAGCCGGCCCACCCAGCCGGCCGCTCAGCGCCTCGTCGGCCCAGTCGGTGAGCTCGTCCAGGTCGGCGAGCTCGTCGGGCAGGCCCGCGAGGTCCACGTCGAACGCCGTCACCAGCCCCAGCGTCCGTACGACACCGACGGCCTCCAGCACCGGCGTACCCCACCGGTCCACCAGACCGGCGTCGGCCGGCGTGAACTCCTCGGCGTCGAGGACCGCCTCCGCATCCGAGCCGGGCAGGACGAGCGCGCTCGCCGGGGCCAGCTCCCCGGCCTCGTCCGGTACGGCAAGGTCACCCAACCAGGGCAGGTCACCCGGCCCGAGTTCCCCCGCCGCGACCGCCGCCGCCACGAGCGCCAGGACGCCGTCGGCGACGCCGGCCGGGTCGTCGGCGTCGACCGAATCCTCGACCGCGGCTCGCACAGCACCGTCGTCGAGCAGGGTGCGCGGACTCGCCGGCACCGCGCCGAGGCGTTCCAGCGTGGCGAGCGCGGGTTCGGCGCAGGCCTCGGGGTGGACGAGCCGCAGGCCGTACGACGCGAGCACACTCAACGCCTCCGCCGGCACCTCGCCACCGCCGGGCAACAGCAACCCCCGCGCACCATGGACCACCCGACCGTCGACCAGCGGCACCGGCAACGCGCCGAGCGCCTCCCGCCGTTCGGGGTCGGCGACGGTCGAGGCGAGCGCGACGTACAGGTCGTGCCACCAGCCCGGAGGATGGGCCGCCGCGACGGCCGCCAGCTCGTCCACCAGGTCCGCGAGCGGGAGCCGGCGGACGCCGAGCGCCTCGAACGCAGCCCGGTCACGCCGCCTGGACGCCACCAGCCCACCGACCGCCGGCGCCAGCATCCGGATGAGCGGATCGTCGGCGCCCTCGACCACCACGGCCTCGCGTGGACGCAGCAGCATGCTCGGGTCTTCCGCCGCCGCGATCAGCGGCGTGCCCGGGAGCCGGCGGAGGATCTCCTGCCTCAACGCGCCGTCGAGCCGGCCCAGCGGCAGGCCGACCGGCACCAGACCCATCACGTCATCGCCGGCCTCGGCGCGGGTCCGGGCGAGTTCGGCGTACGCCGTGGCCGCCTCCGCCACCAACCGGTCGGTGAGCGGACCGGGCGCCACGTGGCGACGGGTGGGATCGAGCGGGAACGACGTCAGCAGCATGGCGGGTAGGGACAGCGGCTCGTCCGTCGGCGTGGGCGCGTGCACGACGGTCGGCAGGTCGTACGCCGGCGTCAGCGCGGTGTGGCTTCCCTTCGGCACCTGCGGGAGGGCCCACAGCACCGACCAGTACGGGCGTTCGCGCTCCTCCGTCGGCCGGTCGGCCAGCAGCTCCGCGCGTTCGGCGGGGCTCCACACGCCAGCCGCGCGGTAGGCGTGCCAGCGGGTGTGGACGTCGGCGAGCACCCGGGGCGGAGCCGCCGGGTCGACGTCGATCTCGATCCGGGCCAGGTGCGGCAGGGCGAGCAGCAGCGCGTCGTCGGCCTCGGCCAGCAACCGGCGGACCAGATCGGCGGCGGCCTCGTCGCGCAACGGCAGCACGACGGCCGTCTCGAACCCCTCGGGTGGCTCGCCCTCGGCCGGGAACGGGAGCCGGAGTACCGGCACGTGACCGCCGCGCCGGCGTACCTCCTCGGTCAGCCCAGGAGCGGTCCGCCCCACCTCGTCGACGAGCGTGGCCGTGTCATCGCGGGAGAACCGCGCGCCGCCGGGCCGGGACAGCACGGTGGGCTCGTCCGTCACCGCCAGCACGGCCGCGAAGCCGACCCCGAACCTCCCCACCGACTGGGTGCGCGCGTCGGCGTCGAGGCTGTCCTCCCGCTTCGCCGAGGCGCGGAGCGTCGCGAGCGCCTCGACACCTTCGGCGGTGAGCGGGGCGCCGGTGTTGGCGGCGACTAGCACTGGGCCGCCCGACTCCGCCCGGGCCTGCGGATCGTCCCGGAGCGTGAACCGCAGCCGGCCGGGTACGCCGGCCCGGGCGGCCGCGTCGGCAGCGTTCTGGGCGAGTTCGACGACGAGCCGGTCGCGGTAGCCGCCGAGGGCGAGGTCCTCCTCGGCATTCGCATCCTCGCGGAACCGGGCCGGTGACGCAGCCCAGGCAGCAAGCACACGGTCGCGGATCATCGCCGTCGCGAAGGGATCGGTCACGTGGCGATTATTGAACCCCGCATGGACTCGGATGCCGGCGCACCCCGTCCACGTACACTCGTCGCGTCGCGACTGGCGTCGATGGAGTGCACACCATCAGGGAGCGACCACTCGATCGGATCGGCCTCGACCGCCTGGGGGCCTCGGTCAGCACAACCCGCTGCCGAGGAGGACCCTCATGGAGCCGACCACCCCGCCCGCTCACTCGTCCCCGCCTCACTCCGTCGATCTGCGGTACGGCGTCAACCCGCACCTGCGCCCCGCCTTCGCCGAGCCGGTACGCCCCGGCAGTTGGCCGCTGCGCGTCGTTCACGGCGCGCCGTCGTACATCAATGTGTTGGACGCGCTGGCTTCCTGGCGCCTGGTCCGGGAGGCCGCGGCGGCGCTCGGGAAACCCGCGGCCGCGTCGTTCAAGCACGTCTCGCCGGCCGGCGCCGCGGTGGACGGGCCGATCGACGAGGCGACGAGGCAGGAGTTCAGGATCGGGTCGGCGCCGCTGAGCCCCGTCGCGCGGGCCTATCTGCGGGCCCGGGACGCCGATCCCACGTCGTCGTACGGCGATTTCGTCGCTGTCTCGGAGCCGGTCGACGCGACTTTGGCGGGGGTGCTCCGCCGCCTGGCGTGCGACGGGATCATCGCGCCCGGCTACGAGCAAGGTTGCGTTGACACCCTGGCCGCCAAGAAGCGCGGACGTTTCCTCGTGCTCGAAGCCGACCCGGCGTTCGAACCACCAGAACGTGAGGTGCGGGAGGTCTTCGGCCTGCGGCTGGTCCAGCCGAACGACGCGCGATCGCTCTCCCCGGAGTTGGTGGCGACGAGTGTGGACGGTACGCCGCTACCGGACGGCGCTGTCAACGACCTCCTGCTCGGCCTGATCACGGTGAAGTACACCCAGTCGAACGCCGTCGCCTACGTCCGCGACGGGATGGCGCTCGGCATCGGGGCGGGGCAGCAGTCCCGCGTCGACTGCACGCGGCTCGCGGGTGCCAAGGTGGATGCCTGGTTTGCCCGGCGTACCGACACATCTGTCGCGAGTGCGGCCGCGACGACCTCGCTCACCGACGTTTCCTTCGTCTCCGACGGCCTGCTGCCTTTCCGCGACAACGTGGACGAGGCGGCCCCGCATGGCGTGCGCTGGCTCGCCGAACCCGGCGGCTCCATCCGATCCGACGAGGTGGCCCGGGCCTGCGAGGAGCACGGCATCAGCCTGGTCCGCACGGGAGTACGCCTCTTCCAGCACTGACGGTTGTGCTGACTGCCAGGTGGCCCGGCAGCTCAGAGCACCACCTCACTTACCGGCGTCCGAGCGGCGATGGCGCGCCGGAGTCGCATCAGGTACTTGTGGCCGTTGATGGTTGCCGCGCCGACGAGCACACCCGCACGTGCCAACGCCACCGCGAGGCTGCCGTCGCTCTCGGATCGGGCCACGATCCGGGTTTCGTCGGCCAGGTGCGGCAGCCCCGCCGACTGCACGCGCGCGCGGTGGACATAGGTGGAGAACGACGGTACGTCGGTGAACGGCTCCGCCTCAGCCGGTCCTCGCAGCAGGTTGCGGGCGGCGAGCGCGGCCTGGTCGTTGGCGATCGCCCAGTGCTCGCCGCGTACCAACTCGCCCCCGAACAATTCATGCGGCCACCGGACGACGTCTCCGGCGGCGACGACGTTCGGCAGGCCGGAGGCGAACAGCGTTGCGGTGGTCACGACGCCGCCCTCGACGCGGATGCCACTGCCGTCGAGCCACTCGGTATTGGGAACCACCCCCAGCCCGGCGACCACCAGGCTGGCGGGGATGAGCCGTCCATCGTCCAACCGGACGCCGCTGACGCGGCGCTCGCCCTCAAGGGCGGTCACGCGTACGCCGGAGATCAACTCCACGCCATTTTCCTTGTGATGCCGGGCGAGCCAGCCGGCGGCATGCGCACTGAGCGCCCTGACCATGGGCAGGGGCGCCGCGTCGATCAGGGTGACGGCCAGCCCTTTCTCGCGCGCCGTCGAGGCGACCTCTCCGCCGACAAATCCGCCACCGATGACGACCACGTGGTCAGGGCCGGCGTCCAGAGACGCACGCAGCGCCAGGGCGTCCTCGATGGTCCGCAGGACATGGACGCCTTCGAGCGGCGCCTGCTCCGCGGGAAACCGGCGCGGCCGGGCCCCGGTCGCGATCACCAGCCCGTCGAAGCTGAGCGGCGTTCCGTCGTCCAGGACGACCGTGCCGGTCCCCGCGCTCGGGCCCGCGCCGGTAGCCAGCCGCACCGCCCGGCGTCCGCGAATCCAGCGGCAGTCGACCTCCCCGGCACCGGGAAGAGCCACATCGTCGTCGCCGTTCAGCACGCTCTTGGACAGTGGCGGCCGGTTGTAAGGAAGGTGCGACTCGGCACTCACTACCGTGAGGTCCCCGGCGAATCCCTCCTGCCGCAGGGTCTGCGCCGCGCGCAGGCCCGCCAGCGAACCGCCCACAACCACGGCCCTGTTGATGGTTCCCATGTCTCAGCCTCCCAAGACCAGATAACAGATCGCCGGCACTATACCCCTACCCCGTATGCGCCTGCGATGCGACGCCGATCTAATACCTGTAGGGGGTAGGGGTTGACTTTCCGAGGAGGCCTGTGCAAAGTTGGGCGTGGACAGATACCCCCTGGGGGTAGTGAGAGGGAGAGAGGTTCGCCGATGAGCGCCACCACTTACACCGTCGCCGGCATGACCTGCAACGGCTGCGCAGGGAAGGTCACGTCGAAGGTCGGCCAGCTTGCCGGGATCACGGACACCAAGGTCGACCTGGCGACCGGTCAACTGACAGTCACCAGCGACGGCTCGATCGACGACGCGAAGATCCGCGACGCCGTCGAAGAAGCCGGCTACGAAATTAAGGACTGAGTGGCATGAATACTGCGACCAAGCTGGGGGCGTACGCCCTGGGCCTGGCGGTCGCCTTTGGTGGTGCCATCGGGGTCGGCCGGCTGGTCGGCCCCGTCGGCGCCAGCGCTGAATCCACGGCTTCGGGAGAAGGCGCGCACAACGGGGGCCACACCGAGAACGGCAAGAACACCACCGGCGGGACGTCAACGAAGGCCGAGGCCGCCGGGGTGCCGGGCGGGCTGCAGGTCTCCCAGGACGGCTACACCCTGGTCCCCCAGACGCCGACCGTGACGCCAGGCAAGCGCACCGACTTCCGTTTCACGGTGACCGGGCCCGACGGGCGGCCGGTCACGAAGTTCGCCACCGCGCATGACAAGAAGCTGCACTTCATCGTCGTACGCCGGGATCTGGGCGGATTCCAGCACCTCCACCCGGTCGAGGCCGGCAAGGGAGTCTGGTCCGTTCCGCTCACACTTCCGGGAGCGGGGACCTACCGGGCGTTCGCCGACTTCCAGGTCGAGGGCGCGGATGGTGGGCTGACTCTTGGCACCGATCTCTTCGCGCCGGGCGACTTCGCGGCCGCTCCCCTGCCGGCCGCCGAGCGTACGGCGACGGTCGACGGCTACACGGTCACGGTCAAGGGCGACCTCACGCCCGGCCAGACCAGCAAGCTCACCCTCAGCGTGCGCAAGGACGGCAAACCGGTCACCGATCTGCAGCCCTACCTCGGCGCCTACGGGCACCTGGTCGCGCTGCGCGGCGGCGACCTGGCGTACCTCCACGTACATCCAGACGGCGAACCCGGCGACGGGAAGACGAAGGCCGGCCCGGACATTACCTTCTATGCCGAGGTGCCGAGCGCTGGAAGCTACCGGCTGTACCTCGACTTCCAGCACGAAGGAGTGGTCCGCACCGCCGAGTTCACCGCGCACGCCAAGACAACCGGCACCCCGCCGGCAGCCGAGGCGGGGCAACCCAACTCGCAGGAATCCCGCACACCGTCAACGTCCCACGCGGACGGCGACGACGAGCACGGCCACTGAAGGAGGAGTGATGGCATCCGTCACGGGCGACCAGTCCGGACAGATCGAACTCGCGATCGGCGGGATGACCTGCGCCTCCTGCGCGGCCCGGATCGAGAAGAAGCTCAACAAGATCGAGGGCGTCACGGCCACGGTCAACTACGCCACCGAGAAGGCGAAGGTCACCTTCCCGGCGAGCGTCAACCCGCAGGACCTGATCGCCACGGTCGAGAAGACCGGCTACACCGCGGAGGTTCCCCCGCCGCCCAAGGCCGCCTCCGGATCCGGCGAGGCAGCCGAGCCGGTCGAGGTCGATGAACTCCGTCCCCTGCGTACCCGCCTGATCACCAGCATCGTGCTCTCGGTGCCGGTGATCGCGATGGCGATGGTGCCGGCCTGGCAGTTCACGTACTGGCAGTGGCTGTCGCTGACGCTGGCCGCACCGGTCGTGACGTACGCCGGTTGGCCGTTCCACAAGGCGGCCTGGACCAACCTCCGGCACGGCGCCGCCACGATGGACACGCTTATCTCGCTCGGAACGCTCGCGGCGCTCGGCTGGTCGCTGTGGGCGCTGTTCCTCGGTACGGCGGGGATGCCGGGCATGCGGCACGGGTTCGAGTTCACGATCGTCCGCTCCGACGGCTCGATGAACATCTACCTCGAGGCGGCCGCCGGGGTGATCACCTTCATCGTGGCCGGGCGCTACTTCGAGGCCCGCTCGAAGCGCCGGGCCGGTGCGGCTCTGCGGGCCCTGCTCGAGCTTGGCGCCAAGGACGTCGCGGTGCTGCGCAACGGGCGCGAGGAACGCATCCCCACCGACCAGTTGGCGGTCGGCGACGTCTTCGTCGTACGTCCTGGCGAGAAGATCGCCACCGACGGGATCGTCGAGGAGGGCTCCTCCGCGATCGACGCGTCACTGCTGACCGG
Source organism: Actinopolymorpha alba DSM 45243 (assembly GCF_000373925.1). Lineage (GTDB taxonomy): Bacteria > Actinomycetota > Actinomycetes > Propionibacteriales > Actinopolymorphaceae > Actinopolymorpha > Actinopolymorpha alba. The sequence continues at coordinate 19,440 of NZ_KB892812.1, read as the reverse complement.
CGAGTCCGTACCCGTCGAGGTGGGCCCGGGCGAGACCGTGGTGGGCGCGACCGTCAACGCGGGCGGGCGGCTACTCATCCGCGCGACCCGGGTGGGCGCCGACACACAGCTGGCACAGATGGCCCGGCTGGTCGAGGACGCGCAGACCGGCAAGGCCCAGGTGCAGCGGCTGGCCGACCGGATCTCCGGGATCTTCGTTCCGATCGTGATCGCCTTGTCGATCGCGACGCTGGGCTTCTGGATCGGGACAGGTGCGGGCCTCACCGCGGCGTTCACCGCGGCGGTGGCGGTGCTGATCATCGCCTGCCCGTGCGCGCTCGGCCTGGCGACACCGACCGCTCTGATGGTCGGCACCGGCCGCGGCGCCCAGCTCGGCATCCTGATCAAGGGGCCGGAGGTGCTCGAGTCCACGCGGAAGATCGACACCGTGGTGCTCGACAAGACCGGCACCGTGACCACCGGCAAGATGGCGCTGGTCGACGTCATCACGGCCGAGGGCGTGGCCGCCGACGAGGTGCTCCGCCTGGCCGGCGCGCTGGAGGACGCCTCCGAACACCCGATCGCGGCCGCCATCGCCAAGGGCGCGACGGAGCGGGTTGGCACGCTGGGCACGGTCGAGGACTTCGCCAACGTCGAGGGTCTCGGCGTGCAGGGCATCGTGGACGGGCACGCCGTGCTGGTCGGGCGGCCGCAGCTCCTCGCCGAGTGGGCCCAGCACCTGACGCCGGAGCTCGAGCGGGCGATGGCCGACGCGCAGGCTCGCGGCGAGACCGCCGTCGCGGTCGGCTGGGACGGCGAGGCGCGCGCGGTGCTGACCGTCGCCGACCAGATCAAGCCCACCTCCGCGCAGGCGGTCGCCCAGCTCAAGCAGCTCGGCCTGCGGCCGGTGCTGCTCACCGGTGACAACGAGACCGTGGCCAGTACGGTCGCCGCGACCGTCGGCATCGACGAGGTGATCGCTGAGGTCCTACCGAAGGACAAGGTCGAGGTCGTCCAGCGGCTCCAGGCTGACGGGCGTACGGTCGCGATGGTCGGCGACGGGGTCAACGACGCCGCCGCGCTCGCCCAGGCTGACCTTGGCCTGGCCATGGGTACCGGCACCGACGTGGCGATCGAGGCATCCGACCTGACGCTGGTCCGGGGCGACCTGCGGGCGGCGGCCGACGCGATCCGGCTGTCCCGGCGTACCTTGCGGACGATCAAGGGCAACCTGTTCTGGGCGTTCGCGTACAACGTGGCGGCATTGCCACTGGCGGCGGCCGGGTTGCTCAACCCGATGATCGCGGGCGCGGCAATGGCGTTCTCGTCGGTGTTCGTGGTGAGCAACAGCCTGCGGCTGCGGAGTTTCAAGCCGCTGAACGGCGACATGGGCGCGGTCGCGGTGACAAGTGAGGCCGCCCGGGAGTCGGTCCCGGCCGGCTGAGTCCGATCGTCGTGGTCCGCGCCAACAGCGTCGGCAGCACTTCACGCCCGATGCAACACGGCGCGGACCACCTCGGTCAGCTCGGCCGTGGCGTCGCTCGTGCCGTGCTGGCTGCGCCAGGCGACCACTCCGTCCGGGCGTACGAGCAACGCACCGTCCGTCCCGATCCCGTGCCTAGCTGGCCCGTCGGCGGAAGTGAGTTCCACGCCGAACCGGTACGCCTCGACCGGCAGGTCCAGCTTCATGGCCACGCCGCGGGCCGCCTCGACCCACGGCCCGGCGTCCGCCCCGGCGAGCAGGACAAAGGTCCGGCCATACAGGTCGATCGTCGAGATTTCCCTGCCCTGCTTGGTGATTGTGAGGTGCGGCGCGCGGGTACCCGGCTGCCCGGCCAGGTCCTGCGGCCGCAGCGGTGCCGTGTCTTCGGCCGCACCGGTGATCGCCGCCGAGCGGTACTGATAGCCCATCGCCACCGACGCGTAGTCGATCAGCGGAACCTCCGCACCGGGACCCATCCGGGAGCCGAACCGCGCGAACGCCTGCGCCATCGTGAGCTGGCCGATCGGCTGGCGTTCGTCGTGGTACGTGTCCAGCAGCCCGGGCCCCGCCTCGCCCCGAACCACCGCAGCGAGCTTCCAGGCCAGGTTGTGGGCGTCCTGGATGCCGGCGTTGCCACCCAGACCTCCGGTTGGCGGAACCAGGTGGGCAGCATCGCCGACGAGGAAGGCCCGACCGGCGCGGTAGTTACGCGCGACCTGTGCCCCGATGCTGAAGCCGAGCACCTTCTTGTCCGTACCAGGAATCTGCGCGTGCAAGGTGACCTTGACATCGGGCAACCCCGCCGCGGAACGCACCAAGTCGGCGACCCGCTCGTCGGTGTAGTCATTGAGCGATTCGTGCTCGGGGGAATATCCGGTGCCGAAGACCCAGCGGTGTCCGATCTCGTCGTGGGCCATCACGATCGTGAACGGCTGCGGCTGCTGCAGGTACGCCAGGCTCACCCGGCGGCCGCGGGTAGCCGGACTGAGGTCAGCTTCCACGATGGCGGTGATCGTGTGGAACAAGGCGCCCGGCCCATCCACCTCGATGCCGAGCTGCTGGCGAAGCGGGCTCGTCCAGCCGTCAGCCGCGATGAGATAGTCGGCGCGCACGTCGTACGCCTGGCCGGTACGCCCGTCCCGCAGCCGCGCCGTCACGCCGTCCGCGCCCTGTTCGAACGCCGTGAGCTCGGTGGCGAACCGCAGGTCCGCTCCGAGTTCGGTCGCCCTGGCCCGAAGCACGACCTCCAGCCGGTCCTGGTCGATCGGCCCGAAGCCGCAGGGACTCGCCGCGGTCAGGTCTTCGCCGTCACCCTCCTCCGGGAGGCCGGCGTACTCCGCATCGGCGAGCGTCTCCGCCCGGATCGGTTCCCACCGGAAGTCGGTTCCCCCATAGCTCGCCGCTTGGATCGCGGACTCCAGTCCGACCTGGCGGAACGCTTCGATGGTGCGCGGGCCGATGCCTCGGAGCCGTGGATGCATGAGCAGATCCGGGTGGCGTTCGACAACCACGCACGGCACTCCGTGCCAGGCCAGGAACACCGCACTGGACAGTCCGGTCAGTGAACCGCCGACCACCAGGACCGGGGTGTGTTCGGTCGCCATGACGTACTCCTTCTGTCGGGCCGATCAGGGGTGTGCGACGTCGTTGGGCTGCGCTGTGGCTGGCTCATCACAACCCCGACCCGGACAAGTTCATCCGCATGGTTGAAATTAGTCAACCGTACGGATGAAAAATCATCTCGATGGATGACTGGAGTACGATCGCAGGCATGGCCAGGCGTACCGACTCCCCGTCGCGTTCTCGTACGACGTCCAACGCACGCCCCCGGCGTACCCCCGACCAGGCCGAACGCCGCCGCGACCCCCAGCGCACCCGGGAGCGGATCGTCGAAGCGGCGCTCGCGGAGTTTTCAGCCAAGGGATTCGCCGGAGCGCGGGTCAGCGAGATCGCCGAGCGAGCCGGCCTGAACAAACAGCTGATCTCCTACTACTTCGGCGGCAAGGCCGGGCTCTACCAGGCGATCCTCGCCAGATGGCAGGAAGGCGAGGACGCCGTCGTCGCCGGGCAGCAGGACCAGTCGCTCGCCGACCTGACCACCAGCTACGTCGCGCGGATCCCTCGCGACCGGGACCTTGCGAGACTCCTCGCCTGGGAAGGGCTCTCACCCGACAGCGGTGACGCGGGCGGCGAGCACCGTACCGCCCGGATGCGACAGGCTCTGGAGGATCTGGGGCGCCGGCAACGCGCGGGTGAGCTGGCCGGCGACCTCGACCCGCGTTGCTTCCTACTGGCGTTCATGGCCGCGGCCACCGCGCCTGCCACGCTGCCTCAACTCGCGCGGAGCATCTTCGACGCCGACCCCGACTCTGAGGAGTTCGCCCAGCACTACGCCGACCAACTCGCCCGGATGATCGAGCACCTGTCCGGCGAGTGACGTCGTACGCCTATGGGCGGCGGCGAGACGAGGAGTCTGCGGGCGCCGTTCGGGATGCAGGGTCGCCCCCACCGCCTACCAGATTTCGCAGTCCTCACGGATATGCCGAGCCACCTCCGCACTACGACCAGATCACGCCGCTGATCGGGATCAGCAGGATCAGGCAGTCGAACCAGCGGTACGAAACCCTGGGACCCAGCCAGGCGTACACCCCGAACGGGACGACCCACCCGAGCACGAGTGCGACGAGCAGGGCCACGATTGCCGGTGCTTCGGGGCCGGACTAATCCGCCCGCGGCATCCGCGGGCGGCACGTCATTCGCAGGCACGTTGACCTCCGCCGGCATTACGCGTTACGCGCTGTGCGTCAACGTTTCCTTGCCTACGCTCCCGCTACCGGGTGAGCGTGGTGGTGACGGTCTTCGATGGGTACCACCCGTCGAAGTCGGTGTAGCGCGCCGTGAACGTGGTGGTCCCTCGCGGGAGGGCGTACGTGCCGGTGGTCTGGCCGTTCTCGTCCAGCATGGCGCTCAGGATCTGCTTTTCGGCGCCGCCGTTGGTGGAGGCCGTCACGCGTACCTGCCGCAGGCCCACAACCGGGAAGCGCAGGGTCGCGGTGACCGTCGCCGTTTGGCTGGTCTTGCCCTTCCCCACCCTGGCCGTGAGGGTCAGGTCGGTGTACGGCGGGATCGGCGCGTGCGCTGGACCGAACGAATGCAGGGTGAGGCTCTGGCCGTAGAGATCGCTGGTCACCACCCACGCCCGGGTGCCGGCTCGGTTGACCAGAAGGGTGCGGTACGACGTGTCCTCGCCGGGGTGGAAGTCGACCACGTACCTCGGCACAGTCGCGCCCTTGGCGTAGAGATACACGTCCGGATCGCTGCTCGATGGGTGCCGCGCGACGGCGACCGTCGACCCGTCACCCGACCAGGCCGCGTCGACCGGGTAGGCGCCACTCGGATAGATCTCACCGTCGGTCAGATCCGACACCTTGTAGGTCCGGTGTTCGTACGGCCATCCGCTGGACTGCACCACCGTGGTCCCATCGGGACTCATGGCGTAGTCCCGCAGCAATCCGTCGACGGAGCGGCGGGCGCGGATCCAGGGCGTGTCGTCGGAGAGGTCAATCACGAACGTTTCGACGGGGCTGACCCCCGCGTCACCGGCGACGACCAGACCGGGCGCGCCCGGGCTGGTGTCGAGAACCGGGTTGTAGTCGACCGCCTCAGTGAACAGGCGTGGCGAGGTGTTCGGTGCGGACCAGATGGCCAGGCCACCCGAGCCGGCGCCGCAGTTGAGGTAGCCCGCCACCACCTTCCCGCCGGTCGCCTCGACAGAGGTGGGGCAAACGCCGTCCGGCGCCGGGTAGACGCCGGTCACCCGCAGGCTTTCCGCGTCCAGCGCGGTCACCCGGTCATAGCCCTGCGCGACGTACAACGTCCGGCCATCGTCGCTCAAGGTGACGTCGGTGACATCCTTCACCGCGTCGACGTGCGAGAGCAGGCGTCCATCCAGGTCAATGACCGCCAACGGGAGGTCGTAGCCGATGCTCTGCGCGACATACAGCCGGCCGCGCGCCTCGTCGAGTTCGATCGCCGAGAAGTAGCTCACCGGGAGCGGAACGCCAAGGCTCTTCACCGGCGCGGGAGCGGTCTCCGCCGAGGTCGCTGCGTTTGCCAGCGTGCTCGTACCAACCGCAACCATCGCAACAACAGCACCTACAACCCACGTACGCGCGCGCATCCGCACGACCCCTCCCTGCAGTCGATTCCTGTGGCCCGGGAGCTACCGGGATCAGACCCGACGAGCAGCCCCACACACAGATGGACCCATCCCCACCCCCACACCGAAACCGGTGCCGGGCATGTCTAGCACAGCCGGTCTTCCGCATCCCTCAGGGTCCGCGGACCTCACGCCAGAGCCGAGTCCGGACCTTTGACGACGGCCAGTACGCGGAGCAGCGCGGCGTACCGCATCCGGGTGGACTCCTCGGCTACCCGCGCACCGGTGTCATGCGCCCCCGCCAGCGGCGTAGCCAGCCGGCGAAGAGCCTCGCGCAGCAGCATGGGGCCGATGAGTGCCCGCTCGGGTTCAAGTGCGGAAGAGCCGGGCCTGCCGGATACCGCGGGCGTTGAGTGTCCGTTCGACGGTGCTGTAGAGCTCGAGTTCGACCGCCTGGTAGACCGGCTTCACGACATAGCTGCCACGGGACGTGGTCAGCTTGACGACGTGTACCGACCCGCCAGCCAGTGGTTCGACGCTGATCGGCGTACCGAGTTCGAACTCCCGGGCCACCTGCGCGAGTACGCGGTCCATCGGCATGGAGTCAGGCTGGCGCGCCCGCGGTCAGCAGGTCAGTGGCCCTGTTTGAGGGCGGCGAGCCAGGCGGCAGCGGCCTCGAAGGCCGCGTCCGTCGTACCCGTCCGCAGGGCGATCCGCGCGCCGTCGGCCCGCGGGTAGGAACCGAGGAACAGGACGTCCGCACAGACCCGGCGCAGCCCCATCAGCGCCTCACCAACCCTGGCCTCGTTGACGTGCCCTTCGCAGTCGATGGAGAAGCAGTAGCGGCCGATGCCGTCGCCGGTCGGCCGGGACTCGATCCTGGTCAGGTTGACACCGCGGACCGCGAACTCGTCCAGGATCTCCAGCAGGGCGCCCGGATGATCGTCCCGGATGAACGCGACGATCGACGTCTTGTCGGAGCCAGTGGGCGGCGGCGGAGGCGCCGGCCGCGCCGCGAGCACGAACCTCGTCACGGCGTCCTGAGTGTCCTCGATCTCGGTCGCGAGCATCGCGAGGCCGTACTTCTCGGCCGCGAGCGACGGCGCGATCGCCGCATCGAACTCCGACGCGCCCTCCGCGACCGCGGCGGCCGCGGCGGCGGTGGACGAGGCGGGCAGCACGGTGGCCTGCGGAAGGTGTTCGGCCAACCATCGCCGGCACTGGGCGGCCGCGTGCGGGTGCGTGGTGATCCGCTTGCAGTCCTCGAGTTGGGTGCCTGGCCGCGCCATCAGGACGAACGACACCCGCAGGAGGACCTCCCGGATGATCTGGAGGTGTCCGCCCGCCAACTCGTCGAGGGTCACCGGGACCGCGCCCTCGACGGAGTTCTCGATGGGCACGAGGGCGCCGTCGGCTTCGGCCATGCGTACGGCATCCAAGGCGGCGGGAACGGTGGCAGACGGTCGCAACTCCGCCTGCGCGACGCCCGGCAGGGTACGCAGCGCCGCCTCGGTGAAGGTGCCCTCGGGACCGAGATAGGCATAGCGGACAGGTGCGGTTTCGGTCACGCTCCGAGAGTAGACCGGGCCGCTACCGATCTCCCCGGCGTACCCCCACTGTGGGCCAACCTGTGGGCCAACCTGTGGGCCAACCTGTGGGGCCTGCCGCGGGCGCCCAACATTGGTCTGGAATTCTGCCCACCAGAACGGCACGGGTAACCATGCCAACCCGACCCTACGCTGACTGTCATGAACGCACATGCACTCACCGCGCCCCGCCGGCTGGGGCGTACGCAGATCGAAGTCAGCGCCCTCGGCCTCGGCTGCTGGGCGATCGGGGGCCCATTCACGATGTTCGGCCAACCCGACGGGTGGGGCGAAGTCGACGACACTGAATCCGCGCGGGCCATCCGCCGGGCCCTCGACCTCGGAATCACGTTCTTCGACACGGCCGACGCCTACGGCACCGGTCACAGCGAACGCGTCCTCGGCAAGGCGCTCGGCAGCGACCGGGGCCGCGCCGTCATCGCGACAAAGTTCGGCTACACCTACGACGAGAACCTCCGCGAGCTCATCGGGGAGGACCCCTCGCCGGAATACGTACGCCGCGCCTGCCAGGCCTCACTCACCCGCCTCGGCACCGACTACATCGACCTCTACCAGCTACACATCGGCGAACTCCCCGAAGACGCCGCGCTCACCATCCGGGCCGTCCTCGAGGACATGGTCGCTGATGGGCTGATCCGGGCGTACGGCTGGAGCACCGACAACGTGGGCAACGCCAAGCTCTTCGCCACCGGAGAGCACTGCGCCTCCATCCAGCACGACCTCAACATCTTCAGCGACGCACCCGAGATGCTCGCCGCCTGTCAGGAATTCGACGTGGCCAGCATCAACCGCGCGCCGCTCGCGATGGGCCTGCTGACCGGGAAGTTCCGCGCCGACTTCCAGCTGCCAGCGGACGACGTACGCGCGAACGCACCCTCGATCCAGTGGTTCAAGGACGGCAAGCCGAACCCCGAGCTGCTCGCCAAGCTCGAAGCGGTACGGGAGATCCTGCGCAGCGACGGCCGGACACTCACCCAGGGCGCACTCGCCTGGATCTGGGGACGCAGCGAACGGACGATCCCGATCCCCGGCTTCAAGAGCGTGGCCCAGGTGGAGGAGAACGCCGGTGCACTGGAGTTCGGGCCGCTCAAGCCGGCCCAGCTGGCCGAGATCCACGCGCTCCTGCACAACGGCTGAACCACCACAAGAAAGCAATCCGGCGGGGGATTGGTACGCGGGGGTCGGTACGCGGGGGTCGGTACGCGGGGGTCCGTCCGCCCGTGGGAGGTCGTTCAGTCCGCTGGGCGGCCTCCCACGGGGGCCTGAGCGATCTCGTCAAGATGGTCAACATTGGCGCGATCGTCGGGCTCCCCACTCGGCTCGCCCGCGAACCACGCGTCCAGAATCTCACCCAGCAAGGGCTCCGACACCACCCGGAGGCTGAGCGCCAGGACGTTCGCGGCGTTCCATCGCCGGGCACCGCCGGCGGTGTAGCCGTCAGCGCACAGCGCCGCCCGCACACCGGACACCTTGTTGGCCGCGATGGACGCACCCGTCCCCGTCCAGCAGCAGACCACTGCCTGGTCAGCCCGACCGTCGGCGACGTCGCGGGCGGAAGCCTCCGCACTCCACGCCCAGTCGTCGCGTTCGGCGGGGTTGAGGGCGCCGTGCGTGAGGACCGTGTGGCCGCGCCGGCGCAGCTCCTCCACGAGGTGAGGGGCGACCCCGGCGGACATGTCAGACGACACTGAGATACGCATATCCGCGACGCTACCGCTTCTGGGCTCGGCGCCTGCGCTGCGATCCTGAGGCACGCTGCCTGGCGATGGCCAGATAGTGCCGCGCTTGCATCATGGCCCCAGCAAGGCGGCGGGCACTACCGCTATGCCGTCTTCTCTTCGGTAGGCATGCTGGCCCGTAGTGACGACGACCGCATCCAGGAGGTCATCGCCGAGCCGGTCTCGTAGCCACCTGAGGTGGACGGTATCGCGGTCATCAACTGTTGGTCCGAGCTTGACCTCGACAGCTACCACCCGATGGTCGGCTCGCTGGACAATCAGGTCGACTTCATGATCGCCGTTCCGGGTTCTCAGGTGGTGCACGGTGGCCTCGGCGGCTTGGGCATACACCCGCACGCACAATGTCACGAGTGACTCGAACAAGGCACCGAGCAGCGTCCCCTGCCGAGGAACTGGCACTCCGGGAATCGAATCATCGAGCAGTGCGGGCACCTCGGCGCCGAGCAGGCGCGCCGCCAGAGCAGGATCCGCCAAATGATGTTTGGGTGCCGTGCCCAACCTGGCGAACGAGTTCCGGCTTGGTGTCCAGCCGGGGAGCGGATCAAGCAACCACAACTGTGACAGGACATCCCGATACCCGATGGTGGTGGTTCTCGCGGGCTTGTCGTCATCGCCTGGCGTCGCCGCATTGAGAACGACGTTGTAGGACGCCGTCGTGGCTGTTGCACCCGCATAGGCGGCGAGCCATGCCCTCAGTGTCGCCGGACGGCGAACAAGATGGCCCTGCTCCGGGAAGTCTCTCTCCGCTATGCGTGCGAGGTATCCATCGAGCTGTGCTCGCCTCGCCCTTGCCGGCAGGTCGCGGATGCCCGGAAAACCAGAGCGCACGATCTCTTCCGCGTACTCGGATAGGCCAAGCTCGCATGAACCGTCCAGTGCCGGACGACGTCCCGCGAGCAGCTCGGACAGCCCAACTGTGGGGGTGACAAGCCCGCGCTCGGCCAGACTCATGGGCCGCATGCGCAGCGTGACGATCCGTCCGGCGCCGGAGTGTGTTGGCTCTGCGATCGGGGTGGCGCTGCCCGTGAGTAGGAACCGGCCCGCCATGGGGTCGCGGTCAACGCTGCGCCGCACCAGATCCCACACGGCGGGTTCTCGCTGCCACTCGTCAATGAGCACGGGTGCCGGAGAACGATCGAGCCGAGCGGGATCCGCTCGCAGGAGCTCACGCTGAGTCGGGTCGTCTAGAGCGACTATGGTCGCCGCGCGCCTGCTTGCGGTCGCGGTCTTGCCGACGCCTTTCGGACCTTCCAGGCTGATCGCGGCCAAACTTGGCAACAACTCATCGAGTTCGACGTCGACGACCCTGCTCCGATAGCCCTCCATGGCCGCCTAGACTACCGTTAGCAGCTTGATCACACTACCGTTAGCACGGCTTCTGCCCTACCGTTAGCAGCTTGATCACGCTACCGTTAGCACGATCTTTGCAGCGGCTTGTCAGAGGTTCCTCGACTAAGAGACCGAGAAACCTCTGACAAACTCGGGCGTCAGGCCTGGTGTTCGGACTTGTCCTCGGACCAGTTGAGGTGGAACGCCCCGTCGGCGTCCACCCGGCGGTAGGTGTGGGCACCGAAGAGATCCCGCAGTCCCTGCACCAGCGCGGCCGGCAGCCGGTCGCGCCGCAGCCCGTCGTAGTAGGCCAGCGCGGCACCGAACCCCGGCACCGGGACGCCTGCCGACGCGGCCACGCCGACGACCCGCCGCCACGACTCCTGCCCCTCGCTGACCGTCTTCGCGAAGTACGGGTCGACCAGCAGCGACGGGAGGTCCGGGGTCTTGGCGTACGCCTCACGGATCCGGTCGAGGAACCGCGCCCGGATGATGCAGCCGCCCCGCCAGATCGCGGCCATGGCGCCGAGGTCGATGGTCCAGTCGTACATCTCCGAACCGGCGCGGATCATGTCGAAGCCCTGCGCGTACGCGACAACCTTCGACGCGTAGAGAGCGCGACGGACGTCCTCGATGAACTCGTCCGGCTTCTCGATCGTCACCTTCTCGGACGGCCCGGCGAGCACACCACGCGCCGCCGCCCGCTGCTCCGCGTGGCCCGACAGTGACCGCGCGAAGACCGCCTCGGCGATCCCCGACACAGGTGTCCCGAGGTCGAGTGCGATCTGCACCGTCCAGCGGCCGGTGCCCTTCTGCTCGGCCTGGTCGAGGATCACGTCGACGAGGGGGCCGTTGGTGCGCGGGTCCTTGGTCGCGAGCACTTCCGCGGTGATCTCGATGAGGAATGACTCGAGGTCGCCTTCGTTCCAGCTCCGGAAGACTCCCGCCAACTCCTCCGGCGACTTTCCGACGACCGTACGGAGAAGGTCGTACGCCTCGGCGATGAGCTGCATGTCGGAGTATTCGATGCCGTTGTGGACCATCTTGACGAAGTGTCCGGCGCCGTCGGGACCGACATGGGTGCAGCAGGGGGTGTCGTCGACCCGGGCGGCGATGGATTCGAGGATGGGCCCCAGGGTCTGGTAGGCCTCGGCGGTGCCGCCGGGCATGATGCTCGGGCCGTTCAGTGCGCCCTCTTCGCCACCGGAGATACCGGTGCCCACGAAGTGGAGGCCACGCTCGCGCAGCGCGGACTCGCGCCGCCGGGAGTCGATGAAGTGCGCGTTGCCGCCGTCGACCACGATGTCGCCCGGCTCGAGGATGGTGGCCAGGTGCTCGATCACCTCGTCGGTGGGCGCACCCGCCTGCACCATGATGATCACCTTGCGCGGCCGCTTCAGTGCGGCGACGAGCTCTTCGAGCGAGGCGGCCGGCACGAAGGTGCCTTCGTTGCCATGGTCCGCGATGAGCGCGTCGGTACGCGCCTTCGTGCGGTTGTGAACAGCAACGATGTGCCCGTGGCGCGCGAGGTTGCGGGCCAGGTTGCGGCCCATCGTGGCCAGGCCGGTGACCGCGATGTCAGCCTGGACGGGCTGACCCGTCGTCTCGGTGGTCTCGGTCGTCGTTTCCGTCATGGTCTGATCCTCTCGCCTTACCCGGCCTCGATCCGCAGTCGGGTCGGAACCGCGCATGATCGTGGGGGAACGTGCAGCGGTTCGTTACCCGGCGTGAGGCTGCCCAAAAACACCGGCCGGTCCGCTCCGGTGCACGCCGGGATCGTCGCGGGAACACCGTGGAGGGTGAGAAAACCCAACAGGGCAAAGGCGTACGCCTCCTTGCTGTCAGCTGGAAGACCAGCGTCGTCGATCAGTCCGACGTGGACGGCCGGCCCGGCCAGGTCGGCGATGCGCCGCATCAGCCACGGATTGCGTACGCCGCCACCGGACGCGACCAGCTCACGGATCCCGTGCCGCGCGCACTCCCGGGCGACGATTCTGGCCGTGAGTTCGGTGACGGTGGCCACGACGTCGGCCGCCGGCGGCTCGTCTGGGAGGAGGGCCAGCCGGGCGTCGAGGTAGCCCGTATGGAACAGCTCCTTGCCGGTCGACTTGGGCGCCGGGCGGTCGAAGTACGGCTCGTCGAGGAGCGCGGCCAGCAACTCCCCGTGGAGGCGACCCGCGGCGGCATGCCGACCGTCGGCGTCGTACGGCTCGTTGAAGTAGCGACGGCAGGCCAGGTCGATGAGCGCGTTGGCCGGGCCAAGGTCGTAGGCGAGCACGCTCCCGTGGCCGTAGGGGTGGGCGCAGACGGGCGAAGCCCGGGTCGGGCTGGAACCACCCAGCGGCCGGATGAGTGTGAGGTTGGCGATCCCGCCGAGGTTGAGGGCGGCCCTGGGCGCGTCACCGGGCGGGAGGAGAAGGACGTCGAGGACGCTCACCAGCGGGGCACCCTGCCCGCCGCGGGTGATGTCGCGGGCGCGCAGGTCGGAGATGACGGGCGTGCCGGTGCGATCGGCGATCCAGGCGGGCTGGCCGAGTTGGAGGGTGCCGAGCGCCCGGCCGGCCTCAATCCAGTGAAAGACCGTCTGTCCGTGGGAGACGATCAGGTCGGCTCGACCGCCGGCCAGCTCGGCGATCCCCCGCGCCGCCGCGTCCGCGAACGCCTGACCGAGCAGGGTGTCGAGCCGGCAGACATCCTCGAGAGTGACGCGCGCCGGGGGCAGCACACTGGCGATGAGGTCGCGAACCTCCGGCTGGTGAGCGTGCTCCAACGCGCCCAGTGGGCTCAGCACGATCGTGTCACCGTCGAACGCCAGATCCGCGACGGCCACGTCGATGCCGTCGTACGACGTACCCGACATCAGGCCGATCACGCGGTATGCCGAAGCTGGCACGATTCCCTCTACGGAGCCATCCAAAGCCACCACACCGTCCCGGCGGAAGGTCGACTGGTACGAGTGGCACCGACCCTATGACGATCCGCGGAGCGACCTTTGCCCGCACCGCCTAGGCGAGGCGGTACAAGACCGGCATCGCGCCGACGTTGTTCGCCTGAAGGTTGCCCAGCACATAGTCGCGGAAGCTCTTCTTCGGGAACACGCGCGCCGCGAGCCGCACCGGACTGCCGCCCGAGCGAGCGTGGTTGATTGCGACGTACGGAGATTCCTCAAGTGGCGTGAGGAGAGTCGAATTGTCCAGCCCCGCCTCGACCTCGAACCATCCGGCAAGGTAGTCGAAAAGGTCGACCATGACAGCGGCGTCATCGGCAACGAAATGGTTGAAAATAAAGGTGCCTGGCCGAGTCTTGTCGACGTCGCCGATCCGCTTGGCGTTGCGGGCGGTGGTGACGCGGGTTCGTTTGGCCTGCTCTCCCAGCGCGCCGAGGAGCGCGTCGTACGCCTGTGATGCCTGCGCCTCGGGGATCACGGTCGGCGAGGTGGTTTCGACGAGGATGGCGACGTCAAACCGCGGGAGCTCGATCGTGTTGATGCGTTCCCTGACATAGGGCAGCCGCTGCAGCGGGGGGATGCCGACCGCGTCGTACACCGTGACTTTCACGACATTGTCGACTTGTTCCAGTTGGCGGCCCAGGCCTTTCAGGTGGTTCTCGAGCCTTCTTTTCTCGGGGCTTCGGCGCAGGATCGGGCCCGGACGAGATGGCGGGCTGATCTCCGCGCCGATGTGGATGTAGCCGTAAGGGCTCGGATCGATGAGGTGGGCCTTGGAGTACCGCGGATCGGCAGTGATGTGTGCGTTCATGTCGAGCACCCCCGGTTCGCGACGGAAGCAACGCCGGCTTCCGTTTTTTTGAGAGGTCACTGTGGTGGTTCCAGCACCTCGCGGGCTACGCCCGCTTGGGCCCACCCCCACAGTGCTGGTTCCAGCCCCTCGCGGGCTACGCCCGCTTGGGCCCACCCCCACCCGCCCTTCCCTGTCTACAGCTTGCGACCTCTCGCCGAGGGAGTTCCCTGCCTCGGCCCCACCTCAGGCCGGCAAGGCGTCAGAACCGATAGCGCAGGATCCGGCCGATGTCACGGAATCCAGGCAGATGGGCCATCACCCACATACTCACCTGTCCTGACCGGGGCAGCAGGTCCAGGCCCGGCATGTCGACGCTCCGCAGGTCGTCGAGGCATTCCAGCCCCGCGTGCCAGCCCTCGATCTCGTGCGGGTCGTCAATGCCCCAGTGCAGCGTGGCGCCGGCCTTGCGTACCGCGGGCACCAGCTTCTGCAGCCGGATGCCCAGCGAGCCGTAGCAGTCGAAGAGGAGCTGGCCGCTCGGGAATCGCCCGGTGATCCGCTGGATGAGCCGCCGGCCCTCCTCCTTGGTGAGATACATCGTCAGGCCCTCGAAGACGGCCACCGTGGGACGGTCGTTGGGTACGGCGTCGAGCCAGTCGTCGCTGGTCACCGAGGCGCCGAGCATCTGATAGTCGCCGGTGGGCTTCGGGAGGAGGCGTTCGCGCAGCTCGATGACCTCGGGATAGTCGACGTCGAACCAACGGACGGTGTGGTTCCGGCCCCTCCGGGCTTCACCCGCCGGGCCCACCCCCACGGTGTGGTTCCGGCCCCTCCGGGCTTCGCCCGCCGGGCCCACCCCCACCACGTGGTCGCGGCTGATCCGGTGGACCCGGGTGTCGAGGCCGCAGGCAAGATGCAGCACGGTGGCCTCGGGGTGATCGGTCAAGAACGCCGTGGTCCACTGGTCGAGCTGCCGGGCTCGCAGCGCCACCCCGGCCGCGGTCGTGGCGTTCATGGCCGTCTTGCCGAAGTCGTAGTCGATCCGCCGGATCGCCTCGTCGGCCTCGTGGTCGTGCAGGACGGAGCGGGGCGCGCGGCTGTCCAGCGCCCGGGCGTACAACGTGGCCAGCAAGGTTTCCTGGGCACCGGTCAGCGTGATCTTCTCGCGTTCCATACGTGCGTTTCTCCCCGTTCTCCTTGTCAGTCGAGCGATTACGCGCCATCCCAGGTGACCGGCAGTCGGTGGACACCGTAGATGAGCATGTTCGTACGCATCGGCACATCCCCAGCTGGCACGGCCAGCCGGAGCGTCGGAAACCTCGTGAACAGCGCGGGATATCCGACCTGCATCTCGATGCGGGCGAGTTGCTGCCCGAGGCACTGGTGGATGCCGTGTCCGAAGGCGACGTGCCCGGTAGCCGAGCGGTGCAGGTCGAGGGTGTCGGCATCGCTGAACCGCTCCGGGTCGCGGTTGGCCGCCGGGATGGAGACGGTGACCGCCTCACCTGCCCTTATCTGCTGGCCGCCCAGCTCGACGTCCTCCAGCGCGACCCGAACGGTGCCGGGGATGATGCTCAGATAGCGAAGGAGTTCCTCCACTGCCGGGTTGGTGAGTTCGGGTTCGGCTCGCAGGAGGGCCAGCTGGTCGGGATTGCACAGCAGGGCGAAGACTCCGAGCGCCAGCATGTTGGTTGTGGTGTCGAGCCCGGCGCCCAGCAGGGTGAACGCGATGTTGGTCAGCTCGACGTCGTCGAGGTCGCTGGAGACCAGGCCGCTGAGCAGGTCGTCAGTGGGCTTCGCCCGCTTGGCGAGCACAAGTTCGCGAAGGTAGTCCTGCATCGCGGTGTAGGCGGCGGCGCGTTCCTCGAGAGGGACGTCGAGACGCATCAACGTTCCCGCCTGGCGCTGGAAATGCGCACGATCGTCGTAGGGCACTCCGAGGAGTTCACAGATCATCAGGGCTGGAATGGGCTGGGCGAAGGCCTCCACCAGGTCAACCGGTGGACCGTGCCGCTCCATCGCGTCCAGGTGCTCCGCGGTGATCTCCTGGACTCGTGCGGTGAGCTGGCGCATCCGCCGGACGGTGAACTGCCCGGTGAGCAGGTGCCGATAGCGGGTATGTGCCGGCGGGTCGGTCCGCGTGAAGATGCCCGGCGGTGCGGGCTGTCCGTTGGACTGCGCCGCGCCGGGAAGTGGGTTGTGCATGAGTTCCGCGCGGGCGCTGAACCGCGGGTCTGCCAGGACCTCCCGCACCAACACCCGGCTGGCCACCAGCCAGCCCACGTGACCGTCGGGGTAAAGCATCCGGCTCACCGGGCGCTCCGCGCGCAACCGCGCCAGCTCCGGTGGCGGATCGAAGGGGCATCCCGGGGCCCGCGTCATAGGCAAAGGCTCCGCCGTGGCATGGGAACTCGCGGAGGCCTCGACGGAGGACGTCGCGGGCGCGAGGTCGGGATCGCGGTCGGGCATGGTCGGCTCCTTCCGGCCGATGGGACCAGCTGCCGGGCCAGCCGCCTCGGTCGTCGCCTCTCGAATCTTCAGCTCACGACGAAGGCTACGTTGCGTTTTCGTACTCCTGAAGTCTGAGCGCCGTTGTTTCCTGTGTTTTAGCGAGGTTTTGACGCCGTACGTTGCAATGACTCTGCCGTCAAACGCAACGCTGCCTGATTCGCGTTGCACCACTCTCGATGTGACCGCACACTGTCCCCACGGCAGTCGAGCAGGGAGGCGGGGACATGCCGGGAGGTCGCCTGACGTACGACGACCGCCAGCGGATCGCGGCTAGGCTCGCCGACGGGCATTCGTACGCCGAAATCGCCCGGGCCCTCGAGCGACCGACGTCGACGGTCAGTCGCGAGGTGACCCGCAACGGCGGATACGACGGCTACCGCGCCGACCACGCGCATCGCGCGGCCGGGCGCCGGGCGCGCCGGAGCCGGGTGGGTCTGTCGTCCGCACCAGAGGCCACCGATCCGTACGAACGTGACCGCGCGGCCATGCGTGGCTTCACGGAGCGGTTCGTGGCGATGATGGTCGAGACGGGCCTTCCCCGGATGGTCGCCAGAACTCTCGCGTGCTTCCTCACCAGCGACAGCACCAGCGTCACCGCTGCCGAACTCGTCGAGCGACTACAGGTCAGCCCGGCCTCGATCTCCAAGGCCGTCGGCTACCTCGAAAACCTCCAACTGGTCAGGCGGGAACGCGACCCCCGCGGACGTCGCGAGCGGTACGTCATCGACGACGACGTTTGGTACCGCGCCTGGTCAGCGAGTGTGCGGTCGATCGCGATGTGGGCGGACACCGCCCGTCAGGGCGCCGGCGTTCTCGGCGCCGGGACACCCGCGGGCGATCGGCTGGATGAGATGGCGACGTTCTTCGGCCTGCTCGGTCGTGACATGGCAGAGGCGGGCGAGCGACGGCGGCAGGGCTTCGTGAAGGAACGTCAACGCCGTTAGGGAAGCAACTCCTCGACCAGTGAGCGTTCCTGGAGGAGCTCCTCTGTCGTTAGGCGGATCCGCTCGCGGGCCTCGGCATCGTGCGGCAGACCCTCGACGACCTGCCAATGGGCGCCTTCGCTGGTGATCGGATAGCTGAACGAAAGTCCTTCCGGTACGCCGTACTCCCCACGGCTGAGCACCGCCATCGAGGTCCAGTCGTCGGCCGGCGTGCCCAGATGCAACGCGCGCACGGAATCGACGATCGCGCTGGCCGCCGAGGCGGCCGAGGATTGCCCACGGGCCGCGATGATCGCCGCGCCGCGCTTCTGCACGGTCTCGATGAACTCACCTTGTAGCCATACCTGATCGTCAATGACCTCAGGCGCCGGCCGATCGCCGATCCGGGCGTTGAACCCGTCGGGGTACTGGGTGGCCGAATGGTTGCCCCAGATCGCGACGTTACTCACCCGCGCCACAGGTACGCCGGCCCGCAGGGCCAATTGCGCCCTGGCGCGATTCTCGTCCAATCGGGTCATCGCGAACCACCGATCATCGGGAATCTCAGGCGCGTGCGCCCGCGCGATCAGGCAGTTGGTGTTGCAGGGATTACCGACGACAAGGATGCGGACGTCGTCAGCCGCGCCGGCCGCGAGGGCGGAACCGATCGGGCCGAAGATGCCGGCGTTCGCGGTGAGCAGGTCGCCACGCTCCATGCCCTGCTTACGCGGCATGGCACCCACGAGCAAGGCCCACGACGTATCGTCGAACGCCTTCTCCCGATCCGCGGTGCAGACGATGTCGGAGAGGAGCGGGAAAGCGCAGTCGTCGAGCTCCATCGCGACACCGTCGAGGGCCTGGAGGGCGGGCTCGATCTCGAGAAGCCGGAGCACTACCGGAGTCTCTGGCCCGAATACCTCGCCGGCGGCAATGCGAAAGAGCAGAGGGTAGGCGACATTCCCGGCCGCGCCACTGACGGTGACCTGCACCGGGTGGGCTGTGGATGCGTTCGTCATGACAAAGGAGCTTAGCGGCGGCGGGCGACATTCCTGGAGCACTGGCTTGTTTGTGGAATGAGGCGTGGTGGGTGAATCGGGTCACCCTGTGGACATAGCTTGTGGATTTCGCACTGTGGGATCGCAGCCTGTGGATATTGCCTGTGGATTAAAAGTCTGATGAATTTCGGTGCTTTCTTCGTTGGCGAAATGGATCACTGGGCTCTATCATTCGAATATGAGTTCGACGGGGAGTGTTGCCGAGTCGACGCTTACTTCTTTGGAGTCGGCCGCCCGTGCGGTGCTGGAGTTGCCGGTGCCGGATTCTGGTGCGGCGGCGTTGGAGCAGGCGGATCGGCTGATGCGGGTTGTTGATCTGGTGCGGCTCGCGTTCGACACTCGCGTTGGTGTGGTGCACGCGTTAGGGAAGCGAAGGCGGCGGGATTTTCGTCGACGTCGGCGTGGCTTCGCGCGGGTGGGCGGATGAATTCGTACGCCGCCTCGGTGCATCAACGCAACGGCAAGCAATTCCGGCGGCTTCAGGCGACGACGGCGGCGTTGGCTGCGGGAGCGATCTCCTACGGCATGGCCACCGCGATCACCGCGGCCGTCGACGTCCTGAAAAACGATGATGCCGCCCGGGTGGCCGAAGAGACACTGCTGAATCTGGCTCGCGATGAGTTTTCGACGGTGGAGAAGGTCGCGCGCGCCGGTAAATACCTGCGACAGGTTCTGGATCCTGATGGGCATCAGCGCGATGAGGAGAAAGCCCACCGCAACCGGTACTTGACAGCACANCTGGAAGACGACGGCAGCATCACAGGCTCCTACCGGCTTCCTCCCGAGGCGGCGGCCCGGTTGCAGGCGCTACTCGACAAGTACGCCCGCAAGAGTGGTTCTGATGACACCCGCACCCAGTCCCAGCGCAACGCCGACGTCCTGATTCAGCTGCTGGTCCAGGCCGTCACCGCCGAA
>NZ_KB892811.1 GCF_000373925.1 Actinopolymorpha alba DSM 45243 | reverse complement strand
TGGTGGCTCACCTCGTTGAGCATCGCCGCGAGGGCGTGGTCGCCGCGCCGCCAGGGATGGCCCGGGTAGTCCCGCTCGAGCATCTCGTCGGTCGTGTTCTTGAGCGCTTCCTTGAGCGCGGCCCAGCCGTCGTTGAATCGCGCTAGGCCCTCGTCGACGGTGGGGATGATCGTGTGGCCCCACATGCGCCCGTAGATCTCGCGTGTCGGGGTGGTGGGGCCGCCGACGATCTCGAGCTCGGCGAACAGGCCGGGCGCGGCGCCGAAGTGGTTGAGCAGCCAGTTGATGGTTGTCATGGGCATCAGGACCGGCTTGCCGTCGTACTCGTCGGTCGCAAGGTCCCAGTCGCACTCGACGACCCACTGGCCGCTGTCATCGCCGCCGGCGTGCTTCGTACGTTGCTCGCCCCGCGGGCGGATGCCCCACGCACCCGGGTGCGGCTCGAAGTCGAGCTCGTCTTGGATGAGGTCCTTCCGCGCTCGGTCGAGCGTGTAACTGTCGATGAGTCCCATCCAAGTGAGGAACAGGTCGGCGCGCTTGTCCGTCATGGCGCCCGAGCTTGGCATGCCCTTGCTGCGTGCTGCAACGGCGAGCACTAGGCCGACGACGTCCCGAGCATGGATGAGCAGGCCACGGTCAGGAACGGTCGAATCCGGGGGACCCGAGCGCGAAGACCCACTCGTAATGCGTCGCTTTTGCTAACGCGACTGCTAACGCGCGGCCTGGACGAGCATGGACCACTACGACCCGTGCGAGCTGCTCACCGCGGAGTTCTCCGCGTGAACTGGACGAGCATGGACCGTGACGACACGTCATCGACCTGCTTGTAATCGGGTGGTTAGGGGTTCAGGTCCCCTCGATGGCTCCACGTCTCCGCAGGTCTATTGCGAGGCATCGTGGTGGATTGTGGGGGCTTCGTTTGGGAGTGACCAGTACACCTAGCAGCCTGCGGCGAGGGCTGTCGGGTGGTCTTACAGTAAGGGGCGATCGTGGCGGTCAACTCCATACGGGCATTGCATCGATCACCTTCGCGGCGGTGTCGAGTACGGCGTCGACCTTGGGCAGGGTTTCGGCGACTTCTTGTTGGGTGACCTCCGGGACGTTGACGTCGGGGTATTCGACTCGGTTGCGGCGTGACCGCATCCGATCGACTGGTCGCAGGATCTGTCCAAGTGGTGGATCCAGCTGTGCGGTGACCGCGTCGATCACGACAACATGTCCGCCCCGGCTGGTGGGACGCAGACCTTGGTTTTCCAGGACAGCGGTCAGTGCTTTGCGTGCAGCGTCGTAGGCGAGGACGTAGGCGCCGTCGGGATCGGTGGAGACGAGTTTTCGAGCGGAGGAGGCGTAGCGTCGCGCCTGGGCCAGCATTTTCTCCGCGTGGTCGCGACTGGCGGTGACACGTTGCAGCCGTTGTTCCTTGAGGAGTCGCTCGATCGTCGACCGGCCTTGCTCCCACCGTCTCACTCGTCCTCCCCAGGGCTTGTGTTCACTTCGTCGGGTGTTGGCTCGGTGTTGCTGGACCGGCTGAGGTCGAGCTGGATCAGTGGACGGTCTCGCACGTGGCTCAGAAATGGATCACCGGCCGGCCCGTCCCACGCCTCACGGCTTGTCCGGTGAATGTGGACGTCGAAGCCGAGCCGGTCGCGGGCTTGGCGTTCAAGAGTGTCTAGGTCGTCGAGGTCTGCCGTGCCGATCACCAGCACGTCCAGGTCCGCGGGAACCGGCCCCGGTTCGCCGGCATGTCGGGCTGCCCACGATCCGTAGATGAACGCCTCGTCCACGCCTTCGACGCCCGCGAGTAGTTCGGTCATCACCGGCAGCGGTCCATAGGTGGCTATCAGCAGGTCGGTGAGCGGCCGGGTCAACCGGTGGCTGGTGTCCGCCGCGACCAGCCGTAGGTTCCCGAGCCGCCGCGAGGTGATCAGCCCAGCCTCGGTCAGACGGTCCGCTTCGTGGTGGATCGTCTTCACACTCACACCGATCGATCGGGCAAGATCGGTGAGGCTGTACTCCGACCCTGGATGCAGGTAAAGCTGTGCGAGCAGGCTGCCCTGGGTCTGCGACCGCAGGAGCGGAAGTAACCGAGACGTTCTCACAACTAGTAATCTAGCTTTCCACTTGCGAGAACCTTTGCCGGGGGCTGATACCGCGACGAGATGCCGGTTCCCTTCGAGAGCTGGACCAGGAACCGGACGAACCTGCCCAAAACCCCCAGTCCTGTCTGGCTTGCACGAGCCGGGTGATCACGTCACGGACCTGGCGTGCGGTGCGGTCGGTTACCTCGTCGGTAGGTCCAAGCCGCACCACATCGAGGATCTGGGTCCATGAGCTGGGCCCGGTCTCTAACGCCGCGACGAACGAGTACGGCCAGCCTGGGATCATCTGCGCCTGGCTCTTGCCGCGGCCGTAGGTGTGACAGAACAGTCGTTGCGTGCTGGTGGCGGCGTCTGGGCGTAGCCAGTTACTGACATCGACACCGAGCACGATCCGCCTGTCCCGGTCACGGGGGACGTTCAACCCGGCCAGCGAACAGCTCAGCTTGGCGATATCGATCCGTCCGGGGTTCAACCCGTCGTACAGGCCGCCATGCCCGCGCCGGTGCTGGCCGGCAAGGCACAACTCGACCAGTGTGTTCACCGGCCCCTGCTCACACAGGACGACGTCGGTCAGCTCGAACAAGGCATCCGCACGCGCGGTCAAGCAGTCATAGAACGCGACACGGAACCGGGAAAGATCCAAAAGAGCGTGAGTGTCTGACTCGTCTCGACACGGTGCATGAGGCAAACTGCTCTGCGCGGCCATCGCTTGCCACCTTCGGACGTTCTTTGGTCGGAACCCGAAGATCATCAGGCGATGGCCGTTCTGCTACCAGCAAGACACGCCGACACAGATCAACTACGTCGACCAAGGTGGCTCACCGAGGTTAAACGACAAGCTGAGGGGGTGGTCGACGACATCAGCCACGAGGGTCTTCGGGTCCTGCTCCGCGAGGAGGGCGTCTCCTTTCAACGCGTAAAGACCTGGAAGACCTCCCGCGACCCCGACTACGCCGCCAAGAAAGCACGTGTGGAGCACCTGTACGCGATCGCTGACGGTGAGGTGAGGCCCGAGCCGGGCGAACCCGAAGTCATCTTCTGCGTGGACGAGTTCGGGCCACTGAACCTCCAACCCCACCCTGGCCGGCAGTGGGCCGAACGGGGCGGCAAACACAAGAACCCCGGCCGCGGGCCGCGGCCAAGGCGGCGGGCGACCTACACCCGCCCGCATGGCGTCCGGCATCTGTTCGCCGCGCTGGACCTGGGCAAGGACAAGCTGTACGGGCACATCAAGACGATCAAGAAGCGTAGGCAGTTCCTGCAGTTCTGCCGCTATCTGCGCGGTCTCTACCCGCCACGGGTCCGCATCGCGATCGTCTGCGACAACTTCTCCCCGCACCTGACCACGAACAAGGACTCCCGGGTCGGTGACTGGGCCAAAGCCAACAACGTCGAGATCGCCTACACCCCGACCAACAGCTCCTGGCTGAACCGCATCGAAGCCCAGTTCACCGCCCTGCGCTACTGCACCCTCGACGGCACCGACCACACCACCCACACCGAACAGGCAAGCATGATCCGCCGCTACATCAACTGGCGAAACCGCCACGCCAACGACAAACGCCTACGCGAAATCGTCAACAGGGCCAACATTGCCTGATACGGCACTAATTGGGGCGGATGTCCGGAAAACCCGGGGCACTCCACTTGCGTTGATCACCACCAGGCCGGCCACGGCGAGCAGGGGTGTATCCGGCGTAACGGCTACCAGCCCGAACTTCTACCCCATCCCCGCGTCCCTTCACTATTCATGCAGGCAGGTTGCAGGGGGGTGCTCATGGTCGCTGGGCGCCGTCATGGCCGGCGTGCCACAGTTCGGCGAGCCGGTGCAGCCCGCTGGCGACTACGTCCTGCGGCACGGCGAACGCCACCCGCAGCCAGCCGTCGAGTACGTCCTGGCAACTGAACGTCGGGCCGGCGAGGACGTCGACCCCGGCCCGGCCCGCGCGTTCGGCGAATGTGGTCGCGGAGTGGCCCTTGGGTAGCCCGATCCATAGCGACGCGCCACCGGCTGGTGTGTAGGGCCGCCAGGTCGGCAGCTCGTCGGCGAGGATTTGGAGGGCGAGCTCCCGCGCGACGCTCAGGGTGGCGCGGCGGTGAGCGCGGGCCTCGGCCGCGCGGTTGAGGAGGCGCGCGGTCACCACCTGGGCAGGGATCGACGTGCCCAGGTCCTCGGCTCCCTTGACGACCGCGAGGCGTTCGACCAGGCGCCGGTCGGCACGCAGCCAGCCGACCCGGAGGCCGCCCCAGAATCCTTTGCTGGCGGAGCCGAGGGTGAGTACTCGACCGCCGTACGACGCCAGCGGCGGAGGCAGTGGGCCGTCAATGATCGCGTCGGTGGGCGCGGCGTCGTCGACGATCGTGAGGCCGGTCTCGGCGGACAACCTGGCCACCGCCGCGCGGGCCCACTCGGGCAGCACCGAGCCGGTGGGGTTGTGCACCGTTGACTGCAGGAGCGCGAACACCGGCCGGTGGGTGCGCACCGTCGCGGCCAGGGCGTCGATGTCGACGCCGTCGCGCCCGCTGGGTACGCCGACCAGGTGGGCTCCGACGCTGCGCAGGACCTCGATCGCGCCGCGGAAGGTGGGTTCTTCCACGACGACGGTGCCACCGGGCTCGATCAGCGTCTCGGCCAGGATCCGCATTGCCTGCTGGGCGCCGGAGGTCACGAGGATCTGTCCGGGCTCCGTCCGTAGGCCGAGAGCTGTGTAGTAGTTGGCGACCGCGGTGCGCAGCACGGGCAGTCCGCGCGGGACGTAGCCGTGTGATGGCAGGGTCTCGATGAAATCTGCGGCTGTGAGCCGGTCGAGCTCCTCCGCGACCATCGGGATCCCTGGTAGGGCGGCGCTCCGCAGGTCGATTCGCGCCGTCGGGTGGCCGGTGCTGGGACCGCCGGAGCCAAACGGGCTCGTCACGAATGACCGGAGTCGGTCGTCGCCGCGAGCAGGCGCGTGGAAGGCAGCGGTCGAGACGAAGGTCCCGCTGCCCGTCCTGCTGATCAGGACGCCGGTGGCGCGGAGGGTGTCGAACGCCTGGCCGACCGTCGTACGACCGAGGCCAAGAGCGGATGCGAGGACTCGTTCGGACGGCAGCCGGGTGCCTGCGGGGAGCTGCCCGGAGCGGACCAGCTGGCGCAGGGCTTCGGCGAGCCGGGTGCTCAGGCCACCCGGCTGGTCCCCCCAGCCGTCCAGCAACCGGGTTAGCCGCGGCGCGCCGATGTAAACCACCTGGGCCGGATTGGATCTGGTGCTGCTGGTTCCCATCGCCCGATCATCGCCAAGTCGGAACGGAATCGCACCCCGCTGTAGCGCGGAGATGTATCGAATCCTCGGGACGAGAGGAGGGATGACCGGTAGTGGCAACCGTCGTTCTTCTAGGCACTCTGGACACCAAGGGCGCCGAGTACTCCTTCGTCTGTGACCGTCTCGTCGAGGCTGGCCTGGACGTGGTGGTCGTGGACGCCGGCATATTCCAGCACCCCAATACGGCGGCCGACGTCCTGGCCGCGGACATCACGGCGGTCGAGGTCGCGGCCGCCGCAGGTGTCGACCTCGCCGGGCTCGCTGCCGCCCGCGACCGCGGCGCGGCTGTGACCGCGATGGCGCGCGGAGCCGCCGAGGTGCTGAAACGGCTGCACCAGCAGGGATCCTGTGCCGGAGCTCTCGCCCTTGGCGGCACGGGTGGTACCTCGATCGCCGCGCAGGCGTTCCGCGAGCTGCCACTGGGCGTTCCGAAGGTGATCGTCTCGACGGCCGCCTCCGGCGACACCCGGGCGTACGTCGCCGAGAGCGACCTCGTGCTCTTTCCCAGCGTGACGGATGTCGCCGGGGTCAACCGGCTCTCGGCGCGCATCCTTGCGAACGCCGCGGCGGCCCTGGCCGGCATGGTGACCACCGCCGAACCCAGCAGGGTTGAGGATCGCCCGCTGCTGGCTGCCAGCATGTTCGGCGTGACGACGCCCTGCGTGAGCGCTGCTCGCGAACTCCTGGAGAAGTGCGGCTACGAGGTGCTGGTCTTTCACATGACCGGAGTGGGCGGCCGCACCCTCGAACGGCTTGCCGCCGCCGGCTGGCTGGCCGGTGTACTCGATGTCACGACGACCGAGCTGGCAGACGAACTTGTCGGCGGCGTCTTCTCGGCGGGACCGGACCGGCTCACCGCCGCCGGGCGTGCGGGCGTGCCGCAGGTGGTGTCCGTTGGGGCACTCGACATGGTCAACTTCGGCCCGAAGGACACTGTGCCGGACAGGTTCGCCGAACGGAAGCTCTACGTCCACAACCCCAGCGTCACGCTGATGCGGACGACGCCGCAGGAGTGCGCCGAGCTGGGTACGCGGCTGGCGACCCGACTCAACGCGAGCACTGGTCCGGCGGCGCTATTCCTTCCGCTGCGGGGGATCTCGGCCATCGCGGGGGAGGGCGGGCCCTTCCATGACGCCGCCGCCGACGAGGCTCTCTACGACGCCGTCAGGTCGACCCTGGACCGCTCTCGAGTCGAACTTGTCGAGCTGGACCTCGACGTCAACGACCCAGCGTTCGCGGCCTCGATGGTCGACAAGCTGGACGCCTTCATCACTGCCGGCGTCGCCGGTAAGGGCACGGTCGCCGGCGACGCCGGCAACGGAGGAGATTGATGAGCCACCTGTCCAGGAAGACGATCCTCGGCCGACTCCACAGCAAAGTTGCCGCCGGCCGCCCGATCATCGGCGGTGGTGCCGGTACCGGGCTGTCCGCTAAGTGTGAGGAGGCTGGTGGCATCGACCTGATTGTCATCTACAACTCCGGCCGCTACCGGATGGCAGGCCGCGGATCTCTCGCCGGCCTGATGGCGTACGGCAACGCTAATGACGTCGTTGTCGAGATGGCTCGGGAGGTTCTGCCCGTGGTCGAGCGGACGCCAGTGCTTGCGGGGGTCAACGCGACCGACCCCTTCTACGACCCGGACGTCTTCCTGCCCGAGCTGGCCCGGCTGGGCTTCTCCGGCGTTCAGAATTTCCCGACCGTCGGCCTGATCGACGGAGTCTTCCGCGCCAACCTCGAAGAGACCGGGATGAGCTATGCGCTCGAGGTCGACATGATCCGTCGCGCGCGGGGCTTCGATCTGCTGACGACGCCGTACGTCTTTTCGGTCGAGGACGCGGCCGCGATGGCCGAGGCCGGCGCGGACATCGTGGTCTGCCACTTCGGGCTGACCAGCGGAGGCGCGGTAGGAGCGGAGACCGTACGCAGCCTCGACGACTGTGCGGAGCTGGCGACAATGTGGTCGAAGGCGGCCCGCGAGGTCCGCGACGACGTACTCGTCTTGTGTCACGGCGGTCCGGTCGCCGAACCTGACCACGCGGCATACGTTCTGCGCCGGTCCAGAGGCGTCCACGGCTTCTACGGTGCTTCGTCGATGGAGCGCCTGCCGACCGAACGCGCGATCACCGCGCAGATCAAGGCCTTTGTCGACATCGACCCCTTGATCGACTGATGGTACGAACCAACCAACCAACCATACGAACGAAACCGAACGACGGAGCGGAACAGCATGACGAAAGCGCGCATCACCCGGGCACAGGACAACGCCGGCGAGGAGCACCCGTGGGGACGCCTGAACTGGTTCGTCTCCGGAGCACTGGGTAACTCCGACACGCTCACCGTCGGCCGCTGCCAGATCGAGCCCGGCCAGGCCAACCAACCGCACTATCACCCGAACTGCGATGAGGTGCTGCACGTCCTGCACGGAAAGATCCGCCACCGACTTGGAGACGAGTACTTCGAGATGGCCGAGGGAGACACCATCTCCATCCCGACCGGGCAGGTCCACAACGCCCAGAACATCGGAGCCGATCGGGCTGTGCTGCTGATCACCTTCTCGACAGCGGACCGCCAGGTCGTGGGCGCGGAATGAGGATGAACATAGGTCGCTGTATTCCGTGTCGTGCCTGGCTACGCGGCGTCCAGTATTGGGTTCAGGACCCAAGTGGTGGTGTTATCGACCTACCGACGAGCAGGATCGGAATGAGAATGTAAACCAATAGCGTCCAATTGGCTATGGCTTCCAAGAATGTGTCCCTGTCAGGATAGCTCCGCGATGTTAACCGCGTGTTCTGGCTCGGTAACGAGACCGATCTGGTTCTCGACGTCTGGACGGCGGACCACAGGTGAAAAGATGAGGAGAGTCGATGACCGTTCACGAGATCGCGATGGTCGGATGTGGTGGTGTGTCCGCGATGCATTTCGACGGTTATCTCGCCCATCCTGAGCGCGTCCGGATCGTTGCCGCCTGCGATCCACTGCAGGAGCGACGCGAATGGGCTCAGCGGACATACGGGGTGGAGCAAGTGTTCTCCAGCCTGGAGGAGATGATCGACGGCAGTGATTGGACCGTCGCAGTCCTCTGCACGCCTACCAACGTTCGTCAGGACATGGTCAGAACGCTGGCCGCCGCGGGTAAGCACATTCTCGTCGAGAAACCGCTCGCGGACAGCTTTGTCGAGGCTGATCAGATCGTCGGAGCCTGCTCGAAAGCAGGGGTTCAGCTCGCCGTCAACCAGAACTTCCGCGACCACTATGGTTTCGACATCGCCAGAGCGCTCATCGCGGACGGCCGGATCGGCGAAGTCTATGGTGTGACCCATCACAACTTCATGTTTCGGCAGGATCGTGGTTGGCGCACTCAGGTCGAACGCCACGCCATGTCGGTGATGGGTGTGCACTGGTTCGATGGCTTTCGTTACATGCTCGGTCGGGAAGCGACGTGGGTGTGGTGCCGCACGTCGTCCTCGCCGGAAGTCGAATGTACGGGTGAGACGGATGCGTTCACCCAATTGCTCTTCGATCACATACCCGTGTCGTATGTGCAGAGTTTCTCCAGTCGGCTGCAGCGGACGGATACGGTCGTCCTTGGCCAGCTGGGCGCCGTGCGGTTCGGTTACGACAGTGTGAGTCTGAATGGCAAGGACGGCAGCTCGCACTGGGAAAACCCGTACGCGGGGCGAGGAAAGCCGGAGTCCACCTATCTGAGTCTCAACCGCCTGCTCGATGCGCTCGATGATGGCGGCCAACCCGCGAACAGCGGGGAAGACAACCTGCGGACCATCGCATTGCTCGACGCGGCCTACGAGTCCGCGCGCGCGGGGGAGCCAGTCACGTTGACGGGAGGCCTGCTGTCATGAAGATCGCCTTCTCCAAACCGACCTCAGGGCCCGAGGAACAGCGGCTGCTTTTCGACCGCTTCCGCGAGGCCGGTTATGAGGGCCTCCAGCTCAAGGGCGGGCAGTACAACGCCTACCTGGGCGAACCCAAGAGGTTTCGCGATCAGTGGAGCCATGACCCGGCATGTACGTCGGCGCTGATCGCGGGCGGTCGCCTTGACCCGGACGGCCTGGCCTATCTGCGTTCCATCATCTCGTTCGCCAACGCGGTGGGATCGGAGCGGATCGTCTTCTGCCACGGCATCAGCCGAAACGGGCTCAGCGATGCCGACATCGCCGGGTTCGCGAGAACGCTGTCCAAGGTGGGTCGGGAAGCCGCCGACCAAGGCGTTGCCCTCTCCTTGCACCATCACTACGACCAGCCCGTTATGCATCGGCGGGATTTCGACGTGTTCTTCGACGCGGCCGACACTGATGCTGTACACCTCACCATCGACACCGCTCATCTGGCGAAGTCCGGCATCACCGACGTGGGTGGCCTAGTCGCCGATTTCGCCTCAGTCATCGACAACCTCCATCTGAAGGACTTCGCCGAAGGCGAGTTCCGTCTCCTCGGCAAGGGCACGATCGATCTCGACAAGATGTTTGCCACGCTGCGGAGCAGCGGCTACGACGGATGGTTGTGCGTCGACGAGGAGACTAGCGCGGGCCTCGTCGAGGCAATGGACACCTCTATGGAGTACCTCCGGGCGAGGATCTGATCCGCGTGGTTCCGAAGTAGCTTCCGCACTTCTTCGGGATCCCTGAGGCTTCTGTTTCGACCGGCGTCTCTACCGCTCGCCGGTGAGTGGCGCAGCCGGTCCAGGCGCCTGTTTGTCATGTCAACGGGGAACAGCTTCTTCACTTCACGCTCCTGTGCGCTCGGCGGGTTCCGGTGCGTCCCCTGGAGCCGGCGCATCCACGCCAACTCTCGAAGAGGACAAGCGATGGTCAGAGAATCAACCCCCACAGGTATGAGCAGACGGGGATTCCTACGAACGAGCGGGGCAGCCGTCATCACCGGCGTCGCCATGTCGGGATGTGAACTGCTCTCCACTGACCCCGGCGGAAAGCGCGCTGGACAGCAAGGCGCAGCGACAGGAGTCAAGGAAGCGCCGATGCTTACCGAGCTGGTCGAGCGCGGAGATCTTCCGGCGTTGAAGGAGCGCCTGCCCAGGTCCCCGCTGGTCGTGAAGCCGCTGGATGAGTCCGGAGTTTACGGCGGGGAACTCAGACTCGTAGTCGTCGGAGGTCCCGAGAGCGTCGGCGGATACCTTGATCGAACCATCGGGTATGACCACCTGGTGCGGTGGGCGCCGAAGATGGACACCTGGACCGCCGACGACGTCCTTCCGGACATCGCCGAGAGCTACAGCACCAACGATGACGCCACAGAGTACGTCTTCAAGCTGCGACCCGGGATGAAGTGGTCCGACGGTAAGGCCTTTGGAGCCGATGACATCGTCTTCTGGTACGAAGATGTTGTCCTCAACATCGATATCACCCCCGTCATCCCGACCTGGCTGCAAGCCGGCGACAAGCCCTTCAAGGTCGAGAAGGTTGACGACCACACCATCGCGTTCCGATTCTCGGGACCGCACGGGCTACTGCTGGGCAACCTTGCCACCGCCTCTGGAGTTGGGCCGACCCGTCATCCGGCGCACTATCTGCGGAAGTTCCACCAGAAATACACGCCGGATGTCGCGACACAGGCCAAGGAGGCTGGCTTGGACCGTTGGGCGGACCTCTTCCTCCAAAAGGCCAGCCCATGGGAGAACGCGGAGCTCCCGGTGCTCAGCGCATGGCAGGTGACGAAGGGAACCGGTGAGATCTCCAATCGGATGACCGCAAGACGTAACCCCTACTACTGGAAGGTGGACTCCGAGGGCCGGCAGCTTCCCTACATCGACGAGGTTTCGTACCAGCTCGTGTCTGACAACGAGGTTGCGAAGTTGAAGACGCTCGGTGGTGAAGTCGATCTCGTCTTTCTCACCATCATGATGGACCTCCGGGACAAGCCGCTCATCGCGCAGGGCCGAGAAA
This sequence comes from Actinopolymorpha alba DSM 45243, assembly GCF_000373925.1. Taxonomy (GTDB): domain Bacteria; phylum Actinomycetota; class Actinomycetes; order Propionibacteriales; family Actinopolymorphaceae; genus Actinopolymorpha; species Actinopolymorpha alba. The sequence continues at coordinate 14,939 of NZ_KB892811.1, read as the reverse complement.
AGGGGAAGTTCCAGATCCTCGACTTGGTGTACGAGGACTCCAACACGATGGCGTTCGCCCTGAACCTGGTGCACCGCCAGCCGGCGATGAGGAAGATCCTCAGCGACATCAACTTCCGGATCGGGTTGTCTCATGCCATGAACAGGCAGGAGATCATCGACACCATCTTCCTGCGTCAAGGTGAGCCGTACCAGGTTGCCCCTCATCCCGGTACGCCGTACTACAACGAGAAACTGGCGAAGCAGTTCACTGAGTACTCCGTCGAGACCGCCAACCGCTATCTCGACCGGGTGCTGCCAAACAAGGACGGTGACGGGCGGCGTCTCGGTCCGAACGGCAAGCCGTTCAGCTTCACCGTGGACGTCGGGTCGGACGCAAGGCCGCGTGACGTCGCGACTCTCGAGATCATGCGCCAACAATTCGCCGCCGTGGGCGTCAACATGCACGTCAAGGCCCAGGCGGACGCGCTCTTCTGGGAACGCGTGAGTAGCAACGTGCACGATGCGGCCGTCTTCGGCTGCGGCGGTGGGTTGGATCCGGTCTTCCAGCAGGACTTCATGATCCCGCTGCAGATCGCCGCGATTCCCTGGACCAACTGGTACAACGCAGGTGGTCTCACGGGCGCGATACCGAAGGGCGCGGCAGGCCCCATCGAGGAGCCGGCGCCGGCAGCGCGCGAGCAGATGGAGCTGTATTACCAGCTAAGGAATACGGCGGACACCGCGAAACAGACCGAGCTGATGAACCGGGTCATCGACATTGCACAACAACAGTTCTGGTACATCGGAGTCAGTCTGCCAAAAGGCAATTACGGGGTCGTCAGTAATCGGCTGCGCAACGTCCAGAACCCTATGATTGACGACTATCCGTGGCAGACGCCAGGACCGACCAACATGACGCAGTACTTCATTCGGCAAAAGTAGGCGTCGTAAAAACCGAAGGGGCAGCCGTCGTGTTGACCTACATCGGGCGCAGAGTTCTGCTGATGGTGCCCGTACTCTTCGCGATTTCGGTCGTGGCATTCGTGATCATCCAACTGCCTCCCGGTGACTATCTGTCGACGATAGTGTCGCAGCTGCGGGCGAGGGGTGACGTGATCGATGAGGCCGAGCTGGCGCAGCTCACGGCGCGGTACGGCCTGAACGATCCGATCTTCGTGCAGTACCTGAAATGGATCACCCAGATCCTGTTCCACGGTGACTTCGGTATGTCGTTCGCGTGGAATCGGCCGGTGTCGTCCTTGTTGGCGGAGCGGCTCCCATTGACGGTGCTTCTCTCGGTGACGACGTTGCTCTTCACCTGGATAGTGGCGTTCCCGATCGGAGTCTACTCCGCGGTCCGGCAGTACTCCGTGGGTGACTATGTGGCGACCACGTTCGGTTTCCTGGGGCTGGCGATCCCGGAGTTCCTGATCGCTTTGGTGTTGATGTGGATCGGGCTGAGGTACTTCGGCCAGAGCGTCGGTGGGTTGTTCTCGCCCGAGTTCCAGGAAGCGCCGTGGAACCTCGGCAAGCTGCTCGATCTGCTTGCCCACCTGTGGGTGCCCATCTTGGTGTTGGGTATGGGCGGCACCGCAGGCCTGATCAGGGTCCTGCGGGCCAATCTGCTTGACGAGCTGCACAAGCCGTACGTCGTCGCCGCTCGGGCCCGGGGTATGCCCGAGCGGCGGCTGACAGTGAGGTATCCGCTTCGGGTGGCGCTGAATCCGTTCGTATCCACGGTGGGTTGGGTACTGCCGGGCCTGGTGTCCGGCGAGGTGATCGTCGCGCAGGTGCTGAACCTGCCGACGGCAGGGCCGTTGCTGCTGGCGGCGCTAAAGGGCCAGGACATGTATCTGGCCGGCTCGGTGATCCTCGTCGTGAGTGTGCTCACGGTGATCGGCACCCTGATCTCGGACATTCTCCTTGCATGGCTGGATCCGCGAGTTCGAATGAGGTACCGATGACTGTTCAGACACCTGAGTCGCCGACCGGCTCGACGCACGAGGCTGGGGTCGCGGTCGCGCCGCAGTGGAAGCTCGTGTGGTGGGGCTTCAGACGGCACCGGCTGGCCACGCTGGGTATGGTCATCACAGCTGTGATCTATCTGGCGGCAATCTTTGCGGAGTTTCTGGCACCGTATTCCAGCAGCCATTACAACCCTGACTACGCCTATGCGCCGCCGCAGCGGCTGCACCTGCTCGACGACGGCAAATTCGGGCTCTACGTCTACGGCTACAAGGCGACTCAGGACCGGGAAACGCTGGCGCAGACCTGGGCCACGGACGAGCGTAAAAAGGTGCCGGTCAGCTTCTTCGCCAAGGGTGAGCCGTACAAGATGTTCGGTCTGATACCCGGTGATATCCACCTCATCGCGCCCTCGGCCGGTGGGGGAAGCGCGCCGATGTATCTGCTGGGCGCGGACAGCAACGGACACGACCTACTCTCCCGGATCATTCACGGTGCCAGGGTCTCGATGTCGGTCGGATTGATCGGTGTCGCGATGGCGTTCATGCTGGGAATCGTGCTCGGCGGCATCTCGGGCTTCTTCGGCGGCGTCGTCGACACGGCGATCCAACGCGGGGTTGAGTTCTTCATGTCGATACCAACACTGCCGCTGTGGCTCGGTTTAGCGGCGGCGGTGCCGGCCGGGTGGGGGCCCCTGCAACGATACTTCGCGGTCACGGTCATCCTGTCGATGATCGCGTGGACGCATCTTGCCCGGGTTGTGAGGAGTCGCTTCCTGTCGCTGCGGGAAGAGGACTTCGTCACCGCAGCACGTATCGACGGCGCGAGCCGGCCGCGGATCATTTTCCGCCACATGCTTCCGTCGTTCTCCAGTTATCTGATCGCGTCGCTCACGCTGTCGATTCCGGGCATGATTCTGGCCGAGACCTCGCTGTCGTTCCTGGGCCTCGGCCTGCAGGCCCCGGTCGTGAGCTGGGGCGTGCTGTTGCAGGAGGCGCAGAACATCCGCGCGATCGCGACCGCGCCGTGGTTGTTGTTGCCGGGCGGCCTGGTGGTAGCCACCGTCCTGGCCATGAACTTCCTGGGTGACGGACTCCGCGATGCAGCCGACCCGTACAAGCACTAGCGGATGTCGTGATCCACAAGGACGCCCCTGGCAGGAGCGCCCGTGTACACGTGCTCGTGAGACCGGCCCAGGCCGTCGGTGCCTCACCCGCTTGCAAGGAGACGCGATGAATCAGATCCCACAGACCAGACAGATCGTTGGATCCGGCGGCACCACCACGCCAGCGGTCGCCGGAACAGTGTCTGGATCGCCTGGTGCAGCTCCCGATGCTGCAGAGGAACCACTGCTTCGGATTGGTGGTCTAAAGACCCACTTCTTCACCAGTGAGGGCGTCCTGCGGGCTGTCGACGGAATCGATCTGGAGGTGGCCAAGGGCAGGACGCTCTGCGTGGTAGGTGAGTCCGGCTGTGGCAAGTCCATCACTGCGCGGTCGATCCTGCAGTTGGTCGACCGCCCCGGACGCATCACAGAGGGAAGCATCCTGTGGCGTCCGGACGCCACCTCCGGCTGGGTCGACCTCGCTGACCTCGACGCGCATGGAGAAGGCATCCGTCGGGTCCGCGGCGCCGAGATCGGCATGGTGTTCCAGGAGCCGATGGCGTCGCTGTCACCGATGTACACGGTCGGTGACCAGCTCATCGAGGCCATCCAGCTGCACGCATCGATCTCGAAGGCAGACGCGCGTGAGCGGGCGATCAACCAGTTGCGACGGGTGGGCATCCCGCAACCCGAACGCCGGATCGACGCATATCCCTTCCAGCTCTCCGGCGGGATGTGCCAGCGGGTCATGATCGCGATCGCGCTTTCGTGCGACCCGTCGCTGCTGATCGCCGACGAGCCGACCACGGCGCTCGATGTCACCACCCAGGCAAGGATCCTCGACCTGCTGAAAGATCTACAGGAGCAGACCGGCATGGCGGTGATCTTTATCACCCACGACCTTGGCGTGGTCGCCGAAATCGCCGACGACGTGACTGTGATGTACCTCGGCAAGGTCGTCGAGCACGGCAGCGTGACCGAGATCTTCACCGCGCCCAAACATCCGTACACCCAGGCATTGCTACGGTCCATCCCCACAGTGCGGGGAAGCTCCGAACGGCAGCGGCTCGCCACTATCCGTGGGATGGTCCCGCACCCGCAGAACCGCCCGCCGGGGTGCCCGTTCCACACTCGCTGCGAGCACGCGATCGCTGGCCTGTGCGACACGACCGATCCCCCGCCGATCCGGTTCACCTCAGGACACGTCTCGCAGTGCCATCTCTACGGGACCGATGGCGAGCTCAAGCCGTCCACGTCCAAGGCGGGCACGGCTCCGGTCCACGACAGCGCAGGTGGGACGGCGTCCGGTGGGGTCGTTGACAGCGCGCCGGTACGCGGAAGCGCGCACTCGGCCGCAACCACCAGGCCACGGCAGCGCCCCAACGCATCCGCGACGGTGAAGCCCCTGCTCGAGGTCCGCGACCTGGCGATGCACTTCCCGATCAAACGCGGCGTGCTCGGTCGTACGTCCGGGGCCATCCGCGCGGTGGACGGCGTGGATCTCACCATCTGGCCCGGTGAGACGCTCGGCCTAGTGGGTGAGTCGGGCTGCGGAAAGACCACCGTGGGCCGCTGCCTCGCCCGGGTGCTCGCGCCCACGTCCGGTCATATCCATTACCAGACAAGCTCCGGCGAGACCGTCGACCTGGCGAGGATGAGCAATCGTGAGCTCAAGCCGTATCGTCGGGAGATCCGAGTGATCTTCCAGGACCCGTTCTCCTCGCTCAACCCGCGGATGACGTTGCTGCAGCTTGTCGGCGAGCCCTTGAAGACAAACGAACTGGCCACCGGCTCTGTCCTCCAGGACCGCGTCGCGGAAATGCTGCGCCGCGTGGGCCTGCGGCCGGAGTACATGCACCGGTATCCCCACGCATTCTCCGGGGGCGAACGACAGCGGATCAATATCGCCCGGGCGCTCATCACCAATCCACGTGTGGTGATTGCGGACGAAGCGGTCTCGGCCCTCGACGTGTCGGTGCGCGCCCAGATCCTCAACCTGCTCGCGGATCTACAGGACGAATTCAACCTCACCTACCTGTTCATCTCCCACGACTTGTCGGTGATCGAGCACCTCTGCGAGCGGGTCACGGTGATGTACCTCGGCCAGATCGTCGAGACTGCGCGGACCGCGTCGCTGTACTCCACGCCCCACCACCCGTACACCGAGGCGCTTCTGAACGCCGTCCCTCTGCCCGACCCGGGCCATCGGCGCGGACGGCACCGACACGCCCTCCCCGACGATCTTCCGGACCCGGCAAACCCGCCGCCAGGCTGCCTGTTTCACACCCGCTGTCCCTACGCCCGTCCCGAACGCTGCGACTTCGAGGTCCCCGCACTGCGGACGACCGTGGATGATCACGTGGCCGCCTGCCACTTCTCCGAGAACTTCAGCCTCACCAGCACGGCAGGCGCCAAAGGGTCTGCAGGGTCTACGCCCCGATTGGAGTGAAGTCGCCAGTGCAATGATCGTTGTATTCCTGGTGCTGATCAGTTGTCTGCGGCCCGAAGAAGCGATGGCGCCGTGCCCGACTCCGAGCGCAGGCGAAGGGTGAGGGTAAGCCAAGCTGGCCGTCAGCGACACGTCGATCTGGAGAAGAAGGATGCCGGAGCAGCCAAACAAGAGGTTGCATGACAACCCGTATCTCAGTGGCATGAAGGCCTTGACGATCGGGTTCGCCATTCTGGGTGGGATCATGTACTTGGCGAGCCCAGGCTCGGCGCTGGGTATATCGCTCTTTGCAGCCTCTGGCACCTTGCTCGCCGCATGGCTTGTTGTCAGCGCGCTGCTGTGGAAGCCGCCGGAGTCCGACTAAGGAGTCCGCCGATGAGGGATGGCATACCTTCACTCGTTTCCGGCAGACCCTCCCGGGTGCAGCTTCCGACGTCTCCGCCCCATCTCCTCGTGGGCGCGGCCGGCGGCTGGTGTGGGCGGCTCACCCCGGGCGTGCCGTAGATGATGCCGCACCGCCGGCGTACGGCCGTGGGGGGTTGTCCACAGGGGTCGGTCAGTCTCCAATGAGGGTCATCATCTGAAGGCGAAGTACCGCGGCAACCGCGTTGCACTCTCGGACCTCGCCGCGCCCCCACTACGGCGAACACCTCAGCCCCTGACACCCGGCCGATCCATTTTGGACCTGCTTGGCCCTTGTGATCCGCCAGTAGATCCGCGACACATGTCCGCCAACTGATCCGCGACACGCTAGAAGCCCGGCCACCTGACGGCTCGGCCAACGCACGGATCTGCCGATGAGCGGATGTCCGCGAGTGGGCCAAAACGGGGCGCGACCAGATCGGGAACCCGCAAGACTGGCGCGGTGGAGATCGGAGCACGGGGTGAAGGGCGGGTGTGGTCATGGGCTGCCTCGGATGCCGAGGCAGATGCACGCCGCCACGACGCCAACGAGTTAGTCGGGGAGCGCATCCGAGCGGTTCGCTACTACACGCTCGACTACCGCCGCCATGAACTGCATCCCGAACTGATCGACGGTGGTCCTCGCATCATTCACTCCGAGTCGGAGTGGAACGAACCAACGTGGCTCTACGACGGGTTTGATGCCATGGACTACGGGCTCGAGGTCACGACCGACTCCGGTGCACCGTTCTCTGTCACATGGGACCCTCCCGGTGACCAGGAGGGGATTGGCTTGCAGCCGGTCCCGATGCTCGGCACTGGCGTCAGAAGCGACGCGGACGTGGCCATTTGGGAAGTCGGCGACCGCACCGCCAGTTGGACGCCGATGGTCGGCAGGCGAGTCACCGGTGTCGAGCTGCACTACGTTCCGTGGGAGGAAGGGCGCGGAAGTCTTTGGTGCCCGCACATCACGTTCGACGGCGAGGATGGCCATGTCGAGGTCGTGATGGGCGACTCCAAAGACGGCGGCCTGGTCCCGTCCGCGGACAACGTGGGCGTGCTCCATCCCGGCACTTCAGTGCCCGCCTGGTTCAGCTTGAAGGACTGACAAACGCACTCACACGCCGCGATGCGTGCTTTCGCCTGTCGCAGATCACCTGGCGGACGAGTGTCGCGCATCACTTGGCGCAAGACAGACCCGCTTGGCCCTGCGTTGCTGAGTTGACCTCTCTTAAATCAAGAGCGCCCCTGGCGCGGCACAGCCGCCCGGCCGCCCTCGCGGGCGGCCGTGGGCGGGCCGTCCTGGGGCTCGCCGGGCGGACCAGCGGAGACCTCCAGAGTCGACGGCAAGCCACCAGGTACGGTGACCGTCCCGCCCTCCTCGCACGCCAGTCTCCGGTCTCCACCCCACGCGTCACAGGCTGAGTGTCAATTGCCCATCCATGGGTTGGAGTTCGCTTGAGGACCGAGGGTCCCGTGCTAGGCGGTGAGGTCCTTGACCATGAAGGTTGCCGGGTCGTCGACGTCGTGCTTCGTCCCGGCATCGTCCACGTAGCTCCACGAGTCGACGTATCGGGTCCTCGCTTGGTAGCCAAGGCGCAGGTAGAGGCGGGCGGCGTTCGGATTGTCCTCGGCAACACCGAGCCCGATCATTCGGAATCCTTGGTTCTCTGCACGAGCCTCAGCCGCTCGTATTAGTGCGGTACCGATTCCCTGACCAGCAGGAAAGGCGGACAGGCCGTTGAACTCCGGGCAGTTCGGATACTGCGAACGAACATCGGCCATCCGACACCCGTCCCACAGAACCTCACCGAACCCTGCGAGGACACCGTCCCGCACGGCGACCAGGTACGAGCTCCCGCCCGCCTGCTGTCGCCGGAACGCCTTGCCATACCGGTCGTTGACCCCGGTCGGCATCGCCTGCTCCAACGCGACTACGTCCTCGGCCGTGCACTCCCGAACCAGCAACATCCCGGCACCGTACAAACCGAGAGCCGGGAGCACCAGCCAATATCTCCACAAGCTGCCGTCTGGCCTGCACAAGGACACGGGCGGGTCCGAGCGCCGGCAGTCGGTCAGAGATCATCGTGTCCACGCGTCTGCCCGAGTCAGGGTGGGCACGATGGTGCTCCATCCCGGATGCGATACGCCCGCCGCGGCCCTGCCCTTGATCCGGCCTATGGGTCCGACAACATCGACTTGTGCTTGGACGTGCTGGGACCGTCACCGCTGCCGGACTCGCCACTGCCAACCGTCGTCCGAATCGACGGCTGCCCTGGATGGGGCCCAGGCCACCGCAGCGCAGGCATTGGTCTGTTCGCTAATCCCATCCTTGCGTCGTGCCCGGGTGGCAGCCCAATCGGACTCGTCAATCTGTTTGCTGCAACTCACCAGAGCAAAGCCAGTCAAGGAGCGTGCGCTCGTACTTTGGAGCGAGGGTGCCATCGGGTAGTCGCAGGTCGTGGCCCGCTGCTGGGATGACGACGGTTTGTACTTCCTCTCCAGCCTGTTGCCAGGCTTCGATGCTGGGGGCGACAGGTGACCATTCGTCATCCTCGCCGTAGAACAGCAGTGTCGGCACGCGCACCCGCCGGAACACCGGGCGGGGGTCGAAGTCCATCTCCTCGATCCAGAGATGACGTTCCTTCTCGCTGAGCAGCCCGGGTGGTAGGAAGACGAGAGGTCGCCATGGCTCCTCACGTGTGGCCCGGAGCTCAAGCCCGAGCTCCGATCCGTGGTCAAGGGCACGGCCATGCACCCACTCGTCAAACATGTGCCGCAGCGCAAGAGCACGCCGGACGACAGCCTCGTCGTAACCGGCTCGACGCAACTGCTCCGCCGTCGCGTACATCATTTGCTCAGATGGCGTCACCCCTGTTGAGGCGATCAAGACAAGGAAACCTACGCGATGCGACGCCACAGCAGCCAGCGGTCCGATCCAGGCTCCCTGGCTGAGGCCCCAGAACCCAACCCGCTTTACCTCGAGCGCCTCCAATACCGCAAGAGCGTCCTCTACTTGCAGGTCAAATCGGCCACGTGAACGAACGCCGGATGACGCACCTTCGCCGCGGCGGTCAAACGTGGCAACCCCGATACCGGCTGGCGGCAACACCGTGTGCAGATGGTGGAAAAGCGGGTCGTCCCGGGTTCCATTCGAAGCCCCATGCAACGCCACGACTGCCGTGTCACCGGCCGGCGTGTAGGTCGCCGCGATGGTCGCGCTCTCGTGTTGGACGCTCAACTCCGGCATGACCAGCCACTATACGGGTACACCGCAGGCCCCGAAGCTGGGCGGAGGAACGGATATCGCCGTGATCAGCGCACACGCATAGGTCGCAGTCGCGTCGTACGGCGTTCCGTTTCTCAGCATGGCATGGAGGACGTTGATCCGTCGTCGGGCTAGCGCGATGACGGATCAACCGTCGTCGGGCTAGTGCGATGACGGCACCCATCCCAGGATGGCTACGGGTCACCTCCGCTTCCGGGTGTTCCTCAAGTGCCGCTTCGAGTTGCTTGTCCAGCTGCGGAGCTGTTCCCTGGTCTGGAGAGCTTCTGCGGCAAGGTCGCGGATCATGGCAGCTGTCGCCGCCTCACGGGAACGTGATCGCCCGTTCCGATGCGGCAGCGTGGGCGGCTACGGCCAGCCGCCCTGCCTTCCTCTCGCGCACACCTTGCTTGACGAGGTACGCAGCGATCCGACGCACGCCAACAGATCCGCGACACATGTCTGCCAGCTGATGTGCGACAGGTCTAGACCCTGCGACCACGCGAACCCGGCGGCAACCCTCGGATCTGCCGGTGATCGACTGCTTCTGACGCCCCGCTGGCCATCTCGACGCCCAGGAATGTTGACCGCTGTCGGTTCGGTAGCTCACTCGTCGGACCAGTACGGCGCGTGGTCGAAGCCGTGTTGGTCCAGGACGTAGTTGGCGGACCACCTGACGTCCGGGTCCGGATCGCCTGCCGCGGATTCAAGGGCGGCGCGAACAACCTCGCCGGGGAAATCGGTCAACCGGAGGACTGCTTTGTCTCGAACTTCAGACCTGGCATCGCCAGTCGCTAGCGCGAGAATGGTGGGCAACGTCCCGGGGTCATCTGGCCAACGTGCCGCCAACCGATCGATGCACTCGTGGCGGACGCGCCAGTCGGCGTCCTGGGTCCCATGGCTGAGCTCGTTCCACGAATGCAGTGCTTGCGCAATACGCCTGGCGTTTGACCAGGCCTCACGCTCGTCCACGAAGCGGGGATCGTCCTCGTCGATGATCGGGATAACGATTGGTCCGATCTTGAGCTGGTCGGGCTGATCCTCGGGGGGCAGTTCTCGCACGCTCTTGAACCGAAGAGGCACCCGTGAAGGCGAACGGTGAGCCATTGAGACCCGGGAATCCTCGATCTCGAAACTGATGATGTAGAAGCTGAAGGAGCCCGACTCGAGGCGCTCGGCACTACCCGTTGGGACCACCAACAAGAACGTGGCTTCGACTTCTGCGTGCTACGCACCCCTGGGAACTGAGTTCTGTGTGTGTCCTTCCACCGATGCTTCCCGACCTACTCGCGCAGCGCGCCGGCCATGGACAACGCACGTATCTGCCGATGGGCGCGCCGTTCGATCGTGAGGCTTACCATTGCTGCGTGATCGACGAAGAGAAACGCGATCGTCGTACACCACCTGGATGCCAGTTACTACAACGCCAAGTGAGGTCGCGGGTGCGCCGTCCGCCTGCAGATGGGCGGCGCGCCGGACTATCGCATGATGACGTCGTGGATGTCCCAGGCCAACTTCGCGGCGCACCAACTGGCGTTGCCGAGCAGGGCGACGTCGAGGTCGTGGTCCGGGTAGTGGTACAGGCGGCAGCTGACCCCGTCTTCTTCGCCGGTGTGCCCCCAGCGCACCGCGTGGCCGGCATCGTTCAGGATGGACATGACCCCGTACCCGTACATCCAGGTGTATCCGCGGACCTGCTCGTCCCGCTCGCGTACCCGCGGGGCGAGCATCTGCCTGGTCGTGGCCTCCGTTAGCAGCTTGCCGGAGCGCAGGGCCTGCAGGAATGCGACCAGGTCGGCTGCGGTCGCGGTGGCGCCGCCGTCGGCGGCGGCCTCCGGTGTGGTGGAGTAGATGTTCTTCCGCCAGCCGGTGACCGCTCCGTCGTCGTCGGGGATCGGGAGGTAGCCCTCGGCGACCTCCGGCTCGACACCGTCGAGGGCGACGAAGCCGGAGCGGGTCATCCCGGCCGGCTCCAGCACTTGCCGCACGACGTGGTCGGGGTACGGGGTGTCGCTGACCCGCTCGACCACCATGCCGAGCAGGATGTATCCGGCCCCGTTGTACTGGTACCGCTCGCCGGGCGGGAACAGTGCTGGTTTGCCGGCGAACAGCGGCAGGTAGTCCGCGTTGGCGCGCAGCAGGTAGATCGGGTGCTGCCGGATCAGCGCCGCCCAGTTCGCGGCCCAGTCGCCGGATTCGTCGAACCAGTCAGCGATGCCGCCGGTCATGCTGAGTAGGTGGCCGATGGTGACCTCGGGTGGGATGCCGATTTCGTCGAGGGCGAGCAGGTCGGCGAGGCTGTCGTCGAGTCGTACCCGCCCCTGCTCGACCAGTTGCAGCACCGCGACGGCGGTGAACAGTTTCGAAACCGAGCCGACCCGGAACCGGGTGTCTACCCTGTTCGGGATCTGCCAGGTCCGGTTGGCCAGACCGACGGCGCTGCGGTGCAGCACGCGTTCGCCCTGCTGGACCAGCACCACGCCGGAGAACTCGTCGCTGTGCTCCACCAGCCGCCCGATCGCGCCGGCATCAATCCGATCGCCCACAGCGTCCTCCAGTTTTCGCCCCGGTGACCGGGCTCCGCTCGAAGCCGCCGACGATAGCCGCCCGGCTGAGCCGCCGGCCACCGGAATTCAAAGCCCGCCCGCCATCTCTTGAAGTAGGGAGTGATCGCCGTCAGCGGATCGTTCGAGGTGGCCGAGGGCGAATCCGATCAGTTCATCGTCCGGCTGTGTCAGATAGACGCCGGCTGAGTGCGGAGTGTTGAGGAAGCCCTCCAGTCGCTGGAGGGCATCGTCGATGGACCAGGATTCGTTCCAAGGCGGGCTGTTGAAAGTTTCTGCGTAGAGGTTGGCGCAGTCGCGGAGGCGGCTGTTGGTCAGCTGACTGATCACCGAGCCAGGGTCGCACGAACCCGGCGAGAGATGATTCAACCGCTGTCGGGCGTTGGTGTTCGCCGGCCGCGCTTCAATGTTGACCAGTCAGACCGCTTGCAGGACGAAGAGGATCACGCCGAGGTGCTTGTTGAGCCACCGTTGTTTGTGGGGGTAGCGGTGCCTGTCCTCCGGCGTCAGCTGTGGCTCGATGGCCCGTTCGATGTGAAGTCCTGCGGCTGCGAAGGTGTTGAGCATGTCAGCGATCGTCTGGGTCGAGTGGGTGAGAGTCACCTTCGCGTTCCAGCCGGAGGCGTACTGGTACGGGTCGGTCGAGTAGTACTCCTCGCCGAGGCTGGTGCCGTTGATTTCGGCCCGTTCGACGGCATATCGGATGGGATGAGATCGCTGAACGATGATCCGGCCTTGCGGTGCCAACAGGTCACGAGCGCAGCGCAGCGTGTGCACCTGGTCTCTGGCGTAGCCGAGGGACTGGAGAAACAAGATTCGGTCGTAGACGCGACCGCGCACTTCGTCCATGGTGTCGGGGTCTGACAGATCTCCGCTGATCAGTCGGACGTTGCCCGGCGGGTCGGGGACGAACTGACCGCTGATGTCCACGCCGGTAACCTCGGCCGCGCCGTGGTGGGCCCAGTGCACTGCCTTCGCACCGCTCCCACAGCCGAGGTCTAGGATCCGGAGTCCTCGCGGATCACCGACGAATTCCTGCTGCACTGGCCACTCAAGGATGCGATCGAGGGAATCCGGACGCTGTCGAGCGGTCTCGTAGTCACTCGCCAGCTCCCGCCAAGGCTCACCGACTGACACGGCCGTCACGCTAACAGGTGGCGGTTCGACCTGCTCGGGGATCGATCCGCCTACGGTCACAACCGGTCATCATCCCTGCCGTGGCCGCAGGGAAAATCTCAAGTCTAAACTGCGGATCCCAACTCGCAGTGATTGCTCCAGCCTCCCCTAGGTGAGCGCCGAAAAATCGCAGGATTCAACTCGTGGAGAATGGAGTTGATAGCGGCAGATCGAGAGTCGAAGATTGTCCCATATCCGTCGAGCCCCTCGACGTTTCTTTCTCCGCCTCGCGCGTACTCCATGTCGACCGATCCGAGTAGAACCTGGCCTTCCTGAACGATTCGAAACGGGCACTGGAGGTGGAGTCGGATCTGGCTCGCAGATTGACTCTGAAACTCCAGTATCCCCACATTGGTCGCTCTGCCGACAGACCTGAGAATCGTGCCGTTCAGACGGTCAACCGCCGCTTCAAGCTCTCTCATTCAGCATCCACCAAACATTCCCTTACCTTCCTCCCCGATGTGATGGTAATCGCAGCACTGGCTCGTGATTCGGTCATGGAGGGCGCGCCTTTCTGCGGAGCTAAGCTGCCGACCGAAGCCCCGTTCGATCTCGCGCATCGCGTCCCTGAATTCCTTGTTCTCTGCTTGGTTTCCAAGCTTGAGGTAGCGGCTGGGCCGCAGCGCGATCGGTGAGGACTTTCTGTACGTCTTCAAGGGCGGCCCGAACCGGGCCGCCGCGCCCGCCTCAACGGGACCGGCCTTCCCTCCGCGCCTTGACGGCGCCCGGTCGGCCGGCCCGGCTGGGCGCGAAGAAAAGGGCCGCCAGAAGACTGACGACCCTCACAGCGTCGGCACCGTTCCGCTCAGGAACCCGGTGGTGGCCGGGGCGGGCCGGAGGCTTTAGCCACCTCGCTTGGCCCGGGACCCTCAGAGCGGTGGCCCACGGTGGGCGGTAACGGTCGGGCAGCGAGCTGCCCACCGCGCCGGGCAAGGCTACGGGCCACCGCTCTCCCGGACCAAGCCAGGACACCGGCCAAACCCTCCGACCCTCTCCCGTTCGACACCGGCGGCTCCCAGCACCGGACACCGCATCTGGTGTGGCATTGGAGTCGACCGGTACTGTGACGACGATGACGCCTGCGGATGACAACAATGAGCTGGACCGTGGACCGCTGCCGTCCAAGCTTGAGTCCCACGGTGCCGTGTTCTTCGACACTGCAGACCGGCTGTTGCTTGTGAAGGCCGCCTACGGTTGGGGATTTCCGGGCGGTGTGGCAGAGCAGGACGAGACGCCCCGCGCAACGGTCCGACGCGAGGTGGAAGAAGAGATAGGCCTGGTCAAGGAGCCCGGCGCGCTTCTTGTTGTCGATTGGCAGCCCTCGTGCAGCCGCAACCTCACCGAGGCCCAGCGGGCAGCTGGGTGGTCCGAGCGGTTCATGGACGGCCTGATTCTCGAGTTCGACGGAGGGGTCTTGACGGCGGACGACATCGCCTCCATCAAGCTCGACCCGGACGAGATCGAGGACTACACCTTCCTCCCGCTCGACCAGGCCCTCCGGCGCATGGACTCGCCCCAATCCGGACGAGCGCGCGCCGCTGTCAAAGCCCGTGAGACAGGGACCGTGGTCTACCTCGAGAACGGCAACCCACCGTCCTGAGACAGGATCCGCACCCGCGCAGCGGCGCCGACCCTGCTGTACAGCAGATATGTACAGCAACGCGGTCGCCCGCAGCCACCCAAGCATGGCCAATACTGACCGCCTGACCTGCGCGAACGACCTCGGCTGACCCGGTTGCCCGTTGATGGCATCAAGGGGATCACGACCACGAGCGACGCGCTGTCTGCGGACTCGGGACAGTTGACCGTGGAGGTCAGCCGCCGGACGAACCAATGGTGCGCCGGATCGCCGTCGCCTCAGTCCAGATGGCGTTAAGGAGCTCATCGAGGCGCGTGTTAACGGCACCTTCTTGTGCCTCATTGATCTCGTGGCCGTTGACGCGAAGCACCAACAGGTCGTTGAGGCTGCCCATGCCACCGAACGCGCTAAGTAGGTGGTCGAGGCCGTATGTGTCACCTGCAGCGATTCTTC
>NZ_KB892810.1 GCF_000373925.1 Actinopolymorpha alba DSM 45243 | reverse complement strand
GGGATCATGGGCGCGACCAGGACGAGAAGTTCCACCGCCACCCGGTCGCAGACAAGCGGGGCGGTGAAGCCGCCGAAAGATTGCGCGACAACGATCAGATTGGTCCGATCGCCGATCGCCTCAGCCACGGTGTCGGCGTACTCGGTCAGGCCGGCCGAGTCGTCATCGCATGGAAGATCCGGCGCGATGGCCTCATGGCCTCGCGCATGTAGTTCGGCCTCCACCAAATGCCAGTACCATCCGACATCGCCAGCGCCGTGGATCAACACGAATGTAGCCACCCTGCCCCCTTCTGCTGCTCAGATCCCGATCCAGACCGCCACCTGCCCGTCTGGCCCTGGACAGCGGATCTGGGCATGAGAAAGGCCCCGGCAACTTGGATCCCCGGGGCCTGCCTTTGGATACACGTATCCGGGGCTGAGTGTTCTCCAGTTTTCAAGCGGATGAAAGCCGAGCCGCCCCACCATGCAGAGATGAGCACGCATGGGCCAACCGGCGGCCCCTACCAACTGACATAACCCGCTTCCCACCGCTGGTAGCTGCTGCCGTTGCACCCATAGCCCCGAAAGCCATAGCTGAAGCTGTGGTCCAGGCAGCGACCGGTCCTGTAATTCTTGTACGACTCGCTGCTGCGATACCACCAGGCTTGGTAAGTGCTCCCGTTGCAGGTGATTGCTCGTAGACCGTAGCTATTGCTGTGGTCGAGGCATTTCCCAGTTGCGCGGTTCTTCAGAATCTGCGTGCCTGCTCCGCCAGAATAGATGTCCCATATCTGGTTGGGTCCAAAGTTGCAGTCGAAACCGCGCAGGCCACGGGAACTACTGTGGTCCAGACACTTACGCGTGTAGCCGTTGCGCAACCTCCAGGTATACCAAGGTCCGCTGGCCTGGGCCTGCTTGGCTGGCTCGGCCTGACGCTCCGCCGTCCGCGCCGTGACAGACCCATCGTCGAAGGGTCTCGCCTCGCTCTGGCCCGACGCCCCTATGAGCGTGGCGAAGGCCATCCCGAGCACCGCCGCAAGCATGACCGATCCACGACGAAGCCCGATACTCCGCACCACGATGATCTTCCCTTCGCTCGACTTTCTTGGAACGCGGGGACGGTTCTCTCCCTGGGGCCATCCGTCCACACAGGGGCACGATGACGCTGGCCGCAGGAGATCCGCCACACGCCAACGAGTAGACCAACTCCCACTCCCACGGCTCTCCCACCGCGCTGTCACCGCGCTCTCACCGGGTTGTTGGGCCTCGAGATCAGGCGGGGTGGCAGGCGCAGGCAAGGTGAATATCAGTGGACAGCGGCCGGATCTCGCGTTGCTCAGCCGGCTGAGGTACGCCGCGGCGGCGCCACCCCGCGTTGGTGAGGCTCCTCGCTGCTCGCGGTGCAGGCCCCAAAAGGGCTGAGGGCATCGCTGAGTCCTCGCCGAACGACGGGCTGGTCAGCGTTTGATCTCGCGGAAGGTCGGGATGCTGGTCATCAGAACCGTAGCCTCCCAAAGGCGCAGCGCGTCTTCGCGTGGTGGGACGGTGTCAAGGACGGGGCCCGAAGAGGGCCTGCTGGTCGCCGTCGGGTGTGGTGATGACCAGGACAGGTGTGCCGATCTCGGCTCCGATGCGGTCGACGCCGGCGTGGTGGGAGGCGCGCAGCTCGGCGTCGTAGTCGGTGGATGTACCGGCCTCAGCGAGCCCAGGGGGCAGGTCGGAGCGTTGTAGTGCTTCGCTGATGTCGCCCTTTCATTCCCGCTCGGTGCCATCGGACTCGGTCCATAGTGCGTCGTAGAACGCGCCGAGCGCGGCGTGTCCGTGCTCGATCCGGATGGCGGTGGCAACGCGGGCGGGAGTCCACCTGGTTGGCCGAATGAGATTGCTTCTCACTCGCAAGATGAGTCGCCGTAGCGGGTGGCAATCGCGGCGGCGCGGTTGCGCAGGGAGGTGCGCAACGACTGCGGGGCCAGGGCTTCCGCGTTCGTGGCGAGTTGCCACAGCGCCCATTCGGCGTGTCGCGGATCCTGGAAGGTCACCTCCAGCCGCAGCCAGCCGTCGGCGTCGGCTTCTTCGGTGCGGACGGCCAGCGCGGTGCCGACCAGGTCCTCCCGCCGCGCCGGGTTCACCCGTACCAGCACGGCGACTTGGTCGCCGCCGGTCCGAAACCGCGTGCTGCGTTCCTGCCAGGCCCGGTCCAGATCGACTCGGTCTGGTCGCTGTGCGGGTTCGTCGAGTTCCTCGGCGGCCAACACCCGGTCCAGCCGGTAGGTGCGGTCCGCGCCCGACCTCGTGGCCAGCAAGTAGCCCTGGTCGCGTACGGTGACCAGGCCGATCGGGTCCACCGTGCGCCACTTAGGGGTCTGGTCCACAGCCGCGTAGTGGATGCGCAGTTTGTGTCCGGCGAACACTGCGCGCCGGACCTCGGCCACTATGGTGTCGGGCACCTCCTCAGCGACCACACGGCGCGAGAGGAGGTCAGCCTCCGGGTCGATGAGTAATCGCTGCGCCGCGCCGGCCGCGGAGTCCCGATAGCTTTCGGGCAGCGCGTCAACCACCTTGAGCATGGCCGAAGCGAGCGCCGAGCCGAGGCCGAATACCTGCGCGCCGCGCCGTGATCCGGCGACCAGCAGGGCGAGCGCCTCGTCGTGGCTCAGTCCGGTGAGCTCGGTCTGGAAACCGGGCAGCAATGCGAAACCGCCGTGCCGGCCGCGTTCGGCGTAGACCGGGACGCCGGCTGTGGACAGCGCCTCTATGTCGCGCAGCACGGTGCGGGTGGACACCTCCAGCTCGCGGGCCAGCGTGGCCGCGGACAGCCGGCCGCGCTGGCGCAGCAGCAGCACCAGCGAGACCAACCGGTCGGCGCGCATACGAAGACGCTACCGGAATACACGACACAGGATGTCGTGATTCGTTGGGAGGCTCTCAACACGACGTCAAAGATGGGCGGCTACCGAGCCGATGGACGTACGTACGCCCGATGAATCGAATGGAGCCGATGTGGCAGTGGAACGAACGGCAGTCAATCCGGCGACGTGGTCGGTGGAGATGGGATTCAACCAGGGTGAGGTCGTCTCCGGGCACACCCGCACCCTGTACTGCTCCGGGCAGACCGCCATGAGCAGCGACGGTAAGCCCCAGCATGACGGTGACATGGCGGCCCAATTGGCGCTGAGCCTCGACAACCTGGAGGCCGTGCTCGGCGAGGCCGGCATGTCTCTGGCGAACCTCGTCCGGCTCAACGTCTACACCACCGACGTCGATCTGCTCTTCCAGCACTACGGCGTGCTGGCGGCACGGTTGGGCGCCGCCAGGGTGGCGCCGACCACCACGATGCTCGGGGTGACACGGCTGGCGATCCCCGGCCAGATGGTCGAACTTGAGGGGACCGCCGTCGCGTGATGCGACCTCGCAGCCTCCGCTGCTCGTGCCGGTCGAACCGGCACGAGCAGCAGGTGTGTTGTCGATGCTGGTTCAGCCGCCGATCTGTTCGGCGGGCATGGCGGTGCTCCGTGCGGAGTGGGCGGCGGCATCCGCCGGGGGCGGGGCGGGGCACGGCGGCGGCTGGCCCCAGGTCGAGGCGCTTGTCCATGTTGAGGTGAAAGGTGCTGTACGGGTTGACGTTCGACCAGAACAGCGCGGTCAGGCCGCGCCGGTCCTCGTCCGAGAGCTTCTTCGCCCAGGCCGGTTCGGCCAAGACATGCTGGACCAGCGGGGTGTTGACGTGGACGAGCGCGGACTGGGGCAGGTGCAGGGCCAGCATCGACGTCGCCTCGGCACCAGTTCGCGCAGGGTCTTCTCCCCAACCACCGGATACAGCGCCCGCCGTACGACCTCGTCCGGCTTGCCGACCGCGGCCTCGGCCAGCCTGAAGAGGATGCCCTCCTTGCCCCGGACCTTCTTCAACTCCGCCGTCAGCTGTTTCTCGACCCGCCGCTCGGCACGGTCGTTGATCTTGTGGACCAGGCGACCAGCAAGTCGACCAGGGCGTCGATGATCTCCGCCGGACGGGACGAGCACAGCACAGCACCGCACCGCGAGCAACGTGATCCGCACGTCCTCACTCGCGTCACGGAAGTCCGAGGGGTACATCTTGATCGCCCGCGCCCGCCACGCAGACACCAGCTTCTCCGAGCAGCTCGGTGGGCGGCGCATCCGCGCCCCCGACGTCTCAGTGGCTAGCTGCGCGTTCCTCTACGCAACTTGGCGGTGTCTGCGACGGCTTGCAAACAGGTATCACCGTCGCCGAGCTGCGCTCAACGGTCGGTCCGGCTCCGCAGCGGGACGACCGTTCCGGAGGAGTCGATAGGCGCCGCGGCTAGAGCGCTTCGTCCAGGTCAGCGACCAATGCATTACCGTTGACAGATCCGTTGACAATGGGTCGCCCACCGAGCCGGCGGGCGACTCATATGTGCTGGTCAGACGCGAGCTGGGGCGGGAGGACTCGAACCCCCATCATCAGATCCAAAATCTGAGGTCTTGCCCTTAGACGACGCCCCAAGGCGCCCCACAGCCTACGCGGAGCCCAATCTGACCTTCCCACCGGTTTGGGTCGAAGGGGTGAACCCGCTCGAAGCGAGCCGCCCCGCCACGAGACCGGCCCCGCGGCGCTGCGGTCAGTACGCCCGGCCGACCAGGGCGATCAGCCCAGGTTCATCTTCCGACTCCGGCACGCTCCCATCGGGGCGGACCAGGCAGCGGACCGTCACCGCGTTCGCCGCCAGCGTCTCCTCCCCCTCGGCGCCCAGCGTCGACCACGGGATCCGCGCCCATCCCTGCCCGTCGACCGAGGCCTCGACCGCCTCCCCGACGCTCGCGACGTCGACGGTACGCCCGTCACGGACCGCACGAGCCTCGAGCAGGAGCGCGTCCTGGTCGGCGGCGAGGGCCTGGCCGATCTCCGCCACCACGGCCGGGACCGGCACCGGCACCTTGGTACCCGGAACCCGGCGTACGACGGTCACGGACCCGGCGGCGACGTCGCGCGGCCCGATTTCCACCCGGATCGGCACGCCCTTGAGCTCCCAGTCGACGGCCCGCCGCCCGAACCCGACATCGACCCGGTCGTCGAGTTCAACGCGTACGCCGGCCGACCGCAGCTCCGACACCAGCTTGCCGGCGAGCGCCGCGACCCCCTCGCCAGCCTTCACCACCGTGACGACAGCCTGCGTCGCGGCAAGCGCCGGCGGGATACGCAGCCCGGCGTCGTCGCCGTGCGTCATGATCAGCCCGCCCAGCATCCGGGTCGAGGCACCCCACGAGGTTGTCCAGGCGTAGGGCCGCTCGCCCGCCGCGTCGAGGTACCGGATGTCGAAGGCACGCGAGAAGTTCTGCCCCAGCTCGTGACTCGTCCCCATCTGGAGCGCCTTGCCGTCGCGCATCATCGCCTCGCAGGTGAGCGTGTGTACCGCGCCGGCGAACCGCTCCTTCGGCGTCTTCATGCCCGCCACCACCGGGATCGCGAGCACGTCGACCATGAAGCCGGCGTACACCTCGTGCAGGATCCGCCGCGCGTACGCCGCCGCCTCGGCCCGCGTCGCGTGCGCCGTGTGTCCCTCCTGCCAGAGGAACTCACTGGTCCGGAGCAGGAGCCGGGGGCGCAGCTCCCAGCGGACGACGTTCGACCACTGGTTCAACAGCAGCGGCAGGTCGCGGTAGCTCTGCACCCACTTCGCCATGAACTCGCCGACGATCGTCTCGCTGGTCGGGCGTACGACGACAGGCTCCTCCAGCGGCTTGCCGCCCGCGTACGTGACGACGGCCAGCTCCGGGCTGAACCCCTCCACGTGCTCGGCCTCGCGCTGCAGGTAGCTCTGCGGGATGAGGAGCGGGAAGTACGCGTTGCGGGCACCGGCATCCTTGATCCGGGCGTCCAGCGCGGCCTGCATGCGTTCCCAGACGGCGTAGCCGTACGGTCGGATGACCATGCTGCCGCGGACCGGGCCGTTGTCGGCCATCTCGGCCCTGGCCACCACCTCTTGATACCAGCGCGGGAAGTCAGCCGCCTGCGGCGTCAGAACCCCGGCTTTGCCCGTTGACCTCTCCATGGACCGACAGTAGGTGAAAGCTCCCGTCCGGCACGAGCGAGAATCTGCGGTATGACCTCCGACGCCGACCCTCGTCGCCCAGATCAGCCGGCTCCCCGCATCCCCGAGCCGGCGTCCCCCGATCGTCCGCTCCGGGAGGAGCCCGACGACGCCGCAGCCGCGCCGGTGGGCGACCAGGCCGCCGCCGACGCGACCCTGCCCGACTCCGAACACCCCGAACACCCCGAACGCCCAGAACGCCCACCGCTGAACGCCTCGGGCTGGGTGGCGCTCGTCTTGGCGACGGCGGCGTTCGGGAGCAGCCTCCTTGTCGCGTGGGCCGGCGCCGTCATGCTGGCCGCGCTCGGGCTCGCGTTGTCGATCACCGGGCTGGTCCGCGTCTACCGTGGGCGGGCGACCAACGGACCGGCGGCCGCCACGGCGCTCGCGCTGGCGATCGCCACGATCATCCTGGGGTTCGTCTGGGCCGACCGGGCGCAGGAATGCATCCCACTGGCCAGGGACAATGCTCGCTTCGAGCAGTGCTACGCCGACCGCACCGGCATTCTCTGACCGTCGCCGTTTTGGGTCGGGGGCACCCTTGTACGGCTCTATTGGCCAAGGGCGCCCCCGACCCAAAACGGCAACGCAGGCCGGAGGCTAGGGCAACCAGGACAGGTGGCCCTTGAGCAGGGCGTACCCGACGAACGCCACCACATCGAGCAGTGTGTGCGCGACGACCAGCGGCCACAGACGGTTGGAGCGCTGCCAGTACCGCCCGAAGATCAGCCCCATGATCACGTTGCCGACGAAGCCGCCGAACCCCTGGTAGAGGTGGTACGACCCGCGCAGGACGGCGGCGGCGAGCAGGCTGGCGTTCTCGGCCCACCCGAGCTGGCGGAGCCGGGTCAGGAGGTACCCCACCACCAGCACCTCCTCGGCCCAGGCGTTCCCGGCGGCGGAGAGGATCAGTGTCGGCGTACGCCACCAGTGATCGCCCAGCGTGGTCGGCTGCACGGTGAGGCTCAGGTCGAGTGCCTGGGCGCCCAGGTAGAGCCCGAGTCCGGGGATCCCGATCAACGCGGCGAGCCCGGCGCCGGCCAGCAGGTCGCGGCCGAGGCGGTTCGGATCCAGCCCGATCATCCGCGGCTGGATCAGCGTCCGCCAGAGCAGGTAGACCGCGATGCCACCCCACGCGGCCAGCTGGATCACGCCGACGAGCTGGAACGCGAGGTCGAGCAGCTGCTGGCTGGCGCG
This sequence comes from Actinopolymorpha alba DSM 45243, assembly GCF_000373925.1. GTDB lineage: Bacteria > Actinomycetota > Actinomycetes > Propionibacteriales > Actinopolymorphaceae > Actinopolymorpha > Actinopolymorpha alba. The sequence continues at coordinate 19,853 of NZ_KB892810.1, read as the reverse complement.
GGACACGTTGAGCGCCACCGCCTGCTTGCTCAGCGGCTCTGGCCGCAGCAGGGAGTCCACCAACGACAGCAGGCTCCGCAACCCCGAGAGCCCGAGCGTCATGCTGAACACCAGGACCAGTTCGATGGTCACCGCCCGCCGCTCGGCCGGGTCGCTGATCACCGCGGGTTGCCCTGGCCGCCGGGGTGCCAGCCAGGTACGTACGCCGTTTCCCACGAGCGCACGCTATCGGGACCGGCCGGGAGCGGTCTCTCAGCCACCGAGAAGCCGGGCGATGTCGGCCGCGAACCTCCGCTCGGAGTCGTCCTGCGGCTGGTACCCGATCACCCGGCGGGCGTTCGTGATGCTCCAGAACGTACGCGCGTTGTCGGAGACGCCGTAGAAGATGTGGAACGGCACGCCGTGTTCGTCGTCGATGTCGCCCGCCTCGATCGACCTGGCGAACAGCTGCCGCAGGTCGCGTTCGCTGATGTAGCCCGCGAGCTCTCGCACGTAGCGGTGGGCCGGCTGGTCGACGAACTTCCCCGCGTCGATCTCGCGGGGAACGACGATGCGCAGTTGGATGACTTCGAGCTTGCGTCCCAGGCTGCCGCACGCGTAGAGGAAGCCGAGCGACTCATAGGCCGCCTTCGCCCAGCCGTAGAAGTTGTCGGGCCGCGGGTAGTCGTCGGGGGTTACACGGTCCCGAAGCCCTTGGAAATAAGGCTGTTCGTACCACTTCGCCGCCTGGTTGGTGCTCGCGGCGACCACCCGGCGTACGCCGTGGTCGAGGGCCAGCTGGTAGACCCGCTGCATCATGTCGACGTTACGGCGCTCCCCGTCGTACCTCGCCTGCGGGTCGTCGCCCGCCGGCCGGTGGTACGCCGTGTGTACCACGACGTCGACGCCCTCGAACAACCGGCCGAGGTCGCCGGCCGCGCCGGCCAGCAGGTCAGCCACCTCGACTCCATCGCCGGGTCGGACGTCGACCAGGCGTAGGTCGTACCTCTCCCGGAACTCCGGCAGCAGCTGGCCCGCGATGTATCCCGTGGCCCCGGTGAGGAGGACGCGTTTCTTCAACGTGGATTCCGGCACCGGCTCAGCTTGGCGCACGAGGGCTGAGGATCTCTACCCGGTTGCCGTTGCCGTCCGCGGTGTAGAAGCGCCGGTAACCCGGGAACAACCCGTCCCATTCGACGGGGAAACCGGCCGCCACCAGCCGCGCGGCCACCGCGTCGATGCCGTCGACGCTGGCGCCACCTTCGACGCCTTCCACCCCTTCGGGGCCACCGACCTCCGGCCCGACCACGAACGCCGGATGCGCCTTCCGAGCGGGCCGGAAGTCGGCCTCGACGCCCACGTGGACTTCCGCCGTACCGTCCGCCGACCGGAACCACGCGCCTCCGCGTGCCGCGAGCACGGGCGGCTTGTCGACTTCGACCATGCCGAGCGCCCCCGCGTAGAACGCGCGCGCGGCATCCTCGCCACCAGGTGGGCAGCAGACGAGAACATGGTGCAGGTTCATGAGGCATCCCTTCCGAGGTAGAGCTTCATCCCAACGTGCGTCGCCTGGAATCCGAGCCGTTCGTAGAAGCGGTGCGCGTCAGGACGCCGAGCATTCGAGGTGAGCTGCAGCCGGACCGCCCCGCGGCGGCGGGACTCCGCGATCACCCACTCCATGAGCCGAGATCCGATGCCGCGCCCGCGCAACGCCGTGGCCGTCCGCACGGACTCGACCTGCGCGATCAGCCCGCCGTGGTACATCAGGTGCCGCAGGAACGTGAGCTGACACGTCGCGACGATCTCACCGTCGAGGTCGCCGACCAGCAGCAGCGTGTGGGGGTCCGCGGTGATCTCGTCGAACGCCGCGACGTACGCCGGCGCGACCTCGCCAGGCATCCCCAGGTCTTCCGCCACCTCCCGGATCGCGTCCGCGGCCACCAGGTCAAGGATCGCCGCCAGGTCGGCCCGCCCGGCTTCCCGGATCACGAGCCCGGCCGTCATCACCGTGGGTTCCTCGCGCCGCCTCACCACGCTGCCAGCCAGGTCGCTGCTCATGCCGCCACCCGCTGCGCGACCGCGAAGATCCGCCGGAACGGCAGGACGGTGCCGAAGTCCCGCGGAGGGTACGCCGCGCGCAGGCGCGCCTTGTAGGTCTGCTCGAACTCCGGGCGTACCTCGTCGGGCAGCGCCTGCAGGATCGGCCGGGCGCCGGTGCCCTTCACCCATTCGAAGACCGCGTCGTCGCCGGGCAGGACGTGAAAGTACGTCGTCTCCCACGCGTCGACCCGGCATCCCGCGGACGCGAGCACCTCCAGATAGGTCGCGGCGTCCGGCGCGCTGGGCCGCTGGCGTACCTGCCCGGCGAGGATCGAGGCCCAGGGTTCCTCAGCGGCGAGAGCGAACAGCGTCTGGTGGCTCGGGCTGTCGAAATTGCCCGGCACCTGCAAGGCGAGCCACCCGCCCGGCGCGAGGTGCCCGACCCAGGTGGGCAGGAGGTCGAGGTGGCCGGGCACCCACTGCAGGGTGGCGTTGCTGACGAGGACGTCGATCGGGCGAGCGGGCGCCCAGGTGCGTACGTCGCCGACCGAGAACCCCAGCCGGCCCGGCACGGCAAGCCGCTGCGCCCGCTCGATCATCTCGACGGAGGAGTCGACGCCGTCGATCGTCGCAGTCGGCCAGCGGTCGAGAAGGGTGGCGGTGAGGTTCCCCGGGCCGCAGCCGAGGTCGACGACATAACCCGGCGTCTCCGCCCGCACCCGCCCGAGCAGGTCCTCGAACGGTCGGCCACGCTCATCGGCGTACCGAAGGTACTGCCGTGGGTCCCACACCACCGCGCCATCGGCGTCGGTCATCACACCTCCTGAGGATCGCGGGCCACCCCATCCTGAGTCCGGCCCGCCGACCAGAAACTTATCTTGACGTCGAGACAGCCTTGTCGACAGGGTATCTCGATGTCAAGAGTCTTGACTGGCCGGCGCCGCCGCTAGGCTGGCGTCCGTGGAGTCCGTGGAGAACGAACCCGAGGACGAGGTCGATCGGCTCGTGGGCGCGTGGCGCCGAGAGCTTCCTGACCTCGACGTCTCGCCGTTCGAGGTGCTGTCCCGCGTCACCCGGCTGGCCCGGCACCTCGACCGCGCCCGCCGGCTCGTCTTCGCGACCCATGACCTCGAGTCGTGGGAGTTCGACGTGCTCACCGCGCTGCGCAGGGCCGGCCAGCCGTACGAACTCTCACCCGGCCGGCTCCTCACCCAGACGCTCGTCACCAGCGGCACGATGACCAACCGGATCGACCGGCTCGCCGCGAAAGGGCTGGTCGAACGCCGGCCCGATCCCACCGACCGCCGCGGCGTCCGTGTCCGACTCACCCCTGAAGGCCAGCAACGGGTCGACGCCGCGCTCGCCGGCCTTCTCGACCACGAGCGGGCCCTCCTCTCGGGACTGCCCGCCAGCGACCGGGCCACGCTCGCCCGGCTCCTCCGCCGGCTCGTCATACCCTTCGACGAACAGGCCTGACGCCGCCCAGAGGCCGCCGGTGCGGCATGATGTCGACGTGCAGATCTCGGCGCGTGCAGACTACGCCGTCCGCGCCATGCTCCAACTCGCGGCGACCAACGACATGCTCACCGCTCAGGCGCTGGCGGACGCGCAAGGACTCCCCCACAGGTTCCTCGAGGCGATCCTCGGCGACCTCCGCCGCGCCGGACTGGTGCGCAGCCACCGCGGCGCCGAAGGCGGCTACCGCCTGCCGTGCCCCGCCAACGAGATCTCGCTGGGCGACGTCATCCGCGCGGTCGACGGTCCGCTGGCCGGCGTGCGGGGCATCCGTCCGGAGGAGGCGAAGTACGAAGGGGCGGCGGAGCACCTCCAGGCCGTCTGGGTCGCCACCCGCGCGGCGGTCCGGAGCGTGCTCGACGAGACCACGCTCGCTGACGTGGTGAGCGGCAACCTCCCCCGACACCTGCGTACGCTCGTCAAGTCGCCCGGCGCCTGGGAACCCCGCTAACCAGCCTGCGCGCTTTAGAGGTCGCGCGACCTCTTACTCGACGAGTTCGGCGAGTTCGAGCCAGCGGTTCTCGACCTGCTCCTTCTCCGCGCGTACGTCACGCAGCTCCGCGTCGAGGCCCATCAGCCGCTCGTAGTCGCTGGCGTGCTCGGCCAGTGCCGCGTGCAGCTCCTCCTCGCGCGTACCAAGGCGGGACAGCTGCCGCTCCAGCCGGGCAAGCTCCTTCCTCGCCGCGCGCAGCTCCGTGGCGTTCGACTGTTGACCGCCGGGCGCGTCCCCGGCGGCGGCCGGACCAGACGATTCCACCAAGCTGGTCTGCCCACGCGCCGAGCCGTCCACCGACGCGCCGGAATCCCGGCGGCGTTGGAGGTACTCGTCCACCCCGCCTGGCAACAGCGCCAGCTGGCCGTCACCGAGCAACGCCCACACGCTGTCGCATACCCGCTCGAGGAAGTACCGGTCGTGCGTCACCACCACCAGCGACCCGGGCCAGATGTCGAGAAAGTCCTCGATCACCCGCAGCGTGTCGATGTCGAGGTCGTTCGTCGGCTCGTCGAGCAGGAGAACGTTCGGCTCGGTCAGCAGCAGGCACAGCAACTCCAGCCGGCGACGCTCCCCGCCCGACAGGTCGCCGACGCGGGTTCGTAGCCGGTCGCCCCGGAACCCGAACCTCTCCAGCAACGAGATCGCAGTCACCTCGGGCCCGGACGTGGGCACCGGCCGCCGGCCCACCGCACCGGGACGGATGTTCTCGGGCGCGAGCTTGATGACCCGGCGTACCTCCTCCGCGGCGTCCACCACGATCGTGTCTGGATCGAGACCGCCGAGCTCCTGCCTGAGATGGCTGAGCTGGACCGTACGCCCCCACTTCACCGTGCCGTGGTCGGGCTCAGCCTCACCGGCCAGCAGCCGGAGCAGGGTCGTCTTTCCGGCACCGTTGATACCGACCATGCCGATCCGGTCGCCGGGCCCGAGCTGCCACGTGACCCGACTCAGAAGCTCCCGGGTGCCGCGGCGTACGTCCACATCGGCCAGGTCGATCACCGTCTTGCCCAGCCGCGTCGAGACGAATTTCGCCAGGCCCAGGGAGTCGCGCGGAGGTGGCTCACCTTCGATCAGGGCCGCCGCCGCGTCGAGCCGGAACTTCGGCTTGGACGTCCGGGCCGGCGCGCCCCGCCGCAGCCAGGCAAGTTCCTTGCGGAGGAGGTTCTGCCGCTTGTTCTCCGAGACGCCGGCGGCGCGTTCGCGCTCCGCCCGGGCGAGGACGTACGCCGCGTAGCCGCCGTCGTACGCCGCGACCTCGCCAGCCTCCAGCTCCCACGTCGTGGTGCAGATCGCATCGAGGAACCACCGGTCGTGCGTCACCGCCACCAGGGCCTCCGCGCGGCCGACCAGGTGACGGGCGAGCCAGTCGGTGACCTCGATGTCGAGATGGTTGGTCGGCTCGTCCAGGAGAAGAAGGTCGTGTTCATCGGCGAGGAGGCGAGCCAGCGCGACCCGGCGGCGTTCCCCGCCCGAGAGTCCACCGACGATCCGATCCCCCGGAATGTCGCTGAGCAGTCCCGCGAGCACGTCTCGTACCTTGCGGTCGGCGAGCAGGGTGTGCTCGGGACGGTTCCGGAGTACGACATCCGTGACGGTGCTTGCCTGGTCGAGGTCGTCGCTCTGGCTGAGTACGCCGACCCGCAGCCCCCGGGCCTGGGTGACGCGTCCGGCATCGGCGGGTTCGACGCCCGCCAGCATGGCGAGCAGGGTGGTCTTGCCGGCGCCGTTGCTGCCCACCAGACCGATGCGTTCACCCGCCGCGACGCCAAGGCTCACGCCGGCGAGCAGCTTCCGCACGCCGTATGCCTTCTCGACCCGTTCGAGGTTGACCAGGTTTGTCGCCATATGCCTTTCCGCGTCTCCCCACCGTCTGACCAGCACCGCCTTTTAACCGGCGCCGTCGACTGACCGTCACGGTCGCCCGATCGGCACCGTCGTCGAGGTTAGAGGGCGGCGGCCAGGACCCGCCAACGGCTTCACCACCCGGGCGTCGGCTGGGAGGATGATCGGCATGGCCGGCGCGCTGAAGATCACCGATATCAAGCGGATCGTCGTCAACGTCCCCTTCACCGAGCGGTGCCAGGAGTGGAACGCCCTCCTCGTCTGGGAATGGTCGGTCATCGAGATCATCCGGATCAGCACCGACGCCGGCATCACCGGCTACGGCGAGACCCTGCTCCACTACAGCTGGGGCCGGGTCCCTGACGAGGCCGTCGCGCGGCTCCGGGGCCGCAACCCGGCCGACTTCCTCGGCGACGACTCGCTCGGGCCGGGGCTGCAGATGGCGGTGTACGACGTCGTGGGCAAGGCCCTCGGCGTACCCATCTCCGCGTTGCTTGGTCAGCGCGTACGCGAATGGTGCCCGATCGCGTGGTGGAACACCAAGATGCCGCCGCGGGCGCTCGCCGAGGAGGCGCGTGAGGCAGTGGCGGCGGGCTACCTTTTCCACAAGTTCAAGGCCCGCCCATGGTTCGACGTCTACGAGCAGGTCGCGGCGATCAGTGCCGAAACCCCGCCTGACTACCGGCTCGACATCGATTGGAACGCCATGCTCCTGAACGCGGGCGAGGCGGTTCCTGTCCTTCGCGAACTCGATCGTCACGACCGGGTGTCGATCTACGAGACACCGATCCCACATCCGGACCTCGAGGGCTACCGCCAACTGCGCCAGAAGGTCACACGCCCCATCGCGGTACACCTGAGCGCGCAGCCGTTCCCGGCGATGATTCGCCAGGAATCCTGTGACGGGTTCGTCGTCGAGGGCGGTGTCAACACGATCTTGCACCGGGGCGCCATCTGCGCGGAGTTCGCGAAGTCGTTCTGGCTCCAGTTGGTCGGCACCGGCCTCACCACCGCGATGTGCGCCCACCTGGGAGCGGTCCTGACCAACGCCCGCTGGCCGGCCGTCACCGCACTCAACAACTACGCCGATGATCTGCTCGTCGAACCCCTCACCATCCAGAGCGGTTATCTCAGGGTGCCTGACGGCCCTGGCCTGGGCGTGGAGGTCGACGAAGCCGCTCTTGAGCGCTATCGCATGCCGAGCCCGCACCGCCTGCCCGAACGCCGGCACATCCTGTCGGTGACCTGGCCGAACCGCCGTACGATCCACTACGCCCACATGAAACAGATGTGGACCGACTTCCTGACCGGCAACCACCCTGTACAGGAGCGCGGAGCCGACCTGCAGGTCAGGGTTGACGACGGGACATCGGAGTGGGCGGAGTTGTACGCCCGAGCCGAACGCGGCCCGGTCCATGACGCGGCCTGACCTGGCACTGCAGGGATTCACGTGTCTCCACGGCCGCGGCCGACTGCTCAGCTACCGGCTTATCGACCAGTGAAACCCCCGGGGAGAACCCCGGGGGTTTCACACGGTTTGACTCGGCGATCTTCATTTCCCGCGCGGCGAGACCTCAGCGCAGGTTGAATTCACCCTTCTTGGCACCGCCGACGAAGGTGGACCAGGCACCCGCGCTGAAGATCAGCTTCGGGCCCTGACGGTCCTTCGAGTCGCGGACAGCAAAGTGGGCGCCGAGGTCGGCGACTTCGACACAGTTCTGCATTCCTACTGATGCCGATGCCTTCCGCCATCTAGCGCGGTACAGGTCAACTTTCATTTTCGCCTCCTTGTTTTTTCGCCATCTCAGACAAGATGGCCATGACCTTGCGGGCAGACTGCGCTGGACTGAGTGCCACCGCGGCCATGTGCCCGAAGGCCAAGTTCGCGCGCTCAACATCAGCGGATTTTTCAAGGTAGGCAATGCCGGCCTGACCGTCCGCGTACACAACCGGTGAATGTATGTCCTCTTCGAAGTCAAAGATCGTGAATGATCCCACCATGCCCGGATAGGTGCCCGCCTCAAACGGCACGACCTGGAAGATGAAGCGGTCACTCAACTCCAGCAGCCGCATCAACTGCCCGCGCATGACGCTCGGGTCCTTTCCGGCCGGACGCCGCAACGCCGCCTCGTCGACAATCACCCAGAGTCGACTCCGGTCGGTGTCGGCTTCGTCCGCCCAGAACTTCTCCTGCCGGGCAATCCGGATCTGCACGGCCCGCTTCTGTTCGGACGGCGTACTGAAGGTGCACATCGCGTCGAGAGCGCTGGCATACGACTCCGTCTGGAGCAGGCCAGGAACGATCAGTGGTTCGAACATCCGGACCCGATGCGCCTCGGACTCCAGTCCGACGAACGAGGTGTACTGCTTGGGCATCGAGCCCAAGGGCACCCACCAACCACGCTGCTTGCCGATCTTCTGCAGGTCATGCAGAAGATTCCTCAGGTCGTCGTCGTCAACCTTGTAGAGGTCGAGCAAGGAATCGAGCTCGGCTCTTGCCACGCCGACCTCGCCCGCCTCGAGCTTGCGAATCTTCGACTCCGAGCAGCCGAGCCGCTCGGCAGCGTCGAGGTAACTACGACCCGACTTGACGCGCAGGTGGCTGAGTTCGTTGCTGAGCCGCCACCGCGAGATGGTGGGACCGCTCACTCTGGGCATACGAACCTCCCCGGTGCGTAACTGGGGCAAGTGTGGCTCGTTGTCCCAGATGTCGCAAGTACTTCTGCAACATCAATCTGGAAATCGCCAATTGGTCACGCCAATCCGGATCATGCAAATTTCCATTGGAAGAGTTACTTGACCATCCGTGGTGGGCCTGTCACTCTAGGAGTCCCTACGGGCCGTCGTAGACCCCGGCCCATTCCCTGCGCGGCGGCCCGTAGGACTCCAACCTCCTGGAGGCCCGTCATGTGGATGGAGGGTTCATGCCCGTCGTCACGACAGCCATGCCGTGCCGCTTTCAGCTCTACCGACATCACGACGATTCGGGAGTGTCAGGAACCGGCGTCGTGGCGTGGGGGACGGTTTATCCGAATGGCAAGGTCAGCCTCGCCTGGTGCGGCTCACGGCCATCGGTGAATGTGTACGAGTCGCTCGCCGACGTCACCGCGATTCACGGCCATGACGGGCGTACTCAGGTGATCATGTGGGACGAGCTGCCGTATGCGGCAGCTGATAGTTCCTCGCCCGAGCTCCACTGGTAGCTGATATCCGACCTCTGACGAGTCCCGCGGCCGCACATCGGCGCCGACTGCGGCCGCGACCGTAGGAGGTCGTGCGGACGGGGATGTCGCGAGGCCGCGGGGCGCCTGCCCAGCGCGCTCGCCCTCGCGCCCCCGTCCGCCCTGGGCCCAGCTGGCCTGGGAAATCTTTACGCCGTATCCACCACCGCGCCGTAAGATTCGGCGAGCGTGACCGCACCCGCCAGGTCGAGTTGGGTGCCATCGAGGACAGCGGATCTGAGGTCGACCGCGTTTAGTGTCGCGCCGCGAAGGTCCGCCTCCTTGAGCACCGTGCCACGCAGGAGCGCGAACGAAAGATCGCAGTCCCGAAGCTTTGCCTTGGTGAGGTTGGCCTCCGACAGATCGGCGTCGTTGAGGCGTAGTCCCGACAGGTTGAGGTTGTTGAGGTCGGCCCCACGGAGCAGGACGCTCGACCACTGCCCGCCTTTGACCGTGAGCGGCCGGAAGACGCAGTCGACGAACTCGCTGCCGGTGAGCTTGCAGCCGTCCAGCGTTGCCGAGAAGAACGACGTGCGGCGGAACTCGCAGCCCACGAACGCCGACGCGTGGTGCTCGGACGCGTTGAAGCGGCAGTTGGCGAAGGTGCACGACTCGAAGACGGCCCCACGGCTGCGCGCCTCGGTCAGATCCACCTCGCGAAACACGCACCGCTCGAACCGCGCATCGGCAAGGTCGCGGGCGTACCAGTCGAGGCCGTCGAACGTCTCGTCAGTCGCTTCGTCCATCGGGCCATCATGCCGACAAGCACCGACAACGCCCCGCCGACGACCTCCACCGGACAACCCGGCGCTCAGGTGGACACGCCAGCCTCGTCGAGAACCATCGCCACCACCTCGACCGGATCCGCGACGGTGGCCGGAAGGCCGCGGTCCACGAACCACTCGCAGATCCTGCGGGTGTCGCGCTCGAGGAACCCACGCCCCTGCGGGTTGGTCACCAGGTCGACCAGCTGTGGGAGGTCGATGAGTACGAGCTCGCCCTGATGGACCAGCAAGTTGTACGCCGAAAGGTCGCCGTGGGTGTATCCGCGCCGCCCGAGCAGCACCATCGCCTCGACCAGCTGCTGCCACAGCTCAGCCAGCTGGTCGGGGTCGGGGCGCAGCTGGGCCAGGCGCGGCGCCGCCGTACCGTCCTCGTCGCCCACGAACTCCATCAGGAGTTCGGTGCCAAGGTGCTGGACCGGATACGGCACCGGCGCGCCTGCCTCCCATAGTTCGAGAAGCGCCGCGAACTCCGTGATCGCCCACTGCTGCGCGATGAGGTTGCGGCCGAAGTCGGTCCGGTTGGCGATCGCGCGCTGCTCGCGGGACTTCCGGGCGCGGCGGCCTTCGAGGTAGCCCGCATCGCGGTGGAACAACCGGTGGTCGGCGCTGCGGTAGCGCTTGGACGCCAGCAGGCACCGGGCCTCGGTGTCGGGGACACCACGCTCGATGAGGAAGACGTCGGCTTCCTTGCCGGTCTTGAGAATGCCGAACTCCGTGTCGACCGCGGCGAGGTCGGTGACGAGCCAGTCGGGGTACGGCTCGGGGCCACGGGACCCCGCGTCGTCCCAGGTGGTCCAGCGGTAGCCGGTCGGCGGCCCGTCGGCGATCGCCACGTCCTCGCGTTCCTTGGCGAGGCGGGCGCGGGCCTCTTCGGTCATCCGCCCGCGGGCGCGGGGTGCCGGCTCGTCGTCGGAACGCCGCCGGCGCATCCGCGCGGACACGGGGGCGACGCCGTCGTCGAACGCGTCGTACCAGAGTTCGTCGTCGCCGCCGTGCTCGGCGGAACCGTGATCAGAAGTGGGGTTGTTGTCAGTAGAGAGGTAACGCCTGGGGTTGCGCTTGCGCACAAGTAGCTCCTTGGGAGAGATCACATCTCTCCGGGAGCGCGCGTTGGCGGCGTCAGTGCCTGGAGAGATGCGCGGGAGGGTGAGCGAAAAGCCCACACCAGATGACAGGCTTGGCCACGACACACCTCCTCGATCGCTCCGGCAGGAAAGCCGGGTGCTGACACAACGCGGACACTTTGCCCGCTCCCGCGGCCATCGCGCAACCGATTTAGCCGAACCCGCGTCAGGGTTCGATGATCCGGGCGCCGGGGACCGGACCGGACGCGGTTCGTACGGACGAGCACACACCAGAGCCGGACAGCCGGGCCGCGAGATCCCACGCATGGTCAGCGCTTCGCGCGAGGAACGCGCACGTCGGACCCGAGCCCGACACCACCGCACCCAACGCGCCGGCGTCCTCGCCCGCCTCGAGCAGCTGCCGGAGCCGCGGACGCAGACGCAGGGTGGCCGGCTGCAGATCATTCGCGAGCGCGCGGCCCAGCCCAGCGGCGTCACCGGCCCGGAGAGCCGCCATGAGCTCGCCGGAGATCCGCGGGGGCAGCACGGCCAGGTCGCCGCGCATCCGGTCGATTTCGGCGTACACCGCTGGTGTGGACAACCCGTCGGTGTCGAGCGCGAACACCCACTGGAAGGTCCCGCGGACGAGTGCCGGCGTCACGACCTCGCCGTGTCCGGAGCCCATCGCGGTGCCCCCGACCAGGCAGAAGGGGACGTCGCTGCCCAGCCGGGCGGCGAACGCGAGGAGATCGGTCCGGTCCAGTTTCGTGCCCCACAACGCGTCGCAGGCGACCAGAGCCGCCGCCGCGTCGCTGCTCCCTCCGGCCATCCCACCCGCGACCGGGATGCCCTTGCGGATGTGGAGGCGTACACCGTCTCCGACCTGGCACCGGTCCGCGAGCAGGACGGCGGCACGCACGGCAAGGTTGCTGGCGTTGGCGGGCACCTTCGCCGCCTCGACCCCCTCGACCGTCACGCTGATCTCGCCCGCCGTGGCCGGTGCCGCGGTCACCTCGTCGTAGAGGCTGACCGCCTGGTAGACCGACGCCAGCTCGTGGAACCCGTCAGGCCGCAGCGGCCCCACCATGAGCGCCAGGTTGACCTTGGCCGGCGTTCGGACAACAACGGCACTCACGACTCGTGCTTCCTCTCTGCCAACCCCTCTGGTGGAGTCCCTGCCGGGCTGCCTCGGGTCTCCGCCGGGCTGGCCAGCGCCTCCGCGATCCGGGCGAACTCCGTGACATCGAGCCGCTCGCCGCGGGCGCTCGGGTCGATCCCCGCCTGCCGCAGTGCCGCCTCGGCCTGCGCCGGCGACCCGGCGAGGGTGGCGAGCGCGGCCCGCAACGTCTTGCGGCGTTGGGCGAACGCCGCGTCGATCACCGCGAACACCTGCTCGCGGGAGGCGGTCGTCACTGGTGCGGGGCGGCGGGCGAACGCCACCAACCCGGAGTCGACGTGCGGCTGGGGCCAGAAGACGGTACGCCCGACCAGGCCGGCCTTGCGTACCTCGGCGTACCACGCCGCCTTCACGCTCGGCACGCCGTAGACCTTCGAGCCGGGTACGGCGGCGAGCCGCTCGGCCACCTCCAGCTGCACCATCACCAGGCCGTGCCGGACGGAGGGAAAGCGCTCCAGCACTTCCAGCAGGACGGGCACCGCGACGTTGTACGGGAGGTTCGCGACCATCGCCGACGGAAGAGGCTCGGGAAGCTGGGTCAGCCGGAGGGCGTCGGCGTGGACGACGGTGAGCCGGTCGGCGTACTCCGGCGCGAAATGGGCCACCGTCGCCGGCAACGCCTCCGCGAGCCGGGTGTCGATCTCGACCGCGACCACCCGCGCCGCCGTGCGGAGCAGAGCCAGGGTGAGCGAACCGAGACCCGGCCCGATCTCGAGCACCACCTCCGACTCGTCGAGGCCGGCGACCCGGGCGATCCGGATGACGGTGTTGGCGTCCGTCACGAAGTTCTGTCCGCGTTGCTTGGTGGGGCGCAGCGCGAGTTGGCTCACCAGCAGACGTACGTCCGCCGGCCCGAGAAGCTGCGCGGACGGACCCTCACGTAGGTGGGGGTCCGAACCAGCGCTTCCCGAACCGGCGGACGGTTGGTCAGAAGCCTCGCTCACGTGGGAACGCTACCGGTCTCCCACCGAAGGCCTCGGGCATACTCGCTCTCAGCTGAAAGTTCCATCCTCAGGTGAAGAGCCGGCTACCGCAGGTCCACTGACCCGCGCCAGCCTTCTTGTACAGCAGTTTCGCCCGGTAGGTCTGCTCTGCGGGCGAGGCGTCGATCGGGTTGCCGGTGCCACCCACCGAGCGCCAGGTCGACAGCGAGAACTGATAGAGGCCGTAGTAGCCGGCCGGGTTGACGGCCCGTGGGTTCCCGCTGGACTCGCACTGCGCGAGCGCCGCCCAGTTGAGGTCGTCGACACCGCCTCCGACATCGCCGCCGCCACCGCCGCCACCTCCGCTACCGCCGCTCGGGCGTGCCTTGGTGCCGACAACGACGATCTTGGCGACTGGTCCGCGTACGACCTTCTCGGACAGGACCGTGGCCTTGGACTTCTTGCCGTCGACGTACACCGTCTCGACCACCTGAGCCTTGACGCCGCGCTCCCCCGCGCGCTCGACCCGGCTCTGGTCTTTGTACATCGACGAGTCTGTCTTGCGGATCGTTTGGTACGGGATCGCCAGATTGACGGGGCGCTTGCGTACCTCGACCCGGTTGATGGTGATGGTCGCGTCGTTGTCGACCACGTCTGAGAGGGCAGGCCTGATCCGGTCGTCGTCGTCGATCTTGACCCCACCGGCCGACAGGGCCTGCGAGACGGTCAGGACGGGCGCTGAGAACGCCGTCTGCGTACCGTCGTGCTTGATCACAAGCCTCTTCAGGGTTCGGACGTCGACATCGAGGCCCTTGCGCTCGATGCCCACCGAACGGCTTGCGGAGAGTCGGGCGCCCGTGAAGCGGACACCGAGTTCGTTGAAAGCCCCCCCGACATTTGTCGCGGTGACCCAGTGGGTCTTCTTCTCACCGTCGACGGTGAGGGTCAAGGGGCGGCCGTAACGCACGGCGATACGGCTACCGTCAGTGATCTTGGTCGACTGCGCCGGCGCGACGAGGTCGCGGGGACCTATCTGCAGCTTCTCTGCCTTGAGAACGTCGGCGACTGTCGAGTCGAACGTGTGGATTGTGCGGAGTTTGCCGTCGACTGAGAGGGTGACGGCCTTGTCGAGTGTTGCGTAGGCGACGCCGCCGATACCCAGGGCGCCCACCATGCCAAGACCCACAACACCGATGAGAGCTTTAGTACGCACGGTGCTCCGATGCTCGTGCTTTCCGGGCACGGGCACGGTCGGCGCCAGACGACGGCGGTGAATCAACGCGCCGACCCACGATCAAGGGCCGCGGCCAGCCTGCTGTCCAGGCCGCCCGGGTGCGTATGACGAACCCCCCTGGTACGCCGCCCGAGGCTTCCCGACCCCGGCCAACGAATCGGGACGATAGTTCAGGATCCAGGTCAGTTCAACTCAGCGTGTAGAAACCTGGGACTTTCCGTGACTGACTGTGACGGTCCATGATCATTGGGCAGGGATTGGTCTGATCTCAGGCCGGATCTGCGGGGGCAGAGGCCAGGCCAGTACGCGGGCGGCGGGAGGTTTCGTGTGTCGTACGGGAGGCTTCGCGGATCTGACGGGAGGCTTCGCGGATCTGACGGGAGGCTTCGCGGATCTGACGGGAGGTTTCGCGGATCTGACGGGAGGTTTCGCGGATCTGACGGGAGGTTTCGCGGACGCCGGGATTCTTCGCGGGCCCGGAGGGAGGCTTCGTGGGGCCCCTTCATGATCAAGTCCGAGAAAGTGTTGACCAATCGCCACCTCGGTGAACACTTTCTCGGACTTGATCATGAAGGGGCGTGGCTCGCGGCTCAGAGCGTCTGTTGCCCGGCGTCGTAGACGAGCAGTCCGTCGTCGCGGCGGCGCGCCAGGTCGCTCGGGGGGTGCGACTGGAGCCGGCCGTCGTGCAGCAGGTGCCGCACCTCGACGCCGCGTACCAACACCAGATAGTCGGAGAGCATCTTCCGGTGGCACCGCCACCACACCGTCTCCGCGCACATGACCGCCGTACGCCGGAGAGCCGCGCCTGCCAGCAGGTCGTCCACGGCGGCGGCGAACTCGGGCGAGCGCATGTAGGCGGCGTACCCGGCGAAGGCGCGCTCGCGCAACGCCACGTCTGGCGAGTCCGGGCGGGCCTTGCGCCATCCGCCGAGCCGGCGTTCCCAGCGGTAGTCGATCCCGTGCTCGGGTAGCCACCGCGCGAGGGCGTCCCGCGCGACGTGCGGGTTGCGCCGACTGCCGGGAGCCGTGCGGATGTCGACGAGAACCTCGACGTCCGCGTCACGGAGCAGCGCCACGATGGTGTCGGCGCTGGCCGTTCCGTGCCCGAACGTCAGGATCTCCATAAGGGTTGTCTACGCCTTCTCCGGTGAGGTACGCGGAAGTCTCCACCATGCAAGGGGGATCTTGCCGTGGGCGGGGGAATGTGCCGTGGAAGCTGGCATTTGCGGTGTGAGGTGGGCATTTGCCGCGTGCCGTCCGGCCGCAGGCGGGCGCGCGCCGCCAGCAGGCGAGCCACCAGAACCGCAACCGTTGATCAATTTCGCCGGAGCGGCGGGCCATGATCATGAAGGATATTCGTCGCTATATGACCAAAATCCTTCATGATTCCTGGTCGGGTTCGAGATGCGCCCACTCTGCGAGATCGCTCGCTCGGTTGCGATCTGCCTGTACGAGGAGCATTGAATAAGCCCCCTCGGATGGGCGGGTCATCCCAGATCGTGGAGATTCCGGGGTGCTCTAACACCCTGGAGTTTCCACGGTCTTACTGAAGTACGGCAGCCGTCTCGAATGGAGGCCTATTCAAAACCCCTCACGCCCGACAGGTCGCGGCATCGTGAAGGGAGCGGGAGGCGACTTGGCGGAGGTGTCTCGGCTTCTATGCCGAAACTCCTCCGCCAAGTCGGCGCAACTCGGTGGGCGATCTCGCATAGTGAGCAACTCTCGACCCAGGCCAGGATCATTTTCGAGAAGTGGCCCACGTTCGGCGCGAGACGTGGGCCACTTCCCCGAAATGATCTTGAGTGCAGCGGGTTGCCTCACAAGCCGGACTGCTGGCGGCTTGGCTCACACACCCGGCACGTCTCACTTGGCGAAGGTGCGTCGGCTCCTTTGCCGCGACACCGCCACCAAGCCGGCTTCTGGCGCCGCCGCGCACCCTAGCCCCGCCCCGCGGGGCTACCAGCTACCGAAGACCTCGTTGGTGGCGGCGGCGATCGCCGTACACAGGTCTGCCTCGTCGACGCCCTTGACCTCCGCCATGTGGCGCACGGTCAGCGGGATGAGGTAGCTGGCGTTGGGCCGGCCGCGATACGGGGAGGGCGTGAGGTACGGCGCGTCGGTCTCGACGAGCACCCGCCCGAGGGGGACGGTGGCGAGCGCCTCCCGCAGAGACGCGGCGTTCTTGAACGTCACCGTGCCCGCGAACGACAGGTAGTAGCCCCGCCGGACGCATTCCCGCGCCATGTCGGCGTCCCCGGAGAAGCAGTGCATGAGCACCCGGTCAGGCGAGCCCTCCTCCGCGAGGACCCTGAGGACGTCGGCGTGCGCGTCCCGATCGTGGATCACCAGCGCCTTGTCGTGCCGCTTCGCCAGCTCGATGTGGGCGCGGAAGCCGTCCTCCTGCACCTTCCAGCCCTCCTCGGAGGTGCGGAAGTGATCGAGGCCGGTCTCACCGATCGCGCGTACCCGCGGGCTCGCCCCGGCCAGCCGGTCGATCTCGGCCAGCGCGGCGTCGAGTTCCCCGGCCGCGGCGAGCACCGGCACTTCGTTCGGGTGGAGCGCGACACCGGCCAGCAGCGCGGGATAGCGGTCGGCGGCCTCGACCGCCCAGCGCGCACCCGGCAGGTCACAGCCGATCTGGACGATGTGGGGTACGCCGACAGCGGCTGCCCGCGCGATCGCGTCCTCGGCCGAGAGCCACGAACCGTCAGGACCGTCGGCGATGTCGAGATGGCAATGGGAGTCAGCGACCGGAACCCGCAGCGGCGGCGGAGGCTCGGGGCGGCTGCGGTCGCGACGGTCGTCCGCACCCGCGCGCGCCCGGGTAGGTCCGTCCGGCGGCTGCGGGATCTGCGACGTCACTTGGTGTCGGGCTCCTCGATCCGCGGGAACAGCGGCTCGCCCTTGGTGATCACCGAGCCGGGTGGGAGGAGGCCCCACCGACCGGCGTTCGTGAGCGGCTGGAGGTCAAGCTCGCCGAGGGTCTCCGCCGCACCCAACTCCTTCCACAACGCGGCCGCGCTCTTGGGCATCACCGGGTTGTGCAGCACCGAGATGGCGCGCAACGACTCCGCCGCGGTGTAGAGGATCGTGGCGACCCGGTCACGAGCCGCCGGCGAGTCGTCCTTGGCGACCTTCCACGGCTCCTGCTCGGTGAGGTAGCCGTTGACCGCGTCAGTGAAGGAGTCGATCGCCGCCAGCGCCTCATGGAACCGCAGCCCGCCCATCGCCTCGTCAGCGATCCGCACGGTCTCCGCCAACCGCTCCGCGAGCGCCGTCTCGGCCGGTCCAGCGGCGGCGGGCGCCGGCAGCGTGCCACCGAAGTAGCGGCCGACCATCGCGGCCACCCGGGACGCGAGGTTGCCCAGACCGTTGGCCAGCTCCGAGGTGTAGATGGCGCTGATCTGCTCCCAGGAGAACGACCCGTCAGAGCCGAACTGGATCGCGCGCAGGAAGTAGTAGCGGAACGCGTCAGAGCCGAAGGTATCGACGATCTGGCTGGGCGCGATCCCTGTCAACTTGGTCTTGCTCATCTTTTCGCCGCCGACCAGCAACCAGCCGTGCGCGAAGACGGTGCGCGGCAGCGGGAGCCCGGCGGCCATCAGCATCGCCGGCCAGATCACCGCGTGGAAACGCAGGATGTCCTTGCCCACCAGGTGCACGTCGGCCGGCCAGACCCGTTTGAACAGCAGCGGATCCGTGCGGTAACCCGCGGCCGTGACGTAGTTGAGCAGGGCGTCGATCCAGACGTACAACACGTGGTCGTCGTCCCACGGCACCGGGATGCCCCAGTTGAACGTCGACCGGGTGATCGAGAGGTCCTGCAAGCCCTGCTTGACGAAGGCCACGACCTCGTTGCGGGCGCTTTCGGGCTGGACGAACTCCGGGTGCTCCTCGTAGTAGGCGAGCAGCTTGTCGGTGAACGCCGAGAGCTTGAAGAAGTAGTTGGTCTCCGACAGCATCTCGACCGGCCGGCCGTGGATCGGGCACAACTTCGCGCCGTCCTCGCCGTCCAGCAGCTCGTTGGGGAGCTTGAACTCCTCACAGCTCACGCAGTAGGGGCCCTCGTAGGTGCCCGGATAGACCTGGCGCGCGTCGTACAGATGGTTCCAGAACTCCCGAACCCGCTCGGTGTGCCGGGTTTCGGTCGTACGGATGAAGTCGTCATTGCTCGCGTCGATGGTCGAGAGCACCGGCTTCCACGCGGTCTCCACCAACCGGTCGGCCCAGGCTCGGGGACTGACGCCGTTGGCCTCGGCACTGCGCATGACCTTCTGGCCGTGCTCGTCGGTGCCGGTCAGGAACCACACCGTCTCACCACGCTGGCGGTGCCACCGCGCGAGGACGTCGGCCGCCACCGTCGTGTAGGCGTGGCCGATGTGCGGCGCGTCGTTGACGTAGTAGATCGGCGTCGTGACATAGAACGCCTTGCCGTCGCCGGCGTCCTTGCGGCTGGGTGTGGCGGCATCGACCATGTCCGCGATCCTAGGGAACGACTCCCCCATCGCTTCGACCCAGTCCCCATCGCCTCAACCGGGACGCTTCGCCCTGGTTCGCTCCGCCCCGTCCGGATCGCGCCGTCCGGATCACCTGTGTTGCGACCGCGGCGACCCCAGTCGCGACCGCCGCGACCTCAGTCGGGCTTCGCGACCGCCGCCGCGTAGACGACCCGCTTCGGGATGCCGGCCGCCTTCGCCACCGCGGCGATCGCGTCCCTCTTCGAGACGCCCGTCTCGACCTGAGCGGCGACCCGGCGAGCGAGTTCGGCGTCATCGGCCGCGTCCGGCGCCGCCACGGGAGCGCCGCCCACCACGACCGTGATCTCGCCGCGTACGCCGTCCCGCGCCCACGCGGCCAGCTCGCCGAGCGGACCCCGGCGTACCTCCTCATAGGTCTTGGTCAACTCCCGGCAGACCGCCGCCGCCCGGCCATCCCCGAACGCCGCGATCATCGCGTCCAGGCTCGCCGCGAGCCGATGTGGCGCCTCGAAGAACACCATGGTCCGGCGTTCATCCGCCAAGTCCCGCAACCGCTGAGCCCGCTCACCCGCCTTGCGCGGAAGGAACCCCTCGAAGCAGAACCGATCCACCGGCAGTCCCGACAGGGCCAGGGCGGTGAGGACGGCGGACGGACCGGGTACGGCGGTGACCTTGATGCCGGCCTCGACCGTGGCGGCGACCAGGCGGTACCCCGGATCGGACACCGAGGGCATGCCCGCGTCCGTAACCAGGACGACCCGCTGGCCGGCGCGGAGTGCCTCGACGAGTTCGGGGGTACGCCGGGCCTCGTTTCCCTCGAAGTACGACACCACCCGGGCGCGCAGCGGTACGCCGACAGCGGTGGCGAGCCGGTGAAGCCGCCGGGTGTCCTCGGCCGCGATCACGTCCGCGGCGGCGAGTTCGGCGGCAAGGCGCGGTGGGGCGTCGTCGAGGGAGCCGATCGGAGTGGCGGCGAGGATGAGTACCCCCGCCTCACCAGACGTCTGCGCGCGGGCGGTCACGAATCCATCCTCGCAGGGCAGTGTCTATCCAGCCCCTCGCGGGCTTCGCCCGCCACCCACCCCCGCCACGTTTATCC
>NZ_KB892809.1 GCF_000373925.1 Actinopolymorpha alba DSM 45243 | reverse complement strand
GACAACGCACTCGCCGAGTCCCAGATCGGCCTTTACAAGACCGAACTCATCCGCCCAGACGGGCCATGGCCCACCCTCGAACACGTCGAAATCGCGACCCTGGAATGGGTCCACTGGTTCAACACCGAACGGCCCCACCAAGCCCTCGACGATCTGACACCCCTCCAGGTAGAACAGATTCACTACACTCACCGAACCGGCCACACCAAGGCCGCCTGACACACAAACCCGAGCCTCCGGACACTCCGGGGCGGTTCAGACGTCGACGGCCGCGTGGCTGCGGCACAAGCTGCACCTTCACCCCGGTGCGATCGGCGCGGACGTGAAACTGGCCAAGGCGTTGGAGACCAACCTTCAAGCCACCGGCCAAGCTCTTGCCGCGGGCAGGATCTCGGTCCTGCATGCGAAGATCATCCGCGAGTCGATCAACCTGCTTCCCAAGGACATCAGCGACGAACTCAAACGCGAGGGCGAAGCGCGCCTGCTGGAGTTGGCGACCCAGCACGATCCGAAAGAGCTACGGCAGTTGGGGATCCAGCTGTACGAGGCCATCGACCCCGAGGATGCTGAGCGGCGGTTGGGTGAGCAGTTGGAGCGGGAACGCAAGCGGGCTGAACAGAAGCGTTCGATCACGTTCTCCCACTCCGGGCCAGGTTTGCAGTCCGCCCGCGTCCAACTGCCCGTTGATGAAATGGCACGCCTCAAAGCACTCCTCGACCCACTGGCCAGACCACGAAAGACCGACGCGAACGGACCCGACACCCGCACCGCCTCCCGCCGCCTGGGCGACGCCTTCGTAGAGTTACTCGACCTCACCCTCGCCGCGGGTGAAGCCCCTACCAGGGGTGGGACCAAGCCGCAGATCATCATCACCATGACACTGGCCCAACTCGTCACCGGCATCGGCTACGCGACATTGGACAGCGGCGAACAAATCTCCGCCGAAACCGCCAGACTCCTCGCCTGCGACGCCGACGTCATCCCCGCCGTCCTCAACAGCAAAGGCCAAGTCCTCGACCTCGGCCGCACCACCCGCTTCTTCACCACCGCCCAACGCCACGCACTAGGCATCCGCGACGGCATGGAATGCAACTTCCCGGCGTGCGACCGCCCCACCAAATGGTGCGATGCACATCATCTCGTTCACTGGGCAGACGGAGGCAGAACCGACCTCAACAACGGCGTCCTCCTCTGCGGAGCCCACCACAACCTCATCCACAACAGCGACTGGCAAGCCCGCATGGGACCAAACGGCAGACCCGAATACATACCCCCACCCTGGATCGACATCAACCAACGCCCCACCCGCACCTAAAACTACAGCCGTAGATCGTCATGTTGATGTCGTCGACGGTAGTGGCCACGCGCCAACATTCCATGTCCCAAAGCCCTTACCCACCGTCCAACCGGCACTCGTGCGCCTGCTGGAGAAACAGCCCGACCGCCCTGGCGGGGACGGTTGAGCAACTCATAATTGGATTGAATTCCTGAAGCTCACGTAGTAAACCCCGATCATGGCTTTCACGATCCGACCGGTGAACTCGGCGCCGGAGCTAGCCAGTGTCTTCGACCTACTCGGTGCAGAATTTCCTGCGCCGTTCACCCACCGCGATCGCAGGATTGCCGACCTGGCTCGCAGGTACCCAGAAGACCGGAGGCTCATGTTGGTCGCGGAGCGCCATCCTGATCAGATCGTAGGCGGGCGCCCTCGCCTTCAGGGCCGGAGAAGAATCCCTCGGCCGTGATCACGCCACGCTCCGGCTCATTGCCGTGGTTCGGGCTGAGCGCGGCAAGGGCCTCGGGCGGCGCCTCATCGAGGCGATCGAAGCGGAAGCGGTGAATCTCGGCGTCAGCACGATCAGCCTCGGCTCCGGTCCCGACGTACGCGGCTTCTACACGCATCTCGGCTACAGCGGCCGATCACGCATGACCAAAACGCGGCCTGGTTCTGTTCTCACGAGGTACGGCGATACCGACGACCGTCAGCGCGCTCTGGAGAAGCTCCGGGCACGAAAAGCCCAGCGCCAGGCCACATCGTCAAAGCCAGGCTGAAGGACGAAAGATCACGGGTCAATCCACCCGGCTTCCTACGGGTTGTGTGCGTTCACGCCGGGCACGCAGGAACTCTCCGAGCGCATTGGTGCCGTCCTTGCCGGGCATGTCATACATGGCTCCATAGGAAGCTACGAAGGGCATGACATGACCACCAGCGTGCCCGGGGGGACGCTCGCCCTCGCGGAGGGCCTCACCATCACCCGGATGGGCTACGGCGCCATGCAGTTGGCCGGACCCAACGTGTTCGGACCGCCCAAAGACCGGAACCAGGCGCTCGCCGTGCTACGTATGACCGTCGAGCTGGGCATCACCCACCTCGACACCGCCGATTTCTACGGGCCGACTGTGGTCAACGAACTCATCAAGGAGGCACTCCACCCGTACCCAGACAGTCTGCACATCGCCACCAAGGTCGGCGCACGTCGTGGCGCGGACGGCAGCTGGAACCCGTCCCTGGATCCCGCCGACCTCACCGCCCAGGTGCATGAGAACCTTCAGCATCTCGGCCTGGACGTCCTGAACGTGGTCTACCTGCGCCTGCGCTCGCACGAGGGCACGACTGAGGAGTCCGTTGCGGAGATGTTCGGCGCACTGGCCGAGCTCCGGAAACAGGGCCTGATCCGTCACCTTGGCCTCAGCGGGGTCTCCGACGTCCAGCTCACAGAGGCACAGACCATCGCACCCGTCGTCGCGGTGCAGAACCTCTACAACCTGGCCCGGCGGCAGGACGACGCGCTCATCGACAGGTGCGCGGCCAGCAACATCGCCTTCGTGCCGTTCTTCCCGCTCGGGGGCTTCACCCCGCTGCAGTCCGAAACCCTCACGAGCGTGGCAGCGCGCCTGAACGCCTCGCCGCAGCAGGTCGCCTTGGCCTGGCTACTGCAGCGTTCACCCACGACCGTCCTGATCCCCGGCACCTCGTCGGTGGCCCACCTTCGCGACAACCTCGCCGCAGCCAACCTGATGCTGCCGCCCGACGCGATCGCCGAGCTCGACACGATCGGCGCCGCCTGACCACCGACTCGGGTATAACCGAGTGCGGCGTATGAGTTGCCGTTGCTAGCGTCCAGGTCTGTGTCCGGCGATGTCGCTCCCTTGCTGCCGACGTTCAGTTCGTTCGAGGAGTACTGGGCGGCGCGAAACCACCCGACGCTGTGGCTCGAGGCGATCCGTCATGCGCTCGATGCCGCTGGCCTTCCCAGCACCGGGTCGGTTGAGATGCTCGGTCCGTCCCAGTACCCAACAGCGCTGGCGTGTGACCTCGATGCCGTTGCCACGGTCTACCCCGATCAATGGGGTGGAACCAGAAGCTACGAACTGGAGATTGAGGCTCATGGTGTCATCGCGGGCCACGGCCTGCCGGTGCCCGATCTGATTGCTCACGGCGCGCTCCCCTCGCCGGCAGCCACGCGGCCTGGCTGGGCCTGGCTCATCGAGACCAACGCTCCCGGCCAACCATGGTCAAGAGTCGGGCCAGCCATGTCGAGACGGCGGAGGGAGCGAGCAGCCTCGCACCTTGGCGCACTCCTTCGCCGCTGGCACGCGATCCCCCATACAGGTCGCGGGGGTCATCTGGGTTCTGGCTGGGACGCCTTTCTGCACCTGATCCGTGATGAACTGAGCCATCTCGGCGAGAATGATGGACGGCTCGCAGGCTTCCCACCAGCCATGCGGCCAGACCTTCACAGGCTGGCCGCCACAACCCTCACCGAGGTCGACGCCGCAACCCCAACCAGCCTGATCCACGGTGATGTCCACAGCGAGAACGTCCTAGTCGACCAAGCGGTTGGCGCCGTGACGGGGATCATCGATCTCAACGAGATGTACGCCGGGCATCCCTGGTACGACCTGGCAGACGCCTGCTTTCGACTGCTGCAGGGCGAGCCCGGGAGTGTTCACCGCCTCTTGACAGGCTATGGACTCGACCTCGAGGAACCCGTCGACGGCATAGCTCTACGACTGCTCGGATGGGCGTTGCTGCACGACTTCGACGTCCTCACTCCAACGTGTCAGCTACGCGGAACCCCACAGACCAACGTCGCCGACCTGGCCGGCCGCATCACCGGTCTCCGTCCGCACACGGAGGGCTCCCAAGACGGGCAATCCGTACCATAATCGGCGGAAGGAAGATCACGGCGGAGACCCAGCTGGAAGTCGCCCGACTGGCAGCTGATCATCGTGGCAGACTGCGCACGATGACGATCTTGTTGGAGGCGAGATGAGCGAGGCGCAGGACCTTCCCCCAGGCGTTGACCCGACCGTCCCCAGCGCGGGACGGCTTTATGACTATTACCTCGGCGGGACCGAATACCTTGAGGTCGATCGACTCGCCGGCGACAAGATCTTCGCGACGGTTCCCGAGCTCGGCGACATCGTGTGGTCCAACCGGGGATTCCTGCAGCGCGCCTCCAAGCAGCTGGCGGCGGAGGTCGGTATCCGGCAGTTCATCGACATCGGTGCGGGACTCCCGACGCGTAACAACACGCACGAGGCGGTGCAGAGCGTCGCGCCGGACGCCAGCACGGTCTACGTCGACAACGACCCCATGATCCTGGCGCATGCGCGTTCGCTGCTGGAAGGCGTTGACAACACCGAGTTCATCACTGGGGATCTACGAGACCCCGACAGTGTGCTGGGCAACCCGGAGTTGCGTTCGCTGATCAACTTTGACGAGCCGGTGGCGTTGATGATGGCGGCGGTCGTCCACTTCGTCTCGGACGAGGCTGACCCGTGGGGCCTCATGAAGCAGTACATGAACGCGCTGACGCCGGGCAGCTACCTCTGCCTCTCCCACATCACCTCCGACAACGTGCCCCCCGAGGGAGTCGCGGCGTTCCTGTCGGTCTACAACAACGCCAGCGAGAATCTCTACTTTCGGAGGAGGCAGGACGTGGAGCGGTTGTTCGACGGCCTGGAGCTGCTCCCGCCCTATGACGGCGCCGAGCCGGGAGTCACCTTCACCGGCTTCTGGGGTGCCGAGGATCCCGAAGCCGCTGACAGTGACGGGTCGCGGTGGGGACTCTGCGGCGTCGCCCGCAAGCCCTGACACGACAACGCTGCCCGACCACACGGATAACCTGCCGGAATTTCGCTGGCGGAGTCCGTGCCGGGTGCGGATGATGGGCGTATGTCTTCTGG
Source organism: Actinopolymorpha alba DSM 45243 (assembly GCF_000373925.1). Taxonomy (GTDB): domain Bacteria; phylum Actinomycetota; class Actinomycetes; order Propionibacteriales; family Actinopolymorphaceae; genus Actinopolymorpha; species Actinopolymorpha alba. Next base: position 23,550 of record NZ_KB892809.1, on the reverse strand, counting down.
TCGCTCTGCTGACGTGAGCATCGGGGTGTGATCGCACGCCGATGTCAACGTTCGAGCACCAGGGGTAGATGGCTGTGGCAACGGAACAACTCTGGGCCGAGCACGCGACCGAGATCGCGTGCGACGAGTCGGGCTGGGAAGGCACGAATCTGGTTGCCGGGAGTTCCGAGGTCATGGCGTACGCCAGCGTGTGCCTGAGCGTTGAGGCGGCGCAGGCGAGCATCCAGGCACTCAGCGGCCGGGTCCGGTCCCGCGGGCTGGAATACAAGGCGTCGCATCTGCTCCGCGCCGGGCGCCAGTCCAACGTGACCTGGCTTCTCGGGGCCGAGGGTCCCCTTCAGGGCAAGGCTCGGGTGCATCTGACCGACAAGACTTTCTTCGTGGTCTGCAGGATCCTCGACGTGTTCGTTGGCGGATACGTCGACACCGCCAGCGCGGGCCTGGTGCAGGACCCGCGCCTGGTAGACATGGCCCGCACGCTATGCCGCGTCGGCGAGGACGCGTTCGGCCACGAGCGGTGGCGCGCCTTCCTCGCGACATCCAACACGGTGCTCAAAAGAACCCGGCGGCCGGTGGTGCGGGGGCCTGTCGACGCGTTCTTCGCCCAGGTCGACGCGCTTCACCGCCTGGATGGCCAGAACCAGGTCGGCGAAATCCTCGATGTGCTTCGACAGGCGAGACCGACCGCGTACGACGCACGCGTCCATCTGCTCGAAAGCCAGGTCCTGCAACCAGCGTTGGAACCTCTGATCCCAGCCATCGCCCGGACCGTTCTGCACTGGGGCAGCGACCAGCAGACGGTGACCATCGTCCACGACGAACAATCGGCGCTGACCAAACGACGCCTGGCGGGATTGGAGCAGACCCTCGCCAGCCCGCCAGTTGAGCTACTGCGTCCGCCAGGGCAAGGCCAGTTCATCCACCTGCGGCAGGTCGACTCGCGATCAGAGCCACGCGTCCAGATCGCCGACCTACTCGCCGGCGTCGCCCGCAAGATCGCCACCGAGGAACTCCACGGCTCCAGCGACGGCGAGCACAGCGCGCTCCTGCGAAGCTACATCGATCCCGCCTCACACTGGTGCCACGAGCAAAGCTGGCAACGACTAAAGCCACAGTAAGCCGAGTGAAGAGGGCTGCGACTTCGCGCGCGGCCCGAGGCGAATATGCGCCATCTTGATCACCAGCGTGCCGCCTCCGGTTGCGCAGGGGCCCCAGGTGATCAATGACGCCGACAAGGTGCGGCTCAGAGATCCTCCGAGACGGTGGGATGCCCTAGCTCGCCCTCCTCGTCCGGACTATTGACTGCTCATTAAGTGTGTGTAAACATGTCGCCCGCTGCGTGTCAACTCGTGTTGAGGAGCAAGATGGAGCAGATTATCCTGGATGTGGACCTCGCGATGGGGGCTCCGGGGAGCGACATCGACGACGGTTTTGCGCTCGCCCTGGCCCTCGCCGATCCGGCGATCGACGTCAAACTCGTGACGACGGTCAACGGGAACACGGACGTGGCCACAGCCACCACGCTCACCCTTGAGCTGCTCCACCGGCTCGGCCGAAGCGACGTTCCGGTCCACCGCGGCGCGCAACGCCCGCTGATCCGGCCGCAGGCCCGCCAGGGCTCCGTCCCCGACGACATCCCGTCGCGAGAGCCGCAGCCGGCGGCCGCGGCCCAGGCCATGGTCGACCTCGTACGGGCGAACCCCGGTGACATCACGCTCGTCGCAGTGGGTCCACTCACCAACGTGGCCCTGGCGATGCGGCTCGACCCGTCCTTCGCGGCCAACCTCAAGCAGTTGGTCGTCATGGGCGGCGTCTTCGACGGCCACACCCACAGAGCCTCGATGCCGGGCGAGTTCAACATCTGGAACGACCCGGAGGCCGCTCACATCGTTCTGACCTCGGGTGTCACCTCTCGCTGGGTGGGGCTCGACGTCACGCTCCAGGTGCGCGTCACCAAGGCGCAGGCCAAGGAGATGGAGGCCAGCGAACGGCCCTTCGTCTCGTTCGCCGGCAAGTACACCGCCGCCTGGATCGACCACATCAACCAGCGCAGCCCGGAGCCGGACGAGTCGTGCGCGATGCACGACCCGCTCGCGGTGGCCGCCGTCACCCATCCGGAACTCCTCTCCTGGGCGCCGGCATATGTGCAGGTCGAAACAGGAGACCGCCTGCGGGGCGCGATGATCGCCGACTATCTGGACAGTGACTGGTCGCCCGACGAGCGCCGCGTGCCGCAGACCGCGAACGCCTTGGTGGCCAGGGCAGTGGATGCCGCTGGCTTCAACGACTTCTTCCTCACGAGCATCAAGGAGCTGTAAATGAAGGGATGGACAGCGCTCCGGCTTGCTGCGGTCGGCGCCGCTGCCGCACTGGCGGTCGGCGCGTGCGGCGGCGGAGGCGGCAGCCAGGATGGCACGACGTCAGGAAGCTGGTCGGTGCCCGACAAGGACCCGACCGCGACGCTGAACGTCGTCGGCATCCTCGACCCCAAGGCCGATGGCATGGCCGACGTGGTCGCTGCGTTCGAAAAGGAACACCCGGCCATCAAGGTCAACTACCAGCACGTGCCCTTCGACAACCTGAACAGCGTCCTGGACTCCAGGATCACGTCGAAGACCGGCAATCCCGACGTCTTCTGGGTGGACCAGCCCAGGGTCCCCGCATTGGCTACGCGCGGCTACCTCGAGGATTTGACCAAGCAGTTCAAGGGTCTGACGAGCGATCTTCAGGAAGGCACGGTGAAGAACAGCTCGTTCGACGGCAAGCTCTGGTCGCTTCCGATCGCGAACTCGACCCAGATCCTCTTCTACAACAAGGATCTACTGGACAAGGCCGGCGTCAAGCCTCCCTCGACAGAGAACGCGCAGCGGATCACGTGGCAGCAGCTCAAGGCCGACGCGCAAACCGCCCAGAAGAAGGGCGGCGCGCAGAACGGACTGCTCTTCGGTCAGCCCAACCGCTACTACCAGCTGGAGCCCCTGCCCGTCTCCGCCGGCGGTGGCATCGGCGCCTCCGGTGCGGACAACCTGACGCCAGCGGTGAACAACGACGGTTGGGTCAAGGCGATGACCTACTACGGTTCGTTGTTCTCCGGAAAGATCACCCCCCGCGGGATCGCGCCCGAGCAGATTGACTCCACCTTCCTCGCCGGCAGAACGGCCTACCTGGTCGAGGGAAACTGGATGGTCGGCAAGCTCGCTGACTCCAAGCTCAACTGGGGTGCCGCCCTCAACCCCGTGTGGGAGGGAGGCAAGCCGGCCACGCCGAACGGCTCCTGGTCGGTCGGCATGAACCCGTTCTCCAAGCAAAAGGAAGCCGCGGCAATCTTCATGAAGTGGTTGGCCATCGACGGGGAGAGCGGCTACGCGAAGTACCGTGCGTACGCGGAGCTTCCGGCCAACAACGCGGGACTGAAGTCCTACCTTTCGAGCAAGGCGTTCACTAGCTCGGAGGGCGGCAAGCAGGCCGCCAAGGTGGTCGAGTACGAGACCCAGAACACCTCGGTGGGACGGGTGCCGACGGTCGGCTACATCGAGTTCGAAGACATCATCGGGCGAGCCTTCTCCGACATCGCGAACGGCGCTGATCCAAAGACCGCCCTCGACTCGGCCCAATCCCAGCTCACCAAGGCCTGGCAGCAGTACAAGTAGCGGGCATGCGGAAGGGATCGGTCGCTGTGCAGACGCATCGTTCTGCCCGAACATCATCGCGGCGCAAGAACGCCGTCACAGCACTGCTGTTCCTGGCACCGGCGCTGGTGGCCATCGGCCTCCTGCGGGTTGTTCCGTTCCTCGGCGCCGCATGGTCGACGCTCTACAAGAGAGTCGGCGTCGGGCTGCTGGCGGAACAGAAGTTTGCCGGCCTGGACAACTACGTGACGCTGTTCAGCGACCCCCTCTTCCGCGGGACGCTCCTTCGTACCGTCGCCTTCAACCTGGTCATCAATCCCGTCCAGATCGCCCTCGCGATGGCTGTCGCAGTCCTGATGACTCGCACCATCCCGTTGCGTGGACTTTGGCGGACCGCGGTGTTCGTTCCGTGCACCATCCCGCTCGTCGGCTCCTCGATCGCGTGGGGTGTCGCGCTCCGCGGTGACGGCCCTGTCAACGGGATCCTGCAGGCCCTGGGGTTGTCGTCGCAGCCGTTCTTCACCTCGCCCCAACAAGCCCTTCCCAGCATCATCCTGGTCGCCTCGTGGGTCGGGATCGGTTACTGGATGCTCTTCCTCATCGGCGGTCTGAACGACGTGAACGCCGAACTCTACGAGGCGGCGAGCATGGACGGGGCCAACAGTTGGCGGACGTTCTGGTCCATCACGCTTCCATCGATGCGCCGGCCGCTGCTGTTCGTCCTGGTCGCCGACACGGTCGCCAACTTCGTTCTCTTCGTACCGGTCCAGTTGCTCACCAACGGTGGACCTCAGGAGTCCACGACGCTGCTCATGTTCGACGCCTACCGGCGTACCTACACCTACTCGCAACCGAACCTGGGGGCGACCTCCACCTTGGTTCTCACCGTGATCATGCTGGCGATCGTGGTCGTCCAGTTCCGCCTCCTGAAGGACGAGGACTCACGATGACCGCGACGACAGTCAGAAGCCGGGCAGTCAGCGCGAGTCCCGCCACCGGTCGCCGCGGAATGCGGCCGCAGAAGGTTCTCCTGACCGCGCTTCTCACGGTGCTTGCGGTGCTGACGGCCGTGGTGTTCATCCTGCCCGCGCTGTGGATGTTCCTCGGCTCACTCCGCCCCGGCAACCAGGTGATCGAGAGTGTGAGTCCGCTTGGCTGGCACACGCTCGTCCCCTCAAGTTGGACGCTCGACAACTACGCGGCTCTCTTCGGGGAGTTGCGCTTCGGGCGGAGTATGGCCAACTCGCTTCTAGTCGCCTTCGCGTCGGTGCTGTTGGGTCTTCTCATCTCGGTGCCAGCGGCGTACGCGCTGAGTGTGTTGCGGTTTCGGGGCAGGGAGGCGGTTTTCGCCTTCCTCGTCGTGGGTTTCATGATCCCCTTCGAGGCCATCGCGATCCCGCTCGCCCAGTTCTTCACCGACTGGCATCTCAACAACAGCTACATCGGCCTGATCCTGCCGGGCATCGGAAACGGGCTGGCCATCTTCAACCTGCGCCAGTCGTTCCGCGGGGTCCCCGCCTCGCTTCGGGAGGCGGCGTTCATCGACGGCGCTTCCGATCTGCGCATCATGATGCGGATCTACGTTCCCCTGAACGTCACCACGGTGATCAACTCGGCGCTCCTCATCTTTCTGGCGCAGTGGTCGTCCTACCTGTGGCCGCTGCTCCTGATCTCCAACGAAAGCACGCAGGTCGCTCCGATCGCGATCGCCAGGACCTTCACGGACACGCAGGTGAACTTCGGCCAGATGTTCGGAGGCACCCTCCTGATCAGCGTGGTGCCGGCCGTGTTGCTGCTCTTCCTGCAGAGATTCTTCGCCCGGTCGATCGCCACCTCAGGAGAGAAGTAGCTTGGGTTCCATCGCGGTCGTCGGATCCATCAACCGGGACCTGCACCTCCGGCTGGACGCCCTCCCCCGACCTGGCGAGACGGTCCTGACCGACGCACTGGTGACCACCACGGGCGGGAAGGGTGCCAACCAGGCGGTCGCCGTCGCCCTGGCCAACGCGACCTGTCACATGGTCGGCGCGGTCGGCGATGATGCCGCCGGAGTCGCGGCCCTCGACACTCTGCGCGCTTACGGCGTGGATCTCGGTGAGGTGCACCGCCTGAGCGGAACCTCGACGGGTACCGCCGTGGTGATGGTGGATTCTCAGGGCCAGAACAGCATCGTTGTCGCGGCGGCCGCGAACCTTGCACTCACCCCCAAGCAGGTCACCGCCTCACTTCGGGCGATTCCCGACGTCACCACTGTGCTGGCCCAGTGTGAAGTGCCTCCTGAGTCGGTCGCCGCGGCTGCCGACTTCGCCCGCTCCACGGGGGCACGGTTCATCCTCAACCTCGCGCCCTATCGCACCACCGACCCGTCGATCCTGAAACAGTGTGACCCGCTGGTCGTCAACGAGGTCGAGGCGGCGGCTCTGGCAGGAGATCTGGGGCTGGAGGCCGATGACCTGGGTACGCTGTCGCTCGCTCTCGCGCAGATGTGTCACTCGGTCGTCATCACTGCCGGTGCGCGAGGCGCTTGCCTCGCCCGCGGTTCAACCAGCACGATGATCCCTGCTCCCGCGGTCGACGTTGTTGACACCACCGGGGCAGGCGACGCCTTCGTCGGCGCTTTGACGGCAGGGCTCGACGAGTCCGGTGATATCGATCGCGCGTGCAGGATCGGAGTCGAGGCCGGCTCCATGGCGGTGCAGCATCACGGCTCCATGCCGTGATCAATGCTCTGGGAGAACCAGCACGGAGGAGGTGATGGAGTGCCTGTCACCCGGGCGGATGTAGCGAAGCGGGCAGGCGTTTCACCGGCACTCGTAAGCTACGTTCTCAATTCCGGACCCCGTCCGGTGTCTGCCGAGACCCGCCGACGCGTGCTCCAGGCAATCGAGGAGCTCGGCTACCGTCCCAACCGCATCGCGAGAGCACTGCGCGAGAACCGCACACATTCCATCGCGATGCTCATGCCAGACTATGTGAACCCGCACTTCGCGGAGCTAGCTCAAGCCGTGGAGAACGAAGCGTTCGCCAACGACTACATACTCCTGATCGGCACAGCCAACAACGACATCGCGCGCGAACGAAGCTACCTCCGTTCTTTCGTCGATCGTCAGGTCGACGGACTCCTTCTCATCTCGGCCGCCTCCTCGCCCGACGTCGCGCTGATCACGGAGGCACGGATCCCCGTGGTGCTGTTGGATCGGGCGCCGCAGGACTCGGGATTCTCGACGGTCACGATCGACAACCAACGCGCATCGCGAGAGGCCGTGGAGCACCTGCTGTGGCACGGGCGCCGGGCCCCGGCGTACATCGGCGGACCCAGCGAACTGGACGCGGTGGCCGAACGGGATGCCGGTTGGCGGCAGGCGCTCGAATCAGCAGGGGTGACGAGCGTACCGCCACTGGTGCACACGAACTTCTCACGTGAGGCGGGCTACGAAGCGATGAGGACGCTTCTGCTCTCGCCGGACCCCATCGACTCTGTGTTCGTCGCCAGCGACGCACAAGCTATCGGTGCCATTCGCGCTTGTGTCGAACTGGGTCGTCGCGTGCCGGACGACATCGCTCTCGTCGCCTTCGACGGCACGCAGGCCGGCGCCTTCACCGAGCCCAGGCTGACCAGCGTCGAGCAGGGCATCGAAAACATCGCACGGGTAGCCGTCCTCGAGCTCTTGCAGCGGGTCAAGAACAATGGCAGCCCCGCTCGGCACCAGGTACTCAAACCCCACCTACGGATCGGCGGTACCTGCGGCTGCTGACCGGCGCCCGATTCTGTATGTAGCACGGCTGCGCATCGTCGCAAGGCTGGACTATGGTTCCTGCCACCCAGGTCGCGGCGAGGAAGGGTGTCGAGATGGTTCGTGGACGATCGGAAGGTCATTACTGGGGAATTGTGCTGGACGCGCCCGACGTACGTGCGCTCGGTACGTTCTACGCCAAGATTCTTGAATGGGAGATCTACAAGGACAAGCCCAACGAGTTTGTCCTCGCCGCGCCTGGAGGGAACGGCTATCTAGCTGTGCAACCGCAGACCTCGGCGAAGTGGGTGCGGCCGGCGTGGCCGGCAAGAGATGGTCAGCAGCAGATGATGATGCATCTGGACGTGGAGGTTGGGGACCTCGACAGCGCAGTTGCGCATGCGGTTGAACTCGGTGCGACAGTTGCCGACTTCCAACCCCAGGACAACGTTCGCGTGCTGCTCGATCCGGCTGGCCACCCGTTCTGCCTGTACGTGGACGTTTGAGCAACACCGCCCCAAGTCCGTCGCTCCAGCGGCGCCGAACCCCTTGCCCCCCAGAGGCCTGGTGGGACCTCGGCGTACCTGGTCTGATGGCATCGTGGATGCCACGGCGCCCCCAATCCTGACAGCGGCCCGCTGTGATCCTCGCCAAGCACTTCCGGTGCCGCGTGACGGCTGTCGAGAACTCCGAGAGATTCGCCGAAGCGGGGCTTGAGCGTGCTCGGGCGGCAGGCGTTGCCGATCTCATCGAGTACGTGATTTCTGAGGGGGCGGGCTTCACGCTCGAGCGAGACAAGTACGACGTGGCTGTCTGCCTCGGAGCCGCATGGGTACTTGGTGGCTTCACTAAGACGGCGGAGGCGCTCAGGAACGCCGTCCCCGTTGGCGGTCATGTCGCTATCGGCGATGGCTTCGAACCGGACGAATCGCGTCTGGGCAACGCACGGCGAAGTCATTCCCTCCGCGACATGCTCACCATGATGGTTGGACTCGGCTTGATGCCCGTGAGCATGACCGTTGCATCTCACGACGACTGGGACAGGTACCACTCGCAGATGATGCTCGCCTTCGAGGACTGGATCGACGCGAACCCGAGCCATCCCGACCTTGCGGAAGTACGGAGTCAACGCACAAGCCAGCTACTCGGAGCCATCACTCAGCGGGACGCTGGCTGGGCATTGATCGCAGGTCGCAAGAGACGGCCCTGTGACCCGTAGAAACACGCACCGTGATCACGAGCTGCTCATCCTCGCACGGTCTGTGGACCGGCGTTTGAATCCGAGCTGCTCGTACAGCGACCGGGCCGCCGCATTCTCCTCGTTGACACGTAGCGCGATCTGACGGTGTGCGCCTGCGTCCTCGATGGACACTTCCTACGCCTACAGCATCCATTTCACATTGGATGCCTGGGTCGGGTAGACGAACATCGTCTCCTTCAGCAGCGATGCCGGCACGCCGGCCCGGATTGCCAGCACGAACACATTCGCCAGTTCGCCGGCGTCCGGCCCGATGACGTGGGCGCCCAGGAGGCGCTGGCTGCCCTCCTCCAGCTGGATCTTGTACGCCGCGCAGGGCTCCGCCACCCGTCGGGCCGAGTACCAGGACGAGAGGTCCCCCTGATTGACGTTGAATTTCAGACCCTGTCTGCGTGCATCGTCTTCGAGCATTCCTACCCGGGCTAGTGGAGGAATTGTGTAGACGGTGCTGGCCGAACCGAGGAAATCGACTTTGTGCCGATTGCCTTCGAGGAGGTTGCGGGCGGCGACGGTTGCGCCGTATTCCGCCTGAGGCGTGTTGGGCAGTCCGATCGCTGCCGCGTCCCCGGCGGCGTACACCGCGGGGTTGGAAACGCTCTGCAGATACTCGTTCACCTTGACACCGTGGCGATCGAATTCCACGCCGGCCGCCGCGAGGTTCAAGTCGGCGATCTCGGGCGAACGGCCGGCGGAGTGGACGACCATAGCGGCGTCGAAGGACATCGCGCCGGATGCGCCAGTCGCCTGAACGGTGAAGCGCCCCGACCCGCCTTCGACGCTCGTGACTTCCGTGTTCGTGCGCAGATCGATCCCGAGGCTCCGTGTCCGTTCGACCAGCCGAGCCACCAGGTCGGCATCAAATCTTCCGAGCGGCTGTTGGCCACGGTGCAGGATGGTGACCTCGGCGCCGGCACGCGCGGCCACGTGCGAAAACTCGAACGCAATGTAACCGCCACCGACAACAAGATCCGCTTCGGCAGTTCATCGAGTTCGAGGAACTCATCGCTACGCGTGAGGAGTTCGATCCCGGGAATGGGCAGCCGGGTAGGCCAGGCGCCTGCCGCGACGACGAAGTGTCGCCCCTCCAGCACGTCCTCGCCAACTTCAACTGTGTTGCCGTTCACGAATTGTGCCCGTCCGTGGAATGTTTCGACGCCGGCGCCCGCCAGGCTCGATTCTCTCGCCTGCGGAAACGGGTCGGTGAAGGTCCGCTTGAAGCGCATCAACGCGGGCCAGTCGATCTGAACCCGGCCATTGCCGATGCCTTTGTCGCTCATCCGATGCGACCAGTCGACCAGCTCGGCTGCCCCGACCAGCACCTTCTTTGGGTCGCAGCCGCGCAGCCCGCAGGTGCCTCCGTAGGGCCGGGAATCCCCGATCGCCACCCGCCAGCCCGCCGCCTGGCATAGCCCGGCCACTGTAGAGCCAGCTTCCCCAGTGCCGATCACGACCAGATCGAATGACTTTCTCATACTGCTCCCTATCCCCAATCTCCAGCTAGCCAGGCGCCGGCCGGGACCGAGGTGAACCGCGTCGGGTCGCGCAGCAGCAGGAGTTCAGGTGAGCAGGGCGCGGGCGGCCGCTGCGATGTGCGGGGCAGTGATGCCGGCGGCGTTCATGGGCTTTCGGGGGTTTCGGAGCAACTCGGCCAGAGCGGTGGGCCGTGATCATGAAGGATTGTCGTCGCTATATGACCAATATCCTTCATGATCTTGAGCGGGTTCGAGACGCGCCCACTATGCGAGATCGCTCGCGAGCTGCGGTGACTTGGCGGAGGAGTTTCGGCAAAGAAGCCGAGACACCTCCGCCAAGTCGACTCCCGCTGCCTTCACGATGCCGCGGTTCAGCGATGAGGCGGCCCCGGCCAGCGCGTGGGTAGATGACACAGGGAAAGCACCGGCCGGGAGTGGCGGATTACATGTGGACGACGGGTCAGCTGACCGCCCGCCACGTGTCGGGTCCGAAGATCTCGTAGTGGATCCGGTCGGCCGGGTGGTCACGGCCGATCAGCGACGCTCGTACCGACTCCATGAACGGCGGTGGACCACATAGGTAGACCTGCGCTTCGACGGGAACATCGATGGCCGCACGCGGGATGGTCATGCAGTCTTCGCGGCAGAGTTGGGGGCTGCCAGACCAATCGCCGGTGCGCGGCGGGTGCGCCGTCGCCGGAGGAGCAACAGGATCCCTGCGAGCACGGACCCGGCACCGGCGAGCAGGACCAGTCGAATGGTCAGGCCCCACGGCCAGCGGGTCGCGCTCTGTGGCAGGGCCGGAATCGGGTACTGGAGGGTCTTGGCTACCCAGGTGGCGGTGGCGGTGTCGTAGGTGCGCGCAATGTCCTGCAGGACCCCGTCGAACGGGAAGACGTTGTCCTGGTGCAGGTACACAGCCGTGCCGGCGCCGGGCAGCCCGGACGCAGCCTTCGTGGCGGCGGCCTGCGCACCCGGCACGATCAGCCGGTCTACTTGAGGCGCGGCAGAGGCCCAGTCCGAGCGGGGGATGAAGGTCAGGCCGTGGCGGGAGCGGATGGGCCCCCCATCGCGGGTGACCGCGTGCATGGTGCCCAGGTAGGACAGCTCGGTGTAGGGCCGGAACGCAGAGGCGAGCTCGATCTCACCGACGCCGTCGGTCAGCAACACCCCGGTGGTGGGTCGGTCCCACCGGTAGCTGGCGCTGAGCAGGGCGACCAGGTCGGCCCGTGCCAAGCCGTAGGCTGGGATGACGGTGGTATGACCGGGCTGGTAGCCCGACCAGTGGAGCTGGCGGGCGACGCTGACGGCGGCGTCGGCGCCGAGAGTGCGTTCGATGACGCGCAGGGAGCCGTCGATGCCGCGGAGGACTCCGGCGGTGGTGATGATGTCCCCGGTGTCAACGAAAAGTTGGCCCTGCACCCAGTCCACTTCGGGGTGGGAGCGGCGCAGCCCGATCATGCCCAGCCAGTGGGAGGTGGCCTTGCGGTGGGTGAGCAGGCCGGCGTCAGCCAGGATACCGGCGCCGACGCACACGCTCATGATCAGCGGCGCCCCGTCCTGGTGCTGCCGGGTGACCCAGTCGACCACGGCCTTGGTAGACCCGTTGATTTGTGGTACGACGATGACCTCGGGAGGGTGGGGCAGGCGTCGGGCGAGGTCCTCGAAGGTGAGGTCAGGCACGATGTCCAGTCCTCCGGTGAGCGGCACCGGGGATGGGGTGGGTGCCACGGTGAGCACGTTGAACGCCCTGGTGAGGGCGAACGCCTCGTACGGGGCGAGGGTGTCTGCGGCGTTCGCGCCCTCGGCGCCGAGCACGATCGCCACGGTCGGCTTGTCAGGGTCGATGCTCGGGGGTGCCGGACGCTGGTTTGGGTTCAGCGACCGCGGCCCGGGTGCGGGGTAGACCTGCCTGGTTGCCGTGGGGATCGCGACAGCCGCTGCGGCGACGGGGACGATGATGGCGGCGAGCAGAACGAGCAGGACTCGCCCGATACGGTGCCACATGTTCTTCTCCTTGAGCGTGGGCGGCGCGGCCAGCCGGTGTCGGACTCCATCTGTAGGAGGCGGCCAGCGCCGCCTCGTCGTACTACGCGGCTAGGTCGCCCGCATTCGGGCACGGTCATACAGTCAGGCCAGCCGCAATCGACTCGCTATCGATCGGCTATCAGTGCCGCCACGAACATCTCCTAGGTTTTCCGAGGGCTTGGCCGGGACGAACCCACCACGTGCTGGAGTCATGGAGGCAGGATCTCCGAGGCACGAGGATCTCCGCGTCGGGAGGCCAAAGAAAGACCGTCCGCGATGGACGGTCCGATTTCCTGGGATTTCTGTCCGCCAGACACCGCCCGGCGCACTCGCCACCTGGAACTCGGCCAGGGCGTTGTCGTAAGAGTCCCTGATCGATCCGACCGACGGATCTACACCGAGCTCGGAAAGCCTTGTGGTGAGGGCGATCGAGGTGATACGCCCAGCCGGTCGCCCGCCGCAGCGGTGGCGATCAGCGCACAGGGCGCGACAAGGAGGAGTTGGGAGCGCTCTGCCGCCCAGATCAGGCAGGGGAATACAAGGTAGAGCAGGTCGAAGTGAAGCCTGCGAGCGGCCGCAGCGGCGGTGATCCAAAGGCACGTGCTGGTGCGACGATGGACCAGGTTGCTACCGGGCATACCGCACCCGATGCTGCGTGGCCTTCGGCAGGCTTCCAGGGTCTCGTTCCAGCGACCGACGTCTTGAAAATCAAGGTCACGAGGGCTCGGGCCGGATGATCACGAAGGGCGTGGTTGTGACCTTCTGCCCCATCGGGTTGTCGGCGAGGATCTCTGTCAAGGCGGCGGCGGGTAGGGAGCTTGTGGAGGTGGCGCGGATGGAGCCACCGAAGTCGTTCATGTCGACGATCGCGATCCCGACTCCGACGCTCTGCTCGAATCCTTCGCACAGCTGGGCTGCTTCTGTCGGGTCAAGGGGCGGGAAGAGGTGGTGTTCGTGGGGTTCGACACCGCCATCGATGTCACGGGCGAGCGTGCCTGCGACGCGGTAGAAGACGCCCCGTATCCCTAATGGCCTGGTGAGGGCTGAGGCCGCGGCTGCGGCGAGGATGCGTGCTCGGCCAGTTTCATTGATCACGTACTGCATCTTGGGCGGCACCGACAGGCCGAGTGCCTCGCCGAGTTGTGGTCGGATGAAGCGTGCGAGAAGTCGGCCTAGCCACCGTACGCAGATCGTTTCAACCGGCACCGTCTTGTCGGCGAGGAGGATGGCGACCTTCTCGCTGATTGCGATGGTGTCCCCGGACTGACGGTCGGATGTATAAGAAAGCAAGACGGCGGCGAGATCTTCGTTTTCGCTGAGCCAATGGGTTCGGATGGGGTAACGGGTGAACCGTTGACCGCTGTACGTGACGGTGGTCTGGACTAGTTGCGCGGTAGCCATGCTGCGCCCCTTGGTCGGACAATTTCCGGCGTTCGCACCCAAGCATGGCGGCACGGTCATCGCGGCGACCGTAGATGAAGGTTTTCTCATCAAAGGAGGTGACGTCGCTGCTGGAGCGGGAGTTATCGACCCCGAGTCCCGGTTTCTGGTAGGCAGAACAGGGAAGTATGCGGGCGGGAAGGCTCTGAGGGTATGGCGCGCGGTCTCCGCCGTCCAGCCATCTTCCGGGTGGGCCACGCCAGCGTGGATCATCCAGCGCAGTACGACCTGAGTCGGGCCTCTACACGGAGATCAGTTTCAGTGTCCGGTAGCCAGGATCGCGGAGGGAGCGCCTCTCACGGCGGCTGCCGCGTCACCGACTCTAAGTTCGACAAGGAGGTCGCACGATGATGCAGCGCACTCGCAGTCGAACGTACGGACAACCCTGCCTGGGTCCTTCACGGGGACACGCGGTCGCGCCGATGGGCTGGTGTACTGGGCGACGAGCGCCTGATTCCCGTACCGGATGAGGCTTCGGCGTTCGTCCAGACTTGCGGCGGTAGGACCTTTGGCGATGTACGCCGCAAAGACTCGCTCGATCTCGCCGATCGTCTCGTCCACTGTCAGATGGTCGACCGTGATCGTGGTGATGGTGGTCTCCTCGAGATGCTCGGCCATCGGCTCCCAGCTCTTCAGGTAGGCGGGGGGAACACCTTCAGGGTGCCGGATTCGCAGCCTCGCATGTTGCACCTCTTTCGACGGCATGAGCCACACTGCCTGGCTTGCGATTTCCGGCCGCAACTTTGCCATCCTGGGCGTCAACGGTCCATCAGCCACGATCAACGGGGATACAGGGAGCACGCGCAGGTCGTCGATAATCATCGGCTTGCGGTCGTAGTATTCCTGACCTGGGCCGCGGTCCGGCAACTTCACCCCTGCGGCCAGTGCCCGATCGCGGTGCTCCCAGGTCTTGGTGTCGGAGCTGTACCACCGCAGCCCATGCCGTCGCGCCAGTAGTCGGGCAGCCGTCGTCTTGCCGGCACCGGCCGGACCACCAATCCACAGCACGTTGGACAGTTCCACGAGACCCGCTTCCTTCCGCCAACCGATCGGCGGACTCGTCAGCTACGCGTGTACGAGTCTGCGCCACTGGCCGTAGGAACATAAGCCTTGAAGTTGCGACGCAGGGGTGCGAAGAATGGAATCGAAGCCTCCGATGCCCGCAGCCATGGCCGACTGGGAGATCGCGGTCCGGCCCTGCGTCATGCTCCCGATCAGCCTGGCCTACAACCGGCCCCGCCTTGAGAGGATGTCGGCATGGCGACGGCGAACTCACCGGATCAGCTCAGGATCGTCCCGGCCAGCCTGGCTTCGTGGGACGACCTGCAGGCGATCTTCAGCACGGGCGAAGGTCGACCCGCAGGCCCCATCGACCACCGGCCTGGTTGCGTACTGCGGAGGTGAGGCGGCCGGCTGGTGTGCCGTTGAGCCTCGTACCGCATACCCACGGCTGCTGAAGATGCGCGTTCCCTGGACCGGGCGCGACGAAAACAAGGCCGACGACGGTATCTGGGCTGTGACGTGTTTTGTTGTACGCAAGGGATATCGCCGCCGCGGAGTTGCATCCGCCTTGGCTCAGGCCGCCGTCGACTTCGCCCGCGAACGCGGCGCCCGCGCGGTTGAGGGATACCCGAGAGTCACGCTGGCAGGAGAAGAGGTTGGCGAGGTTTCACTGTATGTAGGCAGCTGGAACCTCTTTGCCGCCGCGGGTTTTCGCGAAGTCAGTAGGCCGACACCACGACGCGTTGTGATGCGCGTCGACTTCTGACGGGGTGACGCCAGGTATTGAGCAGTACCCGGCCTCGTGTCGATCGCTGGTCGGGTGCTCGGCGATCGTTCGATGAGTTTGTGTCCGAGCGCCGGTCTAGGTTTGTGCCGGCACACAAGCCGGAACACAAGGAGGAGGGCACCACACCATGGGCACGATCCACATCGACCTGTTCGCGACGCTCGACCTGGTTGGCCAGGCGCCGGGTGATCCGGAGGAGGACCCCGACGGCTTTCCGTTCGGGGGATGGCAGGCGCCCTTGTTCGACGATACGGTCGCCCAGCACGTCGGTGCCGGAATGGAGGGCATGGACGCCCTGCTGCTGGGCCGCAAGACCTACGACATCTTCGCCGCGTTCTGGCCGAACCAGGTCGACGGCGTCGACGGCGGGATCGCCACGCTGTTCAACAGCATCCCGAAGTACGTCGCCTCGCGAGGCAACCCGGATCTGGGCTGGGCGGGCTCGACGCAGCTGGGACCCGACCTGGTGAGCGCCGTGCACGAGCTGCGCGACAGGCATGAGCACATCCACGTGATCGGAAGCCTGAACCTGGTGCAGACCCTCCTGCACGAGCGCCTCTTCGACCGGCTCGATCTGTGGGTCTTCCCCATCGTGCTCGGCGTCGGCAAGAAGGTGTTCGACGGCGGTGCGGTGCCTGCCAACCTGGTGCTCCTCGAGCCGCCCGTCGCCTCGCCCAAAGGCGCTGTGCTCCTGCGTTACGGCCTGGGTGAGGGGACCCCCGGCACCGGGGACATGCGACACGAAGACCGCGGCATCGGCGGCTAGCGCCAGCGGTCTCGACACCACTGTCGGCAGATCGATTTGTGGCGGAGCAAGCTCTGAGTGGGGGTCGGATCATGCAGGATCGGTGGAGATCGGTTTCGGTGGTCTCGACCAAGTGGAATGGTGACTTCCATCGGAGGACGCCATCGTTGGAGCTTGGGTCTGATGCCGCAGGCACGTGGCTGTGGATGCCGCAGGGCACAGTTGCGGAAACTCCCTCTGGTCCGTACAACGCCTTCCCTGGCCTTCGTCTGATCCCGGTCGGACAGATGTGGTCGGCCTATTTCGTGCCGTCGACTCCGGTCGGGCAGCGGCCGGCGAGTGTGTATGTCGACATCAGTACGCCGATCCGGCGGGACGGTGAAGTGTTCGAGTTTGTTGACCTTGACCTCGATCTGGAGCAGGTCGAGACGGGACCGGTCACGGTGTTGGATCGTGACGAGTTCTTGGAGCGCTCGCAGGCATGGTCCTACCCGGCGGAGCTGGTCACTGCCGCGGAGGAAACCTGCGCTTCGGTTGGAGCCGCACTGTCCAATGGCAGCGCACCGTTCGACGGGTCCTACGTCTCTTGGTGGCGACTGGTCAGCTAAAGAGGCGGTAGCGCTGCAAAAGGGATGCTTAGGCGGTCGACGGCCGGTACGGCAGGATTGCACCATGCAACTAACTGGCGATGGACATGTCCACAGCGAGTGGTCCTTCGACACCGGCGGCCCGAAATCGGCATCGGCGGGGCTGATGGATGCGATCTGTGTACGGGCGGTCCAGCTTGGTCTGCCGGCGCTGGCGTTCACGGAGCATCTGGATGTGGTGGGCTGGTTGATGGAAGAAGAGGACCTGCTCGCCGAGGTCGAGATCGGCGAGCAACTCCGCTCCTACACGGATTCGCAGGGAGTGTTGCTCCCGGAACCCTTCGATGAGGCCGGCTACCTGGAATGTGTTGAGCGGTGCCGATTGAAGTTCCCGGACTTGCGCATCCTGAGCGGCGTGGAGTTCGGCCAGCCTCACCTCAACGAGACCCGAGCGCGGCAGATTGTCGATCTAGACTCCCTGGACAGGGTGAACGGTTCACTGCACACGATCCCGGTGTCCGATGAGCCTGGCGCGGTTCGTGCCGAGCCGGGCACGCTGTACCGGAAATGGCCAGCCGCGCAGGTTGTGCGGGGCTACCTCGCCGAGGTGCCACGCATGGTGGAAGGCTCTGCGGTCTTCGAAGTTTTCTGCCACATCGACTACTGGGTCCGGTCCTGGCCGCGCGACGAGGAAGGCCCGTTCAATCCGAGGGCGTTCGAGGAGGAATACCGCCAGGCGATGCGAGCGATCGCGGGCAGCGGTCGTGCGCTGGAGCTGAACGTCGGTATGACGATCCGACCGTGGATCCCGCAGTGGTGGCGTGAGGAAGGCGGTCGTGCGATCACCATTGCCAGCGATGCCCACGCCCCGGGGCCTCTGGCCAACAACCTCTATGAAGCCATGGCGATGGCCGAGCACTTCGGCTTCCGCCCTGGCCGCAACCCGGAAGACCTTTGGACCCGCTGACCGCCGCCGGAGGATTGTCAGCTTGGGAAACGTACATATTCGGCGCCGAGAGGGCGGTTCCCCGCGGCATCGCGAGGCTGGAACGGCCTGGAGGACCCTTCGCTGTCTTCGCCTAATGGCCAGTTAATGGCCCGAGGACACCACGTTCGGAGCGTAGAGCTATGAGTCAGACGCGGCTGCCGTTATCGGCATTGCTGTCCCAGGTATTGATCGACCTCGCATTGGAGTACGAGCGCGCCGGAGCGGGGGTGTACCCCATGCCGTCCCTGGAGACGTGGTCGAACCTGCTCCGTTGCGTGGACGCGCAGAGCGTTGTCGAGCGGCAGCTTCCCGAGCTGACGCGGTTGTCGAAACGCGCGGTCCGTGCCCGTGTGGGGAACGCGGTCCGTCGGGGTTGGCTGCAGGTGGAGGGCGGCACCCCCGGCACGCGCGCCGCGGTCCTGGGGTTGACCGATCGAGGGTGGAAGGCGCGCTCCGGTTGGCCGTCACTGGCCGACGCCGCCGACCGGGCGTGGCGGGAACGCCTCGGCGATGACCTCGCCTCGACGCTGCGTGCACGGCTGGAGACCCTAGTTGCCCGGCTGGACCTGGAACTGACGCACTTCCCTGCCCCATACGGTCCGAGTGACCTTCGCATCTCTGGGGGCGGGGGTATTGACTGGTCGCCGGTTCCCCGAGGTGGGGCAGACACCGTGTCGGACCTCGGTCTGCCCGCACTGCTATCCCAGGCACTGGTCGCCTACTCGATTGACTGCGAAACGCAGTCCGACGTTGATCTGGCCTCTACTGCCAACGTCTTGCGGTTCCTCCACCAGGGCGGCCTGCCAGTCGCCCAGGTAAGCAGGGTAGGAGGCTTGAGCGGTCTTGAGCGTCATCGCTACGTCGAGACCTACCGCGATGCCGACACCCAGATGGTCCGGCTGGCTGAGCGAGGCCAGCGCGCATGCGACCGTTACCAGCCCCTCGTCGCCGAAATCGATCGGCGCTGGGAAAGTCGGTACGGGACGGAACGAGACGCTGCGTTGCGCACAGTGTTGGAGGCGATCGTCGCGCGACTCGACCTCGACCTGCCGCACCATGCGATCGGAGTGTTCAGCCACCCGGACGGTCTGTTTGTTTCGCGTCAGCACCGTGTACGGACAGACGTTCAGGTCAAGCAACTGACATCGTCCTAAGCCGAACGCCGGGACAGCACCCGCTCTACCGCGTTCGGGACAAGGCGTGTCAGCGTGCAACTCGCGTGCGACGTCGAGGCCACCCTCGCCGACGCACTCGATATCCGGGCTGGGCGTCGGGGACCGATGGCTCACGCTGTCCGCCGACGGGGCTCATTTAGTCAAAGCGATAGAGCTTGGGGTCGCGGAACTGGGTGGTCCACTGGGTGACGATCGGGTTCTGTGAGCCAGGGTAGGCGTTCTCGGACTCCGCCGTGAGGATCAGCGTGACATCGGAACCCCAGTCTGGATGCGAGATCCAGGCCAGCGGCCGGCCCTGGACGTTAGGCACGCGCAGGCCGTCGATGAGCAGGCCGGCATAGGTCTGGCTGGCGAGGTCGGCGTGCAGGTCGAAGATGTGCCAGTTGGTGTCCAACCGTGGCATGAAGCCGGTGTCCACGGCGATCAGGTTGTCGCTCGCGTCCCTGCTGTAGATGAAGATCTTGCCGAAGTTCGGATCCCAGGGGTTGAGCTTCCAGAACGCCGCCGCTTCCATGGTCCGCTTGTTGGAATCCCACAGCCGTTCCGACCCGTCCCAGAACTGGATCATCTGGTGGATCTGTTCGGGAAACCACGGAGCGGTGTCGCGGCTCGGCACGAGCGGCAACCGCACCGCGAAGACGTACTCGTAGCTGGTGAGTCGCAGCGGTTGCTGGTCCGGCGTCCGGTCGGTGAACCTCCGGTTGCCGATGGCGTTGACGAAGGTGATCCGCCCGCGCGGATTGGCGGTCACCGCGGTGTAACCGCTGAGATGCTGGATGGCGACATCCGAACCGTCACAGGGGAAACTACCGCCCCCGGGATTGCATTCGGCATTGACGCCGTAACCGGCAAGCGGCCCCCAGTTGTCCCAGACCAACGTGTAACCGGCGGCCTGTGACGGCCGGGCGGCCACCAACGCTCCGGTCCCGACGCCGCCGAGGAGAGCGGCGCCGGCCGCGGCCAGCATCGTGCGGCGAGGAAGCGTCTGTGCAATGCCACCATGCTGGTTCATGAGCGCGTTCCTTTCGTTCCGCGAATACTGGGATGATTGAACCGCGCTCAACGACTGACATAGCTGACGATGGGTGAGGCCTGGTTGAGGAATCCGGACTCGCCGACCATCTTGACGAACAGCCGATGAGTGCCTGGCTTCAGACCGTCTAGCTGCAGGAAGCTTCGCGACCGCGGCAGCGGGGCGAGCAGGCGGTAGTTCGTGCCGTCGGTCGAGTCGAAGACCTGCAACCGCGCGATCGTCGCCTTCGTGGCATAAGGCGAGCTCGCACGCAGGTCCCAGCGAAGCGTCCTGCCGTCGACCCGCGCGTCAACCGTGTAGCAGTTGGAGATACCGGTCTCGATCGACGTTCCCTCGTTGTGGTCGTTCCACGTCGCCACCTGCAGGAACGGCAGCTGGTTCTGCCTGGAGTAGTACTTACCCACGCTGGCGAGCGAGGCCAGCCAGGTCTGGCCGCACCGCTGGTCGATGACCCGGCGCTCGCCCCAGGCCGACTGGGTGTCGTTGAACCCCTTGTACGCGATGCCGAAGACGAGCTTGTCCTCGGAGTAGGGCAGCGACGTCGCGTAGAAGTGGTCGACCGTTCCGCCGACGGTCTCTGGCGAGATGCGCAGGTCATTTTGGTTCTGGGTGGGGTTGACCCAGTTGAAGGCACCGTCGCTTGCGACGTGGGTGAATCCGGGTGCGTTCTGGAAGATCAGCAGCGGCGCGCCGTTGTCGTCATCGTACGGTGCGATCCCACACGACTCTGCGAGGTTGCTGGACCATCCGCGGACCTGGCGCCAGATATCAGACCATGACGGCGCCGGACCGGTCGGTGGCAGGTTGGAGAACATGTGGCCCTCGTCGACGAAGAACGTCACGATCGGACGCGGGCCGTCACCTTCGAGGGCATACCTCTGATAGGCGTCGTCGACGAAATGGTAACCGTTCATGTAGCAGAGGTCGTTCTTGATCCGGGCGACGATGCAGCCTTCCAGGGCGGTGGCGTCCTCGTTCGGCGGGCAGGCCTCCCCGGTCGTGCCGGGAATTCCGGTTGGCCGCACCGGCCATTTCAACGTGCTGCCGTCGTAGTTGAGCAGGTAGCTGATCCGGCAGTTCCGCGGCTTGGCGCAGTAGCCGAGTTCGTGAATCGCCGTCTGCACCTTGAGCGAGGCCTGGTCGACAGGGCTACCGCCGGCGTACCAGTCCATCACCACACCATCGAGACCACGGCGGGCGATGTCGTGTAGTTGGGCCCTGGCCGTCGTGATGTCGTTGGAGCTGTAGTTGGTCAGGACGTTGGAATTGCACCTCGGCACGGTCGGCGAGCTCGAGCCGTCCGCAGGCGTACAGAATCCCAGCATGACGTGGACGAAGATCTTCGTCGTGCTTCCGGGATAGAGCAGCCGCCGGGTGCTCTCGTGCGAGACGTTTCCGCCAGGTGCATTGAACATCGGGGTCTCGACGTCCGGGGTCACCGTGTCGACCTGTCCCGGATAGCTTCCCGCGCAGTTCTCCGGCGAGGTGTCGCTTCCCTCGACGCAGGTGGACGTGTTGTTCCGCGTCTGTTCGGCGTACGTGGTCGTCGGGCGCTGTTCCGCCGACGCTGGACCGGTCAGGGCAAGGCCGACCAACGACATCGTGAACGCGGCGATGGCGGCGCTGATTCGCGTGATCCTCATCCGTTCGGTCCTTCCTGCTCGACTGCTCGGGCGGGCGCGGGACCGACGCCATCCGCGCTCTCGACCATGAACGGTTTGAACATTTCGTGAAAAGCCTCGATGCGCCTAGCCAATGTGGGCTCAACAGAGCGTCACGTCAAGGCGCTCAAGGGACGCCACTCTTACCGGTTCCGGTAAGAGTCAAACGCGCACGCAGTCCGGCGGGCGGATTCGCCAGACGGTCGTCTAGTGCCTCGTCAAGGAACGTTGGCGTTGTAATCGTGTCGGGTTGTGCTGGCGTCGTTGCAGGGCCGGTCGGCGTCGGAGGCGGCGGCGATGTTCGCTGCGCCGCCGCAGTACGCCCGGGATGTGATCAAGGCGTTCAACCAGATGGGGTTTGATGCTTTGAACCCAGAATGGAGCGGGGGTCGACCGAAGAGGATCGGCCCCGCGGTAGCTGAACATATCTGCCGGATCGCCAAGACCCCACCAGCCAGGGCGGGTCTGCCGTTCACTACGTGGAGCCTGACGAAGCTGCGCGAGTTTCTGTCCGCGTCCGGGAACGTCACGGTTAGCACCGAGACGATCCGCCAGATCCTGCGCAAGGCGGGAATCTCCTGGCAGGCGACCAAGACCTGGAAGGGATCCAAAGACCCGGACTTCGCTGAGAAGATGGCTCGTGTCCTGGACCTGTACGACCATCCACCGGCCGATGGGCGGGTGATCTGTGTCGATGAGTTCGGGCCGCTGAACCTGCAGCCCAGACCGGGTAAGGGCTGGTTCCCCGGGCGCCAGGCCAGGCGGTTACGGGCCACCTACACCCGCACCGGCGGGGTGCGGCACATGTTCGGCGGGCTCGACCTGGCCTCGGGGCAGATGTTCTTCCGGTTCCGTGACCGTAAACGCTGGCAGGAGTTTCTCGACTTCTGCAGGCAGCTTCGCGCCCGGTTCCCGACCGGGAAGCTGTACCTGGTGGTGGACAACTTCTCCCCGCACAAGAAGGACAAGGTCACTGACTGGTGTGAGCAGAACAACGTCGAGCTGGTGTTCACCCCATCGAACGCGTCTTGGCTGAACCGGATCGAAGCCGAGTTCACCCACCTGCGCTACTTCACCCTCAACGGCAGCGACTACCCCAGCCGCGCCGCCCCACAGCACCTCCAGCGCCCTCCCCGGCCTTCCCACCGACGCCTGCGGGCGGGCGTCGCCGAACCGCAGCGCGGTCTTGCCGATCCCGATGCCGTAGGTGCGCACGGTGTTCGGATTGCCCAGCGAGCCCAGGAACGCATCGGCCGCCGCGCGCACGGTGAACGCCGTCCGCCGGTCGGCAACACCACCAGTTCGGCCACCCCGACTCCTTGCCGCAGATAACGGGGCCGCTTCACGCGCCGTCCGGCGGCCGTTGCCGCAGGTGGCGATCAGCGATGCCGCAGATAATAGGCCGTTACCTGCAGGAAGACTTCAGATCCCTGCCGCGCGCGCTCAACACGCCAGCCGCCCCACCAGGAGCAGCAGAGGCTTAGCGCCCGAACTCGCGTTGCTAACCGGCGTCCATCAGGACAGCGCCCCGCGATGCATAGGGGTCGGCGTACGCAGCCCTTGCTCTGCGGCGTAGGCCTCGAGGCGGTCCACCAGCTCGTGTGGGCGGCTCAGCGCCGGGGTGTGCCCACCGTCGATCTCGTCCGGGGGGATGCCCAGGCGCTCTTGGGCGACGCGGCGCAGAAAACCCGTGGGGAACAGGCGGTCGTCGCGACAGATCAAAACCTGCGTGGGGACGTCGGGCCAGGCCCGAAGCGGGGACGGTTCCCCCATCCGGGCCTCGGACTGGGCGCGGCCCCGCTTCAGCGCCTCGGCNGCCAGCTCCGGTGGGACATCCTGGTAGAACAGCGCGATGGCATCGTCGTAGCGGTCCCGCTCCTCCTCCTCGTATCTCGTATGGGCCCAGTAGTCTGCGGGCGCCTCTGCTGGCGCGGGGATCATGGGCGCGACCAGGACGAGAAGTTCCACCGCCACCCGGTCGCAGACAAGCGGGGCGGTGAAGCCGCCGAAA
>NZ_KB892808.1 GCF_000373925.1 Actinopolymorpha alba DSM 45243 | reverse complement strand
CGATCTCGCGAGCTACCTCTGCCACCTTCCGCGACTGATCGATCACAGCCTTCGCCGCCTCTTCCTTAAACTCAGGAGAAAACGACCGCCGAGCCTTTGACATCCAAGGACCCTTCCTATCTATTCCGACATACCCTAGTGGGGACCACAATCCGGAAAGAACGGGGCAGGTCAGTTGCTGATCGGCCCCACTCCAGAGGTGCGTAACGCGGCAGCGCATGTGCGGAAGGAGGCGGCGTGATGACGAGGTCGAACGACATATGCCTGTGCGCCATCTGCCACACCGCACCGGCGTCCGCCCAGGTGCGCGATGGTGATGGCTGTCGCGGAGTCTGCGGGCACTGGCCCAAGGCCGCCGCCGGGTACGCGTTGTGCTCGCCTCCCCTTAGGGTCAGGAACCCGGTTCGACGATGCCGTGCTCGTAGGCGTAGACGACGGCGTGGATGCGATCGCGGCATCCTAGTTTGGTGAGCAGGTTGCCGACGTGGGTCTTCACAGTGGACACGCTCACGAACAGCGCCTGGGCGATCTCGGCGTTGGACATGCCCCGGGCTATCAGCACGAGGATGTCGCGCTCGCGGTCGGTCAGGCCCGTGGTGGTTGGGCGGGCGCGCGGCGCCTTGGGGGTGCGCGCGAACTCGGCGATGAGGCGGCGGGTGACCTGTGGTGCGATGACGCCCTGGCCCGAGGCGATGAGCCTCACTGCCTCGGCCAGCTCATCCGGCTCGATGTCTTTGAGGATGAACCCCGAGGCTCCCGCGCGCAGCGCCGAGAAGACGTACTCGTCCAGGTCGAAGGTGGTCACCACGAGGACGGCGGGCGGGTCGTCGGAGCGGGTGAGACGTTCGGTCGCGGCGATGCCGTCGAGGCGGGGCATCCGGACGTCCATGAGGACGACGTCCGGGCGGGTGCGGTGGGCGACCTCGACGATCTCGGCGCCGTCGGCAGCTTCTCCGACGACCGTGATGTCGGCCTCGGATTCGAGGATCACGCGGAACCCGGCGCGGACCACGGCCTGGTCGTCGGCCAGCACCACCCTGATGGTCACGCGGTATCGACCGGGGGGACCGGGAAGCGGGCCTCGACCCGCCATCCTCCGTCGCCGAGGCGCCCGGCTGACAGCCGGCCGCCCACGTGCCGGACACGCTCGCTCATGCCCTTCAGGCCATAGCCGCCGGTCGAGGACGCGGGGGCGGGAGCGTACGCGGGTGTGTTGGTGATGCGGACGCTGACCACGGTGGCAGCAGCACCTCACCCGGCTGGATCAACTGCAACAGCCCGCCGAGGATCGCGAGAGCGGCGAAGCGTCGCAGCAGCAGGACCCGAGGCCGTGGGGCGGATCGGGTGGCCGACCGCAGGAACAGCCCGAACCCGATGCCGAACAGCAGATAGAAGATCGGGTAGAAGCGTCCGAGGGCGAGGACCCGCAGGACCAGCGGCATCTCACCGGCGTACCGGAACATCTCCATCGTCTGCGGGATGTTGATGAAGATGATTCCGCACAGCGCGAGGCCGCGCAGCGCGTCGAGTGCCTGGATCCGGCGTTTGGAGGCCACCGGCGCGGCCTGCTCCCGCTGCGGCGTTTCCGTGGTGGCCGGGACGTGTGGGGAGGTGGGAGACATGCCCTCAGCCTCACAGGACAGGGCGGCCCAAGGCTTCCCCCTGGCGGCCACTCGCCTCCACCTGCGGGACTAGTCCGACCATGACCGCGACCGGGGGATCTCGATCACGGCGAGCAGGACTCGCACGGGGGATGCGGGTGGGTAGGTGGCACATGACTTTCGTCCGCTCCCCCCTCTTTAGCTGCCGCCGGCCCTGAACATGAAGTCCTTGACCGTGTCGGCATCGCTGTTCCAGTACGTGACCAGGGGGTTGGGACCGACGTTCAGGAAATTAGTTTCGTCGGGCAGTGCGACCTCCAGCGGCTTGCCCGCATCGGTGTTGGGGACGCGGCCCTGTAAGCCGACGATCAGCGACTCCACGGTGTCGACTTCCTCGTCAACTCGCCACAGGAGCATGCCCGCGTACGCCTTCTCGCCCGGCCCGATCGCGACGACCGCCTGCGGCTCGGATTCCATCACACCGACCCGATCCACAGCGTCGTCGACGCCGAAGCGAACGTTCGGGTAGTAGTAGAGAACGCAGTCCTTGTCGCCGGTGTTGGTGGCGGCGAGGAACAGGTGCTTGACCTCGTCTTGGGGCTCATCCGCCGCGGTGATCGAGATATTCGCGGACGTGCAGGCCGTGGTGGTGGCCTCACCACCACCGTCCTTGTCTGCGCCGCCGGACCTGGTGGAGCCGGTCGGGCTCGGAGTGTCGGAGGGGCTCGGAGCGTCGGAGAGGGTTGGGGTGTCGGAGAGGGTTGGCGCGTCGGAGGGGGTTGGGGTGAAGTTTGCCGCGTCGCCCGCGCTTACCAACCCACAGCCCGTGGATGACAGGAGCGCGCCGACGACCGCGGCCCCGAGGGCGTAGGTCTTCCAGCTTCTTTGGGTCGCGTACATGGAGGTCCTCCGTGCGTCTTCACATGGTTGGAATGTCAGCCAACAATTGACCGGATGGTTTCGGGTGTCGCCTCTTTTACGGGGCGTCGATCAGTACGCAGCGTGCTTGCTGGACGCTGCAGCGCGCTAAGCCTGTATCGCTGCCGTCGCTGATCAGCTTGGCGATCAGCAGGTCGTCGGTCTCCCAGGCCCAGGCGAGCAGGTCGCGGTCGTCTGGTGAGGTGAGCCTGACAGGCTGGCCGCCATCGATCGGCTGCGCTTGGATCGACGGATCCGTCGGCGCCTCACCGCCCCAGCTGCCACCACGCGCGAGCCACGTCCCGGAAGGGTTGACCACGACGTCCTCGCCGGGGAGTGCGCGCAACCGGGTGAACTCGCCGGAGTTGGATACCTGTGCCAGGTACATCGCATCGGGCTGGCCGTCCTTGTTTGCGTCGATTACGACCAGGCCGGCCGCGGTACTGGCTTGGACCCACTGATTGGGTGCGGTGACAGTGAGGTCGACGGTTTCCTGGCTGTCGGGTCCGAGCCACATCGATCGCTGCGTGTCGCCTGCGAGGAAGACCTGCGCGTTGTCGGTGACGGCGACGAGGCCGAGCCCGCTCGTATCGCGGGGGCCGCTCAGGTCGATCCGCAGCGTGCCGAGGGTCTCGCCCGTTCGGGTGTCAAGGAGCCGCACCTGCCCACCTGCCTGGGTGGAGGTGACCGCCAGCAGCCTGCCGTCGGGGGAGAGGCGTGTGTGGAGGGGGACCCCGCCCGGGACGGCGTGTGGCTCGGCGCTGGTTCCCCACCACCAGGTGTCGTCGTCGCGTTGGGCGACCCAGGCGCCACCAGCGTGCTCTACGGTCTGCCAGGAGCCGGGCAACCGCTCACCGGCGACGTAAAAGCGCCCATCGAGCAGGTACGGCACCGTCGGCGCGTTCGTCGTGAGGGCGTGGGCGGTGCGGCTCTTGGTGGGCTGCGGCGCCGGCTGGAACGTCTCGCCATCTCGGTACCACGCCGCGACCGCGACCGCGCCGGCGACGATCAGCATCACCGCCGCAGCAGCTAACAGCGGCTGCCAGTAGCGGAGGGCGCGAGGCGGCGCCTGCGGCAGTGTCGGGCGGGTCGGCACCCGCAGGCCCTCGGCCACATCGCGCAACTCGCGGCGCAGGACTTCTTCTATGTTGACGTTGACGTTCATCTCAACTCTCCCTCCCGTCGGCGCGTTCTGAGCCCATGGCGGCTCGCAACGCCTTGAGGGCGCGGTGTGCTTGGGACTTCACAGTGCCGCGCGAACAGCCCAGCGTGTCGGCGATCTCCTGCTCGGTGAGGTCCTCGTAATAGCGCAGCACGATCACCACGCGCTGGCGCGGCGGTAACGACTTCACATACGGCCAAAGCATCAACCGATCCTCAGGGCCGTGGTGCACGGGTGTGCTGTCGTGCTCTGGTGGGGTGTCGGTCAACAACTCAAACCGCCGCTTCTTCGGTCGGCGAGCCGACAAGAAGGTGTTGGTGAGTATCCGCCGCAGGTACGCCTCCAGCGAGTCCGACCGGCAGATCCGCGACCAGGACCGATACGCCTTCAACAGCGTCTGTTGTGCGATGTCCTCAGCGTCCGCGTGGTTGCCGGTGAGCAGGTAGGCGTGGCGGTACAGCGACGGCCAGGCGTCACTGGCGTACTCCTCGAACGCCGGTGCATCCGTACCACTGGTCACGGCGTACATCATCTGGCACCACCCTCCTGCCGACCTGACTCCGGAAGCAGGCCAGGAGGTTGTCCGATTCCCCGACGTCGTAGCGGCGGATCGGTTCGCCGGTCTGTCATCGACCCGCTGAGGGCCGTCCGCCCGCAACCGAGATTGGCTTGACGTCGAGCTGGCCGTGGGGTTGGAGCCCAAGCCGACGACCGCGTAGGAACGGCCTTTCGGAGACGCTGTGTCGGTCGTTCGTTCTCTCGGTGAACGATGGGCTCAGGTGGCGGTGGACGCGGCACCGGCTGTTTGAATGACCGGCATGGACATCCTCAGGCCGAGAGCGCTACGTCCGGGTGAGACGATCGGGCTCGTGAGCACGTCCTCGCCGGTGTCGGAGGACGAACTCCAGCGCCTCACCACCTATCTCGAGGGGCGCGGCTACTCCGTCAAGGCCGCCGATGGTGTCCTCGACCGGCTCGGCTACCTCGCTGGCAGCGCCGAGCGGCGCGCCGCCGGTGTCATGGAGATGTTCGCCGACCCCGAGGTCGCCATGGTTCTCCCCGTGAACGGTGGGACCGGTGCCGAGCACCTCGTGGACAGGCTCGACTACGACTCGATCCGCGCCAATCCCAAGCTCTTCGCCGGATTCAGCAATCCGACCAGCCTCAACAACGCGATCTGGGCGGCCACCCGGATCCCCACCCTGCATGGGGCCACGGGGCACAACTTCTCGAAGGAGTCGGTCGAACCCCGGACCGAGAACGCCTTCTGGACAATGGTCACCGGATCGATCGCCGGCCAGGAGATCACCGGACCCCGGTGGCGCGTCCACCGTGCCGAGCGACCTTGTGTGACCGGGGTCGTCGTGGGCGGCAACCTCACGGCCGTCCGAGCCTTGGTGGGCACTGCGTGGATGGCGCGGACGTCCGGGGCGATCCTGTTGCTCGAGGCCATGACGGCCACCTTCGCCGAGGTCGACACCGCCCTGACCCACTTCCGGCTCGCCGGCGTCTTCGACGACATCGCGGCCCTGGTGATCGGGGCGCCCGCCGCGTGGGACACCGTCGACGCCCCGGACGCCGACGTCGACGAGTTGGTCCTGCGCTGCGTCGGCGGCGGATTCCCGGTCGTCACCAACGTCGAGTACGGCCACCAGAGCCGACGGATCCTGTTTCCCGTCGGGTGCCGGGTCGAGTTCGACCTGCACGGCGAGTCACCGGTTCTCCGTTACGTCGACGACCTGGTCGCCGACAGATCCTGAGAGCCGCGTCTGGCCCCGGCGTGCCGCGACCGATGGCCCGGTCACCAGGCTGGCTCGAGATCGCCCTCGCCGCCGCCGATCTGATCTCGTGGTCAAAACTGATCGGGTTCAAAGACCACCCCGGCATCGCCAAAGCCACACCGGATACCTTCCGCTACAAGGTCCTGCACATCGCCGGCAAGATCGTGCGCACCGCCCGCCGACTACAGCCCTTCCCGAGATCGGGCCGATGGGCCGGCTATCCCGTTTGCTGATCTCATCACTGTCGAGGACTTCTTCAAGTCGCTGGCTATTGGCGGATCCATGTATGGCTGGCGGTTCTTCGACGAGCCGGAACTGACGGCGGATTGGCCATCCGCTCCGAGCCTTGTGGCGTCGATGGGCAGCCGCAGCGCTCCGCACACCTTCTACTGGTTCAACGAGTGCGCGCGCATCGAGCAGCATGAAACTCGCAGCTACTGCATTTGTGGACGATCACGTAGTTCCCCAGGGCCTCGCCGTGGTCTCCACATGAACGACGTACATCGCGATCGCCGTCCCTGTGCAGACGAGCGTTGCCGTGATCATGGCCTCGACGGCGTCCGGATAACCCCCCCAGGTTCTATCGGTCGACGCAACGCCTCTTCGAAGGTGGTTCGTCGATGTACTTGCGGTCCGACTCTGCTGCTGGTGTTCGTTTCTTGGCCTCGGTGCGTGAGGGTCGTGGTCTCAAACCGTCGGCCTGCGCGAGCAGGGTCTGAGTGTGGCCGAGGCGCGGGCGTCGCTGGGTTATTTCTCCCCGCTGGCGGCTCGCTGGGAGCAGCAGCGTGTCACTGGCCGAGGTGACTGCCGACACCATCTCGCCGTTGGTGCGGAGGTTGAGGATGCATTTTGGGCGAGCTTCGGCCACGGCGATGGCCTCGACGCGGCGTGCCGGGCTGCTGGTATCAGTCGCGCGACGGCGTATCGGTGGTGGCGGCGCAGGTTCATGGCACTACGCGAGCAGGGCGTGTCCGTGCGCTCTGCGGCGCGCAAACTGCGACTGCCTCGGGAGCGGTCGGCGGCGTGGGAGGCCGAATGCCGCAAGGCTCACGAGCGGACGCGTCGTGAGCGTGCAGCCGCCGAGCAGCGTCGCCGTCCCCGCGAGCCCAAGCTGGCTGCCAACCCGGCGCTGCGAAAGTTGGTGCAACGCAAGCTCAACCGCTGCTGGTCACCGGATGAGATCAGCGGATGGTTGCGCCGCACCTACCCCGACGATGAGTCCATGTGGCTATGTGCGGAGACGATCTACCGGGCGCTGCTCGTACCCGGCGGGAAGGGCCTGCATAAGCGCTACTGCCGCAAGCTGCGCACCGGCAGACGGATCCGCAAGTCACGCTGGCTGACCGGCCCTGGGCACGGTGCGGTGGTGCGCGACATGACCATGATCGACCAGCGACCAGCCGAGGTCGAGACCAAGCAACAGGCCGGGCACTGGGAGGGTGACCTCATCATCGGCGTCAGATCCGGCTCGGCGATGATGACGCTGCGAGAACGAAAGACCCAGTACGGCATCGTGGTCAACCTGCCGGCCGACCACACCGCCGAGACGGTCAACGCCGCCGCGATCAAAGCGTTCGCGCCACTGCCGGCGCACCTGAAACGCACCCTCACCTGGGACCAAGGCGTGGAGATGGCCCGACACCGCGAACTCGCCGCCGCCTCCGGCATCAGCATCTACTTCGCCGAGCGATCCAGCCCCTGGCAGCGCGGCGCGAACGAGAACTTCAACGGCCTCCTCCGCCAGTACTTCCCGAAGGGGACCGACCTGTCCATACACGCCGACTCCCACGTCGCTGTGGTGATGCGCGAACTGAACACCCGACCCCGCAAGGGCCTCGACTACGACACCCCGCAGGCTCGTTTCCGGATCGAAGCACGCAGCCCGCAGCCGAGCATCCCGGCGGCAGCGGTGAGCCACTCGGCGACCTGACCAGCTCGCCTATCCGCCCCGGCCCGCAGCAGAATTGCCAAGAAGACCGATCCACACGCCCGGTCGCCGCAACGCCAAGGGAGACCACCATGCCGGCGCCACAAGTGCACGTCGAACTCATCAACGCCGCCGAACTCGCCGAGGCCCTGGCCCTGTCAACCCGAACTGGCCCCACTGCGACCGTGTTATTTGGCCCCACCTTCGGAGTCGGAGCGGTAGGGCCAGCGTGCGTCGGCGATGGGTGGAGTCTGGGTCGACCCGGAGCTCGGCTTCATGTGGGCTGGTGGCCAGCGCTTCGGCGATCTCGGTCCAGTGGTGGGCGTTGGCGCGAGCGTCGTGGACGAGTTGGGGTAGCAGCCGTTCGGCTTGGTCGATGAGGCTGGTGATGAGGCCCGATGATCGCGCGCCCTCTGCGTAGCGGGATTCGGCACGCTGTAGATCAGCCAGAGCACCGGCACTGGTGCATCCGCAGCCGCCACGCGTTTGGCCCTGGTAACCGCTGCCTTCGCGCCCATCGCCGCCGCAACCGCCTTCCGAACAACCCAGCTCACACCTTCCGTGCTCTGGTCGCACCCTTGCCCGAGCCAACAAGATCGTCCACGCGCTGACCGAGCGGCGAACCCAACTCGATCGAGTGTGTACCAAGCCGTTACGCGGTAGCGTCGAGGCTGGCCCGTTGATCCGAACTCAGGGTCAGTTTGGTTGCCTCTAGCACCTCGTCGAGCTGGCCGACCGTGCTAACCCCGACGATAGGCGTGATCGGTACTTCGCCGCCTAAGAGCCAGGCCAGAACGACCTGGTTGTGAGAGGCGTCGAGTTCGGCGGCCACGCGGTCCAGCTCAGCAAGCCGCCGGTCATTGCCGACGTGGTCGTATGCATCGCCGAGTCGGTCCGGATGCGTGTAGCCGCCTTTGAGCAACGGGCTGTACGCCCAGACGTCGAGCTGTTCGGCGTTAACGTAGTCAAGCGTTTGGTCGGTGACACACCCGAAGCGCGAAGGCTGCCACGACACTGGAGCGCCGGGGCGAGGTTGTAGGTAGCTGTGCATGAGCTGGACCACGGTAAAGCCCTGCCAGCCACGGGCGGCCTGGCGAGCCCGCTCGACACGCCAGATCGGCCAGTTCGAGCAGCCGACCCGACCAACAATGCCGTTCTCGATGAGCGACCCGAATGCGGCCATCATGTCCTCCAAGGGCACTGAACGGTCCTCGACATGTGCCCAGTAGAGGTCGATGCGTTCGGTGCCCAGCCGCTGCAGGCTGCCTTGTACGGATTCGTTGATGGCACGCGGTGAAAGGCCCTCCAGGTTGTCTGGAAACCCGCCAGGGGCCAGCGGCTGAGCTCCGACCTTGGTGCTGATGTACAGATGCTCTCGCAGGCCAGGATGTCCAGCCAGCCAGCGACCTAGCACCGCCTCGCTCTGTCCGCCGAAGCCGCTCGGATCTTCCCAAAACGAGTAGTTGTTGGACGTGTCGATCATGGTTCCGCCGGCGTCTACGAAATGGTCCAGGATCTGACGCGACGTAGCTTCGTCGGTCCGCGTACCGAAGTACATCGCGCCGAGTACCAGGTTGTACATCCTTCACCTCAAACCTCGCTGGTTTCGTTTCGTAGTTAGTGTAGGAAACGAAACCAGCCCCGGCCCGGGCCAATCGCACTTGCCCAGGGCAGACCAACGAGCTGTCTACCAGCGATGTCGCGCTGATCCGTGCTCAATGAGGTTGTAGGTATCGTCGCCACTGCGCGGGCTGCTGCTGGTCATGGCGTTTCCCTTTGTGGTAAGAGAATTCGCTACTGCTTGTTGCTGTGGTTGCGGGTGTGGGCGAGCCGGTAGGAGTCGGTGCCGGTCTCGATGATGGTTGCGTCGAAGGTGAGCCGGTCGACAATCGCGGCGCACAGCCGGGGGTCGGTGAAGGTCTTGGTCCAGCCGGAGAACGCCTCATTGGAGGCCACGGCCACGCTGGCTTTCTCCTCGCGCTCGGCGGCGCCTCGCGGTCGTCGCATCTTGGGTACTGGGACTAGATGGGTGCGGCGGAACCGGCCGCCCTCGCCCTCGACTCCGCCCTTCTCACGAGCGCCTGAAAGCCCTTTCTCACAATAGAAAGCGTCGAAGCCATACCAGGACCTGAACAGCACCCACCGTTCGGGCTCGACCCGGATGCGGCCACGCAGCGCACGCGACACCGCCAAGCGGAGATTGTCATAACGGATCTTGTCGATCGGCGTTCCACCGATCTGGTTGAACGCGTAGATGTGGCCCTCTAGAAAGGCCTCCTGGCCCTGGGAGGCGAACACCCGGTGCACCGCTTTACCCGAGTACGACAACCGCAGCGTGAACAGAAACACCTTCCTACGTTGACCTTTCAGGTCGATCCACAGATCAGCGAAGTCAACCTCGGCCTCTCCCGCAGGCACATGTGTTTGCGGCACGAACGCCTCCTCCAACCAACGACTCGCCTCAGCGTTGATCTCTGGCCGACGCAGCCGCACATAGTCACGCACCGTCGAATAGCTCAGATCACGCACACCGTGCTCATCGGCCAAACGGGCCAGCACCCGCCGTGCGGTATGCCGCTGCTTACGCGGAGCCGACAGGTCCTCCCGTAGCATCGCATCGACCAACGGCATGACCGGATCAAGCTTCGGCGCCACCTGCATCCTTGACTTGCGCGGCGGCGGAACCGGCGAGGCCAGCGCCTGCCGCACCATACGCCGATGAACCCCGTACCGCCGCGCCAGCGCTCGAACCGACAGACCATCCCGGCGAGCGTCGCGACGGATCGCCTCGAACAGGCCCACCTGGCTCAGTCCCAACCAAGCCCCTTCCCAGCGGCGGTAACACGGTCATCCCGCCAGACGAGACGAGACGAGACGAGGTGGGGCCAACTACGCCCGTCACGCCACCCCGGGCGTGTCGCAGGTGGGGCCAAATAACACCGTCACAGCCAAGGCCCTCACCCTCATCAGCCAGTGGCTCGCTGGCACCGACCACGCCGAACTCGCCGCGTCGTTCCACCGGTTCATCGGTGCCGAGGACTACAACACCACCCAGCTACGCAACGACCTAGCCCGCTTCACCTTCCTACTCCGCCACGACGACGGCGAACAGCTCTTCGGCCGCGCGAACCCTGACAGCCCGAATCCAGTGCTTGGCGCAGCGCCCTCGGTAAGCTCGGCGCACACAAGGCAAAACACGGCTCGCGTTGCTTCGACCGTTAGATTCCGCCCCCGCTGCCTGAGAATCTTTGCGGACCACCTATGTGAGACACCGCTGGTCACGGCGCGGTCGCTTCCCGCGCGCACACGGGCTGCGGATCTTTGGGGTTCCGCTTGCGAGATCGGCCCGGTCGTCGATGAGTTAATGGAGATGATCGGCTGACGATGCGCGGGCGCCGTTGGCGAGCGTGTGGAGTCGCGTGTGCAGCCAGCCGGCCATAGCTCGCGTTCCTCGGCTGATCGCCTGCTCGTCGGCGGTGAATGCTGGCGAGTGGGGGTGGCCGTTGAACCCAGCGGCGGCGTTGGTGACGCCAAGCCCGAACATCGCGCCGGGCATGTGGTTGAGGAATATGGCGAAATCCTCACCGTTGAACGGGAGCATCGCTCGCCATACAGTCACGCTGTCATCGCCGAAGGTGGACCGGAAGTATTGTGCGGCGGCGTTGCTTAGGTGTGGAGCGCAGACCATCGCCGGCGGGCGGATTCCGCGGAACGCCAGCCGATGCCGCAGCGCGGTGCCATAGGTGCGCTGGACCAGATTCCGCACCCGATCACGCTGGCCCGGGTACATGTCCTCGGGCCAGGCCTTCACCCAGCCATGCACGTGTGCGTGGCGGCACTGGGGGCCGACCATCGTGCGGGCACCGGCGAACACGAAATGCGCCAGCGGTCCGTCGGCGTGTTGCAGATCGGCAAGGTGCTGTTGAACATCGTCCGGCGTTCCTGGCGGTGTGAGCGTTGACCAATCCGCGACGGCGCTAGTGAACTGGTCGGCCTTGGCAACTTCGGTCGGCCCGATTAACTCGAGATCGAAGTTGTCGTGCCCCGACAGGCCAACAACCCCGGGCATGACCGCGAAGGTCCCCACCGGCAGCGGCATGCAATGCAGCGCGTAGATCTCGTCCGGTCGATGCCGACTCAGCACCCCGTCATCGATCATGGCCTGAGCACCAGACAGCGTTTCCTCGGCGGGCTGGAAGAGGAACACGACCCTGCCGGGCAGCTGCGGTCGTAGCATTGCCAGAACCCGTGCCACGCCGATACCGACTGCGGTGTGCAGATCATGCCCACACAGATGGCTAGCCCCGGGCGTCTCGGACCGAAACGCGCCATCGAACACTTCATCGTCGGCAACCGCATCCATCTCGGCCCGCCGAAACGGCGCCGGAAGCCGAATCGGAAGGCGGCCCCCAACCCTCCGACTGATTTTTCGACCCAAACAGGTGGGGCAACATCGGCGTCGCAGCGTTCCACACGACCCGGACGCGATCACGAGGAACTCGCAGCGGAGACGACATAGGTGTGGTCGCGAAGGTTCCCTCCATTCGGCACCTCGGGGAGATGCCCGGCGTCGCTATGTGCGCGTGTTCGGGGACACCAGGCCGGTCCGGCACGCCGCTCACAGCCGTCGTTCCGGTCGGCTGAGCGAACCGGCAGGACCGGTCAGCGGACGTGCGTGATATTCGCACGTATCTAAGCACTGGCCGACAAGGAGTTGAGCACCGCGACCTGTGGGAACGTCGCCGGCGCGCCGTAGCCGTGCTCAACCAGCCACCGGATCTCCATCAAACTTCGCAACGACCAGTACGCGCGAATCACGTCGATCTCGATGTCGCCGCCATAGCCCGCGACGACGTCGTCGAGGTGCTCCTCGTGTGCGAGCGTCAGAGTGGCGAGGTCATACATCGCATCGCCTTGGCCGCCCTCGGACCAGTCGACGACGCCGCTCACCTCGTCACCGTCGACGAACACATGAACGATCTGCAGGTCGCCGTGGACGAACACCGGTGTCCAAGGCCGCAGCGCCGCCTCCGCGACCTGCCGATTGCGCCTGACAACGTCGGCGGACACGACACCGTGGGCCACGAGCCACTCACACTCGGAGTCGAGCTTTGGCGGAAACTCGACCGTGCCCCGACTGCTGCGAGCGGGCTGCTGCTGACATTGGCTGCTGGGCCACGGCGGCAGCGGAGCGTCGTGCAGCGTGCGGACGGCGGCACCCGCCGCAACCCACGCCGCCGAAGACGCACGCGAAGGCTCTTCAAGCCGGCCGAGCGCCGCTCCAGGAACTGCCGCGAGGGCGAGCACGGGCGGCTTGCGCCAGAGGACCTCGGGGGTGGCGATCGGTGCCCTCGCCATGACCTCGACCTCTCGGTCGATGCGCGTTTGATCCGTGTCGATCTTCAGGAACACGTCGCCGACGCGCAGCGTCACGCGCTCCGAGTGCGCGACAACGACTTCGATCTCCCGCATGTCGTCGATCATCGCCGAAGGCCACCGACGGCGCAGAGAATATTGAGCACCGCCGACTGCCGGGTATTGCTCGCACGAGCGAGGAGGTTGGGCGAACCGGCGACACCTGCGGTGGTGTGCGTTATGGGCGCTGGAGAAGAGCGCCGCACCGTCGATCTGTATGCACCGAGCGGTCCCGAATTGTTGTGATGGCCTGCGTGGATGTTGCGCGTTATGCCGGCTGATAGCAGTCGGAGGTCCCCATTTCGCACACCATCTCCACCGGCGACAGTTAGCGAAGCGCGTTCAGCTCGTCGAGGGCGCGATGGCCGCGCTTGACCACCCCTGGAACGACATCGTGGCGCCCGTGACGGATGGGGACCTCGAGCATGTGGAGGATCTGTGTCGCTGCGAGCACCGCCGCCCCCCTCCCAGCCGACCAGGGCGAGGATTCTCGTCCACAGCCGCCTTCGGACACCGTCCAGCGGATCCTGGAAGGTTTGCCACACGAGGTTGATGAGATCAGTCGCCCGCGTGCCGCTACCCGCATTCCCGATATCCACGACCGCCACCACGGCTCCGTCACGGACCAGGACATTGCTGGGGTTGAGATCGGTATGGACCATTTCAGGTGCCTCTCGTGGTGGTGGGACGTCGGCACACACGAGCCGCAGGCGCTCGACCAAGGCCGACACCACGGAGGAATATCCCGAGAGCCTGGCCACGGACTGGAGGAGAAGCGACTGCTCCGGCGTCTCGTTGAAATCCAGCCCGGCGACAGCCGATTCCTGACCGGTGGCGACCCGCCAGGCGTACGACCAGTGGTCGTAGGGCTCGGAGGCTTGGCCAGCCTGGAGTTCGATGATCTCCATCAGCTGCTCAACGAGGGACGGGGTCAGCTCTGGCGCGTGAGCCGCGTCAACGAAGTCCATCAGATGCCATACATGTGTGGCTGTGGCCCCCACTCCGAGCCAGGCCGGGGTGGGATAGCCGCGCCTACGCATGTGCTCGACCACTCTCTGGGCTCGCAACGTCTCGTCCAGGTGGTTGGGGTGCGCCCGGGGCACTGCTTTGAGCACTGCATTTGCCCTTCCGGCCAACTGGACGCGCATGGCACCCCCATTGACGCCTCCGGGTAGGCGACTGAGAAGAGTGACCTCTGCCCCGACCACGCTGGCCACGTCGTCCAGGACCTCGGCCGGCAGCTCTTCGGGATGGGTGCGTGCCCTGGTTCATCGGCTCGAAGGGCCGATCACCGCTCGGATGGCTGGTCCCGCCGAGCAGTGCGGAGCCAGGCCCCAACCTAGTGACCTTCCGAGAGGACCAATGCGTTCCACCAACAGGCCGGTTTCCTCGTTGACCTCTCGGACAACGGCTTCGGTCAGAAGCTCACCCGGTTCGACAACACCTGCCGGCGGTCCCCATACCTCGATCTCTGCGCGGGTCTCACGTACGAGGAGACTGGAACTTCGGCGTCGCTGGAGGCGACCGATACCTCGGTCTCATCAAGCTCCGTTTCGACCTCGCCTGGGCCTGCCTCGATCTCACCGGAGGATCCCTATCCGTACGTGGGAAGTTCCCCGATCGGACACCAGCAAACTCGGCCAATCTGATCACTGAGTGCGCGGAGCGGGGTTCAGACGATCGCCGAGGACATCGGGACCTCGAGACCGATAGAGCCCAGGATTCGGGGACCTGTCGACGCGAGAAGTCCGTCCGGGACGCGGCGCTCTGGGTCAGTCGACGTCGCCAATCCATCGACCTCGTATCGTGCTGGCCGGACACAGGTCGCCCTGGTGCTACGACTGCGCAGGCGGGGAGGGGACACCGAGATGGAAGCAGCTGAGGCGCGGCGTGCGGTGGCTGCGGCGATGTCGACCGCCTCAGAACTCGACTTGGCCGTCGACGACGCGATCGTTCTCAGCGACTCCAACCGACTCGTCATCCGCCTGACGCCATGCGACATCGTCGCCCGAGTCACGCCGATGGCGCATTTCGCAAGCGCAGAGCGAGAAGTTGAACTCGTGAGACGGCTAGCGCAGATGGACAGTCCGGTCGCCGCGCTCGATGCTCGGGTCGAACCACGCGTCTTCGTTCATGGCGGCTTCAAGATCGCCATGTGGGCCTACTTCGAACCTGTGGAGTCTCGAAGGCTTCCGTCGGCCGAGTACGCGCAGGCGCTCGCACGTCTTCATGCCGGCCTGCGGCGGATCGAGGTCACGACGTCGCACTTCATGGATCGAGTGGCTGCTACTCAACGAGATGTTGCCAGCCGTGACGTCACTCCCGATCTCGCGGATGCGGACCGGGCGCTGCTCGCCAACACGCTGCGCGATCTGGGGCGATCAATCGTCAACCGGCGCGCCCCCGAACAGCTGCTGCACGGCGAGCCGCACCCGGGGAACATTCTCAACACGAAGAACGGGCCGCTCTTCATTGACTTCGAAAACACCGCCCATGGGCCTGTCGAGTACGACCTGGCTTGGGTGCCCAGCGAGGTCAGCCAGCACTATCTCGACGCTGACCAAGATTTGGTCGGCGAGTGCAGGGGGGTCGTACTCGCGATCGTCGCAGCGCATCGCTGGAGTCGAGGCGACCAACACCCGAGCGGCAGAGAGTCGGGAGCGGCGTTCCTTCACGTTCTGCGGGATGGTCCGCCGTGGCCGGCGCTCGACGATGTCATCTGGTAGCGCCCTGGCGCTACCATCGCGTCCGCTGACGCACTCCGACGCAAGCTGCCCTCTGGTCCGTCCGTCGAGGCCAGAATGGCCGCCGCCAGTCCCAGCGACTCGACATACCCGGCAGGGGTTCGCTGCGCGGCCATGTCGGTGAGTGCGGCGAGGGCCGCGTAGCTCGCGCTGTACACGGTGCCCTGATGACACAGGCAGGCCCAAAGGTCATCCCACGCACGTCGGTCGTCGGGGTGTTCGGTCGCCCGCGCCAGAAGGGCAGGGACGTCTGAGGCCTCCCCGTACGCATCCTGTAGAGAGGACCAATCGATCACGTCATGAATCTACGCGGAGGCGCAAGCCACGCCTCAGACTCCCAAGCCGTCAGTGGCCGTGCCACATACGTGCCACACACTGCTGCCACGCCTCGGTGATCATCGGTCGACAGCGGTCAGTTCAAGGTCTCCGCCGCTAGGCCGGAGTCGGAGCGTCCGTGAGCACTGATCTTCCAAGCTGGTGGCCTTAGCGCGGATCGTGTGAGCATGCGCTGGTGGGAGCTGATCCGAATACCGACGTCGAGCTGGCAGACCTCGTCGGCTACACGACATGTGTGACGAGGAGCGCCGCCGGCCGCGTGGCACTGCTCAACAGCGACTGTGACCCGCAGTTCCCGTGGTGGTTTCGGCTCCTCGTTCGCGACGGCGACGGTTGGGACACCGTCCTGCCGCCCGATCTTCGGTTGGCGGGGCCGCTTACCTGGTCGCAAGACGGCAACGTTCTCGCGGTCTCTGCGTTCCGGGGGATCCGCCGCGGAGTCGTCGCCGTGGAACCGGACTCCGGGCACTGGTGGTGGGCGACTCCGGACGATGAGGCCTCG
Organism: Actinopolymorpha alba DSM 45243; assembly: GCF_000373925.1. Classification (GTDB taxonomy): domain Bacteria; phylum Actinomycetota; class Actinomycetes; order Propionibacteriales; family Actinopolymorphaceae; genus Actinopolymorpha; species Actinopolymorpha alba. The sequence goes on along the minus strand of NZ_KB892808.1, from coordinate 12,385 downwards.
TACCTGGACGTAGCCCCTGGCGCAGCCGGTCGCTATGTGGAGGCGGTCCGCGTCGAGCTGGACGGACTTCGGACCCGGCTGCGGATCGACCGCGATGGCGGAACCGTCCAGTTGAACCAGAACACCGACAGCCACAGGGACGAGCGGGCGAGTTACCGGCTCCTTCGATGGCCGGCGCAGGAGAGGACACTTGAGGGGGTCCTCGCTGTCCCGGTTGGACGGGGGAACGGGCCGTGGCCGCTGGTGGTCGAACTGCATGGCGGGCCGGTGGCCGCGTTTCAGGCAGGCGACGTGGGCCACCTCCCGGAGTGGTGTGCGCGTGGCTTCGCCGCTCTCATGCCCGAGTTCCGCGCGAGCGGCATCCTGGGACCGGACGCCATGTGGCAAGCCTTTCGAGGCGACGGGCTCCCCGACGCAGACCCCGAGGTCGCCGAGGTCTGCGCCGCGGTCACCGCGGCGGGTGAAACCGGGCTGGTCGACCTGGAACAGGCCTACCTGATCGGGCACAGCTACGGCGGCTACCTGGTCAACCGCATCGTGACGAACGCGCATCCGTTCCGGGCCGCCGTGTGCTGGGAAGGCCTAGCGGACCTACGACTCCTCACGGACATCAGCATGCAGATGCAGAGCCGCTGGCGGGGCGGATCACCAGACGAACTCCCTGACGTTTGGGCGGCCGCCTCACCGGTCGAGCGCGCGAATCGAGTCACGGTGCCAATGCTCCTCGTCTACGGCGAGCACGGTCTCGCGGTCCCACACGGCGAGGCCTGGCACGCCGCGCTGCGTCTTTATGGTGCGCCCAGCGAATACGTCGTCTACCTCGACGAGGGGCATCTGCTCACCAGCCAGAACCAGACAGACCTGTTCGACCGAGCAGCAGCCTGGTTCCGGTCAGCCAGCGAGCAAACCAGCTGACTCCAGCCCCGACCCAAGCAGCTGAACACCCGGCGACGATGACCCCCAGGCCGCAACGGGGCACATCGCACATCCTTCCAGTAGCACCTGTCGGCGCCACAGCTCGGATGTCACCCGCTCAGTCACGGAAAGATCGCCGACGGCCGACGTCAGGAATCGAGATGCCATGAACGCCAGAGCCTGGCGTAGGGGCCTTCGCGGCCGAGCAGCTCATCGTGCGTGCCTGCCTCGACCACCACGCCGTCGTCCATCATGATGATGGAGCGCGCATCCTCGGCGGTCGAGAGCCGGTGAGCGATGGCGATCACCGTACGACCGGCCAGCAGTGCCCCAAGGGCGCGCTCGACTTGTCGCGCCGAGGTCGGATCGAGCAGCGACGTGGCCTCGTCGAGCACCACGGCGGCCGGGTCCGCGAGCGCGACGCGGGCGAGCGCCAACTGCTGGGCGTGAGCGCCGGACAGGCCGTGCGCAGACCCGACCACCGTGTCCAGGCCCTCGGGCAGGTCGTCGACCCAGTCCGCGCCGACGACCTTGAGCGCACGACGGATCTCGCCGTCGTCGGCCGAGCGGCGCGCGACCAGCACATTGGTCCGGATCGTGTCGTTGAAGATGTACTGCTCCTGCGTCACCAGAGCGATCAGGGAGCGGGCCATCTCCGCGGGCAGGGCGGCGGAGACGGCTCCCCCAACCGTGACGGATCCGGCGTCCGGACGCTCAAGTCCGGCGATCAGTCGCGCCAGGGTCGACTTGCCGGCTCCGGAGCCGCCCACGATCGCCACGCTGGCGCCCGGCTCGATGTCGAGGGTCACGCCGCGGATCACCTCCGGCCCTCCGTCGTACGCGAATCGCACGGCATCGATCCGGATCGCCGTGCCGCGCGGCTCCTGCGTGGCGCGCTCCGACGTCGGGACCTCGTCACCGAGGCCCTCGACGCGTGCGAAGGACGCGATGCCGCTCTGCAAGGACTCGAGGGAGAGCAGCACCGTGTCGAAGGGGCCGGACACCTGGCGGACATACAGCAGGGCGGCCACGAGCGTACCCAGCTCGACGATCCCGCCGAGATAGAGGCCGGCGCCGACGAGCAGCACCAGCACGAGAGCGACGACATAGGACGAGTCGACGACCGGGAAAAGGACGGAGCGGAGCCACAGCGTTCGCAGAGTTGCTCCACGGGCGTGGCTCCTGAGCCGATCGCCCTCGGCGCGACGGACCGCCTGCAGCTCGTAGAGTTCTGCTGTGCGAGCTCCGGCGATCGTCGACTGGAGCGATTCCGCGAGCTTCGCGTAGGCCCCCGCCTCAGCCAGGTACGCAGGGGTCGCCCGGCGCAGATACCAGCGCGTCACCACCGCGATGCCGAGCATCCCGACGACCGCGACGACAGCCAGGATCGGGCTGAGCAACACAAGGAAGAGGAAGGTCAGCGCCACCTGCACGGCCGCCACCAGTATCTCCGGGACGGCATTGCCGAGGACGCCGGTGATCTTCCCGACGTCGGTGGTCGCGCGCACCATCAGGTCCCCGCCGTCGCCGCGGTTGACCACGCGCGACGGGAGGGCAAGGATGCGCTGGATCATCTGGGCCCGCAGACGATGCGCGGCCTTCTGCCCGAACCGCGCCGTCACAAAGTACGACAGGCCGGAGAGGACGCCCTGCACCAGCGCGAGGCCGACGAGCGCGGCACCGAGGACGTCGACCGACGCGGTGTCCGCGCTCACACCCAGCGAGTTCACGATCACTCCGACCAGCCACGGCGGGACCAGTCCCAGTGCCGCTGCCGCGACGCCGGCGATGACCGTCGCCGCGAATCCGCGCTGGTCGGAGCCGATGAGCGCGGCGGTCGCGCCGCGAACCTGCCGCAGCGACGCGACGGGGTATCCGCGCTGGGTGTCCTCGCCCGTCATGCCCTCACCTCGTACGCCGCCGCATCGGAGGAATCGTCCCCGGAATCGCGGGACACGAGCCGCCGGTAGCGCGACTCCTGCCGCATGAGATCGACGTGCGATCCGGAGGCCACGACGCGAGATCCCTCGACGAAATGCACGATGTCCGCCAGACCGAGGACGGCGATGGACGTGGTCGCAATCACGCTTGTCGAGCCGCGCCGAGATTCGCGGACCCGCTGCGCCACCTGGGCCTCGGTGATCGCATCCACCGCGGACAACGGATCCAGGGCGATGAGCACCTCCGGTTCCAGAGCGAGGGCCTGCGCGAGACGCAGACGCTGACACTGACCGCCCGACAGGTTGGCTCCCCGCGACAGGATCTCGGCATCCCAGCCTCCCGTGAGGCCGCGGAGGACCTCGTCGAAGCCACTGGCCGACGCGACCGCATCGAGCCGAGCACGATCGACCGTGCGACCGCTCGACACCACCTCGCGGGCGCTGCCCTGAAACAGGAAGGCGTCATCGTCCAAAACGACGACACGGCTGCGCAACGCATGCCGATCGAACTCCATCAGCCGCCGCCCGTTCCAGGTCGCGTCCGATGCGACGACCCCGCCCAGTCGATCGATCGCCGCGGAGATCGCTCCCCGGTCACCGCCCGCGACCACCGCGAACTCGCCGGACTTCACTCGGAGGTTCGACTCGGGATCCTCGAGGACGAAGGCTGTATCCGTCGGCGTCACCCGTCCTCGCTGGTCGGGCGAGTGTCCGAGGAAGTCCACGACCCTGCCGGCGGCCACCAACGCCTGGTTCAGGTCCTTCGCACTCTCGATGAAAGAGGAGATTGGCACCACCGCGACGATGAGATAGCCGTAGACGGCGACGAGATCCCCGACGGTCAGCGCCCCCTCGGCACTCAGGTGCGCGGCAATCCAAACGACGGAGGCCAGGAAGAGCGCGGGCAGCCCGATCGCGATTGCCTGCACCAAGCTCTCGCTGCGCGCCAGCCGTGTCCCCGTGCGCTCGACGGTGAGCGACTCCCCCACGAAGCGCTCGCCGAAGAGGCTCTTCCCCCCGAGGCTGTCGAGCACCCGCAGACCGGAGACGATGTCGACCATCCGGGTCGAGAGGAGTTCCTGAGCGTCCCGGTAGTCCGATACCCGGATCCGCACCCTTCCCAGCAGCGGACCTAGCGCCAAGAGCAGGATCGGCAGACCGACGACGATGATGAGCGCCAGCACCACCGAGATCCTCATCAGCAAGACGGCGATGACGGCGTAGCCGAGTACGGCACCGACCCCCGGACCGGTGATCGTCAAGCTCCGACCAATGATCCATGCGTCGCCGACGCCGACGGCGACGACCTCGCCCGCCGTCGTCCGCTTGGTCAGACTCGCGCCCAGCCGCACGCTCTGCGCGATTGCCGCGTCGATGGTCTGCAGGGCGGCCTCGGTCCGGATTCGGGTCATCGTGCGATGCCTCAGGATCGCGACCGCAGCGATCGCGATGCCGGTGACGAGGATTAGGACCGCCCAGAGCACGACGCGCCCCATCGATCCGCGGCGCAATCCGTCATCGACCGCGAAGGCGAGCATGAGCGGCGGGACAGGCAACATCACCATCCACGCAGTGCCGAGCACCGTCCCTCTCGCGACGCGTCCCGCCTGGCTTCGCGTGAGCCAGTAGAGGTAGCGCCACGGGGTACTGGGATAGTCGACCAGATCACTCACGGGACGGATCTTCTCCATCGGATTTGGCGGTATCTGGCTTGTTCGGGTCCTAGCCCTTCCTCGAATACGCTTTTACTTTCTCGTGAATGAAATCACAAGCCAGGGGCGGGTTGATACGCTGCGAGTCCGGATACGGCCGCTCATAACGAGAGCGGGGCTGGAGACGTGGGTGGCTCCGGCCTCTGCGAGCCACCCGCGACGCCAATGGTGACACCGATCGGCACGGTCGCACCGTCCGTTGGACTGCTGCATGAGCATCGCTCGCATCGACGTGGGTGCCGACCTTTGACGACACCACGACGGGCAGTTCGTGAGACAGCGTGATCACGACGGGTTAGCGTGGATGGCACGGCGCGTGCCCCCGAACTGCCATCACCAGCCCTCAACCATTCACACTCAGCAGCAACAGTGCACGGTCAGCTGCGTCTGAGGGTGACCTGTGCACGGAACCCACTCGTAATGCGTCGCTCCTTGCTAACGCGACTGCTAACACGCGGCCTGGACGATCATGGACGTCTATCGCTCGTGCGGGCCGCTCACACCCGGGACTCTCGCGCAGGATGGACGATCACGGACGTCGCTGGCAGGTCGTAAGCCTGCTTGTAATCGGGCGTTAGGGGTTCAGGTCCCTCGCTGGCTAGTGAGAGCAGGCCATACAGATCGAACTTTGCTATCTGCATCGCTAGCGGCGAACCTGAATCTGGCTTGTGACTTCGGGCGTCGACCCGAAGGCAGCACAGACGCTACATGTCGGAGATTCTCGGCGGAGTCGGCAATCCAGCTAGGCAATCTAGCCGGGGCAGGGTTCGTCGGCGAGGTACGGTGGCGCCGGCTCGTACTGGATCCTCTGCATGACGGCGCGGGCGTGGTCGCGGCCATGCAGCCGCCCGACCAGCCACAACGCCATGTCGATTCCCGCGGACACCCCTTGGCTGGACACCAGGTTGCCATCCACGACGTACCTGGCGTCGCGCACGACGGTGATGTCGCCGAGGCGCTCCAGGTCGTCCTCGAGGGCTCGCTCGGTGGCCACCCGGCGGCCGCGCGACACCCCAGCGGCGTGCATCAAGAACGCGCCGGTGCACACGCTCGTGACCCACTCGGCACTCGCGGCCGTGCTCTTGATCCAGTCCGTGACGGTCGGGTTGGCCATCTCCGCCTCGATCCGCGAATGCGCGCCGCCGGGGACGAGCAGCACGTCCAGCGGCGGGTGGTTGTCGAGGGTGAGATCGGGCAGCACCCGCATGCCATTGGCACAGCGGACGAGATCGCCTCGCTCGGCGACGAGCAGCACCGTGTCGGCACGGTCGCGGCGGCGCGAGGACCCGTGGAACACCTCCCACGGTCCGACGAAGTCGAGCTCCTGCACCCCGTCGAAGACGAGGATTCCGTACGTGGTCATCGGTTGCGCACCTCCGTCATCGCGTTATTTACGGGAGCCGTCCGTGCGTCGGCGAGCAGGCAGCCGACCACGAGCACACCCCCGATGAGGTCCAGCCACGTGACTCGCTCTCCAAGCACGAGCACCGCGCCGAGCACGCCGAATATCGGGATCAACGTGAGATAAGTAGCCGCCCGAGCGACCGGCATCCGGGTGAGGGCGGTCAGGTAGAGCCAGAAGGGCAGCGCGTAGTTGAGGATGCCGGACCCGGCGGCCAGCAGCAGCTCCCCGGCCGTCGCCGACGTCCAGAGCAGCGGGCCGGCGAGCACGAGTTGGCAGGCGATCACGAATCCCAGCGCCCAGACGTGCTGGGTGAGCGCGGCCGGCAGGGGCGCGACGGTCGACACCTGCCTCGAGGCCACCACGACGTACACGGCGGCCGCGGCGACGCTCGCGACGACCAGGCCGTCGCCGGCCCATGACCCGCCGCCCCCCTCGGTCGAGAACGACACCAACGCCGAACCTGCCGTCGCGCCGACGATGACGACGAGGAGCCGCGGGTGCGGTCGTTGGCGCAGCAGCATCCAGGCGATGAGCGGCACCATCACCGGCTCGAGGCTCCCCAGCACGCTCGCGTTGGCGGCGCTGGTGAGCGCAAGGCCGGCGAGGGCGAGCTGGTAGGCGATCCCGGGCTCGAGCAGGCCGACCCACCCGTGCTTCCAGGCACCCCCGAGGCCGGCGCCGGTGACCGCGCACGCGGCGGCGAGCGCGCTGACGGAGGCGACCAGCTGCACCACCAGCACCGAGCCGGGCGCCGCGCCGGTGACATCGAGCGCGACCTTCGTGAGGATCAGACCGCCCGCCCAGGTGGCGGCGCTCGCCACCATCAGGAGCGGCCCGCCGGACTTCACGTGCTCGCCTCGATCGCGAGGGTGACGGGGCATCGTTCCTGTGGGCAGCGGTACTCGTCGCACAGCCGGCAGATCCGTTCGGCAGACTCCTCGTCGCCGGTGACCGCGGCGAGGATCGCCGAGACGACCCGCTCGACGTCGGCGCGCTCGGCGGGAGCCAGCCGCGTGATCGTCCGCTCCAGCCAGCCGATACGGGCGTCGGTCTGCCGCCGCCACACCTCCTCGCCCGTAGCGGTGAGGTGCAACGAGACCGTGCGGCCGTCCACGCCCGCGCGGCGCTCGACGAGCCCGGTCGTGGCGAGGCGGTCGACGGTGCGCACCGTGCCGGGATGCGTGATGCCGAGCGCCACCCGCACCGCGCCGATGCTGCAGCCGGGCGCCACCCCGACCGCGTTGAGAGCTGCGGCGTCGGTCGGCGCCAAGCCGGACGATGCCGCAAGCTCGGCGGCCTGCGCGTCGGCGAGTGCGATGCCCAGGGCGCCGAGGAGGTTGGCGGTCCGCGAACACATGCGTCAGTTATATAACTCAGTCATATGTTTGTCAACGCCGAGCTCCCTGATCACCCTGAGCCTGGAAAATCGAGACCCCCGGCATCGTGCCTGGCAAGCAGTCTGTCGGCGCCTGCTTGGGAAGCGGACGTGCGGCTAAACTGCCGCGCGACAGGACGGAGCCACCGATGGTCACCCGCGCCGCTGCGGATCAACTCCGACATCGCCGGCTGTTGGACGCTCGAGCGGAGTTCTTCCCGTTCCGAGGCACCGATCTCTTCGTCCGTATCGGCGGCCAACCGACCGTTGACGCGCTCGTCGACCACCTCTACGACGCGTTCGAGGACGACCCGGTGCTGCGTCCGCTGTTCCCCCGCGATCTCACCGACGGACGCGCGGCACAGAAGATCTTCTTCGCCGAATGGCTCGGCGGCGAGTACACACCTGGCGACGGACGGCGCTACAGCGACCACACCTATGCGCCGCTGCGGCACCGGCACGACGACGTCACGATCACCAGGTCAGATGCGGGGCGCTGGTTGGCACACTTCCGTCGCGCACTCGAGCAGGTCGTACCCACCGAGTCCGACCGTACGACGATCTTCGACCAGGCGAAGGCAATGGCACACGCCCTCGTGAACGCTGAGGAGCCGTCAACGCGTCGCGGCGGGACCTCGCCAGTTGCGGCGTGCGGAGTCGCCGCCCGCACGCTGAAGAACGCGACGGACCTTGCCCACAAGGGCGATACGGCCGGCGTCGCCGCGTCTCTTGCGCAGGCTCCGGACCTGCGACGAGCCAGCTATGGCGCGCGGCTCCTCCAGGTCGCGGCGATGGCGGGACGGGTCAAGACAGTGGAGTTCCTGCTGCGGAGTGGCGTCGGCCCCGATCGACCGCACTACCTGCCGATCGGGCTGGTGGGCCACGCGTTCGAGCGGGTGCTGTTGGTGACGCCGCTGTGCGCGGCCCGGCTCAGGCATCGGACCGCGGTCGAGGCCGTCCTGCTGCACGCGGGCGCGGCAGAGGACGTGTTCACCTCGGCGTTCCTCGGCGACGTCGATCTGCTGCGCAAGCAGATCGCCGCCGCCCCAGAGCTCGCCGAGACTCCAGACCCCGCGGCCGACGTCATCGACATCACTCCGGTCGACCATGCCGTCGCCGGCGGCCAGGTCGAGACGTTGCGGTTGCTGCTCGACAATGTCCGGCGTCCCCTCCCGGGGGCCGTACGAGCGTTGCGGGGCGCGGCAGAAAAGGAAAGCCTGCCGATGGTGAAGCTGCTGCTCGACGGCGGCGCCGACGCCACCCTGATCGGCGCCGGCCGCTGGGTCCTCCATCCGCAGATCGCACCGCTGCTTGCCGCGCGTGGGGCATCGGTCAGGTCGTCCGGATCGTGGATCGGGCTTTGCTGTACGGGGAACCAAGGCCGCAAGGACGACCCGGAGTACGTCCGCGCCCTGCTCCGTCACGGCGCCCGCGCCGACGACCGGCGTACCGGCGACCCCTTCGGTCGTACGACCGGGGTCGCTGCGCTTGCCGCGACTGGACTTCACTACGCCGCGAAGGCCGGCTTTGTACAGACCATCGAAGTGCTCCTCGAGCACGGCGCGGACCCGAGGGCCAAAGACAGTCAAGGGCGTACGCCGTTGGACTGGCTGGAGGAAGCGGCGCCCACCGTCGACCGGGAATCGGTGCGGCGGCTACTGACCACAGCCACGCGCCAGCGCTAGATCGAAGGGAGCGAGATCTCCTCCGCCGCGCGCTGCTGTGGTACGGCGATTGGCGTGCACAGCGTTCATGGTCGAAACGGCTCGGTTCGTGACTCGATACGGGCGATGTCACGAGCAGGGTTGGTCGGCCAGATCGAGGTCGACTGTTCCGGTGTCACAGTCGCATCCGGAGAATGGTGTCGCCGGTGCCCTTGCGGCCGATCCGATCGGATAGCAGGATGACCCGACCGTGGATGAGTTGCTCATGGTCCCCAACCGACGCTTGAGCTCAGCGTTCTCGGCCTCCAGCGCCTCAACCCGCGCCGTGAGTACCTTCACGTTGGCCGCCAGGACCCCGACCAGCGGATACGACGGGCCAGCCGACGACGACCCTAAATGGACACGCGAGGAGTTCGCCCCGGCCAAACCCGGATTTGGGCGAGCGTGCTCATTCGGAGATCGCAACGTAGCGCCGGCCGCCCTCCAACCTTCGCCGCTGACCGGAAAAATCGATCTCGGTGTTCGGCATCGCGGCCCGTATCCGTTCCGCCATCGGATCGGTGAGGTAGGAATACCGCAGGTCGAGCTGTTTGAGATGGGTGAGCGACTGGCCGTTCAGCAACGCTTCCGCGCCCAGGTCGGAGATAGTGCCCAAGCCCAGGCTCAACGACTCCAGGCGCGCAACGATTGGCGCGCTCGCTACCTGTGACGCGATCTCGTCAGCGATCTCGCTGTTCTCCAGACCGAGGTGACGCAGGGACGGCAGACGCTGCCCGTCAAGAATCCCCGCGAGGTCCGAGACCGTGGCATCGCCGCCCCAGACGGCGCGGCCGAGCCACAGGTCGAGATCCCGTAGGTTTGGCAGATCGGCGGCGCTCACCGCCTCGGCAACCTCCGCGGGCAGGCCGACTGACTCGAACCGCAGCAGTTTGAGGCTCTTGTTCCGGACCGGACCCAGCTTCAGGCCGCTCGCGCCGCAGATCTCCAGCGACTCCAGGGCCGGAAACGCACCGAACAACGGGGTGATGTCGCCGTGCTCAATGCGCGAGAGCTCCATCTCGTCAGATTCCATGTCGCCCACGTAGAGCAGCCGCAACGCCGGGAACCGGTCACCGACCTCGACGAGCATATCCACCGGATACTGGCCATTCCCATGGATGTCATCCCCCCAGTAGCCGAACAACAGCTCGGAGACGCAGGTGGTGTCGACGGTGCGCAGGAACCGTTGGAAGACCTCCGCGAACGGTTCCTCGCCGAGCGCGGTCATCACCTTCCACGCCACCGTGTCTGCTTTGGGTAGCCCGTCGTCCTCGGTGTCGTGGGCGAACTCCCACACTGGCAGCCCGGAGTCATCCTCAGTGGTCACGTGCAGTCCTATCGATGATCGTTGAGACCGAAGTCTCGTGATCTCCAGGTGCCCTATGTGAAAGCTTTGAGGAACACCAGTCCGATGATCGCTTGAGGCTCGGCATCCACCCACCCTACAAGCGGCGGCCGAAGGCCGAGCTGGTGTTGTCTGATGAGGAGCGGGCGACGTTGCAGCGGTGGGTTGGCCGACGGAAAACCTCGCAGCAGTTGGCGTTGCGGTCGCGGATCGCTGCGGATACGACCTCGACTGGTCTCCAAGGGAAGGGGACGCGTGACCCAAACCTGCAGCGTCGACGACGAATGCGACCTGAGGCACTGCGGAACTTGAGTGCGGCGCCACCTCGGTCCGAGGATGCTCGACGAAGCCGTTGGCTGACAGAAGCGGCGGGCGCGCACGTTGTCGAGGTCCACGTGCAAGCTGGGCGCACGGAGACCATCATGCCGTGCATGCTTGAGGAATCGAGCGACCGGCCGGTTCTCCGGGACCGGTGAGCCTGTCGACAGCACTGCGAGTTCCGGGACATCAGCGCGACAAACCCGATGCCCTGTCGTCTTTAGCCAGTTGCCTGTACCAGGCAACGCCAATGGGTGTGCCGTTCACCTCGCCGATGACACCGCCATCGGCGGGACGCAGCGTTAAGTCTGCCCTCGGCTACACCGTGACCCTGACCCAGCTGCCTAACCAGCTTTCACACCGACACCTAACATCCCAGCTGTCGCTGGGAGTCTGCGCCCTGCCCACCAACAAGGGCTATTTTCCGGTCAGAAGGCCGTGTTAGTGTTCCGGGGCTGGTCTTGGTCGGATCGGCATAGTTGGGCCGTGGTCGGATTCTGAGCCTCGTGTCCCGGGTGGGTGGGCGCATCGAAAGGTGTGCCCTGTGCTCGGCTCATACCTACGTGTTCTGCGTATTCCTGGATACACAGCCCCGTTCCTTTTTGGTCTGTCGGCCGCTCTCCCGATCGGCATGGTCGGGCTTGCCCTGCTGCTCACTGCCCAGGAGCGCTCGGGATCGATCGCTCAGGCCGGGCTGGTGCCGGCCGCGTTTGGCCTTGGCAACGCTGTCGGTCTGGTTGTCCAGGGGTGGCTGATCGACCGGATCGGCCAGACCCGCGTCCTCATCCCCGCCAGCCTGCTCTGCTCCATCGCCCTGGCGGTCGGTGTGCTGCCGATCTGGCAGGACCGATTCGTCCTTCCCGGGTTTGCGTTGCTGGCAGGTGTTGCCTTCCCGGCCACAATCAGCAGCATGCGGGTGCTGACAGCGGACCTCATCGCCGACCGGCAGGTGCGGATGAGCGGCTATGCCCTGCTCGCCGTCTCCTTCGGTCTGGCGATGGTAGCCGGACCGCTGCTCGTATCCGCTCTGATCGCGGTATCGACTCCCGTCATCGCCGTTCTCGTTACCGCGCTCGTCGTCGGGGCAGGTGGCCTGGGGTTTGCCATGACCACAGCTTCCCGCCGTTGGCGGCCCGGGGTGGCCGCGGTTGGCCCCCGCCTCGGTGTACCGGCAGGGTTGTCCACGCTCGTAGTCGCCAACATCGCCCTCGGGTTTTCGGGCGGTGTCGTCGCGGTCGCACTGCCCGCGGCCGCGCTCGCGCAGGGTGCGGCTGCCGTTGCCGGTATCGGATTCGCCGCTCGGTCTATCGGTGACCTGGCAGGCGGCCTTGCCTACGGCGCCATCCGGTGGCGCTCGACCAAGGTCAGGCACCTGATCGTCTCGCTGGCAACCGCAGCGGGTGCATTGAGGTGCCCCGCGCGTCCTGGACACGGACCCAAGTAGGGTCAATTAACTGTCTGGAGGGATGGGTTCGTGTCGAACAAGCCGCGGAAGTATTCGCCTGAGTTGCGGGCTGAGGTGGTCGCGTATGTGCTTGATGCCGATCACACGCCGGCGCAGGCCGCGAGGGATTTCGGTCTGGTCGCTGAGACGGTCAGGAACTGGGTGAAGGCGGAGAAGGAACAGCGGCTGGGAAACACTGAGGAGACTCGTGAGGCGGGTGGCCGTGCC
>NZ_KB892807.1 GCF_000373925.1 Actinopolymorpha alba DSM 45243 | reverse complement strand
GAGCTTTCGCCCACTGGGCATGGACCCACGCCTTTTGGTGACCAGGATGACAAGAGCCCGGTGACGGGAGACTGTCACGCCGGGATCTGCGGGGGCCTGGGGGTGAGATTCCCCCGGGCTACCCGACATCCGGAGGCGGCGAAAGAGCGTCACAAGAGGGCCCGCGACGACCGCGGCGTGGACGTCTACCCATCCCTGGATGGCGTCTCCGATCTGCGGATCCGTGGGATCTCCCACGACGTGGCCGCCCAGATCTGGGGATACCTGGACGCCATCGCCCGCACCATGAAATCCGGCGGAGACGAACGCACCCTGCCTCAGTTGCGCGCCGACATCGCCGCCTCCCTCCTGTCCGGTGAAGCCGACGTCCTCATCTGTAACGGCGAGGAAGAAGCCCCTGACAGTGGCGAGGAGGAGAACGGCGACGATTCCGGCCCTTGTCAAGAGTCCTTTGACGACCTGCTCGAGGAGCAGAACAACGCCGACAGCCCCGCTCAAGGCGAAGCTGAGGGTGCGCGGAATGACTCTGCCGCCGAGTCGGATGGATGCCGGCACACCGGGTGCGACCACGACCACCACCTTGCGGGTTGCCCGTGTGAGGACTGCAAACCCGCCACCTACACCCACCCGCTGGACCGGCCCAGGCCGCAGCCCCGCAACGACAGGCCAGCCCGCGAGGAAATCCCGTCCGATGATGACCTTGCGGAGCAGGAGATTCCGGCCGCGTTCCGGTCCTGGAGAGCGGCGATCAAGGCGAAACTCCAGCTGAACGTGCCGATCACGACCCTGTTCGAGCTGGCGGAGCGGCCAGCCGAGCTGGGCGGGTTCGGACCCGTACTCACCGAAGTAGCGCGGCGGCTGATCGCCAACCATCTCGACAACCCCGACGCCATGTTCACCATCGGTATCACCCACCCAGTCACCGGGCAGTTATTGAGCCTGCATCCGATGGCGCAACGCTTCCTACGCGGTCTCCCGGCGGAGTTCGTGCAGTCGTTGAACCAGCGCTGCACCTGGATGCTCTGTAGGCGCCCCGCGATCTCCTGCGACCTCGACCACACCAAGCCTTACTCCGAGGGCGGCGAAACCTCCGTGGCGAATGTGGCACCACTATGCCGACGCCACCACCGCGTCAAAACCGAAGGCGACTGGAAAGTGAAGCAAACCAGCCCAGGCCACCTTCGATATACCGATCCGCACAGCCGGGAGTACGAGGTCACCCCACCACGCCTCACCGATCCGGTAGAACCAGACGATCCGGATCCGCCGCCGTTCTAACCGGCGCACGGGGAAGCGGGACATACAAACAAACCGACAGGCTCGATAACCCTTACAGAGAAGGGTTATCGAGCCTGTTCGCGCGCCGGAAGGGAGGTCCGTATTCCGTGCGGGAGCGCTAACCTACTCGATTCCCACGCAAGCAAGATCCGCCGACCGGCGAGGCATGAGGAAGTGCACGGCGGGCGTACGGTCCGTGCATGGCGCTACTCGTCCAACTTGATATGTCCCCGCTCCATGGGCAGGTCGCAATCGTTGATGCCACCTGGCAGGACTACCCGCAATGGGAGACCGGACAGGAATGGGTTGCCTACCGCGCACCATCCCTGGTGCATCCAGACAGGCCGCCGTATCCAGGGGTTGCGGTTGCCACGCAGTCCGACATTGGTGCGACCGGGCCACAGTCGGTGTGTGTCGAGGTCTGGTCGGACTATGAGCCGAAGGGCCTGCGTTGGGTCCACGAGACCGTGCTCTATTTGGGCAACCATGGTGTCGATGTCGGCAACTTCGAAGTCGGGGAGAGTGCCGGCCTCACACTGGCTCGCGGCGAGTACCCCCTTCAGGTTTGGGTCGATGCCGATACTCCAGAGCAGGTTTCCCGGGTCGTCTTCGTGCTCGGCCCGCCTCGGCAAGCATCTGTTCCGTAGGCCGCTGAAGATCACCTACCGGCGTCCGCCGTCGTCCAGATCACGAGGGTCAGAGGGCTCTGCCGGCCCATGTCGTCGGCCGCTGTCCATGGTCGTCCAGGGCTCGTGTTAGAAACGGCGTTAGCAAGGGGCGAGGCGGATGCGGACGTTCTTGTGGGAAGGTCGCTCCGTGGAAGAGGTCCGATGGTTGGCGACTTCGTGCGGTACATCTGTGCGTTCTGCAACCAGCCGACCAACGATGACCCGTGCTATGTCCATATCGGTCTGGACTGGCCCCACTCGGGCGAGTCACAGTCGCTGGGTGCCCACGCGGCTTGCCTGAGAGCTGCTGTGCACCAAGCGATCCCCCTCGCAGTCGATTAGCGCCGTTCCCGTGCTCACGCATGGGTTGGCCACGCGGACCACTCATCCCCGTCGTCCTCGCAATCAGCCAGATTGAAGGCCGGAGCGGAACGGGTCAAGGGTCGAAGATCGCGAAGCGACGCCGGCAGGCGCCCTTGACGCGTGGAGTGCAGGCCGGAGACTGGCATGCGAGGAAGACGGGGCGATCACCAGCCCTGCATGCTCAGCCGAGGACGTTCTAAAGGACGTGCGCCGTTCTGTCCGCCCGGCGAGCCCGAGGACGGCGCCCCGGCGCCGCCCGCAAGGGCGGTACGGGCGGTGCGCCGCGTCAGCGGCGCCTTGATCCAAGAGAGGTCAACTCAGCAACGCAGGGCTGTGGGCACTTGTCCTGTGCCACCTGATGCTTGACAGTCGTGTGCCAGGTGATGTGCGAGCCGTCCGCCGGGTGATTTGCGACAGCCGAAAGCGCGGATCGCGGCATGAGAGCGCGTTTCGTCTGGCCGCAGCCCGCGGCTCGGGGATCATGGCCTCGTGACAGTCAACGATCCCGACGCGCGGGTCGCCTTTGATCGGAAGGTGCACGCGCTTGAAGGGCTTCGCATCTACGCAGTGGACTATTGGGACATCCACAACTATGGACCCGGGCCGGCTCGGTGGGATTACGGCGACTGGCATCACGCCGTCATGGGTGTGCAACTTTCCACGGACGCCGGCCCCGTGACCGTCACGTGGACCAACACCTTCTACCCCTACGGCGTCGAGGTCTTCGCCGAACCCATCGAACGCCACCTTGTCCTGGGAGAGGACGGGCCGGAACGAATCGGCCCCGATGGCGAATCTCGTTGGACAGGCATCCTGGACACCCCTGTACTGCGTGCGACGACATCGTGGGAGCGGATCGAACTCGGTCCAGCCACCTTGGCGAGCGGCGAGGTCGTCGAGCCTGCTCGTGTCGTCGAGATTCCTACTGCTCTGCGCCTGGACTTCGGCACCGGTCCTGTCTGGTTCGGGGCCGCGATCCCGCAATATCCCTCAATGGAGGGTGTGTTCATTCCAGGCGACGAGATCATGATCGTCTTCTCGGCCGCGAAGATGCGCGACATGGGCTACGACGATCCGAGATTCGTGGCCTGAACGCGGCATGAGCGGTCGGTCAGACCTCTGACTCCCAGCGCAGGAACACCCAGTGCTCGTCCGGCAGCAGATCGCGTGCCGCGTCGGGTACCGCTTCGGAAGGCGACGGACACCTCAGGCGGGAAGTCAGCGATGCAGTAGGTCTCGGCCATGGACACACACTCCGCCTGCACGTCGCCGACCTCGCCCTCGTACAGGAATCGCGCTTCAATCGCTCCCTGCTCCGAGGAACCTCGGAATGTCACCGCCACTCCCCGAAGGTCGGCAGTCACCTGCTCCCAGAGAGCGCGGAGCATCGACAACATCACGTCGGTCCTCATGTCTGCCACGGGACCGAGTATCGCCCGCTCATCGGCAGATCCGTGCGTTGGTCGCTCGTCAGGTGGTCAGCAGGCTCCTAGGCCTGTCGCGCATCAGCTGGCAGAGATCGGTTGCAGATCTGCTGTCGGATCACAAGGGCTGTGAGCGAAGTGGCTGCAGTAGGCCGCGGTCGCGTCGTCGGTGGTTTTTTCGGCGCTTCCATCGCTGGCCGTGGGGGTCGCTGGCTTCGGCTTGGCGGGTGCGGTGGATGAGTTCGGCGGGGCCTGCGTACTGGAGGAGGTCCAGAAGGTTGGGCCAGGTGGTGAGTCCGAAGCGGTCGACGAGGCGGGTCGCCCCGTTGGTGAGGACGGCGGCTCGTCGGATGGATTGGGCGGGCAGGGTTCCGGTGAGTGAGTGCTGGGCGGCTTCGGGTTTGGCTGCGGCGACCCAGAAGCCGTCGGGGGTGTTGCGGTGTTCTTGGATGCGGGTCATGAAATCGGCGAGTGCGGCGTCGTGCTCGGGTGTACCGTTCGCGGTGTCGTCCATGTCAGTACGCAGACGTTGAGAAACGGCGTTCTCTCGGTCGTCGGTGATGACCTGGATCCCGTCGCCCACTGTCATACGCCGCCGAACCACCTGGCGGCGTACGTCTCATGGGCGCCATCGAACGGAAATGCCCGGCTCGCCATAGCCGCCCGCACCTCGGCGCATGAGCTCAGCGCATGCTCCACCAGTGAAGGGGGATAACGGAGGGCGGTGGCGTTCTCGCCGAACTCGTCCTCGTCAAGCACAGCATGCCCACCCGCCCAGGTCAGCACCACGTCGAGGTCGAGATCAATAACCCGTATCCCGCACTCGGTGCGTTCAACTGGCGTGGTGATGTCGACATAGCAGGAGTAGCGGGACGCCCGCCCGGCGCTCTCGGGTCTGGCGTACCAACGAGCGGTCCATCCACGCCCGCGCGGGAAGAGTGACACGGAGTCTCCGGATGATACGACCGCCGGCTTGCCGTTCCCACGACGTACTTCCGCGCCAGCGCGCGTCCCGACCCAGATCCCACTCGCGTCCTCGCCCAGGACCACCATCCGGGTCGCATAGTGCGGAGTGCCGGGCCACTTCTGGTACTCCACCACAATCTGATCACAACTCACAGCGCGATCCTGCCGCATCAGAGGAGCGGCCCACGGGTGTCCCGGAGCGGACAAACCGGCCGTGCGATCGTCAGCGCGTCGGGCTGAACGGAGCGAGCTCTGCCGGCGTTCGCCCGCTGGTCATCAGCTCGGCCAGGAGTTCGCCGGTGGCGGGACCCAGCGTGATGCCCCACATGCCGTGCCCGCCAGCGGCAAAGACCCGGCGCGAGTTGGTTCGCCCGATCAGCGGCAGGCCGTCCGGTGTGCATGGGCGCGGCCCAACCCACTCGTCGGCCCGGTTGTCGAGGTCCGCGACCCGCAACAGCGGACGCACAGCATCGGTGATGGCGGTGATCCGCCGGTGGTCGAGGGCGGCGTCGGCGGACCGGAACTCCATCATTCCGGCGATGCGCAGGCGGTCTCCGAGCGGCGTGCAGGCCACTCGTTGGGCCGGGAAGTACAACGGACCGGCCGGGATCCGGTCGATCTTGACGCTGAAGCTGTAGCCGCGACCGGCCTGCACGATGGTGCGCACACCGAAGCGTCGGGCGTGCTGACCCAGCCACGCGCCGGTCGCCAGCACCACCGTGTCGAAGGTCCGCTCGACACGATCGGACGTCTCGATGACGACACTGTCGGCGCTGTCGCGAACCCGGGTCACCGCGTGGCCGGTGATGATGCGCGCGCCCCTGCTTCGCACTGCCTCGGCGAGCTGGTGGACGTAGTCGCCCGGATCGATGAAGCGCTGGCCGTGAAGGCGCACCGCCGCGCCGACGGAGGGGGCGAGCAGCGGCTCGATCTCCCGGGCCTGGCTGCCGGTCAGGGTGTCGAACTCGATGTCTTGACCCGCGGCCCGGATGTGATCCAACTCCTCCAGGAAGGGGGCTCGCTCGCCCTCGTTGCGGTACGCCACCAGGAACGGTGCCGCGTCATGCGTCACGGCCTCGACCCCGCCGGCGGCGAGCCGGTCGAAGGCGGCGAGAGAACGCCGGTTGATCGGCACGAGCGCATCCATCGCCCGGCGCCACCGGGCGGCCGTACTGTTGCGGGCGAACCGGCCGAGGAAGGACACCAGCCGGGGATCGGGCCGGGGCGGGACGTACACCGGCGACGACGGACTCAGCATCGCGCGGACGCCGTACCGAAGCACCGCAGGCTCGGGAAGGGGCGTGGCGAGCCCAGGGGTCAGCCAGCCCGCATTGCCCCAGGAGGCGCCCGCGGCGACACCGTGTCGGTCGACAACCGTGACGGAGACGCCGCGTTCCTGCAGGAACCACGCGGTGGCCAGACCGACCATGCCGGCACCGACAACCGCGACGTCCCGTGGAGCGGTCCGCACCGAGATATCCGAGGTCATGCCACTGATCCTTAACCGTACGATGACGCGCGTCATGGTCTGCGGGGTGCAAGGTTCGCCGCGTTCGTTGTGCGCAGGACACAATGGTGAGGTGACTTCGTCCGTCGAGATCGCCGCCGCGCTGGGCCCACCGCTGTTACGCGTCGTGGTCGCTGGTGAGAACCGCCCGGCTCGTGACGTTTTCGTCGCCGAACCGGATGATGCGGCCGCCGGTCAGCCGGACGATCTGGTCCTCGGCGTCGGCGTATCCGGTGCGGAGGAGGCCGTGCGCCTGGTCGAGCGGTGCGTGGACGCGGGCGCTTCCGGGGTTGTTTTGCGTTCCTCCTCCGCATTGCTGGAGCCGGTGACCACGTCGGCGCGCCGAGCCGGGATGACCCTCGTCGCAGCCGGAGACGGTATCCCGTGGGCTCACCTGGTGTGGCTGCTCAGAGGCGTCATCGACCGCTCCGGCGTGCCGGGATCGGGCATGCCGGGATCCTCCGACAAGGGTCTGCCGCGGGGAGGGCACGATGATCTCTTCGCGCTGGCCGACACGGTCGCCTCGATCGTGGGTGGTCCCGTGACCTTCGAGGACAGCCGCTCCCGGGTACTCGCCTACTCGTCGGGGCAAGGGCAGACGGACACGGCGCGGGTGGCCACCATCATCGGGCGGCGGGTTCCCGAAGAGGTGGCCGCGCATTTCAGGGCGCTCGGCGTATTCCGCCGCCTGGCCCGTTCCAGCGAGCCGTTCCTCATCTCCGAAGGGCCGGACGGGACGCTGCCCAGGCTGGTGGTGCCGGTCCGGGCGGGCGGTGAGTGGCTCGGCTCGATGTGGGCGGTGGTGAGCGGGCCGGTGGACGACGCCACAACGGGCGAGCTGCGGCGTGCCGCCTCGGTGCTCGCGCTCCACCTGCTGCGGCTGCGGGCACAGGCCGACCTAGCCCGGCGCAGCGCCACCGACCTGCTCAGGGCGGCGCTGTCGCAGTACTCGCCGGAGCGGCTCATTGATCAGGTACTCCCGGGTCCGGGCCCGTGGCGGGTGGCCGCACTCAGCGCGCCCGAGAGCCACGACGCCGGCGAACAGCTCCAGGTCTGGGAGACCGTGCTGCGGCGGCATGGCTGGCGAGGTGCGGCTCTTGCCGACGTGGACGGCGTCGTGTTCGCCGTTGTTGGTGAGCGGGTCCCCGATGGTACGAAGGTCGGCTCGTGGAACTGGCTTCAACGGCTGGTGGCAGAGACGGAGAACGACGACAACCGTGGCTGGGCCGCGGTCGCCGGGTCCCCGGTCTCGGCCTCCGGACTGCCGCATTCGAGGGCCGAAGCAGCGGAGTTGCTGGGCCTGCTCCGCTCCGGCGACGTGAGCGGGCCCGCGCTCGCCGTCGAGAGCGCGTGGGACGCCGTGGTGGTGAATCGCGTCGTCGCCTCGGTCGATCTCGCCGTTGCGGGTGGACCGCTCCCAGCACTCCTGGACCATGACGTCCGGCACGGCACGGAGTACGTCCCGACCCTGGCCGCGTGGCTCCGCCACCATGGCGAGCCACTACGGGCGGCCCGGGAGCTTCAGATCCATCCGAACACCCTGCGCTACCGGATGCACCGGCTGCAGGGCGTGATCGACCTCGATCTGAACGACCCGCGCCGGAGGTTGGCGCTGCAGCTGCAGATCAGTTCGGCACTACGGAACCAGCGCTGACGAGCTTCCTGACCTCAGCATGAGCGCCGTACCCCCTCTTCTGACCGGTGCATCATTCCGCGCCGCACTCATGTCGATCCTGGCGCGGGTCGTTCGTGTAGGGGATGAGAGGCCGACACGACGCCGGCGTAGCGTCATGACCGAGGAGGAGTCCAGATGCCGCAATACCTGCTCAGCATCTACCAACCCGACGGCGAACCACCGCCGCCGGAGATCCTGGATCCGATCATGCGGGATCTCGAGGCGGTGAACGCCGAACTCCGAGCCGCCGGCGCCTGGGTGTTCTCCGGTGGGCTGCATCCTCCGAGCACAGCCACCGTGGTGCACCTCAAGGACAACGAGGTGCTCACGACCGACGGTCCGTACCTCGAGGGCAAGGAGCATATCGGCGGATTCACGGTCATCGAGGCGGCTGATCTCGACGCCGCGCTCGAATGGGGACGGAAGGTCGCGCGGGCGATCACCCTCCCGATCGAGGTACGGCCACTGGCCTACGGAAGCTGCGGATGACCGCAGGCGTGCCGGTCCCGTCCGCCGCGGAGATCGGGCGGGTGTTCCGGGAGGAGTACGGCCGCGCGGTGGCCGTACTCGTTCGTGTCTTCGGCGACATCGACATCGCCGAGGAGGCAGTCCAGGACGCCTTCACGACCGCACTCGAACGCTGGCCGGAAAGCGGCCTTCCCCCGAGCCCCGTCGGCTGGATCATCACCACCGCGCGCAACCGCGCGATCGACCGGCTCCGCCGGGAGGCGTCCCGCGAGGACCGGCACGCCCAGGCAGCGCTACTCCATGCCCGTGACCAGCCTCCGGAGGAGGGACCTGTGCGCGACGATCGACTACGCCTGATCTTCACCTGTTGCCACCCCGCCCTCGCACCGGCCAGCCAGGTCGCGTTGACACTCCGGCTGCTCGGCGGCCTCACCACCGCGGAGATCGCGCGGGCGTTCCTCGTCGCCGAGCCCACGATGGCGCAACGGCTGGTCAGGGCGAAGGGCAAGATCCGCGACGCGCGGATTCCTTACCGCGTACCCAAGGAGGCCGACCTCCCCGACCGCCTGCGGACCGTCCTCGCCGTCATCTACCTCATCTTCAACGAGGGCTACATGGCCAGCTCCGGTGACCTGCTGGTCCGTGAGGACCTGTGCGCCGAGGCCATCCGGCTCGGTCGGACCCTCGCGGACCTGATGCCCGACGAGCCCGAGGTCATCGGGCTGCTCGCCCTCATGGTGCTCGTCGACTCACGCCGGGCCGCCCGTACGGGACCCGGCGGCACCCTCGTCCGGCTGGCTGACCAGGACCGGAGCCGCTGGGACCACGAACTCATCACCGAGGGGCAGGCGCTCGTACGCACCTGCCTGCGGCGCGACCAGCCAGGGCCGTACCAACTCCAGGCGGCGATCAACGCCGTCCACAGCGACGCGCCGAGCGCCGCCGCCACCGACTGGTCACAGGTCCTGCGGTTGTACGACCACCTCATGGCGATCGCCCCGAACCCGGTCGTTGCTCTCAACCGCGCGGTCGCGGTCGCCGAGGTGGACGGGCCGGAGGCGGCGCTCACCGTGGTCGACTGCCTCGGCCTCGCCGGATTCCACCTGTACCACGCGATCCGCGCCGACCTGCTCCGGCGATGCGGCCGCAACGCCGAGGCGGCGCAGGCGTACGACGCGGCCACCGCGCTGACCGAGAACGCCGTCGAACGAGACTTTCTCCAGCACAGAAAGGCGAGCCTGCGCTCCTGACGCCGGCGCGGCTGGCCCTATGCGCTCTGCCCCTGCCCCTGCCCCTGCCCACTGGCCTGGTCGGCGGCGAACGACGCCATCCAGGACAGCGCGGAGTTCCAGTTGATGGCGTACTCATTGGTCGAGAACGACATGACGTCATCCACGTAGCACAGCTGCGGCCGGCAGCCGGCCAGCCGCTTTTGCGCGACCGGATCCTGGAGCGCCGCGTTGGCGCCGCCGGCCAGGAAACCCGATGGCGGGGTCGGCTGGCCCGGGTCGAGTTGGTAGGCAAAGCTCCGGCTGTGCGGGTTGCGCGCGCCTCGCTCGCCGTACCCCGTCACGTAGGACTGGTTGAGCGCGTTCCGGCCGAGGATGTAGTCGAAGCCCTCGAGCGCGCCGTTCCGATATTCCGGCTTACCGGTGAAGTCGTACGCGGTCGCCATGACGAGCAGGTTGTTGAGGATGTTGGCGTTCGATCCCCAGCTGTACGACTTCGCGTCGCCAGGCAGCGGCACGCCGTACGCCTGCCCACGCAGCGTCCTGAGGTAGGCGTCAGCGGCGGCGACCACGGACGCGCGGGCCTGGCGGAGTTCGGCCGGCGGTAGCTTGCTCGGAACGCTGGCGAGTTCGAGCCGGCCGAGCGCCCCGACCGACTGCCAGCCGAATCCCCCAGCGGAGAAGACGTTCGCGGTGTGCAGGGGCGAGGAACGCAGTGCCGTGAGGTAGGCCCGCTGTCCGGTCGTGAGATACAACTCGGCCGCGGCCCAGTAGAACTCGTCGTCGACCTGGCGGTCGCCGTAGGCGCCGCCGCCGGTGCTGTCGGCGTCGCTGGCGTACATCTTGGGATGGGCCTTGGCCGCCGCGTACGCCGTCGTGGCAGCGGTCAGACAGCGCTGCGCGAACGCCTGGTCGTAGGCGCGGAACACCCGTGCGCACTGGGCCGCGGTGGCGGCGAGGTTCAGCGTCGCGGCGGTCGACGGCCGATGGAGTTCGCGGGGTTGCGGGTCATCCTGGGGTGCGGTCGGGAGGCCGGTCCAGTTGCGGTCGTGCATCTTGTGGTGTGCCATGCCGGCGAGCGGCAGACCGGACGGGACCTGCATGCGCAGGAGGAACTCCATCTCCCATCGCGCCTCGTCCAGGACGTCAGGTACCTGGTTGTGGCGCTCGGGCACGCGGAGGCCGCCGTCGCCGAGGGGCTTGGTGTTGCCGGTCCGTGCGTTGGTGGCGCGTTCCCAGATGCTCATCAGCTGGTGAACGGCGAGCCCGCCATTGACGACATACTTGCCATGATCGGCGGCGTCGTACCATCCACCACGTACGTCAAGACGGTATTGACACACGCCAAGCTGGCACGGCACGTCGGCATCGTCGGCGTTCGGGGGTACGCCGACATGCCCGGCCGGCCGCGCGTACTTCGCCCCCACCAGCGAGGCGTCGATGGGAATCCCGCTGCGCTGCAGATAAAAGAAGCGCAGAGCGTCCGAACGCAGCTTGTCGTACACGTTTCGGGAAATATCGAACGGATAGCTGCGTTGGCCGCCGGCCGTGAGCGTGTAACCGGCGCCGGATTTGTTGTAGGCGCTGAAGTCGATCGTCTGCACCCGCTGCCCGGAGGCCGCGTCCACCCCGCGGGGCGTCGACGTCCCGCTGGCCACGACCCGATCGGCGGCGGTTCGCAACTGCCAGCCAAGGGGAGCGGTCGCCGATGTCACCACTGTCGCGTTCTTGGGGCCCTGGGGCAGGTAGCCGACCTGGTTGACGCGAACCCGCGGTCCCGCTTCGAGGGCTCCCGCCTTACCGGGCTTACCGGACTTACCGGCGCCGGAGCCAGAACCAGAGCCGGAACCCGAACTCGCGCGGGTCTTGCTGGCGTGCGGTGTGGGTTCCGAAGAGGAGCCGAAGCATGCCGTGAGCGCCGCAAGCGGGAGGGCGAGTACGACGAGCACGGCAACGAGATGGTGTTTGGTGGTGCGAGTCACGGCTTCCTTGCGGGCGTTGAGGGGCGGTCCAGCCCGCGATGGTGGCAGCTGGTTCCGCGGGCTGTCAACGCGGCCTTGCGGGCCGCGTTGCTCGCTGTCGAGATCAGTGAATATGCACATCTTTACGATCCCCGGACAAAGCTGATCGCCGGATCCTGGTCGGCGCGAGTTGTCACCGGTCGGTGGTGGGTTCACCAGGCGAAGGAGCCTGGTGAACCCTCCGGCAGCCTTGTGATGGCCAGGCCATCCCAAATTGTGAAGCTTTTGGGGTGCTATGACCCCCCTAAGTCTTCACGGTCTTACTGAAGTGCGGCGAATGTGAGGGCTTGTCTCTTATCGCGGTCAGACCTGAAGGCCTCGCGGCGCGCATCCTTCGGGATCACGGCTGCACGGCTTCTGGATCCGGTCGAGCTATCCGTGCGCCACCATTCGTGTCCGTACGGTTCCCGCGGGAAGGCGTTTCTCGTAGCGGCGGCATGGCACCGAGAAGACACCGCCCGCGATCTGGGCTGAGTACTCGATCGCTCCCGCGTCGTACCACCCGTAATGCGTATAGAACCCCCGTGCCCGGGTGTTGCCAGCGACGACGGCGAGCCAGGCGACGTCGTATGACGCGGCGATCAGGTGCTCGCCGTGCCTGAGCAGCGCCGCGCCGACACCACGACCCCGAACTGATGCGTCGACGTACACCTGCTCGATCTCGTCCTCCCGCGCCGTGAGGAATCCGACGACGCGCCCGCCAAGCGTGGCGACCGTCGTCAGGTCGAGGCGTTCCGGCACCCGCTCGCGGAAGTCCTCGAGGCCGCGATGCTGCCGGAGTTCCTCCGGGACATGCCCGAGGTGACCGTCGAGCCAGCCGTTGAGCCAGACAGTGGCGATGGCCGCAACGTCGTGGCTGGTCGCGGGTCGGAGGCTCAGGCGTTCGGACGTGAGAGTGGGTGTCGTCATGATTCCTCGCCGGTCGGTGACTGGTGTAACCTCATTTGTCAGTGACGATTTTAAGCGGTGAGAGGTGACTGGTCAACTGAAGTTAGACAGTTATGCAGATACCGGTGTCGTCGTGTCGGTGGATCTCGTCAATGAGCTGGTGATCGCCGCTCGCGGTGGGCAGGCTTCCGACCGCGGACGCGTCGCCCTGCCCGCCCTCGCGCGGATCCTCACGGTCGACCCGCCGTCAGTCGAGCGTCTCATTGAAGGTGACGTTCCCGGCTTCACCGCGCTCGCGCACCGGCTGTACGACGCCTTTCGCGAGGCGCACGCAGGCAACGTCGACCAGGTAGCGGGTCGACTGAACGCACTGCTCGCCGAACATCCGGCCCACCCGCACCTCGCCAAGGAGGACGGGCGCTGGCGCCTGCACCACCATCCAGCTGACGCGGACCTGATCCCCATGTGGACCGCGATCTGTTCCGAAAGCCTGGCCCGGATGGTCGGCGACGGCCACGTCGACCGGCTCGGCACCTGCGAGGACGGGGCCTGCGGCCGGGTCTTCATCGACCTGTCCAAGAACGCCAGCCGCCGCTTCTGCTCGACGCGCTGCCAGAACCGCGCGAAGGCGGCGGCGTTCCGAAATCGGAAGGCCGCCGGGAGTTCCTGAGGGCGCCAAGACAGACCGCCCTCGTTCTTCATGGCGTATGCGCACGTCTCTGCCGCAAAGAGACGTGGGAGCGTGCCCAGGCGGTGGCGAGAATGGCGACCGGTGCGGCGCCGACCGCTCCGCAGAGCCCTACCACCGTTGAGGGTTGAAGTCCCGCGTCCACGAGCGCACCCACTATGAGGAACGCCAATCCGTGTGTGGCTTGGATCCCAGAGATGGCGACGCCCATGACTCGGCCGCGATACTCGTTGGCGATCCGTTGGGCGAAGAGCGCATTGAGTGGTGCCGAGAATGCTCCGCCGAAGCCTGCTATGAAAAGGATGGCGAGTACGACGGGGAGCGGTGGCTCGAGCAACAGCGGCACAAGGCCGAGCATGCAGAACACCGCGCATGGAGCGATCAGCCGGTCGCGCACGGCAGGGCGGAGAATCCGGGTAAGCAGGACGGCACCGGCGACGTAACCGACGGCGGGCATCGCGAGCATGACTCCGGCCGTTCGCGGGCCTCCGCCGAGTTCTTCCGCGTACGGAACGGCAAGTGCCTCATGCGCATCGGCGAGCGCGAGTGCCAACCAGACGAGCAGCAGGCAGGTCCACAGCCATCGGTCACCGAAGACGTGCCGAATGCCGGCAGTCATGTCGCCCAGCAGTCGTCGACCCACTGGGCTTGGGGATTCGGCCGGGTCGTGGCGGGCGGGCGCGGGTCGTGGTTGAACGCCGATGCGAAGAAGCAGAGCGGAGAGGGCGAACGACGCGGCGTTGAGCAGGAGCGCGCCCTGCGGCTGGACCAAGGTCACCGCCAGGCCGCCGATCGCAAATCCCGAGATCACCGTGAGCTGGTGGGTGATATTCATCAAGCCATTGCCGGCGATATAGGTGTCACCGGTCAGTATCTCCGGCATGAGTGCCGAGCGGCCGGCGGTGAACGGTGACTTGAGCAGGTTGGCGATATAGAGAAGGGCGATCGCCACCGCGAGTGGGAGCCCGGGAATCACCAGCGCGGCGACCAGAACCGCACGCACCACGTCGCAGACGATGAGAACCTCCCGGCGGCGGAACCTGTCGGCGAGCGGTCCGAGGACCGGTCCGCCAACGATGC
This sequence comes from Actinopolymorpha alba DSM 45243, assembly GCF_000373925.1. Lineage (GTDB taxonomy): Bacteria > Actinomycetota > Actinomycetes > Propionibacteriales > Actinopolymorphaceae > Actinopolymorpha > Actinopolymorpha alba. The sequence goes on along the minus strand of NZ_KB892807.1, from coordinate 15,083 downwards.
TCGGAAGCCAGGACGATGCGTACGCGATCGCGGTGAGCATGCCGGATTTCGTGTGCTCATAGACGAGTACGGAGACCGCGACGGCGGCCAGCTGGTCGCCGACATATGACAAGACCAGCGCGACGTAGAGGTACCGGAACTCGCGAATCTTGAAAAGGGTTCGATAACTGGCGGTCACAGTCAATGAACGCTACACCGGGGTAGACGTTCAGATCCGCGGCGTTTGGTGACCGTATTCGACAGCGGCCGCTGTTAGCGATCTGTAAGCCCGCTGCCGACATACTGGACGCCGCTCCGCTGGGCGTGGACGGAGGTGAACCGTATGCGCGCTACTGACTGGCACTGACCTGAATCTCCATGAACGCAGGCCGCCGACGGGTCGAACCGGTGGCGGCCACCACTATGAGTGACCGAACACGGGCTCTGTAAGCCGTTTGTAAGCCTGCCTCAGGCATCTTCGACAGCGTGTGGTGTCACGACGGACGCGTAGTTCGATGAAGAAGCTCCTTGCCCCGGCTGTGGCGGCCGGGCTGATCCTCGGGTTTGTCGCCGGCTGCGCCAGCCAGCCCGAAAAGCCGGCCGGATACTTTCAGCTGCGGGATGAGTGTGGGCGCGAGCCCGAGCGCTACGTGAACTACCTGGACCCGGAGGGGGCAGTTCTCTTCGGCCCACACTTCAGCCTAGCCGCCAGTTGGGTCGTCACGCAGGACTCGTTGTCCGCCGACGACACGAGGCGACTCGGCCTCCCCGATGCTCAGCAGGGATTCCGGGCGGCAGATGGTCACGAGTTCGTGATGACCTGCCTTGGAGGCGCCGTCACGGCGGAGGACGGGCGGTGGCCTCGTGAGACCGATCCCGAGCTGGCAGCGTCCATCACGATAGATGGGCGCACGAAGAAGCTGGCGGCGGACCCCAAGCCGGGCACCCTCATCCTGGCGAGCGTGCCGAAATCAGGTCCGGCAATGCTCACCATCACCGACGAGGGGCGTCCCCTGGCCATGGATCTGCGTACCGGCAGGCCGACAGGCGACGACTATCAGATCCTCACCATGGACGTGAATGAGTCGTACGAAGGCACCGGCCAGGTGAACACACCAGCGGGGATGCGCTCCCTCGATGTGGATATCACCATCGACGAGATCACTCTCGAGCCGTACTTTCCCGGTCTGGGCTGGGCGAAAGAGGGCCGCGGGTGGCTGCGAGTGAGCGTCGCGCAACTTGGCTCGGACGGGGTGGTCGGCGCCGATTCCGGCGTCCCTGTTGTCGGCTTCTTTGTCGACCCTGGCAAGACGTTCGTCCTGGACCTGGACGGTACGAAGGCGAGGCCCAGGTCGGGACGCCTCGTCAACGCGTCGAACGTAGGCGTTGCTTCTCCGACCTCTGCTGCGTACACGGCGATCTTCGATGTCCCGGAGTCGTTTCGTACCGGAAAGCTGACGATCACTCCCGATGGACCGATGTTCAGGTACCGCGGCGAGTCGTACCTCAGCGACTACGACCTCGCAAAACCGCCGAGGTGCGGGCGACGAGAGGTCGCGGTCTGCCTCGAGTGGCAGCGTCCGCCCAAACCCCAGGTGGTGGAGGTGGCCCTGCCATGATCGCAATGTTTCGGCTTATGCCAAAGCAGCCCGAAACGCCGGCGAAGGCAAGGGGTCGCACATGACCACTTCATCGTGGTGGCGCCAAACGCTTGTTTGCGGCCTGCTTCCACTGATGCTTGCACTGCCAGTCATTCCGCTTCCTGCACGCGCCGAGCTGGTCCCCGAAGCTCCATCATCACAGACTTTAGATGAACAGTTACCGTCGGCGGCGCGAAGGCACAAATATCCACCACGTCCAAAGATGATTCCCACTCAGGTCTGGCGCAGCCTCCAGGGATACCAAAAGAACTACTTTGCCGTCCATCCTACCCAGTTGAATATCTGGTGGGGGCCGAGCCCGAGGCCGCCGCACGCACTCGGTTGGCGCTACGAATCACTGGTCTGGATTCACCACGCGATCCCGCAGGACGTCCTCAAAAAGTACCAAGGTATCTTCAAAGAAGAGGAGATCCACTCGTATCGAAATCTTCGAGGCATTCCGAAGGGTTGGATCAACGGCAGCATCCATCTAAGTGCTCTCCAATCCGAATGGATGAATTTCTTCAAGCGGCACCCGACCGCAACTCGGCAACAGATAGAAGCGAAGGTGGCCGAACTGGACCGAAGGCTCGGTACCTGGTTCAAGTCGTGGTCGCAGGTTCTCGGCGTGTGTGAGGGGCGAGGGTCGAGGTCGTCGCGGTCTTACGCGAGGCGACCCCTGGCGGCATCTCTAATTGATTCGACCTGTCGAACCTCGAACCGCGAAACGGCGGTTGGAGAAATGTTGTCGAGCAAGGTCGCACCACGTGAGGCTGGCGGGATAGATTTCTCGAGTTTGAAACTTCGATATCTGTCGGAATCCAGCGACAATACAGGACTGCGCTATGCATTCAGCGCGGCTGGTTCTGATGAGTCCGTCCTTCAAAACGCTGTCGATGGGTTACATAGCGTTGACCAGGCGTCGGATGCGTTCTTTGCGTGGCTGGTATTGCCGACGGACAAGCTCTGGGTGAACCTCAACCCGAACGAGCCGGATCGGATCACCGACGCCAGGTTCGGGCGTACTGACGCTGGTCGGATCCTGCTCGAGGCAGACCTGGAGATGAAGAAGACGGTCGCCCGACTCATCCACCCCGACACCAAGCTTGGCGCACGGTTCTGGAACAGTCTCCGGGGCAGTTGTTTCTCGTCGCGGCAGTGGATTGTGCCAGCGCCCGCGACGGTGCGGGAGAGCCGTGACGAGCTCTACATCCTCGACGCGCCGCTGTCGGTGCTGATGGAGACGGAGTACGTTCAGGATCGGGGGAGCGGGAAGTACCGCAGTTGCGCTCACATGTCGAAGGAGGCGGAGGAGCGCAACGAAAGGCTTTACAAGGAGCTCATCCTGCCCAAGGTGGAGAAGGCCGTCAATACAGCGCCCGAGTACGCGGATCTTCGCCGGGTGTATCTGAGCCGGGTCGCCGCCGAGTGGTATCGAAACCGCAGCCACCAGGTCCCATCCGCGTTCTCCCATCTCATCGACACCGGCAATGTCAAGGCATGGGAGTCGGGCAGCTCCTGGAAACCCATCGATACCTTCAATGCCTACGTTCGTTCATTCACCAAGGGTGAGTTCAACATCACCCGCAAGACTCGGCAGGGCAACTACACCGAGACCAGAACCTATGTCTACGGGGGCGTCAACTTCGACCGGGTGCTCTTCCGGTCGCTGTCGGACACCGATTTCGAGCACCAGTGGCCTGGATTGTCCGACACAGTGAAGACCGGGTTGCATGAGGCCACAACGGATCGGCGCACCAATGAGATCTGGCTGGGTGGCACATCGATCGCGGATTCAGCTGGAAACAGCTCTGATCCTCAGCCGGAGCGAAAGGCCCCGGTGGCTTCCAGATCGCACCCGAACAACGTGCCCACCTACGTCATCTGGCTGATCGTCGGCGCCGGAGCCTTGCTGATGGTCTTCGCCATCGTCATTGTGCGCAGAAGGGGAAGGCAACATGCATGATCCCGCGACGAAGCCACAGGGAAGTGGCCCCAGGAAGAGGCGCGGTTTGGGGTGCGGTCTGTTTCTCGTGGGCGCCCTGCTCGTCGCTGGCGGGCTCGGCTACGCCGTCTGGGTGTGGATCACAGCGCCAAAAGCCAGCGACACGCCGCTGGACTCCTCCCGAGCGGCGAGATCCGCGTGCTCGTGGCCGCGGAAGTACTTCCCCAGCCAGCCGGCCTACGACGGCCCTGAACCACATCCGGTACAAGTCATGATTGATAAGGAGGGGAGCGGCGGGTACTACCAGAAGATGCTTCTTTCCAGCGGCATGACCCGCGTGCCCAAGTACCTGAATCCGAGCGACGAATCCACCGTCCAACTTCTGGCGTGCCTTGGTCAGCCCGAGGAAGGCCGTCAAGTGAAGACCTGCCAGTTCGACAATCCGTCCAGAGATGTTCCGATGTACGAAGGGACGTACGACGTGACTGTCTACGAGGCGCGGACAGGAGAGGAGATTGGAAAAGCAACAGTTCCGAACGCGGCAGACGCTGACTGCCCGATGCTGGTCTTCTACGGTGCGGACGAAGATCCAAAGGTCTATACAGAACCCAGCGTGACCCAGCTTCGTGAGGCACTGGCGCCATTCACCGGCGAGTGACAGTGCTCGTCCTGTCCCGGCTCAAGTCGCCGTGGTCACCGCTCGATCGCAGTCGTACACCAGGTATGGGCCCTGGAGAGAAGCTCCTCAAAGAGGTCCTCGCTCCAAGAGAATTGTGGCTCTGGCTGCGATCCCCGTGGATCGATCCCCAACACCGCGATCGCGTGCTCGAGTCCGAGAGGAATGGCGAGACCGAGTCGGCGTCGGAGGGTGTCCCACTCGCGGGCCAGCGCTGTGCCCGTTTCGATGTCCCCGAGGTCGGCGGCGATCAGGGCAGCCTGGAGCACTCCCGGCAGCGCGTGTCGATAGTTCGAGTTCCCCGCGCTTGCGGCAAGTCCATCCGACAGCGCGCGCAGAGCCAGGTCCAGGTCGCCAGCCCGGCGATGCGCCTCGGCAAGCAGAACGCACAGCCCCGTCAGCCTGGCATTGAGTTTGGGATAGGCGGCACCTATCCAGTCAACCGCGTCGCTCAGGAAGCGTTGAGCGGCGACATGATTGCCATTGACGAGGTAGTTCAGAGCGAGCGCCCGTCGAGGCGGATCGTGCTCGGCCGGATTGGTGAGTTCGTGCAGCCGGTTGGTGATGTCGTCGGCAAGGGCCTGAGCAGCGTCGAAGTCGCCTCGGCCCAACGTGATCTCCAACCGTAATGCCTGCTGCGCGAGCGAACGTGAGTGCCCCGCACGTCCCTGGATGCGTGCATAGGACTCAGCAAGATCGGCCGCTTGGTCGTAGCGGCCCCACGTCGTGAGCACTGAACCCGCCGCCGTGAGCACCGTGAGCGCACCGGCATCCTGGCTCGTGCGTACGAACTCGATCGCACGTGCGGCGTGCGGCAGCGCTGCGGGGTCAAGCAGTGAGCAGCGGATCGTGAGGAGGTTCGCCTGTGCCTCGAGGTGTTCCCTTGGGCGGTGGCCGGCAAGTTCGTCGACAAGGTCGGTCATGAGCGCCAGGTTGCTGAGATAGTCGCCGCGAAGGGCGCGCACCATGGCCTGGTGAAACCGAAGCAGAACGGAGACCTCAGGCTTGGGAGCCCGCTCGGTTTTCTGCGTTCCCACCGACGCCAGAGCACGCTCGAGCCAACCCTCACCTTCGGGCAGATACGACCGATTACTCATCCAGAATTCGAACACTCGGGCCGTGAGTTCGGCGGCGTCGAGATCCCGGCCACCCGCATAGGCGTGTTCCAATGCGGAACGGAGGGACGACGCCTCGGATTCGAGTTCAAGCGCGGCGGTGACCCGGGCGCGGTAGTGAGGCAGGGTGTCGAACTCACGCGCGCGGTCGAGCCATAAAGCCAACAGCCGATCGGCGACCTGCGGACCCTCAGTCCTTTCGTTCAGACGTTCAGCCGCGAACGCACTGACGGCCCTCAGCAAACGGAAACGCCGGGATGCTCCCTGACCGACAGGTTGTACGAGTGAACGATCAACCAACCGGGCAAGCGTTGGCGCTATCTGCGAGTGCCCGAGCGGCGGGAATCCGCAGACGTACTCGGCGTCGGCGAGCCGGAAGGTACCCGCAAGCCCGGAAAGCCGCGACAGCAACACACGTTCATCACTGGTCAGCAGTCGGTAGGACCAGTCGATCGTCGCCTCGAGCGTGCGATGCCGAGGATCACCGCCGGAGGTGGCGCGGCCAAGTAGCTCCATCCCGTGCCTCAGTCGGCTGTGCAGCTCACCTACGTCCAGCAGGCGAAGCTGTGCGGCGGCGAGTTCGACGGCAAGCGGCAATCCATCGAGTAGCCGGCAGATGGCGGCCACGTGGGAGAGGTTCTCTCCCTCGCTCAGCTGCTGCGCGGGTGCCGTCTCCTGCGCACGAATGAGGAAGAGCTCGATGGCGGGGATCCGTGGATCGGGTGCCTCCTCCGGCGCAGGCACCGCGAGCGGCTCCAACGGCCACAGTCTTTCCTCTGGTACGCCGAGTGGTTGACGCGAGGTGGTGAGGATGGTCAGGTTGGGGCAGGCGCCGAGAAGTCGGCGTACGAGCGTGGCGGATTCCTCGGCCAGGTGTTCGCAGTTGTCGATCACCAACATGATCTGCCTGCTGGACAGGGTGTTCTCGATGGTGTCGAGCGGATCGCCGTCGTTCGACCGGACCTTGGCGAGCGCGCCAAGCGCCGCGAGCATGCCGTCGAACGACGACAAGGTCGCCATGGTGAGAACGACAACCCCGTCGGGGAAGCGGGGAGCGATGTCTTCGGCGACACGCAGGGCGAGTGTGGTTTTGCCGCAGCCGCCGGTGCCGCTGATGGTGACCAGCCGATGACGGCCGAGCATCTCCAACAGGGTGGTTCGCTCGAGGTCGCGTCCAATGAGCCGGTCAAGGTGGCATCGTGGGCCGCGCCAGGTTGCGGTGCATGATGTCCGCCGCGACGTGCGTTGCTCTCCCACGGATTGCCGCAACAACTGCTCATGCGCGTTGCGCACGTCTTCACTGGGTACGACGCCAAGCTCGTCGGAGAGGCGCCGACTCAGTTGGTTGATGACATCGAACGCCGCGGCTTGCTCGCCCTGGCTGGCAAGGAGAAGCGCGTAGCGCGCGTGGAGGCGTTCGTGGAAAGGATGTTCCTCCACGAGTACGGACAGGTGGGGGAGTGCTCCTACCGCATCGCCGGATTCGAGTGCGGTGTCGGCTAGAAGTTCGGCGGCGAGAATGCGTTGCCGTTGCAGGTGCTGTGCGCGCTCACACCGGCGTATGGCGTCGGGTGCGTCCGCGGCGATCGGGCCTCGCCACAACGTCAGTGCTTCGATGAGCAGAGCACCTCGCTGGTGGGGTTGCCGCATGGTCGCGGCGTTGTCGTACAACGTGGTGAACCGGTCGGCATCCGTGAGTCCCCCGGATATCGCCAACTCGTAGCCGCCGGAGCTGTGCTCGACGCGGATTCCGTCCCCGACATGCTTTCGTAGCCACGTGCGCAGCCGGTTGACCGTGACGTGGGTCCAGGTACGTCCGCTGGTCGGTGCGCGTTCGTCCCAGAGCAGGTCGATCAGCCCGCCGGCAGTCAGCGGCGGCTCGCCCAGAACAAGCGCCGCGAGCAGTCCGCGTTGGCCAGCTGGGAGGGACAGGACGGTGCCATCGTTTGCTGGCCGCTTGATGATGACGGCTCCGAGGACTCCGACCCGGACCACAGGCTCGCCCACAGCGCACCCCCGCAACCAGCCGGGCAACAGAGACAAAAAGATCATCTTAGAGGTCGCGCAGCATCCAGAAACGGCCGGCAACATGTTGCCGGCCGCTTCCTGGAATGTGATGATCCTCTGGCACGCACGCTTTGAGAGCCCCGCCGTCACACCTGTCAGGAGCTGCCCATGTCGGTGTCCCACCCCAGCACACCTGCCACGGACACTGCGGGACGTCAGGCGTGGGGCCCGGTTGGTCCTGTGTCGTCCGTGGCAGCGCTCACCCCGCTGCCACTGGCCGCGATCGAGCTGACCGGCGGCTTCCTTGGCCGTCTGCAGCAGGCGAACAGCGCGATGTCCATTCCGCGTGGGGCCGATCACCTGGAGCGGCAGAAGGCCTGGGTGAACTTCGACAACGTCGCGGCGGGAGTTGCCGACGCCGAGTATCACGGACCTTGTTTCGAGGACGGCGAGGCATACAAATGGCTCGAGGCGGTCGCCTGGGACGCGGGCCGTACGAATGACCCTCAGCTCCTGGAGTGGCTCTCCTCCTATTCGCGTCGGATCGCCGCCGCGCAGGACGACGACGGTTACCTCAACACGTTCGTCCAGAGCGGTCAGCGCGCCGGACGCTACGAGCGGCTGGCGTGGGACCACGAAATCTTCAACGCTGGCGCGCTGATCCAGTCCGCGGTCGCGCAGTTCCGTGCGACCGGGTTGACCGGCTTGCTGGAGACGGCCACCCGGACCGCGGATCACCTGGATCGGACGTTCGGGCCCGGCAAGCAGGAAGGCACGTGCGGCCATCCCTTGATCGAGATGGCCCTCGTCGAGCTGTACCGGACGACCGGGGACAGCCGCTACCTCGACCTGGCGCGCTACTTCGTCGACGTTCGAGGCCATGACCTGCTGGACCCGACGCACGCCTACGGCGACGCGTACCACAGTGACCGCGTGCCCGTCCGCGACACCATCGTTCCCGAGGGACACGCGGTGCGGGCGGTCTACCTCGCGGCTGGTGCGACTGACGTCGCCATCGAAACCGGTGACCTCCAGCTGTTGGACCAACTCCGGTCGCAGTGGCAGAACATGGTCGACCAGAAGATGTACGTCACCGGGGGCCTGGGCAGCCGGTGGGAGGGAGAGGCGTTCGGCGATCCGTACGAGCTTCCCTCCGATCGGGCGTACGCCGAAACGTGCGCGGCGATCGCCGGGATGCAGTGGAGCTGGCGCCTCCTCCTGGCCACGGGGGAGGGGAAGTATGCGGACCTCATCGAGCGGCAGCTCTACAACGCGGTGCTGCCTGGCGTCTCGCTGGACGGGGACTCGTACTTCTACGCCAACGCCCTGCAGGTGCGTGCGGGTGCGGTCGCGACCGACACCCGGATGGCCGCGGGCGGTCGCCAGCATTGGTTCGGCTGCTCCTGCTGCCCGACCAACCTGATGCGGACGCTCGGCAGCCTCCACACCTACCTCGCGTCCTCGTCGGAGGACGGACTGCAGATCCATCAGTTCGCCTCGGCGACCATCCAGGCGGATCTGCCAGTGGGGCAGGCGGTGGTGACAATGGAGACCGCCTATCCGTGGAGCGGCCGGGTCACTCTGACCATCCAGGATTCACCGCGTGCGTCGTGGGGGCTCCGGCTGCGGGTCCCGGCGTGGGCCACCGGTGCGACGCTCCAGGTCGGTGAGAGCACCCTCGCCGCCGAGCCCGGGACGTACGTACACGTAGAGAAGTCGTGGACGCCCGGCGAGACGGTGGTTCTCGACCTTCCCCTGACACCGAGGTTCACGGCGGGGCATCACCGCTCCGACTCGACTCGGGGCTGCGTGGCGATCGAACGCGGCCCGCTGGTCTATGCCGTCGAGCAGGTCGACCAGGCCGACGCTGTGGTGGTTGATGACCTGCTGATCGACCCGACCATCCTTGAGGAGGAGTACGACGAGGAGCTGTTCGGTGGCGTACCCGTCGTGATCGCGCGAACGATCCCGCGACAGCCAGATCCCACGGCCGGCGACCAGGTGCCGCTGCCACCTGTGCGTGCCATCCCCTACTTCATGTGGGCGAACCGCGAGGTCGGCCCGATGCGGGTGTGGCTACCGGCATCCAATCCGTTCGGCTAGGGCGTGTTTCAGGATCCCGCCCTAGCCGAACGACGGATCGTCTGTCGACCCGCGTACGACCAGGTGGCACGGGACGTGCTCCCGGCCTGAATGCGGATGCCCTTCGATTGCGTCGAGCAACCGCTGGGCTGCCAGACGTCCGACCGCGGTGAGGCCAAGGTCGACTGAGGTCAGCGGTGGACGCGCACCGGTCGCGATGAACTCCCAGTTGTCGGTCCCGATGAGGGCGACGTCCTCGGGCACTCGCCGCCCGAGCTCGCGCAGGCTGTCGGCGACGCCACGAGCGAGTACGTCGCTGCCGCAGTAGATCGCGTCAATATCTTGGACCGATCGCAGCAGGATGTGGGTCGCCTGCCGCCCCCAGGCTTCGGTCCAGTCGCCGTAGAGCGGGTCGGCGACGAGTTGGACGTTGGCGCTCGCGAGGGCTTCAACGAGCCCCGATGCTCGCCGCCGGGCCGCGTCGAACCACGTCGGGCCGGTGACGTGGCCGACCCGGCGCCGACCAAGCCGGATGAGGTGCTCGCCGGCGACCCGCCCGGCGGCTCTGTCGTCGACGACGATGGAGCAGTCCGCCGGGTTGGACGACGGGGTGAGTGCGTACACGACGGGGACGTCTGGACTCACGTCGAGCGGCGGGCGTTCGTTCGAGCTGCGTCCCGTGACAATGAAACCATCGACCCGCCGTCCCAGCAGGACGTCGACGTAATGCTTCTCCCGGACGGGGTCGTCCCTGCTGTCACACAGGAACACCGAGATCCGCCCCGCACCCAGCGCATCCTCGGCACCCAGCATCACCGGCACGCTGAAGCGTTCGAAGCTGTCAGTCGTGATCAGGCCGACCGTGTAGCTGCGTCGCTGGAACACACTGCGCGCAAGGGCGTTGGGACGGAAGTCGATCTCTTCGGCCGCCGCCACGATCCGGGCCCTGGTCTCCCGACTGATCTGGCCAGTGCCGTTGAGTGCCTTCGACACGGTGCCCGGCGACACGCCGGCACGGGCCGCGACATCGCGAACGGTTGCTCGCTTCGCGGAGGACGCAACGCGTCTGGCCACCAGAGGGAACCCTTCCTCGTGAGTGTTTCCGGAAACAGCGTACTCGCTCCGCAATCACAGACGGGTTACATCCAAGGCGGATCTTGACGTGCCGGACGTCGCCGACCTACCGTAAGGCAACATGTTTCCGCGGTTTTCCGTAGTGCTAGGCCCAGTGCTGCGAGGCAGGGCTGGCGCCGAAGCCTGAACGTCCGCGGTCGATGAGGGAGAGGCCATGACCCAGCCGTGGAAACCCAGTCGACGTGATCTTCTCCGTGTCGGCGGCCTCGCAACCGCTGGTGCCGCCGCCCCGTCGTTGGTGGGATGCGAGTCGCAGAACGACTCGGGTAGTGGCGGTGACAAGGACATGCAGTTCATGTTCTGGGGATCCATCGCCGAAAAGAAGGCGATCGCGGCGATGTTGACGCAGTTCAAACGCGAGAATCCCAGCATCACGGTCAAGCCGTTGTACACGCCGGCCGACTTCGACACCAAGCTCAACACCCTGGTCGCCAGCAACCGGACTCCCGATCTCACCTACATGAACTCCGGCATGGGTTATCGGCTCGGGGAGCAAGGAAAGCTTGTCAATCTCTATCCGTACTTCGACAAGTATCCCGATCTTGCCAACCGGCTGCCGGGTTCGTACTTCTGGTGGGACACCAACAAGACGTACGGAACGCAGAGTGCCAACGAGTCGATGCAGCTGTTCTACAGCAAGCCCGCCTTTGCCGACGCGGGGCTCGACCTTCCGCCGGCGGAAGCGTCGCAAGCCTGGAACTGGGACACCTTCGTCGAGAACGCCTACAAGCTGACCCTCGACCAGAGCGGCCGGACGCCTGACCAGGACGGCTTCAATCCCAAGCAGATCCGGCAGTTCGGTGTCTCGATCAACTGGTGGCATGGCACCTGGTATCCGTTGCTGCTGAGTCGAGGTATCGACTTCGCTGACGAGGCTGCGACCACGACGATGCTAGATACGCCTGAAGCCATCCAGGTGTTCCAGGACCTCGCGGACCTGATGTACAAGCACCGCGTCGCGCCCACGCCCACGCAGTTGGGCAACAACGCTCCAAGCACGACGGTGCAGCTGAAGACGCGACGGCTCGCGATGGTGGTGGACGGGCAGTGGACGTTGCTCGATCTCTCCCAAGGGAAACTCGACTTCGGTATCGGCGTGCTGCCCAGCCACGGCACACCCATGACGGTGACCATGGGTGGTGCGACCGCCATCTTCGCGTCGACCAAGTACGAGCAGGAAGCCGTCGAACTCTATTTGTTCCACGACAACCCGGAGAAGGTCGATCTGTTCTCCAACGGGCTCTGGATGCCGTTGGAAACCAAGTACTACACCGACCAGGCGTCGATCGACCTGTGGACCAAGAATGACGCACATCCACCGGAGTACCGCACCGCCGTCGTCGACTACACCCTGAAAAACTCCAAGGTGACCTTCTATCAGAAGCTGAAGAACATCGACGCGATTGACAAGGTCCTCACGCCGGCGCTCCAGGTGCTCCAGCAGGGCAAGAAGCCCGCAGCGGAGGTGCTCCGTCCTCTGGCCCAGAAGCTCAACAACGGGCTCCTCAAGGGCACCTATCCGACCAAGGCATCCTGACGCCTTTCGTCCTGCGGCGGCGACACGAGCGGATCCCAAGCCCGTGAAGTTGTCGGGGCCGCGGGGCCAGGATGAGGAAGGACTTTCGTCGCTATAGGGGGAACGAGCCCATGACCAGGCTGACGTCACGCGAGCGCGATGTGCTCGGTCTCATGACAGAGGGCCTGGCGGTGCTCGCCTACCTCAACGAGTGAGGTCGTGCTCGCCTCACAGGAGTTGATGTCGTCGTACTTCGGTACCATGTACGTCACGTCGATGCGACTTTCGTTGTGCCGGTAGGTACTGCGGGAGGATGTGAGCGGGCGTGAGGTCTTCCTTAGGGTTGGGGCATGCCCGAGGTTGAGAAGCCTTCGAGAAAACCCCTGCATGAGACCATTCGGCCTGCCCCGCAAGGCGATCCGCTTCGCTTGCGGGTGGGGAGGACGCTCGCCCGGGTCACCGCGGCCGCGGCGGTTCGGATGGGGCTGGCCCAGCCTCCTCCTGCTGGCCGCGGGTCTGGACCATCGCCGCGCCGATCGCCGTCGTCGAGTCGCTCACACCTTCCCGGAGCTTTACGCCCTGGTTGGGCAAGGTCGGGTTGACACTGGTCGGTCTTCTCTACCTGGGCGGGTCCCTGCTCATCTTCGCCGACCATGTGAACAGTGAGCAGTTCCTCGCATCGGCGCCTCAGCTCGCCGGAGCGGCGGCGGTCGTCGTGGCACTGACCGCTGCCGCCGTCGTACTCGGCCGTCGCGGGCGCCGTCCGTTGGCCGGTCCGCGCCGGGCACCTCGCCCCGTGTTGGTCGGCTCGTTCGCTCTCGCGGCCGCGGTCGGTTTCCAACTGCCCCCGCCCAGCTGGCTCGGCGTGGCGGCCGGCGCCGTCATCGCCGCGATCGTTGTCCTCGCGACGAGTCGGTGGTCCCGGCGGACCGGGTGGGGATCGGCTCACATCCTCGCGCTGTAGCGGTGCTGGCGAATGCGGGACTGGCGTTCTTCGTTCAGCCGCTCGGGGATCCTCCGCCCGCCCTGAAGTACGGGCACAACGTCGTGCTGGCACTGGGCATGATCGTCCTGCTGATGCTCACCTCGCGGGCGTACGACGGCCGGTCCGATAGGCTTCCCTCGACTCATCCAGAGTGACCTGAGGGACCTGGCCCTGTGACGGTCCGGCACCCGGCTTCGCGCGGTGCCAATGCCAGGATCGATGAGGAGGGACCCACGGTGGCCAACGCTGAATTCCTGCACTTTCGTCCTGCCCGACTGGCCGATGCTGCGGCTGTTGCTGCGTTGCACGCGGACAGCTGGCGCCGTCACTATCGGGACGCCTACTCTGACGCCTTCTTGGACGGCGACGTCAGCGCCGACCGGGTGGCAGTCTGGAAGGATCGGCTAAGCGTAGCCACAGGCCGCGATCACACTCTGCTCGCAGAACAACGGGGTGTGGTCGTGGGCTTCGTTCACACGATCCTTGGCGAGGATCCGATCTGGGGAGCGTTGCTCGATAACCTCCACGTCACCTACAGCCACAAGCGACGCGGCATTGGCGCTCGACTGCTGAAACTGAGCGCCGAGATCGTCATAAACCAGGCGCCAGGCTCGGGACTCCACCTGTGGGTTCTAGAGCAAAACCGGCCTGCTCAGGCCTTTTACCAGGCGCTCGGTGGCGCATGTGTGGAACGCGGCGTCGTACCAGCTCCCGGTGGAGTTCCAGGTCGGCTCAATGGTTCTCCGGCATGCTTGCGCTATGCGTGGCCCGAGCCCCGCAACCTGCTCCGAACCTGATCCGCTACCACGACAGGGACATCAGCGAATGCGGCCGCCTTTGGTGACCAGCCATTCGCCGGTTTCCCAGTCGGACGGGCCGTCATCGATGCGGTAGAACAGGTCGAATCGGATGCTCAGCCCCGGCCAAGGATGAATGACTGGGACGACGCGGAAGATCTCCCCAAGGCCGGGGAACGTGATCCCTTCGGGCTCCGGAAACCTCAGCTCCAGCTCTGCGCGGGTCAGGTCGGTCCAGAGCGCGAACTGCCACTGCACCTGCGTCAGCCACTGGTCGTAGACCAACTCGAACCGGGGCTCGCGGCCGACGACGAAGTCGCGGATGTCGCCGAAGAACTCATCTGAAGTCGATGGAAGGACGAACGGCCAGTCCTCACCGGTGGGATAGCGGTACATGGTGGACGCAGAGGCGAGTCCGCTCAGAAGGTCTTGCCATTGCTGGGGTGAGGTGGTGCAGGTGGGCAGGTTCACGCCCGTGTGATCGACTCGCTGGACGTGCCCGGCAAGACGGCGGACCAGGTCTGCCATCTCGACCCTGGCCGGCAGGGTCCGCGTATCGGTCGCGTCAGGACTACAGCGCACACCGATGGAGTGGCCTGTGTTGAATGCGACCTCGGGCGCAGCCACATTGGCTAGCCGAAACGTCGTCACCGGATAGGCGTCGGCGGGCTGCCGGGGTGAGGGTCAGGCGGTCACCCACCCTGCCAGCCGTGTCCACAGACTCGGCGAAGTCGGCGTATGCCACCTCGGCGAGCAGCGAGCACAGTTGGCCGAGGAAACCGCGTGACTCCGGCGTCTCGGGGAGAAGGAAAGTGATCTCGGACAGACGATCCATGTACCCGACCGTAGCCGAATTTTACGCCGCCTCGCGCGATCCTGGACATCCGACCCGGACCGGCTCGCGGGGAGCCGCAGGCTTATCCGGCGAAGCAGTGGAGACTTTTCCGGGTCCTGGAGCCTGTTGCTTTTTGTATTGGTCGGGAGGGCCGTGACCGGGGGCGGGCTCGCTGGCGGGTGATGTTGTGGGTTGCCGGGAGGGGCGGGTGTCGTGCTTGTCGGTGTGGCCGGGCGCCTCGCCTGAGGGGTTAGGCGGTGGCTGTGAGGTGGGGGGTGGTGATTCCTTTGGTGGCGAGTTTGACGATGTTGGTGACGGCGCAGGCGAAGGAGAACTCCGATCGGGCGGCTTTGAGTCCGCGGCGGGAGAATC
>NZ_KB892806.1 GCF_000373925.1 Actinopolymorpha alba DSM 45243 | reverse complement strand
GTCTTCGACACCGGCAAAGGCCAGCTCTCCCTCGAACTACACGGCGCCCGCACCCCCGAAAGCCTCTACGCCCGCATCGCCCAACGCCTCCTCGCCCTCGCCACCGCAATCTGGCACAACCACAACACCGGCGCCCCCGTCACCCGATCCCTCATCGCCTACGACCACTGAGTTAGGAATCAGTCGTCTAGGGCGGCCATGACGGTGGCGGTCGCGCAGCCCGCGGGCGAGGCGACCGCATCGGACACGGTCGGCGGCACCCGGACCAGGGACGCGCCGCGCGGGAGCAGCAGGTGCTCGGCGTACGTTCCTGACAGCGGCCAGTCGGAGTCCCACGCCTCGTGGCCGACCTTGCGGACCGAGCGGCACTTCGCCGTACGCCCCGCCGCGCAGCGGTCGCACCCGCCGCAAGCGACGGTCACCGACCAGACCACCCGCTCGCCGGGCGCGATGTCCACGCCCGCGCCGCAGGCGACCAGCTCGCCGACCCCCTCGTGGCCCAGCACGCCGGGGCACGGGCCTGACCGGCGCCCGGCGACGGTGTGGTGGTCGCTCCCGCACACCGTGGCGAGCAGAACCCGCACAAGCACCTCACGCGGCCCGGGCACGGGCAGCGGCACGTCCACGACGTCGAACCGGTCGCCGCCGCGCCAAAGCGCAGCGCGGGTGAGCTCAGGCATCGGAGAGCCGGTGCCGGATCTTCCCGCTCAGCACATCGACCGCGACGATGAGCGCCAGGATCATGACGATGTAGGTCATCATCTCGTCGAACCGGAACAGCTGGATCGACTTGTTGATCAGGAAGCCGATGCCGCCGGCGCCGACCAGGCCGAGCACCAGCGAGGAGCGCACGTTGACGTCGAACCGGTAGAGCAGCAGCCCAACGAACTGCGGCGCCGCCGAGGGCAGCACCACGTGCGAGGCGATCTGGACGCTGGACGCACCGGCGGTGCGTAACGCTTCGACCGGTCCCTCATCGATCTCCTCCATCGCCTCCGACCACAGCTTTCCCATCACGCCGGTGTTGTGGCAGATCAGGGCAAGCACGCCCGCGAACGGCCCAAGGCCCACTGCGGTAACGAAGATCAGCGCGAAGACGATGTCGGGAACCGCACGGAAGAACGACATGACGAACCGCGCGGCCTGGTAGACCACCGGGCTCCGCGAGGTGGTCCGGGACCCGAGCAGGGCGAGGACGAGAGAGAACGGAATCGAGAAGGTGGTGCCCAGCAGCCCGATCGCCAACGTCACGACACAGGCCCCCAGGCCCCGCTCCAGGGTCGTGTCGCTCAGGTCCGGTGGGATCGCCTCGCCGAGGAACTCGACCATGCCGCGCCAGCCGTCGGCCAGCGCGCCGACCGAGAACTCCGTCTCGCGCCACGCCACCGCGTGGGCGACCACCATGAGGACGATGAGGACGACCGCGCTTCCGACGGCGGCGATACGCCGCGGACGCGGCGGGACCGGCAGGCGCCCTGCACCGCCGGTGGTGATCCCAGTCGTGGTCACAGCGCGGCTCCCTCGGCGCGGTAGTCGGCGGCGTAAAGCTCGTCGATCCGGTGGTCGCCGAGTTCCTCCGCCGGGAGCGCGAACTCCAGCCGCCCCTCCGCCAGGCCCACCACCCGGTCGGAGTAGCGGCGAGCCAGGTCGGGCTGATGGAGCACGGCGGCCACGGCGATGCGGTCCTCCGTGGCCAACGAGTGCAGTAGCCGCATGACCGACTCGGCGGCCGCCGGGTCGAGCGCGGAGACCGGTTCGTCTGCCAGCAGCACCCGGGCCCGCTGGCACAGAGCCCGGGCGATGGCCACCCGCTGCTGCTGGCCACCAGACAGCCGACCGGCCCGGTCATGCGCCCGGTCGGCGAGGCCGACCCGGTCCAGGCAGGCCATTGCCTCCTCGCGCAGGTCCTGCGGAAAGGCCCAGGTCGCCCAGGACTGGGCAAGCGGCAGTCGTCCGAGCGCGCCCGCGCAGACGTTGTCGAGCACCGAACGCCGGGGCACCAGGTGGATCCTCTGGAACACCATGGCGACCTCGCTCAGTGGCACTCCCGGCGTGACCGTCCGGCCCGCCACCGTGATCGAGCCGCCCTCGGGCCGCACCAGTCCGACCACGCAGCGCAGCGCGGTCGACTTGCCCGAGCCGTTGGCGCCCAGCACGCTGACCACCTCGCCAGCCCCGACGTCGAAGTCGAGACCGTCGAGCACGGTGCGGTCGCCATACCGCTTGGTCAGGCCACGGACCGAGAGGGTGGCGGTACCGACCTCCGGCGCGGTCGGCGAGTTGGTCTGCGCAGGCATCACAGATCGTCCTCGGTGAGGCCGAGGGCGTCAGCGAGGTCCTTGACCTCCTGGTAGTCCTCGCTGGTCACCTCGACGACTGGGTTGGACGAGGGCGAGTTGAAGTCGAGGTACCCGCCGATCTCCTTCACGTCGGCCGGCTTCAGGTCGAGAAACGCCTCCTTGATGGCATTCCGCAGTTCGGGGCTGAGGTTCGGCGAGACGGTGATCGGGTCATTGAGGATCGGCTTGGACTCCCAGATCTGGGTGAACTTCGACTCATCGAACGTGCCCTCGGCGGTCGCGGACGCGAGCGTCTGGGAGTTGATCTCGGCGGCATCGACCTTGCCCTTGACCAGGGCGAGCAGGGCCTCGCTGTGGCCGCCGGCGTAGTTCACCTTCACGTCCTTCTCGATGCCAGCGTCGATGAGGACCTTCCGCGGCACGGCGTCACCGGAGGTCGAGCCGGGCTCGGAGAGCGCGAGACTGCGGCCGGCGAGGTCCTCGATCGCGGCGATCTCAGAACCCTTGGGCACCCAGATGCCGCCGGTGTACGACGACACATCGCCGTTCTCGTCCGCGAAGGACACGATCGGGATCGCCCTGGCCTGCCGCTCGGCGAACACGAAGCCAAGCGGACCGAACTGACCGATCTCGAGTTTATTGTTCTTCATCGCGAGGATCTCGCCGACGTAGGACTCGGCGATCTGCACCTCGACCGGGCAGTCGAGCTTCTCCTCCAACACCGTGCCGAGCTTCTCGTAGATCGGGATCAGCGTCTCAGCATCCTCGAACGGCTCGACACCGAAACGGAGCTTGCCGTCAGGGCACATGGTGTCCTCGCCGGCGGCCGCAGGCTCAGCGCCGTCACTTCCGCAGGCGGTGGCACCGAGGGCGAGGGCGGCGGTCGCCGCGAGCGCAGCGATGGTGCGGAACGTAGTCATGGTCTTCTCCTCGGGGTCAGAACAGGTGGTCGAGTACGGTCGGGGCCAACCCGAGGGCGGTCGTCATGCCGATGCCGGAGGTCACGGAAACAACCCGCGTCCCCGGGTGCGGCTCGGCGACGAGGAAGTCGGTGAGCGGCGAGTGGGCGTAGATCCCTCGCCAACGGCGCCGCACGGTGAGCTCGCCCTCGAGCAGGCGGGCTCCCTCGCGCAGCACCAGATCGGTCACCGACTCCTCGTCGAACGGGAGGTGGGTGCGCTCGTAGTGGTGGGTGTCGCCGAGAACGATCGAGCCGTCGGGGCGCTGGGTGAGCATCAGGTTCATGTCCACCTCGAGCAGCTCCGGGGTGGCCGCGGCGAGCTCGGCGCGGACCGCCGCGGCGGACGGCTGTGCGGCCAGCCCGCCATACCGCAGCATCGAGGTTCCAGTGAGCACCGCCGGCGCGATCTCGACACCACCCGGCGGGGCGACCTCGAGCATGTGCAGCCGGCAGCGTCGCACGCCATGCTCGTCGGCGACCCGCGGGAAGAGCCGGTCGACGTCGTGGCCGCTGGCACACACGACCCGCTCAGCGCGGACCGGACCGTACGCCGTGTGCACAAGCCCAGGCTCGATCCCGCCGACGTGGACGCCCCACCCGAACTGGACGCCCTGGCCCGCGAGCCAGTCGGCGAGCGCCGGCACAGCGATGCGCGGGTCTAGCCGCACGTCAAGCGGAAGGTGGGCGCCGCCGACGACCTCCTCGGTTGCGAGCCGAAACAGCCCGCGGGCGCCGGCGGCGGTCAGCAGACGCACCTGGTCGCCGCCGCGCTCGGCGGCGAACTCCTCGAGCACCGCCTGCTCCGCCGGGGTGCGCGCAACCACGAGGGTTCCGGTTTCCTGCACGGAGAACCCAGCCTTTTCGGCGAGCCGCAGCCAGCGCTCCCGGGCGAAGAGCGCGTAGTCGAGCGCCGGCCCGGCCTGGGCCGTCGCGCAGACGTGGCCGAAGTTGCGGATCGAGGCGCCGACGGCCCGCCGGTCCCGCTCGAGCACGGTCACCCGAAGTCCGCGCTGCGCCGCCTCGAGGGCGTGCGCGAGACCAACAATCCCGGCACCGACGACGACCAGGTCGGCGGCGTCAGTGGGCTCGAATCCGGGCTCGCCGGACGGGGCAGCAGGCGTGCTGGGGGTGGTCACGGGCCACACGCTGGTCGGCGCTGAACGGGCCGGTCAAGGCTCGCGCATTACTTGTATGAACAAGTTAACCGAATGTTTTCTGCGTCCTCGATCGGACTGCGAGTCGTTCGCACAGCGTTTACAGCGCAAAACCGTCGACTTGTCTGGCCAAGTTGTAGGGTCGGGGCATGCCGACGGTCCCACTGCGCGTCCAGGTCGCTGACGAGCTGCGCGACCAGATCCTGCGTGGCGAGCTTGCCCCCGGCACCAACCTCCCCTCCGAGGCTCGGCTGAGCGCCCGTTTCGGCGCGTCCCGCGGCACCATACGCAGCGCCCTCTCGACGCTGCGCCACGAGGGACTCATCGGAGGCGGACAAGGACGCCCGCCCGTAGTGCGAGACAACGCCCTGGGCCAGCCGTTCGAGAACCTCCTGTCGTTCACCGCCTGGGCCGAGCAGATCGGCCGGGTGCCCGGCCAGCGCACCATCGAGGTGGCCCGGCGGGGCGCCTCCGCAGCCGCCGCGGCGGCCCTCGGGATCGAGGAAGGCGAACCGGTGATCGACGTGCTCCGGCTGCGCACCCTTGACGGCGATCCGGCCATGCTCGAGCGCAGCAGCTTCGTCGAGCGCGTCGGGCGCCTGCTGTTCGACTTCGACCCCGACTGCGGCTCGATCTACGCCTGGCTCATCAGCCAAGGCGTCGACCTGCACTCGGCACGGCACACCATCGACGCGGTCGCGGCCGACGAGGTCGACGCCGAACTGCTCGACCTCGAGCTCGGCAGCCCCCTGCTGCGCGAACGACGACGGGCGACGTCGGCCGACGGCGTACCCCTGGAGTACGGCGACGACCGCTACCGCTCCGACCGGGTCACCTTCACGATCGACAACTCCCGGCCGACCTCAGTCGGCGTCACCCACGGCCTGCGCATCCTGAAGGAGACCTCGTGAGCCCGCACATCGAGCTTGCCGCCCTCGACATGGCGGGCACCACCGTGGACGAGGCAGGCCTGGTCTACCGAGTGCTCGACCAGACCGTCGCGGACGCGGCCGGCGTACCGGTGCCTCCCGACCTCCTGGCGCATTGGAAAGGCACCAGCAAGCGCGAGGCGATCGCCGGGCTGCTCGCAGGACTCTCCGCGGACGTGTCAGAGCCCACAGTCGACAAGGTGTACGCCGACTTCAGCACGCGCCTGGTCACCGCCTACCGCGAGACTCCCCCCGCGCCCTTCCCCGGTGTCGTCGAGGCGCTGGAGACGCTGCGCTCACGGGGCGTGCGGATCGCGCTGCAGACCGGCTACGCCCACGAGATCGCCGCCTCGATCCTCGCCGGGCTCGGCTGGGAGGTCGGCCCCGGGGCACTGATCGAGACCGTGGTCACCTCCGACCTGGTCCCGGTGAGCCGGCCGGCGCCGTACCTCATCTTCCGCTGCATGGAGGCCACCGGCGTGACCAGCACCCAGCGGGTCCTGGTCGCCGGTGACACCCCCAACGACCTGGCCGCCGGGGTCAACGCTGGCGCCCGGCTGGTCGTCGGCGTGCTCACCGGATCGTTCGACGCCAGCGCACTCGGCCGCGAGCGGCACACCCACCTACTGCCGGGCGTCGCACAACTGCCGGAGATCCTCTGAGTAGTCCGCGCTGTTGCGGATCGGTCCGACGATGCGCGCACCACGGCAAGCGCGGCGAGGCACCCGCTTGCAGGAGGATGGCGTAGCCCGGTCCACTCCTGATGGAGCAGAGTCTCCTGAGGTGCCCGGCGGTCCTCGGACACGGACCCAGGTTGAGTCGTGGAAAGGTCTGGAGGGGAAGGCGCCCAGGCCGGCTACATCTACCTCCACTCCGCCGAAGACGGGTTCTCCCGGCTCGCCTACACCGAGCACCCTGCCCGGCGTTCACCGTCCACGCCGACCGATTCTCTCCCGTCTTGGCGTCTTGCCAGTGGTCCTCGCCGAATCGGCCGGCCATGAGGACTCTGTCGCCCTTCTGCAGCGACTCGGCGATGTTCTCGGCCAGTTAAACGCCACGCCGTGCACCGCACGAACGATGTCCCCGTCGGTCCACTTGCCGGTCTGCCGGTCATAGGTACGGGAGTTGACCGCGACCGTGAACCCCGCCACGGGGCGGCGCGGCGCGCGGCGGGCAGTGCGCTATTCGGGGTGAACCGTAGCTCGGGGTCACTGGTCAGGTGCCCGGCCACCGTGGTGGTGATCTCACCATTACGCATGAACTCTTCTCCTCAGGATGTGTGGGTTATTGGTTGGGTTTCGGCGAGTGCCCACGTACGCGTTCAGCAGTCACCCGCCGAGAATTCGGGACCAGGGCCCATCCCCTTTAGGGCTGGGAACTCGGTTTTAGGGCTGGGAACTCGGTCAGTGCGACTGCCGCTAGGCGTCGCGAGGTGTTCCACCGTGCCGTGAGCCGCTCGTAGAGGCTGTTGGGGATGTTGTCCTTGGCTGCTTTGGCGACCAACGCAGCTAGCAGAAGGCCCGCAGAACGCATCAAGGTTGAGGCTGGACGCCGTGTCGGGGTAGGGGACTACTTCGAGAAGGGATTACGAGAAGGTCCCACCTCGCCTCGCCGATGGCGCCTGTTAGGGCCCGTCGTCCACCCGGTCCCCCGGTCGGAACTGGCAGTCACGGACAACTGCCACATCGCATCACGGAACATTCACGATCCCGCCGTTCCGAGGACTGGGCGACGGAAGCCGCTCGCCGTCACCGTCCGATCGACTTGTCTAGTCAATTGCCCGGCACTCGGTTCGGGCAGAGAAGGGACGAGGAGAGCGATGAGTTCCATCAGGCGCTCGTGGCGGCCCCGGCTGCTCGCCGTCGCCGCCGCGACGGCAGTGGTCGTAGGTGGCGGCGCCGTCGCCGCCCAGGCCACGACAGACAAGCCCACGTTCGAGTTGCTCAACGAGTCGGCTCAGCTCGAGTTCGCACCCGAGAAGACCGCTGCGGTCGGCAAGGCCTACAGCATTCCCGAAGCCAGCGCCGTCGAGGACGGCGCCGCTCTGGACAAGAGCGGATTCGTGGTGACCGTGACCTCCCCCGACGGGGTCACCTCAGAGATCTCGCCGAGCGGATCCGGTGACGACCGGAACTATGAATTCACCCCGCAGCGCCCCGGCGACTACACCCTCACCTACTCGGCGGTAGGCGACGCGGGCGCCGTGGACACCCAGGAGTTCCCGGTGGTCGCCGGTGACGAGGCCGAGGTCCAGCAGGCACGGACGACCGCGGCGCGGCCATCGACGGCTGGGCGGCCGCCCAGGATCACCTTCGGTGCGCTGGGTGACATCCATAACCAGTGGCGCGACCTGGACAAGGCCTTCGACCTGTTCCACGCCGAGAAGATGGACGCCGCCCTGTTCGTCGGCGACCTGACGAACAACGCCACCGCCGGAGAGTACGCCGGTCTCAAGGAGGTGCTCGACCGCCGCCTCGACGAGAACGGCGACGGCACCGACGACATCGACCTCGTCGCGGCGCTCGGCAACCACGACATCGGCGGCAGCATGGCGGGCTACGACCTGTTCACCCAAGCGACGGGTGGCCAGCGTCCCAACGCCGACTACACGATCAACGGCTACCACTTCATCACAGTCTCCCCGGGTGCCGGCGAATTCGACGAGGCGACCGGCCGGCCGACCCAGCCGAACACCGGCAACTACGCCTACGCGCGGGACTGGCTCCAGTCGCGTCTGGCCGCCGACACGGCCGAGAACCCCGACCGCCCCGTGTTCGTGCTGGTGCACCACCCGCTCCGGTGCACGCACTACGTGTCGAACGAGTGGTACGGCGCTGGTCTGTCGACCGGCTGCGGTGACACCTTCAAGTCGGTCTTCGACGCCTACCCGCAGGCGGTGGTGTGGGGTGGCCACATCCACACCCCCAACAACATCTCCACCTCGATCTGGCAGGACGGTGGGTTCACGACCGTGAACGCGCCGCCACTGGCCTACTTCGAGATGGAGAGCGGCGTCGACAACGACACGACTCCGAACGACGCGGGCGACAACGCACAGACCTCCATCGTCGAGGTCAACGGCAGCGTCGTGACGGTCAAGAACTACGACCTGCAGGCCGGCCAATGGATCGACCAGACCTGGAAGTGGGACGTCAAGACGGCGGTCAAGAACCCGCAGAAGAACTTCCCGTTCACCAACCGCCGTGCCGCCGCCACCAAGGGCCCGCTGTGGCCGAAGGGATCCGCGGTCACCGTCAGTGACATCCGGGCCGACGCGGCCCAGGTGTCGTTCCGCCAGGCCCTGCCGGCGCCCAACAACGTGCAGGACATCGTGCACATCTACCGCTACGAGGTCGTCGACAAGACCATCGGGGCGAAGGTCGCGGACTTCAAACAGTGGTCCGGCTTCTACATCCTGCCGCTGCCGCCGGCCCGCGGCCACGCCATCACCGGGCTGACCCCGAACACTGAGTACGAAGTCCGCATCACCCCGCACAACACCTGGGGCAAGGCGGGCAAGCCGATCACCACGACCTTCACGACGAGCGCCGGCTGACAACAGTTCGAAGAGACCACGGGACGGCAACCCCAGACCTCGGGTCCGCGAGCGCAGCTCGCCGGCCGGGACCTCCTTACGACCGACGGTGTGTCCGGGGGTCCTGCTCGACGTGGTCACCTGTGTCCGTCCGGCGCGTCGCTGCCGGCGCGTCGGACGGACCCTTCGCGTGAGATTCACCAAGCGGTCACTGCGACGTGCCGGTACCTGGCTAGCGTGCCCACCGACCCACGAGGCCCCCACCCGAGGATGCGATGACTGTTTCGTTCTGGCGCCGCCTTCTCGCGGTCGCGATCCTGGCGATCTGCGCCCTGGCGACGATGGGCCTGCCCGCGGCAGCGCACGGCTTCACATCCGCGGTCTACGTCGAGCTGACCGAACCGGCCGATGGTGTGGTCAGGGCGGAGGTCGAGCTCGAGTACGTCCTGCTGGTCATCTCAGCCGCGAAGGCTGAAGACGATCCCGAGCTGGAGCGCGAGGCGAAGGCGACGTTCCGGACGTCCGGTGCCGACGTCGGGGTGCTCGACACCCACGCGGAGACCGTGCTCGCGTACGTCCGCAACGGGTTCGGCGTCGCCCTCGGCGGCGAGGACTGCTCGCCGTCACAGGTGGGCGACTTCCGGGCTAGCGAGCGCGATGGTGTCCCCCATACCATCGTCGTGCTGGACTTCTCCTGCCCGGCGTCCTCGGACAGTGCGGCCGCGTACGAGGTCACGAGCGAGCTGTTCCCCAAGAACGAGGGATTCGTGGGAAGCACCGACACGATCCTCGAGTACGACCTGCACGGCAGCGCCGGGAACGCCGTCCTCACCGCCGACGACCCGACATTCGTCAGCGACAAGGCCTCGTCCGCGCGGCTGGGGGAGTTCTTCGTGCTGGGAGTCGAGCACCTGCTCTTCGGCATCGACCACATCCTGTTCCTTCTCGCGCTCATCGTCGGGTCCAGGCGGCTGCGCGACATTCTGCTGGCCGCGAGCGCATTCACCGCCGCGCACTCCTTGACGTTCATCCTCGCAGGCCTCGGTGTCGTCTCGGTGCC
This sequence comes from Actinopolymorpha alba DSM 45243, assembly GCF_000373925.1. Lineage (GTDB taxonomy): Bacteria > Actinomycetota > Actinomycetes > Propionibacteriales > Actinopolymorphaceae > Actinopolymorpha > Actinopolymorpha alba. Next base: position 19,584 of record NZ_KB892806.1, on the reverse strand, counting down.
GGCCGCGATCGTCGAGCCGGTCATCGCATTGTCGATCTCGGCTGCTGCCGGTTGGCACGTGTGGGGCGCCTGGCGTAGCAGGGCGCAGCAGCCGCCCCGTACTGGGAACGCTGCATCTCTCGCAGCAACGGCTGCCAATTTGAGGGACGACAGCCCGGCATCGGGGAGCACCGCGACGCTCACGTCACCGGTGAAGACAGCTGCTCGGACAGCCGCCGACGGTCCCGTGCGCCGTCGAGTCACATCGGCCGAGTTGGCCCGGCTCGGTGTCGTCTTCGCCTTCGGCCTGATCCACGGCCTCGGATTCGCTGGCGCGCTCGGAATCGACGAGCCGTTCTCGTGGGCACTGCTCAGCTCCCTGCTGGTGTTCAACGTCGGTATCGAGCTGGTGCAGCTCGCGATCATCGTGGTGGTCTTCCCGCTTCTCCTGCTTCTGCGTCGGCGCCTACCGCCGATCGGTCTGTGGCTGGGGGTCGTCGTGGCTGCGGGAGTCGCGGTTGTCGGGCTGTTCTGGTTCGTGCAACGTCTCTTCGGTCTCGGGTGATGTGATGTCTGAGGCGCTCCCGCGGCCGGACCACGTGGCAGGCGTCTGGCGGGCGTCACCTCGGTTCCGTGCGGTTGCTTCGGCGATCGAGGTGCGTATCCGCGCGGGGGAGTACCCGATCGGGACCGTGCTGCCGAGTGTGGCCTCGCTCGCGCGCGAGTTTGGGGTCGCCCGGGGCACCGTGGAGCGCGCCCTCGCCCGGTTGGAGAACGAGAGCCGACTCGTGTCGCCCCTTGGGCGACGCTGGTACGTCCATGCCGCGACGCGCTCGCAGAGCCTGAGCGTCGTACGCTCCTTCGGTCAGTGGGCGCTGGCCTCCGGTATGACGCCGTCGGGTCGGTTCGTCGAGGTCGCCCGGGGGCGAGCCACGGGCGTGGAGGCGCGCGAGCTCGGCGGCCGGCGGGGCGATCCAGTCCTGCGGGTGGTGCGGGTGCGTGCCCTTGACAGGGTGCCTGTGATGGTCGAGCACACGACGTTCCCCAGCTGGCTCGCAGCCACCATCGAGTCGCTACCCGTCGACGCACGGTCGATCATGGAGGTCGTCGAGCGAGAGCACCGCGTGCCTCTCGGACACGCCGAACACCGCATCGAGGCAATCGCGGCGTCGGCGATGGACGGTCGTCTGCTTGGGGTCTCCCGCGGGACGCCCGTGCTGCGTGTGCTGCGTACTGTGCGCTTCGTCGACGGCCGCGCCTTCGAGTACAGCGACGACCGCTACCTCCCCGGTATGGTGTCGTTCTCTCAGGTAACGACCTCGCCCTCGCCTGCCGGCTGAAGCCGGAGCGGTGACCGCATGTTTGGGATCGCGGCCCGGGAAACGACTCCGCGGCACCAACTCCAGCGTGACCAAGGCCTGTCGCGGGAAGCTGTACAGCTCGCGCCAGTGACGAACGGGGCGGTCTCCAGGTAGACCACCGCCGCCCAATCGTCCAGGCGTCGCACTCCGATACGGCTTCCCGTGCCGGCTGAGCAGCGTGTAGCGGCCGCAGGTGTCGTACGAAGGGGCGTTGGCGAAACGGCGATGGTGAGGCGAAGCCGAAGGTGTCCACGGGGCTGCAGGTAAAGAGGAAGCCAGGGTGCGTTCACCTGCGTGTGCTGTCCGGCGTTGTCGCCGTCGAGGATGGTGGCGTGGTCGATGTGATGCTCGCCGAAGGCCCCGGCTTGCAGGACAATGTCGCGGCCGGTGGTGGTCGAGCAGTTGACCAGGTGCAGCGTCGCCGTTGACGCTCGACCTGGGCCACGAGCGCGGCGACGTCGGCGGGCAGTCCTGGTCGGCTGGCGACCGGGTCGTGGTAGCGCACGCTCGCGTGCTGCAGCCCTCCGTGGTAGAGGTGCACCGGCGCGCCCCACATGAGCTGGACGAGTCCATCGACAAAGATGGGTTCCTGTTCTGCCAGTGGTGGATGTCCCAGCGGGTTGGGTCGCCGTTGGCACGAATGCGTAGCGGCTGCCCGAGGCGCTGCTGTCGCTGACCGGTAGCCGCCGGCCTGAAGACAGGTAGAGCCCGGGTGATGACCGTAAGGGGGCACCACCATGGCTGGACCGACACGAATGAGTTGGCGCCGCTTGTCCACGACGTCGTGCTGGCTTCGGCGGTCAGTACAGTAGCCTCGTCCACGTCCGCCTACGAGGCCAGTCATGACCTTCCGCCGGTCATGGTCCTCGCAGCGAGTTCAGCTGGCGCAAAGCCATCTCTCGACTGGTGCGAACTGCGCTTGGTCCGCTATCGCACCGAGCCGTCCGGCAGAGCCGAAATCCGTTATTCAAGGGGCTGGAGTTCCAATGTGACGCCGCCCATGCCAGCATCGAGTGGCTAGTCGTTGCAACGAACGCCGGTCACGCGGGGCGATGGCTACGCATGGATCCCTGGCGTCGGTGCGCTCGGCACGACCTACGGTGTTGGGGAACTGAGCGCGATCAACGCCGTTGCTGACTTCTGTGCGGAAATGTTCCGGTTGCCTTGCCGATGTGCCCACCATGCCGGTTCCCGGCCGAGGTTCACCGCACTCTGGGCTACGGCGAACAGGTGCTCCTCCGGGCCAGGAGGAACTCGAGGCGTTCGGGCCTGGTGCACAACGCGGCGACTGCGTCGTTGAAGGTGTGTAGACCATTCACCGTCATAGGCAGGCCGCTTCGCCGATCGACATCACGAGCCAAGCATGTTTCGTCGATCGAGGGACCGCTCAAGGGGGGCAAATGGCAGGGTTGCGGTACGAGGCAGACAACACTGCGCTTCTTGTGATCGACCCATACAACGACTTCATTTCCGACGGAGGGAAAGTGTGGAATAGGCTGCAGCGGGTGGCCGAAGGAAACAATTGCGTGCCGCACATGCTGCAGGTTCTCAATGCTTCACGAATGGCGAAGCTTCGCGTCGTCTATGCGCTGCATCGCCGCTACCGTGCAGGCGACTATGAGGACTGGATGTCCATTGCACCCGTGCAGAAGGCGGCTTGGTCGCATAGGACCTTCGAATACGGCACGTGGGGTGGCGAGATCCGTGCCGAGTTCACGCCTAAACCAGGAGAGACCGTTGCGACCGAGCACTGGTGTTCCAGTGGCTTTGCCAACACCGATCTGGACCTGCAGCTCAAAAGGCACGGTATCCAGCGGCTCATAGTCATCGGGCTCATCGCCCACACCTGTGTCGAGGCTACGGTGCGTTTTGCTGCTGAGCTTGGCTACGAAGTCACGATGGTACGAGACGCAACAGCCGACTATTCAGATGTAGAGATGCACGCTGCTCTCGACATCAATATACCGAATTATGCAAATGCTATCGCGAATACGGCGGAGGTCATCGAGTCTTTCACATGTCACTAGTGTCCCTCGCCTTTAATTCGTTTACAAATGGCTGTGATGCTGTCGAGGATCTCGTCTGCGGTTTTGTCGCAGCAGTGCTGAAGCAGGCAGCACGCACCGCCCGCATCCACTGCCCCTCGGTTCCAGAGCACGTCCATTGCCACATGCTGCGCAAGACCAAGGCCATGGACCTCTATCAGCAGGGCATCCCCTTGCCGATCATCATGAGGCTCCTCGGCCACGAGAACACCTCGACCACGACAGCGTTCTACGCCTTCGCCACTGTCGACATGATGCGTGCAGCCGTCAACGCCGCCACCCCAGCGATCAATTCCCCGCCCACCCAACGACTGACCAAGGACCGGATCCAAGCCCTCTACAGCCTCCGATAACACGGGTTCGTTAAGCCGAGGAATCAATCAACGAACCCCACCAGCACAGGCGAAACTACGGTTCCTCGGCTTAACGCAAGACTCGGCATAATCGCTGTTAACCGGATATCCGGTTAACTCCGACCAGGGTTCGGAGTACACCGGAGGTGTGTTCGCCACGGCGTGCGCCCGCGGCGGTGTCACGCAGTCGATGGGGCGTACCGGTTCGGCGTTGGACAATGCGGTGGCCGAGGCGTTCAACTCGACCCTGGAGTTCGAGTGTTTCCGCGCTCACCCTCGGTTTACTAGCCGGGAACAGGCCCGCCAGGTGGTGGCGGCCTGGATCGATGAGTACAACAACGACAGGCGCCACTCAACGTGCGGAATGGTGTCTCCGGTCGCCTACGAGTTGGCCCACAGGCCGAAAACCGCCGCGGGCAGGGCGGGCGAGATGAAACCAGATCAACACGTCGAGGCGGCTCCGCCGCCGCCATCTGTCCGGGTCGCCGCGTCGGGGCGCCGCGCAGGATACGGGGCCGCCTCTCCGGCCTCAAGGGTGCGAACGCATCGCGCTTCGCGCGACGGGCCTGACGGCCCGCCCTTGACCCCGGAGCCTCCGCGGCCCCTCACGCGTACAGCCAAGGGCAGGCCAAGCCTGCCTCGCCCAACGCGCCGCGCCCCCGGCCACCGCAACATCAAACCGTCCACGGTTCCAGGGGATGGACGGAGTGTCGCTGTGACTGTTCTGCTCCGAGGGTGCTCGGACGTTCGTGGCGGTAGTGCTCGGGGGATTGTGCGTGGTTTCGGCGGCATTCTGCGGTGGGCTCGACGTGCGGGCGGGGGGGCGGTGCCGACCTGCTCAGACGCGTATCCGGACGTTGTGCGGGTTGGGCGGATTCTGCGGCGGACATGGCGGCCCATGTTTCCGCCGACTGGCGGGTCCGGCAGTGGGTGGTTGGGATCATCAGGGGCGTGTAGTGGCGGGGCCGGCAATCCGTAGGTGAGGTGACTCCGTGAGCGCGGCACCTTAGTAGCCGGCATCGACAACCCCAGTGCTGTCTGGTTCGCCGGGACTGTCCACCTCTTCGTTTGGCGGCCCGGATGTCCGCCGTACACCATCTCGCCCGGCGGGTGCACGTGGGTGGACTGCCCGTCCGCGCCGCCGGGACTCCCGCCAAAGACCCGGCCGCCCGGCGGGCCAACGTCCCTTCGCCGGACACGATGGCCAGGTCGATGCTTGGGGGATGAGACGTCTCGCGATGTCCACCGTGCTCTCGGTCGCCCTGCTCGCGACGTCGCCGTTCCTCGCCGGCCAGGCTTCCGCCGACGCACCGGCCAGTGCGGCGCCCGACCCACCGGTCGTCGTCAGTGAGGCGTTCGAACCAGCCAACTCCGGGGCCAGCGCCCTGACGTACAACCATCGCCTCGTTCCGGTCGGCGCCCGCGCCACGGTCGTCTCGGTCGCCTCGCAGCGCGGTACGGCGACCCTGCTCGCCATCAACGGCCTCGTCCCCGACCGCCACTACGGCGCCCACGTCCACATGAACCGGTGCGGCCCCGCACCCGACGACTCCGGCTCACACACGCAGTGGCACCCGGACCCGGTCCAGCCGTCGGTCAATCCCAAGTACGCCAACCCGCACAACGAGATCTGGCTCGACTTCACCACCGACCGCCTCGGCAGCGCGGTCGCGGCCAGCGAGGTGACGTGGCCGGTCAACCAGAAGATGGCCCGGTCGGTGGTGATCCACGAGCACGGCACCAGTACGGCGCCCGGCCACGCCGGCGAGGCCGGACCCCGGGTCGCCTGCATCGACGTCGACTTCGCACGCACAGGCGGACAGATTCTCGGCCACCCGATGCAGTAACGCGCCAGCCGCGCCGTCACGTGTTCCCACAGCCACGAAGCCGACCAGCTGGAATGATCGGCGCCATGATCGGCCGAATGCGTCATGTGGTCATCGACTGCCCCGCCACGTGCAGGACGCGGTAGCGGAAGGTGTTGATCTCGACTCGGGCCAGGTCGGTGCCGGTGAAGCAGATCAGCTTGGTCCAGCAGACCAGATCGCCCGCGCATACTAAGCCGGTCAGAAGTAGGTCAACTGGTTTGGGTTTCAGGTGGTGATGTAGCTCAGATGCGGGTCGGCGAAGAAGCCTCGGACCAGGCGGGGAAGGTTTTGCAGGCGTCGGAGGGCTGCGATGGTTGGCTTCGAGGTCTTCTTGGCTGGTGACGCCGATCTTGCCGATGCGGTCGTGTTTGACGTTCTTCCAGACCCATTCGTCGGGGTTGAGTTCGGCTGAGTAGTCGGGCAGGAAGAAGAGTTGGAGTTGGCCGTTGGTTGAGGCGACGAATTCTTTAACCATCTTGGCTCGGTGGGATGGGTGTCCGTCGACGATCAGATAGACCGGGCCGGTGGTGTCGTGCATGAGGCGTTTACAGAAGTCGATGAACACGGCGGCGTTGACGGTGCCTTCGTGGACGGTGAATTTCAGCGCTCCCTGTGGGGTCACCGCCGACAGCATGTTCACTGAGTGTCGGGCGCCGGTGTTCTTCACAATCGGTGTCTGCCCGACTGGTGCCCATGTGGTATCGGCGTGGTAGTCGGATCGGATGCCCGCCTCGTCGGCGAAGTAGATGGTGCCACCCGCGGCTTCGGCGTCGGCGCGGATCGCCGGGTAGATCTCGGTCTTCCACTTCTGGACCGCCGCCGGGTTCTGCTGGTACGCCCGACGCGGCGGCCGCTGCGGTGACAGGCCCAACTTGCGTAAGCAGCACCCGAGACCGCCTGAGCGCTTGCCCTTATGTCGGCGGATGCGTTTACGTTCGCCGCATGACGAAGGAACCCAAGTCCACGTTTGGGATGAACCCAGCCTTGGAGCGAGCAGCCAGCAAGGTTGCCCAGCAGAGGATGCAGGCTGCCGTCGACCAGGTGTTTGCTAGTCATGCATGTCGACCGATCGAGGAGGTCCGGCCGGCTCTCGCCGCAGCGTTCGCCAGGCACGGGTTGAACGACCCGCCCGACGGGCTCGTCGACGGTTTCGCTGGTCATTGCGGCTGTGTCATGACAACTGTGTAAGCCTCGGATGGGCCACTTCCTGGACGATCTGCTCGATCTCCTGGTCGGGATCGGCCGCCCGGAGCAGGCCGAGAAACGTCATCTCACCGGTGCCGCTGCGTTTGCCGCGGACGAGCTGGCCACCGATGACGATGCCGGCGCCGGTCCGCTCGCCGGCGACGAGGACGACGACGTCGTCCGCATCGGAGGCAATCCCCTGCCAACGTTCGCTGATCGCCGCAAGGTTCGCGTCGTTCTCGACGACGACCGGACAGCCGAGGGTGCGCGCGAGCGTCGCGGCCAGGGGCAGGTCGCTCCAGCCTGTTGAGCGCGGTGCAGTAGGTGACGCTGCCAGTGTCGAGGTCGACGATGCCAGGCGTGCCGACTCCGACCGCGAGCGGTCGCTTTCCAGCCAAGGCTGGTCGCTCCAGCAGCTCGGTCACGGCACGGCCGACGGCCCCGAGCCGACGTGCCCGGCTCAGGTCGGGGCCGAGCACGCGCCCGGTGCGTTCCACGATCGACCCGGCGAGGTCGGTAGCCACGATCTCCAGCCGACGGGCGCCGATATCGATACCGAGGACGAGCCCGGCCTCCGGACGGAACCTAATCCGTCGACGCGGGCGCCCGCGCCCGCGGGCCCCGGTCTCCTGCTCGGCCGCGACCTCGGCAACCAGCCCGCGCCGTAGCAGCTGACCGAGGACCGCATCGAGCGTCACGCGGGACGGCCCGGCGAGCCGGCCCAGTTCGCCGACCGACGTCGGGCCGTTGGTGCGCAGGACATCGAGCACCTTACCGGCGTTGAGCCGTCGCAGCAGTGGAGCCGTCGCCGAGGTCGGCTCTGACATGGCCACCCCTCTCTTCTCGGACTGCCAGCCGATCGCGGACACGAATTTTTCATAGATTCCTTGACTTAATCGAGGCCGCTGCCATGCTGACTTCGACATTCCCCTCTCCACTGAAGGAGGTCGAGGAGATGACCCCGTTCGTACGGCGGCTGATGGTCGCTGCGGCCACGTTCGCCGTTGCCTCGGGCGCCACCGTAACCGCGGGCGCGGACGTGCTCGATTCCCCGGTCAGCCTCGGCAAGCCGACATCCGCATCGGCTGCGACAGCGGGCCACGATCCGGCCAACGTCGTCGACGGTGACCGGACGAACGCTCGGCAATGGTCGGCACCACTCGCCTCGAACGGCAGCGCGTGGTGGCAGGTCGACCTGCAAGGCACATTCCAGATTCGGTCCACCAACGTACGGACGTACGTCGACGGGCAACGACATGCGACGTACCAGGTGCGTGGCAGTCTGAACGGCATCGACTGGTATCCGATCGGACTGAAGAACCGCCCGACCGTCGCGACCGATGCCGGTGACACGTTCGGGAGCGAGATCGCCGCGCGCTATGTGCGAGTGGACCTCTATGCCGAGTCTGGTGATGCGCAACTGACGGAAGTGTCCGTGCACGGGACACCGGTCCAGGTGCCCGATCGGGAACCGGTCGCATTCGACTGCGAGACCTCGCACCCGCTGCGGGTGGCGGGGCAGACTCAGATGCTCGACTGCGTGCTCGAGAACAGGCTGGATCGTACGGTCTCGGTCACTGATCTGTCGGCCACGACGGCTGGACTCACCGCCCCCTTGGCGCCTCGGATCAGCAAGCCCATCGACGAGATCGGGTTGCGCGCGAAGGAGAAACGTCAGGTCCGGGTGCGGCTGCTGAGCGCCGGGGAAAGCCTGGAACGTGGAGCCCACGCCGTCTACGTTCGCTCGTCGGTGAATGGTGTCACCCGTTTGATGAGTCCGACGTTCTTCCGGATCGGCGAGCGTGGAGACCTCACGACGTATCGAGTGAACCGTTCGTCGTACAAGGACTTTCCCGTCTACGCGATGGATGGTGGGCTGAGCACCGAATGGGGGGTGCAGAAAGCCGCCGAAGGTCTCACGGGCGGCCTCTCGCATTCGTGGAAGACCCGGTGTGACGGTTGCGGGCCCCGACCGGTGTGGGGTACGCCCGACTTCGTCCGTGACTCGGTGCGCTACACGGTCGATTTCTACGACTCGGCCATCGGGCGCGAAACCCCCATCGACAACGTTGTCGTCGGGCTCTTCTCCGACGGAAATCTCGAACGCTCTCTGAAAGCCGCCTGGCTACCGGCACATTTCCTGACCAACACCAACAGCATTCAGGAGATCACGGGGATCATCGATCAGGCGAACGCCGATGGCTATTCGACGACCGCCACGACAGGTGGTGACGGGTCGGTCTGCCAGTGTGCGACGTCGTGGATCAACCTGCTCCGGATGCCCCCGGAGTATCTCGAATTCCTCCGTCGGCACAAGGTAAAGAGCGTCTACTTCACCGGCGGCAACGGCACGCCGACGATGCCCGCGTACCAGGTAATCCGTCGACCCGGAGGCAGCGCGACACAATCTGAAGGAACCATCGAGCTCGTCCCCTATCTGGATCAGCTCGACAAGTTCACGACCGACTACCTCGACTGGGACAAGAGCGCTTCGCACGCCATCGCTGACTGGGAGGTGAGCTATGCGGCTTCGGCGGTGCCGGGTATGGCCGCGAACGCGAAGGCGGCTGGATTCACTGCAACTCTCGTCACCGGTGACACCCACCTGCAGATGTTCGATATCGGGACCGCGGCGACGCTCTCGTTCATGCGCAGGAATGCCTCTGCGTTCACCGACAAAGGCCGGCGACCGGCTGTGCGCGGGATCGTGCTGAACCCGTATCACATGGGCCATCCCGTCTACGAGAACTGGCTGGGATACGTGCCGCTCTATTACGTCACCTTCGGTGACACGACCGAGCACATCGTCGACTCCCGGATGCTCGGTGGCGTAGCGAGATATGTCGAGCACTACTTCGGAAAGACCGATCTGACGAAACTGCCGGTGTTGTTCGATACCGCGCGAAACTTCGGGTCGGGTTACACAGTGCCCACGATGATCCCGTACCTGAAGGAGCGTGGCTTCGGTAATGTCTGGACCCTGCCGTACGAGACTGACGAGGTCTGGGACCCGGGCGATGGGGCGCAGAGCGCGGTCGAGGCCGTTGCCGAACGCCTGACGAAGGAGACGACGGCCAAGGCCGTACGGGAATGGAACCGTCGGCTTTCACCGATCACTCAAGGGGATGTTCGCGAGCTCGGTCGGGTCGTGCCGGGCGTGAGTGTCATCGAATACTGATCCGTCCCATCCCCGGGTTGATCGTGCACTGCGCGTTCGGTGCACGATCAACCCGGGTTTTATGTGCCCGGGTCGTTTCGAACGAGGGACGCCCCGGATGCGAGTAGATCGCACACGGACGGCCCCTGTGCGAATCACTTCGGGTCGATACCGAACAAGACGGTCTGCGGCCGGTCGCTCGTATTCCGCAGATCTGCACCCAGGACGCGACGCTCTTTGTCGCCGTCGGCGTAGATCGTGGCAGCGATGACAATGGACTCTGCAGCGTGATCGCCGAGTGGGAGGGATGGGTCGGGCTGATGGCGTGTGTGGTCAGCGGCGGTCATCTTGCGGATGCCTTCGCAGTGCACAAGTTCGAACCTTCGACAAGTCCGATCCTCCAACACGCAAGGGCATCCGCCCCTCACGCCACGCTCACCCAGCCACACCCATCGGTGGATCCGGGCTAAGCTCCCTCACGGTTCAGCTGAGCTTGCCGACGTGGTGGCCGGCAGAGCCAGGCGGCGCCAGCCGCCATTGGTCGTTGAGCGCGTCGCCGAAGTCTGCAGAGACGAGCGGCGTACCAGGGTCGATAAGTGCGCCGCTGACTGCGGCGGCCTTGCCGCTGAGCCGCGACTGCAGCTTGACGTAGCCGGAGTCGGTTGGCAGTACGTGCCAGCGTTGGCTACCGGTGTTCGTGGTGACCGTGTTTTGCACGATGGGCACTCCGCTCTGGGCGTATCTTCCGTTGAGGTCGAGGTACCCGCTGGTGGCCACTAGTCGTCGTTCGGCTGGCCAAGGTGGCCCTCGAGACTGAAGATCATCCGCCGGGACATGTTCAGCTGCGACAAGTGCGGCGGTTCTGGAAGAAGTCCGCGGAGGGTCGGCTGGGACCTTCGAGGACCTCGAGGTGATCCGCGTGGAGGACGGCATGTCGACCACGAGGTTCTGCCAGAGGTCTTTCGACATGCCCGAGCGGACTCGGCGGCGCTGGCAGTAAAGGAGACGCGCCGGTCGGCCCTCGAAGGGGCCGTGGTCGCGGCCAGCGCGGTCGGTAGCGGCGGAGCTGGCGGTCAGGCATGCGCTGGCCATCCGGCGTGGGGTCATCGCAAGGTGTGGGCGATGGTGCGGCATGAGGGCCATGTCGTGTCTGAGGCCACGATTCTGCGGCTGCTTCGCGACGAGGGGCTGCTGATCCTGCCAGCCGAGTACCAGCGGGAACGCCGCAAGCTGGCCGAGTGTCGTAATGCCGCGTCGCGACCAGGCCCACCAGGCCGAACCAGGTCTGGCAGTTGGCCTTTTCGGAGTTCGAGACCACCTGCGGCGGGACCTGGCGGCTAGCGGGCTGCCAGGATTACTGGTCGAAGTACGAGCACCCGTTCCACATCTCACCCACGGCGAACCAGCATGACGCCATCGCCGCGGTGGCTTGCCCTGGCCGACTTCGAGGCCCTGTTCGGACATCCGCTCGCCGACCTGTGCGAGGTCGACACGCAGACGGGCCAGATCAAGGCGGCCTTGACGATCGTGACCGACAACGGTGGACCGTTCCGGTCGTTTCGGTTCGCGTCGTTCGTCGTCTCTCACCCCGAGCTGACACACGTGCGGACCCGGGTGAAGTCGCCGGGCCAGAACGGGTCACGCGAACGCAGGTTCGGCACCCTGAAATACGAGCGGCTGTTCATCGACGAGATCGACGACGCTGTCATGCTCGCCAAGCACGCTGCCGAAGGAAGTACACCTCGGCCTGGCCGACCCCACTATCCCCACATTTCAAACCAAGGAAATCCTGCCAACTTCTTGACGCGGGACATCTACAGCCGTTCGTTTGTGATTGTAGTTGGCCGGGTTGGGTCACGTTTACGCATTCGTTGCCGTCTTCTGCTTGAGTCTCTGCAGTTGGTGGATCTTCGCCGCTGAGGCATTCATGGATCCCGCGGAGCTCAACGTCCGCCGCACGCAGGGACCTCGCCCCCGGCGGCTAGGCGCCTACTGACCGCGCTAACCCCGAGAGAGCGGAGAGAAGTTGTGAGGATTACCGGAATCGGCCGAGCGGCCGGAGCGCTGCTGTTCGCACTGTCCCTGGCGGCGCCGGCCACGGCCATCGCCGCTGGCAGCCCGACCCACGACGTCGACGTGATCGCGCACCGCGGTTCGTCCGCCATCGCGCCGGAGAACACCGAGGCAGCCGTCAAGGTGGCAATCAAGCAACGTGCGGACTTTGTGGAGATCGACGTCCAGCGCACCAAGGACGGTCACCTGGTGAACTTCCACGACTGCACCATGGTGCGCACCACCGACGTCGAGGAACGCTTTCCGGGCCGGCTGTCCTACCGCGTCTCCGACTTCACCTGGGCCGAGATCCGCACCCTCGACGCCGGGTCGTGGTTCCACGAGAGCTACGCGGGCGAGCCGATCATCTCGGTACGTGACCTCATCCGCCAGATCGACGGGAAGATCGGCCTGCTCGCCGAGATCAGCCCGTGCGGCCACTACGAAGGACTGGCGGAAGACTTCGCGGCCGAGCTACGGTCCTTGCCGAGGTACGTCGACGAGGCGCTCGCCGACAGCCAGCTTGCAGTGCAGTCGTTCAAGGTCGACGACGCCAAGGCGTTCCACGCACAGCTGCCCGACGTACCGATCGGCATCCTCAACGCCAACCGCCCGACCGACGCCGAGCTGGTCGCCCTCAGCGCGTGGGCGGACCAGGTCAACCTCCAGTGGACGGTCACCGACGAGGCAATGGTGACCCGCATCCACCAGCTCGGCATGGAAACCAACGCATGGACAGTAAACGAAGCAGGACCCATGCGTAACCTGATCAAGCTCGGCGTCGACGGGATCATCACCGACATCCCGCAGTCACTGACACAACGCTGAGGGGCGCGACCACCGTGTCAGGTTCAGGCTGAATCGAACTACTAACGCCGCGTAAGAGCGGTGCCCAGCCTGAAAGGGGCATTGCCCCGACGGCCATTTCTGGTACTCCCGGCGTCTGTGGGGTTCCCCGAATCCGTCAAGGCTTTGGAAAAAGGCTCTGGTGCCGCCACGACCGCCACCGCGAAGCGGCTTGCTCGACGCCATCGCCGGCACCGACGATGAGCCGGCGATGGGGGAGGTGGGCAGCTGGCGATCGGACGTAGGGAAATCGAGTAACAGCGCGGCGCCCGGACCGTGCTCGAGGCCCTTGCGGAAGGACCGGATCCTCACCCAGCCAGCGCTCTCGTCAGCAAGCAGCGGTGGTAGTCCGCCGCTGTTCACTGCAACCCTCGTCCTCAGCTGAGAGTTGTAACCGAGGAGGGCCCCAGAACCCCTGTGCTGGGGCCCTCGCCCATCCGGGTACGTTGACAACGGCGTAGGTGTGGCCGAAGGCCCGATCTCGGGAGCCCACATGCCCGACCAGCCGTAAGCCAGCGAGAACCGCAAGCGCGACAAGTATGTCTCCGGCGACGCCAAACATGCACTGTCTGACTTCGAGGGCCACAACTACCCGCTACCTCCGACGTGCAGCAGGCCGCCGGGCGCGGACGTGGCCAAGCCTCATCACCTGGCACAGGCCGATCGCTGGCCCACCCGAGACGGCTACCCGCAGACTACGTCGCCGAGCGACTGGCCAAGCAAGCGTGGAAGGCCCTTGCGTCGAGGCCGAGTTTGTCGGCTCAAGCTGGCGACATCGGTCGTCTACTTGATCATGGCCGGTTACATAGAGGAGGTGGGGTGAGCGCATGACAACGCAAGATCTGATAGAGATTCTGGAACGCGCGCGCGTACGTCCGACGTACTACAGCATCGGGAAAGAGATAGACGACACTCTCTGCCTTATACGGGAGAAGCAGACCTGGACAGTGTTCCGTAGCGAGCGTGGCCAGAGATACGACGTTGTTACATTCGTCTTAGAAGACAATGCATGCGTTTACTTCCTAAAGACGATTTTTGAGCTGACAAGATTTGCATGAGTGGGTTTGGTCAACCAAGCGATTGGTCGGACCTCCAGGTGGCACATGCTCGTACTAAGTCGATCGAAAGTAGGTCGACTTTGGTCTTGTGATCTGGGACCATCAGGTCTGTGCGGGAGAACGATGGCCGAAAGCTGGATCACAAGACGTTGGAAGTGCTGCGGATTCGCGCGGTGCAACAGGTCGAGGCGGGTGCGCATCCAGAAGAGGTAGCCGCCACGTTGGGCATGCACCGGAAGACGGTGTATCGCTGGCTGGCGAATGCTCTTCGGCTCGGTCAGTGGGCAGAGCACCAGTTCCAACGCAAGCGACCTCGCCAATGCGCAGGCATCGGACTTTGAGGTGCCCGGCTCGCACCGGTTCGGCCCGGGAGTCTGTGCCAAATGCGTGCCCAAATCAGTAACGGGCTGAGCTCCGACGGTCGACGGCCGTTCTCGTAACGTCGAGTTGCTCGGCCTGTCTGCCTCACTGCACTTCCCCAAGGTACTGCTCGAGCCCTCCGTCGTTTCCTACCGCTCTCGTGGTGTCCCGGCCTGCCTTCGTCGTGCTCGGGCTGCTTGTGTCGGGCGTGCTCGTGTGGTGGTGCTTGCCCATCGGCCGAGCCACGTGTGGTTCGGCCGGGCCGGAGAGCCGGGCCGCGTTGCTCGGGATCGTTCTGGTGCTGATGTGATCGCCGGCACCAGCGTGCCCGTGCTGGAGTGGATCGCGTTCTCTCTTACTGCTGTCGTGGCGCTCATACTGCTGGCGGTGTGGACGTTTACGGTCGGACATAGCCATGTGCTGTGCTGGCTCGGAACGCTCCGGCTCGCGCTCGTTGCCTGTTCGTGCGTCTGGGCTGGTGGACGCGCTTCTGCCGCCGGACCGTGGCTTCTACCTGACCTCGGCCGTGCTGACGACGGCCGTGCTTGTGGCCTTTCCACTGTGGGCCGGCGTGGCTGCTGCGCACGGCCGCTAGAAGGCTCTCAGTGTCGACGTTCCCCTACGCGTCTACGCCAAGTGCATCGAAGGTCACGAAGGCATAGACCGCCGACGAATCGAGAGATTCATGAGCGCCGAGAACGAAGGCTGACGTCGCTCGCGTCGAGTTCATGGCAGAAGTAGCCCATGACCATGGAGATATCGACTGAACGAGGGGAACGAGGGAGGCTGCCCAGCGCCGAGCCCGAAAAGCGGAAGGTCCGCGGTTCGACCCCCGCCCCTGCCCACCATCCTGACCAGGCCAAACGGCGGAACGTAACTGCCCGCCAATGCCCGTTGATCACCCTCTTTAGACTGCCCGCCGTTGCACGTGGATCGCACGGGACAGCGGGCGGCTCTGCGTCCGACCTGACAACTCGCATACCCGTAGGAGCAGGCAGTCTGATAGCGACCTGCTCGTCCGCGCGCTGGCGTCGCGGACGCCGTTTTCCCCGTACGGCTCGCCCCTCCCGGCGCCGAACGGGTGCTACGGCTGTTCTGGCGCGAGGGCGCCTACGTGTCCGAGGCGGCCCGCGCTTCCGCGACCACCTGACCGCCGCACTGTTGGCAACTGGCAGGTAGTGACGTGCAGCGCAATCCGAACTGACCGGCAAACGCCGCGACTCGCCACGTACGGAACCAGTAAGGGGTGTGCCGGGTCAGCTGAGCTCGCTGAAGAAGGCACGTATGTCCTTGATGAGGAGTACGGGCTGTTCGAGAGAGAGGAAGTTGCCGCCGCGTTCGACTTCGGTCCAGTGGGTGATGTTGTGGTCGCGGTCGGCGAAGCGGCGGATGGCGACGTCGGTGGTGGAGGTGGCGATGACACCGGTGGGCACGGTTCCCCGGGGCTTGGGTGCGAACGCGCCCAGGTCATGTGACATCTCGTAGTAGAGGTTGGCCGAGGAGCCGGCGGTGCCGGTGAACCAGTAGAGACTGACGTTGGTCAGCAGATGGTCACGGTCGACCGCGTCCTCGGGAAGGTCGGCAGCGGCGTCGGTCCACTCCTTGAACTTCTCCACGATCCAGGCCAGTTGCCCGACCGGTGAGTCGTGCAGGCCGTAGGCGAGGGTCTGCGGCCGCGTGGACTGGATGGCGCTGAAGCCCATCTTGTCGTCGCGGAACTCCTGCAGCCGGGCCAGCCGCTGCTGCTCGATCTCGGTGAGGTCAGCGAAGTCGGCGGGGTCGTCAGAAGGGAAGGTGATCAGCCCGTTGAGATGGACGCCGATGAGGTGGTCGGACGCTTGGCGGCCCATCTCGGCGGCGATCCAGGCGCCGCCGCCGTTGCCCTGGACGCCATAGCGGTCATAGCCCAGGCGGGCCATCAACTCGACGAAGGCAGCGGCGATCTTGCCGGTGTTCCACCCGGGCCCGGTGAGCGGGCCGGAGAAGCCAACCCCCGGGGTATTGGTGACCACCAGGTGGAAGTCGGCGGAAAGCGGCTCGATGAGCTCGATGAACTGCACGAACGAGCCCGGCCAGTCGTGGATCAGCAGCAGCGGCGTCGCGTCGGCCTTGGCCGACCGCACGTGCGCGAAGTGGATGTCCTGCCCGTCGACCGTGGTCAGGAACTGCGGGAACTCGTTCAGCCGAGCCTCGGCCTTGCGCCAGTCGTACGAGCCCGCCCAGTACTCGGCCAGGCCCTTCAGGTAATCGACGGGAACCCCGCGGCTCCAACCCTGCCCGCCGATCTCCCCTGACCAGCGCGTGCGGCCGATCCTGTCCCGCAGATCATCGAGGTCAGCCTGGGGAATCTCCAGGTGGAAGCGGCGAATCTCGGCGTCGGCCACGGTGAACTTCCTTTCGTACGGCCCTGCCACGAAGCCGTCACCCGGTCGGGGGCGGCGGCGGGACCCGCCCCGAGTCTGCACAGGTCACAGCAGGGGTATCAAAGGCCACTTGCATGACGATCGTGATGGCTCGCATCACGATCGACATCGAGAGGCCAGCCCGCCTCGGCGGAGTGGGCGAGCGCCGCCTGAGCGAACGCGGGAGCCAACCGGTGACGCGCTGTCGTGTCCGGCCACATCGTGGCCACCGTCATCGGCGGGAGCCCGGTAACCGGGATCACCACCACGCCGGGAACCTTGTAGCGGTCAGGCACGGAGACAAAGGTGAGGTGACCTACCCCGTCCTCGACGACCATGCGGAGGATTTCCTCCACGTAGGTCACGCTGACCCGCCGCAGACTCATCGGCCGGCCCGCCGGAGTAACCCGCGGAGTCCATCCGTCCGCGTACCCCGGCGGAACCCCGATCGCGTAGATCACCTCGTGGTCGGCCAACTCCTCGGCGTCGATCGTCGATCGGCCGGCCAGCGGATGGTCTGCCGCCAGCACGACCGCGCGCCGCTCCCGCCAGATCACCGGACCCACCTCAAGTCCTGGGACCCCAAGCTGTGCCGGTTCCCCCGGCATCCAGGTCACCACGACGTCCACGATCCAGTCCCGATCCAGCCAGCTCAGCATGTCAGCGGTCGGATGCGCGGACGGGACCACCCGGCATCCCTGGTAACGCCGCTCGAAGGCGGCCGCCAGGTCTGCCGCCATGGACCCCGGAAGCGTGTTCGCGAAACCGACCCGCAGGATCTCCCTGTGGCTGCTGGCCCAGGCGCCCACGTCAGCCAGCGCCCGCTCGATCCGCACTGTCGCCGGACGGACCTCCGCGAAGAGGTACTCGCCCTGCGGGGTGAGCGCTACCCGGCGGCTCGTCCGCTCGAACAGCGGCGCCTTCACCCGCCGCTCCAGGCGCTTCACCAGGAAACTCACGCGCGAAGTCGACAACCCCAGCCGCTCGGCAGCTCGCCCGAAGTGCATTTCCTCGGCGACCGTCAGGAACGCCTCGATCTCACGCATGTCCGCCATACGGCTCCGACCTCACGCTCAAGCTAGGAAATGGACCACATCTCGGTCAGGCTCGACAAACCACCGGCAATACCTTGCGATCTCCCTGTTGGGGCGCTGGCCGGTGGCCTGGCAGGGCGCGTGTGGCGATCTCGACTGTCGCGCCGCAGGCGTTCACCACTGTCTACCACGAGTTGTCGACCACAAGCGGTGATGACCGTACGGGCGGCAGCCGGCTGCGGAGCTGCGTGCGCTGTTTGGCGCCTCATCCCCGCTCACCAAGGACGACGTGGTAACACTTTCGCCCCAGGCCATCCTCGACAAGGAGCCCGACACCTCGATCGGTCAAGGCTTGGGGCCAGAGGTCGCTGGGCTTCTCCAGCGACAAGTCTGGGCAAGCGTCCTCGTCAGCTTGCTGATCGACCACGAGCCCGAAGGCGACGTCGGACGTGACGTGGCCACTCGGTGGGCCCACGTGGAGTGGATGGCCGATGTCGTGCGTCCGGTCCAGCGGTGCTCGGCGTGGAATGGCCAGTTCCAGGATAGGCGCGGCGTGTATATGCGGCGAAATCCGCCGGCCGTCATAGAACCCGCAGGTCAGACGGCACTTGCCGCCTTTCTGTAAACCGTCGGCTCAGCCTACGCAGGTTCGAACCCTGCACCTGCCACACCAGCCAAAACGGCACCTGACCTGCACAAACAGGTCCGGGGCCGTTCCTTGTCTTACCCGGCGGTGCCCGGCTCGTACCGGTTCGGCACGGGCGTCTGTGCCAAATGCGTGCCCAAATCCGTGGGTGGCTCCGCCGGCGGCTCGGTCAGCGGCGGCCGTGGCTAAAGCGTGGCCCGGCTGGAGTCGGAGTGCGTCCCCGAAACGCATTGGGGCAGCCGCCTCCGGCAGACCGTCACCAACGTCCAGCCCTCATACAGCTAGGGCCTGGCCGACGTTCACACCTCGTCGCCTTCGACCAGTGCGAGCACTCGGGCCGGGCTGCCGGAGCCCCGTACGATTCGTAACGGCGCGGCGACCAGCACGGCGCCCTGCGGCGGCAACAGAGCGAGGTTCCGCAGCTGGGTCAGCCCGTACTTGCCCGCCCCATGCATGAACGTGTGGCACGGAAACATCGGCTCGAAACCGGCGGCTGCTCCGGCGTCGGTGCCCACCGTCTCGACCCCGAACCCGATCACCGGCGACTCCTCGGCGAGCCACCGGGCGCACTCCACGGACGGACCGGGAGTGTGCGGGCCCGTCCCGTCGGCGTTCAGGAATGCCTCCTGCGAAGCCGAGCGGGCGTCCCAGCCGGTCCGCAGCAGGAGCCAACCGCCCTCGGGCAGTGGGCCGTGCTCGCCCTCCCATGCCTTGATCTGGTCGACTTTCAGGAGGAAGTCGGGATCCTCGGCGGCCTCGGTCGAGAAGTCGAGGACTGCCGCGGGCGCGACCAGCCGGGAGGCAGGCACCGAGGCCACATCATCTGAATCCCGGCCGGTCACCCAGTGGTTGGGCGCGTCGAAGTGTGTGCCGGTGTGCTCTCCGGTGCGGAAGTTGTTCCAGTACCACGCCGGCCCACGATCGTCGTACGCGCTGATCTCCTCCAACTCGAAGGTCGCGGTCTGCCCGAACTGCTCCGGCAGCCGGAGAATAGGCGTGTCCGAGGAGAGCGGCGCGGTTAGGTCAATGACCTTGACGGACCCGGACGCCATGGCGGCGGTGAGGGCGGCAAGGGGTGTCATGAGTTCCTCCTGTGCCGAGCTTCGCTGGCTTTGGCATCGTGCCATTCGTCGCCGGCGGCGGTTGACATTACGCACGTTCTCGACCTACTACCTCTACCACTCCCCGGTGCTACCTGTAGCCACGCGAATTGTGGGCGTTTCAGGGCAGCTGCTCTG
>NZ_KB892805.1 GCF_000373925.1 Actinopolymorpha alba DSM 45243 | reverse complement strand
TGGTCGGCGACCTGGCTGTTGTCCAAACCCGACGCGCACGCCAGCACGATCCGCGACCGCAACGCCAACTGCTGCGAGGTCTTCCGGCGGCGAACCCACCCCTGCAACGTCGCCCGCTCCTCATCGGTCAACACCAGCTCAGCCTTCGGCCGTCCACGTTTCCCCATGCGCCAATCATGGCAACAGATCACAGCGCGCCCGACGACAAGAACACCCGAACACGCAAACAATTAGATAACGAATTAAAGGCGCGGGACACTAGCGCCATCGGGCCGTCGACGGGTCGCGGCAGACTATCCCGACCAATGGACTAGGGATTGACGTTCTTCGCGCCGTACTGGAAGCATCTGGCTCATGCCGACGGCACCCCTGCTCACCTCGCGGATCCACGTTGACCTTCAGCGTGTGACATCCGCGTCGTGTCGGTGCCGTCGTTAGCTCCTGAGCGTTTCATCGCGCGTAGGTGACGCACCCCGTCACCCGAGCATCCCAGCGTGTAGCGGCCAGCCCTTCAGTCGCAGATGTGCCCACGAGGAGCTGGCGGCCTTCTGCTGCGCGCATTCGCGTCCCGATGCACGTTGTCTCAAGCTACGCCCGAGTCACCGAGAGGTACGCCGTGGCCACATCCACCCCGTCTGCTCGCTCACGCCCAGAACACAAGAACGGCGGCCAATCAGTGGCCGCCGAGTCCTCCGACGATCTCAGGCAGACTGAGGAGTCGCTGCTCAACGCCTCACCGGATCCTCAACCTGGACTGCGGGAATACCTGGAGGTGAAACGCGCGGCGCTGCTCGCCCGCCGCGACGCGAGCAAGGCCAGCACCCGCGCGCACCCGCTCAAGCTCCGGGCCGAGGCTACGGCGGAGCACCGTAGCGGCGTTCGGCGGATCAGGATCCGCGACCACTACGTCATCACCGACTCGCCGCTGGACTTCGCAGGCTACAACCTCGGGCCGTCGTCTCCCGAACTCCAGCTAGGCGTCCTGTCGAGCTGCCTCACGCACGTCTTCCTTATCCAGGCGGCCGACCTGCGGGTTCCCCTTGACGAGCTGTGGGTTGAGGTCGAGGCCGACCAGGAACCACGGGCCGGCTCCCCGGGATTCGAGGACGTCCCGATCTATCCGCACAACATCAGCTACACCGTGCACCTCACCTCGTCAGCCTCGCCGGCCCGCATCAAGGAGCTGCACCAGGCGGTCGAAGAACACTGCCCGATCTACAACCTCCTGCTCAATCCTCAGCACATCGAGGGCAGGGTCATCTTGACGAAGAGTCCGACCGAGATCTGAGCCGCCTGCGTTGATACCAAGGAGAAACCTTCCTATGCACATCCGTTCGTTCCGGCCACGCTGGCGCGTGTTGATCGTGCCGGCGGCGGTTCTCTCGCTCGCGGCTGCCAGCTGCGGGACCGGTTCGCAGAACACCAGCGGGGATGCTCGCTCGGCGAGCGCGACCGAGCCAGTCCGCGGCGGGACATTGAAGTACGCGCTGGCCTCGGATCCCGAATGCGTCGACCCGCAACAGAAGCCGCAGATCTCGGTCCGGATGATTGGCCGTCAGCTCACCGACTCGCTGACCGAGCAGGATCCGGAGACCGGCGAGATCCTTCCGTGGCTCGCGACCTCCTGGGAGGTCAGCGAGGACGCGCGTCGATTCACTTTCCACCTGCGCAAGGACGTCACCTTCAGCGACGGCACGCCGTTCGACGCCGAGGCCGTCAAGGCGAACTTCGAGCGCATCCTCAGGCTGGGCGCCGGAGCACCGCAGGCGATCGGCTTCATCGCGGGCTACAAGGGAACGACGATCGTCGACAAGTACACAGCAGAGGTCGATTTCGAGAAGCCCAACGCGCAGTTCCTCCAGGCATCCGCCACGCAGTCGCTCGGAATTCTCTCACCCAAGACCGTGACGAAGGATCCCAAGGCGGTCTGCCTCGGAGACATTTCCGGAACCGGCCCGTTCACCCTGGAACGCTACACGCCACAGCAGGGCGTGGTTCTCAAACGGCGCGACGACTATGCCTGGGCGTCACCGCTCGCCAAGAACAAGGGCGCGGCCTATCTGGATAGAGTCGATCTTCGGATCATCCCGGAGAACGGCGTTCGCACTGGGAGCCTGTCCAGCGGTCAGGTCGACGCGATCGAGACCGTCCCCACGGCTGACGTCGCCACACTCGAGAAGAACCCCGGCTTCTCCCTGCTGTCCGCACCACTGCCGGCCATCTCGATCCCTTATATCCCCCACGTCTACAGCCCGCGGCTTCGGGACGCGCGGGTGCGCCGGGCGCTGAGCCTTGGCCTCAATCGCCAGGAGATCGTGAACGCGATCTATGCCGGCGTCTATCCTGTCGCGACCGGGGTGCTCACCAAGGCGAACCCCGGCTACGCCAATCTCGGGGACAATCTCAGCTATGACCCCGACCAGGCGGTGAGGTTGCTCGAGGAAGCCGGCTGGACGAAGGTCGGCAAGGATGGCATCCGCGTCAACGCCAAGGGCGAGCGCCTGTCCCTTGAGATTCAGTACGTTGGCACGGGTACGCCAGCCGAGCAGATGCACCAGTTGGTCCAGCAACAGTGGAAGAAGATCGGCGTCGATTTCGTCCTCAAGCCACAGAAGCAACTGCCGGATCTCACCCGTGACAAGCTGCCGTACGACATCTCCACGTGGAGCCAGACCCGCGGCGACGTGGACGTGCTGAGGACGGTCTACTCGTCGTTCTTCTCCAACATGAGCATGCTGTATGGCCACCCTGACAAGGCCCTCGACCAGTTGCTGACCGGGCTGCAGACGACCATCGATACCCAGCATCGCAACGAGATCGCGGCCAAGGCGCAGGCACGGATTCTTGACCAGGGTTACGCGATCCCGGTATACGACCTGCTGGCGATCTTCGGAATCTCGAAGAGGGTTGGTGGATTCAAGGTCGACACCGACGGGAAGCCGATCTTCAACGACGCGTGGAAGCGAAGCTGACCGCGGATGAGGGGCTACGTCGTACGCAGGTTGGTCCACGGGGCGTTCGTGTTGTGGGCCGCGGTCACCCTGTCGTTCGCGGTGCTCCACCTGGTGCCTGGTGATCCGGTGTCAATCATGCTGGGCCAGGGTGAAGGCGCTGACGTGAGCAACGTCAGCGCCGCCCAGGTGGAAGCACTGCGGGCGAGCCTGGGACTCGACCGGCCGCTCCCGCTGCAGTATCTCTCCTACCTCTGGAATGCCGTTCACCTCGATTTCGGTCAGTCGTACTCCACCGGTGAGCCGGTGACCACGATGATCGCGCGGGCCCTGCCGGCGACCGTCAGTCTGGCCTTGCTGTCGTTGCTCATCGCGGTGGCGACAGGCGTCGGAGCCGCGATCGCGGCGACCCTGCTGCCGTGGGCGCCCGCGCGGTCACTCTTCCTGTCCACCACGGTCGTCGGTGTGTCCGTGCCATCGTTCTGGATCGCGATCTTGTTGATCCAGCTGCTTTCCTTCCGCCTGGGTTGGTTTCCCGCGGTTGGCAACGATGGCTTGACAAGCCTCGTGCTGCCAGCCGTGAGCCTCGCCATCCCGACTGCCGGCGTCCTCGCGCAGGTGCTCGGAAAGAGCATCCGGACCGCACTCGGCGAGCCGTACATCCTGACGGCACGGGCCAAGGGCGCTGGCAGACTGCGGATCCTCCTGCGGCACGCGATCCGGAACGCGTCGATCCCCACCATGACGATGATCGGCATGATGGTGGGCGGCGTGCTGGCGGGTGCCACCATCACTGAGACCATCTTCGCCCGGCAAGGCGTGGGTCGGATCACCGTGGATGCGATCAACGCCCATGATTTCCCGGTCATCCAGGCGCTGGTGTTCTTCGCCGGCGGGCTCTACGTCCTTGTCAATCTCGTCGTCGATCTGGTGTATCCCAAGGTGGACCCGCGGATCGTCGTCCGTACGGCGATGGCCTAACGAGGACGGTGACGCTTGTTCGATACCCAGAGCACCTCGGCCACTCAGAACGCTCATGCCGCCGTGGTCGATCCGACGGTGCTGCCGGCGCAGGAGGTCGAATACTCGGCTGGCAGACGTGTCCGCCGCTGGGTCGCCGAGCTTGTCCGCCAACCGGGGTTGGTTCTTTCGTTGTTGTGGGTACTCCTGGTGATCGCCTGGGCCGCGGCACCCACGGTGTTCACGTCGTACGACCCGATCGCGGCGAACGCCGCGCACAGTCTGCGGGGCCCGAGCGGGACGTACTGGTTCGGCACCGACAACCTTGGCCGGGATCTCTACAGCCGCGTCGTTTTCGGTACCCGCCAGTCGATGCAGGCCAGCGTTGTCGCGGTCGGTCTTTCGCTCGCGCTTGGTGCGATTCTCGGAATGGCGGCCGGCTATCTCGGCCGATGGGTCGATGACCTCGCCATGCGTGTCGTCGACGTGCTGATCGCGATTCCCGGACTCCTGCTGTCGATGGCCGTGGTCTCGATCCTGGGCTTCGGCGTCACCAACGTCGCCCTCGCGGTGGGTGTTGCGGGCATACCGGGATTCGCGCGGATCATCCGCGCCGAGGTGCTCCGGATCAAGTCCAGCACCTACTTCGACGCGGCCCAGGCGAGTGGCACGCGGACCCTCGCGATCCTTGTTCGCCACGTCGTTCCCAACGCCACTGGCCCGGTGCTCGTCCTGGCGGCACTCGAACTCGGAGGTGCGGTGCTGTCTGTGTCTGCCCTCAGTTTCCTTGGTTATGGCTCCACACCACCGGCTCCAGAGTGGGGATCCCTCGTGTCACAAGGGCGGGACTACATGGGTACGGCGTGGTGGCTCACGACGTTCCCTGGTCTGGTCGTAGCACTCACGGTGCTCGCCGCCAACCGCATCGGACGCGCTCTCGAACGTACGGGAGTCGAGGCATGATCAGAGCGGCCGACGCCACACCGCTTCTTGAGGTGGCAGACCTGAAGGTGTCGTTCGACACGTCGCGGGGGACAGTCGACGCCGTACGCGACGCCGGGCTCACGGTGTTCCGTGGGCAGACCGTCGCATTGGTGGGCGAATCCGGCTCCGGCAAAACCACCACCGGCCACGCCGTCATCGGGTTACTGCCGCCGCATGCGCGGATCGGCGCCGGATCGGTGAGGTTCGGGGGCAAGGAGCTGGTTGGCCAATCCAGCAAGGAATGGCGCGCCCTTCGTGGTCGCTCGATGGGACTCATTCCGCAGGACCCGATGGTCTCGCTCAATCCCGTCGTACGCGTGGGCCGCCAGGTCGCCGAGGTACTCCACATTCACGAGCTCGCGACCGGTGCGGACGCCGAGCAGCAGGCCGTACGGATGCTCGCCGACGCTGGCCTGCCCGACCCGGAACGCCACGCCCGGCAGTATCCCCACGAGCTGTCCGGCGGAATGCGTCAACGCGTTCTCATCGCCATCGCACTCGCCGGTCGGCCCCAGCTCATCATCGCTGACGAGCCGACCAGCGCCCTCGACGTCACCGTGCAGCGACGGATCCTCGACCACCTGGAGAAGCTCGCGGCTGACACGGGTACGGCAGTCCTGTTGATCACGCACGACCTTGGAGTCGCTGCCGACCGGGCGTCGCACCTGGTCGTGATGTCCAAGGGGCACGTTGTCGAAGCCGGCCCGACACGGCAGGTTCTGCGATCTCCCGAACACCCTTACACCAAAGCGTTGTTCGCCGCGGCGCCCAGCCTCAGGTCCGCGAAGCGTCGCCTCGGGCCGCGGTCTGCCGGCCAGACTGTCGCTGGTTCCAGCGCGCCGTCCGATGCGCCGGTGGACGTCGCAGACGCGGAGAGGGCTCCGCTGCTGCGCGTCACCGGGTTGCGGCGGTTCTTCACTGTGCCGACGCTGGAGGGCGGTCGAGAGATCCTTCGCGCCGTCGACGACGTGAGCTTCATCGTGGGGCGGGCGAGTTCGCTTGGCCTGGTTGGCGAATCCGGGTCCGGAAAGTCCACGACGGCGCGCGTCGTACTCGGCCTGGACCGCCCACACGCCGGGCGCATCGAGTTCGCCGGTCAGGAGCTCACTGTCCTGCGCCCGCGGGCGCTGCGTGAAATTCGGCGGCGGATTCAGCCGATCTTCCAGGATCCGTACGCCTCACTCGATCCGCGTTTCAGCGTTGAGCAGGTCATCGAGGAGCCGCTGCGGGCGTTCCGTGTCGGCACCCGAGCCAGCCGGCGGTCCCGGGTCCGCGAACTCCTGGACCAGGTGGCACTACCGTCGGCCGTCCGTCACCGTCGTCCGGCCGAACTCTCTGGCGGTCAGCGGCAGCGGGTCGCCATCGCTCGGGCCCTCGCACTCCAACCAGAGTTGGTGATCTGTGACGAACCAGTCTCGGCGCTCGACGTGTCGGTCCAGGCCCAGATCCTCACGTTGCTGGCGAGTCTTCAGGACGACCTCGGTCTGAGCTATCTCCTCATCTCCCATGACCTCGCCGTCGTACGCCAGATCTGCGATCACGTGGTGGTGCTGCGGAACGGCCGGATCATCGAGAGTGGCCCGGTCGCGCAGGTCTTCGACCACCCGCGCGAGGACTACACCAGGGAGTTGTTGGACGCCATACCGGGCCGGCGGCACGATGCCGCCCGAGTCGGGTCACTCGCCGGAGAGTAGCGGGACGTCGACAAAGCCCGCGAGCGGATTGGGCGCAGAATGATCACGTATACGTGGTCATTACCCGCCTCACATGGTGTCGGCACCACGTGAAGCAGGCAATGACCACGTATACGTGGTCATTCAGGTCAGCGGTCCGGGCCGCCCAGCAGCTCCCGGACGGTCTCGGCGAGGGGCGTGGTCGGACGGCCGATGAGGGTACGCAGTTCGCCGGGCGTCGCGGCCAGCAGGCCAGCCGACACACCGGCGTCGATACCCACGAGCAGATCGGCGACCGGCTCGGGCAGGCCGGCTTCGAGGAGTGTGGCGCGGTGTCGCTCGGGCGAGAGGTTGTGGTAATTCACCGGCCGGCCGGCGGCGGTAGCGATCTCGGCGGCGAGTTCGGGGAAGCTCCACGCGTGGTCGCCGGAGAGTTCGTACGCCTTGTTTTCATGGCCTTCGCCGGTCAGGACCGCCACAGCGGCCTCGGCGTAGTCCTGCCGGGTGGCGCTCGCGACCCGTCCGGCGTTCGCGCTACCGATGAACGATCCGGTGCGCGCCGCCTGCGTGATGGTGTCCGCGTAGACCTCGGTATACCAGCCGTTGCGCAGGAAGGTGTACGGAATGCCGGCGCCGCGGATGACGTCCTCGGTCGCCTTGTGCTCCGGCGCCAGGACCAGCGGTGTGGTGTCGGCGTGCAGCACGCTGGTGTACGCGAGCAGCCGGGCGCCGGACCTGGCGGCGGCCTCGACCGTGGCGGTGTGCTGCGCGATCCGCCGGCCCACCTCACTGCCCGAGATGAGCAGGATCTTCTCGGCTCCGGCGAAGGCGCTCTCCAGGCTCGCGGGATCGTCGTAGTCTGCCCGGCGTACGTCCACGCCCACAGCGGCGAACTCGCCCGCCTTCTCCGGACTTCGGACCGCGGCGACGATCCGCTCGGCGGGGACCTTCTCCAGCAGGTCCCTCACGACGAGTCGGCCGAGCTGACCAGTCGCGCCGGTGACAACGATCATCTGGTTTCTCCTGTCCTGCTGCACTTCGGTTTTCGGTCGTATGCGAGGAAGCCGAGATCGGTCCCGCCGGCAATAGGATTATACTAACTATTCGAAAGTGCAAACTATGGGAGAGTGCTTCTGTGAAGAGAGTACGGCGCAGGAGGTGGCATGGCGGGTACGCTGCGGGACGTGACTGATTCGGGCAAGCCTTCCGTCAAAACAAGGGCCGAACGGGACGAGTTCGATGCGGTCTGTTTCGACGTCCTCGCCCGAGCCTGCCCCTCGCGCGGGACCCTCGAACACGTGACGGGCCGGTGGGGCATCCTCGCTCTGGCCGCCTTGAAGGAGGGCACCTTCCGCTTCAACGCGCTCCGCCGGCGGGTCGACGGGGTGAGCGAGAAGATGCTGGCCCAGACCCTGCAGGCGCTGGAGCGGGACGGGTTCGTTCGCCGGGACGCGCAGCCGACGATCCCACCTCGGGTGGAGTACACCCTGACACCGCTCGGCGAGGAGACCGCGGAGAAGCTGATCGACCTGATCGAGTTCGTCGAGCACCGGATGCCCGAGGTGCTCCGGGCGCAGGTGCGCTACGACGAGGCCCGGGCAGGCGACGCCGGCCGGTGACCTTGGTTGGCCGGTGATCTTCGTCGGGCGGAGGATGAAATGATCGTGCCTCGCGGATCGTCGATCGCCGAGGAGCGTCGTGTTCCCTGCCCGCCCGCGTTTGGCCTGTGCGCGCCTGCTGGCGGCTGCCGTGCCTGGATGGGGCCATGCCCGGCTGGCAGCGGTATTGCTGCGCCGCGCGGAGCAACTCGCCTTCCACCTCCGCGATGATGAGGCGGTCGCGGCGGCGGAGGAGGCGGTCGCGACCTGCCGGGGACTCAGCACGCCGGAGGCCGCTCCGACAGCCGGCGGCGTACGACAACAACCACGAATCTCCCTCACCCTGGCCCTCGCGGCATTGGCCGAGCGACTGAGCGCGGCCGGGAGGTACGCCGAGGCGCTCGAGGTGGCACGCCAGGCGATCGACAGCTGCGAGCCGGCATACGACACGCTCCACCGACCGGGTGTCACGTACACCAGCCAGTCCGCCCGCGACACCGCGCTCGCGAAGGCTCACCATGCGCGATCCCGGGCATTCTGGCACCACGGGCGCACCGACGAAGCGCTGGCGACTCTCGAACACGCGGTCGCGTTGCTCCGCCAGGCGCGGCAGGTCGGCGGGAATGCCCGGCCGGGCCTTGCGGCCGCACTCGTCCAACTCGGCGGCTACCACGCCGAGCTTGACCGGCATGAGGAGGCGCTCGGGTTCTTCACCGAGGCCGCAGCCACCTACCGGCGGTTGTACTGGTCCGGTCGCTGGAGTTACACGGTGCCCTACCTCGCGGCCCAGGCCGAACGCGCCCGACAGCTCGGCGCGCTTGGACGTTATGAGGAGGCGCTGGCGGGTGTCTCCAGGCCCCTGGCGTACTTCCACCTGATGGCGAGGTTCTATCCGGGGCAGTACACCGCCGCGCACGCGGCGCTCCTGCTCGCGGCCGCCCGCTGGCATGCGGCACTGGGGGAGAGCACGGAGGCGCTCGCGGACGGGCATGACGCCGTGCGCCTGTTTCGCGAACACCTGCGGAGCAAGGAGGAGACGTACGCCAGAGCCGCGGCGGTGACCGAACTCGCGGAGGCACTGGGGTTCGTCGCCGCCCAGCTCGCCACCCATGGTCGGGCCGTGGAGGCGGGCGCCGCGCTCGACGAGGCGGTAGCGCTCCTGCGCTCCGTCACCGTGCCGGCGGCGGGGGACGATCCGACGACCACCGCGTTCCTCCTGGCGGAGTGCCTCGAAGGGCTCGCCCGGATTCAGGATGACCGGGGCTACCTGGTGGAGGCCTGCCTCACCCTCGATGAGGCGAGCGACATCCGCCGGCGGCTCATGCGTTCGGAGTCCTGATCCGGCGCGCTGCCAGCCTTCGTCTGACAATCCGTCCAGTCCGCCGGTCAATTCAAAAGCGCACTGTCAAGGTGTCATTGACGCTCGCCGGGAACGGGCCTCGGGAGGAGGGTTCGTTCGAGGTAGGTGGTGACGTGCTCCTCCCAGGCGGGTGCCATCGCGTCGAACGCCTGCATGGGCGGGGTGTTGGGGAGCTGCCACAGTGTCACGCTTCCCGGCGCCGCCTCGAGGTACAGCCGGCCGGCGAGGATCTCACCACGCTCAGCGATGATCATGAGCCGCCTGGGCGCCATCGCGGCGACTGAGCCGCGCAGGACCGGGGGCGGGAGGGAGTGCCGGAGTACGCCGACCCCGACGTACTCCACCGACTCCCGTAGGCCCTGCAGCCAGTTCGCGGGGGTGGCACGCAGCATCAGCGCGTCGCCCGGCGCTCGCCGCCCGAGGCCCTCGGCCACCACCGCACTGATCCGGGGATCCGACGCCGCGGCCGTGATCGCCGCCTCGCCACCCCGGCCGACTCCGATGACGCCGATCTTCGAGCGGTCCACGTCGTCCTGCGCGGCGAGGTAGGAGACCGCGGCTCTGACATCCAGTTCACCTGACCAGCCAAGGTCCATCGCATCGCCGTCGCTGGCGCCGTTCCCGCGAGTGTCAAAGAGGAGGACGCCGTAGCCGTAGTCGGCCAGCACCATTGCCTCGCCGAGTAGGCCGGACCGGGTGGACCCGGCACTGGGCACCATGGCGAGTGCGACGCCGTTGTGGGACGGCACGTACCACCCGCGCAGGTGTACGCCGTCTGCCGTGACGAGTGTGACGTCGTCGTAGGGGTGGCCGCGATCGCCCGGGGTGATGTTGCCGACCTTGGTGGTGGGCGGATTGGTCGCGGTCACCGCGTCGACGAGCGGCGACCAGATGAGTATCAGGGCAACGGGTGTCACCACGGCCACCAGCCAGCGCCTGGGGGTGCCGAGCGCCCGCCAGACGGTCCGCCCGCCGCCGACGATCATCGACACGCTGACGAGCAGGACGACGAGCGCGGCACCCGAGCGCACTGTGAGGCCGTTCGTCATCGCGTGGGCGACGCCGATGCCGAAGCCGACGACGGTGCCCAGGATGCCGATCCCGCAGGCGATCGCGGCACGTCTGTCGAGCGGGCCGCCACGGAGGTACCTCGCGACACAGATCGTCGCCAGGAGTACGACGAACAACCGCAGGATCCGCCCCAGGGTCGAGCCTCCGGGCGCGACAGAAATGGCGACTCCGACGCCCAGCAGCAGGGTCGCCGACGGCAGAATCGCCAGGGGATGGGAGGTCGTTCGTCGCTGCGGTCGCTGGCCGATCCGGCGGACCAGCCAGCGCCCGAACCTTCGGATGGCTTTGACCTGCTGGGGGCGTTCGGGGGCGACGACTGTCACGTCCGGGCCTCCTCGCCAGGCTGCCGACATCCACGGCGGCCACGGGGCGGACCGTCGGGTGGTCCGTGCATGGCTGCCACAGCCACGATGCGGGTCCGACGCACGCACGGCCTAGGGACTAAGGGAGGGCGCGCGAACCCAATGGTCCTTGAGCTTCGGGCCTCCCGCCCCTCCGGGCGATTGTCTGACACGAATCCTGGCTTGATTCTTCAAGCCAGGAAGGAGTTTCGCCATGCGCGAGACGCGGCTTTGGTCAGATAGCGACGAGAATCCTT
The DNA here is from genome assembly GCF_000373925.1 of Actinopolymorpha alba DSM 45243. GTDB lineage: Bacteria > Actinomycetota > Actinomycetes > Propionibacteriales > Actinopolymorphaceae > Actinopolymorpha > Actinopolymorpha alba. The sequence goes on along the minus strand of NZ_KB892805.1, from coordinate 18,924 downwards.
CACGATCACGGCGGCCACACCTCGGCGAAGTCGATCAGCATCGCTCAAAAGGACCCCGCCCGTCCACCGGGCGGCCCCAACGCGGAGATACGGGTTACGCGCAGAGGGCTTCGGGGTAGGCAATTCCCCAAGGTCAAGTCTTGTGAGTGAAGGTGAGCCATGCGGTCCCCGGCGCCGTGGATCCGGCGTACGTTCCGGTCCACCGCCCGGAAGGTCGCCGCCCGCACGTTTGTCACCGTGCCCGTCTGCCGGCTACTCGACTCCCCGCGAGCGGATCGACCGCTTCGCGACGTCGTGGTCGTCACCGGCCCGCACCGATCGGGCACGACGATCATGGGGCATCTGCTGGCACAGGCGGCCCGGACCTTCCTGGTCCATGAGCCCTTCAACCTGGACTGGGGCCTGGCCGGCGTACCCGTGCGTTATCCGTACCTGACAGCAGCCGACGTCGACGCGCCCGCGGCACGGGTCCTTCGCGCCTTCCTCCGTACAGGCAACGGGCAGTGGAAAGGGCACGGTCAACCGCTGGACCCGGCACATCCACGGACGCGCACGCACCGGCGCAACGTCCGCGCCCGGCGGCCCTTTCGCCAGGTAGCGGTTGTCAAGGATCCCTTTCTCGTCCTTGCCCTCGGGTGGATCAACCAGGCACTCAGCGATCGGCCGCCCATCGTCACGCTCCGGCACCCCGGCGCGTGGACGGCGAGCCTGCTGCGCCGGTCCATGCATCCGCGCCCGGCGCTCGCGGCGTTCCGGGAGCAGGACGCCTTCGGCGACCCGGTCGTGGCCAACATCCTGCGCCAATGCGAATGGGAACGCGCGGACCTGGTGCCGGCGGCCGCGGCGACCTGGGCCTGCCTGGTCAGGATGCTCGACGTCCAACTCCGCGCGGGAGTACGCGCAACGGTCGTACGGATGGAGGACTTCGCGTCCGACCCGCACGGTGTCATGGTCGGCGCCTACGGGTCGTGCGGCCTTGGCGTACCCCCTGATCTCGACCAGATCCTGAGTGAATACACCGGCGCGCACAACGTGGTCGTCCCCGAGCGGCCCGTACTCCACGAACTCCGCCGGCACAGTGCCGCGCTCGCGGACGCCTGGCGTACCCGCCTCTCCGAAGAGGAGCAGAAAACGATCCGGCACATCACCGAACCGGTGGCGAAGCGGTGGTACGACGTCTGGTAAAGCACGGGCGCGCGGCGCGGGCGTCCGGCTCAGCTTGGTGTACTGCCGAGGCGAAGCACGAGCTGTGGCCAGCCGACACCGCCGGCCGTCGCGTACCACAACCACTGCTGGGCGGTGAGTTCGATCGACGGGCTCAGAAACCACGCGGCCAGGCCGCAGGCGGTCGCGGTCAGGAGTACGTGCTGGAGTGCCATGCCGGTCCGGATCCAGGCCTTCCGGTTGTCACCCCAGGAGGAGAGGACCGCGAGCGCTGGTCGATGATCGACCGCCACCGCATCCCGGACGGCGTACAACACCGGCCCGTCCGGATCCCAGATCATGGTCCGGCCGACCTCCCCGCCCGAGTCGTCGCCGTCGCGCAGCGCCTGGAGGATGAGCTGCTCGAGCGGCTGGGCCTCCGGTGCGGCCAGGATCCGCAGGAAGCCTCCCTCGGCCGCGGCCGCCCGTTCGAGTGTCTCCGGGAGCGGGTTGTGAGCGAGTGGGCTCTCGGCAGCGCTCGGCCGGGACTGGCCGGTGAGCGCGGCGTACTCCAACTCGTTGTCCGGTGACGGTGGCCACGGGGCGCCGATACCGACCGCGGTGACCAGGCACGGCTCCTCAGACCGGGGCAGGAGGCACGCCTCGGCATCCCTGCCGAGAGCGCGAACCGCGACGCAGATGTTGTGGGCCGCGGCACCGGCCGAGATCAACATCAGGCGTTGTCGCGGATCTTCCGGCGGGCCGCACGGTGAACCGATCCAGATCTCGAAACCACCGGGCTGGACGACGAACTGGCACGGGTGGGGCGTCCCGACCGACGGGGCGAGCCCGCCCGCTCTCACCACCGACCTCTCCTGGGCCGTGGTCAGGAGGTGGTTCCCTTGGCCCATACGATCATCGTTGCTTGTACGCCGGCCGCGAGGGCAGGGCCAGCGGTCCCCTGGAGCGACGCCGGCCGGCCCGTCACGGCACGGGCAGATCGACTCCGGACCCGACGGCGCAACGGAAGGGGAGGGATGAGCATGACGGCACCCGATGACGGCACCCGATGACGGCACTCGAGGACGGCGCGGCAGCCGCCTCGCCGCGCACACCTGGACGCTCGACGCCGCGCCGCGCGGTGGGTAGGGCACGAGTGGGTACGGCGGGCGGTCGCCGAGCGCGTCGGCTTTTCCTTACTGGGTGGCCGCGGCGATGAGTTTGTCGAAAGTGGCGTTCAGGGAGTCGTTGACGGTCTGGCGTTCGGGATGCGCGTCGTACCACTCGATGATCTCGCGGGCGCCGGCCGCGAATGGAATCGTTGCCACGTAGTCGGGTACGAGCGCCTTGACCTTGCTGTTGTCGAAGATGACCGAGTGGGCCTTGTCACCCAGCAGGGCGCCCTCGAAGTTTGCCTCGGCGGCGACAATGCTGTCCGACGACACGTGTGTCAGCTGCGGCTTGGCGCCGGCCGCGGTCGCCAGCGCCGTGTAGATCTCGTTCCAGGTCAACACCTCGTCAGAGGTGATGTGGAAGCTGTCACCGACTGCCTTCGGCTGACCGAGCAACCCCACGAACGCCTTCGCGAAGTCGGCGTGATGCGTCAACGCCCACAAGGAAGTGCCGTCACCGTGTACGACGACCGGCCGGCCACGGCGCATCCGGTCGATGTCGGTCCAGCCGCCCAGGAGCGGGATCGCTGTACGGTCATAGGTGTGTGAGGGGCGGACGATGGTCGCGGGGAATCCCGCCGATCGGTACGCGGCGACCAGCAGGTCTTCGCAGGCGATCTTGTTGCGGGAGTATTCCCAGTGAGGATTGCGTAGCGGCGTCGACTCCACGATGGGCAGCCGAGCCGGCGGAGTTTGGTACGCCGAGGCCGAACTGATGAAGACGTACTGCCCCGTCCGCCCGGTGAACATGTCAACGTCAGCTTGCACCTGGTCGGCTGTGTAGGCAACGAAGTTGACCACGACATCGAACTCGCGGTCACCGAGCGCGGACCTGACCGAATCGGCATCCCGGATGTCGGCCCGGACGAGTTCGGCGTCGGCAGGCACCGTACGGATCGAGGTCGTCCCACGGTTGAGGATCGTGAGATCGATACCAGCCGAAACCGCACGGTCGGCGCAGGCGGAGCTGATGATCCCGGTGCCGCCGATGAACAGAACCTTCAGGGATGTCATGGGCTGGCTACTCCCTTTGCTCGTGAGCGGCCCCGCGGGCACAGGGCCTCGCTGGCATCTTTCCACCCGGCTCGGTGGATGGAAGGGCGCGCGGAGGTAGGAAACCGAAATCGGCCACCCCGCTACGATCGATCGGTCCGGTCACGCTGGGTCTTGTGAGGAATGAGCTAATGCGCAGGGGTCTCCTCCCGCTCATCGCCGGCGCCATCGTCGCGGTCGTGGGTGCCGTCATGCTGGTCGTCGGGCTCGCGCTGCTCGCATCGACGTTGCGCTTCACGGCAAGCGCCGAGCATGCCGACGGTCGCATCGTGTCCGTCCAGCCGGAGACGACGGTGAGGCGAGATTCCGACGGGACGAGACGCCACACCACATCGTGGTATCCCACCGTGGAGTTCGAGACGGCGAAAGGTGAGTCGCTGAGCTTCCAGACCTCCGTCGGGCGTGAGCAAGGTGCCTACGAGGTCGGCGAAACGCTCCCGGTAGCCTACGATCCCTCCGACCCGCGGGACGCCCGGATCGCGACGTTCGGCGCGTTGTACGTGCTCCCGATCGTGTTTGGCGGACTCGGGGTCGTCCTCACTCCCGTTGGCGCGGTGCTGCTGGTCGTGGGTGTTCGGTCGCTGCGCTTTCGAGACTGGTTGTTGCGCCACGGTGAGCGTGCTCAGGGCGAGGTCACCTATGTGGGGCGGGACCGCTCTGTTCGCATCAACGGCCGGCGGCCCTTCATCGTGCGGGCGAGGTTTCAGGTGCCGTTGCGGGGAGAGTCGTACGTCGCGGTGAGCGACTATCTGTGGAACGACCCGTCGCCGGCCCTTGACAGTCAGGCGAACGTGACCGTGCTCTTCGATCCAAAGAAGCCGAAGCGCTGCGTCGTGGAGCTTCCGCCCGGCGTGTCTGGTTCTACCTCAGCGCGTGGTTGACCCTGCCCTTGGGTGAACGCTCAGCATCGAGCGTGACCGGGCTGACCCGCTCGGTCCGAGGAGGGTGAGCATGGAGCTGCTGACGATCGGGGCGTTCGCGCGGGCAGCGGGGCTGTCACCGAAGGCGTTGCGCCTGTACGCATCGCTCGGGCTGCTGGCTCCCGTCCGGGTGGATCCCGATTCGGGCTACCGGTTCTACGATCCCGCCCAGTTGGAACGCGCCAGACTGGTGGCGTGGCTGCGGCGGTTCGGAATGCCGCTCGCGCGTATCCAGGTGGTGTGTGACCTGTGGGAACGCTCGCAGTGCGTCGCTGCTGACGAGATCGCGGCCTACTGGGCTGAGGTCGAGACCGACCTCGCGAATCGCCGGCGGCTCGCCACCTTCCTCGTCGACCAACTGTCGCGGAGGGAAACCGACATGTCTGAAACCAGCCGGCTGAGAATCCGTTATGCGGTGGCTACTGACAAGGGACAGTTGCGCGACCGCAACGCGGACTCCGCGTACGCGGGTCCGCGCCTGCTCGCGGTGGCCGATGGTGTGGGTGCCGGTCCTGCTGGCGAACGCGCCAGTGCGGCCGTCGTCGAGTCGCTAAAGCCGCTCGATTCCGGCGTACCATCGGGGGATCTCCTCAACGCGCTCGAGCATGCCGTTCGCCGTGCCAACGACACCTTGCGTGATGTTGCCGCGTCCGACCCAGCGCTCGGGGAGGTTGGTACGACGTTGACCGCGTTGCTCTGGTCGGATTCCAGCCTGGGCCTGGTGCACGTCGGTGATTCGCGGGCGTACCTGCTTCGTGATCAGGAGGTGTTCCAGATCACCCACGACCACACGTACGTCCGGTCACTTGTCGACGCCGGCCGGATCACTGCGGAGGAGGCGGAATCGCATCCGCAGAGGGCGTTGTTGCTCCGTGCCCTTGACGGCAGAAGCGAACCCCAGCCGGACCTGTCATTGTGGGACTCGCAGGTAGGTGATCGCCATCTCCTGTGTTCGGACGGTCTTTCGGCGGTGGTAAGCGAAGCCGCGATTCGCGACGCCATGATCCTGCTTTCCGAACCCGACCAGGTGGTGCGCCGCCTCATCGACCTGGCTTTCCAGGCCGGTGCACCTGACAATGTGTCCTGCGTGGTCGCTGACGTTGTGGAGTCCTGAGATGCCATCGCATCGGGAAGTTCGACCTGGACGCTGATTTCGCCGAAATGGAGCGCGGAATCTGGCCGCGTCCGACCTGTCAGCCAGGCGTCGACTGTGTTGTGCCATGGCGGGGCGGAGCTGCAGCGGAGGCCGTCTGCCCGCGATATGAGACATGGCCGGCCGGGCTTGCTGGGTTGTCATAGGTATCTCGGCTAAGAGACCGAGATTCCTCTGACAACTCGAGGCTTCCCCTGCATTTCTCAGCATCCGAAACAGCTGGGTGTACGCCATGTGAGACGGGCGCGACCTCACGCGGCATGTCCCCACGAAGCACGCTCAATTTGCCTTGCATGGTGACGACTTGCCGCGCAAGGACCCCGCTGTCTCACATCGCGTACACCCAGTCAGCCCGGATGCTGAGATACACCGCAAGCCGTCCGGCGAGCGAGACGGGCCGCCGCGGTGAGGGATCAGCGACTTCATCAATCTCAGCTGAACCACTGCTTGGGTAATGTCGGCCGCATGTTCCCCGTGACCTTGGTCGGCCCACGCGTCGTACTCCGTGAGTTTCAGACGGACGACGCTCCGGCGATCTTCTCCTACGCTTCGAACCCGATCGTGTCGACGTACGTTCCGTGGGAGACGCACGCGGATCTGGGCGTGACCCGAGATTACCTTGCAGGATTGCTGGCATCGGCGCGAGACGACGAACGATCGATGTACAACCTGGCCGTCGTCACCGCGGACGTGGATTCGGTCGGCGACGGTGGGCGGCTGATCGGGGCTGGCCGGATCTCGGTTGAGAACGTACGTCACCAACGCGGCGATGTCGGCTATGTCCTGCATCCCGAGTGGTGGGGCAAGGGTGTCGGCACGGAGGTCGCGGCCTTGTTGATCGACTTCGGCTTCATCCACCTCGGCCTGCATCGGATCGAGGCGACCGCACACCCGGACAATCTGGGATCCCGGCGGGTGCTCGAGAAGGTCGGCATGACGTACGAGGGACACATCAGGGACCACATGCTCGTGAGCGGCACGTGGCGGGACTCGCTCAGCTTCGCGATCCTCGACACCGACCCGCGGACGATTCCGGCGACCCGGTAGGGCTACTCGCGAAACGTCTCCCACGCTGCTTCAGCGACGGCCTTGACTCTGACGTCACGTGAGGCCGCAGCCTTGACGACGTAAGGGAGGGGAAACCATGAGCTACTCGGTTGGGAAGGTCGCGCGTCTCGTCGGTGTCACCGTGCGCACGCTGCATCACTACGACGAGATCGGGTTGCTTTCACCAAGTGAGCGGACTCCGGCCGATACCGGAGTTACAGCGAGTCTGACGTGGACCGCCTGCAGCGAATCTTGTTCTACCGGGAGCTTGGGTTCTCTCTGGAAGTGATCGCGACCATTGTCAACGATCCGTCCGTCGATGCGATTGCGCACCTGAAACGTCAACGTGAGCTGCTCATCGCTCGGGCCGAACGCATCCGACACATGGTCGCCACCATTGACCGGACGATGGAGGCGCATCAGATGGGATATCAACTTACGGCCGAGGAACGACTGGAGATCTTCGGACGCTGGGACCCGCCCGCGAGCTATGCCGAGGACCTGGCCGAGCGCCAAGGCAGTGGGGTTTTCGCATCGGTCGACGGGCCGCCAACACCACAGTCAAAGGAGGAGTGGCAGGCGATCGAAGACCGTCGTCGTGCCTTCGCCGAACGACTTCATGCCGCCATGGAAGCGGGGCTGGCCCCGACCAGCCCAGAGGCGATGGCGTTGGTGGAGGAGATGCGAGACTGGATGACCAAGGACCAGCAGTTGCTTGTCGCGGAGTGGTACGCGGAGAAGCCCGAGTACTTCGGCTTCATCGCGCGGCCGGGCGAGCAGCTTCCAGGAATGCCTGAGTGGCACCGCGACGCTGTGCGGGCGAGTACGCCGTCATGATGGTGCGCCTGCCGTTTTGAAGGTCTCCTTCACCCATCCTGGAAACGTGCACGAGCCCCATGCGATCGCGGCCTGGGCGGGCCGAAGGAAGGACGAGCCGGCCTGGGGTGATCCGACTTCTCGACCAGGTCTCTGAGTTCCTTGCCTGACAGGGCGTGAGGATGGCCGCCGGGATCTCCGGCCGGCCCCGCTCCGTATATGCCTTCGCCCACAGCGAACAACCCTCGTGCCGCTGGACTCCTATCTGACATGGTTCCTTGGGCGTCATTTCGCGCGCCCCGAGAGAGCTGACAGAGATCGTGGACGACGGACGAGGGCGGAGGCTGGGGACACGTGCGTAACTTCTTTCGGCAGTGGTCGGTGCTCGCCCGTTATCCGAACTTCACCAAGCTTTTCATCGGTGGCACGACCTCCTTGCTTGGTTCGAACATCACTGCTGTGGCGATGCCGCTGACGGCTGTCCTTATGCTCGATGCTTCGCCTGCACAGGTCGGTCTACTCGGCGCCGTGGGCTTCGTTCCGCATCTGGTGCTGGGGCTTCCGGCTGGAGTATGGCTGGGGCGTGCCTCGTACCGCCGTACGCTCGTGATCGCCGACCTGACCCAGATGCTGTTGCTGGCCACGATTCCGCTGTTGGCCATGCTGGACGCGTTGCGGATCTGGCACCTGTATCTCGTCGTGCTCCTCACGGGCGTGTGCTCGTTGTTCGGCACCGTGGCGACCACGTCGTTCGTACCAGCTCTGGTGGGGCGCGACCACCTCCTGCAGGCAAACACCGTCAGCGCTCAAAGCAATTCGGTTGTCAGCACAGTTGGTTCGGCTCTGGGCGGGACGCTTGTCCAACTCCTTACCGCGCCGATCGCCATCCTGGTCGATGCGGTGTCGTTTCTCTTGTCCGCGCTCTGCAATGGGCTGATCCGCGAGCCTGGACCGGCGGTCGCCAGTGAGGAGGTTGCAAGGGAGGAGGTTGCTAGGGAGCCGCAGCGACGCCGCCTTGCCGGCGAGATCGCTGGTGGTATCGGAGCGGTCTTCGGTCATCCGATCCTGCGTCCGCTGATCGTGGCGGCCGCACTCGGTGCGTTGGCGGGCCAGATGCAGAATGTCATTCTGGTTCTTTTCCTTGCCCGTGAAGTCGGCCTTTCCCCGTCATTGGTGGGCGCGATCGTGGCTGTCAGTGGAGTCGCATCCATTGTCGGCGCCCTCGCGGCCGCGCCGATCACCGAACGCATCGGGCATGGTCCGGGTTTCATTCTGGGCGGGTTTCTCGCCGCCATCGCTGGATTCGGTCTTGCCGCGGCGGCTGGGCCAATGCCGCTGGTCCTTGGCGTTCTCGTACTCGCTCAGGTCCTACGTGGTGCCGGTCCGCCGCTCTACGGCATCAACCAGGTCACGGTACGCCAAGCCCTCGCGGCACCCGACATGCTCGCCCGCGTCAACGCGACCTGGCGTTTCCTGGTCTTCGGTACCCAACCCATCGGCGCATTGCTCGGGGGAGCGGCTGGCGGTCTGATTGGCTTGCGGGTGACGTTCGTGGCCAGCAGTCTGGGCATGCTATTCGCCGTAGCGGTAGCGGTATGGTCACCGCTTCGTACGTTCCGGCGGCTTCCTGGTGAAGGGACTGCTGCCTGATGGGGCCGCCACGGAAATCGCGTCACTTCGGTGTGTACGGCCTTCTGTGGCAGGGAAATCACGTCGTCACCGTGCTGAAGAGCAGAGGTCCGTACAAAGGATTGCTGGACCTGCCGGGGGGAAGCCCCGAGGGGGCCGAGACGCCTGAGCAGGCGGTCGTACGCGAGCTCCGCGAGGAGTGCGGTGCCTCGGTGACCTGGATCGGGCCCTGGCGGCGGTTCTGCCTTCACATCTCGCGTAGCAGCGATGGGACGCCGCTCGATTTTCAGCATTCCGGGCTGATCGCCGACGTTTGTGTGAGCGGGCCGTTGGTTCGGGTGCGAGGAGTCGAGGACGTGGCGGACGTCGTTCTGATGGATCCGAGGCGCACGGAGGAGGGCGCGATGAGCGCGCTGCTGCGGTTCGCCCTACAGCCAGGCAGGCTTCGTTGCTCGAAAGGTCGCTAACGGTTGATTCGGGACCGCCCAACCCAATAGTTGGCGACCCTTCTACGAGGGTGGAGTGTTCTCATACAAGAGATGCGTACGCGGTAACGAGTACCTTGAGGAGCGGTTGTGGATGCTCGGCGCCATCTGTGCATCGTGGTGACGGGAACGGTCGCGGCCCACGTGGAGGTGCTCCGCCGTAGCCGAATGCGGACTCGTTCGCCTGAGGGTCACGGCGATCCGATTGCCTCGGCTTCTTTGTACGGCGGGCTCAGGTAGTGGTGTTCGAGCGGGTGGGTGCCGTCTGGCGTGGTCCAATCGGCGTGGGTGCTCGTGACATGCAGCCAACCCGCACGTTCGTACAACGCTCTGGCTGCTCCGCGCTCGTCGTCGACAACGCAGAGTGTCAAACGTAGGCGCCGCGTGGACGCTTCTTCGTGGGCACGTTGGAGGAGTGCGGCACCGACGCCGAGGCGGCGCGCCCGTGGTACGACGAAGAGGCGAGACAGAGAGGCCAGCTGCTCAGGCGGAACCCCCGCGGTTTGGGAGAGCGCACCTGCGATCTCACCGGTCGGGCCCGCGCGCAGCACAACCTGCCCGACGATCTCACCTTCGGCTTCGGCGGTCCAGGCGTTCAGCGTGTCCGAAGGTGTCAGCCAGGCCACAGGATCGGCGGGCCAGCAGGTTGGATAGCCGTCCGTGGCGTGGACCTCAGCAAGGGCGGCCACGCACCTGGGTAGGTCCGCGGCGTCCCGTGGGCGGATGCGAGCGTCGTTCACGCCACGATTGTTGCAAGAGGGGTTCTGAAGCGGCGCCGTCCGGTACGCTGCTCGCTCAATCGCTGGGAGGGTGGATGCGGTGAGCGGCCGTCCTGACCGAACCGCCGGCTGGACTCTGCTGGTGGCTGGTGGGTTCCTCACAGTCATTGGCATCGTCATGCTTGTCCTGCCGGGGCCGGGTCTGCTGGTTCTTCTTCCCGGCTTGGCCGGTGTTGCCGTTGGGGGGTGCTGCCTCCTCTTTGCCCGCCGGTGACGCGCGTCAGGTCGTGATTGCGTCCGACGAGCCCCTCGAGGACGAACTTCGAGCGCGGATTCAGGAGTACTACCGCCTGCATATGCCGGGTATGTCCGTTCCGGACATCGCCGATCTTCGCGAGTATCTCCGAGCCGTCGCGGCGGACGAACCCAAAGATCCGCGCGCATCCTGGTCGCTCCTGGACCACCTGCGGTCCTGGTTGAGGCTTCGTTAAGAGGCAAAGTCATTGGCGTTTGCCGATGCGTCGTTGACATCCGCCCCTCATCGGTTACGGAATACTTGGCGACATGATGTCCCAGGAAGCCGCCACGCTACGTCCATTCGATCCACGCCCGATGTTCGCCCATGTACGAGGGGCCTTACTTGAGCTCCTTGGTGGGCTGGAAACGTCGGACTGGAACGCAATGACCGCGGCCGAGCCTTGGCGGGTCCGGGACGTGGTCGCCCATCTTATTGGCGATGACGTGTCCAGGCTGTCGCGATCGCGCGACAATCATGCAGGCGGCGGGCCGGCAGCCGGCGAAACATTGAGCGAGTTTCTGCACAGATTCAACGCTGAGTGGGTCAACGCCGCTGCGCGCATCAGCCCGCAGGTGCTGAGGGAGCTCCTCGCGACCACCTCGGCCAAGGTCTTGACCTTCTGGCAGAACACCGACCTGACCGCGATGGGCGAACCCGTCAGCTGGGTTCAACCAGGTCGTCCGGCTCCGGTCTGGCTCGACTGCGCACGTGACTTCACCGAGGACTTCGTCCATCAGGAACAGATGCGCGAAGCCGTCTCCCGTACGAACCCACGTGATCGGACGGTGTTGCGTGCGGTGATCGATACCTTCATGCACGCCATGGCTGGCACGCTGGACCGTAACGCTGGCAACAACGCACTCGCTGACCAGTCCCTGGTGGTTCGTCTCCAACCCGACCTGGACGGCACCTGGAGCTGGTGCCGAGTGTCGGGTTCCTGGCAGCCGTGTCCAGAGCCGCTCGACCCCACCACGACCATCGTCAGCGATGCGGAGACCTGGTGGCGGCTCTGCGTACGCATGCTCGACCCGAAAGACGCCCGTGTCCAGATGAGCGTCACCGGTGACGAACAACTTGCCCAGGCGGCGCTACAGATTGTCTCGATCATTAGATGAATCGTTCGGAGATGGGAGACTGTCCATTCATGGATGAGTTGCCAGTGGAGAACAATGACGGATCCGCGCTCCTGGCCTTCGATCGTCTTCCCGAACACGAGCTTGCTCACTTGGATCCGTCTATCCCGCTTACGGCATCCCTGGTAGTGCTCTGGCATGCCGGTGCCTGCCTGATGGTGTTCAACCGGTGGCGACAATTGTGGGAGTTGCCCGGCGGCATGCTCGACCCGGGTGAAACCCCTTGTGACGCCGCGGTACGAGAGCTCGAGGAGGAGAGTGGTCAGCGGGCAGACCAGCTCGACTTCGCCGGCGTTGCGCGGATACGGGTCGCACCGGACCACCGGCTTGAGTTCCTGGCGATCTACCAGGGGCGAATTGCCGCACCGCTACCGTTCACCCCGAACGGCGAGATGTCTCACTGCACGTGGTGGAACCCCGGTGCGAATCTAGCCGACCTCACCCCCATTGACGCCGCGCTGGCCAAGCTCTGCCAATGAACTTGGTCGCGAGAGCGCCAACCTTCCAGGTTGGACCTACTGCTTGTCGCGCGGAGACTGCACTACCGGGGCCCCGGCCGGCGTACTTCAGGGCGGACGCGAGGGCTCGGTCGAATGCGGTGTCATCGTCGATCCAGGAGTTGTGACCGGCCCGGTCGATGACCGTGACCTCGATCCCTGGGTGATCGCGACCGAGGGTTTTCCATTGACTGGCGCCCGGGTCCACGTAGTCATGGTCACCTTGTATGACGCTGATCGGAATTGGATGGACATGTAGGAGCGGCCGTATGTCGTAGTTATCCGGGAGGCTGTTGTCGATGGCGATTGCGGTCTGGTCGTTCCAATGCATCGATCGCGAACGTCGCCAGTTCTCGATGCGGTAGATGCTGCACGCGGCAAGGCCGGTGAGGCGGTACCGTCGACCAAGTGCTGGTCGTCCATGTCAGTGCCGCAGGTAGACGGCAGAGCCGTTTCCTTGATCGTCCAGTTGGACCACCAACGAATCGAGGTCACCGAAGTCGAACACAACCGACACTCGGAGTTCTCGGTCGACCTCGAATGCATCAAGGAAAAGCCGATCAATCAACGGTTCGCCCGGCTGAGCCTGGTACGGCCCTCACCCGGCGGCCCGGCCGGGCGAGGCGAGGACCCCAAAAGCCCTTCGCACCTGCTCGCCGGTACGGTCTCGAGCGTGTTCCCACTGCGGGGAGCCCAAGAGCTCCGCGCGGCCGCCCCGGCAGTTCCCACGCTGAGAGTAGGTTTCGTCAATGGCATGTCGTATCAGTGAGCTCGTGCTTGGTTGCCGCGACCCCGAGGTGCTGGCGCGGTTCTGGTGCGAGGTCCTGGACTTCGTAGTGCTCGATCGCGAAGAGGACGGCACCCTCGAGATCGGGCCGCGCGAAGGGTTCGGCGGCCCGCAGCCGACGATCATCCTCAGTCGCAGGGACGAGCCGGAGCAGGGGAAGCCCCGGCTGCACATCGACGTCAACGCCACCGACCGCGATCAGGGCGCCGAGCTCGAACGCCTCTTGAAGCTCGGGGCGCGCCCGGCCGACATCGGCCAGACCGGCGAGGAGCCCTGGCACGTTCTTGCCGACCCCGAGGGCAATGAGTTCTGCCTGCTCAAGGCCCGCCTCAACCCGCTCTGACGGCTCTGTGTCCCCGGTGCGGCCCTAGGCTCCCTGGATGGCCGAGATATCGGGCTCCTTCGAAGGCATGGCCGGCGTGCTGACGACCGAGCGAGTGAACCTCAATGCGTTCCGGATGGAAGACGGACCCGAGTTGCATGAGATCGCAGTGATCCTGCGACGCACACGATCGGTGGCGGACCCTTCAGACACGTCGACGAGACACGGGCTTGGATCGAGCGCCGGGTCGCTGCTCACCGCGACCTCGGCCTTTGCTGGTACGGAGTGCGGCTGAAGTCCACGGGGCGTCTACTTGGCAACTGTGGTCTGTTCGTCGGGCGCACGGGCGCTGCCGAACCGGAGCTTGGCTACATGATCCGGCGCGACAGCCAAGGCGAAGGGTACGCATCGGAGGCGTCCGCGGCGATCATGGCCGAATGCGCCAGAGTCCACCTCGGTCGAGTGTGGGCTACCGTGCGGCCCTCTAACGTGGCGTCGATGCGAGTCCTCAGCCGGATCGACATGACGCTGAACCGCACCGAACACGACGACTGGGGAAGCCTGCACTTTCTCTCGCGGACGTTCGACCACGACGCCAACTAGCTGAAGATGAAGGACCGTCGGGCTTTGGCCAACGGTGCGTCCGGGACACGTGCGCCCGCTGGCTAATCGCACGCTAATCGCACGCGGAGGCGTGCAAGGACGTAGGAGCGTTACCCCTTCTGACCTGCGGGGGAGCAGTGGAGCGGGTGACGGGAATCGAACCCGCATGACCAGCTTGGAAGGCTGGGGCTCTGCCATTGAGCTACACCCGCGGTGGTGCCGGCCTATGATCCCATGACCCCTCATCGACCGGCTCGGTGACTCGCCAGAAGTGGTCATAGGACTAAACTCCGGGCGGCACCGCGAGGCCAGCGTAGTGCCCGTCCAGTCCGAACCACTCGGGTGGGCGGTATGTCACGTCCCGTACCCTGATCCCGCCATGCCACACTGACCGGCGCGGATCCGGCGGCGGGCGTGACTCCGGGGAGTGGCGCAGTTTGGCAGCGCGTCGGCTTTGGGTGCCGAAGGCCGGGGGTTCAAATCCCCCCTCCCCGACCATGGCAGGGTCTGCTCCCTCCAGTTCCTGGCCCGCCACGATCCGCCGGTATGCGGGCGTTGGCGGCTGCCTGCGCTTCTTGGGGTTGCACGGGGGCGAAGCCCTTCGCAGGACCTGTGCGTGGGCGTAGTTGGGGGTGCGCGGGGGGCGAAGCCCCCCGCGTGGGCGTACACTTCGTCGCGCGTCGGGATCGAGTCCGTGATCGGCCGTCCCGAGGTGACGAGCCCGCGAGCGCATCTGGCGTATCCGGGCATTCCGTGCCGCATCCCGAGGAGATCCACGATCGTGAAGAGCGCCGTCGAGACCCTGAGCCCGACCCGGGTCCGGCTGACCGTCGAGGTGCCCTTCGAGGAGCTCAAGACGAGCCTCGATGCCGCCTACAAGGAGATCGCGCGGCAGGTGACGATCCCTGGGTTCCGTAAGGGCAAGATCCCGCCGTCGATCATCGACCAGCGGGTCGGCCGGGGCTACGTCCTGGAGCAGGCGGTCAACGACGCGATCCCGCGCCTTTATGTGAACGCGCTGCAGGACAACTCCGTCGAGCCGCTCGGTCAGCCAGAGCTGGACGTGACGGGGTTCGAGGACGGCGCCGACCTGACGTTCACCGCTGAGGTTGACGTACGCCCGGAGATCACGCTTCCCGACTACGTCGGTGTCGACGCCAGCGTCGAGGACGCCGACGTCACTGACGAGAACGTCGACGAGCAGCTCACGGCGCTCCGCGAGCGGTTCGGCTCGCTCACGACCGTCGAGCGGGCGGCCGAGGACGGCGACTACGTCACCATCGACCTCTCGGCCAGCAGCGAGGGTGAGCAGATCGAGGACGCCCAGGCGAGCGGCATGAGCTACCGCGTTGGCAGCGGCTCGATGCTCGAGGGCCTCGATGACGCCGTACGCGGCAAGGAGGCCGGCGAGTCCGCGACCTTCGTGAGCCAGCTGGTGTCCGGTGACAAGGCGGGCGAGGACGTCGACGTCACGGTGACCGTTCAGACGGTCAAGGAGCAGCAGCTGCCCGAGCTTGACGACGAGTTCGCGCAGCTTGCCAGCGAGTTCGACACGCTGGACGAGTTGACGACTGACCTGCGGGACCGCCTCGAGCGCAGCAAGCGCCTCCAGCAGGCCCAGGAGGCGCAGGACGCCGTACTCAAGAAGCTTCTCGAGCAGATGGAGATCCCGCTTCCGGAGAGCGCCATCGCTGAGGACGTCAAGTCCCGGCGCGCGGCGATCGAGCACCAGCTCAGCCACATGGGCATCACCGAGGAGCAGTACCTCCTGAGCGAGGGCCAGTCGCAGGAGGAGTTCGTCGCCGACCTTGACGAGCGCTCCCGCGAGTCGATGAAGGCGCAGTTCGTCCTGGACGAGGTCGCCGACAAGGAAGAGTTGACGGTGAGCGAGGCCGAGCTGACCCAGGCTCTGGTCCAGCGCGCGCAGCAGGCCGGGATGAGCCCGGACGAGTACGTCCAGCAGGTCGTCCAGGCCAACTACGTACCGGCGCTGGTACGTGAGGTACGCCGGGGCAAGGCGCTCGCGTACGTCGTCGAGAACGCCGCCGTCACCGACGCGTCGGGCCGCCCGGTCGAGCTCAAGCGTCTCCAACCCGACGGCACGTACGCACCGGAGTCGGAGGAGTCCGAAGGCGAGACCGCCGAGGCAGCCACGGCTGAGGGCGCCGCGACAGAGGGCGCCGCGACAGAGGGCGACAAGCAGGAGGAGAGCGGCTCCTGACGGAGCTAGCCGCCAACCCCTCGAAATCTCGAGTCAACGGGCCGTCCGCACGGAGAGTGCGGGCGGCCCGTTCCGTATGTAGCCGCGGTATGGAGCGGCATCCCTGGGTCGGGTGGTCGGGTCCTGGGTCCCGCGCGGTTCAGGATGCCGAGCGCCCGGTGATCATGAAGCCAAATGGGGCTATATGTCCCGAACGGCTTCATGATCACAATCATGATCACGGGGGCGGGGTCCGGGGTCAGCTTCGGCGGCCCCCGTGTCCTGGCCGAGGACGCCCGGGCGCGGGAACGCCTGGAGCTGGACCGTGACGGGCACCGTTCCGGCCGGCGCGTCGGAGGCGTTCATCGGTTGCCGCCGGTAGCGCGCCACCACGTCGAGAAGGTCGGTCGTCAGGCGCTGGAGCTCCTCCGCCGAGAGCTGGAGCGAGAAGTCGCTGAGCGTCCCCACGCTGCGCCAGGCGGGCGGCAGCGTCGGTGCTTCGTCGATGGCGCGCAGCATGCGCTCGGCGTTCGTCTGTGCGACGGCGCGAAGGTAGGCGGTGCCAGGATCCTCGCCGGCGGGCGACACGGTGGACAGGTCGAACCTGGTGTTGCGGTGGGCCGCCCGCCACCAGCGGTCGCGCCCGCTGCCGCGTTCGGGGTCTTCGACGACGAAGCCGTACGCCGCGAGCTGGCGCAGGTGGTAGCTCGTGGCTCCGGTGTTGAGCCCGAGTCGCTGGGCGAGGGTGGTCGCGGTCGCCGGTCCAGACTCCTGCAGGAGCCCGAGCATCCGCACGCGGACCGGGTGGGCGAGCCCGCGCAGCGATCGGGCGTTGAGGACGGCGCTCTCGTCGGGTTGGAGGGGATTCCCAGAAGGCGGCGACGGCGTGGTGGACATATCCGACACGGTAGAACCGCAAAGGTTTCTTTGCAAAGAGTTCCTTGCGGTTGGGTTCCGTGTGGTTCCGACCTCTGCGCCGTGAGCGAACAGAGGCCCGTCCCAGTCGGATCCGCTCCGGGCGTTGGCTAGGGTCGGGGGCAGTTCCCACGGCGCCCGCGACACCGGCCTCCCGAGGCGGTGCGGGCCCACTCAGATGAGCGAGGACGTAGGCGGAGGACGTGAACGAATACGCGCAGAAGGCGCAGGGCCACAACGGCCAGGGCGGCCTCGATGACCACATCTATCAGCGGCTGCTGAAGGAGCGGATCGTCTTCCTCGGCTCGGAGGTGCGTGACCAGAACGCCAACGCGATCTGCGCGCAGATGCTCGTTCTCAACGCCGAGGATCCCGAAAAGGACATCTGGCTCTACATCAACAGCCCAGGTGGCTCGGTTGACGCGGGGCTCGCGATCTACGACACGATGCAGTACATCTCCAACGACGTCGCCACCGTGGCGATGGGGCTCGCCGCCTCCATGGGGCAGTTCCTGCTCGCCGCGGGCACCAAGGGGAAGCGGTTCGCTCTGCCGCACGCGCGGATCATGATGCACCAGCTGTCCGGTGGCCTTGGCGGCACCGCGTCCGACATCAAGATCCAGGCTCAGCAGAGCCTGCACCTGAAGCGTCAGCTCTTCGAGCTCACCGCGCTGCACACCGGCCAGACGGTGGAGCAGATCGAGCAGGACGCTGACCGCGACCGCTGGTTCACCTCCGAGCAGGCCCGCGAGTACGGCTTCATCGACCATGTGGTGAAGTACGCCGGCGAGGTCAGCTCGATCGGACCCGTCTCCTGACCGGTAGCCCTGGAGGACGAAGCACCATGCCCACACCACCGCACCTGCCGACACCGGGTCTGGTGACCCCGCCGGGACTCGCCACGCCACGGGAGCTGCTCCCGCGTGCCGACTACTTCATCCCGCGTTGGGAGGAGCGCACGCCCTACGGCTACCGCCAGATCGACCCCTACGCGAAGCTCTTCGAGGACCGCATCATCTTCCTCGGTACGCCGATCTCCGACGACATCGCGAATGCGGTGATGGCCCAGCTGTTGTGTCTGGAATCGCTGGATCCTGACCGTGAGGTGCAGATCTACATCAACAGCCCGGGTGGTTCGATCACGGCGCTGACCGCGATCTACGACACGATGCGCTACATCACCCCCGACGTGCACACGGTGTGCCTGGGGCAGGCGGCGTCGGCGGCGGCGGTGTTGCTGGCCGCGGGCGCGCCGGGCAAGCGCTCGGCGCTGCCGCACAGCCGGATCGTCATCCACCAGCCCTACACCGAGGGTGGCTACGGCCAGGCCAGCGACATCGAGATCCAGGCGAACGAGATCCTGCGGATGCGCAGCATGCTCGAGGAGATGATCGCCGAGAACACCGGCCGTCCCATCGACGAGGTGGCCCGTGACATCGAGCGCGACAAGTACCTCAGCGCTGAGCAGGCGGTGGAGTACGGCCTGATCGACGAGGTGCTGGTCAGCCGTAAGAAGAGCCTCGTCGACGTCTAGGAGGCGGCCGTCGTGCGGTGTGCGGTGATGACGAAACGGTATCGGCGATGCCTGGTTTCGTCGTGGCCGCACACCGACGCGCGGTTGAACACGACCGTTCGGGCCCAGAACGGAGTACCGTCGGTCTTTGTACTGTCAGATGCGGGGCTGCCGGCTCACAAGGCCGGGGCGGCGACGCGGAGGCTAACCGGCCCGGGTCCGAGGCAGGTTCGACCAACGCCCGACTGTCGGGCGTAGTAACCGAAGGAGACGTTCCGGAGTGGCACGCATCGGTGACGGCGGCGATCTGCTCAAGTGCTCGTTCTGCGGCAAGAGCCAGAAGCAGGTCAAGAAACTCATCGCAGGTCCGGGCGTCTACATCTGCGACGAGTGCATCGACCTCTGCAACGAGATCATCGAGGAAGAGCTGAACGAGTCTTCTGAGGTGGGGTTGCATGAGTTGCCGAAGCCGCGGGAGATCTACGAGTTTTTGGATCAGTACGTGGTGGGGCAGGACAG
>NZ_KB892804.1 GCF_000373925.1 Actinopolymorpha alba DSM 45243 | reverse complement strand
AGATCAGCCAGCAGCCCATCCACCACGTCCGCCGCGGTCTGCCGGGTCTCTCGACGGGCGAACAAGCGACCAACTCTGCACATCAGCTCGCCCAGTTCGGACTCCCAGCGACCGACCTCTATGCTGAGCGCAGCGGCCATCGCGGCATCTTCATCTGTTGTCTTCACAAACACAGACAATGCAGCGGTGGCCGCCCGTCGTCACGCACCGACCCGCCGACACCCAACGCCCCTACCCAGCAAGGCCGATCAGGCAAGATCACGATCTACGGCTGTAGTACTAGTGAGGTGGGGACTTGCCGCGTGAGGTCCGCCAAAGGTGTACACAATGTGAGACAAATGCCCGCCTTCTCACTATCCGACACAACCGGGTGTACGCCATTCGAGACGGCCGTCACCTCACGCGGCATCTCCCCACGAAGCACGCTGATGGAAATCGCCAGCCGGCCGGTCGCGCTGACCGGCCTCATCACCGGCGCGGCGCTCGGGCGCGGCAACCGTCGGACCTCTGCCGTACGTCGTCGTACCCGGCAACGTCGGCGACGAGGGAACGCTGACCGAGGTGCTGCGGCGGCTGGACGTCCCTCGACTGCCCTGAACGGCCGCCGGCCCGCCCGTGAAGGTGGCCGGGTGGTCAGCCTGGCTATCGTGCAAGCATGCCTACTCACTTTGACGTCGTGGTGCTTGGCGCTGGACCCGGCGGCTACACCGCCGCCGTCCGCGCGGCGCAGCTTGGCCTGACGACAGCGGTCGTCGAGGAACGCTACTGGGGCGGCGTCTGCCTCAATGTCGGGTGTATCCCGTCCAAGGCGCTGCTGCGGAACGCCGAACTCGCCCACCTCGTGGGCAAGGAGGCCGCGACGTTCGGCATCCAGGTCGACGGCGAGGTCCGCTTCGACTACGGCGTGGCGTACTCCCGGAGCCGGAAGGTCGCCGACGGGCGGGTCAAGGGCGTCCACTACCTGATGAAGAAGAACGGCATCACGGAATACGACGGCCGCGGCACGTTCACCGACCCGCACACGTTGCGGGTGGACGGGGCCGACGGCGGCAACGAGACCGTGACGTTCGACCACTGCATCATCGCGACTGGTGCGACCACGCGGCTGCTGCCCGGCACCAGCCTGAGCGAGCGGGTGGTGACCTACGAGGAGCAGATCCTCAGCGACAAGCTGCCGAGCAGCATCATCATCGCCGGCGCGGGCGCAATCGGTGTCGAGTTCGCGTACATTCTGCACAACTACGGCGTGGCGGTGACGATCGTCGAGTTCCTCGACCGGGTTGTGCCGTTGGAGGACGAGGAGGTCTCCGCCGAGCTTGCCCGGAGGTTCCGGCGCCTTGGCATCAACGTCCTCACCTCGACCCGGGTGGATTCCATCGACGACTCCGGTGAGCAGGTGCGGGTCGAGGTGTCGCGTGACGGCCAGCGCCAGACCCTCGAAGCCGACAAGGTCCTGCAGGCGATCGGGTTCGTGCCGCGGGTGGCCGGCTACGGGTTGGAGAACACCGGGGTCGCGCTGACCGACCGTGGCGCGATCGCCGTCGACCGTCGCGGGCGTACGAACGTCCCGCATCTGTACGCGATCGGTGACGTGACCGCGAACCTCATGCTCGCCCACGCCGCGGAGGCCATGGGCATTGTCGCCGCCGAGACCATCGGTGGCGCCGAGACGATGGAACTCGACTTCGTGATGATCCCGCGGGCAACCTACTGCCAGCCGCAGATCGCCAGCTTCGGGTTGACGGAGGCGCAGGCACGGGTGGCCGGTCACGACGTACGGGTGGCGAAGTTCCCGTTCGCCGCGAACGGCAAGGCGCACGGGCTCGGCGACACCGGCGGCTTCGTCAAGATCCTCAGCGACGCGAAGTACGGCGAACTGCTCGGCGCGCACCTGATCGGACCTGACGTCAGCGAACTCCTGCCGGAGTTGACGCTCGCCCAGCAGTGGGACCTCACCGTCAACGAGGTCGCCAGGAACGTCCACGCACACCCCACCCTGGGAGAGGCGGTCAAGGAGGCCATCCACGGACTCGCCGGCCACATGATCAATATGTGAGACCGCGACTCTCTGACCAGCGAAGACGTGGATTTCCGCGCCTCCGAGGGCGCAACCGGGGCACTCGCCAGCGACTCGGCAAAGAACGCGTCCATTGCCCGGCGAACTCGATCCTCGCTCGACGGCATCAAGTGCGTGTAGGTGCGCAACGTGAATCCCGCGTCGGTGTGCCCGAGGTACTCGGCGACGTTCTTGATGTCGACCCCAGCGGACAGCCATGCCGACGCCGCGGTGTGCCGCAGGACGTGGATCCCGTCCTGCCGCCCGGTGGGCGCCTTCGCCTTCCGTCTCGCGGCGAGCCAGGCGTCGTTGAACCGGTTCCTCTCCAGTGCGTTTGCCCGCGTCAGATGTGAACAGGACCTTGGCCGTCAGTGGGTCACCGCCCGGCGTCCCCCATGGCAGCGTCACCTCGGTCGGCGGGAACTCCTTGATGTGCGCTGACAGCCGCAACGCCACGGCATCTGGCAGCGGGACGGTGCGTGTCTTGTGACCCTTCGGCAGCGAGAACACGAGCTTGCCCCCGACGATGCGCACTTCGCGCTCGACGCGGACAACTCGCCTCAGGAAGTCAACGTCGTTCAGGCCGATCCCGAACAGCTCGCCCTGCCGCAGCCCGCAGCCGGTGGCCAAGAAGACCATCTCGAGCAGTCGAGCCGGCATCTCCGCCGCGACCGCGTTGACACGCTTCAGATCCCAGGGAACGACCTTCGGCCGCTCGACCCGTGGCCGGCGAACTGACCGGGCGACGCACGGGTGCCGCGCCACCACGCCGTCGTCCATCGCGGCGTTGAACATCGCCGACACCCAGCCCACGGTGTCGCGGATCGTCGTGGCGCTCAGTCCGAGCTCGGACTCCATGGCCTTGATCCAGGCTTGGATCATTGAGGGCCTGTAGTTCGCCGTCATCGGTGACCTGCGCCTCGGGACGGACAAGGAGTGACTCGATAGCTATCAGGAGGGCCTTCGCCTTGTGCTCGGTCAGGTCGGTGGCGAGCGTGAAGCCGGCTGGCACCCACGCCGAAACCTGCCGAACGTCGCGGTCGTAGTTGGCGTGAAGTTCGGCGGAGCGGTCATGGCAGGCCCGGATCGTCGCGGACTTTTTTCGAGGGTGATCAGTGGCCGAAGCTACCGATGGAGATGCCTCTCCGGATCGGCCACGAAGTCGTCCATGTCGACCCAACCGAAGCCGCCCAAGGAAAAGATCAGCTTCGCGGCGGCTGGCTGACGTTGCGCCCACTCGATCACCACCCGCAGGTCGTCGTCGGCCAGGATGTCGAGGCCATCACCCAGGTCGGCCCACGCCCCCACCCAGATCGGAGTCACGTCGTCGAGGCCGATGAAGAGGAACCCGGTGCCGGTGTCGGGCTTCCGGTTCGTCGGGGGCGTGACTTCGTAAGGCACCTCGTCAGCTCCGATGAAGCGGACCCGATGCCGGGCGGCTGGCTGTCGGGCCGCCCACTCGAACACGCCGGCCTTGTGGTGGACGGGACAGTTCAGACCCGTGTCCGAGTCCTCATCCCCGTACCACAGTGCTTCCCAGCTCGGTGGGCCCCATTCCTCGGAGGACTCGGCAACTAAGACGACTCCGGTGCCCGGCGCCGGCGCCACCACTGGCTGGATCCTCGGGTTGAGGGGCATCAGCTCGTCTGAGCCAGTGGTCAACCGATGCCGCTCTGGGTCGGCGTGCTCCTCGACCGCGTAGGCATGCAACTCAGCCTCTCTGCGGGCCCGCGCACTGTACTCGACCATCGGTGTCCTCTCAGTCTCAGCCGACAATAGAACGTGCCCCCACCCCGAGGGGTGAGGGCACGCAAGGGGCCTCAGCCGATCCAGCCGGAGTCCCAGTTCTCGTCAGCCATCTGCAACGGGAGCATGAACTTGTAGACGTTGTCTACGCGCTGCACCTTCGGCCCCTTGGTCCAGGCCCAGAACGTGCCACGGTATCGGTCGTCGCTCCACCGCCACTTGTGCCAGGTCATCCCGTAGGCGACTTTGGCGACGCCGGCGTACTGGTCGTAGGTTGGCGGCCCCCAGGTCAGCCGCACGTCCCTGGCCCGTGAAGACGGGCCGATCTTCTTGTACGTGGAGNCCCCGCCATTGTTGACCCGGCAGCCGTTGGCCTTGCAGGCGGCGGAGTAGTAGTACCGCTCGGCCTCCATGAGGCCATTCCGCAGCGTCGTGCTGTCATTCTCCATGTGGTTGACCGTCGATTTCGTCGTCCCGCCGTACAGCTTGTCGACGACCCTGACGGTCACCGTCCCGAGCTGGATCTGCCGGCCCCGGCTGTCGCGGTAGCCGTATTTGATGACGCCTTTGAACTCGGCCTCGGCGATGTTAAGGCGGTTCCAGCACCCGATGAAGATGCAGTATCCGGTCGGGCTGTAGTCCGGCTGCGGGCATGTCCAGCCGGTGTTGGGAGCGCCAGTTTCAGCGCACCCGTCCGTGGCTGCGGTCGCCGCGATGGTGGCGGCCGGGGCCATGGTCCTGCTGTCTGGCTGCCGCTCAGACGCCGCGGCACTGGTCGCCCCCACGGCTACGAGTAGGGGCACGAGTAGTGCCGCTGCGAGTAATGCTCGCTTCATTGTGAATCCCTTCGTCTCTGAACCACATGGGGGTGTTGCGATCCGGAACAAAGGAGCTGGGCAGGGCCCTCGCAGGGGGTCAGGGGGCCGAAGGCCCTGCCGGAGGTGGAACTACTGCCGGTCGGCGACCTGCTCGCCGTTAATGTGGCCGGCGCTGATGCTGTGGCCGGACGTGTCGATCTGCTCGACGTCGACGAGGTGGGAGGAACTTCCGTTACCGGGGATCATCCGTATCCTTCCTGTATGGCCCGGCCGCTATCCGGGCTGTGTGTTGTTGTGCGAGCCCCGACCCTTCGTCATTGGAGGGTCGAGGCGGCTTTTGGGTGTAGGCCCGGGGCGTCCGGGGGCAGTAGACGCCCCGGGCCTGACAGGGACCTCCAGCCCGGGGAGTGGCGAGCGGGCAGAGATCCATTCGTGGGGCCCTCAGGCGAGCGGGTGCAGCACCAACTCGGCCATGCGGGCGTGGGGGCACATCCACGGCCGTCCGCACGAGACGCACCAGGCGTCGCGCAGTGCGGGGACGGGGACGATCCGGCCTCCACCGGATCGTCAGGCGTGCCCGGTTCGGGCGGTGCGTACGTTCGAGTTCCTCGGCAAGATCGCGCATCCGGGTGCCGCCGAGTTCGCGGGTCAGGACAGCGACGGCGAGGTCGGCGTGGGTCGCCTGGGTTGGGATGACGGCGGCCATCAGAACGGCCGGGGGTCTGGTAGTAGGTGGCGCATGTAGGCGATCGCGCCGTCCAGGTCCTTGGCGGGAACGCCCCACGAGAATGACCTGAGCCATCCCCAGCGCGCCTCACCGTCGTCTCGGACAGTGCAGAACAGAGTCACCCCGGAGTCGTGCGGGAGCTTCGGGTTCCGAGCGTGGACTCCCCAGCCGCGCATCGTGTCGTAACTCAGGTCTACGTGCCAGCCCATCTCGTCCGCCACGCGGTCCCTGAGCTTCTGTGCCCACTGTTCGCTGATCGCGTCGTTCGCCTCCAGGCGCCGACGGACTCGGGCCCCTGCCTCGCTGTAGGTGATGCCCACGGAAACCTCCCCCATGAGGCGCGGCGTCGTCGGCTGCGCCCTCACGTTCGGCGACGAGTTGAGCGACTTCGCCGGCCACCTTGTGAAGGGGTCGCCACCACACGCTCTTTGTCCACGACACGACAACACCCCATTTCCTGTCGCTGCATAAGGCGGGAATACGGGGAGGGGGAGTGCACGGGGGGAGCGGGTTTTCGGCAGCTGATGGCAGCGCAGGCGCAGATCGTGCCAAGCTGCACATCTGAGTCCAGGAGGACAACGATGGGACGTTGCCCGAAGCAGCCCAACCGCGTACTGGCCGAACTCGTCGAGGAGGCCGGGCTCACCCATAAGGGGCTTGCCCGCCGTGTCGTCGAACGCGGTCGTGCCATCGGCCACCAGCTGAGCTACGACCACAACTCGGTTCGGCGGTGGCTTGAAGGAGAGCAACCCAGGCCGCCCGGGCCGGGTCTCATTGCGGCCGTACTCAGCGAGGCACTCGGCCGCCGAACAATGCCTTCCGATTGCGGAATGCACGCTGAGGGTCAGCAGGCAGACCTAGGGCTTGAATTCCCCCTGAGCTGGACAGAAGGCGTGGACACGGTAACGGCGTTGTGGAGAGGTGACGTGGAGCGCCGAAAGGTCTTGACCGGGATCGCCTACGCGGTCGCGGGTTACACGGCGGCGTCGATGCGGTGGCTTACGCTCCCTGGCCCAGACCAGCCCGCCTCATCTGGGCGGCGAAAGGTCGGCCATTCTGATGTTGATGCCCTACGGTCCATGACGGGCAGCTTCCGGGACTTGGACAACCGCGTCGGCGGTGGGCGGATCCGACAGACAGTCGTCCAGTACCTCCACAGTGAGGTGTCCCCACTCCTACGCGGCCGCTATGTCGAGCAGGTCGGCCGTCAACTGTTCTCGGCCGCGGCCGAACTGACGAAGCTGGCCGGTTGGATGGCCTACGACGAGGAAGAACACGGTCTCGCCCAGAGGTACCTCATCCAGGCACTTCGGATGGCACGGACCGCGAGTGACCACGCTCTCGGAGCAGAAGTCCTCGCCGCGATGAGCCACCAGGCCACCTACATCGGCCGACCCGGCGATGCCGTCGACCTGGCCCGCGCAGCCCAGATCGGTGCACGAAAGGCAGGTCTGGCAGCACTAGAGTCGGAGTGCCACATCGTGGAGGCTCACGGGCACGCGGCCCGTGACGATGCCGCGGCCTGCGCGGAAAGCCTTAGATCCGCGGAGAAGGCCTTCGAACGCTCCGAGGCGACGGCGCCGGAATGGCTGACGTACTTCGACGAGGCGTATCTGTCAGCGAAGTTCGCCCACTGCTTCCGTGAGCTCTCCGACAACCGCCGGGCCGGCTTCTACGCGGAACGATCTCTGAACATGTCCGACGGCTACCGTCGGGGCCGGGCGTTCAACCTCTGCCTGCTCGCGTCCGCTCGTGCTGCCGAGGAGCCGCTGGAAGCGGTACGCATCGGTGATGAGGCCGTCAGCATCGTTGAGGGACTTTCCTCGCGGAGAAGCCTCAGCTACCTCCGAGACCTGCGGCACCGACTCAGCCCGCACGACAGTCTGGCTGAGGTTGGCGACTTCCGCAGGCGCGTCGCGGCCCTCACGGTGTGAGTGTGAGTGCTCGATAGATCGCGACCACGGTGGCCGCACCGACGATTTCGCCGGTCTCGATCATCTCCGCCGCTTCGGTCAGTGGTATCCAGCGGACGGCTTCGGCTTCGTTGATGTCCGGATCGGTGTCCACGCGGTCCGCGCCGCGGGCCAGATAGATCTCCTGTGGCTGGTCGAGTGAGCCGATCGATGGCTGGAAGCTCACCAGCTTCGTCATCGTCCGGGGTCGCCAGCCGGTCTCTTCTTCGACCTCTCGGGCCGCCGCAGCGGCGACGTTCTCGGCGTGGTCGACGTAGCCGCCCGGCAACTCCCACACCCACTGGTCAACGATGAAGCGATGCCGGTACATGAGCAGGGCACGCCGTTGATCGTCGAGGACGAGGGTCATCGCGCACCGGGGCATGCGGGCGACGTACTGAGTGAAGCGCGTGCCGTCCGGCAACTCCACATCGACCGTTGACAGCCGGATGTGTCGGTTCTCATCCACGACTCGCTCGCCGTGGATCTTCCATTGCGATCGCGCAGAACTCACCGTCGGACGATACCCGAAGATACGATTCCAGTGAATCTGCGGACAACTCGAGCGACGTCCCCGACGCTGCGGCATGATCTACGGCACGCCCGGGGCGGCCACCTTCGCCACCCGCCGGCCGCGCCCGATGGTGGTGGGCGGAGGTGTCGGAACGGCCCTACCTTCCTCACGTGCAGGCGGTCCGCTTGGATCGTGGGTGTCTCCCCGTCCGGCCGGCGGGCGATCAGTCTCGTCGGCCTGGGGGTGCTTGGTGCCAGACTTCCTTGCATGCGGGCATACCCGAATTGCAGGCACAGATGAATTCGACGTTGCGCGAGATTTCTCATGTTCAGCTACCGGTCGCCAATACCGCGGACGCGGTGGCCTGGTATTGCGCAAACCTTGGCTTCACCTGCCCCAACGGCTACCGCACCGATCTGGCGATACTGAGACTCCCGTCCGGGCCGACGTTGTTTCTGTGGCAGACCGACGCCGACACGACCGCGAACTTCGACAAGAACGGCGAAGTCATGCCCGCCGTCGGCTTCGAAACTGAGGATATCGGCGGTTTGCGGTCGCACCTCGAGTCGATCGGCGCGCCTATCACGACCTGGCACGTCGATCCGGGCGCAGGTACCTTCCTGAAGTTCCTTGACCCCTGGGGAAATCTGCTCGTCGTCCACCAGGATCCCCGACCCCAGGTAGGCATGGCCGCGTCGAACTGAGCTAAGGGCGTGGCCCCTTCGTCGCGGGTAGCCTGAACGAATGTTCCGTGATGGCTTCCCGATTCTCTCGACACCAGACCTTGGCCGGGCGATGCGCTTCTACAGCGAACAGCTCGGTTTCCAACAGGTGTATGCCTTTCCGGCTGAAGGGGAGCCGGAGTTCGTCACGCTCGCGCTCGGGCCACTCACGCTTGGGCTCGGCAAGGACACCGAAGCCCCGCGCGGCCGCCACGTCGCGCTCTGGTTTTACACCGACGACGTTGATGAGGCGGTCGGTCGGCTCCGTGCGGCGGGCGTTCCCGTCATCCAGGAACCCCAGGACACGCCCTGGGGCGAACGCGTCGCCACAGTCGCCGACCCTGACGACAATCCCGTGCATATCGGTGCGGTGCGAGAAGCCTGAATTTCTCGGACCGGCGACGGCTGACCTGTCGGCCAAGCTCGCCGCACACCCGGTGTCACGCGATCGGCCGCTGTCTCGTCCTCCTGGCGATCGATGAGGGTGCCAAAGCCGCGAAGGCGCGTCACCCGCGGACTGTCAGGAGGATCAGTGCAGGCACGAATGAACATCGCCGAGATCGCGCCGGAAGCGTACAAAGCCATGCTGGGTGTCGAGGCGTACGTACATAACAGCCCGCTCCCGCACAGCACGCTCGTGTTGGTGAAGCTGCGCGCCAGCCAGATCAACGGGTGTGGCTTCTGCGTCGACATGCACAGCCACGACGCCAAAGCGGCCGGCGAAAGCGACGAGCGGCTGTTCTCGGTCGCGGCCTGGCGCGAGGCGCCGTACTACACCGACGCCGAACGAGCGGCACTCGCCCTCGCGGAGGAGGCGACCCGGCTGAGCGACCGCGGTGAAACGGTGCCGGATCGCGTGTGGGACGAGGCCGCCCGCCAGTTCGACGAACCCACACTGGCCGCGCTGGTCGTGGCGATCGCGGCCATCAACGCCTGGAACCGCATCTGCGTGACGACCCGGCAGGTCGCGGGTTCCCGTCGCAAGGGCTGAATCGCGTCACCGGGTCACAGCGGCACAGGGGTCACAGGGACCACAACGCCTGGGTGGGTGGCATCCGCGCCGCCCGGAGTGCGGGGATCAGCCCGGCAACAGCTCCGATGAGGATCGTGGCGGCGAACCCACCCGCCCAGGCGACCGTGGGGATGACGATCGACCAGTCCTTGGTGGTGGCATAGATGGCGGTCGCGGCGACCCCGGCCGCGACGCCGGCGGCGCCGCCAAGGACGGCGAGCAGGATGGCCTCGGCGAGGAACTGGATGCGGATGTGCCCTCTGGTGGCGCCGAGGGCTCGCCGCAGTCCGATCTCGGGCCGGCGTTCGAGGACCGAGATGACCATGGTGTTGGCGACACCGATCGCGCCCACCAGCAGCGCCACGGCCCCCAGCCCGAGGAACAACGAGTTGAAGGCGCTCTGCGCCGCCGCCCGGGCGACCAGTGCGTCCGAGGGCTTACTGACATTGACCTCACTCGGAGCCTGAGGGTTGGCGGTGGCGCCGAGCACGCCGTGAACGGCGTCCACCTGGCTGGTGTCCGCGCGTACGTAGATGGTCGAGGGGTACCCGCCGAACCCGAGGTACCGCTCGGCAGCGGGGAACCCGACCAGCACGGCGGTGTCGATCTCCGGGGCGAGCACCCCGGGACGCAGGATCCCGGTGACGTAGAACCACTGGCCACCCACCCAGATCCGCTGGCCCACCCGGATCCGGCCGATCCCGAGGCGTTCCGCCGCGGCGGCACCGAGCACCGCGACCGGCTCGCGGGCCGTGGCCGCGTTGAGGTACCGGCCCTGCGCCAGGCTGGTGCCCGCAGCGCGGGGCAGGTCAAGGCTCGCCGCCTGGACCGACAACCCGTTGGAGTTGATGGCGGGGATCAGCGGACTGCGGTACGCCTTCGCGGTGGTGACGCCGGTCTGCTGGACCTGCGTGACGGGCCCGATGCGGCTGATCATGCTGGGCGCCTGTTTGGGGAGTTCGGCCGTATCGCCGAACATCGTCTTGCCGGTGGTGACCGTGAGCAGGTTCGTGCCGAGCCGGTCGATCTGCGCCAACAGGCCCGCCTGCGACGACGACGACAGGCCGAGCACCGCCACGAGGGCGGCCACGCCGATCGCGATACCGAGGGCCGACAGGGCCGCGCGCACCTTGCGGGTGCGTACGCCGACACTCGCCACCCGGCCCAGGTCGGACGGCCGTAATCGTCGTACGACAGGAGCGATGAGACCGGTCATGCCTATCCCCTCCTGGCGGCGGTGGCTGGAGACGCGGCGGTGGCTGGAGACGCGGCAGCGGCTGGAGACACGGCGGTGGCTGGAGACGCGGCAGCGGCTGGAGAAACGGCGGTGGCTGGAGACGCGGCAGCGGCTGGAGAAACAGTGTCAGGCTTGGCGGTGTCCGCGACGATCCGGCCGTCGAGCATGTCGACCTGGCGGGGTAGGTGCGCGGCGATCTCGCGGTCATGGGTGATCACGAGGATGGTCGTCCCCCGATCGTGAAGGGCGTGGAGGAGGGCGAGGATCGACTGGCCGGTGGCGTGGTCGAGATTGCCGGTGGGTTCGTCGGCGAGGACGATCGCGGGTCGGCCGATCAGGGCTCGTGCGATGGCGACGCGCTGCCGCTGGCCCCCGGAAAGTTGCGTCGGTCGGGCGTGCAGCCGCTCGCCGAGTCCTACGGACGACAGCGCCTCGGCGGCGAGTTCGCGACGCTGCCGGTACGGCGTTCCGGCGTACAGCAGTCCGTCGGCGACGTTGTCGAGGACGGTGGCGTGCTCGGCGAGGAAGAACTGCTGGAAGACGAACCCGATCCGGGTCGCCCGCAGTCTGGCCACCTGCCGGTCTGTCATCGCCGAGGCGTCGAGTCCGGTGAGGAGCACCCGACCGGTGGTGGGCCGGTCGAGAGTTCCCATCAGGTGCAGGAGCGTGGTCTTCCCCGATCCGGACGGGCCGACGATCGCGACGAGTTCGCCCTGCCGGACGGTCAGGCTCACACCCCGCAGCGCGGTCACAGGCGGCGTGCTCGGATAGGTCTTCGTCACGTCCCGGAGTTCGAGCACCGGCGCGGTGGCAGTGCCCGTCATGCCTGGGGCCGTCATGTCAGGGCTCATGTGGACGGCACCACCACTCGCTGGCCGGTGGTGAGTTCGGTGTCGGTGACCTGGACCATCCCCGCGTCGTCGTCGAACAACCCGAGCGTCACGCGGACCAGCCGGCGCGTTCCCCCGGGTGCGACCACCTCGACGCCGTGCCCGCCGCCAGCCAGGGCGAGGAGCGCCTCGACTGGTACGACGAGCGCGTCCTTCACCTGATCGGAGATGATCCCCACCGTGACCGGTGCCTTGTCGAGGCTGCCCGTCGCCGCCGGTTCGGTCGGGGTGATCGCCACCTCGATCTTCGGCGCTTCCTGCGCGGACTCCGGGGTGCTGGCGACCTTGCCCACCGAAGTCACCCGGCCAGGCGTCGTCGTACCAGTGGGCAGCGTGATGGTCACCTGGTCGCCGACCTTCAGCCGCGTCTGCTGGCTGGCCTGAAGCTTGACGGTCACCTGCCGCGCGGTCGACGTGCCCTCCAGGAGAGCGCTGCCGGGTCCGGCCGGCGCCCCCTTGGTCGCCGAGACGCTGGTGACCCGGAACGCGTCCGGCAGGAACACCACCTGGCCGAGCGTGAGCTTCCCGGTCTTCGTCATTCCCAGATCCGCCTGCAACCTCCTGACCGCTCGCTTGGTACGCCAGCTGAACTCGTCGGAGCGCGGGTCCAGCTGGGATCGCGTGGCGTACCCGAGCGCGACCAGGTTGGCGTTGAGCTGGCGTACGTCCTGGCCCGTCAGATCGGAGGCGTCCGCACCCGCGACCAGATCGCGGTAGGCGGGTGTCGATCCGTACAGCAGGACCACGGGCTTCCCGTCGACGCGGTAGAGCACCTGACCGCGACGGATCACGCTGCCCACGGACGGGAGGGCCGTGACCACGCCGCGGGCCTGGTTGACGACCTGATAACTGCCGGCGTACCCGAGCGTGCCGTCCAGGCTGGTCCGCGCCGACAACGACCGGCGTTCCACGGCCGCGGTGGCGGTGGCCGCCTGGTTGGCGGCCGTTGTGCTGGCGGGGGTACGCCGGGCAGCGAACGGATCGGCCAGGTCGATGCCGAACGGATGCGTACGATCGACCGCGACGACGGCGCCGGCCAGGACGGCCACCACCACCGCGCCCGCGAGCAGCACCCTTCGGCGACGTCGTCGCGGTGGCGGCGCTCCGGTCGGGATCGTTTCGGGTCCGTTCTCGGGTCCGGTCTCGGGTCCGGTCTCGGGTCCGGTCTTGGTTTCAGTCCGGAATCTCGCGGTGGTCATGACCCGTCCTTCTGGTTGAGGCTGCGCTCGCCCCCGCCCTCGGGCAACAGCGACCCGCACGCCTTCTCGGCTGCCTGGAACTTCGGGCTGCCAGGGTCGAGTTCGGTCCCGGGCTGGTTCTGGATCTGGAGGGAGCCGTCGGCGGACGGGTCGGGGAAACTCTTGATGCCGTTGTCCCGCATGCACTTCGAGTACTTCACGTTCGCCGCCCGGATCTTGTCCCGGTCCACTTCCGGGGGGCCTGGCATCAGCGGCTTGCACGCCTTGTCCGCCGCGGCGAAGGTGGGGTTGCCCGGCTCCATCCCGTCTCCGGGCCGAGAGTTGAGGATCAGGCGGCCGTCGCTGTCGGGGTCGGGGAAGCTCTTGACCCCGTGGTCGCGCATGCAGCGGGAATACGCCAATGCGGCGGCCTTCGGATCGCTAGGAGAGTCAGAGGGTCGGGCGCTCGGCGAGGCGGACGGCCCGAGGTTCGCCACGCTCGGGCCGGTTGGTTCGTTGCTGGCGCAGGCGCCGGCGAGGAGGCCGGTCAGGAGCAGCCCCGCGGCCAGCAACAACGGGCGGCGTCGATGGTTCGTCATGTCTCTCGTCCTTCACCGTCAGCGGATTCGTCGTTCACGGGAATTCGTCGTTCACGGGAAGCGGATCGGCGCTTCCTTCGTCCAGTTGTAGGAGTCCGGCGGTTTCGGGGACGTATCGACGAACGCCGCGGCGGAGACGGGTGAACGCCTGACGGGCGTGTCAGACCATTAGGCAGGGATTGATCATCGCTACGCCGTGGTGATCATGAGCACGGCCAGGCCGGCCCGCCGCCGTCGTGTCAGACACGAGGGCGGGCGAGCCTGTTCGGCAAGAGCGGTCACGCTGATTGCTGGCTGACGGTGCTGAGGAACTCGCGGGCATGCCGCAGCCAGGTCGCCCGGTCGGCCTCGTTCAGGACATGCGCGGCGCCAGGCAGTTCAATCAGCCTGGCGCCCGGGATACCGGTGGCCAGGCGGTATGAGCTGTCCGGGAGGACCAGACGGTCGCCGGTCGGCGCTACCACCAGGGTCGGCGCACTCACCTGTGCGAGGTCTTCGCGGACGTCGACCCGGGATACCAGGTCGAAGTGATCCACCATCCCGGGCGGCATTCCGGCCTGGGTTTGTGCCACTAGGACGTCGAGGTCGGCGGGGGAGATCTCGGCCAGGTCTGCCGGTGACATGCACGACACGCAGGCGAGTCGGGCCACATCGCCCCACGCCTCCGCCGTTGCGAGGGTCTTGATGAGTTGGGCTGCGAGCGCCAGGAACGGGTCGGCGACCGGGAAACCTGCGGTGAGTACGAGGGCCGTGACTCGTTCGGGGTGGCGGGTGGCGGCCCGGATCGCCACGGCGGTACCGAGCGACTCGCCCAGGATGCCGAACGACTTGTGCCCTGTCGCGACGGCGGAGGCGACCAGTTGGTCGGCGAGTTCGTCCAGTTGCAGCGGCTCGGCGGCGACCGGAGAGCCGCCGGCCCCCGGGTAGTGCGGGCCGATGAGAGTGTGGTCACGCGCCAGGTCGTCGAGGACGAGGCCGAAGTTGCCCTGAATCCCGCCGCCGGCACCGTGGGCGAGCAGTAGTGCCGGGCCGCTGCCCTGCACGACAACGTCAAGGTAGGGCTGGGGAAGTGACTCTGTAGTGCTCATGCGGCGACGCTAAAGTCTGACATCGGTGTCAGAGTCAAATCGCTGTGGTGGGTCTACGGGTCACCTGCGCATGAAGGAGGGGGTCCGGCGCACCGCTCGACACCGTCCTCACCGCCGGACCACACCCGATTGCCTGACCGCACGCGGCGCGGAGACTCTACGGCTCAGCAGAACCCCTCGTGCCGCTCGCTGCGGAGGGCACCGCGGATCACGTGAGTGATACCGGCGCGAAACCGTCCGCGAGGGACACTGAGCGCAGGAGAGGAGCCGACCGTTGCGGGTACTCGTGATCGAGGACGACGAAGAAATGGCCCAGGCCGTCGCGGTCGGTCTGCGCCGCGCCCACCTGGCCGTGGACGTCGCGCTCGACGGACTGACGGGGCTCGAACGCGCGCAACTCAACGACTACGACGTCATCGTGCTCGACCGGGACCTGCCCGGCCTGCACGGCGACGAGGTCTGCGGCAGGTTGGTGGCCGACGGGTGCCGGAGCCGGATCCTCATGCTCACCGCGGCGGCGGGTGTGGACGACCTGGTTGACGGCCTCGGGATCGGCGCCGACGACTACCTACCGAAGCCGTTCGACTTTCCGGTTCTCCTCGCCCGGATCGGAGCGCTCTTCCGGCGTTCCCAGCCGGCAGTCCCTCCCGTACTCCGCGGCGGTGATCTCACCGTCGACACCGCGCGCCGCCAGGCCTGGCGGGCGGATCGGTCCCTTGATCTCGCGCCCAAGGAGTTCGGCGTCCTGGAGATCCTGCTCGCCGCGCAGGGCCGCACCGTCTCGGCCGAGGAACTCCTCGAACGCGTGTGGGACGAAGCGGCCGATCCGTTCACGAACGCCGTCAAGATCACGATCAGCCGGCTACGGGCCAAGCTCGGTGACCCTCCGGTCATCGAGACCGTGGCGAGGTCTGGTTACCGGATCTGAAGGATCACCCGATGCCACGTCCCCACCGGTTGACCGCGGCCCTCGCAGCGCGCTTCCAGCCACGCCTCCGTAAGCTTCCCCGCCCGACGCTTCCCCGGCGCACGGTGCGCCTTCGCCTCACGCTGATCTACGGCGGGCTCTTCCTCGCCTCCGGTATCGCCCTGCTGGCCATCACGTATCTGCTGTTCGTCAACGCCACCGGCTTCACCTTCCGGGGGCCGGACGGCCAGTCGATCAGCTTTGTCGGTACGCCTGGAACACCGCCAGACCCAGCCGACGCAGCCGGCCCACCCGCGCGCGTCGAACGTCTGGAAGGTCTCAGTGACGAGCAGGCCAAGGCCCAGGCCGCGCAACTCGAAGCACAGGCGCTCCGGCAGCAGGAGGCTGGGAAGCGCCTGCTGCTTGCCCAGTCCGGGATCGCGCTGGTGATCATGGCGTTCGTCTCGATCGTCCTCGGCTGGGTCATGGCGGGTCGAGTACTCCGTCCGCTGCGGACCATCACCGCGACCGTCCAGAGCATCTCCGCGACCAACCTGCACGACCGGCTCGCGCTGGACGGACCCGATGACGAGCTGAAGGAACTCGGTGACACCTTCGACGGGCTGCTCGGCCGGCTCGAGGCGGCGTTCCAGTCGCAGCGAAGGTTCGTGGCGAACGCCTCGCACGAGCTGCGCACCCCGCTGGCCCGTCAACGTGTCCTTGCGCAGGTGGCCCTGACTGATCCCGGCGCCACCGTCGAGTCGCTGCGGGCCGCCCACGAACGCGTCCTGGCCTCCGGCAAGGAACAGGAGACGCTCATCGAGGCGCTCCTCACCCTCGCTCGGGGGCAGGCGGGCCTCCACACCTTCGAGCCGCTCGACCTCGCCGATCTCGCGGGCGACGTCCTGGCAACCCGCGCGGCGGCCATGACAGGTCGTGGTCTCGACGTGGACGCCCGGCTGCGTCCCGCTCCCGCGTGCGGCGACCGGCGGCTCGTGACGCAGCTGATCGCCAACCTGGTCGACAACGCCGTGCGGCACAACACCTCACCGGGCTGGCTCGAGCTGGCCACCAGCACCCGCGACGGTCACGGCATGCTCATCGTCGCCAACAGCGGCCCGATCGTGCCGCCCGCCGAAGTCGACCGGCTCGTCGAGCCTTTCCACCGGCTCGGCGCGGATCGCACCAACCGCGCGGACGGGCACGGCCTCGGACTGTCGATCGTCCACGCCATCGCGGCCAGCCATCGCGCGAGCCTCGCTGTCCGTGCCATTCCCCGCGGCGGTCTCACGATCGAGGTGAAATTCCCTCCAGAACACAACGGCGAGGCGTAGCATCCGCGTGATCTCGCCCTTCGGCCGCATTGCCGGCCGAAGGCGCCAGCATAAGTGTCATGACGGGGAACGGGGGAAGTGTCATTTATGGAAGTGACGTCTGCGTGCGCGGGTCGGCGGGTGTGCGTTCCCTCTTCACGGTTCCCCTTCGGATCGGAGCGATTCGAGGACGACGGTGCAGATGTCGCCGTCTGACGAACGCCTGCCGGCTGACTATCGTGAAGGGGTGGCCATGTCGACGGAAGAGCGCCTGACGAATGCGTTCGTCGAGCTCGCCGACACCCTGGTCGACGAATTCGACGTCATCGATTTTCTGGGCGTGCTCACCCGACACTGTATGGATCTTCTTGGTTCGGCCGCGGTTGGCATCATGCTGGCCGATCACCACGGCGAGTTGCACGTCGCGGCATCCACCTCCGAGCAGGCCCGGATGGTGGAGTTGTTCGAGCTTCAGGTCAACGAAGGTCCCTGTCTGGACTGCTATCAGACCTCCCAGCCAGTGGTAAACGCTCACCTTCCTTCGGCCACTGACCGCTGGCCACACTTCGTGCCGCAGGCAATGGCGGCGGGTTTCCAGTCGGTGCACGCGTTGCCGCTTCGCCTGCGGGACGAGGTGATCGGTGCCATGAATCTCTTCGGCGAGAATGCCGATCCCCTGGCCGAGGACGCGATCCGGCTCGGCCAGGCGATGGCGGACGTCGCGACCATCGGAATCCTTCATGAGCGCGCGGTCCGGCGCGCCGAGGTCCTTGCCGAGCAGTTGCAGTCGGCCCTCAGCAGTCGCATCGTCATCGAACAGGCGAAGGGCGTCCTCGCCGAACGCGGCGGTATGGAAATGGAGGACGCGTTCCTCGCCTTACGCGCTTATGCTCGTCGCAATCGGCTCCGTCTCGCCGAGCTTGCCCGCCAGGTGATCGAGGGCAACCTTGACACTGGCCCGCTCCTGCGGAGTGCCGGCTCTCCACGGCATTCCAGCGGGCGGCGCTGAGGATCCAT
Source organism: Actinopolymorpha alba DSM 45243 (assembly GCF_000373925.1). Taxonomy (GTDB): domain Bacteria; phylum Actinomycetota; class Actinomycetes; order Propionibacteriales; family Actinopolymorphaceae; genus Actinopolymorpha; species Actinopolymorpha alba. The sequence goes on along the minus strand of NZ_KB892804.1, from coordinate 13,146 downwards.
CCGGTCAGGGGACATTCGCTCACTTCCGCCGTCTCGTCGAATCCGGGTTGTGGCGGGGGACGAGATCGCGCGGCAGTGCCGGCCAGGACCGCACGCCCGCGGTCGCGCTCACGAGCGCCGCCAACTCCGCCCATTGGGCGACCGTGATTTCACCAGCGGGATGCCCGGGCGCGAGTCCGAGGATGGCGCAGATCCGGTGTGCCCGCCTTTTCGGAACGAATTCGGTAAGCAGGGTACGCGCGGGCTGGCCGGGTGCCCGATAACCTCCGGCCAGGAGGGCGTACAACGCTTGCAGGGTTGGGTGTTCTCGCATACCAGGGCGATTCCGGATCGCGAGGTGCGCCGAATCCACCGCAGGTGCTGGGCGAAATGCGGCCGCCCGAATTCGGCGTACGAGGTGGAGTTCGAACCTCGCTCCCCACCAGGCAGTCTCGAGATCCCGTGCGTACGGTCGGCTGATCCGTTTGGCGAATCCCCATTCCACCACCAGGTGTGCGGATCGAAGGGGTGTACGCGCGGGCCGCAGCAGGCGGCGGACGAGTGTCGTGGACAGCGAATACGGTATCGACGCCACGACCTGGAAAGGGCTGCTGGGAAGGGGCGCCGTACGCAGGTCGGCCTCGACTATCCGCACGTTGTCTCGGTCCCCGAACCTCCGGTGGAGACGGCGGACAAAACCCGGATCGCGTTCGATGGCAAGGATCCGGGCGCCGGTGTCCGCGAGCGGGCCAGTCAGAGTCCCCGGCCCGGCACCAAGGTCAAGGACGAGGTCGCCTGGATTGATGTCCGCGGACTCGACCAGGGAGCGGATGACGGTGGTCGAGCGCAGGAGATGGATGCCGTGATGGTTGGCCGGCAGTTGGCTGGCCCGACGACTGGGTGGATGGCCGTGAAGGTGGCGCGACGATTGGGCACGCATGATGATCCTCGAGGGGGTACGCGGACAGGGCGCGAAAAGCCCCACCGAGACCACTCGGGAAGGTCATGCGGGATGGCCGTCGACCTAGGTCGACGGGATGGCACCACGTGGGTGGTGCTGAACGTGTCAGAACGCTCTGCGCTCGTGGGCTTGGAGAAGCCGCACAGGAGCTGGCCCGGTCAGACCGTCACCGAGAGTCGGTGAGGCGGACTGACCGCAGGCGAATGAAGTAGAAGGCGCACATCGCGAGCGACTCTACACCGCGGTCGGGCCGGAGCCGAACGGTTTAACGGCGATCCACCGATCGGACGGCTCGAGCCGTGCGCGTCACTCCTCGGCGAGGTCGAAATCACCGGCGACGCGTACCGTCGCGGCGAGCACGAAGGCCCACTCGCGACGGTACGCGTCCGTCACAGCCCGTTCGGCCGTGGCCGTAGCGTCGTCTTCGACGCTCACTCCTCCGGCGCGACGAACAACGGCCGGACCTCCACACCGCCCCCGTCGAGGGCGACCGGGTTGAGCTTGGCGATCTTCAAGGCGACGTCCAGATCGGGTGCTTCGAGGATGAAGAACCCGCCGACGACTTCCTTGGACTCGATGAACGGGCCGTCGGTGATGGAGTCGCCGCGGATCGAGGTGGCTGTGGTGCTGGGCTGCAACGCATAGCCCGCGACACCGCGACCGCCCAGCTCTGCGGCATCAAGTCTCCTTGGGTGTTCGTCCGTTACTAACCCGTCGATCGGCATCGGCCGACATCGACAATGGACCCAAGGAATTTCCGGTGCTGTGCGGGCCCCGCCCGCGAGGTGGTTCAGGTGGCGCCTGGATCAACCAGAATCGCGCGGTCAGCTCCTTCGTCTGCGCGAACGGCCCGTCGATCACCTGCCGCCCTCTTAGTCGGCGTCGGTCTGTGTGACCTTGGACAGGCCGCGCGGCGAGTCCGGGTCGAGTCCGAGCCGGCGGGCCAGCGCCTCGACCATCAACTGCCCCGGTACGACGGTGGCCAGGGGCGCGACCGCCTCCGTGAGGTCAGGCCCGGGCACCGACAGCGAACAGGCCTTCGCGAACGTCGCGTCCCCACCGATGCCGATCGTCGTCGCGCCGCGTTCGCGAAGGTCGATCGCGACCTCCGTCAGGCCGGCCACCACCGGGCCGTCCTTGGCCGCCACCACGACGGCGGCCACCTCGGAGTCGACCACCGCGATCGGGCCATGCCGCAGGTCGGCGTACGACAGTCCGCGTACCGGCCGCAGGCAGGTCTCCTCCAGTTTCAGCGCCACCTCGAGCGCCGTACCGAACAACAGGCCACGCCCCGACACGATCGTCTCCGCCGACTGGGCGAGGTGTTCGGCGGCGGCGTCCACGCCCTCGCGCTGCTCCACCAGGCGGGCCATCTCCTTGGGGACGCGGGCGAGTTCGGCATCCAGAGCGGGCGGCGTGGGCGCGAGCGCGGTGGCGAGGATGGCCATCGCGGCCAGCTGGGTGGTGTAGGTCTTGGTCGCGGGTACGGCGAGTTCGCGGCCGGCATGCGTGATGAGGGTCAGGTCCGCCGCGCGGGCGAGCGCGCTGGCGCCGTCGTTCGTCACCGCGATCGTCCGGGCGCCGCGGGAGGCGGCCCAGTCGAGGGTTTCGACGATCTCGCGGGTCTCGCCGGACTGGGAGACGCAGACGATGAGGGCGTCGCTGAGATCGACCTCCGCGTGGTAGTGGGTCGCCACGCTCGGGGCGGCGAGGGCCGCCATCCGGTGGGCGTGCGTCTCCACCAGGTAGCGGCCGTAGACGCAGGCGTTGTCGGAGGAGCCGCGGGCGACGAAGAGCACGTGCCGGGTGCCGCGGGCGAGATGGGCGAGTTCTCCACGGAGGGGGCGGAGGGCGTCCAGGGTCCGGCTCACGGCCTCTGGCTGCTCGGCGATCTCCTGGGCCATCTGGGTTGTCATACCGCGTCGTCTCCGAAGGTGCTCAGTTTGGACAGTGCTCGATCTGGTAGGGCGCGAGATCTCGTACCTCTTCGCACCCGGCCGAACGCATACCGTGCACGCCACGGTCGGCGTACGCGAACGACCTCGCCAGGTGCGTGACACGATGCCCGCAGCGATGTCGGAGCGACCATAACCGGGAGGTGGCAACCATGGATGAACGGCGTCGAGTCGTGGCCGACGGACCGGTCCCCAAACACCTCCAGCTCCGGCAGATCCTCGAGGCCATGATCACCGGTGAACTCCGGCCCGACGCGCCGATCCCGTCCGAGCGGGAGCTGATGGCGGCGCACCACGTCTCCCGCATGACGGTCCGGGAGGCGATCGGCCAACTGGTCACCGAAGGCCGCCTCTACCGCGTGCGGGGTAAGGGGACGTTCGTGGCGGCGCCGCGGGTCGACTCGATGCTGGAGCTCACGTCCTTCACCGAGGACATGCGCCGGCGCGGACACGCGCCATCCACCGTCGTGCTGCGCTCGGTCGAACTCGTCCCGCCCGTCGCGATCCGCCAGGCGCTCGAACTCACCGCGAGCCAGACGGCGTACCGCATCGAGCGGCTCCGGATCGCCGACGGCATCCCGATGGCGCTGGAGAACGGTTGGTACGCCGCCGAACCCGCACCGGGCCTGCTCGACCGTGACCTTGGCGGGTCGCTGTACAGCATCCTGGCGAGGTCCTACGGCGTGGTGATCGACGGGGCGAAGCAGACGCTCCGGTCAGAGATCGCGGACGCCCAGACGGCGCGCATCCTCGGCGTCGCGGCGGGGTCGCCGCTGCTCGTGCTCGACCGTACGTCGACGGCGAGCGGGCGGCCGGTGGAGCAGATCACGTCGTGGTACCGCGGCGACCGGTACCAGGTCCACATCGACCTGGCCCGGGCCAGCGATGCCGGGCGGGTGCCCTGGCACCGCTGAGACTGCATCCGCGTCGCCGATCATGAACGGTCGGGTCGGTGACTGTCCGCGGGCAGGTCAGGGACCAGGCGGGACCGGCGGGGCGGCGGAAGGTCAGAGGAATGGTCTCCGCGATACTGGGGGAACGCGAGGATCTAGGACCATCCGAGGAGCACACCATGCCTGTTGCCACGCATGAGGTCTACGCCGAGATGCTTGACCGCGCCAAGGAGGGCGCGTTCGCATACCCGGCCATCAATGTCACCTCCTCGCAGACGCTCAACGCGGCTCTCCGCGGCTTCGCCGAGGCGGAAAGCGACGGCATCGTCCAGGTGTCGACCGGCGGTGCCGAGTTCCTGTCCGGGGCCACCGTCAAGGACATGGTGGCCGGTTCCGCCGCGTTCGCCGCGTACGCCCGTGAGGTCGCGAAGAACTACCCCGTCAACATCGCCCTGCACACTGACCACTGCCCCAAGGACAAGCTGGACAAGTTCGTCCGCCCGCTGCTCGCGCTGTCGGCTGAGCGGGTCGCGCGGGGCGAGGAGCCGCTGTTCCAGTCGCACATGTGGGACGGCTCGGCGGTGCCGCTGGAGGAGAACCTCCAGATCGCCAAGGAGCTGCTGGCCCAGGCCGCGGCCGCCAACGTCATCCTCGAGATCGAGGTCGGCGTCGTTGGCGGCGAAGAGGACGGCATCGTCGGCGCGATCGACGAGAAGCTCTACACCACGGTGGCCGACGGGCTCCGCACCGCCGAGGTGCTGGGCCTCGGTGAGCACGGCCGCTACATCACGGCTCTGACGTTCGGCAACGTCCACGGCGTCTACAAGCCGGGCAACGTCAAGCTGCGTCCGGAGATCCTCAAGGAGATCCAGGACGAGGTGGGCGCGAAGTACACCAAGGAGAAGCCGTTCGATCTGGTCTTCCACGGTGGCTCGGGTTCGCTGCTGGAGGAGATCCGCTCCGCGGTCGACTACGGCGTCGTCAAGATGAACATCGACACCGACACGCAGTACGCGTTCACCCGCGGGGTCGTCGACCACATGTTCAAGAACTACGACGGCGTCCTCAAGATCGACGGCGAAGTCGGTGACAAGAAGGCGTACGACCCGCGCGCCTACGGCAAGACCGCCGAACAGTCGATGGCCAAGCGGGTCGCGGAGGCCTGCGAGCACCTTCGCTCCACCGGCACCACCCTGGCGAAGTAACGCGGCTGTTCTCACCGCCGAGGATGACGCCCGCTCTCAGGTGGCCGTCATCCTCAGGGCGGTGGTCAGTCCAGCGCCAGCTCGCGGCGTCAGCTCAGCCTCAGTGCGATCCGGCGCCGAGCAGCCTGTCGTAGAACTCCTCCAGCCAGGCCTGCTGGCCCGCGAGGAGCCCGCCCGGCATGGGCCGCAACGGCCGCCACGACAGGTGGAAGACGTACTGATTGTTCTCCAACTGCTGCCACCGTTCCGGGGTCTCGCCCCGTGCCGTGAAGTGGAAGAACTCGCGTTGCTGCCTGTGGAGTAGACAGTCCGCTGATACCCACCCCTCGAAGCGGGCGTAGACAAGCCCGTCGGCTCCGTCATCCAGGTCGGACTCCTCGTACACCACGCGCGCGTACCTGTCCCGGCGGTCGACGATGCGTACCCGCACATTGCGGAACGACCAGTTCGTCCGCGGCCCGTCGGGTCCTGGTCGGGTCTGCAGCGCCACCTTCCGGCTGAGGATGCCCTGGTCCTCGGGGAGGTCGTAGGTATGCGCTCCCAGCCGGCTCAGGAGTTCGAGGTCGGCGAGTCCGGTCTCCTCGGCCGCCTCCCGCGCCGCGGCCTCCTCGAAGGTCTCGCCTTCCTCGACGGTGCCGGCCGGGATCTGGGTACCCGCGCCGGCGTGCCAGAAGACGAGGAGTTCGGCGTTGGAGCCGACGCCTCGGGTCACGAATGCTGTCACCTTTCGCTGCGCTTCCATAGCCCGACATCCTGCCGAAACCGCGACCTGGCCCGCGACCTGGAGAGAGCGCTGAGCGGCGGCGCCGGCCATCCGGCACGAGCCGCCGCGACGGAATGCGCGGCAGCGTTCTTGGACCGATGGCACGACCTCTAAGTGTTCATCTGCCCTCGGACCGTAACTTCACAAGTTCTCGTAACCGCTTGTGAGCGGCAACCGATTGCCGGTACGGAGCGTGGTGTCCGGATACGGCCAGGATTACAGGGAACTTTGGAGGTTTGAAGTGTTGCGCACTTTTCATGCTGGCAACGAAACTTTATGAACAGCGGCGGCGCTCCGGACGATCCGCTTCGGCGGGCACTCGATGAGGGGCGCCGCCGCAACCAATTCCACCGGGTTCGGGTCGCGCCTGACTGCGTCCCGACCGGTGCTCGCCGCCTCCTGACCGGTGCTGGCTACCGCACTACCCCGCCTGCGGCGAGTTTCTGGCGGCGTTCGCCACTGATGGCTGAGAGGTCACTCAGCCGGTCCCGGAACGAAAGCGATTCGGTCGCACGGCGCTGGGTACGAGATCCGCGACGCCATCCCCAGTCGCGGCCTACGCCGGGTTCGCGACCACATCGACGTGCGCCCCAGATACCCAGTGCACTGGTGAGCGCCCGGATGGCAGTCGTTCCGTTCCAGCGCTTGAAGGGACTGTCGTATGGACGTCCGGATCCAGTTGCACGTGGACGGCGAGTGGCGGGCACTGACCGTGGATACGCGTACGACGTTGCTGGACGCGTTGCGCGACCGGCTCGGCGTGATGTCGGCCAAGAAGGGCTGTGACCACGGCCAGTGCGGCGCGTGCACGGTTCTGCTGGACGGTCGCCGTGCGACGACCTGCCTAGCCCTGGCGGTTGCGTACGACGGGGCGGAGATCACGACCGCGCAGGGCCTGACGAACGGCGGTATGCCGCACCCGGTGTCCCAGGCGTTCCTCGACCACGACGGGTTCCAGTGCGGGTACTGCACGCCGGGCCAGGTCTGCTCAGCGGTCGGGATGCTGGACGAGGTGAAGGCCGGCCAGCCGAGCTATGTCACCCGGGACCTCGCCCGCTCCGTCGAACTCAACGACGAGGAGATCCGGGAGCGGATGAGCGGCAACCTGTGCCGCTGCGGCGCCTACGTCAACATCGTGGCGGCTATCCGGGAGGTGGCCAGGTGATCCCGTTCGAGTATCTCCGCGCGGAGGACGCCGCCAGTGCCGTGGCCGCCGTGGCGAGCCGCCCAACGGCGGCCTTTCTCGGTGCCGGCACCAACCTCGTCGACCACATGAAGCTGGGCGTGGCGAGTCCCGAACTGCTGGTCGACGTGTCGCGGTTGCCCTTTGATGAGGTGGAGCCACTTCCCGGCGGCGGCGTACGGATCGGTGCGGCCGTGCGCAACAGCGACCTGGCCGCCGACCCGATCCTCCGGTCCCGCTATCCGGCGGTGTCCCGCGCGCTGCTCGCTGGTGCGTCAGCCCAGTTGCGCAATCTCGCGACGACCGGTGGGAATCTGTTGCAGCGCACCCGGTGCGTCTACTTCCAGGACGTCACGACACCGTGCAACAAGCGCGAGCCGGGTTCGGGCTGTTCGGCGATCGACGGGTACACCCGCTACCACGCCATTCTTGGTGCTTCGTCCGCGTGCGTGGCGACGCATCCGTCGGACCTCGCGGTCGCGCTCACCGCCCTCGACGCCACCGTCGTCGTGCTCGGCGTGCACGGCGAACGCCAGATCCCGCTGGCGGATTTCTACCGGCTGCCCGGCGACGACCCGCATCGTGACACGGTGCTGGAGCACGGCGAGCTGATCATCGCCGTCGACCTGCCGGACCTGCCGTTCGCGGCCCGGTCGACCTACCGCAAGGTGCGCGACCGCGCGTCGTACGCGTTCGCCCTCGTCTCGGTGGCGGCGGCGCTGGACGTCGCGGATGGCAGCGTTCGAGATGCTCGGGTCGCCTTCGGTGGCGTGGCGCACAAGCCGTGGCGGGCCACCCGGGCCGAGGAGGTGCTGCGCGGCGCTCCCATCAGCGACGAGAGCTTCCTCCAGGCCGCCGAGGCCGAGCTCGCCGGGGCGCGGCCGCTGGCCGGCAACGAGTTCAAGGTGCCGATGGCCCGCAACACCCTCGTCGCGGTCCTGCGCGAGCTTGCCCAGGAGGAGGCGCGGTGACCGGCCTGTTGGAACCGCACGCCATCGGCCAGTCGCTGACCCGGCTGGACGGTCCGGCCAAGGTAACCGGGACCGCGCCGTACGCGTTCGAGCAGCCGGTCGGCGACCCGCTGCACCTGTTCCCGGTGCAGGCCACGATTGCCCGCGGCAGGGTCACGGCCATCGACTCCTCCGCCGCCGAGGCGATGCCCGGAGTCGCCGGCGTCCTTACCCACACGAACGCGCCCCGACTGGCCTCCGATGAGGACAGGGAGCTCTGGGTCCTGCAGTCGGACCAGGTGGCGTTCCGGGGACAGTTCGTCGCGGCGGTCCTCGCGGAAACACCCGAGATCGCCCGGCATGCGGCCAGCCTCGTCCGGGTGGAGTACGCCGAAGAGCCGCACGAGGCTGAGCTGCGTGCGGACAGCGCCAAGCTGTACGCACCGGACGAGCTCCTTGCCGGCGAACCCACCAACACCTTCGAGGGTGACGTGGATGGAGCGCTCGCCGCCGCGGCGGTCACGGTCGACCAGACGTACACGACCCCCATGGAGCACAACAACCCGATGGAGCCGCACGCCACCATCGCGCGGTGGGACGAGGACGGCTTGACCCTGTACGACTCGACGCAGGGCGCCCACACCGTACGCGTCACGCTGGCACCGGTGTTCGGGCTCGACCCGCGGCAGGTGAGGGTCATCGCGCCGTATGTCGGTGGCGGGTTCGGGTCCAAAGGAATGCCCCACGCGCACAACGTGCTCGCGGGGTTGGCCGCCCGGATGGCCGGCGGTCGGCCGGTGAAGTTCGCGCTGACCCGGCAGCAGATGTACTCCATCGCCGGCTACCGCCCGCCCACCATCCAGCGGATCCAGCTCGGCGCCGGAGCCGATGGCCGGCTCACCGCGCTCGCGCAGGACGTCATCGAGCTGAGCTCGAAGATCAAGGAGTACGCCGAACCTACCGGGAAAGGGACCCGGGTCATGTACGCCGCGCCTCACCGGCGGATCACCCACCGGCTGGACCCGCTCGACGTACCCGTGCCGACCTGGATGCGGGCACCTGGCGAATGCCCTGGGATGTTCGCCCTCGAGGTGGCGATGGACGAGTTGGCCGTCGCGTGCGGTCTGGACCCGATCGAGGTGCGGGTCCGCAACGATGCGGAGGTCAGTCCGGAGTCCGGACTGCCGTGGTCCAGCCGTAACCTCGTGGCCTGCCTGCGCGAGGGCGCCCGTCGCTTCGGCTGGGAGCGGCGCGATCCCACTCCGGGCGTACGACGGGACAACGGCTGGCTGATCGGCACCGGCGTGGCGAGCTCGACCTATCCGGTCTACCGGCTGCCCGGCTCAGTGGCGATGATCCGGCTTCTCGGCGACGGGCGCTACCGCGTGTCGATCGGTGCCGCCGACATCGGTACCGGCACCTGGACCGCGTTGACGCAGGTTGCCGCCGACGCCCTTGGGGTGCCGTGCGAACGCGTCGACCTGCGGATCGGTGACACTGCCCTGCCAATGGCTTCGGTCGAGGGCGGTTCATCGGGCATCACCAGTTGGGGGTCGGCGATCGTGGCGGCGGCTCAGGCGTTCCGGGACCAGTACGGGACCGAACCCGCGGACGGAGCCGAGGTCGTCGCCGAGACGCCGGACAACCCCGACGCCGCGCGGTTCGCGATGCAGGCGTTCGGGGCGCAGTTCGCGGAGGTGCGGGTACACGTCGACACCGGCGAGATCCGGGTGCCGCGGATGCTTGGCGTGTTTGCCGCTGGCCGGATCATCAATCCACGCACCGCTCGCTCACAGTTCATCGGCGGCATGACGATGGGACTGTCCATGGCGTTGCACGAGCAGAGCGTCATGGATCCGCGCTTCGGGCTGGTGGTCAACCACGACCTTGCCGAGTACCACATCGCCGCCAATGCCGACGTGGGTGATGTCGACGCGATCTGGATCGACGAGCACGACCCGTACGTCAATCCCATGGGTTCCAAGGGCATCGGCGAGATCGGCATCGTCGGGGCGGCCGCGGCGGTCGCGAACGCCGCCTACCACGCCACTGGAATCCGGGTCCGCGACCTGCCCATCACCGCGGACAGGTTCCTCAGCTGATCCGCGCGGTAGGGAGTCCACGCCGCGGAGACCGCTGGCCCCTGCCTCGGTCGCGAGCGGCAGGATGGCCACATGAGCGAGCGCAGCGAGCGAATCATCAAACACAGTGCAGTGGGTGCCTCATGCGCGCCCGGAGCGAAGCGAGGACGGGCATGAGCGCTTCTGGCAACCTGCTGGGCGAACCGCCCGCGACCGAGCTTCCCGAGAACACCGAGGCGCGTGCCGCCCTCGACGCCGGTACGGACCCGGCCGACGTGGCCCGGGCCCATCCGACGTACTCCCTCGCCTGGGCGCTCCTCGCCGAGCGGGCGCTCGCCGACGGGCAGGACCTGCCGGCCTACGCGTACGCCCGGGTCGGCTACCACCGGGGTCTGGATGCCCTGCGCCGCAGTGGCTGGAAGGGGCACGGGCCGGTCCCGTGGGAGCACGAGCCGAACCGCGGGTTCCTCCGGGCGCTCGCCGCGCTCGCCAAGTCGGCGGGCTCGATCGGAGAGGCTGACGAGGCGCAGAGGTGTTCGACGTTCCTCGCCGACTCGAGCCGCACCGCGGCCGTAGAGCTGGGACTCGCCTGACCCCCCGGAATGACCACGTATACGTGGCGTGTACCTGCTTCACATGGCACCGACACCGTGTAAGGCAGGCAATGACCACGTATACGTGATCATTTCGCCCGCGAACCCAGGCTAAGAGGTCGCGTCGAGGCTGGCGATCTCCTCGGCGGACAGGACCAGCTCGGTGGCCGCCGCTGAGTCCCGGATCGACTCGGGCCGGCTGGCACCGGGGATCGGGATCACCACCGGCGACTTGGCGAGCATCCAGGCCAGGCAGACCCGTTGAGGGCTGACGCCGTGCGCCTGAGCGACGGTCGCGAACGCCGCGTGCCGCGACCCGAGGTCGCCCGCGTTGGAGATGCCGCCGAGCGGGCTCCACGGCAGGAACGCGATGCCGAGCTGGTCGCACACCTGGAGTTCGGGTTCGCTGCTGCGGAACGCCGGTGAGAACTGGTTCTGTACCGACACCAGCCGGCCGCCCAGGATGTCGTTGGCCTCCCGGATCTGGTCGGGGTTCGCGTTCGAGATGCCGGCCATCCGGATCTTGCCCTCATCGAGCAGGTCCCGGATCGCGCCAACCGAGTCGGCGTACGGCACCTTCGGGTCGGGCCGGTGGAACTGATAGAGCCCGATCGCCTCGGCGCCGAGCCGCTTCAGTGAGGCTTCGCAGGCGGACTTGAGGTACGCCGGCGATCCGTCCTGCGTCCAGGAGCCATCGCCCGGACGCAGGTGCCCACCCTTGGTGGCGACCAGGACCTCTGACGTGTCGCCGCCGTACGTCGCGAGAGCCTTGGCGATGAGGGACTCGTTGTGCCCGACCTCGTCGGCGTACAGGTGATAGGCGTCGGCGGTGTCGATGAGCGTGACGCCCGCGTCCAGTGCGGCGTGGATGGTCGCGACGCTGCGCGCCTCGTCGGGGCGCCCTTCGATGGACATCGGCATCCCGCCGAGTCCGATGGAGCTGACCTGGCTGTCGCCGATCCGGCGCAGTTGCATGGGACGTGCCCTTTCCTACGGAGAACCTTGTTCGTACGAAGAACCTTGGTTCCAGCCTTCGTCGGGACTGCCGATCTGTCCAACAGAAGAAACTGAACGCACTCAGCAGCTGAGGCGATGAAAGTGCTGAGGGCTCAGCTACCGGCTGAGGATCGCCCAGCCGTGGCCGGGCACCAGCACCGGATCGTCGTGAGACGCGTTGAGGTCGCTGGCCACCTCAACCATCCTTCCGTCCGTGTCCAGCGGGAAGGCGTACGGCTGCTCGTCGATGTTGAGCAGCGCGAGTAGGTCATGGTCGGGATGGTCGGGCGCGGTCGCCCGGAGGGCACAGCTCCGGTTGGTCAGGTGCTCGACCTTCGTGCGCGCGCCGACCAGCCAGGGATGCCGGCGGCGCAGCGCGATGAGCCGCCGGTGCAACTCGAAGGTGGGCCAGCCCTCCGGCGGGAGTCCTTCCGGCGACTCCGGAAAGGCCGGCCGGATGGCGTCGTCGCCGCCGGCACGCTCCTCCTTCACTCCCTGGAACGCCTGCTCGTCGCCGGCGTAGATGCTCGGAACGCCGCCCGCGACGAACAACACGGCCAGCGCGTGCCCCAGATGGTCGGGGTGGTCGAGCCGGCTCGCCAACCGGGTCACGTCGTGGTTGCCGACGAAGGTCTGGGGCGCGAACGTGTCGAGGAAGCCGTTGTGCCGGTCGAGTGCCCAGGCGAGCTCGAAGAAGTTCTGGTCGTTCAGCGAGCTCCAGATCGCCTTCCAGAGTTCGTACTGTGTGATCGAGTCCAGTCCGCTGGCCGTGATGTATCCGGCGTAGTCGCCGTGGATCATCTCGCCCACGAACCACGCGTCGGGGTGCCGCCGGCGTACGGGCGGGAGCACCTCCTGCCAGAAGGAGGCCGGAATCGCGTACGCCGCGTCCAGCCGCCATCCGTCGGCGCCGCGGTCGAGCCAGTGAGTGAGGACGCGGGTGACGTAGGCCGCGACGGCCGGCTCGTCGTGGTTGAGGGTGACCAGGTGCCCGTGCCCCTCGAAGGTGGCGTACTCAGTCCGGCCGTCGTCGGTGGGCAGTCGCTGGAACCACCGGCCGGCCGGCGAGTCGGCGTCAGCGGCGGCCGCCTCGACGAACCTCGGGAAGCTCCGCCCGACGTGGTTGAACACGCCGTCGAGCAGCACCTTCAGGCCGCGGCGGTGGGCGCCGGTGACCAGGTGGTCGAAGTCGTCGTCGGTGCCGAGCCGCGGGTCCAGGCGGAGGTGGTCCACCGTGTCGTATCCGTGGGACTCGGCGGCGAAGATCGGCCCGAGCAACAGGCCGGAGCAGCCGAGGTGGACGGCGTAGTCCAGCCAGGCTTCCAGCCCGCGGAGCCGGTGGCGGACCTCGGCGTACGGCTGCAGGGCGACGGGCTCGGCGCCGAGGAATCCCAGCGGGTAGACCTGCCACCAGATTGCCTGGTCAACCCTAGACGAGTGATTCCTAACTCTGTTCGGTGTGGCTGCTGGGATCTTGACGCGGCGGAGGGTATCGATGTCGTTTTGTGACGAACAACCTCGATACCCTCCTGACCGCACTGTATGTGTACATCGATGATCACGTGGTGGAGGCGCACCGGCTCACAC
>NZ_KB892803.1 GCF_000373925.1 Actinopolymorpha alba DSM 45243 | reverse complement strand
TCTTTCGCCGCCTCCGGGTCCACCTTGATGATTTCGGCTTCAACATAGAGCCGTAGCAGCCCGCCCCGCAGTTTCAACACCTCGGGGAAGATCGCCTCATCCATCGCCGCACGATCGACTGGAGGTAGGAGGGTGAGCCGGTCGACGATCGTCCGCACCTCGGAGAATTCGAATTCACCACGTTCCAACGCACCGCGAGTGTTCGGCAGGTCGGTCAACGCCAAGGCGATGAGCATGAACTGGTCGGCGCGGTAGTTGGTCCACCCCAACATCGGCGCCAACAACTCAGCCGCCCGCGGCTCCGGCACAGACGACCGCTCCGCCTCACCATCCTTGAAACACGGCGGGCAGTGCGCCAACACAGCAGTCACAGCAAGACACAAAGACTCGCTCCAGCAGGCGATCTTCCGCGCGACCTGAAGCAACACGCCAAGCTCGAACCCGTTGCAGGCGTCCCGATCGACAGCAGCGAACGTCGCCACCAACTCCGGACCGGGAAGCATGTCGCCAAACCCGGGCGGAAGCGGTGAGATCCGCACACCATCGCCGTCGCTCATACGTTCGATCTTACCCCGCCAAGATCGTCACTGCAACTGACGGCGACCACAAGAGCCCTTATTTACAAAGCGATTCGAGCTACGGACCCCTACTCCGCAAGGCCACCCCGACGGTGGTCGTTCTGGCGGTGGCGCCGCCGAGGAACGCGAACTCAGTTGCGGGCACCAGCACCGGATGACAGCATGCGCGGGGTGAGAGAGGGCTTCACCGTGGACCAGTCCGTCGCGCAGGTCGTCAACCCCCCAGCCGCGTCACTCCCAGCCGGATCCCCGCCCGGCGGCTCGCCGCCAGCCGGGCCCCAAGCCGCGTCACCACCACACGAGACAGCCGGCTCGCCACCGGCGACGGGGGTACGGCTGCCCTGGTCCGCCATTCCCGCCGCGCTCCAGGCCGCCGTCGAAGACCACCTTGGCAGCAGGGTCGTGGAGTCGGTCACCCAGCCGGGCGGATTCTCTCCCGGCGTCGCGGCGAAACTACGCCTTGACAACGGCACCCGCGCCTTCGTGAAAGCCGTCGGCCCAGAACCCAACCCGGAAAGCCCTGACATCCACCGCTCCGAAGCGCGGATCGCCGCGGCGCTGCCAGTCGCGGCTCCCGCGCCCCGCCTGCTCGCCTCCTTCGACGAGGCCGGCTGGGTGGTGCTGGTGTACGAGAACGTCGAGGGTACGACACCACGTCAGCCCTGGGATCGAACAGAACTCGACCGGGTGATGAACGCCGTCCACGACCTTGCGGTCACGCTGACTCCGAGCCCGATCGAGGTGCCCCCGGCGGCCGAGCGCTTCAGTGAGTCGTTCGCCGGCTGGCACCGACTGGCCGAGGCCCACCAGACCGGCAAGGACGACTTGACGGGGCTCGACCCATGGGCGCGCCAGCACCTCACCGACCTGGCCGCCTGGGAGTCTCGCTGGAGCGACGCGGCCGCTGGCACCACCCTCGCCCACGCGGATCTACGCGCCGACAACGTGCTCCTCACCCACGACCGCGTGGTGGTGGTCGACTGGCCGTGGGCCTGCACCACCACACCGTGGTTCGACCTGCTGGCGATGCTGCCGAGCGTGGCGATGCAGGGTGGCCCTTCGCCGGAAGAGCTTTTCGACCATCACCCCGTCGCTGACGGCGCGGACCCGGACGCCGTCACCGCCGTGCTGGTGGCACTCACGGGATTCTTCCTCGAACACGCCCGCCGGCCCGCTCCCCCAGGGCTGCCCACCCTGCGGGCGTTCCAGGCGGCACAGGGGCACGCAGCACTGCGTTGGTTGCGCAGTCGCCTCAGGGCGTGAGCCTGTTCAGGTTCTGAGTTCGTCGATCGCCTTGAGGATGCGCTTGTCGGAGATCGGCGCAGGCGTCCCGAGAACCTGCGCGAAATAGCTGACCCGGAGTTCCTCGATCATCCACCGGATCCGCGTCACGTCCGGATCAGCTTGTCGCTCCGGTCGCAGCCGGCTCTTCTCCTGCTGGTAGGCCTGCTGGACCTGCGCGACCTTCTGCATCCGCTCGCGATCGCGGTTGGGGTCGTACGAAACCCGGTCAAGGCGGCGCTCGATCCCCCGCAGGTAACGCAGCACGTCCGGCAGCCTCGCCCAGCCCGCAGCGGTGACGAACCCCGGAAAGACGAGCCCTGCCAACTGCTCCTTGACATCGGAGAACGCCGGCACCAACGCCAGGCTGGAGGTGCTCTTCAACCGGCGTTCGATCTCGTGCGTGACCGCGAGAATCTCCGCGACCTTGGCCACCGTGTCGAGCACCACGTCGTGCAGATCTGCACGAACCGCGTCGTGAAGCTTCTTAAAGCCCGCCTGGTCCCACGCCGGACCACCTGCGTCGGCCATCAACTTGTCGACCGCACCGGCCACACAGTCGTCGAACAACGCACCCGCGCTGCCATGCGGGCTGTGGCTCATCGCGAGTTTCGCCTGGTTGGTCTGGCGTTCCAGCACGTACTTGACGGGTGACGGGAGGTTGAGCAGCAGCAGGCGGCGGCAGCCCTCCCACATCGCCCGCTGTTGGTCGGCCTCGGTCTCGAACAGCCGCACCGCCACGCTGCCGCCCTCGTCCGCGAGCGCGGGAAAGGCCTGCACGGCATAGCCACCACGCCGTTGCTGAAAGGTACGCGGCAGGCTGCCGATGGTCCACGACCTCAACCCGCGGCGTTCGATACCGTCCGCCGTCTTGGCCAGCGTCAAGGCAAGCTTGCCCTTCAGCCGATGTTTCAGCGCGGCCAGGTCCTTACCTTCGGCGAGCGGGTGGTTCTTGTCGTCGAGCACCCGGAAGGTGACCTTCAGGTGATCGGGTACGCGATCGAGTTGCCATGCCTCGCGCGGCACTCGCACGCCGCTGAACTGCTGCAACTCGCGTTCAAGCGTGGGAAGGAGGGGTTCGTTGCCGGGCGTGACCCGCGCGAGCACCGCCCGGGCGAAGTCGGGCGCCGGCACGAAGTTACGGCGGATCGGCTTGGGGAGCGACCTGATCAGCTCGGTGACAAGCTCCTCCCGCAAACCAGGAATCTGCCACTCGAACCGCTCCGCGCTTATCTGGTTGAGGATCGCGAGCGGGACGTGAGCGGTCACGCCGTCCGCATCGGCGCCTGGCTCGAACTGGTAGGTGAGCGGGATGGCAAGGCCGTCCTGCCGCCAGACATCCGGGTAGTCGGACTCGCGGATGCCGCCGGTCGCGTCGTTGATCAGCATCGACGTCGAGAACGTCAGCAGATCCGGCTGGTCGCGGCGTACCTTCTTCCACCAGCTGTCGAAGTGCGCGCCCGAGACCACCTCCGCGCCGAGCCGCTCGTCATAGAAGGCGAAAAGCGTCTCGTCGTCGACGAGGATGTCACGCCGACGGGCGCGGTGCTCGAGGTCCTCGACCTCCTCGAGCAGCTTGCGATTGTCATGGAAGAACGCGTGGTGGGTCTCCCAGTCGCCCTCCACCAGGGCATGGCGGATGAAGAGCTCCCGGGAGAGTTCGGGATCGATCCGGCCGTAGTTGACCCGGCGCTGCGCCACGAGGGGTACGCCGTACAACGTCACCTTCTCGTACGCCAGCACCGCACCCTGCTTCTTCGACCAGTGCGGCTCGCTGTAGTTGCGCTTGACCAAATGCGTGGCCAGGGACTCGGCCCATTCGGGTTCGATCCGGGCCACGACCCGACCCCACAGGCGCGAGGTCTCGACGAGTTCGGCGGCCATCACCCACTGCGGGGGCTTCTTGAACAACGCCGATCCCGGGAAGACCGCGAACCTCGCACCCCGCGCGCCGAGGTAGTCCAGAGACCGACGCCCCTGCCGTTGCCCGGCCTTCTCGTCCTTCTTCTCGGTTTCCTTGAGGCCGATGTGGGAGAGCAGGCCGGACAGCAGCGACAGGTGGATCCGCTGCGGGTCGATGGTGGTGTGCGCGGAGTTGAGCGAGATCCCCATCGTCTTGGCCACCTGGCGGAGCTGGCTCGCGATGTCCTGCCATTCCCGCACCCGCAGGTAGTTGAGGAACTCCGCCCGGCAGAGTTTGCGGAACTGGTTGGACGACAGCTCCTTCTGTTTGTCCCGCAGGTAGTTCCACAGGTTGAGGTACGCCACGAAGTCAGAGTCGGGGTCGGCGAACCGCCGGTGCTTCTCGTCGGCCGCCTGCTGCTTTTCCAACGGGCGTTCGCGCGGGTCCTGGATCGACAACGCCGCGGCGATGATCATCACCTCGCGTACGCAGCCGTTGCGGTCGGCCTCCAGCACCATCCGCGCGAGCCTCGGGTCAAGCGGGAGTTGCGCGAGCCGGCGCCCCAACGGTGTCAAGCGTTGCTTGTCACCCGTGCCGTCGAGTGCCCCGAGCTCCTCCAGTAGCTGGACGCCTGCCTTGACGTTGCGCCGGTCGGGCGGGTCGATGAACGGGAACGCCGCCATATCGCCCAACCCGGCGGCGGCCATCGCCAGGATCACGGACGCGAGGTTGGTCCGCAGGATCTCGGGGTCGGTGAACTCCAGGCGGGACACGAAGTCCTCCTCGGAGTACAACCGGATGCAGATGCCATCCGACGTACGCCCGCAGCGGCCCTTGCGCTGGTTGGCGGAGGCCTGCGAGATGGCCTCGATCGGCAGCCGCTGGACCTTCGTGCGATGGCTGTACCTGGAGATCCGCGCGGTGCCCGGGTCGATGACGTACTTGATGCCCGGCACCGTCAGCGAGGTCTCCGCGACGTTCGTCGCGAGCACCACCCGGCGTCCGGTGTGCCGCTGGAAGACGCGGTGCTGCTCGGCCGCGGACAGCCGGGCGTACAACGGCAGGATCTCGGTGTTGCGGAGGTTCTGCCGAGCAAGGGCGTCGGCGGTGTCGCGGATCTCGCGTTCACCGCTGAGGAAAACAAGGATGTCGCCCGGGCCTTCGGCGCACAGCTCGTCGACCGCGTCACAGATCGCCTGGGTCTGGTCGCGGTCGCGATCCACCTCGCCAGCTTCGTCGGACTCGTCCACGACCGGGCGGTACCGCACCTCGACGGGGTAGGTCCGGCCCGAGACCTCCACGATCGGGGCGTCGCCGAAATGCCGGGCGAAGCGCTCCGGATCGATCGTGGCCGAGGTGATGATCACCTTCAGGTCAGGCCGCTTCGGCAGGAGCTGCTTGACGTAGCCGAGGATGAAGTCGATGGTGAGGCTGCGTTCGTGCGCCTCGTCGATGATGAGGGTGTCGTACTGCCGGAGCATCCGGTCGGTCTGGATCTCCGCCAGCAGGATGCCGTCGGTCATCAGCTTGACCAGGGTGTCGTTGCTCACCTGGTCGGTGAACCGCACCTTCCAGCCGACAGCCGCGCCGATCGGCGTACCCAGCTCCTCCGCGATCCGCTCGGCCACCGTGCGCGCGGCCAGCCGGCGCGGCTGGGTGTGGCCGATGAGACCGTGCACTCCACGGCCGAGCTCGAGGCAGATCTTCGGCAGCTGGGTGGTCTTGCCCGAGCCGGTCTCGCCGGCGACGATCACCACCTGGTGGTCGCGGATCGCGGCGAGGAGATCGTCCTTCTTCTGGCTGACCGGAAGCTCGGGCGGATAGCTGATCGCTGGTACGCCAGCACGCCGCTCCGCGATCCGCTGCTCGGCCCGCTCGATCTCGGCGGCGATCTGGTCGAGCGCGGTGTGGCGGGCCTCAGCGGCGCGAACCTTGCGTACGCCGTCGATGCGGCGCCGCAGACGCCACTGATCACGGAGGGTGAGATCGGGAAGGCGTGCCTGCAGCTGGGCCAGTGACGATCGCGGCGGCGTATCCATACAGGGGCAAGGATAGGCAATGCCGCCAAGCACCCCCACCTGGATTTCCGCCGGCCCGCCTGACGGACGCCAGTCAGACAGCGGTCAGACAGCGGTCCGACGGCGGTCCGACGGCGGTCCGACGGCGGTCGGTCACGATTTCGACACCTTCTGAACCAACCTCCGCACCCTCTGCGTGCCCACCTCTGTAGGCGATTCGTTCAGGAGGGGATTCATGATCGGGTCACGACGAGCACGAATGGCGGCGGTCGGATTACTCGTCGCCAGTTTCGGGTTGGTGGCCGCAGCCGGACCAGGCTCGGCGTCCGCGGCGGTGGGCACCAAACCACCGGCGCCCACCAGCCTGCGGGTCAACGGGTCCGCGACGACGGGCCTGACTTTCGAATGGACCGCACCGACCGGCCGCACCGACCTGCGATTCGATTCGTACCAACTGGTGGCGACCGATCCGGCCGGAGGTACGCGCGCCGGAGCCAGCCAAACCACGACGGGTGTCGTGGACCATCTCGCACCCGACACGGCGTACACGGTGTACGTCTACGCGATCTACACCACCAACGACTGGACCTACGTCGCCTCGGCCGCGAGCAACGTGGTCGCCGGGACGACGCTGCCCGACACCCAGCCGCCCGAGGCCCCACTGGTGTGGAAGGCGCGGCAGACCCCCACCTCCGTTTCACTCGCTCACACCATCGCGGCAGATGACGTTGGAACCGGGGTGTACGAGGTGACCGATGGCTCGCACACCTGGGAGTTCAACGCGTCCCAACCGGAGGCGTACTGGACCATCCGGGGGCTCGCCAGCAACCAGGCCTACACGTTCAGAGCACGCGCCCGGGACGGGGCGGGCAACGTCTCGACGTGGAGCGCACCGGTGACCGCCTCGATCGAGGACCAACCGCCAACCGCGCCAGCGAATCCGCGGGTGGAGGGCGCCGACCTCGTCTGGGACGCCTCGACCGACAACTCGGGAATCGTCGAATACACGATCGTCATCGACGGCGGGCTGCTCTACCCCGACCGTCGAGTCGCCACCGGGGCGACGTCGACCCCGCTGCAGGTCTACGACGACGGTTTCATGGAACTCATCCCGTCCTCCGGGCCGCACACGTACGTCATCAAGGCGACGGATCCTTCGGGCAACGTGACATCAAGTGCCCCTCTCCCGGTCGACGTCCCCTGAGACCAGACACACCAAGTACGTCGAGGGGCCCCGCGCCGTAGGCCGGGGCCCCCGCCCTGCGGGTGGTGGCAGCCGTGCCCTGACTGCGTGGGCTGCGTCGTTTTCCCGAAGTGTCCGTGCCTGACGCTTTAATATCGCCGTAACCCTCGCAAGTGGCCGGTCACCCCAGGATGAGGAGCGTGTCGACCGGCCAGGATCCCGCCGGCATTAACCAGAAAGCGGGTGAACGACGATATGCAGACCACCGCAGCACCGGATCAGATCGTCCACCCCGATGGCCGGGTGGAGCTTCGTCACCCCTCCGTGATCTCCGGCACCTTCACCAACGCGGAGCTGGCTCCGACTCCGGTGAAACAGCGCCGCTGGACGACGTACAGCTACACCGCGCTCTGGATGGGCATGGCCCACAACATCCCGAGCTACCTGCTCGCCTCCGGCCTGGTGGCCATCGGGATGAACTGGCTGCAGGCGTTCCTCACGATCACGCTGGCGAATCTCATCGTGCTCGTTCCGCTGCTGCTCAACAGCCACGCGGGTACGAAGTACGGCATTCCCTTCCCCGTGTTCGCACGCGCCTTCTACGGCGTACGCGGTGCCAACCTGCCGGCGCTGGCGCGGGCGTTCATCGCCTGCGGATGGTTCGGTATCCAGACCTGGGTCGGTGGCCAGGCCATCTTCGTGATCGTCGGCAACCTCGCCGGCAGCGGATGGCTCGACGCGACGAGGTACGCCGGCCAACCCTGGACACTCTGGCTCAGCTTCGGCTTCTTCTGGCTGGTCCAGATGGTCCTCATTGCGCGCGGGATCGACGCGTTGCGAAGGTTCGAGAACTGGGCCGCTCCCCTGGTCACCGTGGCCTTCCTCGCCCTGCTGGTCTACATCGTCACCAAGGCCGGCGGGTTCGGCCCGATCTTCGCCCAACCCTCCAAGCTGGGTTGGGGCGCTGACTTCTGGACCGTCTTCTGGCCATCGTTGATGGGGATGATCGCCTTCTGGGCAACGCTGTCCCTCAACATGCCCGACTTCACGAGGTTCAGTGCGGGTCAGCGCCACCAGGTGATCGGGCAGGTGCTGGGGCTGCCGACCACGATGTCGTTCATCTCCCTGGTGTCGATCATCGTCACGTCCGGCACGATCGTGGTTTACGGCGAGGCGATCTGGGATCCCGTCGAGGTGGCCCGGCGCTTCGACCACCCGGTCATCGTGATCGTCGGGCTCGTCATGGCGATCCTGGCCACGATGTCGTGCAACGTCGCGGCAAACGTCGTGAGTCCGTCGTACGACTTCTCCAACGCCCTCCCCCGCTGGCTGACCTTCCGCACCGCGGGGCTGCTCACCGGGGTGATCGGCATCCTCATCCAGCCGTGGCGCCTGATCTCTGACCCGAACGTCTACATCTTCGCCTGGCTTGGCTTCTACGGTGGCGTGCTCGCGTCGGTGGCCGGGGTGCTCATCGCCGGTTACTGGTTCCTTGACCGGACCAGGCTCGACCTCGTGGACCTCTACCGTGTGGGCGGACGCTACTGGTACGACCGGGGATGGAACTGGCGCGCCGTCGTAGCGACCGTGTTGGGTGCGGTACTCGCGGTCGGTGGTGCCTACTCCGCGCCCGGCAAGGGACCCTTCCCGGCCGACGGCCTGCTGCCGTGGATAAAGCCGATGTACGACTACAGCTGGGTGGTGGGCCTGGTGACCGGATTCGCCTTGTATCTGGTGCTGTCGGCGATCCGGCCGACCCCTCCTCCCGCGGTTCCGGCGGCCGGCGTTCAAGACTGACAGGAGAACTCACGTGGCAGACATCGTGCGATCCGGGCTCGTCCAGCAGCGATGGACCGGCGACAAGGAATCCATGATCCAGAACGCTGTCAACCACATCCAGACGGCGGTCTCCCAAGGCGCGCAGGTGGTGTGCCTGCAGGAACTCTTCTACGGCCCCTACTTCTGCCAGGTGCAGGACGCCGACTACTACTCCTTCACCGAGCAGATCCCCGACGGCCCGACCACCCAGCTCATGGCGGAGGTCGCCCGCCAGCACGGCGTCGTCCTCATCGTTCCGATGTACGAAGAGGAGCAGCCCGGCGTCTATTACAACGCGGCCGCGGTGATCGACGCCGACGGGCGCTATCTCGGGAAACATCGCAAGAACCACATCCCGCAGGTGAAGGGGTTCTGGGAGAAGTTCTACTTCCGGCCCGGCAACCTCGGCTATCCCGTCTTCGACACGGCCGTCGGCCGGATCGGTGTCTACATCTGCTACGAACGCCACTTCCCCGAAGGCTGGCGAGCGCTCGGACTGGCCGGCGCCCGGATCGTGTTCAATCCGTCCGCCACCAGCCGCGGGCTCTCGGAGTACCTCTGGAGACTCGAACAACCCGCCGCGGCGGTCGCCAACGAGTACTTCATCGGCGCCATCAACCGAGTCGGCACCGAACCCCTTGGTGACAACGACTTCTACGGGCAGTCGTACTTCGTCGACCCGCGTGGCCAGCTGATTGGTTCCGCGGCCTCTGACACCGACGACGAGGTGGTGGTCCGCGACCTCGATCTGGGCGTGCTCGCCGAAGTCCGCGATCTCTGGGCTTTCTACCGCGACCGCCGGCCCGAAACCTACGACACTCTGGTCAGACCGTGAGAGCGAGCCGCGAGGGCGAGCCACCACCCGTGAGGAGCGCTTCATGAGCATCGTGATCCGTAACGGAACCCTCGTCAGCACCACCGGCGCCAGCCCGGCCGACATCCTCGTCGTCGGCGAGCGGGTCGCGGCGGTCGCCTCGCCCGAGTCGGGACTTGCCGACGCCTGGGAGTCGAGCGCCGACCGGGCCATCGACGCGAGGGGTCGCTACGTCCTGCCGGGCGGGATCGACGCCCACACCCACCTCGAGATGCCCTTTGGTGGCACCTTCTCCTCCGACACCTTCGAGACTGGCACGACCGCGGCCGCGTGGGGTGGTACGACAACAATCATCGACTTCGCCGTCCAGCCCAAAGGCGGCTCGCTGCTCACCACGCTCGAGCGCTGGCAGGAGAAGGCCGCTGGCAAGGCGGTCATCGACTACGGCTTCCACATGATCGTGTCAGACGTCAACGACGCGACCCTGAAGGAGATGGACGGCTGTATCGACGCCGGGGTCAAGAGCTTCAAGATGTTCATGGCCTATCCCGGTGTCTTCTACGCGACCGACGGCGAGATCCTGCGAGCGATGCACCGGGCCAGGGAAACCGGCGCGACGATCATGATGCACGCCGAGAACGGCATCGCCATCGACCAGTTGGTCGCCCAGGCGCTCGCCGCGGGCCACACCGATCCCGTCCATCACGGGCTCACCCGGCCCGCCGCGCTCGAGGGCGAGGCGACCCACCGCGCGATCACCCTGGCGTCGGTGACCGGCGCGCCCCTCTACATCGTCCACCTGTCGGCGGCCGAAGCACTTGCCGAGGTGACGGCCGCCCGCGACAGGGGGCAGAACGTCTTCGCCGAGACCTGCCCGCAGTACCTCTTCCTCTCCCTCGACGATCTCGGCCGGCCCGGCTTCGAGGGCGCGAAGTACGTCGCCTCCCCGCCCTTGCGCCCGAAGGAGCACCAGGCGGAGCTGTGGCGGGGCCTGCGTACCAACGATCTTTCGATGGTGTCAACCGACCATTGCCCGTTCTGCTTCAAGGAGCAGAAGGAACTCGGCCGTGGTGACTTCTCGAAGATCCCGAACGGCATTCCCGGCATCGAGCACCGGATGGACCTCCTCCACCAGGGTGTGGTCCGCGGCGAGATCTCCCTGCCGCGTTGGGTGGAGATCAGCTCCACGACGCCGGCACGGATGTTCGGGCTCTATCCACGCAAGGGCACAGTCGCTCCGGGATCCGATGCCGACATCGTGGTCTACGACCCGACCGCGCGGCAGACCATCTCGGCGAAGACCCACCACATGAACGTCGACTATTCGGCGTACGAAGGCATGGAGATCACCGGCCGGGTCGAGACGGTGCTCTCCCGCGGGCAGGTGGTGGTTGACGCCGGGGAGTTTCACGGCCGGGCCGGCCACGGGAGTTTCCTCGCCCGCGAATTCTGCCAGTATCTCGTTTAGGTGCTGCGACATCTCGTCTGGTGTCCTGCGACAGATCCGGGGGAACTCGATGGAGTTCGGAGTGGTGTTACAGACCGATCCACCCGCGCGCCAGGTCGTCGAACGCATGCGGCTCGCCGAGGGGCACGGTTTCACGTACGGCTGGACCTTCGACTCCCATGTCCTGTGGCAGGAACCCTTCGTCATCTACTCGCAGATGCTCGCCGCCACCTCGTCCATGACAGTCGGGCCGATGGTCACCAATCCCGCCACCCGGGACTGGTCCGTCATCGCCTCGATGTTCGCGACCCTCAACGACATGTTCGGCAACCGCACGGTCTGCGGGCTGGGCCGCGGCGACTCGGCGCGCCGGGTGATCGGCCAGCCGCCGGCCACCCTCGAGTCAGTTCGTGCGTCCATGCAGGTCATCAGGGAACTCGCGGAGGGACGCGAGGTGGTCCACCACGGCGTTCCCGTCCGGATTCCGTGGGTACGGGACGGGCGGCTTCCCATCTGGCTCGCGGCGTACGGACCGAAGGCTCTCCGGCTCGTCGGTGAGGCGGCCGACGGCTTCATCCTCCAGACGGCCGACCCCGACATCGCCCGGTGGACAATCGGCAGCGTGCGTCAAGCCGCCCTTGACGCCGGCCGCGACCCGGCCGAGATCACGATCTGTGTGGCTGCGCCGGCATACGTCGGGACGAACCCAGCCCACCAGCGCGACCAGCTGCGGTGGTTCGGTGGGATGGTTGGCAACCACGTCGCCGATCTGGTCGCGCGCTACGGCACGAACGGCCCGATTCCCCATGCCCTGACCGACTACATCGCCGGCCGGAAGGGGTACGACTACTCCCACCACGGCAAGGCGGACAACTCGTCCACCGACTTCGTTCCCGACGCGATCATCGAGCGGTTCTGCCTCCTGGGTCCGGAGAGCGCGCATATCGAACGCCTCGAGGAGCTCGCGGACATCGGCGTCGACCAGTTCGCGTTGTATCTCATGCATGACCAGCCCGACGAGACCCTCGCGGCATACGGCCGGAGCGTCATCCCCAAGATGTCGCAGGGGCCGGCCGCCTGAGCCTGGGGCCGATGACCCGTGGATGGGTCGACAGCACCCGGCTTGAAACTGGGTTGTCGCCGCCTCGGGGCCCCGCTAAGTTGTCCGACCATGAACTCCTAGGGCAAGTCCCAAGCTGACCGCTTACGCGGGTGAACTGTGTCCTCTACCTTGCCGTGGAGTTTGTTTCTATGCCTTCGACTGGCCTTGCTGGACGCAATCGTGACGCAGGTCGGGGCCGCGCGATGACCAGCAACAGGCTCGTGAACCTCTTCCTCTGCTGGATCGGCGCTCGCGCGGTGCTGCACAACGGATGGTGGCTCGTCGTAAGCCTGTACATGGTCGTCGATGCGGGGTTGTCTCCCGCGCAGCTCCTGATGATCGCGTCGGCTCAGGGCGTCGCATCGGTGATCTTCGAACTGCCTGCCGGGGTGGTGGCGGATGCCGTCAGTCGTAAGTGGGCGATCGTGGTCGCGCACGCGCTCATGGGTACGGCAATGATCACGACGGGATTGTTCCCAGGGTTCATCGCCTTGATGTTGTCACAGATGCTCTGGGGCGTTTCCTGGACGTTCTCCAGTGGTGCGGATGTCGCCTGGATCACCGATGAACTCAACCAGCCAAAGACGATCCACCGGGTGCTCACCCGCCAGGCGCGCTGGCAACTCATCGGCGCGGCCGTGGGCATGATTGCCTTGGGGAGTTTGGCCTCGGTTATCGGACGCCCGGTGGCGATCGTCGCGGCAGGGATCGCGATGCTCCTCCTTGGCGTGGTGGTCGCGGTGACATTCCCGGAACGCAACTTCGTACCGATCCGTACCCGTCGCTGGCGCGCTGCGATGGCGATCGCCCGCCGGGGCGCAGGGCTGGCGATGCGGGACCGCACCATCCTCGTTCTCGTGATCGTGACTGTTCTCGTCAACGGCGCCGCCGACTCCTTCGGGCGAATCTATCCCGTGCAGCTGGCCAACCTCGGATTCCCGTCAGACAGCTCAGGAACGGCGTGGTTCACCGCTCTTGGCATCGCTGGCCTGATCACTGGAGCGCTCTCGCTCTACGCCGTGGAACGCCGTATCCACACCGAGCACGGAGCTCGCGGCGCGATGCTCCTCGCGTGCTCGGCAGGCGTGGTCGGTCTCGGGATCCTAGGACTCGCACCCAACCTCACCTTCGCCATCACGGCCGTTCTCATTGCCTCCGGGATCGCCATGCCGCTCGTCCGCACCGTGACGACGATCTGGGTGAACCGTCGCACCACAAGCGATGTGAGGGCTACCATGCACTCGTTTCTCGCACAGGCGGAGTACGTCGGCGAGATCTTCTGTGCCGCGGTCCTCGCGGCAATCTCCGGACTCACCGGCGCCGCCGGTGCTGTCGGCCTGGCAGCGGTACTCTTCGGTGTCAGCATCATGGTCATTGCGAGACGCCGTTATGCCGGCGCCGGGGCGGCGAACTGACGGGACTCCGCGTAGTCACACGTCCCCTCGTGCCGGAACTGCCTCGCGGCTCGCACCACCTCACCGCCCAGTCCACGTAGGGAATCGGCGATCGTCTCGTCGATCAGCCGGCCCTCGGGATCGAAGGACTTCCAGGACTTCCCCACGGGGAGGACCAGTGGCACGGCCCAGCCACGCAGAGCACGCACGATGAAGTCCATCGTGTTCACCGACTGAAGGCCCTGGACGCCACCCGCCGTTGACACCAGTCCGATCGGCTTGTTGGAAAGGTAGGGGGGTTCGCGGTCGGCCAGCAGGATCAACCAGTCCAGGGCGTTCTTGAGCGCTCCGCTGACTGAGCCGTGATACGTCGGCGTGCTCCAAACCATGGCGTCCGCCTGGTAGGCCGTCTCGGCGAACCAGCGCGCCTTCTCAGGGACGCTGTGCTCCGGGCTGTACAACGGCAGGTCGAGTTCGCGGAGGGCGATCAGCCGCGATTCCGCGCCCGCGGCCTGGACGCCTTCGAGCGTCACACCCAACGCCGTCAGGCTGGTCGATCCGGTCCGCAAAGATCCACCGAGGCCGACGACGCGCAGGGAGTTCGTCATGATGCCTCCCGGTAGCTGTCTCAAGGCAATCTCACCTTGACGATGCCACGCGGGACACCACTCAGGGACCCATCCTTGCGGGAATGAGCGGGTGAGCGCGCTCCAGGACGACCCGAGCGCGCGCCGTCGAGCCCGTTGATCAGGCCGCGAACCCTCCGTCGACGTTGATCGCAGCTCCCGTGATGTAATCCGCGTCGGCGCTGGCCAGGTGCGCTACAGCGGCGGCGATCTCAGCCCCTTCCGCATAACGGCCCAGTGCCGTGAAGCCGGCGATCGCCGCGGCATTGGGGCCGTCCGCAGGGTTGGCGTCGGTGTTGGTCGGCCCGGGGTGCACCAGATTGACCGTAATTCCACGCGGCCCGAGTTCGCGGGCAAGACCCTTGGTCATCCCGATGAGGGCCGTTTTGCTCATCGAGTACAACGCAAGGCCCGGAAAGACCGCGCGTTCGGCCACATTGCTCCCGATGCTGATGATGCGACCGCCCTGACCCAGGTGACGCGCCGCCGCCTGGGAGGCCACGAACGGTGCTCGAATGTTGACCGCCAAGGTGCGATCGATCTCTGCTGTCCCGAGGTCCTCGAGTGCGCCGACGAGGAAGACGGCAGCATTGTTGACCAGAACGTCAATTCGGCCGAATGTCCCAGCCGTCTCCTCCACAGCGGCGGTGAGTGCTTCGGGGACCGCACAGTCCGCCTGGATGGCCAGCGCCCGGCGTCCAAGAGCCTTGATGTGTTCGACGATGCCGGCGGCGCGCTCCGCGCTGTTCTCGTACGTCAGCGCGACGTCCGCGCCTTCTTCAGCCAGCCGCAGCGCCACGGCGGCGCCGATGCCCCGGCTTCCGCCGGTTACCAAGGCAATGTTTCCCTCGAGTCGATTCATGACGTCGATCATTGCCCGCACCGCCGTTGGACGCTGGCGGGAATCAGACCCCGCGTTTGGTCGGGTGATGCGCCCGCCAGAGCAGGTGCGTGAGCGTGCCTACAGTGAGGTTGTGAGCGTCGCCATCGGACTTGTCGGCGCGGGGCAGCGGGCCTCGGGGGTCCATGCCCCTTCGCTCGCGGCGGCTCCGGGGGTGCGATTCGCTGGCATTTGGGCCCGTTCGTCAGCGGCCGCGCAGAGCCTGGCCGGCCGATTTGGTGTGCCGGCGTACGAACGTTATGCCGACCTGCTCGACCACTGCGACGGCGTGTCCTTCGCCGTCCCCCCTCTGGTGCAAGTTGACCTTGCCTCAGCGGCCGCGATGCGACGCAAGGCGGTCTTGCTCGAGAAACCCATCGCGGGCGACCTCACGGGGGCCGAGGAACTCTCGAACGCGGTGCTCTCGTCGGGCGTCATCTCGCAGGTGGCGCTGACCTGGCGCTACACCTCCGCCGTCCGGCGGTTCCTGACCGTCAGCGTTCCACGGACCAGGCCGCAGGGCGGCAACGGGCGGATCATCACGGACACGTTCACGGCCGGGCCGCCGGCCGCCGGCTGGCGACTGGAACGCGGCGTCCTGCTCGACCAGGGGCCGGACCTCGTCGACCTCCTCGATGCCGCCCTCGGCCACATCGTTGGCGTCCGCGCCCACGGTGATCCGCTTGGCTGGGTGGGGCTCCTCCTCGAGCACGAGGGTGGTCGCTTCAGCGAGGCGTCGATCTGCGCCACCGCGAAAGATGGGACGAACCGTGCCGAGGTCGAGGTCTTCGGACCAGGAGGCGCCGCCGCCGTGGACTGCGCCGCGGCAGTCGGACCCGACACGTTCGCGACAATGGTCGCGGAGTTCTCGGCGGCGATCGAGCATGGAACGCCGCACCACCTGGATGCGCGCCGCGGCCTACGCCTGCAGCAGATTCTCGACAACGCGGAGACGGATCTCTTCCAGAGTGCCTGAGCCACGGGAGGTGGAACATGCCGAAGGTGCTGATAGTCACTGGCGACGGCGCCGAAGCGCTCGAAGTGATGTACGCCTATCAGAGACTTCTCGAAGATGGCTACGAGGTTGACATCGCCGCACCCGCGGTAAAGAAGCTGGCGTTCGTCGTCCACGACTTCGACCCGGACTTCGACACCTATACCGAGAAGCCCGGGTATGTGTGGCCAGCCGATGTCGCCTTCGCCGACGTCAATCCTGACAATTACGTGGCGTTGGTCATCCCCGGTGGCCGGGCTCCGGAGTACCTCCGGAACGACCCCGATTGCCAGCGCCTCGTACGACACTTCTACCTGAACGACGCTCCCGTCGCGCAACTGTGCCACGGCCCGCTGATCCCTGCTGCCGCTGGACTTCTGGAGGGCCGGCGTACGGCCGCCTATCCCGAAATCGCACCAGACATCCGACTCGCCGGCGGAGAGTTCGTTGACGATGGCGCCGTCGTGGACGGGAACGTCGTGTCGGCCCGGGCCTGGAACGACAACCCCACCTGGATGCACGAGTTCATGCACATCCTGCACGCCAAAGCCCCACAGCCGGTGCACTGAGCGAAAGCGGCAGGCTTATCCAAGAACTCGGACGTCGGCGTCGTCTCACACCCTGGTCAACCTGCTCGTCTCACGCGGTGAAACGTGGATTGGTGCGAGGCAGTGGAGCTTGGCGGAGTACACGAAATGCTCCACTGCTTCTGCGCCGAGCGAGTTCGCACACTGGCCGCCCCGTGATGGCCACGCCATTTCAGATTTGTGAAGATCTCGGGGTGCTGTGACCTCCTGAAGTTTTCACGGTCTTGCTGAGGTGCTGCGGGTGTGAGGCCGTATCGAATGGTGTACACCCGGTTGTATCGGATAGTGAGAAACCGGCTTTTGTCTCACATTGTGTACACCTGTTGGTGGACCTCACGCGGCAAGTCCCCACCTCGCTAGGTAAATTTGCCTTGTCTGGTGGGGATATGCCCTGCCTCGTACCGGAGAAGGTGTACGCAATGTGAGACAACGCCCGCCTTGGTCTCATATCGCGGGCAGACCTGAAGGTGTCGCGCACGAAACCTTGAGCAGGTGCCCAGTTCCCGCGCAGAAGTGGGCGTCTACGCGGGCACGGGTCCCGTGCCTGGACGCCACATCGGCACCAGCTCTACGTCGACTCCTGCCACTCAGGTCCAGCGCACTATCGATAGTCGAGGGTCACCGCTCCGGGAGGATGATCACGAAGTCGCTGCTCAGCTGGGACACCATGGCGGCGAACTCGTCGGCGTCCAGTGCCTGTGACAGGGCGATGAACACCGCGCGTGCGTGTCGGGCGGCGGTGGCGAGATCCACTTCCTCACGCTCGGCGATCCGGCCGACGAAGTCATGAACGTCCAACTCTTCGGCGGGGCTGCTCGTGAAGAGCCAGGGGCCCAACTCCGGTGAGAGTTCCTCCACGAGGTCGCGAGCCTCTCCCACCGGAAGCCGATCGGCGAGTGTTTCGAGGGTCGCCCGAGTCGACCGCTCAGCGGCTTCCGCGTCACGACCGCCATCCGCGGCCACCACCAGGGAAAGGAACCGCTCGTAGTCCATCGCTGGCTCTTCGCTGTGTGCTACCGGTGTCGCCCCGAACTCTACGCGTACGAACTACTGGCGGCGGAGCTTCGACGAAAGCCGGCCGAATTTTGTCGACCCGATAGAAGTCCGATTGTGGGCAGGCGATCGCCCGAAAGCAGGCAATTAGATAGCCTTGGCAAATACGTTTTCGTCGGCCAGAAACCAGCCTACTGAAAACGCCGTGGACCTTTGAGCAGAGACTCGCAGTCGCACGAGAAAGGCAACTGCCCACGATGACAGAGGCGACCAAGTGGTGGGGAAAACCCTATCGGACGTTCCAGACCAACCTTCGCGAGATCGACGCGAGCCTTGATGTGGAGAAGGTTCTCGACCATATCCAGGACATCGGAGCCAACACCTGGTTACTCAACACCGCTGGCATCGTGTCGTTCTTTCCGTCCGAACTCCCGTTCCAGCATCCGAGCCCCTGGCTTGCCGAGCGACCAAGTGGCGACCTGATCGGCGACGCGGTAACGGCGGCACACGAGCGCGGCGTGCGCGTAATCTCGCGGGTGGATTTCTCCAAGGTCCACCGCGATGTCGCCGAGGCCCATCCCGACTGGTGTTTCGTCGGCACGTCGGGTGAGCACCAGATCTACAACGGGCTCTACAGCACCTGCCCGAGTGGACCTTATTACCAGGAACGTTCACAGGAGATTCTTGCCGAGGTCCTCGACCGCTATCCGGTCGACGGATTCTTCTTCAACTGGTTCGGCTTCAATGAGCGTGACTACTCCGGGCGCTATCACGGTATCTGCCAGTGCACACATTGCCGGCGCCGTTTCCAGGAGACCTACGGCGTGCCACTCCCCCGCACCGCCGACTGGGAGGACCCCGCCTACATCCAGTGGCGCGGCTATACCCGGATGGTGCTCGACGACCTCGCCCGCCGGATTCGTGAATTCCTGCGCGGCCGGCGTCCAGACGTTGCGTTGATTCTCAGCGCCGACCCTGACGTGGTCTTCTACGAGGCAAACAACGCGATCGAACGCCCGCAGCCCCTCTGGGTGCAGGGCGTCGGGGAGTTCGTTCGAGAATCCCGCACCGCCCGTCCCGACAAACCGGTCTGGGTCAACACCGTCATGTTCCTCGACCTGCCCTACCGCTTCACCGTCGAGCAGGCGGGCTATCTCGGGCTGCACCTGTCCCAGACCCTCGCGCATGGCGGCAACCCGTCGGCGTACATGATCGGCACCCCCGAGCTGTTCCGTCAACGAAGCTTTGACATCGTGACCGATGTCTTCACCTTCCATCGCGAGCACCAGCGCTTCTACGAAGGGCTGCGGTCGGCGGCACGGATCGCGCTGGTGTCGTCGACCCGCAGCGAGGAGGTGTACGGCGGCGCGGCGGGACTCACCGCGGTACGGAACGAGCGGCGCGGGATCCACCGGGCACTCGTCGAAGGCCACCTGCCGTTCGACATCATCCCCGACGCGAAGCTCTGCGACCTGGCGGAGTCGGGCCGGCTCGGCGACTACGACGCGCTGATCCTTCCCAACGTCGCGATCCTCGACGATCGGCAACTCGACGTTCTGGACGCCTATGTCGACAACGGCGGCGGACTGCTCGCGACCTTCGACACCGGGGGCTTCGATTCGGACGGGCGCCCCCGCACCGATCTCGGGTTGCGGAGTCTGGGCGCGACCCGGATCCTGGCGCGGCGCGAGGGCGACCACGCGATGCGTTCGGCCTATCTGCGCGCGGACGAGGTTCCGTTCGCGCCCGGAAACACGCTGCTGGACAACGCTTCGGTGCTCACCGACAGCCCCGTGATCATGCTGGATCCGGCGTTCCTCCACGTCGAAGCCACGCCCGACGCCGAGACCAGCCTTCCGCTGGTGCCCCCATCGAGATACGGCCCACCCGAGAAGTGCTACTGGGACATCGAAACCGAGCATCCGGGTCTGCTCCTTCGTCGATTCGGAAAGGGCCGCACCGCCTACATTCCCTGGCCGGTGGGTTCGCTCTACTACGACCTGAGCCTGCCCGACCACCGGTGGCTCCTCACGAACGCCCTGCACGCGGTGCTTCCCAGCGGACCCCAACTCACCACGAACGCTCCGCCTCAGGTCGAGATCGTGGTCGGTCGCCAGGACGACAGCGAACGCACGCTCCTGCATCTGATCAACTATTCCGGGCACCAGGGCCGGGCATTCCACGCACCGCTCGAGATCCGCGATGTCAAGGTCTCCTTGCCCGGAGTTCGCTGGAGGAAGGCCCGCTCGCTCCGCCTCGGCGAGGAGTTGCCCACGGCATCAGGAAGCGACGGCGCCATCGAGTTCACCCTTCCCCGGCTCGGTTTGTTCGATCTTGTCGTTCTGGAGTGACAGCCGTTCTGGATCGTCCAAACAAGGAAGGGCCCGCCGCCGAGATACCGGCGGCGGGCCCTTTCCGTCGGTCAGTAGCCGGCGTGTTTGTCCACGACGTTCGTCAACGACTCACCCGCGTCGAAACGCCGGAGGTTCTCGACGAAGATCTCGATCCCCCGCCGGCGCGTGCCCTCGGTGGTCGCACCGTTGTGCGGCGTGATGATCGTGTTGGGAGCGGTCCAGAACGCGCTGTCGGGCGGAAGGGGCTCGGTGCCGTGCGCGTCGAGTCCCGCGCCGGCGATCCACCCCTCCTGAAGGGCGCGCAGCAGCGCGCCGTCATCAGCGATCCCGCCGCGCGAGATGCAGACGAAGTACGCCGACGGCTTCATCGCCCTGAACTCCGCTTCGCCGAGCATGCCCACGGTCTCGGAAGTGCGCGGTGCGGTGACGACCACGAAGTCGGAGGCGGCGAGGAAGTCGTGCAGGCGTTCGCGCGGGAACAGTTCGTCGACGTCCGGCACCGGGATGTCTGGACGACGCCGGATTCCGAGAACACCCATGTGAAAGGCCCGCGCCTTCGTGGCGAGATCGCTGCCAGAGTGGCCGAGGCCGATGATCCCGCAGGTGAGGCCGGCGAGTTCGCCGTGGGTGAAGCGTTCCCACGCGTGGTTGTCCTGCGACCGCACCCAGCGGAGGGCGTTCCGGTTGAGCATCAGCATGAGAAGCATCGCCTGCTCGGCCAACGGAATCCCGCCGTTGCCCTTCGCGGACGTGAGGACCACCGGGCTCGCGAGCATCTCGGGATACAGGTCGTTGTCGGGCCCGGCCGCCCAACTGTGCACCCACCGCAGCCGCGGGGCCTTCGCGAGCGCCGCCGGGCCGACCCGGCCGGCCACGCCGTCGGCGTCAGCGACCCGCGCCGCTATCTCCTCCTCGCCCGCGACGAACTCGATCGTCGAACGCGACGCCGCGCTCAGGATACGGGCGCGTTCCTCCTCCGAGAACGTTCCCGACACCAGGATCCGCGCCAGCTCCGGACTCATCTCACTCCCCTTCCTGCGCGGACTTCTCGTCCGCGCCGTTGAGTTCCGCCACCAGCTTGGCCAAAGCGGTGTGGTCGAGCTTCCCGTCGCCACGCGCCTTCAGGGCGGCCATGAGTTGGGCGACCACGGCGGTGACCGGCAGGCTGAGGCCGTTGTCCTGGGCGGCGCGTTGGACGATCCGCAGGTCCTTGTCGTGTAACTCGACCCGGAAGCCGGGGGTGTAGTCGGCGGCCAGCATCGACGCACCCCGGCGTTCCATCACCGTGCTCCCGGCGAGACCCTGCCCCAGCGCCTCAAAGACCCTCCCGACGTCCGCCCCGTGACGTCGCAGGAAGGTCAGCGCCTCGCCGAGCAGGGCGAGGTTGCCCGCCACGATCAGTTGGTTCGCCGCCTTGGCCACCTGACCCGAACCCGCCGGCCCGACATGCACCACGACCCGGCTCAACACATCCAAGGCAGGGCGTACGGACGTGAGCACCGACGCGTCCCCGCCGACCATCACCGACAGGGTGCCTTCCTTCGCCGCGATCTCGCCGCCGCTCACGGGCGCGTCCAGCATCGCGATGCCCCGCTCGGCCGCGGCCTGATGGAGCTCACGGGCAACCCCTGGGTCGATCGTGCTCATGTCGACCCAGGCCGCACCGGCCGAGCCTGCCAACCCTGCGAGGATCCCCTCCTTGCCCAGCGCCACGGAGCGAACGTCGGGGCTGTCCGGGAGCATCGTGATCGTGAGGTCCGCACCGCTGACGGCGTCGAGAACGCTGTCAGCCGGGCGGCCACCAAAGTCACGGACGGCTTCTCTGGTCGTGGCCGTACGGCTGTAGCAGCGCACCCGGTGGCCGGCCTTCACCAGCAACGCCGCCATGGGCGCACCCATCGTGCCCACGCCGATGAACGCGATCTCTGACATGTGGCCTCCCGCCTGTTCGAGACGCTGTGCCGACCTTCAGTCCGCGTCGTTGCGGGTCAGGTCACTGAGAGCCTGTTCAGGAACAGGCTTTGAGCCATTCGAAGGAATCCTCCGTCCGGCCCTGCGGTTTGTATTCACAGCCGACATAGCCCGCGTAGCCGCCTTCCGCGAGCACACGGAGGATGCCGGGGATGTCGAGCCGTCCGGTGCCGGGTTGGCCTCGGCCGGGGTGATCGGCCACCTGGACGTGCCCGATCCTCGGGAGCGCCGCTTCCAGGGCCGCGAACAGCTCAACGCCGTTGCCAGCCAGGTGGTAGGTGTCGAAGAGGAGCGCGAGGTTCGTCAACCCGTGCTTGGCGCGAACCCGGTCGATCACCGCCAACGCCTCCTCCGGTGTCGTCAGCGGATAGCCGGGATTCTCAGCGGCGGTGAGGGGTTCGAGGAGGACGACCCCACCGATGTCCGCCAGCGCCCGCGCGGCGAACGCGAGGTTCTCCACGGCGACTTCGGACTGGCGTTCCGGGCCGGAATCACGCAGCCTTCCGTACAACGCATTGAAGGCCCGGCAGCCGGTCTGGAGCGCACAGGTGCGCAGGGCGTCGACGCTGCGCCGGAACTTCTCCTGATGATCGGGCCAGCAGAGGACACCGCGATCGCCGGCCGCCATGTCACCGGCGTAGAAGTTCAGGGCGGTCAGCTCCACATCTGCCGCGCGCAGTGCGTCGACGAACGCCGTGATGTCACCAGTCGAAGGATCCGGGCCGTCGAACGGCCACCACGCCTCGACGTAGGAGAAGCCCGCCCGGCGGGCCGCCGCCGGGCGTTCCATCAACGGCAACTCCGGAAAGAGCAAGGAGATGTTGGCACTGAACCTCATATACGTCCCGTCGGGTGAGTCCGGTCAGCTACGGTCAGCGGTCTACGGTCACATGGCTACGGTCACTTGAGTCCGGTGGTGGAGATACCGCGGATCAGGTATTTCTGCGCCACTACGAAGAAGATGAAGATCGGCACGAGCGAGAGTAACGACATCGCGAAGAGATATCCGATGCCGCTCTGGGTCTCACTGTCCAGAAGTGAGTTGAGCGCGACCGGGACCGTGAATGCCGGTGTCGCGGTCAGATAGATCAACGGACTGAAGAAGTCGTTCCAGGTCCAGATGAAGGTGAAGATCGCGCACGTCGCGAGCGCTGGTGTCATCAGCGGGAGGATGATGTACCAGAACGTCGCGAACGGACCGGCGCCGTCCACCCAGGCTGCCCGGTCCAGCTCGCGGGGAATCGTGCGGAGGAACTGCACCATCAAGAAGATGAAGAACGCGTCCGTCGCGAGGAACTTCGGCGCCACCAGCGGATAGAACGTGTTCACGAGTCCCAGCTGGGAAAAGATGATGTACTGCGGGACGATGAGCACGTGGAACGGCAGCATGATGGTCACCAGCATGATGCCGAAATAGACCTTACGCCCGCGGAAGTTCAGCCGGGCAAACGCATAGGCCGCCAGTGCACACGACACCACGTTGCCCACGATCGACCCGATGGTGACGATGAAGGAGTTCACGAAGAACACCGAGAACGGCCGGGGCAACGCGTTCCACCCGATCCGGAAGTTGTCCAGGGTGAAGTCGCGGATGATGAGGCCCGGATCCGCGAGGATCTGCGTGCTCGGCTTGAGCGAACTCGTCACCATCCAGATCAGCGGATAAAGAAGGACAAGGGCGAAGGCGAGCAGCAGCACATGGCGCAACACCTGTCGACCCGCGATCTGGCGGCGCCGTCGGACACGAACGCCCGCCACGCTCACCGTTGTCTCATTCGTCGCCATAATAGACCCAATATTTCGCGACCAGGAAGTTGATCGCCGTGATGACGGCGATCGCGAGTAGGAGCACCCACGCCAGGGCGGAGGCGTAGCCCATGTTGAAGCTCCGGAAACCTTGTTGGTACAGATAGAGCGTGTAGAAGAGCGTCGAGTCGACCGGTCCGCCACGCCCCCCACTGATGATGTGCGCCTGCGAGAATGCCTGGAACGATCCGATGATCTGCAACACCAGGTTGAAGAACACGATCGGCGTGAGCAACGGCACCGTGATGTGCCGGAATCTCCGCCAGGTGCCCGCACCATCCACCTGGGCCGCCTCGTAATACGCCTGAGGGATCTGCCTCAGCCCGGCGAGGAAGATGATCATCGGTGAGCCGAACGTCCAGACGTTCAGGATGATGAGCGTGCTCAACGCGGTCGCGGGATTCTGCAACCAACTGGTGGCCTCGATGCCGAAGAATCCCAAAGCGGCGTTGACGATCCCGCGATCCCCGAAGACGGTACGCCACAGGATCGCGACCGCCACACTCGATCCGAGCAGTGACGGCAGATAGTACGCCGACCGGTAGAGCGCGAGCCCACGGACGCCCTTGTCCAGCACCAGTGCGAGCAGGAGCGCGAACGCCAGCTGGATCGGCACCGAGATCAGGACGTACCGAAAGGTGACACTTACCGCGTTCCAGAACCTCGGGTCCGCACCCATCCGGACGAAGTTGTCCAGGCCGATCCACCGCGGATCCGACATGAGGTTGTAGTCGGTGAAGGACAGGTAGAGCGACGCCAGCAGCGGGGCGAGGGTGATGAGGAACATTCCCAGGAGCCAGGGAGTCAGGAAGACATGCGCCGCCCTTCCCTGGCGCCCGAAGGATGGTCCCGTCCGTCGAGTCATGCGTCGTCACTTCCGGGCCGCGTCGATCGCCGCCTGGATGTCCTTGGTCATCCGCGCGGCCGCGTCCGCGATGGACGTCTTCTTCAGCGACACCGCCTCGACCGTGCGGTCCATGTCGGTCCGCCAGGTGCTGGCGCCGGCGGGCGCTTCATACCGCGGCTTGCGGCCCTTGGTGTCCCGCTCCCGGTCCACCGCGTCGATGACCTTCTTGCCGTTGGCGTCCGCTTGTTCGTAGGTCCTCTTACGTTGCTGGGGATTGGTCGGCGCACCCATCGTCGTACCGATCAGGCCCGGCATCACCTCGTCGTTGACGAGGAAATTCACCAGCGACGCGGCCGCCTCCGGGTTGGCGCTCTGCTTGTAGATGGCCATCCGCGGCGTGTAAACGTAGCGGTGCGAACCGTCGGCACCCGCTGATGCCTTCGGGGTGAGATGGAGTTGGAACTCGTACTTCGGGAATACCGGCGCGTCCGGGGTCAGGTGGTTGGAGTTGCCCAGGGACATCATGACGCGGTTGCCCACAATGCCCCAATCCATGCTGACGCCTTCCTGCTCGGCCAGGGTGAGGGCGGCGCCGGATTCGCGCAGGTCCTCCCACCAGGCGAACCACTCGCCGCACGCCTCGGCATCCCAACCGACGTTGCCGTCCTGGGTCCACAACTCCTGACCGTGCGAACGCAGCCAGGATTCGAAACCGAGGTCGGCGTTGGCGTTGTAGGCGATCGCTCGCCGGCCCTTCGGCGCGTCCTTCTGGCAGTCCTTGAGGAACTCCGAAAGGTCACTCCAGGTCCAGTTCTCGTCGTCCGGCACCTTGGCCCCCTGCTCCTCGAGGAAGGTGGCATTCGACCGAAGCGCGGGCGTGAACGACGCGAACGGCATCGTGTTGAGCTTGCCGTCGATCTTGAATTCCTCGATGTCCTGCTTGGGGAAATCGGAGAGATCCAGTTCCTTGAGGCCGTCCAGGTCGTGGTACATCCCGTTCGCGTAGAACGACACCACGCTGGTCGCGGCGATCCAGAAGACGTCCGGCGCATTACGACCGGCCATCTGCGTGGCGATCCGGTCCTGGAACGCGTCGAAGTCCGCGAATTCCGGGTCGACCTTGATATCGGGGAACTTCTTCCTGAACTCCGCCAGAGCCTTGTTGTACGCCTGTTGGCGATCACTGCCGCCCCACCAGCCGTACCTGATGTTCGCGCCGCCGCCACCACCGCCGCCGCCGTTGCTGCTGCCGCTGTCCCTACTGACTGGTGAACACGCACCGAGTCCAAGGGCGGTGAGCCCCAGGGCGGCCAGGGCGTTCGTGCGCAGGAAGTCGCGCCGGCTTGGTCCGTTCATCTTTCTTCGGCCTTCCTTTTGAATGCCACGGCCTCTCGAATGGGCACTGCCTTACGAATGGGCACTGCCGGTGGCTGCCAGGTCGATCGCCACGATCTCGATATCCAGCACGCTCTCGACGGCGAGTTCGATCACGCCGGCCTCGACGGTGTACGCCACGTCCTCACCTCGCCGCAGCAGGTGGACGCGCCGCGGGTGGGTACCTGCGGGAATGCGAATGCGGAGTCGCTGGCGTGGTGAGGGAATCAGCTCCCGGTAGGGGCCCTTCATCATCATCGGATTGGTGAGGTTGACCAGGTGCACCGTCATCGAGTCCCGCTGGCGCCAGGCGGTGACCTCGATAACGCCCTGGCCGTCGACCTCGACCTGGGCGGGTTCGTCCGTCGCCCAGGTCACCGCGTTGGTGAGGATGACCCGCAGGTCGTTCACCTGGTTGTCGGAGAAGGTCCGGTCAAGATCACCTGGAAAGTAGACGTACCGCCCCTCGCCGTACTCTCCGGCGAACACCTGTGGTGGTCCGACCTCGCGATCCCGGCGATAGACCTCCTCCATGGGAAGGTCGGGATAGCTGTCGATCAGGGTGAGTGGCGAGACGCCACGGCCGGTCGACGAGGTCGCCTCCACCGGCGTGAGGTGGACGCTGTTGATGATCCGCGTTGTGCCTTCGAGACCGGCCAGCAAGGGGTGCCGGGCGCCGGACTCGTCGTCCCGGAGTTCCAGATAGGAATTGTGGAGCGGACCCCGAAGCTCCCCTGTCCGGCGTACGCCGAAAAGGTCGCCCAGACCGAAGTCGTCGCGCGGGTCGCCGTTCTCGTCGAAAAGCGACGTCTGCTGCGTGGCCACCACGCGGCCACCCGCACGGACGAACTCCCGGATCGCCGCACACTGTGCGTCGGAGAGGCAGGCGACGTTGGGGAGGATGAGCGTACGGAAGGCCCGGAGTGCGGCGGGATCGAGCCGCCGGTCATGGACCATCTCGAACGGAATCCTGGCTTCGACGAGCGCGTGGTAGAAGCCGTCGAGCGGCTGCTGCACCATCTCCCGTGCCCGGTCGCCGTAGTGCCCGGCGGTCTGCTGCGAGTAGACGATGCCAACCCGGGCGAGGGGTGCCTCGTTACGAAGGTACGGCTCGATGTCGGCGAGCCACTGGTAGAGGTCGGCCACGACGTCCAGCCACCGCCGGTCGGGCAGCGTGCCGCCGAACTTCGTGAACCACGGGCGGAGGCCGTTGGCGAGACCGGAGGCCACCCAGATCCGGATCTCTGCCTCGCTCTGGACGGAGTCCTTCCAGCGCTGCGGTTCCTCGATGCCAACACTGAAGATCCCGCCGACCGGTTTGGTGCCCATCGCCGCGCGGTACGCCTTGGCGTACTGGCCGTTCATCCAGACCGGTGTGGTCCCGCTGCGCGCCTGACGGTCGGCGAACAACGTTTCGGCGAGGTCTGCCAACCGGCTCATGTCGAGGTCGCTCAGCGCCCCTCCGCCGGAGTTGGGGATGAACCGCGCGGCCGGGTTCAGCTCCCGGATTCCGGTGTCCCACATCCGCGCGATCTCGAACAACCGGTCCTCGCGCCAGCGCCGATAGGCCCGAACGGCGGGATCCGTCGGATCGTTGCCGACCGGAAGCTCCAGACCGGCGGCGGCGGCGAAGTTCTTCCGGCACCACTCGCAGAAACAGCGTCCAGAGCCCGCCCACCGGTTGCTGAAGATGCCGTCGACGTCGTACGTCGAGATGATCTCGGCGTTCACCTCCGGCATGAACGCCGTGGCGTACTCCCCCAGCGCACAGGTCACCCACACGCCCGGCATCGCCCAGTGCGGCCTGGGTCTCCCCTCGGCGTCCACGGCGATCCACTCCGGATGCGCCTGGTAGACGTCGTCGTGGACCGCATGCGGATCGGTACGGGCGAGCACGACCATGCCGAGTTCCCGGCAGCCCGCGACCAGGTCGCCGAACGGGTCCTGGTCGCCGAGGTCGACGCTGCGCCGGTGGAACGGCACGGTCGTCGGATAGAACGCCAGGTAACCGCCCGCGCTGA
This sequence comes from Actinopolymorpha alba DSM 45243, assembly GCF_000373925.1. GTDB lineage: Bacteria > Actinomycetota > Actinomycetes > Propionibacteriales > Actinopolymorphaceae > Actinopolymorpha > Actinopolymorpha alba. The sequence goes on along the minus strand of NZ_KB892803.1, from coordinate 3,739 downwards.
GGCAGGCGGCGTCAGCCCGGATCCGCCGGAAGTAGTCCAGCCAGACCGTCACGTCGTAGCCGCTGTCGGCGCTGGTGTCGCCGTCCACCAGCGTCAGCTGCGCCCAGCGCATCGCGCGGTCGTACCACGGTGCCTCGGCCGCACGAACTTTTGACGGTGCCATCACTGGACCCACCCTCCCGGCCGCCATTTGGTGCGACCACTGGTCACATAATTGGTCCGACCACCCATCCGGTTCGGAACACTAGGAGTGCCTCGTCAGGACCGTCAAGGGATCTTCGTGACCGTCGTTGGCCAACTCTGTCCGCTGCCTGTTCGTCCTGCGTACAGGCGGTCTGCCGGCTGGGATCGGACTTCGCTGACCGCGGATCGGTAGGCTTCGTGGAGCAACCAGGGCTCGTGTCGATGGGAAGTGAGTGTTAGATCAGGTGGTCCAACCAAAGAATGTTTTCAGAGCCGTCGAGCGGTCGAAGGTCTATGCCTCGGTGGTGGACCAGATCCTGCAGAACATCCAGTCCGGCCGCTTCCCTCCGGGCAGCTCCCTCCCATCCGAGCGGGTGCTCGCCGACCAGCTCGCGGTGAGCCGGGGTTCGCTGCGGGAGGCGATCCGGGTGCTGGAGCACGCCGGGGTCCTCGACGTCCGGGTCGGTAGCGGTACGTACGTCACGGAGGGCGGGCGTTCACAGACCGCGATGCTGCGGGCGCAGGCGGCCGTCATCGGCGAGCACAGCCCGCTCGACCTGATCGTGGCGCGCGCCGCCATCGAGCCCGTCTGCGCCGAGCAGGCCGCGACCGCGCACCACCCCACCGACCTGGCGCACATGGAGGCCACCCTCCACGAGCAAGCGGAGCTGACCCACCAGGGCAAGGACCCGAGCGCCGCGGACCTGGCCTTTCACCTTGCCGTCGCGACCGCCTCCCACAACGGCGTACTCCTCGCGATCGAACAGAACCTCATCGAGCTGATGCATGAGCAAACCTGGAGCGAGCTGAAGCATCGTTCACGGAGTCGTGTGCACGCGGCGGAGCAGTACCTTGAGCACCACGAGCTGGTCCTCGGAGCTATCCGGCGGCGTGACGCGCGGCGGGCCCATCAGCTGATGGCGATGCACATGGCCGCTATCGAGGTGGGGATCGTCGCCGAGCTCGAGCGTTCGGACGGGCCGAACGGGCAGGGTAGTTGAGGGTTGCGCGGCAGAGTCGTTGAGAAAGGGGGCGCTGTGCATGAGGCGGAATGCGTGGTCGAGGCGTGCATCGTCAACCACAACACGTCCGAGTTCGCCGAGCTGGCCCTTCGCACGCTGATCGCCACGCATCACGAACGTGTCGCCGCGGGCGACTTCGCGTCACCGTCATCGACAACCACTCCACCGATGAAGGGCTGAACGACCTGGTCACCGCGGCGCGGAACCTGCGGGTGACTTTCGGGCAGTCTCGATGGCCGGCCGCCGACACCTCGGTCAACAGTCACGGCGACGTACTCCGCGAGTTCGTTGCTGATCATCCCGCGGCGACCCACCTGTGGTTCGTGGATGCCGACATCTTCTTCACCACGCCGGACTGTCTTGGCGTGATGCTCGCTGAGCTGGACGACGACCCGTCCGCCTGGGCGGTGCAGGCGCGTTTCGAGTGGGTGGAGCAGAACGTCGGAACCGGCGCCAGTAAGGACATCTGGGCGGGCCGCAAGCAGCAGCTCTGGGCGACCGTCGGTGGGGCGCCCGAACGACCCTTCTACGGCCAGCACAAACCCCGTTGCCATCCTGGCTGTGCACTGGTCGCCAACACGCCGGTGTTCCACCGCGTCGCCGACATCATTGGCCTTTCCGCCGGCATGATCATCGGCATGGACGAGACCAGCGCCGGCTTCGCGGACACCTTCGGGCTGGCGTCCCTCGCCATGGCGACGCACAACCAGCGCTACCTGCTCTCGGCGGTGACCGTGGGCCACTACCACGGCGTCAGCTACTTCGACCCGGCCAATCCCCTTGACATGAAGCGTGCGGAATGCCGGCGGCGTCTGGCTGCCATACGTGCCGGGGAAACCTTCACACCGGGTCCCTTCGGTTAGGCGGGTCCCTTCGGTTAGGCGGGCCCCTTCGGTTAGGGCGGCCCCTTGCTTGGTACTCCCCGTGCAGGTTGCGGCCGGTATCCGGTGGAGACCAAGGAGCGGAGGCTTTCCCGTGCTCTCACACGGAAAAGTCTCCACTGCCTAACGGAACCCTGCTTGCCGCTCCGCACATGCACGCCGGCAAGCTCGAGAACCCTTCTCCTCAAGGGTTCTCGAGCCTGCCGGCTTGTTTGCTTGTCCCCATCTTCCCGGGTCCGACTAGAACGGTGGCGGATCCGGATCGTCGGGTTCCACAGGATCGGTGAGGCGTGGTGGAGCGACCTGGTACTCCCGCCCGTGCGGGTCGGTGTATTGGAAATGGCCCGGACTGGTCTGCTCGACCTTCCAGTTACCTTCGGTTTTGACCCGGTGGTGGCGGCGGCATAGTGGTGCCACGTTCTCTACCGAGGTTTCGCCGCCTTGCGCGTAGGGTTTGGTGTGGTCGAGGTCGCAGCTGATGGCTGGGCGTCGGCACAGCATCCAGGTGCAGCGTTGGTTCAGCGACTGCACAAACTCCGCCGCCAGGCCTCGTAGGAAGCGTTGTGCCATCGGGTGCAAGCTCAACAACCGTCCCGTGACCGGGTGGGTGACGCCGATGGCGAGCATCGCGTCCGGATTGTCCAAATGGTTGGCGAGCAGCCGTCTGGCTGTTTCGGTGAGCACGGGTCCGAACCCGCCCAGCTCCGCGGGTCGCTCCGCCAGCTCGAACAGGGTCGTGATGGGCACGTTCAGTTGGAGTTTCGCCTTGATCGCTGTCTTCCAGGACCGGAACGCCGCGGGGATCCCTTGCTCGGGGATCGGTTCCCCATCAGCGTCCTCACCCCGACCGCCCCTGGGCGCGCCGCCTCCCGTGGCCGCGTCTCCTTCACCAGTAGCAGTGTTCTCACGAGACCCACTGTCGCCGCTGGTCTGCGGTCTGCGCCGGTCGAGGGGGTGGGTGTAGGTGGCGGGTTTGCAGTCCTCACACGGGCAGCCCTCGAGGTGGTGGTCGTGGTCGCACCCGGTGTGTCGGCACCCATCCGACCCGGCGGAGTCCTCCTGCGCACCCTCGGTTTCGGAAGAGCTGTCAGCGTTGTCCTGCTCGTCGAGGAGGTCGTCAAAGGATTCTTGACAGGCGCTGGAAGCCTCGCAGTTCTCCCCGTCGCTCTTCTCGCAGTCGCAGTCCTCGCCGGCGCCATCGGCGTCGGCGCTGGCCCCTTCGGTGTCGCCCGCTTCGCGGCTGCCGGGCTCTTCGCTGGTTTCAGGAGCGCTGTCGCAGATGATCACGTCGGCTTCGCCAGACAGCACGGAGATAGCGATGTCGGCGCGTAATTGGGGGAGGGTGCGTTCGTCTCCGCCGGATTTCATGGTGCGGGCGATGGCGTCCAGGTATCCCCAGATCTGGGCGGCCACGTCGTGGGCGATCCCACGGATCCGCAGGTCGGAGACGCCATCCAGGGATGGGTAGACGTCCACGCCGCGGTCGTCGCGGGCCCTCTTGTGACGCTCTTTCGCCGCCTCCGGATGTCGGGTAGCCCGGGGGAATCTCACCCCCAGGCCCCCGCAGATCCCGGCGTGACAGTCTCCCGTCACCGGGCTCTTGTCATCCTGGTCACCAAAAGGCGTGGGTCCATGCCCAGTGGGCGAAAGCTC
>NZ_KB892802.1 GCF_000373925.1 Actinopolymorpha alba DSM 45243 | reverse complement strand
CGTGCGGACCTCGCTGAACTCCAACTCGCCGCGTTCCAACGCCTGCCGGGTGTTCGGCAAATCCGACAGGGCGAGAGCGATGAGCATGAACTGATCGGCGCGGTAGTTGGTCCANCCCAACATCGGTGACAACAACTCCGCCGNCCGCGGCTCCGGCACAGACGAGCGTTCCGCNTCATCGTCTTTGAAACACGGCGGGCAATGCGCCAACGCATTCACAGCACCAAGACTCAGGTACTCAGCCCAGCAAGCGAGCTTCCGCGCGGCACGAACCAGCTCACCCAACTCGTAACCATTACACGCCGACTGGTCAACAGCAGCGAACGCCGCCGCCAACTCCGGACCCGGCGCCATGCCGCCAAACCCGGGCGGGAGCGGAGAGAACCGCACACCATCGCCGTCGCTCATACGTTCGAGTTTAGTCGATCGCGATCATGGTTCGCAACCAGCGACGGCCATCGGAACGCTTTGTTTACAAGGAGATTGCGGCACTCTGAGGACCTGGATGGTTGTGGAGACGCCGGGGTGTTGACAGCCTTTGCCGCATGGCGGAGAAACGGCGCCGGGGTGCCCCACGCAACGCCACCACTCCGGCACCTGTGGCCAGATCGAGAACTGCCAACTCGCGATGTTCGCGACCCTGAGTGCCCCACGACGTGGGGTTCGCGACCAAACCCGAGCTGGTGACGGACTCTCAATCGAGGAACCAGAGCCGTGCGACGGCGTCTCGGGCGACCAGGAATCCGGCGATGGCCAGCAACCACCCGGTGGCGCCGGCGCCCTTCTCGGTGATCCAGGTGTTGAGCCGGCGCAGGATCGGCTCGATTCGGGACGCGACGGTGAGACGGGCGAGAAGCAGCATCCCGGCGGGAAGCACCATGATCAGGCAGTACGCGGCCAGCAGCGCCGTGACAGTAGCGGCGCCCAGATCGGAGGCGGCCAGCATGGCGATCGCGCCCAGGTAGGGCAGCATCGTGGCGATCTCGGCCAGCGCCGCCAGCAAGGCCAGGCCGACAAGCCAACCGATCGAGGACGAACCTGTCGTGACGCGTTCACGCCATCGGGAGATTCCCTCACGGCCCTTGCGCCGTTTGGGGTCGAAGCGAATACTCAAGCCGAACAGGCCCACGCCGGCGGCGAGCTGGACCCACACGGCGGCACGACCGTTCCACGCCGCGCCGATCGTTTCGGCGGCTGCACCGGCGCCGCCGATGATGAGCAGGCCGAGGGCAAAGTAAAAGGCCGCGAGGACCGCGAGGTAGATCAGGACACGTCCGGCCTGAGTGCGTCCGGGAGCCAGCAGCAGCCATACGGGGATGAACAGCGTGCCGACGCTGGTGCTGTCCAGAAGGGCGAGCCCAGCCAATGACAGCAGCAGGGCGATGCTCATGTTGGCCTTCCTTGCCGGTTGTTCTCACCGGCGAAGATCCGGCTCAGGTAACGGCCGAGCAGGTCGTGGACCTGCTGGTCGGTGATGGTCTCGGGTTCGACGGCGCGCTGAACGGCCAGCCCGTCAGCGAACGCCGCCAGCGCCCGCGCTTCGGCCCGCGGGTCGAGGGTGTCGGCTATCTGGCCGAGCTGCCGGGCCGCTTCGAAGGCGTGTCGGCAGTGTTCGCGGATCTCCTCGGCACCGGCAACATGCACCTGGCGCAACGCGGGATGAGAGGCCGCCCGCGCCAGGAACGCCAGCCAGATCCGCCCTTCGGCGGCGCGCTCGGCGTCGGCGCCGGCGATGACACCCATGGCGCGCAACAGCCGCTCCTTTATGTCGGTTTCGGCGGCGGCGTGCAGTGCGGTGGCGACGCGCGCTCTGAGCAGGTCGCCCAGGTGCTGGGCGGCGAACAACAGAAGCTCGTCCTTACTACGGAAGTACGTCTGCACCAGCCCGGTGGAGGCGTTCAACTCCCGGGCGACGCGCGGGATGCTCGCCGCTTCCAGACCTTCGGCTTCCACCACGTGGAGCAGCGCTTCCGCGACCTGCTGGCGGCGTTGAACGGGGTCCGCGTGTCGTGGCATCCCGTAACATTAAGACCTTAATCTTACGGGGATCAACCACCGCAGGCCGGTTTGACAGCTGTCGTAGGGTTATCTCCCTGGTCAAGGGCCGCTGCGCACGCGGACTCCAGTGTCAGAGGGGGCATGGATCCCACCTGACACGAAGGAGTCACTGACATGGCGCATGACGATCCCGCCCTCGCACCGGTGAGCAAGCTCGACGCCGAAACGCTCGTCGCCGCCGTCAACCACCACGCCGGTGTCAAGCTCACCTTGCTCGGCTCAGCGCCCGGCGGGCAGGTCGGTGCGGCGTACGTACGTTGGGAGGACGGGCATGACGGGGTACTCACCCGCGGCCCCAACCCCTCCGAGCAGTCGCTGCGTCACCTCCAGCTCACCGCGGAGGTGCTCCAGCTGGCCCGGGCGAAGGGCATCCCGGTCCCTGCGTACGACCTGATCGCGAGGCTGCCCGACGCGCTCGCCATCGTGCAAGAGCGGCTTGCGGGCAGCATTCCACGGCACGTGGACCGCAACCTCCTCGAGGCGATGGTGGCGTTCAACGAACGATTCGCCAGCCTGCTCACGGACCGTCCGGACGTGCCCTCGCCTGACATGTATCTTCGCCGCAGCGGGCCCGGCTTCTGCGTCCACGAGTCGCTCGTGCGGTACGACGCTCGCACCCGTCGGCTGCTGGGCTGGGTACGCGACGTGGGGCACAACACATCAAGGACGATGGCCGGTGACGACCTGGTGCACCTCGACTTCCATCCGGGTAACGTGCTCGTGGACGATGCCGGCGAGATCACCGGGGTCATCGACTGGGACGGCATCGGGCGCGGCGACCGCGGGTTCGCCCTGGTCACGCTGCGGTTCGATCTTGCTTCCAGGGCGGGAGATCCAGCCACCGCCGGCTGGCTCGACGACATCCTTGACGATCTCCTCGATCCGGATATCCTCCGGACGTACTGGGCGCACATGAGCCTGCGAATGGTCGACTGGTCGATCCGCCACTACGGGCCGGCGGACGTCACTCACTGGCTGGACTTCGCGGCGACAAGGATCCGGTAGACAGCCAGCGGGACGCGCTCGCGAGCCGGCGCGGATGGTGGGGGTAGCCCCAGTATCAACATGGGTGGTGGCGGGATTACTGGTGCGGCCCGCGCCGAACAGACTCGGCGACATGACATCCGACACCGCGTATCAGCCACCGCCTCCCCCGCCATCCGCAGCCGGACAGGTGGTGGCCGAGACCACTCCGGAGACCAGGGGCGGCAGCGACTTCGCCGTCCTCTCCAAACGGATCGCGCAGGCGGGCCTGCTCAACCGGCGGCCGGGCTATTACGTGGTACGGATCGGCATCGTCGGCGGGCTCTTCGTCGGGGCCTGGGCGGCGTTCTTCGCGGTGGGCGACTCCTGGCTGCAGCTGCTCGTCGCGGTGCTGCTCGGGATCCTCTTCGCCCAGGTCGCGCTCGTCTCCCACGACCTCGCACACCGGCAGATCTTCCGCACCCGGCGCCCCAGTGAGTTCGCCGGCCGGATCGCCGGCAACCTCGGGATCGGCATGAGCTACGGGTGGTGGATGGACAAACACACCCGCCATCACGCCAACCCCAACCACGAGGACCTCGATCCTGACGTCGCCCCCAACATCCTCGTGTGGTCGAGGGAGCAGGCCGAGGCGAGCAAAGGGCTTCCGCGTTTCGTCGGACGGTGGCAGGCGTTCCTCTTCTTTCCACTCCTCACCCTGGAGGGGTTCAACCTTCACGTCTCCAGCGTCCGCGCGCTGTCCCGGCCGAACCTCAAGCGCCGCTGGCTGGAAGGAACGCTGCTCTTCGCCCACTTCGCGTGGTATCTCGCCGCGCTGTTCACCGTCCTGTCCCCGGGCAAGGCACTGCTCTTCCTGTTCGTCCACCAGGCGGTGTTCGGTGTCTACCTGGGATGCACGTTCGCACCGAACCACAAGGGCATGCCGACCCTGACCGATGAGGACCAGCTCGACTTCCTCCGCAAGCAGGTGCTGACATCCCGCAACGTTCGCGGCGGCTGGCTCGTCGACGTCGGGCTGGGCGGGCTCAACTACCAGATCGAGCATCACCTGTTTCCGAGTATGCCGACGCCCAATCTCCGGCGCGCCCAGCCGATCGTCCGGGCGTACTGCGAGGAGATCGGTATCCCCTACCACGAGAGCGGGCTGATCAGCTCCTACGCGCAGGCGCTCGGGCACCTGCACGATGTCGGAGCACCGCTTCGTACGCCGGCGGGCAGGTGAGGACGGGCCGCCCGGAACGCCTCCCGCGCAGTACCGGAATGATGTGAACGCGCATCGTCGCCGGACGAGCCCCCCATCCGCGCGCGGGTGGGCCGGCTTGCCGCGGCGACCGTGCGTCCGGATACTGCCATATGACATTGCATTACCTGCGGAGGTCGCATGCCCGAGGTTCTGGGGCCGGTCGGGGGGCGACAATCCGGGGAGCGGACGGTCCGGGGGGTGTCAGCCAGCCCGGATGTCGTGATCATCGGTGCCGGCATGGTCGGCGCCGCCTGTGCGTCGTACGCCGCCCGCGCGGGACTCACCGTCACGGTGGTCGACCGCGGACCGATCGTCGCCGGCTCCACTGGCGCCGGCGAGGGCAACATCCTGGTGTCAGACAAGGAGCCCGGACCCGAACTCGAGCTCGCCCTGCTCTCCCAGCGGCTCTGGACCGAGCTGGGTGAAGAGCTCGACCCCGCGTCGTTCGAGCTGGAACCCAAGGGTGGGCTTGTCGTCGCCGAAACTTTGGACGGGCTGCGCTCCCTGTACGACCTCGCGATCGTTCAGGGCGCCCGCGGCGTACGCACGATGGCCGTCGACGCCGAGTCCCTACCTCACTACGAACCCCACCTGGCGCCCGACCTCGCCGGCGGCGTCCACTACCCCCAGGACCTGCAGGTCCAGCCGATGCTGGCCGCGGCCTGCCTGCTCCGCGACGCCCGCGCGCACGGGGCGCAGGTCCGCACCGGCGTCGAGGTCACCGGTGCGCGACGGGACTCCAACGGCCGGCTGGCCGCACTGCTCACCAACGTGGGGCCGATCCCCACCGAGTCCGTGGTCAACGCGACGGGCACCTGGGGTGGCGAGGTCTCGGCCCGCCTCGGCGCGCCGGTCCCGGTCCTGCCCAGGCGCGGCTTCGTGCTGGTGACGGAGCCGCTGCCGCGCCTCATCCGGCACAAGGTGTACGCCGCGGAGTACGTCGCCAACGTCGCCTCCAGCGAGGAGGGGCTGGAGACCTCCGCCGTGGTGGAGGGCACCGACAGCGGCACGGTCCTCATCGGCGCCAGCCGGGAGCGGGTCGGCTTCGATCGCACCCTCTCGGTGCCGGTCCTGCAACGGCTCGCGGCGCAGGCGACCAGGTTGTTTCCGATGCTGGCATCGGTGTCGGCGATCCGCGCCTACCGCGGCTTCCGGCCGTACTGCCCTGATCATCTGCCGGTGATCGGGGCCGATCCGCGGGTTCCGGGCGTCTATCACGCCTGCGGCCACGAAGGCGCCGGCATCGGGCTGTCCGCGGCCACCGGCCACCTCATCGCGGCAGCTCTGGCCGGCAAGGAGCCCGAGATCGCCGTCAGCGCGTTCAGCCCGCTGCGGTTCGTCGAGGAGGCGGCGTGAGCACGTTCTGGTTCGACGGCCATGAGGTGCCGTTCCGTCCGGGCGCCACGATCGGTGCGGCCCTGCTGGCCAGCGGGATCCGCTCCTGGCGGACAACCCGCGGGCAGGGCCGACCGCGCGGTGTCTTCTGCGGGATCGGCGTCTGTTTCGACTGCCTGGCCACGGTGGACGGCCGCCCCAACCAGCGTGCCTGCCTCACGCCCGCGCGAGACGGGATGGACGTCCGGAGCCAGGAAGGGACTGGGCATGGCGAGTTCGCCGGTTGACGTCTGCGTGGTGGGCGCCGGACCGGCCGGGCTCACCGCCGCGGTCGCCGCCGCCACCGCCGGCCGGACGGTCGCGCTGGTCGACGCCGGCGCGCGGCCGGGCGGGCAGTTCTGGCGCCATAGCCCCGCCGGGATCGAGGCCGACCGGGCGCTGCACCACGACTTCGTGAAGTACCGCCAGTTGGAGACCGGCCTGGCACGCTTCGTCCAGACCGGGCAGATCCGGTTGCTCACCCGCCATCAGGTCTGGACGATCGAGCGCGGAGCGAGGTTCACCGTCCGAGCGCTCAAGGCAGGCGAGTACGAACGCACGGTCGACGCCGCCGCGCTGGTCCTCGCACCCGGCGCCTACGACCGGCAGGTGCCCTTGCCTGGCTGGGAGCTTCCGGGGGTCTACACCGCTGGCGGCGCGCAGGCGCTCCTGAAGGAGCACGGCGTTCTGGTGGGCGCGCGGGTGCTGGTGGCGGGCACCGGGCCGTTCCTCCTGTCCGTGGCCGCCGGGTTGGCCCAGCGGGGTGCCCGCGTCGTTGGCGTGTACGAGGCGAACACCGGGCTCGGCTGGCTCCATCACCGGTCCCTGCGCGCCGTCGTACGCAATTTCGGGAAGCTCTCCGAAGGCATCCACTACGCCGGGACGTTCGCCAGGCACCGGGTCTGGTACCACCCCCGCTCGACGATCGTCGCCGCGCACGGCGACACCGAGGTGCGGGCCGCCACGGTGGCCCGCCTGACGCGACACGGCGCCGTCGTACCAGGTTCGGAACGCCGGATCGAGGTCGATGCGATCGCGGTCGGGTGGGGTTTCACACCGCAACTCGAACTCCCGGTCGCGCTCGGCACACGCACCGAAGTCGACGCCGACGGGTCGGAGATCGTGCTGGTCGGAGACTGGCAGCAGTCCTCGACTCCCGGGGTGTTCGTGGCCGGCGAGGCGACTGGCGTAGGCGGCGCGGCGCTCGCGCGGGTCGAAGGCGAGATCGCGGGGTACGCCGCCGCGTGGTACGTCAACGTCGACCACGAATCCGCGAGCTTCCACCCGAGAAGCCGGCGGGCAGAGCGCCGGCTGTCCTGGCTGCGCAAGCGCAGGTTGACGTTGCGGGCGTTCGCGGCGGCGATGCATCGCGCCCACCCCGTGCCACCGAGCTGGCTCGACCAACTCCAACCCGACACGCTCGTCTGCCGGTGCGAGGAGGTCAGTGTCGAACGCCTGCGTACGGCGGCCGACGACCTCGGCGTCACCGACGCGCGGCTCGCCAAACTCCTCACCCGGACGGGCATGGGATGGTGTCAAGGCCGGGTTTGCGGCTATGCGACGGCCTGCCTGGTGGCGCGCTTCGCGGGCACGGGCTACGACCCTCGCGGACTGACGGAGCGACCGCTGGCGGTGCCGGTCCCCCTCGGCGTGCTGGCGCACGGCGCGGCACCAGCCGTCCCTGCTGACGAGAGCTGGCGTGGGGAATGATCACGTTAACGTGATCATTCCCCACGCCACGCGGCAAATTCACCTTGCATGGTGGCGAAAGACCACGTTTACGTGATCATTCTCCGCAGTCGCCGGGCGGCGTTGACAACCCAAGGAGTGCGTGCAATTTTACATTGCACCTGTCCGTGGTGCTGGATCAACAGCTCGCCCAACAGATGGAGCCTCGATGACTGACTCCCGCAAGCCCTGGCATGGCGTCCTCGTCGCCACCCCGGTGCCGCTGCGCCCCGATCTGTCTGTCGACCTGGACCGCTTCGCCGAGCACCTGCGCTGGCTGGCGGAGAACGGCTGCCACGGCATCACCCCCAACGGCTCACTCGGCGAGTACCAAACCCTGACGCCGCAGGAGCGGGCGGCCGTCGTGACCACGGCGATCGAGGCGGCGCCGGCGGGGTTCACGGTGATGCCCGGCGTCGGCGCCTACGGCACGCTGGAGTCGCGCCGCTGGGCGGAGCAGGCGGCCGAGGCGGGTGCGCCCGCGGTGATGCTGCTGCCCCCGAACTCCTACCGCGCCGACGAACGCGCCGTCGTCGACCACTACCGCGAGGTCGCGAAGGTGGGCCTGCCGATCGTGGCGTACAACAATCCGTACGACACCAGGGTCGACCTGACGCCGCCGTTGCTGGCCCGGTTGTTCTCCGAAGAGCTCATTGTCGGGGTCAAGGAGTTCAGCCTCGACCCGCGGCGGGCGTACGAAATCCACGAACTCGCGCCCGGGCTCGACGTGATCGCCGGCTCCGACGACACGGTGCTCGAGTTCGCGATCGCGGGGGCGCGGGGGTGGATCTCCGGCTTCCCGAGTTCGTTCCCGCGTTCGCTGGTGAGGTTCTTCGCCGCCGCCCAGGCCGGCGACCTGGCGACCGCGCTGCCGCTCTACCGCGCGCTGCATCCGTTGCTGCGGTGGGACTCCAAGCCGGAGTTCGTGCAGGCGATCAAGCTGTCGATGGACCTCATCGGGCGCTACGGCGGGCCCTGCCGGCCGCCCCGTGTCCCTCTCGCGCCCGAGCAGGAACGCGCCGTACGTGAGGCGACCGAGAAGGCGCTCGCGGCGGGGTTGGACTGATGCGAAGCACCCGCGTCCTGCACACGGTCGAGTCCCACACCGAAGGGATGCCCACCCGCGTCGTGACGGGCGGGGTGGGCACCCTCCCCGGCGCGACGATGCTGGAACGCCGGCAGTGGTTCCTCGAGCACTCCGACGACCTGCGTACGTTCCTGATGTACGAACCCCGGGGGCACGGCGCGATGTCCGGCGCGATCCTCCAGCCACCCACCCGGCCGGACGCCGACTTCGGCGTGCTGTTCATCGAGGTGAGCGGCTGCCTGCCGATGTGCGGGCACGGGACGATCGGAGTCGCGACCGTCCTCGTCGAGACCGGCATGGTGCCGGTAGTCGAGCCCGTCACCACGATCCGGCTCGACACCCCCGCCGGGCTGGTCGAGGCGCAAGTGGCGGTTGACGGCGGCGCGGCGCGCGCGGTCACGATCACCAACGTGCCGGCGTTCTCGATGGCGCTGGACCAGACGGTGACCGTCGACGGCTACGGCGAGGTGCGGTACGACCTGGCGTTCGGTGGCAACTTCTACGCGATCCTCGATCTCGACCAGGTGGGCCTGCCGTTCGACCGGGCGGCCAAGCAACGCATCCTTGACGCCGGCCTCGCGATCATGGACACGATCAACGCCCAGCGGCGGCCGGTGCATCCGGCCAGTACGGAGATCAACGGCTGCCACCACGTGCAGTTCCTCGCACCGGGTTCGGACGCGACCCACTCCCGGCACGCGATGGCGATCCATCCGGGATGGTTCGACCGCTCCCCGTGCGGCACCGGCACCTCCGCGCGGATGGCACAACTCCACGCGCGGGGTGAGCTGTCGATCGACAAGGACTTCGTCAACGAGTCGTTCATCGGCACGCGATTCGTCGGCCGGCTGGTCGGCGAGACCGAGGTCGGCGGGCTGCCGGCGGTCATCCCGACCATTACCGGGCGGGCGTGGGTGACCGGGACCGCGCAGTACATGCTCGACCCGACAGATCCCTTCCCCGCGGGCTTTCTCCTGTGAGGCACGAGTGAGACACGATTGAGGCACGATGACCGCCGCTGACGTCCCTAACCTGGGTCTCCAGTCACTGGGCCACCGCCAAAGCCTTCGTGAGCAGGTGATCGAGGCCCTGCGCGCGTCCCTGGTGGCGGGCGAGATGCGCCCCGGCGTCCTCTACTCGGCGCCGACCATCGCGGCGCAGATCGGGGTGTCGGCGACGCCGGTCCGCGAGGCGATGCAGGACCTCGTCAAGGAAGGGCTCGTCGAAGCCGTTCGTAACAAGGGCTTCCGGGTGACCGAGCTGTCGGAACAGGACCTCGACGACATCACCGGGCTGCGCGCCCTCATCGAGATCCCCACGATCGTACGGATCGCGGGTGACTGCGACGTCGAGGCCATCGAGGCGTTCCGGCCGCACGCGGCGGCCATCGTGGACGCCGCGCGCCGCGGCGACCTGATCGGGTACGTCGAAGCCGACCGGCGCCTCCACCTCGGTCTCCTCGCGCTGGCCGGCAACAGGCACCTGGTCGACACCGTGGACGGCCTGCGCGCCCGGACCCGGCTCTACGGCCTGCAGGCACTGGTGGAGACCGGCGACCTGGTCGCCTCGGCCGAAGAGCACCACGAACTCCTCGACCTGCTGGCCGCCCACGACATCGACGGCGTCACCGCACTGATGCACTGCCATCTCGGGCACGTCCGCGGGAGCTGGGCCGGCATTCCGGAGCGGCGTACACCGTAACCGCATGGCAGGACGTCGGCAGCCTGAATGATCACGTATACGTGGTCATTCAGGCCGTGCCTGTCAGGTGGCGTTGACGTCCTTGGTGCTGACGGCGCGGAGTTGGGCGGGGCCCGAGTCTCGCGTACGAACGTCGATGGGCAGGACGATGTGCTCGGGGGCGGCGAACGGCTCGCCGCTGTCGAGGCGCTCCACCAACCGGTGAACGGCGCGGCGACCCATCTCCCACGACGGCAGCACGGCCGCCACCACCGCGAGGGGCAGCAGCTTGAAGGGGCCAGCGTCGTCCATACCGGCCAGATCCACCTCGGCTGGCACGTCGACACCAAGCGCCACCAGGTCGCCCGCGGCCGCGGCGAGCACATAACCGTTGGAGCACAACAACGCGGTGGGGGGTTCGGTGGAACGTAACAGGGACCGCAGCCGGGCGCGGCGCTGCTTCTCGGAGAGGGTCATGTACGAACGCAGGGTGGTGAGCTCGGGCCGGGTCGGCAGCTGATGGTCCGCCAGCGCACGGGTGTGGCCGGCGAGGCGGTCGAGCACGCTCGTACATCGCGTCTCGCTCCACAGGATCGCGATCCGGTGATGACCCTGCGCGATCAGTTCCTCGGTCAGGCGATACCCGACCGCGAAGTTGTCGGCGAGTACGGCGTCCGTGGGAAGGTCGGGATGGAACCGATCCACCATCACCAGTGGAATGCCGCGCCGGCGCAGCTCGTCGATGGCGGCGCGATCGGGTTCGGCCTCGACGGGATAGAGGATGACCCCGCTCGTGCCGGCCTCGGCCGCCCGGCGAAGGGCCTCACCCTCGCGCTCGGGTTGCTCCTTCGTGTCTGAGAGGTAGAGCCAGAAGCCGAGTTCGGCACACGCGGACTCCACCCCACGGAGCACTTCCGACACGTGGCCGCCCCGCAGGCCGTGCACGATGCACGCGATGGTCGTCTCCTGCGATTCGGAGCGCACGGGTGGGTTGTCGGGCGGGCCGGCGACGAAGGTGCCGAGCGCGCGGCGGCGTATGAGGATCCCCTGCGCGACGAGTTCGTTGAGTGCGCGCACGGCCGTGGTGGTGCTCACGCCGAACCGCTCACACACCTCCCGCTGAGTGATGAAGGGTTCGGCCGGGTCATACTCCCCCTGGCTGATGGCGTCCAGCAATGCCCGCTTCACCTGCTGATAGAGCGGTTCCCCGGAGGATTGCCGGCCTACCATCCGCCCACCTCCCCCACCGGATCACGGTGCCGTCACCTTCCCATAGAGCGCATTGATGTGCCAGGCCAGCGGAAAGAAAGGCGAGATCGAGTCAAAGTCATTGACACATTAATTCGGCTTGGTTAACGTCCCCGACACGCATCACCCGAGACCCCTCTGGCGACGCGGGTTCCGTCGCTTCCCGCAAGCCTTGCCTTCAATTCTTGACGCATCGTTCCACCGCTCCTCATCGCTGGAGGTTCGCATGCCACCGATTTCGCCGAACGGCTCTCGTCGCGACTTTCTCAGGCTCGCGGGACTGACCACGACCGGCGTCTTCCTCGTCTCCTGCGGCACACCCGAGGCGCCGCCCGGACCCAAAGCCTCAGGCAGCGCGTCCGCCACCTCGGCGCGGCCGGTCCCGCGCGGCAAGCCAACGAGCGTGCCCCGCGAACAAACTCTCCTCATCGCCTACGGCGACGGCTCTGACGTAGGAATCTGCAATCCGTACGCGTCCGGCTTCAACAGCCAGCGCGGCATGTCGGCGATGTACGAGCCGCTCTATTACTACTCCGCCTTCACCGGTGAGACCACCCCGTGGCTGGCCGACGGTGATCCGGTGTACGCCGAGGACAACTCGAGCGTCACCATCAAGACCCGCAAGGACGCCTCCTGGAGTGACGGAACGCCGTTCACCGCCAAGGATGTGGCGTTCACGCTCAGCATGCTGCAGGACGAGAAGAACGCCGCCATGCCGTATTCGGCCGACATGCGCGAATGGGTCAAGAAGGCTGAGGCGGTCGACGACAACGCGGTGAAGGTGACCTTCACCAAGCCGGCGCCGAGGTTCGTCTTCGACTATCTGTACTTCAAGAACGACCTTGGTGTCTTCCTCGTCCCCGAACACATCTTCGCCGACCAGAAGAAGCCGCTCGAGTTCCTCTTCTACGACCCGGCGAAGAAGTGGCCCGTGGTCACCGGTCCCTACCAGATGGTCGACTGGACCAACCAGCAGCGGCTGATGGACCGCCGTGAGGACTGGTGGGCGGCCAAAGCCGGACTCGCCGAGCTGCCTGGGCCGAAGCGCGTTATCTGCGTGCCTTTCACCGATCCGACGAATGCTGCCCAGCAGCTCATCAACAACGAACTCGACTCCACGCTCGACCTGCGTCCGCCGGTCATCAAGGAGGTCGTGGCAAAGAACGACAAGATCGTCACCTGGACGGCTCGCAAGGCGCCCTTCGGCTACATCGACTGGTGGCCGCAGGAGTTGTACTTCAACTGCGCCGCTCCGCCGTTCAACGATCCCGACCTGCGGCGCGCGGTCAACCACGCCATCAACCGCGACCAGCTGGTCGAGATTGGCTACGAGGGCGCCGGCACCATTTCGGAGCTGCCGTTCCCCAACTTCCCGCCGCTGCAGAAGTACTTCGACGCGATCAAGCCGTTGATGGACAAGTACCCCACGAACGCCTACGACCTGGCCAAGTCCGAGCAGATCATGACCAGCAAGGGCTACACCAAAGACGGGCAGGGCCTGTGGGCCGACAAGTCCGGCAAGCGGCTGGACGCCACGATCTACGGCATCCAGGACCTGACCACCGACTACGGCCCGATCCTCGCCGAACAACTCCGGGCTGCCGGATTCAATGCCTCGCACCAGGCTCCGGCCGACACGTTCACCCGGATGGCGAACGGCTCGGCCCGGATGTTCGTCGTCGGCTTCGCCGGCGCGATCGCCGACCCCTATCCGTCGCTCGCTCTCATGCATTCCCGGAACGTCCGCAAGGTGGGTGAGAGCGGCAACACGAACGCGCGGTGGAAGAACGCCGAGTTCGACAAGCTCGTCGACGACATGAGCGTGCTGCCGGTCAACGACCCGGGCGAGCTTCCGTTGTTCGTGAAGGCGATGGAGATCTATCTGCGCGAGCTTCCGCACACCCCGCTCGTGCAGTGGTATCACCGCATTCCGTTCAACACGGAGTACTGGACCGGCTGGCCGTCCGCGGATGACCCGTTCCTCCCGGGCGCCTTCTGGTTCAAGACATTCGGCTACGAGCTCACCCGCCTCAAGCCCGCGAAGGGGTGACGCCCCGTGTCGCTGCGCTACCTCGGCAAGCGGATCCTGCTTCTGCTCGCGGTGATGTGGACCGCGGCCAGCATCAACTTCCTCATCCCCAAGCTCAGCCCGCGTGATCCAATCAAGGAGCGTCTCGAGCAGGCGGCCATGATGGGTGGGCGTAACCAGACCGGCCTGCAGGCGATGACCGATGCCTACAGCCAGCAGTACGGTCTTGGCGAGCCCCTGTGGAAGCAGTATCTCCACGCGCTTCTGAAGGTCGTGCAGTTCGACTACGGCTATTCGATCTCGCAGTATCCGCGGACAGTCAACTCCGTGATCAAGGACGCCCTGCCCTGGACGCTTGGGCTTGGCATCACCTCGATCCTCATCGCGTTCTTCATCGGCACCATGCTCGGCGCGCTGCTTGGATGGCCGCGGTCGCCGCGCTGGTTACGCGCGTTCGTTCCGGCGAGCATGCTGACCAGCGCGGTGCCCGCGTTCGTCCTCGGATTCCTGCTGATCTATCTCTTCGCGTTCCAGCTGCGGATCTTCCCGCTCGCCGGGGCATACTCCCGGACGGCCACACCGGAATGGAGTCTGACCTTCATCGCCGACGTCGCCCAACACGCGATCCTGCCGGCGCTGGCGTTGATCCTCTTCCAACTCGGCGGGCAGGCACTGCAGATGCGGGGCCTGATGGTCATGACAACCGGCGAGGACTTCATCACCTTCGCCGACGCCAAGGGGCTCCGACCGCGACGAATCTTCTCCCGTTATGCGGTCCGCAACGCCCTTCTGCCGCAGGTCACCGGGCTCGTGATGTCCCTTGGTACGTTCATCTTCTCCACCGTGCTGGTCGAGACGCTGTTCTCCTACCCGGGTCTGGGTAACCTGATCAACTCCTCGATCCAGGTGCTCGACTACAACCTGCTGTACGGCATCACGATGATCCTCGTCTTCGCCGTGTGTATCGCGACCCTGGTGGTCGACCTCATCTATCCGCTGCTGGATCCCCGCATCCGTTACGAAGGAAGGTGAGCATGGCCGCCATCTCTCCGCGCCAGGTCGCGCTTCCTGTCCAGCCCTGGATAGCCGGACGTTTCCTGGCGTTCGCCCGATACGTACGCCGGAATCCCTTGCTGGGCGTGGGTCTTGCGATCTTCATCGGTCTGGTGTTGTTCTCGACGGTGGGCGGGTGGTTCGTCGACACGACGAAGGCGCCGTATCCGCTGGCCGCCCCCGTCAGCAAACCACCCTCGCTGGACTATCTGTTCGGCACTGACGCCCAGGGCCGCGACATGCTTGCGGTGATGATCGTCGGCACCCGGCTCAGCCTCAAGATCGGACTGCTCGCCGGTGCCATCGGTCTGGCCATCGGTATCGTCCTCGGCCTGGTGTCGGCGTTCTACGGCGGGTGGATCGACAACCTGATCCGCTGGGTGGTCGACGTGATGTTCACGATTCCGAGCTTCCTGGTGATGGTGGTCATCGCGTCGCTGCTCCAGGCGTACATCTCCATCGAGAGCATGGCGTTCATCCTCGCCGCCTTCGCCTGGCCGGGACCAACGCGCGGTATCCGCGCGCAGGTCCTTTCCTTACGGGAACGGCAGTTCATCCAGATGGCCCGACTGTCGGGCATGCGCGGCCCCGAGATCATCATCCGCGAACTCCTGCCCAACATTTCGCCGTTCCTGCTGGCCGGGTTCGTCGGCGCGCTCATCGCGGCCGTCTACGGCGCACTGGGTCTGGAGCTGCTCGGCCTTGGTTCGCAACGCGAACCGACCCTGGGCATGACGTTCTTCTGGATGCAGAAGTACTCCGCCCTGTTGCGCAATATGTGGTGGTGGTGGGGCATTCCGATCGCGATCATCATCTTGTTGATCCTGTCGCTCTACTTCATCTCGTTCGCTCTCGACGAATGGGCCAACCCGCGTTCCCGGAGGTCCGAATGAGTGCTCCAGCGTCGCAGGCTTCGAGCCCCACGCGTCCGCCCGGCGCGAGTCCGGTGTTGTCCGTACGCGACCTGCGGGTGGAATACTCCACCGACTCCGGCGTGGTGAAGGCGGTCAACGGCATCTCGTTCGACCTGATGCCGGGTGAGAAGCTCGGGCTGGTCGGCGAGTCCGGCTCCGGCAAGTCCACGGTCGCGCTCGCGCTGATGCGGATGATTCGCCCGCCTGGACGCATTTCCGGTGGGCAGATGTTGCTGCAGGGAAAGGACCTGGTCCCGCTGCCGGAGCGGACCATGCGCCAGATGCGCGCCCGCGAGATCGCGATGATTCCTCAGGGTGCGATGAACTCCCTCAATCCGGTCGCACGGATCGAGGACCAGATCATCGACACCCTCGAGGACCACGCCACCGAACGCCGGTCGAAGAAGGTCCTTCTCGACCTCGCCCGCTCAGCACTGGAGTCCGTCGGCCTACGCCGTGAGGTCGGTCGGATGTATCCCCACGAGTTGTCCGGCGGCATGAAGCAACGGGCCTGTATCGCCATCGCGGTGGCCATGCGCCCCAAGGTGGTCATCGCCGACGAGCCGACGTCCGCACTCGACGTGGTGGTGCAGCGCCAGGTGATGGACACCATCCTGCGCCTGCAGGACGAACTCGGGGTCGCCGTCATCCTGATCGGCCACGACATGGGCCTGATGGCGCAGTCGGTGGATCGGCTCGCGGTGATGTACGCGGGAAAGCTCGCGGAGGTCTCACCCATCCGCGAGATCTTCGCCGAGCCGCTCCACCCCTACACCGACCTGCTCATCGACAGCCTCCCCAAGCTTGAGGATCGGGGCACCTTCCGCGGCATTCCGGGGCTACCGCCGTCCTTGAAGTCGCTGCCGCCCGGATGTCTCTTCCATCCTCGATGCCCGAAGGTCATGGACATCTGCCGCCAGGAGATACCCGAATATCTGGAGCTTCGCCCGCAGCAGTTCGTCGCCTGCCATCTGCATGAGGAGCGCCATGACCGAGCCGCTGATTGAACTCCGTAACGTCACCAAGGTCTACGGCGGCGGCGTCCTCTCCCGAGAGGCCACAGTCGCGCTCGACGACGTGTCGTTGACGGTGCAGGGTGACACCCCGCAGATCGTCTCGGTAGTGGGAGAAAGCGGGAGCGGCAAGACCACCCTTGCTTCCTTGCTGATGGGCTTCATCGCTCCCACGAGCGGCACCGTCCGCTATCGCGGGGAGGACGTCTCAAAGCTGCGTGGCGAACACATGCGGGAGTTCCGCCGCGACGTGCAGGCGGTCTTCCAGGATCCGTTCTCGGTGTTCAATCCGTTCTACAAGGTCGATCACGTCTTGACGGTGCCGATCCACAAGTTCCGGCTCGCGCGGTCGAAGTCCGAACGCACCGAACTCATGGAGAGTGCCCTCGAAACCGTCGGCCTGCGGCCGGACGAGACCCTCGGCCGTTATCCCCACCAGCTCTCCGGTGGTCAACGCCAGCGGATCACCGTGGCGCGTGCGTTGATGTTGCGGCCGAGGCTCATCGTCGCGGACGAACCCGTGTCGATGGTGGATGCGTCGCTTCGCGCGACCATCCTCGAGAGCCTGCGCACCGTCAACCAGACGCTGAATGTCCCCATCCTCTACATCACCCACGACCTCGGGACCGCTTATCACGTCAGCGACCACATCCTGGTGATGTACCGCGGCACGATCGTCGAGGCTGGCGAGGTCGAGACGGTGATCAACGCGCCCAAGCACCCGTACACCCAGCTCCTCATCGATTCGATCCCCTGGCCTGACCCCACCCGGCGCTGGGGAGAGGAGCGGGTCGAGCGCACCGAAGCCTTCAGCGTTCCGGACGAGCATGGCGGCTGCCGGTTCGCGCAGCGCTGTCCCTCGGCGATGTCGAAATGCGTGACCGCACCGCCGCCGCCCTTCCTCTCCTCCCCCGGCCACGCCGCGAGTTGTTATCTGTACGCGGACAGACCGGAGCTACCCAAGGAGGACCTGAGCACCCTGCTCACGCTGGCCCCGCCAGAAGGCAGCTCCATAAAGGCATCGTGACCCCTCTCGGCAGGGAGCGTGCCTATCGCATGGCGTAGCGAAGGCGCTCAGCGGCGATACACGCGCGACTCAGTCCGGCCCGGATATCGGGTCCCTGCAATCCGCACTTCACGACGTACAACTGCACCACGTTCACGAACATGATCGCGATGATGTAGACCATCGTGTCCTGGGCGGCACCGATGTAGAGAAGGGTCCCGACGATCCACAGCGTCAGGGCATAGAACGTGTTTCCAGGGATCCACGAGGTGTAGGTGTTGATGCCCGAAACATGTCCTGGGACGGTGGAAAGGCCGTACTCCCGAGCTCGACCAAGCGCGGAGCGCCCAAAGAGCGAGCTCGCCCAGTTCGAAAGGGTGACGAACGTCATCGAGGCCGCCACGAAGATCGGCCACCATCGCGGCTGGATGAGCAGCGGTGGCAGAATCGTGGCAAGCGGAACAATCGCCCATGCCCGCATGGAGCACTCCGCGAGTAATGCCTTCGCGGTCAACGAGCCGGCCCGCCATCCGACCACCATCGGGCTCACCGCGGCGAACAGGCTCTGGTAATACTTCACTCCCACCAGGGTGAAACTGAGGCCCAACAGGCCCAGCGCGGTACTCTCCGCGCCCAGCGGGGGTTCATAGTCGTCGGCTCGCAGCTGGTCAAGAAGGGGAAACTCATCTGGTTCGGCTCCGAGCAGCTTCCGGAAAAGGACGATGATCTGGTTGTCCCAGTCCAGGCCGGCGTTGCGCAGAGTCCACATGAGGACGATGGTCGCTGTAAGCGCCCAACATGCCGCGGACACGGTGGACCACGCGAGCAACCAACGCACCCGCATGTTTCGCCGCGGATCACGATAGAGCTCCTGCTGCCGGCGTACCTGCCAAAGTCGCCACTGCCGGCCAAGCGCCCCAGACAGTGGCTGGAACACGTCCGCGATGCCACTCCACGCACTGGCACGGTGCGGCGCGAGCTTCTCCGCCTCGGCCGCCTTCACCGCGTCGAGTTCTTCCACAAAGTAGTCCCGTAGATCGTTGTAGAACGACTCGGGTGTCTCGGACTTGGGCCCGAAGATGACCAGCCTCCGGTCGGGGCTGCGATCCGTCAGGTCTTCGATGAACCTGGCTATCAAGGGCGCCTCGGCGTAGAAGAGCCCGGGGACGGTCCCGTCGGGTTGGACCTGACCGGTGCCCACCATGATGAGAAGTTGACCAAACGAGTAGAGGTCGGTCGGCGAGTAACCACGAGACTCTCCTGGATTACTGACCTGACTGGTGCCCTCTACCGCGGTTGCCGGGTCTGTGGTCCTCGCTCGGATTTCGGGGGCGACGAAGACCGCATCGACGCCGCCGCGTCCGGGCAGGTCGTGCTGGTAGAGGTAGTTGACTCCAAGGTCGATCAGCTTTAGTGTCTCGCGGTCCTCGTTCGGCACCTTGACCACGATGATGTTCGAGGGCGAGAGATCGCAGTGAGAGAGTCCGCAGCGCTCGAGATCGGTGAGGGCGAGGAACAGCTCCTGACCGAACCTCTCGATAAGATCCAACCGTAAGTGAGTGTGGGAGTCAGTACGTCCGTGGTCGCCAGCCTCGGGTAGGAAGAAGGCATCGACATACCGCGCCCGGCGCGGCGTCGCTTCGGCCTCGATCCGCTCGGCGAGCGTCTGGCCGGCTACAAAGTCCATCAGGATCCAGCCGTCCGAGCTGGCCCATACCCAGACCAGATGCTCGACATCGGCCGCGGGGAGCTTGTAGGTGTCGGCATAGGACCGAGTCGCGCGGCCGATGGTGGGAATCCGCAGGAACGGATAAACGATGCACTTTAGTGCGAACGGGCGCAGCTGCCCGTGGATTCGGCGCCTGGGTTGCCCGGCGAGAATAAAGGACGTCGTTCCGTGCCGGTGAAACCGCAGGGTGTCGAAGTCGATATTCGCCCACTCGCGGATGGCCTGCTCCTGCTGTGCGTACGTCGCACCGGCGATCGGTCTCGAATCTCGTGACCCGGCCGGCGGGGCGTAAATCCGGCGGAGCGCTTCCC
This sequence comes from Actinopolymorpha alba DSM 45243, assembly GCF_000373925.1. Taxonomy (GTDB): domain Bacteria; phylum Actinomycetota; class Actinomycetes; order Propionibacteriales; family Actinopolymorphaceae; genus Actinopolymorpha; species Actinopolymorpha alba. The sequence goes on along the minus strand of NZ_KB892802.1, from coordinate 13,124 downwards.
GCACCGCCTCGTCCTCGAACAAGGGCCGGCACACGCGATCACAGTCGTGCCGGGAGCCTTCGGGTGGGCGGGTGTTCGCGTCCTGCGATGCCGAACGACGGAGTTCTGAATGCCGCAGGGAGATCATCGTGGTGAGAAAGATGCTCAGATATCCGAAGAGCTCGGCATAGCGCGCCTGGAGCGAGCCGTCGAGCGTCCGGAACTCCACGCACCAGCGTTCGAGAGCGGCGATCGAGGAGTCCCACGACAGCTCGAACTGCGCGGCAAAGGTGCCCCCATCCAACGGGAGTTCGAGTAGCACCTTGCGCCAGTCCTCAACGGACCAGTTGAGCAGGTCATCGTGCGGTCCGTGGCTCACGTGCGCTGCCGCGATCATCTCGATCACGGTCACGACGGACTTCAGGCTAGCGGCCATGGACGGACGCCCCCTCCACTCGGGTGAAGCGCGGGATGGCACGGAAGTCGCCGGAACGCAGTGCCGTCGCGTCGCCCTGCTCGACCGCACACACCATGAGTTCATAGGCGGCCCGGGCGGCCAGGATGAGTCGGCCAGGACTCAGCTCCAGCGGCCTGATCCTGGTCATCCAGGGCAGCGGAGCGATGTCGAGAATGTGCGGGGCATTCGGCGAACTGCGGCTCGCCGCGGCCAGCCGCAGATGGTCCTGGCGATAGTCCCGAACGCTCCGCGCATGTGCACTGCCCAACCCGGCACGCAGCCTGTCCAGGTGCCAGGAGGTCACCAGCTGAGTGAGTGCGGGCACAATCCGGGTCGAACGATGCGCCCGTGTGCTCAGGGACAGAATGTGGGTGCAGCCGTCAGCCAGTGCCAGGCGGTACGGATGCACGGTGAGGATGGCGCCGTCGATCACCCGTTTGCCATGAAACTCCGTCGTTCCTCGAACGGCGACTGGTAGCCAGGCGCTGGCGCGCAGCGCGGACCGTAGATCATCCTTGGACGTGAAAGCCGAGACCGTCAAGGTGCGCAGCTCGTCCACGAGAGTCATCGCCACGTGAAGAGGGACGCTCGACCCAAGGACAGCGTCATAGTCGAGCGGCCTGAGCCTGTCGACCACCGTATCGAAGGCGTAGGCGAGATCGACCACGTTTCCGCTAAGGACTCGCCGGAAATCGATGAAACGGCGAGTTGTGAGATCGTCCCAGTAAATGGGCAGGTGGCGCCAGCTGTCTCCACCAAAGAAATAGGCGCCGTTCAGCGCGCCTGAGGACGAGCCATAGACAGCATCGAAAGAGAACCGGAATCCCATGTCCTCCAGCGCGGTCAGCATCGCGCCCGAGAGGATACCCCGCATGCCGCCACCCTGGATGGCCAGCCCGACCTTGTGCTGGTCCCCACGGGAGCCAGTCCGATCCTGCCGCGACCTACGCGCGCGCAGAACCCCGAGGACCGGATGGTCAGGCGACCAGTACTGCTCATCCATCGACAGCTCCCCGTCGGGACCGGGTGGGCGGAAGGAGCGGCGGGTGTGGCGGGATGATCAGCCTAATCGACCGGCGATGTCGCGCGCGGTTGGTAGTCAGCCGCGTTCCGAGCTCGCCAGGACACGCTCAAGCGCCGCCTGACCCGCGCGTCCCCAGGTCGGTTGGCCGCCAGGAAGTTCACGCTCCCAGGCCTGACCGATCCCTATGAGGGAAAGGCTGCGCAGGACGGCCCATCCTCGGGCGCGCCGGATCATTGCCTCATCCACGTGTGCGTATGTATCGAAGAATCGGGAAGCCGCGTCGGCGGGAAGGAGTAGCCACGCGGCCGCGAGATCTGTTGCCGGATCGCCGGCGCACAGTTCACCAAAGAAGCGCCCTGAGGAATCCCGCCAGGCTGTTGGCCGCGTGGTGATCGCGGCTGATCGAGGCGCGATCGCCGGGTTGGCCGGGAACCCGGGCCGCAACGAGCCACGGCCTCGGGAAGACTGCGGTTGGTTCACCGGTCCGCACGGGGGTCGGCACCGGGAGCGGGAGGCGCGGGGCCAGGACGGGCAGCCACCTTTGCTCCTTCTGTAGAAGAGCCGGGGCGCGCGGTGCGCGGCAAGCGGACGGCCAACTCCTCACCGAGACGCCATAGTTGGTTGTCCCAGCCGGCAGCCACCTGGCGAAGGCTCAAGCCGGCAAGGTCCGGATGCTGCTCCCGCAGCAGGGATCGCACCACGCTCTCATCGATCTCGACGTTGCCCATCTACAGTGCCCACTCCCTGTTGCCGTCGATACGAGGGCTGTTCAGGATGCCAACGACCGATCAGGCTCAGAACGGTGGGGCGATCTCTTCGTCCGGGATAGGGGCAGTCGGGGTGTACGTCGTTGGCGCGGCGTGGTGGGCGGCGACGGTCTCTCGTTGTCGTCTCGCCTCCGGGTCGGCCTGCCGTGGAATCCCGCTGCCTGGCAGGGGATCGGGATTCACGTCGTACGTATGCCCAAGCGGGCTTTGGGTCTTGAAGTAGCCAGGTTCGGGTTGGGTCCACCACCAGCCGCCCTCATGCTTGGCCCGGTGGTGGCGTTTGCACAGCATGGTGAGGTTGCAGGCGCAGGTGGTTCCGCCGTTGCGGTGTTCGAAGGTGTGGTCCGCTTCGCACTTCTCCGCTGGCCGTTCGCAGCCGGGGTGGCGGCAGGTCCGGTCTCTCGCCTGCACGAACTCCCGCTGTTTCCTCGTCGGCCGGTAAGCACTGCGGTTGTGGTAGACGACGACACCGTCTTCGGTGACGGTCCAGCAGTACTCAAACCCCGCTTCGGCGGCTTTGATGATGTCGGCGAGCACCTCTTCGGAGATGGGCCCGAAGTCCTTCAGGTCAGCGGGTTCGGCCCCAGCGGTGTCCTCCTCGCGCTCGGTTCGCTTCGGACTGGAGTCGGCGGTGTTTGCGGCCCTGGTGGCGGCGTTGAGCCAGGTGTCGAGCGGGGCGACGAGTTCAACCTTGACTGCCATACCGCCCGTGTCCAGATGCCGGCCGCAGAGGAGGTCGAGGAAGACGTCGACTTCGATTTCGTCGAGGTAGCGGTCATCCCCACCGGCCTTGAGATGCTCACTCATCTCCTTGATGAACGCCTTCGCTTGGACGACTCTCTCCAGCGGTAGGTCGTAGCCGAAGATGCTGGCGACCCCGTTCACGCCGGCGCTGAACTTGATGCGGCGTTCGCGTTTCGCTGCCTTCCGGCGTTCTTCGGCACCCACCGGATCCAGCGCCACCACCTTCCCCTTCAACCGGCGCTCGATCTGCTGCCTGGTCAGGTCCGGCGCCTTCGACAGGATCCACTCCTCGGCCTGGCGGGCAAGCTCGTCGGACAGGCAGCTGGTTTCGGAAGCGATCTCCCGCGCCTTGGCCACATCAATCCGACCCGCCTCCAGAGCAGCACGCGTACCAGGCAGGCGGGCGGTCAGGTCAAGCGCCAAACACAGCTCACGATCAGCCGAACCCGGCGCCAACGTCAGGGCGGCACCGACCTCAACCGAAGCGAACTCGGAACACGCATCAAGAAGCTCCGGCGGCGCGTCCTCGCCACCCATCGGCGACCGCGCCACAAACGACATCGCCTCATACATGCGGCACGACGCCCACGACACCTGACGCTGCCACGCCCGCATCACCACGACCCGCGCGCAACCATTCACAGCTGTCAGATCGATAGCCGCCAGCGTGGCGGCAAGCTCAGGACCCGGCGCGGCCTCAGCCAACGCCGACACATCAACATCCCCGTGATCGAACATGCATGCGACTCTATCCTGAAACGATCAGCTAACCGAGGCCAAGAAGCTTTGTTTCCAAGGCGTTTCCGCTCATCAACAACGCGACCTCAGGGCTTCGGCCGACGCAGGACCAGAACACCTCGCCAGCCGCGATGTCACGTTCCGAGGAGGTCGTTCCGCCTTAGGTGTGAACCGACAGAGGAGATGAGAGGACGATCATGGTGCAGAGGATCGCGGTCCTGGGCGCGGGCTACGCGGGTCTGACGGCGGCCACCAGACTCGTGAAACGACTGTCACCCAAGGCCGCGCAGATCACACTGGTGAACGCCTCCCCGCAGTTCGTCGAGCGGCCACGGCTTCACCAACTGGCCGCCGGGCGCCGAGTGCCCAGCCGGCCGTTGGCGGATTTCTTCAATGGCGAGGGCACCAGCCTGGTCATCGACCGGGTGACGGGGATCGACCTTGCCGCGAGGAAGGTGCGGCTGAACTCCGAACCGAAGATCGCGTACGACAGCCTTGTCTACGCCCTCGGCAGCAACGTCGACGTCTCCGCTGTCCCCGGAGTCGCCGAGCACGCCCATGTGCTGGACACACCCGAGTCCGCCCTCAGGTTCCATGACCTCATCGCCCAGCGTGCGCGACGGCGTGGCGGCGTGGTCGCCGTGTGCGGCGGGGGACTCACCGGCATCGAGGCCGCCACCGAAGTCGCCGAGGCCTTCCCCACTCTCGACGTCCACCTGGTGTCCCGGACCGAGCCGGGTGTGTGGATGCGGGACCGGGCCCGCCGGCACCTGCGGAAGGTGTTCGATCGGCTCGGCGTCACGGTCCACTCCGGCGCCGCGATCAGCGCGGTCGAGCGGGAGGTGCTGCGGCTGGACGGCGGTCGGAGCCTGTCGTTCGACGTGTGCCTGTGGGCCGGCGGTTTTGGCGTACCCACGTTGGCCCGCCAAGCAGGACTAGAGGTCCGACCGAACGGCCGGGCGGTCGTGGACGAGACGCTGCGTTCGGTCTCGCACCCCGAGGTCTCCGTGATCGGGGACGCCGCCGCGGCGTGCGGGGCGTGGGGTGCTGAGCTGGCGTACGGTTGCCGCACCGGCGGCACCTTGGGTCCCTACGTCGCCGACGCGATCGCCGACCGGCTGGCGGAGCGGAGCCCGAAGCCTTTTCGCTTCCGCTACGTGCACGAGTGCGTGAGCCTTGGCCGCCGGGACGCGCTGATTCAGTTCATGCACGCTGACGAGACGCCGGGGCGGGTGCTGACCGGCCGGCTCGCGGTGCGCTACAAGGAGACCGTCCTCGGCTCCGTGATGTGGTTGTTCGCCCACCCCGGTCCCTACCTCCGCCGCGACCGGCTCACGACGGAAGGAGGACGATGACCACCGGAGCCGACGCTGACGAGGTGTTCGAGCGGCATCGTGGCCTGCTGCAGTCCCTGGCCTATCAACTGCTGGGCAGCGTCACCGACGCCGAGGATGTCGTGCAGGAGGCCTGGCTGCGCTGGAGTCGCGTGGATCCCGGCGAGGTGACCAGCCCCCGGGCGTACCTCACCCGGCTCACGACCCGCGCCGCCGTCGATCACCTGCGGCACGCCCAGAGAAGGCGGCAGACGTACGTCGGTCCCTGGCTGCCCGAACCCCTCCTGACCGCTCCGGATGTGGCGGACGACGTGACCCGCGCCGACTCGGTGTCGATGGCGATGCTGGTGGTGCTGGAGACGCTCTCACCGCTCGAGCGCGCGGTCTTCGTGCTCCGCGAGGTGTTCGCCTTCAGCCACGCCGAGATCGCCGACGCCCTCGACCGATCGGAGCCCGCGATCCGGCAGGTCGCGCATCGGGCGCGCGCACACGTCCATGCCCGGCAACCTCGGTACGCGACGGACCGGGCGGTACGCCGCCAGGCGACCGAACGTTTCCTGTCCGCCGCCATGGGCGGTGACCTGGCCGAACTCCTCGCGGTGCTCGCACCAGACGTGACGTTCTGGGCCGACGGTGGCGGAAAGGTGACGGCACCACGACGGCCCATCTACGGGGCCGACAAGGTGGCGAGGTTCCTGGCGGCACGTGCCTCCGCCATCCCGGCCGGCACCGAGGTCGACCTCGTTGAGGCGAACGGCGGGCCGGCGGCGGTGCTCCGGATCGGCGATGTGACGTACGCGGTCTTCATCCTCGACCTGGCACCCGCGAGCGGCCTGATCGAGACGATCCGGCTGATCGCCAATCCCGACAAGCTGGCTCACTCAGCCCTTGGGTGAGTACGCCTGGAGACCGAACACCTCGAACAACCGCTCCTGGATTTCGTCCCGCTCGGCGAGGAGCTGCCGCGTCCTGGGCCGGCCGCCGGTGGACGGATATCGCAGCCGCGTCTCCTCGATGCCGGCCAACAGGTCGAAAAGCTCCCGCACCGACAGGTCCAGGCCGGCCTCCTGCGCGGTGCGCCGCATCAGGTGGGCCACGGTGGTGGCGAGGACACAGATGAAGGTGTGTACGGCGATCCGCTGGTCGTTCCATCGCCAGGTCGCCGACGGCGCGGTGACGACCGGGGCAAGGATCTGCCGCAGCGTCGACTCCAGGCGGTATCGCGCGCGGTACGCCGTCAACACCTCAGCGACCGACCAGTCGTCGTGGTCGGTGACCAGCAACTGCTTGCCGAAAACGTCGTGCGCGAGCCGGGCCTGTGCCGCCTCGTCGACGCTCCAGCGCAACCGCAGATCGCCGGGCTCTGTGCCGGTCAGGCTGGTCGACAGGACCCGATCGACCCAACGGAACCGCGTGATCCGCGCGATCTCCGCGGCCACCCGGTCGCGCGGCTGCCCCAGGGTGCCTCGACGGAGGGCGGACGCGAGTTCGTCGAGCCGACGAGTGGCGTTGCCGAGGTCCCGCGCGAGTCCGCGGGCCTGCGCCGCGCGCATCGTGCTCGAGTGCACGAGGATCACCCGCCGGTCGGTGCCCGCCACCCGGGCGCGGGTGTCCAGCGCGGTGACGCCGGGGAAGCGGACGTGGTCGACGGTGCGCCGCCGGGTGGCCGGCCGAGCCGCCAGGTCGGGGTGGTCGCCAAGCGGTAGGGAGCCGACGAAGTGCAGCCCCATCCGCGTACCAAAGTCGACCTGGGCGCTCTGACCCGCGTCGACCACGACGGTGACGGGCCCCGCTCCCGCCCCCGCGCCCGCCAGCTGCCCGTGCCGGTCGGCGAGTTGGCTGGCGACGGTGGTGAACGGCGTACTCCCGGGCCGCAAAAGCTGGTAGGGGTAGGACACCAGCGGGACCGCGCCGTCGAGCGTGACGGCGAGGCCGAGCCCGGCGAGCCGGGTGTCGGCGTTGTCGACGTACGTCGCGAAGTCGGCAATGTCGACCATCAGGACGCGGCCGTCCGGGCCGGACTCGCGCAGCACCCCGGGCAGGAGCCCGGCCTCGACCTGCCGAAGGTCGTCGACGCCGATGCGATCCATGGCCCGCCAGAAGCGGCGGTGGTCGAGGGCCGCCGGTGAGAGGCGCGGGCGGACGAAACGTTCGGCCGCGGTCGTCGGCCACCAGGCCTGGAGGTCAAGATCTGACGCGGGCCCGACCACGACCCGGTGGAGCACGGCCAGCGCGAGGTAGGTGCCGGGCGAGATCGTAGAACGCCGGACGCCCACCACCCCGTCCACGAGTCGGGCGAAACCCAGCTGCTCGAGGACTCCCCACACCGCGGCCACGTCACCGAACGACAGGTGACGGGTGCCGCGCGGTGCCGGCGTTCCGGACCCGGCCGCGCCGAACCCGTCCGCGCCGAGCACGGCGGCCGCGATCTGGTCGGCGCTGCCGAGGTAGCGCTGGGAGGCTATGCGGGGCTTGCCGCCGACCCGGGCCGACTCCACGAGGTAGTAGTAGGTCCGCCCGTTGATCGTCTTGCCCACCACCGATGCCACAGGTTTAGGTAATACACCCCGCGCGCCAATTTCGCCAAGCTCGCACGGGCCGCCTGACCAGCACCGATGGCATCCGGACAGGTGTCAATCCGACCTTGCCGCGCTGGCCCACCGAATGCCGCCCTGGTTCGCGGACCACCGGCCGGCCTAGCGTTCGCGAGGTGGACATCGAGCTGTCGAACCCCGTCGCCGCATCGCCTCCCCCGGACGAGCGACCCACCGCCTCCGCGATGCGCCGGGCCCTCGCCCGGGCTCGCGACGGGAAGACCCTGAACGTCGACGAGGCCACCGTGCTGCTGCACGCCCGCGGCGCCGACCTCGACACCCTGTCGGAGTACGCCTCCCACATCCGCGACGCCGGGCTGGTCGCGGCCGGTCGGCCGGGCGTCATCACGTACAGCCGCAAGGTGTTCATCCCGCTGACCCGCCTTTGCCGGGACCGCTGCGGCTATTGCACGTTCGTCACCGTGCCGGGACGCGTCCACGCGCCGTACCTCAGCCCCGACGAGGTGCTCGACATCGCCCGCCAGGGTGCGGCGATGGGCTGCAAGGAGGCGCTGTTCACCCTCGGCGACCGCCCGGAGGACCGGTGGAAAGCGGCCCGCGACTGGCTCGACGAGGCGGGGTACGACGACACGCTGTCGTACGTCCGCGCGATGGCGATCCGCGTGCTCGAGGAGACCGGACTGCTCCCGCATCTCAATCCCGGCGTGCTGTCCTGGCGGGATCTGCAGCGACTCAAGCCCGTCGCCCCGTCCATGGGGATGATGCTGGAGACCACGGCCCGGCGGCTCTTCACCGAGCGCGGCGGCCCCCACTACGGCTCGCCGGACAAGGATCCTGAGGTCCGGCTGCGGGTTCTCGAGGACGCCGGCCGCAGCGCGGTGCCGTTCACGACCGGCATCCTGATCGGGATCGGCGAGACGTACCACGAGCGGGCCGAGTCGTTGTTCGCGATCCGCAAGGTGGCGCGGACGTACGCCGGTATCCAGGAAGTGATCGTGCAGAACTTCCGGGCCAAGCCGGACACCAAGATGCGGGCCACCCCCGACGCGGACCTGTCCGAGTTGGCCGCCACGATCGCCGTCGCCCGGCTGGTCCTCGGTCCGAAGGTACGGATCCAGGCACCACCCAACCTGATCGACGACGAGTACGCCCTGATGCTGCGGGCCGGAATCGACGACTGGGGTGGGGTTTCGCCGCTCACCCCTGACCACGTCAACCCGGAACGTGCCTGGCCGCAGATCGAGGAGCTCAGCAACCGGACGGCAGCGGCGGGGTTCGAGCTACGTGAACGCCTGACGATCTATCCGGAGTACGTCCGGGCCGGCGAACCCTGGCTCGATCCCCGACTGCGCCGGCACGTCGAAGCCCTGACCGATTCCGAGACGGGCCTCGCGCGTACCGGCGTCATCCCCGAAGGCCTTCCCTGGCAGGAACCTGACGGCGGCTGGCCGACCGTGACGGGTTCTGGGCGTACCGACCTCCACGTCACCGTCGACACCGAAGGTCGCACGGAGGACCGCCGCGGCGACTTCGACTCCGTCTACGGCGACTGGGACGAGCTGGCCGCCCAGGTCGCCGCGTCGCCCGCCCGCATGGACACCGACGTCAAGGACGCCTTGCGGCGAGCCGAACGCGATCCCGCCGGCCTGTCTGACGAGGACGCGTTGGCTCTCCTGCACGCCGACGGAGCGGACCTGGAAGCCCTTGCCCGCTTGGCGGACGGGCTGCGTCAAGACGTGGTTGGCGACGACGTGACGTTCGTCGTGACCCGCAACATCAACTTCACCAACGTCTGCTACACCGGCTGCCGGTTCTGTGCGTTCGCCCAGCGGCGCACCGACGCGGACGCCTACACGCTCTCGCTCAGCCAGGTGGGCGACCGGGTCGACGAGGCATGGGAGGCCGGCGCGACCGAGATCTGTATGCAGGGTGGGATCCACCCCGACCTACCGGGTACGGCGTACTTCGATCTCGCGGCCGAGGTCAAGCGCCGCCAGCCCGGCATCCACCTGCACGCGTTCAGCCCGATGGAGGTCATCAACGGCGTTTCCCGCACCAACCTCCCGGTCCGCGAGTGGCTCACCCGGGCGAAGGAGGCCGGTGTCGACTCGCTACCCGGCACCGCCGCCGAGATCCTCGACGACGACGTCCGCTGGACCCTCACCAAGGGCAAACTGCCGACCGCGAGCTGGATCGAGGTGATCAGCACCGCGCACGCACTCGGCATGCCGACCACCTCGACGATGATGTACGGCCACGTCGACTCCCCCGCTCACTGGGTCGGGCACCTCAAGCTGATCGCGCGGCTGCAGCACGAGGCCCTGGAAAAGAACGGCCGCCCTGGCTTCACGGAGTTCGTCCTGCTGCCATTCGTCCACACCAGCGCGCCGATCTACCTCGCGGGCCTTGCCCGGCCGGGCCCAACGGCCCGGGAGAACCGCGCCGTGCACGCGCTCGCCCGCCTCCTGCTGCACGGGCTGATCGACAACATCCAGTGCTCGTGGGTGAAACTCGGCCCGGAGCTGTGTCAATCGGTGCTTGACGGTGGCGTCAACGACGTCGGCGGCACGCTGATGGAGGAGACGATCAGCCGGATGGCCGGCGCCGACCACGGCTCCTACAAGACGATCAGCGACCTGCGAGCGCTGGTGGCTCCGACCGGCCGGCCGCTGCGCCAGCGCACCACGACCTACGGCACGCCCGACCCCGAGCGGATCGCCGCCGCCGAGGCGAGCGACGGCGTGTGCGCCGCCGTCCGCCGGCCCCTTCCGGTCATCGGATGACGGTCGAGCGGGTCGCGCGGACCCGGCTGCCGACGGCGTACGGCGAGTTCACGGCGTACGGCTACCGGTCCGCGGCCGGCACCGAACACCTCGCACTGGTCCACGGCGACCTCACGCCAGCGAAAACGACCCGCGACCTACTCGTACGACTGCATTCGGAATGCCTGACCGGCGACGTGCTGGGTTCACTGCGCTGCGACTGCGGCCCCCAGCTCCAGGCTGCGATGCGCGCTGTCGTCGCCGAGGGCCGGGGCGTCGTGGTCTATCTCCGCGGGCACGAGGGGCGCGGTATCGGGCTGCTGAGCAAGCTTGCCGCCTACGCACTGCAGGATTCTGGGCACGACACGGTGGACGCCAACCTCGCGCTCGGCCTGCCGATCGACGCCCGCGACTACTCCGACGGCGCGGCGATACTCACCGACCTGGGGATCCGCGACGTGCGCCTGCTCACCAACAATCCGGCCAAGGCCGAAGGCCTGCGGCGCGGCGGCCTGACCGTCAACGGATGCCAACCACTGCTCACCCCGGCGAACGCCGAGAACGCCCGCTACCTGCACAGCAAACGGGAACGCCTCGGCCACCTCCTCCCCGCCCCGGCCCTGGACGCCTAAGGCACGGCCTAGCGGGCCACGCGGTAGCGGAGGTAGACGACTCTTGAGCTGAAGGTGCGGGTCTCGACGAGTTCGAGATCCACCCGGCGCTCGCGCTGGGGAAAGAACGGAATGCCACCGCCGACTACACCACCTTCGGAAGCGGCTTCCAGAGCGCGGCGAACTCGAGCGTCGAGAAGTCGAGCGAGGGATTCTGCTCGACGGTCTCCCAATACAGCATCGTCTCGTAGAGCCGTCGCCCCAGCAGGTGGACGCCGACCTCTCGGATCTCGTCAGTGGCGAGGCGGAAGACCTCCTCGTCAGGGGCCCCCAGTCGAAGCCGCCGTCCGGCCCGACGATGTAGCCGTCCAGCGACACGGCCATCGAATAGGTCACGCTGCTCTTCAGAAGTCCTCTTCGGTAACGGGTTCGACAGTACGACCGCCGGACGCCGCAGGACTCATCGCGGCTCGCGGAATTTCCTCAGATCTCCCCGCCCCACGCGAAGATCATCACGAAGTGCGGCGAGTTTTCGAGACACGGCCTAACCGCGCTGGGCCGTCTGTGAACGCCTCTCTACTCCGAACTCGCTTCCAGGCTGAAACGGCGATGCGGGTTGTCGATGGGCTGATGTACAGCTGGGACATCACCGCCGAGGGGCCGCGGATGTTCGGGTCTTCGAAGCCACCCGTACGGACGTGGCCTCACGTGACGCCCTGAGGCCGGCCTCGACGGGTTGGCCGCCGACCGGCGTGCCGGCAGGCTCGAGACCCCTTCTCTGTAAGGGTTGTCGAGCCTGCCGGTTTGGCTGGTTGTCCCGCGTCGTCCCGCGCTGGTTAGAAGGGCGGCGGGTCGGGGTCAGCGGGTTCTACGGGGTCGGTGAGGCGTGGTGGGGTCACCGTGTACTGCCGGCTGTGGGGGTCGGTGTAGGTGAGGTGGCCTGGTCTGGTTTGTTCGACTTTCCAGTGGCCTTCGGTTTTGACGCGGTGGTGGCGGCGGCATAGTGGTGCCACGTTGTTGACTGAGGTTTCGCCGCCTTGAGCGTAGGGTTTGGTGTGGTCGAGGTCGCAGCTGATGGCTGGGCGCCTACAGAGCATCCAGGTGCAGCGCTGGTTCAACGACTGAACGAACTCCGCCGGAAGACCGCGTAAGAAACGTTGCGCCATCGGATGCAGACTCAACAACTGGCCCGTCACCGGATGGGTGACCCCGACCGCGAACATGGCGTCAGGGTTGTCGAGGTGGTTGGCAAGTAGCCGTCTCGCCACTTCGGTGAAGATCGGACCGAACCCGCCCAGTTCGGCTGGCCGCTTCGCCCACTCCATCAGCGTCGGGAACGGCACATTCAGCTGGAGCTTCGCCTTGACCGCAGCCCTCCAGGACCGGAACGCCGCCGGAATCTCCTGCTCCGCAAGGTCATTGTCGGACGGGATTTCCTCGCGGGCCGGCCTGTCGTTGCAGGGCTGACGTCCGTGCCGGTCCAACGGGTGGGTGTAGGTGGCGGGTTTGCAGTCCTCGCACGGGCAGCCCTGGAGGTGGCGGTCGTGGTCACGCCCGCTGTGCCGGCACCCGCCCTGCTCGGCGGCAGAGTCATCCCGCGCGTCCTCGGTTTGGGCAGGGTTGTTGACCTGGTCCTGCTCGTCGAGCAGGTCATCAAAGGACCCTCGACAAGGGCCGGGATCGTCACCGTCCTCCCCGTCGCCGTTCTTCCCGTCGCCGTTCTCGCAGTCGCAGTCCTCTCCGGCACTCTCAGCATCGGCGCTGGTCTGTTCACGACTGCCGGAGCCTTCGCGGGCCTCTTCCTCGCCGTCACAGATGATCACGTCGGCTTCGCCGGACAGGAGGGAGGCGGCGATGTCGGCCCGCAACTGAGGCAGGGTGCGTTCGTCGCCGCCGGATTTCATTGTGCGGGCGATGGCGTCCAGGTATCCCCAGATCTGGGCGGCCACGTCGTGGGAGATCCCACGGATCCGCAGATCGGAGACGCCATCCAGTGATGGGTAGACGTCCACGCCGCGGTCCTCGCGGGCCCGCTTGTGACGCTCTTTCGCCGCCTCCGGGTGTCGGGTAGCCCGGGGGAATCTCACCCCCAGGCCCCCGCAGATCCCGGCGTGACAGTCTCCCGTCACCGGGCTCTTGTCATCCTGGTCACC
>NZ_KB892801.1 GCF_000373925.1 Actinopolymorpha alba DSM 45243 | reverse complement strand
GCCATGCCATTGGTGTCCAGATGCCGACCACATAGCAGGTCGAGGAAGACGTCGACTTCGATTTCGTCGAGCCAGCGGTCATCCCCACCGGCCTTGAGATGCTCACTCATCTCCTTGATGAACGCCTTCGCTTGGACGACTCTCTCTAGCGGGAGGTCGTGGCCGAAGATGCTGGCGGTCCCGTTCACACCGGCGCTGAACTTGATGCGGCGTTCGCGTTTGGCTGCCTTCCGGCGTTCTTCCGCACCCTCCGGGTCGAGTTTGATCACCTTGGCTTTCAGGCGGCGTTCGATCTGCTGCCTGGTCAGCTCTGGTGCTTTGGACAGGATCCATTCCTCGGCCTGGCGGGCAAGCTCATCGGACAGGAAGCTGGTTCGGAGGCGATCTCCCGCGCCTTGTTCACATCAATCCGACCCGCCTCCAGAGCGGCACGCGTCCCTGGGAGGCGTGTGGCGAGGTCAAGCGCCAAACACAGCTCACGATCGGCCGAACCGGGCGCCAACGTCAACGCCGCCCCGATCTCAACCGAAGCGAACTCGCTGCAGGTATCAAGGAGTTCTGGCGGTGCGTCCTCGCCGCCCATCGGTGACCGCGCCACGTAGGACATCGCCTCATACATGCGGCACGACGCCCACGACACCTGACGCTGCCACGCCCGCATCACCACGACCCGCGCATAGCCGTTCACAGCGTTCAAATCGATCGCCGCCAGCGTGGCGGCAAGCTCAGGACCCGGCGCGGCCTCAGCCAACGCCGACACATCAACATCCCCGTGATCGAACATGTGTGCCAGTATGACGAGGAAACGATCACCTCGCCGAGACCAGAATTCCTTGTGGATAAACATCTTCGCGACCGTCAACCTCGCCTTGCGCGCGCCCCGGGGTCAGGGGCGCCCAGCGCGGTCCCACGCGTCGTGAGACGCCGACACTCGATCCCACAACGCTGCGAGCGTGTCGCGCGGCACATCGTCGAGCCGCAGGCGGAACTCGTCGTACAGGAGGCCGAACCACTCATCCTCCTTGCGGACGTCCCGGCTCGACCGGCCGGTCGCGTCGACGCAGGTCAGGACGCAACCCCGCAGGGTCAGCGCGTGGTCGGCACGCCGCAGCTGGACCACAAGCTTCTGGACGAACGGCGAGTCTGCTGACGTCGAGAGTCGTTCGTGGACGGGAGCGAACGCCGTCAGAGACACCGGCGTCACGTCGAGGTCGAACCCGGCAAAGGAGGCCCGCTCATCGTGATGGAACCTCCAGCGGGGTCCGTCAAGGTGCTCGAGGTGGTAACGGAACGGCGGCTGATCCAGCACTCCGTCGACCAGCGGCACGGGATCACGAAACCCGTCCCCCATCCCCACATCGGCAAGCCACGTCTCGCCTGGGAACCACACGAGCAGGACGAGGTGGTTGCCCCACGCACTGCCGTCCCCCGCCGACGGAGCCGCACCGCGCACCAGCGCGACGTCGTAGCCGAGGCTCACCAGCAGCCCCGCGAACGCGCCGTTCAGGTGGTAGCAGTAGCCACCGCGCCCGGTGACGATCCGGCGCACCGACTCGTGCGGGTCGATGGACGTCGGCCGCCCGAGCTGGATCTCGAGGTTTTCGTACGGCACGTGGTTGAGCTGCGCATGGTGCAGGACCCGCAGCGCATCGGGGGACGGCGGTCCGGGCGGCACCCGAAACCCGAGGTGCTGGAGGTAGCGCTCACGTAGGGCTGGGTCGAAGGGCGCGATGATCACCGGCCAGAGCGTGCCACGCCCCGCCGACAAGCACCGCCCGCGGACAAGCACCGCCGGCCGACAAGCACCGCGCCACCAACAACCACCCGACCGCCAACAACACGGTGGCCATCAGGCTGCGACGCAGGTCCGCACACCCGCCGCCGCGACCGTCCGCCACGAAAGTCCGCACCCGCGGTAGAGACCGACGGCGGCCTCGTTTGCGCCGTTGACCATCAGCGCCACCCGTCCGTGCTTGGCGACGAGCGTGTCGACCGCCAGCCGGAACGCCGCGGCGGCATGGCCTCGCCCCCTCGATCGCACCCGGGCCGCGACCCCCGCGACGAACCCGACCTCCGGAGCGGACCAGGCGTCGGCCGCGACGGCGGCGAGCGCTCCGCCGGAGTCGATGCTCCCCGCCCAACGGTGAACGCCCACGAGCCCGGGCCGGGCGTACGACGCCGGGTATGCCTCGTACAGCAGTTCGGCGATCACCGCAGACCAGCCGGGCTCCAACCAGCGCGCGCCGCCCACCACCGAGTTCCCGTCCACCACCGAGTTCCCGTCCACCACCGAGTTCCGGTCCACCACCGAGTTCCCGTCCACCACCGAGTTCCCGTCCACCACCGAGTTCCGGTCCACCACCGAGTTCCGGTCCACCGGCCGGTCGGTCTCCATCCAGCCGAACGCACCCATCACCTCCAGGCCCGCGACCCGTCCCGGGAGCGCTTCGATCAGCGTGGCATCGCCGACCAGACGGTACGTCGGCCCCACCAGGCCCAACACCTCGTTGACGAGCGCGGCCACCTGGTCAGCGGGACCGTGCACCGCGAGCCGGTCGCGGCAGGAGAGGTACGGCGACGCAACGGCCACGGCGTCACCTCGTCGCCATGCCCGCACACCAGGCGCGAACCCCTGGGCCGCCCACATGACCAGCCCGTCGTTGGCGCAGCAGTGCTGAAGCTCTGAAGCCGTCGCGATCTCCCGCAAATGCATGAAGTTACTATATTCGGAACGTTTATGCAGTCAGGGCGGGTATCCGTCCCGCCGAGGGCGTCATCCAGACCCGCCCTCCAGCACCGCCGTACCGCTTGAAAGACTCCGTGATCGTGGCAACCCCCGCGCAGTGGCTGGAAGGCGCTCGTCTCCGCACCTGGCCGGCGTCGATCTCCCCCGTGCTCGTCGGCACGGGAGCGGCAGCCGCCGCTGACTCCTTCGTCGCCTGGAAGGCCGCGCTCGCACTCGTCGTCGCGATCGCACTCCAGGTCGGCTCCAACTACGCCAACGACTACTCCGACGGCATCCGCGGCACCGACGACCACCGGGTCGGACCGCTCCGCCTGGTCGGATCCGGCGCGGCGACCCCCGCGTCGGTGAAGGCTGCGGCGTTCGCGAGTTTCGGGGTCGCCGCGATCTGCGGCCTGATCCTCGCCCTCGCCACCGCCTGGTGGCTCGTCCTCGTCGGCGTCGCCGCGATCGCGGCCGCGTGGTTCTACACCGGCGGCTCACGCCCGTATGGCTACCGCGCCCTGGGCGAGGTCAGCGTCTTCGTCTTCTTCGGGCTGGTCGCGGTCATCGGTACGACGTACGTGCAGGTCCTCCGCGTGACCTGGCCAGCCGTCGCCGGCGCGATCGCGATCGGCGCCCTGACCTGCGCCATCCTGGTCGCCAACAACCTGCGCGACATCCCGACCGACCAGGAGAGCGGGAAGCGCACCCTCGCGGTGGTGCTGGGCGATCCGCGAACCCGCACGTTGTACGTCGCGCTCCAGGTCGTCGCCTATGCCCTGGTCATCCTGCTCGCGCTCACGACGACGCCCTGGGCACTCCTCGCCCTGCTGTCGCTGCCGCTGGCGGTCCGGCCCGTCCGGCAACTGCTCAGCGGGATCACGGGACGCCCGCTGATCGCCGTCCTGCGAGACACCGGTGTCGCCGAACTCGCCTTCGCCTTCCTTCTCACCGTCGGGCTCGCGCTGGCCTGACCGGGCCACAGACAGCGCAGCAGGCCAGCCGGCGGGCCGCACGGCCTCGCGGCGCGGCGGGTCAGTCGCGCTCGGTCGGGTCGTACACCGTCGCGGTCGTGCCCATCTCGCCCGGCGTCTCCTCCTCCGCGTGAGTGACCTGGCGACGTTCCTGGAGGCGGCGGACGTACTCGGGATTGATCTGCTCGGTATCGATCTCGCGTGGGTCCTCGCCAGGCGTGGCGCCTTCCTTGGTCCACCGGTTCGTGCCCTGCGGATCGCGGCGGGATTGGTCGCTCATAATCGACAGCTACCCGCTCAGGGGGCGAGCCATTCGCCGGTCGCGGCGAACTCCTCCAGCGTCTTCGCGTACCTCATGAGGTCGAGTCCCTGCGCGGCGACCCACCCGTCGTCGTAGTAGGTGTGGGCGTACCTGTCGCCGCTGTCGCAGATCAGGGTGACCACGCTGCCCTGCTCACCCGCCGCCCGCAACTCCGCGACCAGGGCCAGCGCACCCCACAGGTTGGTGCCCGTCGAGCCGCCGGTACGCCGACCGGTCGCCACCATGAGGAACCTCATCGCCGCGAGCGAGGCCGCGTCGGGCACCCGCATCATCCGGTCGACCACGGTGGGTACGAACGACGGCTCGACCCGCGGCCGGCCGATCCCCTCGATCCGCGATCCGGACGCGGTGCGGTCCGGGTCGTCGTCACACCAGCCGCCGTAGAACGCCGAACCGTCCGGGTCGACGACGCACAGCTGGGTCTCGTGCCGGCGGTAGCGCACGTATCGTCCGATGGTCGCGCTCGTCCCGCCCGTACCCGCGCCCACCACGATCCAGCGCGGCACCGGATGGCGTTCGGCCGACAGCTGCTCGAAGATGCTCTCGGCGATGTTGTTGTTGCCCCGCCAGTCGGTGGCCCGCTCGGCGTAGGTGAACTGGTCCATGAAGTGGCCGCCGGTCTCCTCGGCCAGCCGACGCGACTCCGCGTAGATGCCGCACGGGTCGTCGACGAGATGACATCGGCCGCCGTAGAACTCGATGAGCGCGATCTTCTCCGGGCTCGTGCAGGCCGGCATGACCGCGACGAACGGCAGGCCGAGCAGCCGGGCGAAGTACGCCTCGCTCACCGCGGTCGACCCGCTGGACGCCTCGATGATCATGGTGCCCTCCCCGATCCAGCCACTGGCGAGGGCGTACAGGAACAGCGACCGGGCCAGCCGGTGCTTCAGGCTGCCGGTGGGATGGACGGACTCGTCCTTGAGGTACAGCTCGATGCCCCACTCCTCCGGAAGCGGGAAGACGTGCAGGTGCGTGTCGGCGCTGCGGTTGGCGTCCGCCTCGACCCTCCGGATCGCCTCCGCCACCCAGGCCCGGTCGGGGATCGGCCGCCTCGACCTACGCGGAGACTCAGAACCAGACATGGCTGCAGGGTAACTCCCGCCAGAAGGATCACCCGCTACGTCAGTCGACGTCTTCCTTGCGGGTGGCCGCGTCGAGCCGGCCGCGCGCGGCGTGCACGCCGCTGGAGAACGCTCGTCCCGCCTCGGCACCCTGGCGGCGCAGGAGCAACCAGGACAGGCCCGAGGTGAAGAGGAGGGCGGGCAGCGCGATCAGCCAGCCGGACGCCTGGCTGCCAAAGAGGACGAAAAGTACTCCGAAGCACGCCGCGAAGATGACGAGTCGGAGCAGTGTGTAAACGAGGAAGGTACGCACGACCCTCGCAGCGTACGTCAGCCGGCCAGCAACGACGCGAGGAGGGCCGGCTCGACGTTCCCACCCGACACCACCACGACCACCGGCCCCTCCGGCAGTTCGGCGCATCGCGTGAGGTACGCCGCCGCCGCGACCGCCCCGCCGGGCTCCGCGACGAGCCGCGACCTGGTCGCCAGCACGCGTACCGCTTCCCGGATGGCGTCCTCGGAGACGGTGAGGACGCCGTCGACCCGGGCCCTGATGTGCTGCCAGGTCAGCTCGCCCAGACCGACACGGACCGAGTCTGCGATGGTGCGGTACGTGCGTTCGACCGGCCAGACCCGGCGCTCGCCGACCCGCAGGCTCTCGGCCGTCTCACCGGCGAGCTCCGGTTCGCAGCCGAAGACCCGCACGTCTGGACGCAGACCCTTCACGGCGGTGGCGATGCCCGACAGCAACCCACCTCCCCCGACCGGCACCAGCACGGTAGCGGTCTCCGGAAGGTCCGCCAGGATCTCCAGCCCGATCGTGCCCTGCCCGGCGATCACGTCTGGATGGTCGAACGGCGGGACGAACGCGTACCCGTGTTCGGCCACCAGCTCCTCGACCCGGGTCGCCCGCTCGGCCGGCGGCACCAGGATCACCTCGGCGTCCAGCGCCCGGGTCGCCGCCACTTTGACGGCGGGGCTGGTGTCCGGCATGACCACGTGCGCCTTGACGGAGTACGCCCGGGCCGCCATGGCCAATGCCTGGGCGTGGTTGCCGGAGGAGTGCGTGACGATGCCCCGCGAACGGGTGCGTTCGTCCATGGCGCCGACCGCGTTGAGCGCGCCCCGGATCTTGAACGCCCCGATGAGCTGGAGGTTCTCGGGCTTGAGCCACAGGGGCCGCGCCGGATCGCTCCAGGCTGTCGGCACCAACGGCGTACGAGCGACGCGACCCTCGATCCGGGCGGCGGCAGCGGTCACGTCGTCCAGGGTCACGAGGGAGGTCGTCTCGGCCATGGCTCCAGACGCTACATCTCGGTGTCAGACACGCTCGGTGGAAGCCGACCCTCCCACTTGGTGGAAAGAACGAGTGTCGTCCGGGTCCGGCTGATCCCGTCGATCCGCAGCAGCCGGCCGAGGAGGTCCTCCAGCGCGTCCACGTTGCGGACGCGGACCTTCACGACGAACGACTCGTCGCCCGCGATGTACCAGCAGTCCTCGATCTCCGCGACCCCGGACAGGCGCTCGACCACCGCGGCCTGGTCGGCGCCGTCGGAGAGCAGGAGTCCGATGAGCGAGGTGACCTCAAGGCCCAGTGCGCTCGGGCGGACCAGCGCCTGGTAGCCGGTGACCACGCCGCGTTCCTCCAGCCGGCGGACCCGCTCCTGGACGCTCGGTCCCGACAGCCCGACCAGGCGTCCCAGCTCGGCGTACGACGCGCGGGCATTGTCGCGCAGAGCGTCGACCAGACGGTGGTCGAGCTCGTCCATATGAGGTCCTGCACCCACGATGCTTTGACTCCCTAAAACATTAGGCGTTTCGCGGACCTTACCTTAGAATCGTAGGAGTTCACGCTAGTTGCTCATCGATTGAGAGGTAAACCCCCGCCGATGTACATCGGTTCGCCGGAGTTCGCCACACTCCGACAGCTCCCACACCTTGGCCAGTCGTCCCTGGCCGCCTCGCCTCGCATTCCCACACCGTCGCAGGGTTCGGCCACGGCTGACCTCGATGGTTCTCGCGGCCAGCTCCGCGGCGGCCACCGCCTCCGCCTCCGGTGGCGCCGCCACCGCTGAGCCTTCGCTCCCCCTCTCCCCTCTCCCTCGCTGATCCGGACGCCCGGCCCCACCGATGGCGGCTACGCTCGACCCGAAGGTTCGTCGTAGCTACGCCGCCGAGGAGGGGTTCGGGTGCTCCGGGTTTTGCCCGTCCTGGTCGCCATAGTCCTGCTCGTCTACTGCCTGGTCGACCTGGCTCAAAGCTCCAGCGCACAGGTGCGCACCATGCCCCGCTGGGCGTGGGCCGTCCTCCTCCTGCTCGTCCCGATCTTCGGACCCATCGCCTGGCTCGCCGCCGGCCGGCCGGTTACGGACGCCTACCGCGGTTCCCGTCCGGTGCCACCGCGTGAAGTCCGGCCGGTGGCACCCGACGACGATCCGGAGTTCCTCGCTCGACTGAAGGAGCAGCGCCAGAAGGCCGAGGACGACCGGCTCCGCAAGTGGCAGGCCGACCTCGAGCGCCGCGAACGCGAGCTCGGCCGCAGCGACGACGACAGTTCTGGCTCCAATTCATCCGGTTCCTGACCAGTCTTCTGGTTCCTGACCAGTCGCCGCGTTCCCTACCATCGCCAGATGGTCGATCTCCACGCGGACACCGACGTACCCCCGCTGCCTGACGAGGTCTGCGTACGCGCGGGCGCCCACCTGAGCCAACGGTTCGGTACGCCGGTCAGCGTGACCGCGCATGAGGTCCTCAACCACGAGGGCCATGCGTTCGTCGCGCGGATCCGGCTCGCCGGCGCACCCGTGGACGCCGCGATCGTCAAGCTCGCGCACCGTAACGACACGACCGGCGCCTTCGACCCGACAGACGCAGAACCCTGGAGCCCGGCGACCCGGCTCTGGAACGAATGGGCCGGCCTGGAGTTCCTCTCCTCCCTACCCGAGCCGCCCGCGGTCGTGCCGGCGTTCTACGGCGGCGACGCCGAGCTGGGGTTCGTCCTCATGGAGGACCTCGGCGCCGGCCCCAGCCTGGCCAACGTCCTGCTCGCGGACACGCCCGAGCGGGCGACGGCGGCGCTGGGTGGGTATGTCGACGCGTTCGCCGCGATCCATCTCGCGACGTTCGAGCAGGCCCCGGCGTACGACCGGGTACGGCAGAGCCTTGGCCCGGTGCCGCCTCAATTCGCGTTGGCCCCCGGTGAGCTGGCGACCCGGCTACCCGAAGGGCTCGCCCAACTGGATGGCGGCGTCACCATCGACCCGGCGGCCGTCGGCGCGCTCCGGTGGATCGAGTCACTCGTCCACCAGCCCGGATCCTGGACTGCCTACCGGGCCAACGACTGCTGCCCTGACAACAACCGCGTGTACGCCGACGGCACGGTGCGGTTGTTCGACCTGGAGTTCGGTGGCGTGGGGCACGCGCTCCTCGACCTCGCGTACCTCCGCACGATGATGCCGACGTGCTGGTGTGTCCGCCGGCTGCCCGCCGGACTCTCCGATCTGCTCGTCGAGAGGTACCGCCACCGTCTCGCCGCCGCCGGCAGGGAGGTGCCGCCCGCGGAGTTCGCGGCTGCTCTCAACGCCTGCCAGGCGTACTGGGCCCTGCAGTCCGGGCTGGGGCATCTCGGTTACGCCCTCGACGCCGAGGGTGCCGAACGAAAGTACTTCCAGGCGTACGACTTCCACCTCGGCTCCCGGCGCCAGCTTGCCCTGCAGCGGATGGACGAACTCACCGACGCGGCCCGCCGTCAACCCGAGCTTGCGCCCCTTGCCGGCGTGGCCGAGCAGATCCGGACCGCGGCGCGCCGGCGCTGGGACATCATCGAGCCGCTGCCGTTCTACCCCGCGTTCAGCGCTCGCTGAATCGGCCTGACCGGCCTCACGCCACCCAGCGCCCCAGGATCTCGGCGATCTTGTCGACGTCGGCGAGTTCGCCGGCCGCAACGGCCATCACCAGGTCGAACGCCTCGTCGTGGTCGGCTCGCAGGTCACTGCCGTTCATCACGTAGAAGAGGCGAACGGCCACCCAGCCGAGTCGCTTGTTGCCGTCGACCAGGGCGTGATTGCCGACCACCGAATGCAACAGAGCCGCTGCCTTCGCGTGCAGTGAGAGGTAGGCGTCCTCGCCGAGAACGCTGGCCCGAGGTCGGGCGACCGCGGCTTCCAGGAGGCCCCAGTCGCGGACCTCGGGCGAGCCGAGCGCCGCTTCCGCGGCTGCGACCAGATCATCCAGAGTGAGGAACTCCGTCACGCTTTGCCCAATCGGTCAAGCAATGGGCCGTCTTCGGCGACGATGCGACGAAGAGCCTCGTCGCGGCGGACCGTGCGCCGGTTGACGTACTCAGCGATCGCGGTGCGGGCGACCTCCTGCATGGAGCGGTGCTCGCGCTCCGCGACAGCGCGCAATGCCTCTGTTTCCTCAGGGCTGAGCCGAAGTGTCATAGCCACGGCGCCGATGATACCGCGCGATACCAGTTGATACCGCGGGTCATCCAGTCCTTGGTCAGGGCGCCGTGCCGGTGAGGCGGGCGTTCGCGTGGAGCACGCGTAGCGCCCGCACGGTCATCAGGCCACGGGTCTCGAAGTCGACCGCCGGCGACATCGACGCCCAGTCGAAGGTCCACCCACCGTCGTCGCGCTGGCCCGTCTCGAGGGTGGCCAGGTCCCGCTCGACCGCGGCCGGTTCGAACATTTTGCGCGACCGGCTGGCTGGCCAGGGTGAGAGGTCCATGGTGGTGAGCTGCTCGCCCTCCGCGCCGATCTCGACAGGGAGGATGCCGTTGGTCGGGAGGTGCGGGCGCAGGGCGTCGAGCGCGTCAGTCGCGCGGGCGTGATCGGGCACCGCATCGAGGAACTCCACGACGAAGCGCAACTCCACCGGGTGCGGCGGCTTGTAGCCGACCAGCTGCTGCCAGCAGAAGTCCGTCGCGCGGCGAAGCCAGTCATGCTCGCGCAGGTCAGGGGCGAACTCCGCCAGGCGGTACGCGGCGGCGGCCACCTCCGCGGTCATGTGGAGCGACGAAACCGGCTGCGGTGCCGGGGTCCACCACGGCGCGTGAGGTGCGTCGTCGGCGGTGGGAAGGACAAACGGCAGACCGCCATCAGGACAGGAGACGGACTCCAGCCAGTCGAGCGTCTCGCGGGCGAAGGATCCGCCCGGTGTCCCGACTTCCGCGAGGACGTCGAACGCGTGCGTGGCGCCGACCGGCTGGCTGCTCAGGGTGCGCAGGTCGGGTTCGAGTACGCCCGCGAACCCACCATCGGCATTGCGGTAGGCGGCCAGTGCGGCCACGACGGCATCTGCGTCAGCGTGCCCCAGGACGAAACCGAGGCGGCGGCGGTCGAGGAGCCGCCCGTGCAGCGAAAGGAAGTGCGTGGCCCCGGTGATATCAACCATGGGTCCAGCCTGGCAGGACCCAGCGGGCACCGCCTTGAACAGATCGGACACTGTGAGGCCCCAAATGATCACGTATACGTGGTCATTTGGGGCGTCAGCTAAGGGACCCGGCGGACCGGATCAGGCGTGCTCAGGCGTAGGAGTGGAGCCCGGAGATGAAGAAGTTGACGCCGACCAGGTTGAAGAGCAGCGCGCCGTACGCCACCAACGCGATCCCCGAGACCTTGCTACGCCACCCGGCCGTCGACCGCGCGTGGAGGTAGGCCGCGTAGCAGACCCAGGTGATGAACATCCAGGTTTCCTTGGGGTCCCAGCCCCAGTAGCGACCCCAGGCCGCCGCCGCCCAGATGGCACCCGCGATGAGCGCGAAGGTCCAGACCGGGAACGCGAAGGCGTTCAGCCGGTAGGCGATCCGGTCGATCGCCTCCGCGGACGGAAGCCGGGCGAGGTAACTGCCAGCGGGCGAGGCACCGGTCGCGATCAGGCGGCGTTCCTCTCGCGCCTTCAGGATCTGGAGCAGGCTCGCGATAGCGCCGAGCGTGAAGACGCTGGTGGCGATGACGGCCGCCGACACGTGGATGACCAGCCAGTACGACTGGAGCGCGGGGATCAGGCCGGAGACCGGGGTGTAGAGGACGGTGGTCGCGATGCCGAGAATGACAAGCAGGAACCCGGTGATCGGCAGCCCGAGGAAGTCGAGCCGGAGCCTTCGAAGCGTCACGAGGTAGGCGACCGACACCATGAAGCTGCCGGTGATGGCGAACTCGTAGAGGTTGCTCCACGGCACCCGGTCGGCCGCAATGCCGCGGGTTACGACTCCCGCGCCGAGAAGGACGGTGGCCAGGAGAGTGAGGGCCACCCCGATCCGGCCGAACATCGCCGCCCGGTCAGAGCGGTCACTCTCACCGCGCTCGCCTGCCCCCTCACCGCCCGCGACCTCCGCGGTGGGGGTGAGGACGGCGACCCCTGCGCTGTCAGCGGCAGCGGATCCACCCGCGGCGGCTGACGCAGTGGCCGCATCGCTGGTCTGGCGTGTGGTGCTGGCGAGCCGCGCCGCGGACCGCGCGGCGCTACGGCGTTCGCGAGTGAACGCCCACTCGCCGGCGTGCGCCAGCATCCCGAGTGCGACCACGACAGTCGCGGCATGGACGAAGTTGTCCGACAGACTCGCGAGCATCGTGCTCACAGGTGCTCCTCCCCGACAGTCGCCGCGGACCCGGGAAGGTCCGCGGTGATCCGGTCGATCTCGGCGGTGAGATCGGTCTCACCGGTGCGCGTGGTCGCGTCGCGTTCGGCACCCGCCTCGCGGGCGGACCTTTCGGCCTGCCCGACCACGCGCGGCGCCAGTGCCGGATCACTCTTGTCCAGCCCGGCGATCGCGACCACGGTACGCCCGTCAGCCTCGGTGACCCGCACCCAGATCCGGCGGCGACGTACTACGAGGGATAGTAGCAATCCCCCGAGCGCGCAGACAGCACCCACCAACGCGATCGGCGCGCCGGGATTCCGGCTGATCTGGAGGTTGACCCAGCGGGTGTACCCGTCGAAGGTGATGCTGCCGGCGCCGTCAGGCAGCCGGGCGGACTGTCCGGGGGTCAGCTGCAGCCGCCACGGCTGCCCGTCACTGGCGCGGAACTGCGTCAGGCGAGTCTGGTCGAGCCGGTAGACCGACTGTGGCGCGCCGTTGTCGAGCCCGAGGTCACCCTGGTATCCGGTCAGGAACACCGCCGGTCGCACCGCGTCCGGAAACGCCGACGTCGGTCCCCTGCGCTGGTCGATGATCGCCGTCGGCAGGAAGAAGCCCTGGAACCCCAACTGCTTCGGCCGGGCATCGGGGACCTTCACCACGCCGGTCGAGGAGAACATCGCGTCCTGCGGCAGGAAGGGCACCGGCCCGGAGAACGCGACCTCGCCGTTACCGTCCCGCACCGTGAAACGCGGCGCGTAGCCATGCCCGATCAGGTGCACCTCCGCGCCGTCCACCTGCAAGGGATGGTTGACACGGAGGTCGTACTCGCGCACGGGCGCTCCCGGCTCGGCGGTGACGTCGAGCGTCGCGCCGAACTCCCGCGCCGAGCCGCGCGCCTCCCCCTGCGTTTCGAACTTCACCATGAACTTCTTCACCGTGAGCGCGAACGGCGGCAGTTGCTTGTCTGTGAACAACGCACCGCTCTGGTAGCCGTCGTACTGCGTGATCGTGTTGGCGAAGCCGTTGCCGACAACGACCAGCGCGGTGCCCCGGAAGCCGAACAGGCTACCGATCGCGACCCCGACCAGGACCACGACGATGGCGACGTGGAAGAGCAGGTTGCCGATCTCGCGGAGGTAGCCGCGCTCAGCCGCGACCGACGCCCCGCCCGAGGATCCAGACGCGGAGCCGCCCGCGGACTCGTCCGTGGGCTGGTCGACGACGACGCGGTACCTGCGTGCCATCAGCTGTTCCTTGGCTGCCGCGAGCGCCTCCGCCGGCGACGCGTCCGTCGTCCAGGAACGGTGACCTGGCATCCGGTTGAGGTGACGCGGGGCGGCGGGTGGGCGGGCGCGCATGACCTGCCAGTGCTGTGCGGCGCGGGGCAGGATGCAGCCCAGCAGAGAAACCAGCAGGAGGAGGTAGATCGCGGCGAACCACGGCGTACTGAAGACGTCGAAGAGCCCGAACCGGTCGTACCACTTGGACAATTCCGGGTTGGCCCGGATGAAGTCGGCGACCACGACGGGGTTGACCTGCCGCTGCGGGATGATCGAGCCCGGCACTGACGCGAGCGCCAGCAAAAACAACAACAGCAGCGCGGTGCGCATCGAGGTGAGCTGCCGCCAGGCCCAGCGGGCCAGCTCCAACGGGCCGAGGGCCGGCGGGTTGGGGGCTCCGGAGGCCCGGGTCCGCTCCTGCGTCTGCGTCATCGTCACACCACCGTTTCGAAGCCGCTGACCCACTGCCGCATCGGGCCGACCACGGCGTCCCACCCGCCGGTGAGGAGCAGCAGACCAACCCCGATCAGCAGGACGCCGCCGGCCCGGGTGACCCAGACATGGTGCCGGCGTACCCACGTGAGCGCGCCGAGCAGCCGCCGGAATCCCACGGCCACCAGGATGAACGGAATCCCGAGCCCGAAGGCGTACGCGAGCATGAGGACCGCGCCCCGTCCGGCGGTCGCTTCGTTGACCGCGAGCGTCGCCACCGCACCAAGGGTGGGTCCGAGGCACGGCGTCCAGCCGAGGCCGAACAACGCCCCGAGCAGCGGCGCCGCGGCGAGCCCGACCGACGGCACCTTGTGGATCCTGATGTCACGCTGCAGGAAGGGTACGAATCCCAGGAACGCCAGGCCGAGCACGATGGTCACCACACCGAGCGCCTTGGTGAGCAACCCCGCGTTGACAGCCAGGAAGTTGCCGAGTGCTCCGAAGAGCAGGCCCGCCGACACGAAGACCAGCGCGAACCCCGCGACGAACAACAACGCACCCGCCACCACCCGCCCCCGGCGGGCCGAGGCCAGGTCCGCGCCCGACAGGCCGGTGACGTACGACAGGTAACCCGGAACGAGCGGCAGCACGCACGGGGACAGGAACGACACGAGACCCGCCAGCAGCGCCACTGGAATCGCCAGCACCAGCGAGCCGTTCAGGGCCGTGTTGGCGAACCCGTCTCCCACACTCATCCTGACCCCGCGACGTCGGAGGCCAACTGCTCGAGCGTCCGCTGGCTGACCTCACCCAGAACCCTTGCCGCAACCCGACCTTGACGGTCGATCACCAGCGTCGACGGGATCGCGCTCGCCGGCAGCGTGTCACGGAACCCGAGCAGCTGCGCGCCCTTCGGGTCGAAGATGCTGGGATAGGGCACCTTGAACGTGCGCACGAAGGCCTGAGCTGGCCCCAGGTCGTTGTCCCGGGTGTTGATGCCGAGGAACTCCACACCCTTGGGCGCCAGGGAGGCCGCGGCGTTCCTGAGGTCGGGCGCTTCCTTGCGGCAGGGCGGACACCACGATCCCCAGACGTTGATCACCACGACCTTGTCGCGGTAGTCGGCGAGCCCCACTTCCTTGCCGGTAAGGGACTTGCCGCGCACCGCGGGAGCCTTCCGGCGTTCGGCTGGCGGGATCGTGGTGACCGTCCCGCTACCGGTGACGAACCGGGTGCTGGCGTTACTCGACTGCGAACTCGACGAGCCGCCGGACGAGCAGGCGACCAGCAGGGTGAAGCTCAGGGCGCCGGTCACAAGACCAAGCGCGAGGGTCGTCAGGCGACGACGGCGGCGGTACACGACAAACTCACGCTCCCGCGACGAATTTCTTCGTGCCCGCCAGACCGGCGGGGAGCAGGTCGGCGGCGGGTTCGGAGTAGTCGACGGAGACCAGCTGGTCACCGTCGTACGTGAACGTCGTCAGGCTGGCAAGGGTGCATTGACGCTTGCGGGGATCATGCCAGAGCCGGCGCCCTTCGACGTACGAACGCACCGTCCAGATCGGGAGCTGATGCGACACCAGCAGCGCCTCATGCCCCTCAGCCGCCCGCCGGGCGTCCGCGATCGCGCCGAGCATGCGTACGACGATCTGGCGGTACGGCTCGCCCCACGAGGGGCGGAAGGGGTTACGCAGGTGCCGCCACGACGAGGGCCGGCGCAGCGACCCGTCACCAACCCCGAACGTCATGCCCTCGAAGACGTTGGCGGCCTCGATCAGGCGTTCGTCCTTGGTGACTGTCAGCTCGAACTCGACAGCGAACGGCTCGGCGGTCTCGCGGGCGCGTTCGAGTGGAGAAGAGCCCAGATGGACGATGTCCCGGTCCTTCACCGTCTCGGCGACCCGGCGGGCCATCGCCTGGCCCAGCTCTGACAGGTGATAACCGGGAAGCCGGCCGTAGAGAACCTTGCGTGGGTTGTCGACCTCGCCGTGCCGAAGCAGATGGACGAGCGTCCGGCTCTTACTCACAGGCACTCCTGATCACTGGCCAGCCGACCATGGGCACTGGTCACCTGGTCTCCTCGTCTGGTTGTGCGGCGGCCGCGGCTCGCGCCGCCGCCGGCACCGCGGCCGCGATCCGGTCGAGCGCGGCGTCGTCGTGGGCGGCGCTGACGAACCACGCCTCGAACGCACTCGGCGGCAGGTGCACGCCGCCGTCGAGCATGGCGTGGAAGAACGCCCGGAAGCGGTGCTGCGCCTGGGTGCGGGCGTCGGCGAAGTCACGGACCCGCGGCACCTCAGCGGGGTCTACGAAGAAGATGCTGAAGAGGTTCCCGGCGAACTGCGCGAGATGCGGCACGCCCTCCTTGGCCAGGGCGGCGCTCACCAGGTCGGCCACCACGGCGGCCGTCCGGTCGAGGTGGTGGTAGACCTCGTCGGTCGCGAGCCTCAGCGTGGTGAGGCCCGCTGTCGTCGCGACCGGATTACCCGACAGGGTGCCGGCCTGATAGACGGGGCCACCCGGCGCGAGCTGCGCCATATGCGCGGCCCGTCCCCCGAACGCCGCCGCCGGGAAGCCGCCACCCATCACCTTGCCGAAGGTCATGAGGTCGGGAACCACACCGTCGATGCCGTACCAACCGGACCGCGTCACCCGAAACCCCGTCATCACCTCATCGGAGATGAACAACGCGCCGTGGTCGTGGCAGGTCTGCGCGAGGAACGCGTTGAAGCCGTCCTCGGGTGGGACCGCTCCCATGTTGCCGGGCGCCGCCTCGGTGATCAGGCAGGCGATCTCGTCGGCGTACCGCTCGAACACCTCAGTCACGGCCGCCCGGTCGTTGTAGGGAACGACGATCGTGTCGGACGCCTGGGCACCGGTGACCCCGGGTGAGTCGGGCAGTCCGAACGTCGCGACCCCCGAACCAGCGGAGGCCAGCAACGCGTCGACGTGGCCGTGGTAACAGCCGGCGAACTTCACCACCTTCGTGCGCCCGGTCACACCTCGGGCCAGCCGGATGGCCGACATCGTGGCCTCGGTGCCCGATGAGACGAACCTCACTTGTTCGACGGGCGTGCGCCGCACGATCTCCTCGGCGAGCTCGACCTCGGGCACCGTGGGCGTGCCGTACGACGTGCCCGCCGCGACGGCCGAGGTGACCGCGGCGATCACCTCGGGGTGAGCGTGACCGAGGATCATCGGACCCCAGGAACCGATGAGGTCGACGTACTCGCGACCGTCGGCGTCCACGAGGTAGGCGCCGTGCGCGCGGGTGATGAACCTCGGCGTCCCCCCGACCGCGCGGAAGGCGCGGACAGGCGAGTTCACACCACCCGGAGTGACGACTCGGGCACGCTCGAAGAGTGCCTGAGAGGTGGCTGGCGCGGAGGCGGCGGAGATTTCGGGGGCGGTCACCGCGTCATTCTCCCTCTCCCCGGATCCGCGACCTCCGGGGTGGGTCCACCAAGTTTTTGATCAGTGCCGTAACCCTTCGCGGTCGCCGTCGTTGAATCGGCCAGAAGTCCGGGCTTCAAAGACGCGTGGCGGCGACGTAAGGTGAGTCGTGAGCCGGGGAGGTCGAGATGACACGGGGGACCGCTGAGGGCCGCAGCGGTGATATCGGTGTAGGCAGGCAGCTGCCGTTCCGAGAGCCGATACGGTCACCACAACACCATCCGAATCCCCTCGATCATGCGCGTACAGTCCGGCTCAACCACCTCATAGACGCCATTCCTAGACCGTAGGTCCGCAACGGACCGCGGCCCCTAGCTGGCTCGGCGCCCTCACCCCCCCGGGCGCGCCGGGCCTCCTCGGCCGCCGCGGCGCCTGGTTACCTCCCCCCCGACCGGGCGCCGCGGCGGCCCCTCCATGTCTGGCGGCGTCTTCTCCCGCCATGCGCCAGCCTTCCCCGCGCAGATCCCCTCCCGCGCGCCGGCGCCGCCGCCAAGCGGTCCTTGACGATCAGGCAACTCGCGCGCCGCCAGGCAACAATGCGTTGACGCGAGCGGCGATGCCGGCGTTCCCTCTGGTGCCCGTCTCATGACACCTCGTTGGCCGACGTCCACCTCTGCATCGTTTCGATCACGATTTGGTCAAGGCGGGCGTCCGTGGAGTGAACGCGACTGACCGGATCCGGCCACCTCTTCACACGTACGTAAGAGAGGTCGGGCCTTCTCACGGCCGGCTTCGGCCACGGTGAGGTCCGCGGTTTGCGCGCGCTTTACGAAGCGCGGGGTCCCTGCCAGAGTTCCCGGCAGCTTCCTTCCTGATCAAGGAGTACGCCTATGCCCTCGATCAACCGTCGAGACCTACTGACGGGCGCCGCGGCGCTTGCCGGCCTGACCACAGTGGCCGGCCCGACCGCTGCCCACGCCGCCACCCGGACCACGTCAACCCTCGCACCGGGGACGGCGCTGACGTCGGGCGACCGTAAGGTCCTCGCGCAGGTCAGCGCCAAACGGGCGCTGACGCATCTTGAGTACCTCAGCGACGAGATCGGCCCGCGGATCGGGGGTACGCCGTCGGAGATGAAGGCGGCGAAGTACCTCGCGGCGCGGCTCCGTGACCTTGGCTATCGCGTCACGCTGCAACCGTTCCCAGTCGCCGACAAGTACCTCGCCGATCTCAGCGTGCGCGGCGAGAAGCCGTGGCAGGCCGCGGCTTCCGGACAGGGCCGGCGGGACCTCACCCTCGCGGGCCAGGTCGTCGACGGCGGTGCCGGTGGGGAGAGCGACTATCCGGCGGACGTCAGGGGCGCGATCGTGCTCCTCCAGCGCGGCACGAGCGCCGAAGGCGACGCCAACAGCGCGATCCGGGTGAACCTCGCGATCGAGCGGGGTGCCGCCGCAGTTCTCCTCGTGAACATCTCCACGGTGGAGGGTCGGAAGGCGGGTACCTTCACGCCCGTGCTGCCCGCCGAGGTCGGCGTTCCCGTCATCGGCGTCGCGCAGTACCACGGCGAGCGCCTCAGAGCTCGCCTCGCCGCCGGCTCCGTCAAGCTCACCTTGACGGTCACCACGCACGCCAATCTCACGTCCCACAACGTCATCGCCGAGCGCCCGCCCAGCGGGCCGAGCCCCGACGCCGGTGTCGTCATGGTGAGCGCCCACTACGACAGCGTCATCGGTTCACCGGGCGGGAACGACGACGGCAGCGGAACGGTGCTGACCCTCGAAGTCGCCCGCGCGCTGAAGAGCCTCCCGACCAGGAAGACCCTGCGATTCGCCCTGTGGGGCTCGGAGGAACAGGGACTCATCGGATCCACCTACTACGTCGACCAGCTCGACGACGCGGCAGCGGGTCGGATCGTCGGCTGCTTCCAGAACGACATGGTGGCCACCAGTTGGGGCCCAGCCGTCGTCTACTACCTCCTGTCGGTGGACGGGCTTTCGAACACCACCACCGACGCCGTCGCGGCGGCCGCCGCCCGGCTGGGGTACGCGTCGGAGGTGCGGGGCCCGGTGCTCCGTGGCTCCAGTGACCACGTGCCGTTCCACAATCGGGGCATCGCCGCGGGCAACTTCAGCTGGCGGGGTGCCGGGGGTCCGGCGGAGCTCGAGCCGATTTACCACACGCCGGAGGACACCATCGCGCTCAATGTGAGTACGGCGCGGCTGCAGAAGTCCCTGGAGCTGATTGGTACGGCGGCGTACGCCCTCGCCAGCAGCTGATCGCGTGAGGTAGCGCCCATCGTCAAGGCGGCCTTGCATCGACTGGGTAGTCGGTGCAAGGCCGCCTTGACGATGCCGGACCCTGAGAGGTCGCTCAGCGGAAGCCGCGGGCGACTTCCGTGGCCCAGTAGGTGAGAACGATGTCAGCACCGGCTCGCCGGATTGACGTGAGCACCTCGAGGATCGCGCGTTCCCGCTCGATCCAGCCGTTGGCGGCGGCCGCCTCCACCATGGCGTACTCCCCCGACACGTTGTAGGCCGCGACCGGGACGTCGACCGCGTCCTTGATCCGGCGTACGACGTCGAGGTAGCCAAGCGCCGGCTTCACCATCACCAGGTCGGCGCCCTCCGCCACGTCCAGCGCGGTCTCCCGCATCGCCTCGGTGGCATTGGCGGGATCCTGCTGGTAGGTCTTGCGGTCGCCCTTCAGGCTGGAGTCCACGGCCTCGCGGAACGGTCCGTAGAACGCCGAGGCGTACTTCGCGGAATAGGCCAGGACGCCCACGTTGGTGTGCCCGGCCCCGTCGAGAGCCCGGCGTACCACCCCTACCTGGCCGTCCATCATGCCGCTCGGACTCACCAGGTCGACGCCGGCCTCCGCCTGCGCCAGCGCCATCTCGGCGTACCTCTCCAGCGTGGCGTCGTTGTCGACCGAGCCGTCGGCGGCAAGGACCCCGCAGTGCCCATGGTCGGTGAACTCGTCGATGCACAGGTCGGCCATGACGACACTCGCCTCGCCAACCTCGGAGACGACCTCCCGGATCGCGGCGTTGAGGATGCCGTCGGGATCGGTGGCCCCGGAGCCGTTCGCGTCCTTGGCGCGCGGGATCCCGTACAGCATCAGGCCACCCACGCCCGCCTCGACCGCCTCGACACACGCCTTGCGCAAGGTGTCGAGCGTGTGCTGGACAACCCCCGGCATGGAGGTGACCGGAACGGGCTCGGTGATGCCCTCGCGGACGAAGAGCGGCAGGATGAGCGACCGCGGAGCGACCTCAGTCTCGGCGACGAGCCTGCGCATCGCGGGCGTGGTCCGCAACCGCCGAGGACGGATGTCGGGAAATCCCATGACAAGTACCCTTCAGTAAGTGCCCGGACCCTTCGAGTGTCGCGCAGACGCTGCCCGACCGGGTCATGGGCCTCCCAAAAGCCCACGACCTGTCCGAAGGTTCCCGCGCACCTTCGGACAAGTCGGTCGACATCACTCCGGCTGCTACTTCGCGCGGCGGCGCGCGCCGGCCTTGCGTTCAGACGGCTTCGTCACCGGGTCACCGGCCTCGATCTGCGCGGACCGGCGAGCCTCACCGAACTCCGCCAGCGCCTCCGCGAGCGCCTCGATCGAGGGCGCCGGCGGCTGGACGTCGACCCGGAGCCCGTGCTCCTCGGCCGTGGTCGCCGTCTGCGCGCCGATCGCCGCGATCACAGTCGTCGCATGCGGCTTGCCGGCGATACCGACCAGGTTGCGCACGGTCGAGCTCGAGGTGAACGCCACCGCATCGAACTTGCCGGTCTTGATCGCCTCGCGGATCGGAGCGGGCGGCGGAGCGGCGCGCACCGTGCGGTACGCCGTCACGTCGTCGACTTCCCAGCCCAACTCGACCAGGCCAGCGACCAGCGTCTCCGTCGCGATGTCGGCGCGCGGCAGGAACACCCGGTTGATCGGGTCGAGCACCCGGTCGTACGGCGGCCACTCCTCGAGCAGCCCGCGGGCGGAGTGCTCGCCGGTCGGCACCAGGTCGGGCTTGATGCCCCACGCCTGGATCACCTCAGCGGTCTTTTCACCAACGGCCGCGATCTTCAGGCCGGCGAACGCCCGGGCGTCCAGGCCGTACTCCTCGAACTTCTCCCGCACGGCACGGACCGCGTTGACCGAGGTGAACGCCACCCATTGGTACCGCCCGGTGACCAGCCCGGTGATCGCCCGGTCGAGCTGCTGGGGGTTGCGCGGCGGCTCGACGGAGATGGTGGGCACCTCCTCCGGCACCGCGCCGTACTGCCGGAGCAGCTTCGACAGCACACCGGCCTGCTCCTTGGTGCGCGGCACGAGGACCCGCCAACCGAACAGCGGCTTGGTCTCGAACCACGACAGCTTGTCCCGCATGGCAACGGCCGGTCCGACCACCAGCACGTAGGGGCCGGCGAGCCGCGCCGACTTCACCTCGCTGGCCAGCGTCTCGAGCGTGCCGGCGATCGTACGCTGCTCCGTGGTGGTGCCGGCCGTGGTCACAGAGGCCGGCGTTGACGCGTCCCGGCCAGCCTTGACCAGGAGGCCGGTGATGTCCTTCAGCCCGTCGGTGACACCCGTGACGACCAGCGTGGCTGATCCCTCGGCGAGCGTCTCCCATTCCGGCTCACCAGCGCTCACGTCGATGACGCGAGCCTCGCGGACCTTCGCCGTGGTGAGCGGCGTGCCGGAGTAGGTGGGTACGGCGGTCGCGACGGGCAGGCCCGGCGTCACCTCGAACGGCACGTGCTGCCGGACGAACGCGGCGACATGCTCCGAGGCGTGCCCGTCGAGGAACGGGTCGCCGACGTACAGGCGTACGACGTGCTTGCCGTCCTTGGCGTGCTTGGCCAGGACTCGGCCGGCCTCGGCCGGTGTCACAGCGTCCTCGGTCAGCTCGAGCCGCTCGGCTTCCTCACTGACGTAGGCGGCGACCACGGGTTCGAAGGTCGCGAGCTCGCCGGCGACGACGTCGGCGCGTCCCAGCAGCTCCTTCGCCCGGAGGGTCACAAGAGCAGGGTCGCCTGGGCCAACGCCGACGAAGGACACCGAGCCCTGGAGTTTCTTCGTGGTCTTGTTCTTCGCGGTCACGTGACGCGTTCCTCGATCAAACGGCTGGCGCCCTCGGCGAGCAGGGCGGCCGCGAGTGCGTGGCCGAGCTCCTCTGCTTCGCCGCGAGGCCCCGAGGTGGACAGGCGGACGCTGGCGGAGCCATCGACGGCGGCCACGACGGCGTGGAGGGAAAGGAACTCCCCTTCCACCCCGCCGATGGTGTCGGCGAAGGCTCCCATGGGTGCGCTGCAACCGGCCGCCAATCCGGCCAGTACGGCGCGCTCGGCGGTGGTCGCCGCCCTGCTGCGGGGATCATCGAGTACGGCGAGAGCATGCAGCACGCTCTCGTCGGCGGCGCGACACTCGACGGCGAGGGCGCCCTGTCCGGGCGCCGGCACGAACTCCGCCGGGTCGAACGTCTCGGTGATCTCATCCTGCCGGCCCAGTCGGGTGAGGCCGGCCCGAGCGAGTACGACGGCGTCCAGCTCACCGTCGTACACCTTCCGGATCCGGGTATCGACGTTCCCCCGGATCTCGACAAGTTCAAGGTCTATCTTGTCCAGCCGCAGCTGGGCGAGTCGGCGCGGCGAGCCGGTGCCGACCCGCGCGCCAGGTGGCAGGGTCGCGAGGGTGAGCCCGTCGCGGGCGACGAGGGCGTCCCGCGGGTCTTCGCGGCGCGGCACGGCGCCGATCGTGATGGACTCCACGGGCTGGGTGGGCAGGTCCTTCATCGAGTGCACCGCGACGTCGACCTCACCGGCGAGGAGCGCATCGCGCAGGGCACCGACGAACACACCCTGGCCGCCGATCCTGGTGAGGGGGCTGCGGTTGCGGTCGCCCTCGGTGGTCACCTCGACGAGCACACACGGATGCCCGGCCCGCTCCAGCGCCGCCGCGATGGTGCGGGTCTGGGCGAGTGCGAGGGCACTGCGGCGGGTGCCGATACGGAGAACGCTCATCGCGGCCCCTCCTCACCCGGTCGCACCGGCTCAGCCGGATCGGCGTTCTCGACCGCCTCCACCGTGGACGGGTCGAGGGCGAACAACTCCCGCAACGCGTCGGTGTAGGACGTCTCGACGGTCTGCTCGGCGAGCTCCTTGACCCGGATCGTCGGGGCGTGCAGCAGCTTGTCGACGACCCTGCGCACGGTCTTGGCGACCTCGACCCGGGCCTGGTCCTCCAGGTCGGGGACGCGCATCGTGAGCCGGCGCAACTCGGCCTCGACCACCTCCGCCGCCATACTGCGCAACGCCACCACCGTCGGCGCGACGGTCGCGGCCCGGCGGGTCGATGCGAACTCCAGAACCTCCGCGGCGACGATCGCGCGGACCGCCTCGACGTCGGTGTTGGGGCCGTCCGGGCTGGCGGCCAGGCTGGCGAGGTCGATCAGGGTGATCCCGGCCAGCTCGCCGGCGCTCGGCTCGACGTCGCGGGGCATCGCCAGATCGCAGATCACCAGCGGCCGACCCGCGCGGGCGGCGACCGCCGTGCGCAGGAGTTCGGTGGAGAGTACGGCGCCGACCGCTCCGGTGCAGGAGACCACGACGTCAACCGTGGCCAGCTCCTGCGCGAGGTCGCTCATCGCCGCGGCCCGGCCGTCGACGTTCGCGGCGAGCCGGCGCGCCCGGTCGGGGGTGCGGTTGGTCACCGCTACCGAGGCTCCAAGGTCACGGCGGAGCGTCGCCGCGGCCAGCGCGGCCATCGAGCCGGCGCCCACCACGAGCGCGCCGCGTCCTGTCATGTCACCGAGGTGGCGGGTCGCGTGGCCGAGGGCGGCGGTCACCACCGACCGGCCTGCGCGTCCCAACTCGGTCTCGGTGTGGGCGCGTTTGCCGACCCGCAGGGCGTGCTGGAACACGCCGTTGAGCACCGAGCCCACGGTCTCGGCGTCCTGCGCCCGGCGCAGTCCCGCCTTGACCTGACCGAGGATCTGGGTCTCACCGACCACCATCGAATCCAGGCCGCACACCACCGAGAACAGGTGGCTCACCGCCCCATCCTCGTAGCGGACGTACAGATGGGGCGTGAGCTCCGCGGTGGGTACGCCGGAGTGCCGGGCGAGCAGCTCGGCCAGCTCCTCGACACCGCCGTGGAACCGCTCGACCTCGGCGTAGATCTCGACGCGGTTGCAGGTCGACACGACAACTGCCGCACCGACGTGCGGGCAGTCCACCGCATCGGTCAGGAACTTGTCGATCGAGTCAGTAGCCGGCACCACCCGCTCGAGAAGCTCGACCGGCGCGCCACGGTGAGACAGGCCGATGACCAAGATACTCATGGAATAACAGGACTCCTCTCAGTCGCGACACCGTCGACGTGGTCGAGTCGGCCGGGCTGCGAAAGCGCCTTGCGTTGCTCGTGGTAGGCCAGGATCTGGAGTTCGGTGGACAGATCGACCTTGCGAACGTCGACTCCGGCGGGAACCTTCAGCACCACGGGAGCGAAGTTGAGCACGCTCGTGATGCCGGCCGCAACCATCCGGTCGCACACCTCCTGGGCTGCGGTGGCCGGCGTGGCGATGACGCCGATCGCGACGCCGTACTCCTCGACGACCCGCTCGAGCTCGTTGTAGGCCTTGATGACGTAGTCACCGACCTGCTCGCCGACCCGCGCGGGATCGGCGTCGAGCAGGCCGACGATGCCGAATCCGCGGGAGGCGAAGCCTGAGTAGTTGGCCAGCGCGTGACCGAGATTACCGATTCCGACGATGATGACCGGCCAGTCCTGGGTGAGACCGATCTCGCGGGCGATCTGGTAGCGGAGGTACTCCACGTCGTAGCCCACGCCCCTGGTGCCGTACGACCCGAGGTAGGACAGGTCCTTACGCAGCTTGGCGGAGTTGACCCCGGCCGCCCGGGCGAGCTCCTCGCTGGAGGCGGTCGCGATGCCGCGGTCGCCCAGCGCGGTCAGTGCGCGCAGGTAGACCGGCAGACGCGCGACGGTCGCCTCGGGAATCCCGCGGCTGGGGCGCGCGTCATGGTCGCTCGTACGGCGGGGGCGCGGCGGACTCACTTCACTCCTGGGGTCGAGAGGCGTCGACGACAGCGGTGACACCTCTGGCCGGCCGGAACTGTCCCGACCAGCGATCTCCAAGCCTAGGACTTTGTGAACGTGCGAACAAAATCGAGCGGTTCGTCGAGCGCCCCGAAAGCGGACGACCTAGGTCAAGGCTGACCGCAGACGGGCCTCGTCGACCCGCCAGAAATCATGTTGTGCACCATCGACAAACGTCACCGGGATCTGCTCCCAGAACCGACGGTACAACTCCTCGTCACCCTCGATATCGACCTCGTGCCACTCGACGTCGAGGTCGGCGCAGACGGCGGCGATGATCTCCCGGGCATCATCACAAAGGTGACATCCCGGCTTGCTGTAGAGCGTGACCCGCGCCATCCCGAACTCCCGCGGCCTCAGAATCCCATCGCCGACTAGCGTTCGGCGATACGCAGTCTCGACTTCGCCACCCGACCGGTCACCGAACGCGGCAGCTCCGGAACGATTTGTACAACGCTCGGCTGCTTGAACCGCGCCAGCCGGTCGCGGCACAGGCTCAGCACCGCCTCGGCGGTCACCTCCTGGCCGGGCCGTGGCACGACGTACGCCTTCACCGCCGCACCGGTCCGCTCGTCTGGAACGGCGACCACTGCCACCTCGGCGACCTGCTCCAGCTCGGCGATCAGCTCCTCCACCTCGCGTGGGTAGACGCTGAAGCCGGACACGACGATCACCTCGCCCTGCCGGTCGACCAGCGCGAGGTCGCCGTCCTCGTCGAGGTAACCCAGGTCACCGGTGGCGAACCAGCCGTCCTCGCCGGGCGCGTCCGTGGCATCAGGCCAGTACCCGGAGAACAGGTTGGGCCCCCGGACGAGCACCTCGCCGGGCTCCCCCACCTCCACATCGGCTCCGGTCTCGTCGACGACCCGGACCTGGACGCCGGGCAGCGGCGCGCCCACGGACCCGGGCTTGGGCTGGTCCGGGTCGGAGGGATCGGCCGAGCACAGCGTGCTCGTCACGACGGGCGCCGCCTCGGTGAGGCCGTACCCCTCATGCACCACGAGCCCGGTCGCCGCCTGGATGCCCCGGCGTATGCCGGCCGGCAGCGGCGCCGCACCCGACACCAGCACGCGGACGCTCGCCAGCCGCCGAGCCAGGTCGTCGCACCTGAGCCAGCTGGCGAGGATGGGTGGGACGGCCGGGATGTTGGTCACCTTCTCCGCGGCCACGAGGTCGAGCGTGTGCTCGGGGTCGAAACGGGACACGACCACGATGGTCCCGGCCGTGCGGGCGGCAAGTCCGACGACGCCGTTCAGGCCGTAGATGTGGCAGAAGGGCAGCACACCGAGGACGACGTCACCGGTCCCCATCGGCGGCGGCTCGATCGCGGCCATCTGGTCGAGGCCAGCGAGCAGCGCCCGGTGGGTGAGCATGACGGTGCGGGGTGTGCCGCCGCTGCCGGAGGTGAAGACCAGCGCGGCCAGCGTCTCGGGGTCGGCGGGCGGCACGGCCGGCGACGACGCGGCAGCGGCCAGGAATTCGTCGTACGTGCGTTCACCGGCAAGGGCCGCTATCCCGACGGGAACCACCAGCGGAGCGGCCTCACCGTCATGGCCGAGCGGGCCGTCGTGACCGCGGATGGCCTGGCGGACCGCCGCGACACTGGCCCCGTCGGTCAACACCACCCGAGCCCGCGTCACGGCAAGGAACCCGGCGACCTCCTCAGCCCGGCTCGCCGGATTGATCGGCACCGCCACGAGCCCGGCCCGCAGCGCACCGAAGTAGGCGGTCACGAACTCCACCGAGTTGGTCAGCGCGATCGCCACCCGGAAACCGGTGACGAGGCCGGCACCAGACAGCGCCGCCGCCACGGTGTCGACCGCGCGATCAAGCTCTGCCCAGGTCAGCCGCCGGTCGCCGGCGATCAGGGCCAGGCGGTCGGGAGCCGTCTCAGCCGAACGACGAACCAGGTCGGCAACGTTCACCGGAGCGCTCACTGGGTCCGGGAGCAGCCGCGTGCGAAACGCCAACACCACGTTCGCGAGTCTGGCACAGATCCGCGATCCGCGCCGAGACATATCGGGGCCGGCGCGGCGGGCGGCCGGCCGCAAAACGCGGGCGAGCCGGGTAGGCGCCGGTGCTGCCGGCACGAGGCGGCCAAGACGCTCTAAGCTCGGTGCTCATGACGCCCGCGGAGGATGTCCAGAACTCTCCGTCCACTGGTGCGACGGCGACGCAACACCCTGTCCCGACAGATCCGCGGGCGGCCGCGTTCTTCGACGTGGACAACACCCTGATGCGCGGCGCCTCGCTGTTCTACCTGGCCCGTGGCCTGCACAGCCGCCGGTTCTTCTCGACCCGCGAGGTGCTCGGCGCCGGCTGGCAGCAGCTGAAGTTCCGGGTCATCGGCTCGGAGGACCCCGACGACGTTCACCAGATCCGCGAGCAGGCGCTGGCGTTCATCCGGGGCTGGCCGGTCAGTGAGCTCACCGAGCTCGCGGCGGAGATCTTCGACGAGGTGCTCACGACCAAGATCTGGCCCGGCGCCGCCGCCCTCGCCCAACGCCACCTTGACCAGGGTGAGCGGGTCTGGCTGGTGACCGCCGCTCCGGTCGAGATCGCCCAGCTGATCGCCGACCGGCTCAACCTGACCGGGGCGCTGGGGACCATCGCCGAGACGGTCGACGGTTACTACACCGGCCGCCTCGTGGGTGACCTCATGCACGGCACGGCGAAGGCGGACGCCGTACGCCTGCTCGCCGCGCAGGAAGGGCTCGACCTCAGCCGCTGCTCGGCCTACTCCGACTCGGCCAACGACGTCCCGATGCTCTCGCTGGTCGGCACGCCGTACGCCATCAACCCCGACCGCCGGCTGCGCGCCCACGCCCGCAAGCGCGGCTGGCGGATCCGCGACTTCCGTCGAGGCCGTCGTGCTGCCCGTGCCGGCCTGGTCGCGGCTGGGCTCGCGGGTGCGGTGGGTGGCGCCTTGGCCGCGGCCGCCGCTCTGCGGCGGAACGTCGGGCGACGGGTATGACAGAAAACTGGCGGCAGAGCGTAGTCATTCATTACAGAATGTTCCCGTCTGAGTCGATCTTCCCTACGATGCGATGCGTAGGCCGAACCATCCCCTTCCTGGGGAGCGGGAGCAGACACTGATGCCGCATACCGAACGCTCCACTCTCGCAGACCAAGCTGGAGTGGCCGAGCTGTACGCACTCGTCCATGCGGTGCTGGCAGCGGCGCTGGACCCCGATCGTGATCGGGTTCTGGCGACCGTCTCCGTGGGCGGGTCGACCGGCTCGGTTGACCACCATGCTGTCGCCGACCTCGGCGACCCCTGGCTGATGCAGGCCTCGCACGGCGAGGCAGCCAAGGCACGCACCGGCACCCACCTCGCGTTCCAGCGGGCGGGCGTACGCCAGGAGGCCGAGGACGCTGGTACGACCCGGATCGTGGCCCTGGTCGAGCTGGCCAAGAGGGGCGACGCCGAAGCCTTCGGCCAGCTCTACGACCACTACCTGTCGACGGTGTACCGCTACATCTACTACCGGGCCGGTACGCATGTGCTCGCCGAGGACCTCACCAGCGAGACCTTCCTGCGGGCGCTCCGCGCGCTCTCGACGTTCCGGTGGCAGGGACGCGACTTCGGCGCCTGGCTGGTCACCATCGCCCGCAACCTCGTCGCCGACCACTTCAAGTCGGGGAGGTTCCGACTCGAGGTGGCCACCGGCGAGATCCTCGACTACGACTCGGCCGCCGACGGCCCCGAGGACGACGTCCTCGCGAGTCTCACCAACGAGGCGCTCGTCAAGGCGATCAAGCAGCTCGGCGCCGACCAGCAGGAGTGCCTCGTCCTACGGTTCCTGAACGGCCTGTCGGTGGCCGAGACCGCGCAGGTGCTCTCCAAGAGCGAGGGTGCGGTGAAGCAGCTCCAGCTGCGGGCGGTCCGCAATCTGGCGAAGCTGCTCCCCGAGGGCATCCGGTAGTCCGTGGGGCCAGATCTCACCGTGCGTCCAGTCCGCTTGTGCACCCCCTGTGCACCAGGTCGTAACCCGGAGCAGCGCAAATCGTTGAGCGGGATGTCCGGATCGCCTCAGCTGATGCGGATGACCTCAACCATCCCCAGACCGCATGCTCGAGGAGACCGTTGATGACCTCACTCCTGGCGTCCCGCCGGCGGGCTGAGGACTTCGCGCGCCTCGTCGAAAATTCGCGGCACTCACACGATCCCCATGTCGCCCCGTTGCTGGAGCTCGTGGCGATGTTGCGGCCCGCCCCGGTCGCACCTTCCGACGCCTTCCGCTCATCCCTGCGTGAGCGCCTCCTCTCGGCGGCCGCCGAGGCGCCGCCCCGCCTGGCCCCCACCCACAATCCCGTGCCCACGGCCCGGGGCGGCGTACGCACCCCCACCCGGCTCCGCGTCATCGCGGTCGCCGTCGCCGTCGTGCTGGCGGGAGGCATGGCAGGCACCGCCGCCGCGGCCCGGAGCGCCCAGCCCGGCGACTGGCTGTACGCCATCAAGCGCGGGCTGGAGCGCACGGAGACGGCGGTCGCCACCAACGCCGAGTCCCGCGGCCGGCAGTACCTCGACCAGGCGTCGACCCGGCTGACCGAAGCCTCCGCGCTGACCGGTCGCCGGCCGATCTCCTCCCGGGACACCCACCGGATCCAGCTGAGCCAGTCGACGCTCAACGACTTCACCAACGACGTACGCCAGGGCGGAAACCTCCTCGTCGAGGCCTACCACCAGGGCGAGCGGACGGCGCCCATCACGCAGATCCTGGAGTTCGTCGCCAACACCAAACCGCGGTTGCGGGCGCTCGAAGCGATGCTTCCGGCCCAGGTCGACGATGCCTACACCGACGCGATGACGACCCTCGACCAGATGGAGCAGCGGGCGCTCACGCTGTGCCCGCTCTGCTCCTCCGGCACCAGCGACGTCAGTGACGCGGTCGTCGACACACCGGAGACCGACGACCCCACCGCGACCGCCTCGCCGACGCCGAGCACCTCGAGCACCCCCCAGCGCAGGACCGGCTCGACCTCCCCGACCTCGAGCCCGCGACTTCCCAAGGCACCACGGTTCCCCTACCCCACCAATCCCGGCCCACGAGGACCCGAGACATCCAAGCCGCTACCGACGCTCGATCCGCGGCTACCCCTCCCCTGGCCGTGGCCATCTAAGCCAGAGCCAGATCCG
Organism: Actinopolymorpha alba DSM 45243; assembly: GCF_000373925.1. Taxonomy (GTDB): domain Bacteria; phylum Actinomycetota; class Actinomycetes; order Propionibacteriales; family Actinopolymorphaceae; genus Actinopolymorpha; species Actinopolymorpha alba. The sequence goes on along the minus strand of NZ_KB892801.1, from coordinate 136,516 downwards.
ACCGGGACGATCGGGAGCCCCGGGCCGACGCCAACCAGCAGAGCGCCCAACCCGCTGCCTCTCCCGCTACCACTGCCGACGGTGCTGCCCTTGCCGCTACCGACGGCTTTGCCGCTTCCGCTCCCGCTGCCCCTGCCGTGGCCGTTCCCTCAGCAGGGTGCGCCGGCCCCGACGGGCACCCACCTCCCGCTGCCGAAGCCCTTGCCGACACAGGTGCCCACCACGTCTCCGGCGCCCACGCCCCCGACGAGCGGTCCTCGGCCCAGCGACTCACCGGCACCACGGGAGACCCTGCGGCCCCTGCCGACGATCGACCCGCCCAAGCCGGAGCCGTCACCGACCAAGACGTCGAGGAGCATCTTCGACCACCTCTTCGGCTTCTGATTCGGCTTCTGGCCGGGGCGACACGCAGAACGCCTACCGAACGGCTGCTCGGAGGCTCCGGTCAGAAGGCGTCGGGGCGGTCGAGCAGGAGCGCGTACAACGTGTGCTGGATCGTCTCGCGGACCTGGTCTGTGAGGTCGAAGACCAGCATCGGATCCTCCGCGGCGTCAGAGTCGTACGCCTCGGTCGAGACGGGCTCACCGAACGCGATGATCCATTTCGACGGCAGCGGGATCAGGCCCAGTGGGCCAAGCCACGGCAAGGTGGGCGTGATCGGCAGGTACGGAACGCCCAGCAGGCGGGCCAGCGGCTCGACGTTCCCGAGCAGGGGGTAGGCCTCCTCGGCACCCACGATGGAGCAGGGCACGATGGGTACGCCGGTGCGGAGCGCGGCCGCAACAAAACCGCCGCGTCCGAACCTCTGCAGCTTGTACCGCTCCGAGAACGGCTTTCCCAGTCCCTTGTAGCCCTCCGGGAAGACGGCCACCAGCTCTCCGGAGGTGAGGAGCCGCTCGGCGTCCTCGTTGCAGGCGAGGGTGGTGCCGCCCTTGCGGGCGAGTTCGGAGATGAAGGGCATCCGGAACACAAGATCGGCGCCGAGCATGCGGACGTGGCGGCGGTTGGGATGCGTGTCATGGACCGCGAGATGCGTCATCAGGCCGTCCAGCGGCAGCGTCCCGGAGTGGTTGGCGACGATGAGCGCACCGCCGACCTCGGGGATGTTCTCGATGCCGCGCACCTCGACCCGGAACCAGCTCTGATAGAGCGGGCGGAGCAACGCCATCAGGACGTTCTCGGTGAGGTCGGGGTCGAAGCCGAGGTCGTCGACCTGGTAGTCGCCGGTCAGCCGGCGCCGGGTGAACGCGAGGCCCGCGGCGACCTTGCCCTGCCAGTCGTCGCCGAGGAACCGGGACGCGATGCCCTTGGCGAGCGCGCCCGCGGTGTCCCGCAGGGTGTCGGGGATCGAGTGCGCCGCGCCCGCGTCCGGCACCTCGGACGAACCGGCGTTCGCTCCGGCGTGGTGTCCCCTGATCGGGATAACTTTCGCCTCGGACGAATCAGCCATGGCGTTGTGGTACCCCCTCTGACGCGTCCCGCACACCGAGAAATGCGGCGATTCCGTCTTCGGCGTTCCTGATCCGCTCGTCACTCATCAGGCCCGGCTCGTGCGCGGAGGCGAACGTCTCGAACGCCTCGGCGGTCGTGTAGGTCGGCTTGAAACCGAGTTCCTCACGCATCCGGGTGGTGTCGACTCCCCGGCCGTACGTGAGGTAGGAGAGCTGCTCGGGCGTGAAGTCCGCAAGGCGGGCAGCCCGGAACGCCTGCCCGAAGGTCGCCACCGCGAAGGCGGGCACGGGCGCGGCCGGGCGACCCATCCGCCGGATCGCCTGGGAGAGCATGAGGATGCCGTCGCCGGCGATGTTGAAGGTGCCGGGCGCCTGGCTCACCGTCGCGTGCCGCAACGCCTCCAGCAGGTCGTCCTCATGCGTGAACTGCAACCGCGCGTCGAAGCCCAGCACGGTCGGCACGACCGGCATCGTGAAATAGCGGGTCATAGGGGTGCGGACCCGCGACCCGATCACGTTGGCGAACCGCAACGTCGTCACGGCGACATCGGGCCGGCGGCGGGCGAAACCCCGGACGTACCCCTCGACCTCGACCGCGTCCTTGGCGAACCCCGACTGGGGGCTACTCCGCGGCTCCATGTCTTCGGTGAACATCGCCGGATCATCGGGCGACGCGCCGTAGACCGTGGTCGAGGACTTCACGACCACCTTGCGGACCGACGGCAGCCGCTGGCAGGCGGCCAGCAGCTGCATCGTGCCGATGACGTTGATCTCCTTCATCGTCGCGCGACCGCCGGCGTGCTGCGGCGTGGAGATGACGTTCAGGTGCGCGACGGTGTCGACCTCCTCACGGGCGAGGACCCGGGACACCACCGGGCTGCGCAGGTCGACGCGGACGAACTCCGCACCACCAAGATCGTGCCGTGGTGGTACGACGTCGACGCCGAGCACGCGGTCGACCGCCGGGTCGGCGGCGAGCAGGCGCGCGAAGCGGCTCCCGAGATCGCGGGAGACTCCAGTGACAAGTACAACGCGCGCCATCTGCGCCTCACCCCGTGGGCACGAAAGGTCGCTACTTCCCCAGACGCCTGCGCTGGACGCGCGTCTTCTTGAGGAGCTTGCGGTGCTTCTTCTTAGCCATACGCTTGCGACGCTTCTTGATAACGGAACCCACGCGGATACCTTTCGGACAAGTACGTACCCAATGAATGCGCACCCGAACTCTGGACTTCCCGCGAAAAATACCGCGAACGTGCCTGAGGTGGACTGACGCGCCCTCACAGGGTACAGGCCAGCACCGGGCGCTCGGCCCGCCCGCCTGTCCGTACTGCCGGCACCTCGCGGCATCCGCGGGACGCCGAGAGTCAGCCGGCCTGGAAGTAGGAGCTACTCGCGCGACCTCTTTAGAGACCGGGGTCGAGCCCGTGGGAGGGGAACGACGCGAACCGCGTCGCCCTGATCGCCCGGTCGAGCGGATCCGCGGGGTCGTAGCCGGAGGACCAGTCGAGGTAGTCCGCCGGCTCGCCGTCCGTCATCGTGCGCGGTGCCGGGCGCCGGCAGTCGGTCTCGACGGCCTGCTGCCAGGACAGCGGGATTGGGGTTTCTGGCGCGAGCGGTTGGCCGCCGGCCACGGCGAGCAGATGGCTCCAGGTGCGCGGGACGACCTCGACCAGCGCGTACCCACCACCGCCGGTCGCCACCCAGCGGCCCTCGCAGACCTGGTGCGCGAGGTCGTGGACGGCGAGCGCGGCCGCCCGCTGCCCGTCGACGGAGAGCGTCAGGTGGGCGAGCGGGTCGACCCGGTGACTGTCGCAGCCATGCTGGCTCACGAGGACGGTCGGCTGGAACTCCCGCAGCAGAGGCGGCACCACCGCGTGGAAGGCCCGCAGCCAGCCGCCGTCACCCGTACCCATCGGCAACGCGACGTTGACAGCGCACCCGTCGGCGTGCGGACCACCTGTCTCGGTGGGAAAGCCGCTCACCCACGGGAACAACGTGCGCGGCGACTCGTGCAGGCTGATGGTGAGGACGCGGGGTTCGTCGTAGAAGATCTCCTGGACGCCGTCGCCGTGGTGAACGTCGAGGTCGAGGTAGGCGACCCTCGGGCAGCCGGCGTCCAGCAACCAGCGGATCGCGACCGCCGGGTCGTTGTAGACGCAGAATCCACTCGCCGACGCGGGCATGGCGTGGTGCAGCCCGCCGGCGACGTTGACCGCGTGGAGCACCTCGCCCTCCCACACGCTGCGCGCCGCCTCGACGCTCGCGCCGACGACGTGGGCGGATGCGTCGTGCATCCCCGCGAACGTCGGGTTGTCCGGCGTACCCAGGCCGTGCTCCAGGTCTGTCAGGTCGGGGTTGACGCTGGCTCGCTTGACCGCGTCGACGTACGCCTGATCGTGGACCCGGGTCACCAGGTCGTCCGGCGCGGACGGCGCGGCGACCAGCTCGACTCCGCCCAGGTCGTTGGGGCCGACCGTTGGCCGGACGATGCCGAACTCCATCGCCAGCGCCACCGTCAGCTTCACCCGGATCGGCGCCAGCGGATGGGAGGGGCCGAAGTTGTACGCCGTCAGGCCTTCGTCGTAAACCAGCCGCGCGAGTCCCGTCACCATGTGTGTGGCGTGGAAGTCCCGGCTTTTGGGCCGGAGTGGATACGCCACTCCCTCCTTTCGATCATTGGTCGGCTTGTCAGTGGTCGGTGGTTGTATGAGGAGTTGTGTCCCGGTTCCGTTTGATGCCATCGCCTACGCAGGAGGCAGGGCTGTTGGATCACTGTGGGCACGCCCGGTTCATGTGGAACCTGGCGTTGGAGCAGTGGTCGATGTGGGCCGGACGGGCCGTGACAGCACGCAGAGCGGTGCCGTCGGGCACCGCCGCGAAGCGTGAACCACAACACGCTACCTCCGGATAGTGGGTTGAAATCCCCGCCCTTCACGGCGGAGAGGACGTCAAAGCCCCACCTTGCCCTACTGGGCGGACCCGTCCACCGCCGAGGACGGCGTGGCCGCGCCCCGGCCGAGGATCGCGGCGCCGAGCAGGCCCGACTCGTCGCCCAGGGCGGCGGATACGATCCGGGGTTTGCGCTGGAACGTCAGCCGCGCGTGCAGTTGCTCGCGGACCGGGCTCAGCAGCTGTTCACCGGCGAGCGAGAGGCCGCCTCCGAGCACCACCAGCTCCGAACCAAAGATCGTCACCGCGGTGGCGAGCGCGGTCACCAACGCGGCCACCGCCTCCTCCCACACCTGGACCGCGGCGGGTTCGCCGGCGCCGGCGAGCCGGGCGACGTCCCGCGCCGAGAGGTCCGGCCCCGCGGCGTCGGCGGCCGTGACCCGCTCGCGGTAGCGGTGTACGACCGCATTGGCCGAGGCGATCTTGCCGAGGCAGCCCCGCTGCCCACAGCCGCACGCCGCACCATCGGGGTCGATGACAACGTGGCCGAGCTGCCCGGCGTACCCACCACCCACCAGCAACCGCCCGTCGGTCACCACCCCGGCGCCGATGCCGGTGCCGAGGGTGAGGAGGAGTACGTCGGAACTGCCGCGCGCCGCACCCACCTGCCACTCGGCGACGCAGGCGGCGCGGACGTCATGGCCGAGCGCGACGGGCAGGCCGGTCGCATGGGCGATCGCGTCGCGGACGGGGGTGTCGCGCCACCAGAGGTTGGCGGAGAGTACGGCGACGCCGCGGGCTTCGTCGATGATGCCGGGTACGGCGAGCCCGACGGCGGCGACTGGCTTCCCGGCCTCGGCCCGCAGCGACTGGACGACCTCGACCACGGTGTCGAGGACGGCGGCCGCGCCGCCGGTGGTGGGCGTCGGTCGCCGCAGCGTTCGCAGGATGCGCGCGTCATGGTCGACGAGTCCGGCCTTGATACCGGTGCCGCCGACGTCGACGCCAATCACCGGTGGGTGGGTTCTCTCCTCGGTCACGACGGCCATCCTGTCCGGCCGCTGGCGGCCGGCGCATGCCGGGGCTGGGGGGTACGGCCTAGAGTTCGCCGGCATGGAACCCACGAGCCTCGCCGTACGCTTCCCTGCGCTGCACGCCCCGCAACGTTGGCAGTGGGGCCACATGGACGCGCGGTTCTCCACGACGCTGCCGCCTGCGGATCTTGTCCAGAGCATCCACGTCGTGGGGTTCGTCGGCGAGGCGATCACGGTGTGCCGCGGCGACACCGGCGAGTGGTTCCTGCCCGGCGGCACCCGGGAACCCGACGAGTCCGTCGAGCAGGCCGTCGACCGGGAGATCGCGGAGGAGGCGGGCGCGCGGCGGGTCGGACCGCTGCGGTGGTTCGGTGCCCACTACTGCGTGAGCGACCAGCCCAAGCCCTACCGGCCCCATCTCCCGCATCCAGAAAAGGCCTGGCTCTGGTGCTTCACCGACGTCGTCCTCGACTCCACACCCACCAATCCGCCGGACGGCGAACAGGTGGAGGAGGTACGCGCGGTCCCGCTGGCCGAGGCGCAGCTGCTCCTCGCCACGAACGAGGCCTGGTATACCGAGCTGGTGGCGCTCGCCTGGGAACTACGGACCGGCGCCCCGGCGGTCCTGTGAGGCGGTGCGACTGCTTGTGGCGGCGTCAGGCGACCGCGTGCGCCATGCCGAGCTCCGAGAGGCTCGGGTCTGAGGGCAGCGGCGCCTTCTCGCCGGTCAGGATGAACCCGCAGCGTTCGTACAACCGGCGCGCCCGGTCATTCCCCACAGTGACCCACAGGTGCACGGTCTGGGCGCCCTCGTCCCGTGCCCACCCCAGGACCGCCTCGACCAACGGCGCGGCGACCCCATGCCCGCGAGCGGTCGGGCTGACCCACATCGACACCAGCTCGACCTCGCCGGGCGGACTGTCCTCGTCGACGTACCCGCCGCTGATCCCTACCGGACCGGCGCCGAGCCCGGGAACGTAGGCCAAGAACGTCCGGCGCGCCGCCAGCCGGTCCCGCCACTCCGCCTCACCGAACGCAGCCTCGCGGGCGTACGTCGACCCGAACGCGGACGGCGCCTCGCGGAGGGCTGCCAGCCGGATGTCGCGCAGCACCTGCCAGTCGTCGGGTCCGATTCGGCGGATCTCCACGGCTCTCGACCCGCTGCCCGCGTCTGCCGCGGTCCTCTGCTCGCTCACCACGGCGAGGATCCTCGCACGGTGCGCGTCCGGCGGGCGAGCGGTTATCGTGGACCCGTGCGTACGCAACGGTTCCTTGGTTGGTGGGCCGCCTAGGGCGGCCCAACATTCGCGCGCACACACAAAGCGACCGCGGCCGTCCCGTCGAGGGCGGCCGTTCTGTCGTGGGCGGCGCTCCCCTCGCCGGAGCGGCTCCGACCCGAAGGAGCACACCTCCAATGACCCGCACCATCTTCTCGGCCATCGTTCCGAGCGGCCGGCTCACGCTCGGCAACTACCTCGGCGCCCTGCGGAGGTTCGTCAGCGTCCAGCACGAGGCGCGCTGCGTCTTCTGCATCGCCGACCTGCACGCCCTGACGACCGACCATGATCCGAGACGGCTGTGCCAACTCGCCGAGGAGACCGTGACGCTGTTCCTCGCGGCAGGTCTTGATCCCGGAGTCTGCGTGATCGTCCGGCAGAGCGACGTGCCCGCGCACACCGAACTCTCCTACCTGCTCGAGTGCACCGCGTACACAGGTGAGCTCAACCGGATGATCCAGTTCAAGGAGAAGGGGCGGGGCCGGCCGAAGACCCGGGTGTCGTTGTACACCTACCCCGTCCTGATGGCCGCGGACATCCTCGCCTACCGCACGACGGAGGTCCCGGTCGGCGACGACCAGCGGCAGCACCTCGAACTTGCCCGCGACCTGGCGCTCAGGTTCAACCGCAGCTACGGCGAGATCTTCGTCGTACCCGAGATGAGCCCTGCCATCGTCGCCGCGCGGGTCATGGACCTGCAGGACCCCACCGCCAAGATGAGCAAGAGCGCCCCCTATGACGCCGCCGGCACCATCCGGCTGCTCGACTCCCCCGACGTCATACGCCGCAAGATCATGCGGGCCGTCACCGACCCCGGCAGCGAGGTACGCCACGACGTCGAGAACCAGCCCGGGATCACCAACCTGCTCGAAATCCTCGCGGCCTGCCTGGACGAGAACGACCCAGCCGCCCTCGCCCGCAGGTACCAGTCGTACGGCGCTCTCAAGAAGGACGTCGCCGAGGCGGTGGTCGCGGTGCTGGATCCCCTCCGGAAGAAGTGCGCCGACCTGGCCGCGGATCCGGCGTACGTCAACGCGACCTTGCGGGCGGGGGCTGAGCGGGCGCAGGCGCTGGCCGCACCGACCGTCGCGGCTGCGAAGCAGGCGATCGGGCTCGGCACGCTGTAAGACCGACCGCGCACGGGCCGGGGCGGCTAGGAGGTCGCGCGACCTCCTAGTCGACCGAGGCGGCGATCTCGCGGGCGCGGTCGCGGGCCGCCTCGATCGCGTCGAGCACCGCCGCGCGCACCCGGTGGCTCTCCAGCTCGCGGATCGCGCTGATCGTCGTCCCTCCGGGCGAGGTCACCGCCTCGCGCAGGGTCACCGGGTGCTCGCCGGATTCGCGCAGCATCACCGCGGCGCCGAGGGCCGCCTGGACGATCAGGTCGTGCGCCACCTGGCGGGGCAGGCCGAGCAGGATGCCGGCGTCGGTCATCGCCTCGACGAGGTAGTAGAAGTACGCCGGACCCGAACCCGACAACGCGGTCACGGCGTCCTGCTGCGACTCCGGCACCCGCAGCGTCTTGCCCAGTGGCTGGAGCATCTCCTCGGCGAGGGCGAGGTGGGCCGCGGTCGCGTGCGACCCTGCCGAGATAGCGCTCATCGCCTGGTCGACCAGCGCCGGGGTGTTGGACATGACCCGGACGACCGGGGTCGCGTCAGGCAGCCGCTTCTCGAAGAACGACGTCGGCAGACCCGCACACAGCGAGACGACCACCTTGCCCGGTGGGACCTTCGGCCCGAGTTCGGCGAGCAGCCGGGACGCGTCCTGGGGTTTGACCGCGATCACGAGAACGTCCGCGGCGACCACGGCCTCGTCGTTGGACAGGACCCGGACGCCGTACCTCGCGGCGAGCTGCTCCGCGCGCTCAGCCCGGCGTACCGTCGCGACCAGGGCGGATGCCGGCCAGCCCGCGCGCAGGAGGCCGGACAGGATCGTCTCGCCCATCTTGCCGGCGCCGATGATGGCGATCGTGTGCTGACCCGTGCTCATGCGCGTCCTCGCTTCGTCGCGCTGTATCGAATGATTCGCTCGCTGCGCTCGCTCATCCCGCTTCTTCTCCATTTCCTTTCCATGTCAGGACCGGCGCGTATCAAGGCGCGGCCCGTACAAAAGGCGGGGTCCCCTTAGGTTCGGCTCAGCAGCGAGCGCAGGAAGAACCCGGTGTTGGCGGGACGCTCGGCGAGCCGGCGCATGAGGTAGGCGTACCACTGGTCGCCGTACGGCACGTACACCCGGACGGTGTCGCCGAGGGAGGCCAGCCGGCGCTGCTCGTCGGGCCGGATGCCGTACAGCATCTGGAACTCATAGCTCCCGCGCGACCGGTCGTGCCGCATCGCGAGGGCGCCGGCGATCTCGATCAGGCGCGGGTCGTGGGTCGCCACCATCGGGTAGCCCTGCCCGGCCATGAGGGCCTTCAGGCAGCGGACGAACGACAGGTCGACGTCGTGCGGTTTCTGGTACGCGAGGTGCGGCGGACCGTCGTAGGCGCCCTTACAGAGCCGTACCCGCGAACCCTCGTGGGCGAGGTCGCGGCAGTCCGCCTCCGTGCGGTGGAGGTACGCCTGGAGCACCGCGCCGGTCTCGGGGAAGTCCCGGCGGGTCTCCTGCAGCACCGACAGCGTCGAGTCGACGCTCGCGTGGTCCTCCATGTCGAAGGTCACGGTGGTCCCGGCGTTCCGCGCCGCGAGGGCGATGGTGCGGACGTTGTCGAGGGCGATCTTCTCGCCGTTGGCGCCGAGGGCCTGACCGATGGAGGAGAGCTTGACCGACACGTCGGCGCCGCGGGACAGACCGGCATGGGACAGGCGTTCGAGGAGGATGACGTAGGCCTGGGTCGTGCGGTCGGCCTGCTCGCGGTCGCGGGTGTCCTCGCCCAGATGGTCGAGGGACACCTGCAGGCCTCCCCCGATGAGCCGACGGGCCGCCTCGACCGCCTCGTCGGCTGTCTCACCCGCGACGAACCGGCTCACGATCGCCGCTGAGACCGGCATCGTGGAGACGAACTTCTTCAGCCGCCCGCTGCGGGCTGCGGTCAGCAGCGCCTGGCGTAGCACCACTCTGGGCCTCCCTACATCGACCGATCGGACTCGTTGTCGTACGCCCGTCCAGCGCTCGCCGATCGGCGGGAACAGGCTACGCCCACCGGCTACGCCCACCCGCCCGCCCGGTCGTCACAGCTCGGAGCCCTGCGGGTGCCGGGAGGGCACGAGGTTCAGGAGTACGTCGTCGAGGGTCAGGATCCCGATCGTCGTGCCCTGCTCGTCGTCGATCCGGGCGAGGTGGCTCGCGCCGTTGCGCAGCGCGGCGAGGACGTCGACGAGCGGTGTCGTCGCGGGAATCGCCGGCAGGGGTCGGATCCGCTCCGCGGGCACCGGCCAGGTCCACTGGTCACCGGCCACGGCCAGGACGTCCTTGAGGTGCACGTAGCCGGACAGGTCACCGCGTTCGTCACGGCGCGGGAATCGCGAGTGGCCCGTGCTGGCAGCCAGCGCCTCGATCTCGGCGGGGGTCGTGTCGGGACCAGCGAGGACCACGGAGTCCAGTGGGATCACGACATCGGAGGCAGTGCGCTCGGCGAACGACAGGGCCTCGGCGGTGAGCCGGTGCTCGTCGGGGTCGAGCAGGCCCTCCCGCCGTGACTCGGCGAGCAGATGGCCGACCTCCTCGTGTGTCACCGCGTCGGACACCTCGTCTCGCGGGGTGACCCGCACCAGCCAGAGGAGGGCGTTCGCGATGCCGTTGAGCGCGCTGATCACCGGCCGGATCGCCCGCACCATCGCGCCCAACACCGGGCCGAGCGCCAAGGCGGCCTCGTCCGGTGCGGCCAGGGCGAGGTTCTTGGGCACCATCTCCCCGATCACCACGTGGAGCGCCACCACGATCACCAACGCGATCGTGAGCGCGACCGGATGGACCGCCGCCGCGGGCAGGCCGAGGGAGTGGAACGCGGGTTCGAGGAGGTGCGCCACCGCGGGTTCGGCCACCGCGCCGAGGCCGACGGTGCACAGGGTGATGCCAAGCTGCGCGCCCGCCATCATGAGCGAGACCCGGCGGATCGCCCACATGGTCGCGCGGGCCCGCCGGGAGCCCTTCTCGACCAGGGGCTCGATCTGGCTGCGGCGTACTGACACGAGCGCGAACTCCGCGCCGACGAAGAACGCGTTGCCGGCCAGCAACACCAGAGCCACCAGCAGCGCGACGCCGTTGCTCATCGCTGACCGCCCGGTGGGTGTGGGTTCGTACCCTCCGGCGCCGGCTCGATCCGCACCTGGTCGATGCGACGGCCGTCCATGCGTTCGACGGTGACGACGAGACCGTCGATGACGAGCGACTCTCCGGCCCACGGCACCCGGCCGAACTCCTGGAGCACCAGTCCGGCGATCGTTTCGTACCTGTGGTGCGCCTCGGGCAGCCTGAGCCCGGTCAGGGCGTGGAGCTCGTCGGGCCGCAGCAGGCCGGAGACGATCCAACCCGCGCCCACCCGGCGATACACCGGCCGTGGCTGGTCGTGCTCGTCCGACACCTCGCCGACGATCTCCTCCACGACGTCCTCGAACGTCGCGATCCCCGCCGTACCGCCGTACTCGTCGGCGACGACCGCCAACTCGGTCCCGTGGTCACGCAGGGCCCAGAGCACCTCGTCGAGCGGCGCTGTGTCAGGCACCCGCAGTGGCGGACTCGCCAGCGGGCCGACCATCGTCGAGTCACGGGCCTCGCGGGGTACGGCGACCGCCTGGCTCAGCTCGATGACCCCCACGATGTCGTCAAGGTCAGCGCCGGCGACGGGAAACCGGGAGATTCCGTGCTCGCGGGCGAGCTCGATGACCCGGCGTACCCGATCGGTGGCGTGCACCCAGACGAGACGGGTCCGCGGCGTCATCACGTCCCGCGCCTGCTTGTCGTCGAACCGCAGCATGCGTTCGACGAGCGCCGCCGTCGAGGGCGGCAGGGAGCCCGACTCAGCCGACGAGCGTACGACCGAGGCCAGCTCCTCGGGGCCGCGCGCGGAGGCGAGCTCCTCCTGCGGCTCGATACCAAGCGCGCGGACGATCCGGTTGGCGGCGGCGTTCAGCAACGTCGTCAGCGGTCGGGTGAACGCCGTGAACGCCCGCTGCGGCGCCTGCACCACGCGGGCGACACCGAACGGGTGGGCGATCGCGAGATTCTTGGGCACCAGCTCGCCCAACACCATCGTCGCCACGGTCACCAGACCGAGCGCGAGCGCGAACGCGACACCGGTCACGGCCGCGCTCGGAACACCGACCGCTCCCAGCGGGCCGGCGATCAGCCGGGCCACCGAGGGCTCGGCCAGCCAGCCGATGACGAGGTTGGTGAGAGTGATCCCGATCTGGGCGCTCGACAGGTGGGTCGACAGGGAACGCAGCGCCGATCGCACCCCGCGGGCGCCCGGGACACCGGCGTCGGCCGCGCGTTCGACCGTCGGGCGGCTGACCGTCACCAGCGAGAACTCCGCCGCGACGAACACCCCGCAGACCAGCATCAGCAGGATCGCGGTGGCGAGCAGCAGCCAGGTCGTCAGCATCAGCGCACCCCGCGCTCCTGTTTCTGTTCAGGTCGGGAGTGGCCTGCAGGCGCGGGTATGGCCGTCGGATCAGGCGCGGGCGGAGTGCCCACGGGATCTGACGCGGGCGGAGTGGCCGCGGAACCTGGTGAGCCTTCCATGTCCTTCTCGGGTACGCGGGGGCGGTGCATCTGGGACCAAGGGTACGACCCGGCCGGCGCGGCCGCTGGCAGAGCCGAACGGACCGGTTCTGGGTCGGCAGCACCCTTGGCCAAGAGCGCCGTACAGGGTCCACCGGCGAAATGATCACGTAAACGTGGTCATTACCCGCCTTGCATGGCATCGACACCATGCGAAGCCCCCAATGACCACGTGTACGTGATCGTTTGTGCCCGGACCCTACGCTTCCAGCCAGCCGTTGGGCATTCGTCAGTCGGGCGGGGCGTGCTGGTCGAGGAACGCGTAGACGTCCGTCTCGTCGACGCCGGGGAACGACCCGGGCGGGAGTACGGCGAGCACGTGGGAGTGCGCCCGGGCCGACGGCCAGGCCATGCCCGACCAGCGGTCGGCCAGCGGCGCGGGCGGGCGCTGGCAGCACGGCCCCGCCGGGCAGCGGGAGGTGGCGCGGTTGGTGGTCTCGCGCCCCCGGAACCACCGCGAGTCGTCGTACGGCACGCCGAGCGTCACCGCGAAGTTCCGTTCGCGGCCGGGATCGACATGGGCCACGCACCAGTGGGTGCCCTCGGGGGTGTCGGTGTACTGGTAGTAGGCGGAGTACCGGTCCGGGGACGAAAAGACCCGCCGGCCCGCCCAGTGCCGGCACATCCGCTGCCCCTCGATGGCGCCGGAGGAGTCCGACGGAAAGACCAGCCCGTCGTTCTCGTACGCCTTGTAGATCGTGCCGGCCTCGTCGTTGCGGACGAAGTGGCAGCGCACGCCGAGGTGCTTCGTGGCCAGGTTGGTGAACCTGTGGGCGGCCATTTCGTACGACACGGAGAACACGTCCCGCAGGTCCTCGACGGCGAGGTCCCGGTCGTCCCTCGCCCGCCGCAGGAACGGCACGGCGACCTGTTCGGGCACGAGCACCGCGGCGGCGAAGTAGTTGGCCTCGACCCGCTGGCGCAGGAAGTCGGCGAAGTCGCGGGGTTGCTCGTGGTCGAGGACGAAGTGGCCGAGAGTCTGGAGCAGGATCCCGCGTGGCGTGTGCATCCCGAGCGACTCGCGGCGGAGGTAGATGCACCGGTGGCGCAGGTCCGCGATGGAGCGGACTGACCGTGGCAGGTCCTCGGCGTACCGCACGCTGAATCCGCAGTGCAGCACGATCGCCGCGACGAGCGCGTCTGACAGCGTGCCGCTGCGATATCCCACCGCGTCCAGCATCCCGACGGCAAGCTGCTCGATCTCGGGGAAGTAGTTGCCCCGCTGCCGCATCTGCCGCCGCAACTCGGCGTTGGCGACCCGCGCCTCCTCCGGGGTGGCCGTCGGCTTGGTGTCGCGGCGCCGGAGTTCGGTGTACAACGCGGCGAGGTGTTCGAGCACCTCGATCGGGACGCGCGGGCCGACCCTGAGGTAGGGCAGCTCGAGCCCGCGGTAGAGCGGCTCCTGCTGGGAGTCCTCGAGCGCGATCTCCAGCTCCGCCCGGCGGCTCGGAGGCGCCGGTGAGAGCAGGTCGTCGAGGGGTACGTCGAGAGCGTCCGCGAGCGCGCTGATGAGAGAGAGCTTGGGTTCGCGCCGGCCGTTCTCGATCAGGGACAGCTGGGACGGTGCCCGACCAACCCGGGCACCCAACTCGGCAAGGGTGAGGCGGCGCGTCCGACGCAGATGCCGCAGTCGCTGCCCAAAGGTCGCAAGATGCAGATCTGTTGGCAATTTCAGCCATCCTTTCATGCTGAACGAACGGCGTGAGTTCATCGTAGGAGAAGAACGCTCGAAGTTTCCACCGCAGATCGGCCCGCCTTCGGTCGTACCCGTCCGAGACTCAGACAGAGGTCCACCAAATGGGAGGGTGAGCGCGATGACGCCAACGGAGACGACGTCAAGCGGAACGAACACCACGACTCAGGACGAGCCGGAACCGGCGGCACGCTCTCTCACCGAGCAGCTACAGAGAAGCTGGGAGAGCGACCCACGGTGGAAGGGCATCAAGCGGACCTACAGCGCCGAGGACGTCGTACGCCTGCGCGGCTCGGTCCAGGAGGAACACACCCTCGCCCGGCTGGGAGCGGAGCGGCTGTGGCGCCTCCTCCACACAGAGGACTACATCAACGCACTCGGGGCGCTGACGGGCAACCAGGCCGTGCAGCAGGTACGCGCCGGACTGAAGGCGATCTACCTGTCCGGCTGGCAGGTCGCGGCCGACGCGAACCAGGCCGGCCAGACCTATCCCGACCAGAGCCTCTACCCCGCGAACTCCGTGCCGCAGGTCGTTCGCCGGATCAACAACGCACTGCTCCGGGCCGACCAGATCACCTGGGCAGAGGGCGACCGCGACGCGCCGTACTGGCTGGCCCCGATCGTGGCCGACGCGGAGGCGGGGTTCGGCGGCGTGCTGAACGCGTTCGAACTCATGCGCGCGATGATCGCCGCGGGCGCGGCCGGCGTGCACTGGGAGGATCAGCTTGCCTCGGAGAAGAAGTGCGGCCACCTGGGTGGAAAGGTCCTGATCCCGACCGGCCAGCACATCCGTACCCTCAACGCGGCCCGGCTCGCCGCCGACGTGTGCGGCGTACCCTCGCTGATCGTCGCGCGGACGGACGCGCAGGCCGCGACGCTGGTGACCAGCGACATCGACGAGCGGGACCGGGAGTTCGTGACCGGCGAGCGGACGGCTGAGGGGTTCTACCGCGTCCGCAACGGCCTGCCCGCCTGCATCGCGCGGGGCCTCGCCTACGCGCCGTACGCCGAACTGCTGTGGATGGAAACCTCCAAGCCCGACCTCGACGTGGCGCGGGAGTTCGCCGAGGCGATCAAGGCGGAATACCCCGACCAGATGCTCGCCTACAACTGCTCACCGTCGTTCAACTGGAAGAAGCACCTCGACGACGGGACGATCGCGAAGTTCCAGCGGGAGCTGGGCGAGATGGGATACACCTTCCAGTTCATCACCCTGGCGGGCTTCCACGCGCTGAACCACTCGATGTTCGAGCTCGCGCATGGGTACGCCGGAGATGGCATGACGGCGTACGTCGCTCTGCAGGAGCGCGAGTTCGCGGCCGAGCGGGACGGCTACACCGCGACCAGGCACCAGCGCGAGGTGGGGACGGGCTACTTCGACCTGGTGAGCACCGCGATCTCTCCGCAGTCGTCGACGACGGCGCTGACGGGCTCGACGGAGGAGGAGCAGTTCAGGTCGGCCTGATCAGCTGACCTGATCAGCTGGCTGACCTGGCCGGCGGTCGCGACCGCACGAAGACGGCGATGGCGCGTGGGAATGGGGGGTCATCGCCGTCTCCGTGCGGTCGCCTCTGAGAAATAGGCGGTACTCAGTAAGACCGCGCAAGGTAACCCGCACGTTGTCAGAGGTTTATCGGCCAAGAGACCGAGAAACCTCTGACAACCCAACAAGCTCAGAGGCCTTGTCTCATATCGCGGGCGCGGGCCTGACGGTTGATCAACGGTCCGCAAAGGCGGTCAGCTTCGCAGGGCGGATTCCACCAGGTTGGCGTACCCCGTCTGCCCACTCCGGTTGGGGTGATAGGACTCGCTGATCGGGTTGGACAGACCGTTGAGCCATTCCACGGTGTCACAGACCGCGTGGCCGGTGAACGGTCCCCGCGCGTCGACGAACCTGAACCCGTGTGCCGCCGCCCGACCCGCGATCGTCGTCACCAACAAATCGGCACTGGCGTTGAGTGCGCTCTGCTCACCCGGGCTGATCCGGGCCGCGAGATTGCATTCCCGGCCGTTGAAGAGGCGCGGATATCCCACGACGACCACCCGCGCGTTGGGCGCGGCAGCCCTGATCGCCGAATAGAGTCCGTCGAGCCGACCCGGCAGGGTGTTACGGATGAACGAATTCGCGGCGTCGATCTCGCCCCAGCAGGTCGTCGGCCAGGGCTGGGCGCATTTCAGAAGGACAGACGACCACCCGGTGTCATTTCCGCCGACCGAGACGGTGACGTAGGTCGTCGCGGAATTCAGGCTGCCCAACTGACCATTTCGAACGTCGGCGACCTTCGCACCCGAACAGGCCGCGAACGTCAACCTGGCGCTGAGCCGGGCGGCGTCCAACACCGGATAGGCGTACGGAGAACGCTTGCAGTTCGTGCCGTCGGAGTAATAGCTGCGGGTGCCCACGCCGGACGAATACGAGTCACCCAGCGCGGTGTATGTGGGAGTGGCGGCGCCGGCGGGAATACCGGTCGCGATCAGCGATCCGGTAGCGAACCCGAGGAGTACGAGAAGTCTGAACGCCTGATGCCGAATCCTGACCATCACCGGACCTCTTTTCGCCGGCTGCGCCCGAAATCCGGATGTGCGCAGGTAGGCGCCCGGATTTGGGAAGGGATGTCCTAGTCAGGATGGGCGAAAGAGACATTCAGGGCAAGAGGCTGCCCGAAAGAAGTTCACGGCGCGGGTCCGGGAGGCGGGTGAGCATCCCGGGAGAGAGAACGTAGCGGCGACTCGGAGTCAGCCGGACGTGCCGCCGCCGACCGCCTCGATGGTGCCGTCGACGGTCACGGCGTAGGAAGGAACGACGGGAGCCGCGAAGTTGAGGCGGGCGTACGCGAGTGCCTCGGCGAGGTCAGCCTCCCGCTCTGCCCGGCTGGCCGCCCGCCGGGTGTTGACCTCCAGGACGATGGAGCCGGTGAAGCCGCGCCGGGCGAGCAGCTCGAGCACCTCGGCACAGCGCTGGTTACCGCGGCCGGGCACCAGATGCTCGTCCTTGCTGGAGCCGGTGCCGTCCGCGAGGTGCACGTGGGTCAGCCGGTCGCCCAGGTCGTACGCCATCTCGTAGGCGTCCACGCCCGCCGTCGCCGTGTGGGACAGGTCGAGCGTCACCTCGGCGTAGTCGAAGTCCCGCGGGTCCCAACCCGGGAGGTACGCCTGGAGGCCCTGCCCGGCGGCCCGCCACGGGAACATGTTCTCGACCGCGAAACTGATGCCCGTTTCCTGCTGGCGTTGGGCCACCCCGGTCACGAAGTCGCGGGCGTAGTCGCGCTGCCAGCGAAACGGCGGGTGGACGACTACCACGGAGGCGCCGAGCTCCTTCGCAGCCTCCGCGCTGCGGTCGAGCTTGCCCCAGGGGTCCGTGCCCCAGACCCGCTGGGTGATCAACAGCGTGGGTGCGTGGATGGAGACGACGGGCAGCTGGTGGTAGTCGCTCAGCCGGCGCAGCGCGCTGATGTCCTGGCTCAGCGGATCGGCACCCACCATGACCTCAACGCCGTCGAACCCCAGGCGGGCGGCCAGCTCGAACGCCGTCGCGGTCGACTCGGGGTAGACCGACGCCGAGGACAGCGCGATCCGCGCGTCGGGCACCCGGACGACGACGTCCTTGCCCCGGACATGGGTAGTGGGCGCGACGGGCTGCACGGCCCCCAGCGTACGGCTACCGCGCCCGCGCGGTCCGGCGACTGCGAAGCCGGGCTCCCCCGGGCGGGCGGTTACCGCCCCTCGGGCAGCCGCTTACCGACCCCCTCAGGCAGCGGGGTTACCGCCCCTCGGGGCGGGCGGTCGCGGTCAGGTGTACGACCACACTGGCCAGGTGCGGCACCTCCGCGCTGGCGGCCAGCCGCACCGCACCGCCGAGCGAGTCGCCCTGCGGCGTACGCAACGTGGCGGCCGGGCACAGCTCGGCCATTCCGGTCGAGAACGCCTCGAAGATGACGGGAGCCCCAAGGACCCCACCGGCCCAGGAAACCGGCACACTCCCGTCGGGCGCGGCCGGGAAACCCTTACGGACGGCGGCGGTCACACTGACGGCGAGTTCCTCACCGGCGGACAGGCACAGCACCCGCGCCACCGGGTCCGCCTGCGCGACCTCGGCCACCTCTGCCGCGAACGCCGCGACGTCGGCGACCAGCGAGGGCGAGCGGTACCACGTCTTCACCGCGTCCCGCAGCGGCCGGCCGACCCGGCGTTCGGCCCGGGCCGTCAACGCGGTCGCGGCGCCCCGGCCCTCGTAGCCCGCGAGCGCGGCCCGCAGACCGGCCAGTCCCAGCGAGAACCCACCGCCGGAGTCACCGAAGAGGTAGCCCAGCCCGTCGATGTTGATCAGCTGCCCGCTTGACGTGACGGCGAGGCAGGCCACGCCGGTCCCGGCCGCCACGACGACCCCGGGCTCGCCGGCGAGGACGCCGAGGTGCGTCGTGACGTCGTCGCCTGTCAGGAGCACCTTGCGGGCGCCCAGGCGTTCGGCGACCAGCGGCGCGAGGCGTTCCCGGCTCGGCCGGTCGGACGCGCCGCCGGCAAGACCAAGAGCCACCACGTCGACGGGACCTGGCCGGCCGAGCGCCTCCCAGGCGGCGACGACCCGCTGGCACTGCTGCTCGACCGGGTCCTCACCGGCCGTCCACTGGAACCCCGGAACCGAGACCTGCTCGCGCAGCGGCGGAACCGGCTGGTCCGACTCCTGGAGGACGCCCATCCGGAGCATGGTCTGTCCGCCGTCGACCACCAACCGGACACCGAAGTCCCGCGTCACGCGACGTCCCTCATCACATGAAGACCCCCATCACGCGCAGACCCCCATCAGGCGACGGCCTCCCTCACGCGGACAGCTCTGTCATGCGAAGTCCTCCGGCTCCATCGTGTCGAGGTGCCGGAGGATCACACCCTCACGCAGCGCCCAGGGACACGCCTCGAGTTCCTCAGCCCCGAACAGATCCATGGCCGCGTCAGCGACGATCGCGCCAGCGAGGAGTTGGTGCGCGCGTCCCGGTGAGACGCCAGGCAGTTCGACCCGCTCCCCCGCCGACATGGCGGCCAGCTTCGGGATCCACTGCTCCAGCACGCTCCGCGCCATCACCCGCTTGACGTAGGGCCCTTCGGACGACGGCGCCGCGCCGCAGACCCGGACCAGCTGGCGGAAGGTCTTCGACGTACCCACCACATGGTCCGGCGCACCGAACCGCACCACCAGACCGGCGTGCCGCGCGATCTCGGCTCGGACGTACTTGCGCAACGCCCGCACCTCGTCGCGGTCCGGCGGGTCGGACGTGAACCAGTCACGCGTCAGGCGACCCGCACCCAGCGGCATCGACAGCGCGGCGTCGGGGTCCTCGTCGACACCGATGCCGATCTCCAGCGACCCGCCGCCGACGTCGAACACCAGCAGCCGGCGCGAGGACCATCCGAACCACCTGCGCACGGCGAGGAAGGTGAGCCGGGCCTCCTCCGCACCGGGCAGAACGGAGAGTTCGACGCTGGTCGACTCGGCGACCGCACGGAGGACGTCGTCGCCGTTGGTCGCCTCCCGGATGGCAGAGGTGGCGAACGCCAGAACCGACTGGCACCCCTTGTCCTCACCGATCTCGAGCGCCTCGGCCACGAACCGCTCGAGTGCCGCCCGCCCGGCGTCGGAGATAGCGCCCTGGTCGTCGAGGTGCTCGGCGAGCCGGAGCTCGGCCTTGTGGGAGTAGGCCGGAAGGGGTCGGGCACCGGGGCGCGCGTCGACCACGAGGAGATGGACGGTGTTGGAGCCCACGTCGAGCACGCCAAGCCGCATGAGTTGACGCTACCCGGTTAGGCCCGACCGGCGCTCCGCAGCGCCCGGGCTGGTCAGGGGTGGAGCCCATCTGGACACAAACCCGTCCAGGTCAGGACTGGCCGCGGCGATCGAGCTGGTACGGCGCGGCGTGACCTCCGCGAGCCGGTCCGGCGGGGCGCGGCTGTGCGCGGACGGCCGGGGCGTAGGGTTCGGGGCGTGCCCGAGGTATCGCTTGACTTCCCTCGCGCGTGGGTGGAGTTCACCGACCCCGACGACGCCGACCAGGTCTTCCGCTGTGACCTCACCTGGCTCACGTCCCGGTGGAACTGCATCTTCGGCGCCGGCTGTCCTGGCATCTTCACCGAACAACCCGACGCCGGGTGCTGCGTACTCGGCGCCCACTTCGCGGACAAGGCGGACGAGAAGCGCGTCCGCGGCTTCGTCAAGAAGCTCACCGCCGAGGACTGGCAGCTACGCGCCGAAGGCAGCAAGAACGGCTGGATCGAGACCGACGAGGACGGCGACCGCAAGACCCGCGTCTACGACGGCGCCTGCATCTTCCACAACCGGCCGGGGTTCGAGGGCGGCACCGGCTGCTCCCTGCACAAGTACGCGCTGCGTACCGGCCTCCATCCGATGGAGACCAAGCCGGAGGTGTGCTGGCAGCTTCCCATCCGGCGGCTCTACCGCGACGTCGAACTCACCGACGGCACCACCTACACCGAGGTGACGATCACGGAGTACGACCGGCGCGGATGGGGGCCCGGCGGCCACGACTTCGATTGGTACTGCACGGGCAACACCGAGGCGCACACCGCGCGCGAGCCGCTCTACCTGTCCAACAAGGCCGAGCTGGTCGAGCTCATGGGCAAGGGTGCGTACGACGAAGTCGTCAAGCACTGCGAGGCCCATCTCGCCGCCCGGGAACGGCTGGCCCCGCATCCCGCGGACCCGCTGCGGGCCAAGGCGAAGGCGTCCCGCGCCCGCAAGCTCACCTGAGCCACGGGTCAGGTCAGAGCCTTCGACATGCCGCGGATCGCGAAGGGCGCCCGGCCGAGCCCCAACATCTGGAACAGCCCCGGGACCTACGAACTCGAGAACCTCGCCGTCGACCCCGACCGGGTGATCGAGTCCGCCATGCTCGAACGCCGACCCTTGACCGGCGCCCGTGTCCTCGACGTCGGCTGCGGCAGCGGTTTTCACCTGCCGGGGTTCGCGGCGCAGGCCGCGCGGGTGATCGGTGTGGAGCCCCATGGGGACCTCGTCGACCGGGCCCGCCGGCGGTGTGCGGGGTTGCGCAACGTGGAGGTCCGGCAGGGTTCCGCGCAGCTGCTGCCGGTCCCCGACGCCTCCGTCGACGTCGTACACGCGCGGTGGGCGTACTTCTTCGGGCCCGGGTGCGAGCCTGGGTTGGCCGAGCTTCGCCGGGTGGTACGCCGCGGCGGTGCGGCGTTCATCATCGACAACGACGCGACCCGGAGCACCTTTGGTGGGTGGTTCCGCGCGGCGTTCCCGAAGTACGACGCCCGCGAGGTCGAACGCTTCTGGGCGCGCCAGGGCTGGTCCCGCGAGCCCCTCGACATCCGCTGGCGCTTCGAGCGGCGGGAGGACTTCGAGTCGGTGGTCAGGATCGAGTTCCGGCCCGAGGTCGCCGAATGGGTGGTCGCGAACCACCCCGGCCTCGAGGTCGACTACGCCGTCAACCTGTGGTGGCGCGCGTTCTGAACGCCGCCACTCTTCCCCGCGGCGGCTAGTAGTAGGTACGCATGAGTTCGCGGATCCACGCGGGTTCCTTGACAGGTCCGCGTGGCCCGAACTCCTCGACGTACGGTTTGACGTCCAGGATCGGCGTTCCGTCCACCGCGTCGAGCCCACGGACCGTCAATGTCAGGCCGTCAATGCCCACAAGCTCGCAACAGGACACGCCAAGGTGATTGAGTCGATGCGGGCTGTGATCGGCGAGAACGCCGACGCGTGGCCAGTGCGGGTTGCTTCGTGGATGTGCGGCGCCCACGCGGGTTCGGGTCGAGCGGTGGAAGAAATAGACCACCTCGAGGTGCGAGAACGCCACCAGCCCGAGGGTCGCCTCAGGCTCCAGGAGCGCGTCGTCGAGCACGATCCGCGCCGTGACATCGGACCAGTCATTCTCACGGATTTCCTGACGTCCGCCGACCACGACGCCGATGGGCACCATCGTGATACCTGTGCTCACATCTGTTTTGGTCTGTGTGCTCACAGTTCCTCAGCCTAAGTCGTCCGGCCGAACTCGCCTACCAGAAATTCCGGGCGGCCCGGCCGGAGTTGGCGCCTGAATTGTCGGAGCCGCACCCTAGCCTTGCTCCTCATGGCCAGAGCAACGATCTCCCGCTCCCCCAAACCCGCCTACCGCTGCGGCGAATGCGGCTGGCAGACCGTCAAATGGATCGGCCGCTGCGGTGAGTGCCAGGCATGGGGCACCGTCGAGGAGGTCGGCGGCGCCAAGGTGACCATCACGGCCGCCGGGCCCGTCAGC
Organism: Actinopolymorpha alba DSM 45243; assembly: GCF_000373925.1. Lineage (GTDB taxonomy): Bacteria > Actinomycetota > Actinomycetes > Propionibacteriales > Actinopolymorphaceae > Actinopolymorpha > Actinopolymorpha alba. The sequence continues at coordinate 114,178 of NZ_KB892801.1, read as the reverse complement.
GAGCCGGCCTTGCCGATCGGCCAGGTGGACGTCGAGGCGGCCCGCTCCGAACCCACCCGCGTGTCCGAGCTCGACCGGGTGCTCGGCGGTGGTCTCGTCCGGGGCGGTGTCATCCTGGTCGCGGGCGAGCCGGGGGTCGGCAAGTCCACCTTGCTCCTGGAGGTGGCCGCCGAGCGGGCCCGGTCGGGTGGGCGCAGCCTCTACGTGTCGGGGGAAGAATCCACTGCGCAGGTACGCCTTCGCGCCGAACGCATCGACGCCCTCGCACCCACTCTCTACCTCGCCGCCGAGACCGACCTCTCCGCCGTGCTGGGCCACATCGACGCCGTCCAGCCCGACCTCATCGTGCTCGACTCCGTTCAGACGGTGGCTTCCGCGGCCGTCGACGGCGCCCAGGGTGGCGTGACTCAGGTGCGCGAGGTCGCGTCCGCGTTGATCCGGGTCTCCAAGGAACGCGGCATCGCGACCCTGCTCGTCGGCCATGTCACCAAGGACGGCTCGATCGCGGGGCCGCGGGTGCTCGAGCACCTGGTTGACGTCGTACTCCACTTCGAAGGCGACCGGCACTCCCGGCTGCGGATGGTCCGCGCGGTCAAGAACCGCTTCGGCCCCTCCGATGAGGTCGGCTGCTTCGACTTCGCCGACGGCGGGCTGCGGAGCCTCCCCGACCCGAGCGGGTTGTTCCTGACCCGCCGTCCGGATCCCGTTCCGGGCAGCTGCGTCACCGTGACGGTCGAAGGCAAGCGTCCCTTGCTCGCCGAGGTGCAGGCGCTGGTCGCGCCGTCCGCACTGGCCAGCCCGCGCCGGGCGACGTCCGGGCTGGATTCGAGCCGGCTCGCCATGGTGCTCGCCGTCCTCGAGCGCCGCGGCCGCCTGCGGATCGGCAACCAGGACGTCTACGCCTCGACAGTCGGTGGCGTACGCCTGCGCGAGCCGGCCGCCGACCTTGCCGTGGCCCTCGCCGTGGCGAGCTCCACCACCGACCAGCCGCTGCCGCCCCTGATGATCGCCCTCGGTGAAGTGGGGCTCGCCGGCGAGCTACGCCCGGTGACCGGGGTGCAGCGACGGCTGGCCGAGGCGGTACGCCTGGGCTTCACGGAGGCGCTCGTACCCCCCGACAGCGGCCCCGCACCCGACGGCATCCGGGTCAAGGAGGTGCCACACCTCGGTGAGGCGCTCCACGTCGCCGCCCGGCTGGGCACCGTCGTGAGCCTCCCCCGCCGCCCCACCTCGTAGGGGTCGCACGGACAGGATTTCGCCGGGTGGTTGACCCGCGCCCTTTGCGTACGGATGGCGGATTCAGCAGCCCACCGTCGCGGCTTCTTTGCGGATGCAGCTGCGCCACGTCGGGGCGTTGGCACGGGTGGCGTCTCACCTTGTGTACACCTTCTCCGGCGCGAGGCAGGGCATCTTCCCGCCAGGCAAGGGGAATTCAGCTTGCTTCGCAGGAAGTCGCCACGCGAGGTCCCGCCAGTCGTGGCTCCGTGCTCGGGCGAAGTTGATCAACGGTCCGCAAATCGGGCGCTCCCCGCGGTGGGCGTCCGAATCCGGGGCCGTTGATCAACTTCGCTCCAACAACTCCAGGAGCCGCGCCCCGGAAGATTGGTTTTGAATAAGGTTCAGTGGCAACTTCCCACGAAGCGCGCTGGATTCGCCCGGCAGGGTAGGGAAAGGCGCGTCAGGGCACGCCAATCTCAGGCCAACTAAGATTGTGAAGACTTTAGGGTGCTACAACACCCCGAAGCCTTCACAATCTTGCCGAATAGATGCTACGGACTGCGGGTTTACTCAAAGCTCGTTGTCTTGGGACCTGGTGACGATCTGGCAGCTCGGTTCCATCGTCGGCGAGGTGTGAGTTCGCGGCGGCGACCAGCCGGGCTTCTCAAGGAGCGGGTGGCGATCGCGGCGAACAGACACCGACCTCGTCGAATCTTGAGTAGATGCCCACTTTTGCGCGGGAACTGGGCATCTACTCGAGGTTCGACGCAAGGCCCTTCAGATCTGCCCGCGATATGAGACAAGCCCTTTGGTCAGCCCGAGCTGTCATAGGTTTCTCGGTCTCTTAAGAGACCGAGAAACCTATGACAACTCGGGGGTGCCAGCCGAAGACCGGGTCAGCTCTCTGACTCGAAGGTGTGGGCGCCCGGGCCGCACTCGTGTACGGCGTACCCTCCACCGGCCTGAGGTACGTGCACCTCACCCGTCACACCCGGTGGAAGCTCGACCGTCACCTCGAAGCCGTCCCCACGTCGCCGCCACGCGGACGCGACCCGACCACGGATGGTGTCAAGGCGCACCTGCGCCCGCCCCAACGCCCGCGGCGGCACCGGGCGCACCCGCACCCGCGCATATCCGGGCGCTGCCGGGCGTACGCCGGCGAGGTCCTCGATGAACCACTGGTCGACGTGCCCGAAGAAATGGTGGTTACGCGAGCGGGAATCGGCCTGCCAGTGCTCATACAACGCGGTCGCGCCCTGCTCCATCCAGTACCCGTAGCCCGGATATGTCCGCTGGGTCGCCACCGTGAAGGCGAGATCGACGTGATCGTGCCGGGTCAGCAACGGGAACAGGAACTTCGTCCCGATCACCCCGGTGTCAAGGTGATCCTGACGGGCGTGAATATCCGCCACCAGGTTGGCCAGGACCTGGTCGTACGCGGCCTCTGGCACCAGCCCGAACCACAGCGCGATCACGTTCGCCGCCTGGCGATAGTCGGTCGGCCGTTCACCGTGATAGGTCGCGGTCGCGGCGTCGTAGAACGTCCGGTTGAAGCCCGCCCGGACCCTCGCGGCGACTTCGGCGTACCCCGCAAGGTCGTCTTGACGCCCCAGGACAGTCGCGATCTCGCCAAGGAGTTGCGCGAACCGGAAGGTGTAGGCCGTCTCATAAATTCCCGGCCCCTCCGGCGGCATCCCGTGATGGCCCGGCGGCAGCCAGTCTCCGAGACCGACCAGCACCACCTCGTCGCGAACAAAACCCTCGACCAGATAGTCGAGATAGCGGCGCTGCCGGTCATAGTGCCGCTCCAGCACCCGGATGTCGCCGTAATGCTGGTACATCACCCACGGAATTTCGACGTACGCCACATCCCAGGCCGGGATCGGCGCGCGGATTCCCGACTTCTCGTCACCGTGATATCCCCAACCGCTCGTGGGCACGATCGGGGGAAACTCGCCGTTCGGTTTCTGGGCGTCCGCCCAGTCCCCCAGCCACTTCGTGTAGAAGCGCGGCAGGTGGAAGTTGTACGCCGCGACATCGGCGGTCAGATGCGCGTCGCCGGTCCAACCGTTCTTTTCGAAGACCGGCGTGTCCGTCGGAATTCCGTGCAAGTTGTTGAGCACCGCCCACCTGGTGGCCGCATGGATCCGGTTCACCAGGTCGTCGTCACACTCGAATTCGCCCGTCGACGCCACTGCGGTGTGCACCACGATCCCGGTCAGGTCGGTGAGTTCCGGCGGCTCCGGCAGCCCTTCCACCTGGACGTACTGAAAACCTTTGTATGAGAACCGCGGCTCGTAGATCTCAACCCCTCCGCCGCGGAGCACGTACGTGTCGGTCTGCATGTCGCGATAGATGTGGCCCTGTTTGATATCGACGGTGCCATCATCGAGCAGGCGTTCGCCGTAACGCACCTGGATCTCGGTGCCCGCCGGCCCCGACAGGCGAAGCCGCGCCCACCCGGCGAACTGCTGCCCGAGGTCGAACACCTGAACCCCCGGCACGGGCTCCCGCAGCCCCACCGGCCCGACCTCACCGAGCGGCTCGATCGGCTCCACCCGCTGCGACCGCAGCACGCCTTTCGGCGCCGCGGCCGGCACCGCGGAGACCCACGCGGAGTCGTCGAACCCCACCCCGGCCCAGCCGGGCACCTCCTGCCGCGCGTCGTACCGCTCCCCGGCGTACAACGAGTCCTCCTGGATCGGCCCGTCGGCCGTCCGCCAGCTCGCGTCGGTCACGACCTGCTCGGTCCGGCCGTCGGCATACGACACGACCAGCTGCGCGAGAACCTTCGGGTGGTCCCACCAGGGCGCCTGCTCCCAGTACCACACGTTCGGGGTGGCGTCGCCGTACCGGCCGCGGCCGAGCGTCGCCGCCAGCACGTGCTCGGAACCTCCCCGGCGCACCAGGTCTGTCACGTCGTACGCCGAATAGAGGACGGTCGCGTCGTAGTTCGTGGGCGCCGGGTCCAGCACCGCCCGCCCGACCCGTTCACCGTCGAGGAAGAACTCGCCGTACCCCAGCCCGCACGCGTAGAGCCGCGCCCGCACCACGTCGCCGGCCGGCAGGTGGAACGCCTTCCGCAGGAGCGGCGCGGGCAGCGCGGCACGGGCCCCGTCGGCACCCCCACCAGCCTGGCGACTGATCCACACCGCGCCGGACCAGTCGGAGGGTTCGAGCAGCCCCATCTCGAACGCGGCCGGCTCCGACCACTCCGACATCTCGCCGTTGTCATCCCAGACCCGAACGGCCCAGACATACCGGGTCGCGGCCCGCAGCGGCGCCCCCGCGTACTCCACCTGGCACGTGCTTCCCGACTCCACCCGCCCGGAGTCCCAGACGTCGCCCTGACCTGCCGACAGGAGCGCTGGGTCGGTCGCGACGAGGACCTGGAACGCCTCCTGCGCGGGCGCCGCTCCCTCGGCGGACTCTTCGTACCTGCCGCCCTGGGGGCCCGTGAGGACCGCGCTGAGCAGCCAGGAGAAGCGTGGCTGGGCGTCATCGACGCCGATCGGGTCGTCGGCGTACTCCGTTCGCAGGCGGTACGGGACGAGAAATCTCATGCGGGGCAGGCTCCAAATCGTCGAGAGGCGACTGGCACGAATGGGACCGGTCTGGACATACGGGCTCCAGAATTCCCCGCCTGGACGGCGACACGCCGGCACTCCCGAGGCTCTCTCATGTCCACTACCGGTCAGCTCGGGCAACCTGGCGACTCCAGACCGGGGTCCTGACGTCAAACCATGAACGCGACACGACCGGGACGTTCCCCGCATGGCGCGGAGTACATCGCGAAACCCCGGCCCGTAGACTTACGCGAGCAGGCCTGACCATCCCAGGAGAGTTGTGGCTGCCAGTGACAAAAGCCCGGATGCCAAGTTCCGGGCGACACTCGCCGCCGTCGCGCCGGGCACATCCCTGCGCGACGGCCTTGAGCGCGTCCTCCGCGGTCGGACGGGCGCGCTTATCGTGTTGGGCTACGACCGCACCGTCGAGTCGATCTGTACGGGCGGATTCGCGCTCGACGTCGAGTTCAGCGCCACCGGACTGCGCGAGCTCGCCAAGATGGACGGCGCGATCATCGTCGACCGTGACTGCACCCGGATCCTCCGCGCCGCCGTACACCTGATGCCCGACCCGTCGATCCCGACGGAGGAGACGGGCACCCGCCATCGCACCGCCGAACGCATCGCCAAGCAGACCGGCTTCCCCGTCGTGTCCGTGTCCCAGTCGATGCGGATCATCGGCCTGTACGTCGACGACCTCAGGTACGTCCTCGAGGACGCCGGGCAGATCCTGTCCCGGGCCAACCAAGCGCTCGCGACGCTGGAGCGCTACAAGCTCCGCCTCGACGAGGTCTCCGGCACACTCTCCGCACTCGAGATCGAAGACCTGGTGACTGTCCGGGACGTCGCCCAGGTGGCGCAGCGGCTCGAGATGGTGCGGCGGATCGCCAACGAGATCCACGGGTACGTCGTCGAGTTGGGCGTCGACGGCCGCTTGCTCGCCCTCCAGCTTGACGAACTCGTGGCGGGTGTCGACCCCGAGCGCGAACTCGTCGCCCGTGACTACCTCCCGCAGTCGACCGGCCGCCGCTCGCGTGGGGTCGAGGAGGCGCTGGCCGAGCTGGATGCCCTGTCGTCGACGGAGTTGCTCGACATCAGCTCGGCCGCTCGTGCACTCGGCCACGGCGGCGACGCGCTCGACGCCGCCGTGAGCCCGCGCGGTTACCGCCTCCTGGCCAAGGTTCCCCGACTGCCCGGGGCGGTCATCGACCGGCTGGTCGAGCATTTCGGGAGCCTGCAGAAGCTCCTGGCGGCCAGCATCGACGACCTCCAGGCGGTCGGAGGAGTGGGCGAACACCGCGCCCGCTCGGTCCGCGAGGGGCTTTCCCGGCTGGCCGAGTCCAGCATCCTCGAACGCTACGTCTGACTCGGCCCGCTCGACCCACTCCGTTCGTTCCCGCGCGACCTGTGAGGTCGCGCGGGAACGAACGCGACCTCTTACTCGCCGAAGTAGGCCGTCACCTCGGTGTCAGCCTCGGGTACCCGAACCGGCACGCTCCCTGCCCGCAGCGAGTCAGCCCCCGCGCAGCCGGCCGCCACGGCGTACCTCGCGGCCACGGGCGAGGTCTCGGTCGCCCCGCCGTCGCGGACGTACCTCAGGAACTCCGCCACGATGCGCGGATCGGCGCCGCCGTGCTCGCCGGTCTCCGGCCCGATCGGGAACGCGGAGTCGCCGTCCGCGTCGTAGTCGTGCCGGCTGTTCCACAGCCTGATCACCGTGCCTGGTTCGCCGTTCCCGAAGTTCTCGATCCGGCCTTCGGTGCCGATGATCGTGTAGTTGCGCCAGTAGTCGGGGGTGAAGTGGCACTGCTGGTACGACGCGAGCATGCCGTTCTGGAGCCGCATCATGAGCATCGACACATCCTCGACATCCATGGCCGGGTTGAGTCCGGTGAGCGAACGCGGTGGCCAGCGGGTGAGGTTGTTCTGCTGCCGCCACCAGGGCTCGGCATCTCCTGCCTGGTCGGCGTCATAGACCATGCGTTCTCCCATACCGGTGACGGTTTCGGTGTAGGAGCCGCACAGCCAGTGGAGTACGTCGATGTCGTGGGCGCCCTTCTGCAGCAGGAGGCTGGTGCCGTACCTGCGTTCGGCATGCCAGTCGGCGAAATAGAAATCGCCGCCGTGCCCAACGAAATGCCGGCACCAGGCGGCTTTGGGCTCACCAATAGCGCCCGCATCAATGAGCCTCTTCATCTCCCGGACGAAGGGCATGTGCCGCATGTTGTGTCCGAGATAAAGACGGCCGCCAGCCTTTTGCGCGGCCCGGAGTACCCGGTCACATCCTTCGGTGGTGATCGCCATCGGCTTCTCGAGATAGACGGCGACGCCGGCGTCGAGAAGGGCCAGCGCATGTTCCTCGTGGAGGTAGTCCGGGCTCAACACGAACACCGCGTCCAGCCCAAGGCCGAGGAACGCCGCCAGGTCATCGCCGGCGTGGACGTCGTCACCGAAGTCCGCCCGGAAACGACGATGTGCGTCGACATCGGGGTCAAAGACCGCGACGACCCGCGAACCCTCGCCGGGCCGGTGCGCATGCCGGGCGAGTCCCCCGCGAAGTCCGTAACCGATCACGCCGATCGAAAGGTCGTTCATACTGCTCCCGTCCACGCGCCAGAGGCCCAGCCTGCTCATTAGCGATCGGAACGTCGCGATGGCAGGCGTAATTACGCAGGTACGGCAGGCACAGTAGTAGCCCCGGGTCGGGGTGTCACCTGGGTGTTCAGGGAGCGGCTGCCCGACCCGGGCAGTGCTTCCTCAGGTCAGCTGGAAGCGGTCCCGGGCGGAGGTCCCCGCCACGGTGACCTCCGCGGCGTAGTAGCCCGGCTGCGCATTGGGTTGACCCGACGGGCACCCTTCCCGCGACCGCGTACCCGGCCAGGTGAAGGTCAGTGTGCGCGACTTCTTCGGCTCCAGTGTGAGCGGGCCCTTCGGCACCACCGAGGGGCAGTGCCGGGTGTCCCAGATCAGGTCGTTGCCCGAGGTGATCTGGATACGAAGCGAGGTCGGGTCGACCGTGAGCTGGCAGGCCGCCGACGCGGCATTGCGGATGGTGACTCTGATGGCGACCGGCTGCCCTACTGGGGACGGGTTCTTCGCCGCCTCGACGCTGGTGTCGAGCGAACCCTGGCCGCAGGCGGTGGGTCGTGCGGGCGTCGCCGGCGAGGTCGCCGGAGCGGTCGGCTTCTTCGCCGGCGGGACGCTCGGGGTGGCGGGCTTCGAGGAGGCACTCCCCTTCACTGCGCCGGTCGAGGTGACCCGTGGGGCGGGGGTACTCCCGGGCCCGGCAGAGCGCGTGGTGCCCGGTGTGACCGTCGAGCGGGCCGCTGTCGTTGACGCCGAGGTCGTCTTGTCACCGCCGGCCGCGACACCTTCCTTCGGACCGTCGGGTATCGCCAGGCTGATCACCAACCAGGCAAGAAGCAGGACCACGGCAAGAAGGGCAAGCCGCCGGACCCAGTACACCGATGCCGGCAGGGACCCGACCGGCCGCAGCAGGGGTCTCATACGGCGGAGGGTAACGAGTCAGGTGCGCGTTGCCGTGGACCCACGCCGTACGCCGCCCGGCCGGGAAGTCCCACGCGGCATGCGATGATCGATGCGCCATGCCGACCTCGCCCCTGCACGCTCGCGTCCTGGAGTGGTACGCCGCCCACGCGCGTGACCTGCCGTGGCGGCAGCCCGATGCGACTCCGTGGGCGATCCTCGTCAGCGAGGTGATGCTCCAGCAGACTCCGGTCAGCCGCGTCCTCCCGGCCTACGCCGCCTGGCTGACCCACTGGCCCACTCCCGCCGCACTTGCCGCCGACGCCCCGGGCGAGGCCGTCCGGCAATGGGATCGGCTGGGCTACCCGCGCCGGGCGCTTCGCCTGCATGCCGCGGCCACCACGATGGTCGAGCGGCATGGTGGCGCGGTGCCGTCGGCGTACGACGAACTCCGCTCACTGCCGGGCGTCGGCGAGTACACCGCGGCGGCCGTCGCGTCGTTCGCCTTTCGGCAGCGGCACGCGGTCCTCGACACCAACGTCCGGCGGGTCCTCGCCCGGGTCGCCGAGGGTGTGCGCTACCCACCCACCGCGACCACCGCCCGCGAGCGCAGGATCGCCACCGATCTCCTGCCGGACGAACCCGAGACGGCGGCGCATTGGGCAGTCGCGGTCATGGAGGTCGGCGCGCTGGTGTGTACGTCGGCCGCGCCGCGTTGTGGCGCCTGCCCGATCACCCGGGACTGCGCCTGGCATCAGGCAGGACAGCCGGACCATGCCGGTCCACCGCGGCGCCGGCAGACCTACGAAGGGACCGACCGGCAGTGCCGGGGGCGACTGCTCCGCGCGCTGCGGGAGACGTCCGAGCCGGTACACCGAGCCGATCTCGAAGCCACCTGGCCGCACGCTTCCCAACGCGAACGCGCGCTCGACACGCTGGTTGCCGACGGCCTGGTAGAGCCTCTGGACGGAGATCGCTTCCGGCTCCCCGTCCGCGCGCCCGCCGTGCCCACCCGCTGAGAGCGGCCCGGCCGACCACGCTCCCCGTCCTACCTGCGGATATGCCGAGGGGGCGATCCCGCGAACGGGATCGCCCCCTCATGCCTTGGTGGACCGGGTTTAGTCCTGGCTCGTGGCGCTGACCGGTGGGACCTCCGGAACGGCGGCCTTCGCCGTGCCGGTGAAGGTGAACTTCGCCTCCCGGCCTTCGCCCTCGACATCGACGAGCACGATCTGGCCAGAGGTCAACTCGCCGTACAGCAGCTTCTCGGCCAGGCTGTCCTCGATCTCGCGCTGGATCGTCCGGCGCAGCGGCCGGGCACCCATCACCGGGTCCCAGCCCCGCTTTGCCAGCAGTTGCTTGGCCGGCTGGGTGAGCTCGATGCCCATGTCCTTGTTCTTCAGCCGGTCCTCGACCTCGGCGATGTTGAGGTCGACGATCGCGAGGATCTCCTCCTCGGTGAACGGCGGGAAGACGATGATCTCGTCGACCCGGTTGAGGAACTCAGGACGGAAGTGCTGCTTGAGCTCTTCCTGGACCTTCGACTTCATCCGGTCGTAGGAGCCGATGAGGTCCTTGGACTGCGAGAAGCCGAGGTTGACGCCCTTGGCGATGTCGCGGGTACCGAGGTTGGTCGTCATGATGATGACGGTGTTCTTGAAGTCGACCACCCGACCCTGAGCGTCGGTGAGGCGGCCCTCCTCGAGGATCTGCAACAGCGAGTTGAAGATCTCGGGGTGTGCCTTCTCGACCTCGTCGAACAGCACCACCGAGAACGGCCGACGCCGGACCTTCTCGGTCAGCTGACCACCCTCGTCGTAGCCGACGTAGCCCGGAGGCGAGCCGAACAGCCGCGACACGGTGTGCTTCTCGGAGTACTCACTCATGTCGAGCGCGACGAGCGCACTCTCGTCCCCGAAGAGGAACTCAGCGAGGATCTTGGACAGGTGAGTCTTACCGACACCGGACGGGCCCGCGAAGATGAACGACCCGCTCGGACGCTTCGGGTCCTTCAGACCGGCGCGGGTACGCCGGATCGACTTCGCCAGCGCGTGGACGGCGTCTTCCTGGCCGATGTAGCGCTTGTGCAGCTCGTCCTCCATGCGGAGCAGCCGCTGCGACTCCTCCTCGGTGAGGCGGAAGACGGGGATGCCGGTCGCCGTGGCGAGCACCTCGGCGATGAGCTCCTCATCGACCTCGGCCACGACGTCCATGTCGCCGGCCTTCCACTGCTTCTCGCGTTCGCCCTTCTGGGCGATGAGCTTCTTTTCCTCATCGCGCAGCGAGGCAGCCCGCTCGAAGTCCTGGGCGTCGATCGCGGCTTCCTTGTCGCGGCGCACGTTGGCGATCCGCTCGTCGAACTCCCGCAGGTCAGGCGGCGCGGTCATCCGGCGGATCCGCAACCTGGACCCGGCCTCGTCGATCAGGTCGATCGCCTTGTCGGGCAGGTAGCGGTCGGAGATGTACCGGTCGGACAGCTGGGCCGCCGCCACGATCGCCTGGTCGGTGATCGTCACGCGGTGGTGCGCTTCGTACCGGTCGCGCTGCCCCTTGAGCATCTCGATCGTGAGCGCGATCGACGGCTCCTGCACGTGGATCGGCTGGAACCGGCGCTCGAGGGCGGCGTCCTTTTCGAGGTACTTGCGGTATTCGTCGAGAGTCGTCGCCCCGACGGTCTGAAGCTCGCCGCGGGCCAGCATCGGCTTGAGGATGCTCGCCGCGTCGATCGCGCCCTCGGCGGCACCCGCACCGACGAGCGTGTGGAGCTCGTCGATGAACAGGATGATGTCGCCGCGGGTGCGGATCTCCTTCAGCACCTTCTTGAGGCGTTCCTCGAAGTCACCGCGGTAGCGCGACCCAGCGACCAGCGCGCCGAGGTCGAGCGTGTAGATCTGCTTGTCCTTGAGGGTCTCGGGCACGTCGCCGCGCACGATGGCCTGCGCCAGGCCCTCGACGATCGCGGTCTTGCCGACGCCCGGCTCGCCGATGAGTACGGGGTTGTTCTTGGTACGGCGGGACAGCACCTGCATGACCCGCTCGATTTCCTTCTCGCGCCCGATCACCGGGTCGAGCTTGCCCTCGCGGGCGCCCTGAGTGAGGTTGCGCCCGAACTGGTCGAGCACAAGGGAGCCCTGCGGAGAGCCCTCGCCACTGCCACCGGCGGCCGCGCCCGCGGTCTCCTTGCCCTGGTAACCCGAGAGCAACTGGATGACCTGCTGGCGTACCCGGCCAAGATCGGCGCCAAGCTTCACCAACACCTGCGCCGCGACACCCTCACCCTCGCGGATGAGGCCGAGCAGGATGTGCTCGGTGCCGATGTAGTTGTGGCCAAGCTGGAGCGCCTCACGCAGCGACAACTCGAGCACCTTCTTGGCCCTCGGCGTGAACGGGATGTGCCCGCTCGGCGCCGTCTGACCCTGACCAATGATCTCCTCAACCTGGGCGCGGACGGCCTCCAAGGAGATACCGAGGCTCTCGAGCGCCTTGGCGGCCACGCCTTCGCCTTCGTGGATGAGACCCAGAAGGATGTGCTCCGTGCCGATGTAGTTGTGGCTGAGCATCCGGGCCTCTTCTTGGGCCAGGACGACAACCCGCCTCGCGCGGTCGGTGAACCTCTCGAACATCATTTGCTCCCCGGGCTGGAGACGGCGCGGGGGTCGGACGTACCCCGGCCCCTGCACTTCATGCTAGACCCCGACCGCGGCCTCACCCGCTCGCACCATGTCTCGAGTCGGGATCAACCGGACGCGGCCGGTAAACATTACGTGACGCTGTAACTGCCTGGCCTCCCCACTCTGTTCCCCCACCACCCCCTATGGCGAGGTGTTACGCCCGAAGCGAACACGGGAAGTCCGCGGCCTGTGACAGTACGGCGGCAACCCGTCGCAACGCCCCGAGCGCACGACAAGGCCCCCAAGGAGGACCTCGGGGGCCTTCGCGCTTAGACGCGCAATTCCGTCACAGAGTGAACGGTCGCCGCGACGTCTTGTTAACAGGCTTCAGAGGCATCGCGCGTCTGCGGACATCAGAAGCACCAACCGCTGAGCTGACTAGCGGCGGCCCTTCTGGTAGGCCTCGATGATCTCGGCCGGAATCCGACCACGGTCACTCACGTCGTAGCCCTGATCCTTGGCCCAAGCACGGATCTCGGCGGTCTCCGGCTTGCGCGCGGCACCACCGGCGGCCGGCTTGGCGGCACGTCCACGGGCGGCACGACCACCCACCCGACGAGCCGAGTCGACGTAAGAGGCGACGACGTTCCGCAACTTCGCCGCATTCTTGGCGGACAGGTCGATTTCGTAGGAGACGCCGTCGAGCGCAAACTTCACGCTCTCCTCGGCCTCCGAACCATCGATGTCATCGATGAGAACGACGTTAGTCTTCGTCGCCACTTCAGTGGTTCCCTTCTCTAATACACGGGGGCTAACACAAGAATAGAGCCACGCGCAGGTTTTGAGCAAACACGGAATACCTTCTACTCCGGACAATCTCTCCGCGCTCTGACTAGCTACCCACGCAATGGCCCCGCAGAACCTTCAAAGGACTACCGGACGTGTTGCCTTCGACCGGTCTTCGCGACGCCGTCCTTCAGCCCTCCGGCTTCACCAGTGGGAAGAGGATGGTGTCACGAATGGAACGAACGCCGGTCAGCAGCATGACGAGCCGGTCGATTCCCATACCCATCCCGCCGGTCGGCGGCATGCCGTATTCGAGAGCACGCAGGAAATCCTCGTCGAGCTGCATCGCCTCTGGATCGCCGCCGGCCGCTCGGATGGACTGCTCGACGAGCCGGTCGCGTTGTTCGACCGGGTCGACGAGCTCCGAATATGCCACCGCCAACTCCACACCGGCCGCCACCAGATCGAAGGCCTCGGCAAGTCGGGGATCCTTGCGGTGGGGCCGAGCCAACGGGCGAACCTCGGCGGGATAGTCACAGACAAATGTCGGCTCGATGAGGGTGTGCTCGACGAGCTTCTCAAAGAGCTCGAGGACGATCTCGCCGGTGCTCCAGTCGGGCTGAAGCGCGACATTGAAGCGGTCGGCGTATCGCCGCAGCTCCTCCTCGCCAGTGTCGGGCGTCACTTCTTCGCCAACGGCAGAGGAGACCGCCTCGTGTATTGGCAGCCAACGCCATTCGGTGGTGAGGTCGATCTGTCCGCCGCGACCATCGGGGACCACTGTCGAGCCGACCGCCGTCGCCGCCGCCAGGACGAGGGAGCGAACCAGCCCGGCCATCGTGTGGTAATCGCCGTAGGCCTCATAAGCCTCGAGCATCGTGAACTCGGGTGAGTGCGTCGAGTCGACGCCCTCATTCCGGAAATTACGACCGATCTCGAAGACCCGGTGGACACCGCCGACGACCAGCCTCTTGAGGTACAGCTCGATCGCGATGCGGAGGTAGTACTCCCGGTCGAAGGCGTTGAACTGCGTCACGAATGGTCGGGCCGCGGCGCCACCATGGACGGCCTGCAGGATGGGGGTTTCGACTTCGACGTAGTCGCGGGAGGAAAGGGACTGCCGAATCGTCGACACCACGGCCGAGCGGGCCACCAGCAACTCCCGGGCTCCGGGGCGCTGGATGAGATCGAGGTAACGCTGGCGTACCCGGGATTCCTCGGACAGGTGCTTGTGCTCGACCGGAAGCGGGCGTACCGCTTTGGAGACGATGAACCAACGAGTGGCCGCAACGGAGAGTTCGCCGCGCCGGCTGGTGACGACCTCACCCTCAACACCGACGTGGTCACCGATGTCGACCATGGATTTCCAGTCGGCGAGGGACTCCTGACCGACCCGGTCCACCGAGATCATGGCCTGCACCTCGGTGCCGTCGCCATCGCGGAGGCGTGCAAAACACAGCTTGCCGGTGATCCTGGAAAAGATGACCCGCCCCACAACCGTCGCCATCTGACCAGTCGCCTGGTCGGGTTCAAGATCACCGTAGAGACGGCGAAGCTCGGCGAGAGTATGGGTCCGTGTGACTGAGACGGGATACGGATCAATGCCGCGACCGATCAGCTGCGCCCTCTTATCGCGCCGAATCCGCATCTGCTCCGGGAGATCCTCCTCCGGCGCAGCGCGGGGCGGGGGCGTCTCGGTCATAGGTCACAAGGTTATGCGGTGTGGACGCACCCTGGTTTATTGGGGTGGGGTACGACGCCGAACACCAGATGGTATGTCGAACGCGCGTTGGCCGCGGGTATCTCACCGGCTATCGCGCGTTGGTGTCGCCGGTCTGTATCCCGGCTGTACGTGAGAGGGTCGTCACTTGTCGGGCCTCCAGCAGCCACCACCCATCATCGCCGAATCGGACAGGCAGGTAAACGTGACGTTCACACTGGTCGGGCACCGGGGCGCCATGGGCCTTGAACCCGAGAACACCCTTCGCTCTTTTCGCCGGGCGGTCGAGGAAGGAGCGGACGCGATCGAACTCGACCTGCGCCTGAGCGCCGACGGCCAGCTCGTCATCCTGCACGACAGCGACGTGGAGAGAACGACAGATGGGAAAGGCAAGGTCGCTGAGATGACCCTTGCCGAGATCAAGGCACTCGATGCGGGAGAGGGCGAGTCGATCCCGACGTTCGACGAAGTCCTCGACTCGGTCGCACTCCCGATCCAGGCCGAGATCAAGGCACCGGATGCGGCACGTGCCGCTCTCGACACGATTCGCGACCGCGGACTGTTTGACCGTATTACTGTGACGTCGTTCTCGGCCGACATCATCCGCGCGACGATCGAGTACCTCCCCGAGGTCCGTACCGGTCTCATCTCCTCGCGGGCGCGGCGCGAATCCGTCGACCTGGCCCGGGAGATGGGCGTCCCCCTCCTTTGCCTTGGCCTGGCCGAACTCGACGCCGAATTCGTCGAGCTGTGCCGGCAGGAAAGGCTGGAGGTCATTGGCTGGCCGGCCAACGATGAAAACCAACTCGTCCACGCACTCCGTATCGGCGCCGACGGAGTGACCTCCGACTTTCCGGGGCTCCTTCGGGATTCGAGCCGGCGCGTCCCCGAGGTCGAGACGTTGCTGGCCAACCGGCCCGGGGTTGAGTCGGCCCGGGGTTGAGTCGGCCCGGGGTTGAGTCGCCGGAGAAGGACGTCAGGACAATGGCCGACATGGCGCGCACCGACGAGGCGATCTCCCGGATCCGCGAACTCATCGTGACCGGTGAACTGCACCCGGGCGCCCGGCTTCCGCCCGAAAAGCAACTCTGCGCCATGCTCGGAATGTCGCGTGGTTCGGTACGTGAAGCGGTGAAAGCCCTCGAAGTCGCCCGCGTACTCGACGTCCGCCGTGGAGACGGCACCTACGTCACGAGTCTGGAGCCGGCGCTACTTCTGGAGGGGATCGGCTTCGCCGTCCATCTGATCCAGGACCGCGATCTCGCCGATGTCATGCATGTACGCCGGATCCTCGAAGCGGAGGCCACCGCGCTGGCGGCCCGGCACGCGGACGGCGACCTCCTCGCCGACCTGCGCACCTTGCTCGACCAGATGCGCGCCGCCTCCGACACCGAGGAACTCGTGTCCTACGACACGGCGTTCCATGACCGGGTGATCGCCGCCTGCGGCAACCCGACGCTGGCGTCGCTGCTATCAGCCCTGTCGAGTCGCACCCTCCGGGCGCGGATCTGGCGGGGCCTGCGCGAGGAGGGCGCGGCGAGCCTCACTATCGCCCAACACGAAGGCATTTATGCCGCTCTGGCCGACCGTGACCCGGAGGCCGCCCGGGCGGCGAGCGTTGTCCACGTCGCCACCTCCGAACGCTGGCTCCGCGGCGTCCTCGACCTTCCGGGATCGATCCCGGAGCCGGCCTGACGGCGATCCCTCACCCGCGGCCCGGGCGTTCCTCGTACGGGTCCGGCGTTCCTCGTACGGGTCCGGCGTTCGGCGCACGGCTGGTGTTCGGCGCACGGCTGGTGTTCGGCCGGCCGGTGGGGGTACACCGGTTTCATGGCCCGGGCATCGGACCGGAACGCACTCGCCGAAGCCGCGAGGAGGCGAGAGGTATGGATGACGTCGAGGTAGTCGACCGGGGAAGTCGCGAGATCGTGGTGTTCCTGCGCGGAATGATCGGGCCGGCAACGGAGTCCAAGCTGGCCGCCGCGCTCCAGGAGGTGTCACTCCTGGAGGACCTGGGCAATCTGGACCGCGTCGTCGTGGACACCCGCGAGGTCACGGCGTTCGACGAATGCGGTCTGCGGTTCCTGCTCGAGATGGAACGCCGGGGGCAGGCCGAGGGGTATGAGGTCGCGTTCTCCATGATCAGCCAGCCGGTGCTCAGGGCGCTGGACCGAGCGCACTGGCATCACCTGCCGCTGTACAGCTGACCCGGAGTACGCCTCGCGCGAGACGTGGGCCGCATCTCCACGTTGATCGTCGCTTCGGGTCTCAGGTGTACGCCATTCTCGAGACAGCCCCGACCCCACGCGCCGTCTCCCTACGAAGCAAGTCGAATTCACCTTGCATGGTGGCGACTTGGCGCGTGAGGTCCCAGCTTTCACATCGCGTACACCCAGGCAGCCCCGCATATTGACCCGCGCGACCTCTAAGGCGGCTTACTCATAGGGCCCTCGCACCGACAGACCGCGGCATCGTGAAGGGAGCCGGAGCCGACTTGGCGGAGGTGTCTCGGCTTCTTTCCCGAAACTCCTCCGCCAAGTCACCGCAACCTCGCGAGCGATCTCACATAGTGGGTGCTTCTCGAACCCGCTCAAGATCATTTCGGGGAAGTGGCCCACGCTCCGCGCGAGACGTGGGCTTCCCCAAAATGATCTCGATGGACCGCAGGCCGCCTGGATGTTGAGACATCATCGCCCCGCGTCAGGTCGCGGGTTGGTTGCGCTCGAACACCAGGCGGAGCCCTCGCAGGGTGAGCCAGGGTTCGTGCTCGGTGACCGTGCGGCACTCCTCGATGACCAGCGGGGCGAGGCCGCCCGTCGCCACCACCGTCACGTCGTCAGGGGCGGCACCGAGTTCACCGATCATCCGCCCGACAATGCCGTCGACCTGCCCCGCGAACCCGTAGACCGCGCCGGACTGGAGCGCCTCCACGGTGTTCTTGGCGATCACCGAACGCGGGCGAAGGAGTTCGACCCTGCGGAGTTGGGCTCCCCGCTGACCGAGCGCTTCCAGCGAGATCTCGATCCCGGGGGCGATGGCCCCTCCGATGTACTCCCCGCGCGCACTCACCACGTCGAACGTCGTCGCCGTACCGAAGTCGACCACGATCGACGCCCGGGCGTAGAGGTCGAACGCGGCGAGCGCGTTGACGATCCGGTCCGCTCCGACCTCGCGCGGATTGTCCATGAGGACGGGTACGCCGGTGCGGACGCCGGGCTCCACCACCACGCCCACAACATCGCCGTAATAGCGGCGGAGCATCTCCCGGAGCTCGTGCAGCACCGCCGGGACACTGGAGCAGATGGACACACCCGTCACACCGCCCGGACCGAGGTGGCCGTCGAGGAGCCCGGCGACGAGAACGGCGAGTTCGTCTGCCGTACGGCGGTCGTCGGTCGCCACCCGCCAGTGCTCGACCAGCTCAGCATGGTCGAAGAGCCCCAGAACGGTGTGGGTGTTGCCGACGTCGATCGCGAGGAGCATGGGCTGGCGCCCTTTCGTTATGAAGTTTCACCGCCGGCCAACCCGCCAGGCATTCCGGCCCGTCAGCGTACTAGGAGGTGTTTCATGGGTGGGGCCGGTCAAGCGGTCCGCGCGTACGCGAGATCCACAGGACGATGGGTCAAGCGGCACGTTCGACCCACGCGAGACGTCACAATGGCTGGGGGCGGGATGATCTGGCCGTTCCACGGCGGTTCCACGGCGGCCAACGCCCGCGGCAGGACACCACGCACGGCGAACAGGTGAACGACGGTGGGGAGCACATGAGCGAGCGCAGCGAAGCGAGGACGCGCATGAGCGAGCGCAGCGCAGCAAGGACGCGGCCTGGTGACGTTGGAGGGATGGGATGAACGCCAACTGGCACTCGATGCGGGCTTCAGACGCCGACCGCCAGCGCGGCGCTGACGTCCTCAAGGCGGCCCTCGCCGAAGGCCGGCTCACCTGGGCCGAACACGAACGCCGTCTCGACACTCTCATGCGTTCCCAGACCTACGGCGAGCTGCAGGCGATCATCGCCGACCTGCCCTCAGGGCCCGCTCCGATGCCGTCCCCCGGGCCGTCGGCACCGATGTATCCCGCACCCGTCGGCCGGGCTCCGCAGCCGTGGCAGGGATACCCGCTGACGCCCGCGCGGCCGACCGAACCCCTCGCCAAGGCGTCGTTGATTCTCGGCGCGCTCACCCCGCTCACCTGCGGCATCAGCGGTATCGCCGCGGTCGTCACCGGCCACCTGGCGCTGTCCAAGATCAAGGAAACCGGCGACGACGGGCGCGGACTCGCGATCGCGGGCGTCACCATCGGCTGGGTCGTGGTCGCGATGGGCGTCTTGTGGATCCTCGCCATCATCATGGCCTGAGGTCCGTTCGACGGCATATGTACCGGATATCGGGATCGCTCGGCTTTGGGCATATCCGCCGCATTCCCGGGGGCCGATTTCGTGCCTTCGGGTACGCCTAGAGCGCGAGCTGTCCGTCGCAGACCTCGGCCAACCCCAGGATCGGCCTGCACAATGGCAGGAGAGGACGTTCTCCGGACCGCCTCGTCCCGATGCGGGCCGGCTCCCTACCGGGCTGGGGGTGACATGAGCGCCGACTGGTACTCCATGCGGGCGTCGGACGCGGACCGTGAGCGGGCGGCTGATGTGCTGAAGGCCGCCCTCGCCGAGGGCCGGCTCGACTGGGAGGAGCATCGGGAGCGGGTCGATGCGGTCATGAGAGCCCGCACGTACGGCGAGCTCCAGGCACTGATCGTCGACCTGCCCGTCGGGCCGACGCCGTTCCCGCTCCCCTCGCCGGGCCAGCAGATCGGACCCGGCCAGCCCACCTCGCCGGCACAGATCCTGCCACCCGGCCAGCCGCCCGCGCTTCCGGGCAGGCCCGTACACGCCCTGGTCCCCCGCCCGGACAACCCGCCACCGCCCGCCCCGCTCGCCAACCCCTGGGCCAACTACGTACCCGCGCCGGTCCGGGTCACCGAACCCCTCGCCAAGGTCTCGATCGCCTGCGCGGTGCTCGGCCTGTGTACGTCGGGGATGAGCGCGGTGCCCGCGATCGTGACGGGGCACCTGGCGCTCTCCCGTATCCGGCGTACGAACAGCGATGGTGTCGGCCTCGCGGTCGCCGGTCTGGTGCTCGGTTACCTCGAGTTGGCGTTTGTCGCGTTGTGGTTCGTCCTGGCGGTTCTGTTCGGTCTCGGCAGTTAAGAGGTCATTCGTCGCCGAGGGCCGCGGCGGGTGGTACGCGGACCGCCCGGCGGGCCGGCAGCACCGACGCGGCCAACCCGGCCACCAGTGCGACGCCGGCCACGAGAAGGAGCCGGCTCACGGGGATGTCGAGCGCCACCTGACCCTCGGCCGCGGTCCGCAGTAGGACGGTTGTGCCCGACCAGCCGTACCCGATGCCGAGCAGCAGGCCGAGGACCACCGCGGCGGCCGCGATGAGTAGCGCCTCGAACGCCAGCATCCCCCGCAGCTGCCCCCGGGTCAGCCCGAGTGCGCGGAGCAACGCCTGCTCCCGCGTTCGCTCGATCACTGACAGGCTCAGCGTGTTGCCGACGCCGACCAGCGCGATGACGACGGCGACCGCGAGCAGCCCGGTCGCGATCAGGAGCAGCACGTCCAGGATCTGGTCGTACATCGCCCGCATCGGTGCGGCCCCGCCCACCGAGACGTTGTCCAGGTCGCCGACCACCTGCTGGACCCGCTCGAGTACCGCCTTGGTGTCCGCGGGCTCACCGATCCGGGCCCAGAGCACCGCGATCTGTGCCTTCGGCGCCAGGCGGGCCAGGTCGCCGGCGCTCACGATCACCGACGGGGTGTCCTCGTCGCGGACCATGCGTACCCGGACGGTGAGTTCGCCGCCCGAGGACGTACGCAGGCGCCAGCTGCCGCCCTCCTCGAGCCCGAACTGCGCCGCGGTGACCGGGCCGACGATCGCGAGCCCGTCGCGAAGCCCGCCGAGCGGTCCAGGATTCCGGAGCAGTTTGGCTGCCGCCGCCGGATCGACTCCGTGAACCTGGACCCGCATGGACGGGTCGTCCACGAGGGCCACCTGCCCGGCCCGGAGCGGGACCGTCCCGGCGAGGCCGTCGACACCGCGAAGTGCGGCGAGCGTCCTGTCCGCCAGGCGTTCCCCACCTTCGGCGGAAACGGTGAGGTCGAGCGGATAGCTCCGGTCGAGCGACTCGTGCAGCGTGCGTTGGACAGACGCCGCTCCGACGGTCATCAGCGAGATCAGGGTGACGCCGACGAGCAACGCGGCGGCGGTGGCAGCCGTACGCCGCGGATTGCGTACGGCGTTGGACACCGCGAGCCGGCCGGGCACGCCACCGACCCGGGCCGACAGCAGGCCGATGAGCCGGACAGCGGCCGGCACCAGCACCGGCGCACCGAGCAGGACGCCGAGGAACGACACCAGGCCCCCACCGATACCGGCGGCGAGCCCAACCATGATCGCGCTCGTACGGGTGCCCGCGACCAGGATCGCGCCACCGCCGAGGACGAGTACCAGGGCAAGGACCACCCGGACCACCCCGGCTCGGGAGCGTACGGTCACCGCCATCTCCGGGCGGAGCGCGGCCAGCGGCGACACCCGGGTGGCCCGCCTGGCCGGCGCGAGCGCCGCGGCCACCGTGGCCGTCAGACCGGCAACGAACGGGACGACGAGCGTGGGGGTGCTGGGCATCAGCGAGGACGGCATCAGTCCGTTGGCCTGCCCTTCGAGCAGCCGGACCGCCAGCGCGGCGAGTCCGGCGCCCGCGGCCACGCCGAGCGCGGACGCGGCGACACCGAGAACGACCGACTCCAGGAGCACAGACCCGAACACCTGCCCGCGTCGTGCACCGACACACCGCAGGAGAGCGAGTTCACGGGTCCGCTGGGCCAGCAGGATCGTGAACGTGTTGGCGACGACGAGGGTCGCCACGAACAACGCGATACCGGCGAACCCGAGGAGGAACGCACCCAGGACGTCGACCCCGCCGGTCAGGCCGGCCACCAGCTCGGTCACGCGTTCGTTGGCGGTCTGGACGGTGATGTCCGCACCGACCGCGGCGCTCAGCCGGGTCCGGAGCGCGGCGAGATCGGCACCGTCTGCCGCCCGGACAAGGACCTCGAGGTAGGTGGCGCCATCGCCCCACGCGGTGGTCGCCTGGTCAGTCGCCACCAGGGTGATGTCCTGGGCCAGCGTGCCACCGCGGACGATCCCGACGACGCGGACGTCGTGGACGCGCGACTGGCCGGTGGTGAGGGTGAGGCGGGTACCCAGCCGAAGGTTCTTGTCCTTGGCCGTGCTGGCGGCCACCGCCACCTCGTCAGGCTTCTCGGGCAGCCGTCCGTCCTTGACCCGCTGCCACCGCAGGTCCGGGTCAAGGGGGATGCCTGAGACCTGGACCCAGACGGATCCGGGCGAGCCGGGGTAGTGGACCTCGACACCCGTCACGGCGACACCGGAGGCGGCGGCGACTCCCTCCATCCCCTGGATCCGGCGTACGGCGTCCGGCGTGAGGTCGTTCTGGTTGCTGGCGACCACGAGGTCGGCCCGGGCGTACTGCGCGCCGACCGCCTCCGCCATGGCCGCCTTGGTGGAGTTCAGGACGAGGAGGGCGGTCGTCACGAACGCCACACCGAGCACGACCGCGAGCCCGCCCGCGACGTACCGCGCGGCGTGGCCCCGGATCGACGCGAGCATCATCCGGCGCATGGTTCAGGCCCCCAGCTCGCGCATGGCGGACAGGACCGTGTCAGGAGTCGGCTGCTGGATCTCGCCGGCCAGCCGGCCGTCGGCGAGCAGCACCACGCGGTCGGCGTACGACGCGGCCACCGGGTCGTGGGTGACCATCACCACCGTCTGGCCGAACTCGCGGACCGACCGCCGCAGGAAGTCGAGCACCTCCGCACCGGTCCGCGAGTCGAGGTTCCCGGTCGGCTCGTCCGCGAACACCACGTCAGGACGGGTCACCAGCGCCCGCGCGACCGCGACCCGTTGCTGCTGGCCGCCGGACAGCTCGGCCGGGCGGTGGGCCAGCCGGTCCGCGAGTCCGAGCACCTCGACAAGGCTGTCGACCCACTGGCGGTCCGGCCGGGTGCCGGCGAGGTCGAGCGGAAGCAGGATGTTCTGCCTGGCGGTGAGGGTCGGCATCAGATTGAACGACTGGAAGACGAAGCCGACCCGCTCCCGCCGCAGCACCGTGAGCTGCTTGTCAGAGAGTTCGGTGAGGTTGGTGCCTCCGAGCAGGACGTCGCCCGACGTCGCGCTGTCGAGGCCCGCGAGACAGTGCATGAGCGTCGACTTTCCCGAGCCCGACGGACCCATGATCGCGGTGAACTGGCCGGCCTCGAGCGATACGGTCACGTTGTCGAGGGCGCGTACGGACGTGGCGCCCTGGCCGTACACCTTGACGAGGTTCACGGCACTCACCGCCGACTGTACGTTCACGGGCGGAGCTGCGGCATGCATGGATTGGCCTTTCGGAAAGTGTCCGGTCCGACTCGCACAACCTAGAAGCCGCGGCCTCGGCGAGGCGTCCGCCTAGACGGCCGATCTGGCGTACTGCTCGCGGCGGATCCCTTACGCCGCAAGGCGTACGACGATCGGGTGATGCCTCTGCCGATTTAGCGGCGGGCGCTGACCAAGCCGTTCTCGTACGCGAACACCACCAGCTGCACGCGATCGCGCAGGCCCAGCTTGGCGAGGATCCGCCCGACGTGGGTCTTGACCGTCGCCTCGGCGAGGAAGAGCCGGCCGGCGATCTCGCCGTTCGACAGCCCGCGAGCCACCTCGAGCAGCACCTCGCGCTCCCGGTCGGTCAGCCCGGCGACCCGCTCGTCGGGCCGCGGCGTGCTGTCGGGGAGGAGAGGCGCGACGCGTTCGAGCAGGCGCCGCGTCGTGCTCGGGGCCACCACGGCGTCGCCGGAGTGTACGGCCCTGATCCCCGACAGAAGGTCGTCAGGAGGAGCGTCCTTGACCAGGAATCCGGCGGCGCCGGCCTTGAGAGCGGAGAAGGCGTACTCGTCGATGTCGAACGTCGTGAGCACCACGACCCGGGGCGCGTCCACCCCCAGCGCGCGGATCTGGCGGGTCGCCTCCACACCGTCCATGCGGGGCATCCGCACATCCATCAGGACCACGTCGGCGTCCACTGATCGCAGCTTCGCGAGCGCCTCAACACCGTCACCGGCCTCGCCCACAACGTCCATGTCGGGTTGGGAATCCACGACCATCCGGAAACCCGCACGGACAAGAACCTGATCGTCAACAAGGAAAACCCGGATCGTCACCAGCACTCACACTCCATCGCCGACGAGACGGCCAGCCACCCGGCCGCGTTCCGCTCCCGTCAACGGAAGCTCGGCCAGCACCTCAAAACCTCCGCCCCGGCGCGGACCGGCACGCAGCTGTCCACCGTAGACGGCGATGCGTTCCCGCATGCCAGCCAACCCCTGCCCCTGCCCGTCGGAGCTGGCCGCGGCACCCCGCCCGTCATCGCAGACCCGCACCCGCAGCGCGTCGTCGGCGTACGACAGCCGCACCGAGGCGCGGGCAGTGGGACCGCCGTGCTTGAGCGTGTTCGTCAAGGCTTCCTGGACGATGCGGTACGCCGTCAACTCCGTACCTCCGGCCAGCGCGCGAGGCTCACCGTCGACAGCCAGGTCGACCGCCATCCCGCTGGAGCGGACCTGCGCCACCAGATCGGGCAGCTGCGCAAGGCAGGGTTGCGGCGTGAACTCCGCGTCATCTGCCTCGTTGCCTGACCGGAGTACGCCGAGCAGCCGCCGCATCTCGCTCAGCGCCTGCCGGCTGGTCGCCCCGATGGTTTTGAGCGCCTCCCGGGCCGCGCCGGCGTCCTTCTCACCCGCGTACAACCCACCGTCGGCCTGCGCCACGACGACGGACAGGGAGTGGGCGACGACATCATGCAACTCCCGCGCGATCCGGGCCCGCTCGGCCGCCCGGGCGAGGAGCGCCTGCTGGTCGCGTTCGAACTCAAGGCGCCGGGCCCGCTCCTCCAACTCCCCCACGTACGCCCGGCGGGTCCGCATCAGGTCCCCGAGCGTCCAGCTGAGCGCGACCAGTGCGGCATGCACGAGCAGGATCGACGACCAGTTTCCGGCCTGTTCAGGCTGGACCCAGTCGAGCGGACCGAGGACCGCCCCCAGCGCCCCGACGCCGAGGGCCGCCAGCCGTACCCAGATCCTCCTCGCGTAAGCGCTTACGGCGTACAGCGCGAACGGGAAGGCAATATCGCCGTTGATCGGAACGTCGAGCAGGATCAGCTGTGCCAGGCAGCCGAACGACACCACCGTGAAGACCGCGACCGGGTACCTCCGCCGCCACACCAGAGGCAGCAGCAGGAAGGCGGAGAGGAGACCAGGTATCTCGCCCGAGAAGAACCCGCTGCCGATGAGCAACAGGCCCGAAAGGATCACGACGATGCCAGCGTCGACGACATAGGGTCGGCGACGCAGCCAGTCGTAGATCCGATGGTGCCGCACGGCAGTTGAGCGTACGTGCCGGGTGCCGTGCTGGCGTCCACCACAGGGATGACACCGGCCGTTGGCGTCCGCCGCAGGGATGACCCGGACGCGGCGTGACTGCCACGCGATGCTCAGGACGACTGGCCGGCGTCGATTCCGTGCCGGCGCAGCAGCGTTCGAAGGCGGGCGAGCTCACGGTGAAGGCGGGCGTTCTCCTCGATGATGGCGGCGACCTCGCCGACGGTCGGTGACTCGGCACCACGTGCACGCGCCGTCGGATGCTCGCCGGACGTCGGACCAGCCGCGGGCTCTTTCTCCCCGATGGTCAGGAGGATCTCCTGACGCAGCCGAACTCTGCTGACGCCGAGGCGTTCGATCGCCTGGATTCCCACGCCGCTCCCTTCGGTCAACAGACCAAGCAGCAGGTGTTCCGCGCCGATGTACTGATGCTTGAGTTGCAGGGCTTCGCGAAGCGACAGCTCCAGCGCGGTCTTGGCGCGGGGCGTGAACGGAATGTGGCCGGACGGCTCATCCCTACCGACCCCGACGATTTCCTCAACCTGCCCCCGCACGCCCGTCAGCGAGATTCCCAGGCTCTCGAACGCCTGCCCGGCCACCCCCTCGCCCTGGTGCACGAGTCCCAACATCAGATGCTCAGTCCCGATGTAGTGGTGATTGAGCATCCTGGCCTCCTCCTGCGCCAGGACCACCACCCGTCGAGCGGCCTCGGTGAACCGTTCGAACATCACTCCCCCTCTCAGCCTGTTCCTGGACACCCGACGGGGTGCGGCGGGAATCCACGAACAGGCTCGAACCTCAAGCCTCGGTGAGGACGGGGCCTGGCGGCAAGGGGTTCGGCGTGGAGGGCCGCCCATTCGGCGCATAGGGTCGCGCGTATGGCGACCGACCGAGCCTGGCAGACCTGGCGGGAGGCGACGTCGCGGGCGTTGTACGGGCCGGGCGGTTTCTTTCGTACGCAGGCGCCGGCCGCGCATTTCCGTACCTCGGTGCATGTCTCCTCGGCGTTCGCCGACGCGGTGTTCCGTCTCGCGCGGTCGGCGGGTCTCCGGGCGGTCACGGATGTGGGCGCGGGTCGGGGTGAGCTGCTGACCACGCTGCACCAGTTCGCGCAGGATCTCGACCTCCTCGGCGTCGAGGTGGCCAACCGGCCGGCGGACCTGCCGGACGCGGTGGGTTGGTCGGACGTCGTACCCGACACCCTCGACGGGCTCGTGATCGCGAACGAATGGCTGGACGACGTCCCGCTCGATGTGGTCGAGGTCGACTCCGGCGGTGCGCTCCGTCTGGTCGAGGTCCAGGTGGAGACCGGCGACGAGCGGCTCGCGGATCCCATCGATGGCCGGGACCTCGCCTGGGTCGAACGCTGGTGGCCCCTCGCGGACGCCCCGCCGGGGAGTCGCGCCGAGGTGGGCTGGCCGCGCGACGACGCCTGGGCCGGGGTGGTACGAAGACTGCGTACCGGCATCGCGGTGGCCATTGACTACGGGCACCTGCGGGAGCGGCGGCCGTACGCCGGAACGCTGGTGGGTTACCGCGCCGGCCGGCTCGTCCCACCGGTGCCCGACGGCTCCTGCGACCTCACCTCGCATGTCGCGGTGGACGCGGTGGCCCGCGCTGGTGAGGAGGCCGGCGCCGCATCGACGGTTCTCACCGACCAGAGGTCGGCGTTGCGTGGCCTGGGTGTGACGGGGACGCGGCCACCGCTCACGCTGGCCCACGCTGATCCGGGCGCCTATCTGGCCGCGCTGGCTCGGGCTGGTGAGGACGCCGAACTCATCGCGCCGGGTGGCCTCGGCGACTTCTGCTGGCTGGCTCAGGCGAGGAACACCGAGCTGCCGCCCCTCAAGATCCGTGCGGGCGGCTGAACCTGATCACTCTCGTGGAAGCTGCGCCTGCATCCAGCGTTCGGGACCAGCGGCCCGGCGGGCCTGTCTCGAGCGTTCGGCCTGCGCCTCGGCGAGTTCCCGCGCGACCTGGCTGGACCGGTGGAGGGCCACCGCGTTCACCGGACCGACGGGAGTGTCGAGGTGGACGGTCGCGAGATCGAGACGCCGCTGAAGCGGTCCCTGCGTAATGCGAACGCTCTGCATCTTGCCGTGCGGAACGACGGCGGTACGCCGGGTCAGCCACCCCGTGTCGGTGACGAACACCCGGTCGTCGGCACCGTGGCGGAGGTAACGCCAGCCGATCGGGCGGAGCCAGCGAGCCCGCCGGGGTGCGAGCACCCGCTCCACCCCGTCGACGTCCACGCCTGGCAGCACCCGCTCGAGCAGCGCCCGGGCGACCGGCCAGGGCGCGACCGGTAGCAGGGTCGAGGCGGTCTGCCCTTCCTGGTTGCCTTTTCCGCCGTACCCCGCCACGTCGACCGAGAGCTTCACCCAGCCCTTGGGCCGCCACAGCAACTGCTGCTCTATCTCGACACCCTGTACGCGCCCGGGCGGCACGGTCTGCGCCCAGGTGTCAAGGAGACCTTTACGGATGCGGAGGCCGTCCGGCGACTCGCTGACGGTGAACCCGAACTCGCTCACGAACTGCCGCCACACCACGCCGAGCCCACCGAGCGCCCAGGGGATGAGGAACGCGAGCCCCACCATCTCCCGGACCACCGTGGTCGTCGCGGCCACCACCACGAATCCCAACGCCGCGGTCAGGAACGGCGCACTCACCACGGTGGAGGCGAGGAGTACGCCAGGAGGTACGGCGACGAGTTGGCGTTCCGGCGCCTCGGGAGTGTCAGCCGCGAGCCCCGCCGCACGGGCGAGGAGTTCGGCCCGAAGCTTCTGGGCGCCGGGTTCGGTGAGATAGGCAAGCGGCGCCTCGGTCTTGCCGCCGCCAGCCATCTCCAGCCGAAGCTCCGCCACACCGAGCAGCCTGGCCATGACGGGTCGCACGATGTCGACCGCCTGAAGCCGGTCGATCCGGATCCGCCGCGAACGCCGGAAGAGGAACCCGCTCTCGATCCGGAGTTCCTCACCCTCGATGCGGTACTTCGTGAACCACCACGAGAAGGAGCCGAGGACAACGCCCAGCACCACGGCCGCCACCATCTGGATCCCGAACAACCGGAAGTCCAGGTCGCGGACCGCCTCCTGCCCCACGATCGCGACGACGAGCGCGAAGTACTTCCAGCCGTTGAGCACCGGGGTCGCCGGGTGGAGCCGGCGCAACTCGGTCGCCTCACCAGCGGGGTTGGGATCAACAGGTATGGGATCAACGGGTATGGGATCGAGGGCTATGGGATCAACGGGTATGCCATCAACCGGGCCGCGGTCTGCTGATTCGGACATCTGGCTCATAGGCCCGCGGCCCGGGCCTCGCCGAGCGCCGCCAGCCGGTCTCGAAGGCGTTCGGCCTCTTCGGGCGTAAGGCCCGGGATCTCGGCGTCCGTCGCCGGGGTGGCCGTGTGTAGCTGCACCGTGGCGATACCGAACTTCCGCTCGACCGGTCCAGCCGTCACGTCCACGAACTGCATCCGGCCGTACGGAACGACCACCAGCGTCTTGAACAGCACGCCATGGGTGACAAGCAGGTCGTCTCCGCGCTCGGCGTACCCCCACGACTCCCAGTTGCGCCCGACGAGCCACCAGCCCCAGGCGAAGGCACCCGCGGCGACCACCACCGCGCCGGCGGCAAGCCACCAGTTCAGGAGCACGCCGATGGCGACGCCGCCGGCGAGCCCGCCCACGCCAAGCCAGAACGCGAGGAGCGCGCGCCGCAGTGAACGCAGCCGCGGTGACACTGGTTGCCACCGCTCCCCTGGCGGCGCGAACAGGCTGTCCATGAGGGGAGGTTATCTGGACGCGGGCGTGCGAGCATGGCGACGTGACGACCGAGCGGATTGTGAGCCTCGGAGCCGGGGCGGCCGGGCTGACCAGCACCGGCGCCGGCACGGGGACGCCAGCCAGTGGCCCGGGCGGCCCCCTGTCGTACGAACGCGGCGGCGGAGCCGAGCTCGCCACCCAGGACATGGTGCTCAACATCGGCCCGCAGCATCCCGCCACCCACGGGGTCCTGCGCCTGCGGCTGACTCTCGACGGCGAACGCATCGTCACCTGCGAGCCGATCATCGGCTACATGCACCGCGGCGCGGAGAAGCTGTTCGAGGTCCGCGACTACCGCCAGATCATCATGCTCGCCAACCGCCACGACTGGCTGTCGGCGTTCGCCAACGAGCTTGGTGTGGTGCTCGCGGTCGAACGCATGCTGGGCATGGAGGTGCCGGTCCGCGCGGTGTGGGCGCGCATGCTGCTCGCCGAACTCAACCGCATCCTCAACCACCTGATGTTCCTCGGCAGCTATCCGCTCGAGATAGGCGCGATCACGCCGATCTTCTATGCGTTCCGGGAACGCGAAACCCTGCAACAGGTGATGGAGGAGATCTCCGGCGGCCGGATGCACTACATGTTCAACCGCGTCGGCGGCCTGAAGGAGGACCTTCCCGCCGGGTGGCTCGATCGGGTGACGGCCGCCGTCACGGCGGTACGCCGGCGCCTTCCGGAGCTTACGAACCTCATCTTCGGCAACGAGATCTTCGCCGCCCGCACCCGTGGCGTCGGCGTCCTCTCGCCCGCACTCGTCCACGCCTACGGCGTTTCTGGCCCGATCGCCCGCGCGTCCGGTGTCGACTTCGACCTGCGCCGGGACGAGCCGTATCTCGCGTACACCGAGCTCTTCGGACCCGGGGGCCCCGGCCGGGTCGTCACCCGGAGCGAAGGTGACTGCTTCGCCCGCTTCTCCCTTCTCCGCGAGCAGGTTCAGGTGTCCCTGGATCTCGCGGAGGCCTGCGTCGACCGGCTGAGGTCCCTTCCGCCCGGCCCTGTCAACGTCCGCTTGCCCAAGATTCTCAAGGCGCCGGAGGGGCACACGTACGCCTGGACCGAAAGCCCGCTCGGCCTCAACGGCTACTTCCTCGTCTCGCGTGGGGAAAAGACACCGTGGCGGCTGAAGCTACGGTCCGCGTCGTTCAACAACATCGCGGTCCTGCCCGAACTCCTGCCGGGCTGCGTGATCGCCGACCTGGTGGCCATCCTGGGCTCGATGTTCTTCGTGGTCGGCGACATCGACAAGTAGGCTCCCGGGCCCGCGTATTGGGTCGGGGGCACCCTTGTACGGCTCTCTTGGCCAAGGGTGCCCCCGACCCAATACGCGCCGCCCTCTATCGCGGCTTCGCTTCGCGCGGCAACGGTTGGGTGTCCGAAGGATTACCTGAGGGCAACGCAGGCTGGCGGGGATCACGAGGAATTTAAGGTTCTCTCACTGTCCGGTGCCGGACCCTCACTATCCGTTGACGGGCTCGTGAATGGCTCCCTAGCGTCACAAGTGCGGGCCTGCGTTCGCAGGGAGCGCCGCGCGATCGTCGCCGGAGGTGCCTTGCTCGATGTGCGATCTCGACCACACGCATGACCACGGACCATCTCATCTGCTTGCCAACGGACCAGATCTGAACCGGCGGCAGATCCTGCAGATTCTCGGTGCGGCCGGAATCGGTGCGGCCAGCACTGGCCTCGCCGCCGATCCCGCCCACGCCGCCGCGACCACCCGCGCGCCAGCCGCGGCGCCCGCCGACAGCTACGAACCACGGACCGGACTCGCCAAGGACTCCCCGGCGAAGGACACCGCCCTGGCCTGGATCGACCGGAATGACAAGGCGATCCTCGCGCTCAACGACGAGATCTGGGACCACGCCGAGCTTTCGCTGCGGGAGTGGAAGTCCTCCGTCGCCGAGGCGGAGTTCCTTCGTAAGAACGGCTTCACCATCGAGTGGGGAGCGGCCGGTTTTCCGACCGCGTTCGTCGCCACCGCGAGCCACGGCAGCGGCAGGCCGGTCATCGGATTCAGCGGGGAGTACGACGCGCTCCCAGGGCTCTCGCAGAAACGCGGCGTCGGCGTGCACGATCCGCTCGACTACATCCACGACCCGTGGGCGCCAAGCTACGGACCCGGCCACGGCTGCGGCCACTGCGCACTCGGCTCCGCCGCCGCCGGTGCGGCCATCGCGGTATCGGAGGGCCTCCGCAAGAACCGCCTCGACGGCACGGTGAAGTTCTACGGCTCCACTGCCGAGGAACAGCTGATCGGCAAGGCGTACGCCGTCCAGCAGGGGGTCTACGACGGGCTCGACGCGATGATCGACTGGCACCCCGGCATGAGCAACTCCACCAGCTGGGGCACCAACTCCGCGCTCACCGCCGTGACGTTCACCTTCCTCGGCGTCTCCGGACATGGCGGCACCCCCCTTGGCAACAAGAGCGCCCTCGACGGCGTGATCATGCTCGCCACGATGACGGAGTTCCTGCGGGAGGAGAACATCGCGCCGTCCGGCCGCCTCCACTACGTCATCAACAACGGCGGCGACGCACCGAACGTCACTCCCGAGATCGCCGAGATCTCCTACTACGTACGCGAAGGCAGCCCGGCCCGGGTCAAGGCGCTCTTCGACAAGGTGGTCGCCTGTGCCGAGGGCGCCGCCAAGGCCAGCCAGACGGTGATGAGGTACCGCATCACCGCCGCCTGCTGGAACCGCCTGCCCTCCCGGTCGGCGGCCGAGCTCCTCCACGAGAACATGGTCAAGATCGGCTCGCCGACATTCACCGACGCCGACCAGAAGCTGGCCAAGCAGATCCAGTCCTCGCTCGGCATTCCCGAGAAGGGCCAGGCCACCGGAATCGAAGCCCTCCGGGCACCGAACCCGGTGTTCCTCGGCGGTGGCTCCACTGACGTCTCCGACATCAGCTGGCAGGTGCCCACGGTGAGTCTCGGTACCGCCGTCTCGCCCATCGGCTGCAAGTCCCACAACTGGGCGGTGGCCGCGAGCGCCGGCGCCCCCATGGGGCACAGCGCCCTGCTCATGGCGTCCCGCTACCTCGCGGCGACGGCGCTCGACCTCGTGACCCAACCCGAACGGCTCGCCGAGCTGAAGGCGGAGTTCGCCGAACGCACCAAGGGCGTGACGTGGAAGAGCTCGCTGCCCGAGGGCTTCGAGCCACCGATGTACGAGCCGCCGCAGAGTTTCCTCAAGCAGACGGGCCAGAGCTGGCCGCCGTCCAACATCACCTGGCCGCCGGAGCGGGTGGTGTCCCGGGAGAAGTTCTCCTCACTCGGACCCGAACTCGCGCCGCAGACCTGACCGCGCCCGCGCGGCATTGTGTGAAGGGAACGGAAGGCCACTTGGCGGAGGTATCTCGGCTTCTATGCCGACACACCTCCGCCAAGTAACCGCAACCTCGGTGGACGATCTCGCCTAGCGAGCACTCTCTTGGCCCACGCTTCATGCGGAACGTGGGCAACTTCCCCGAAATGATCTTGAGTCAACCCCAAGCCGCCCGATCCGCGAGACAAACAGGCCCGCCGCGGTAAAAGATCGTCTTTCATGATCAACTTGCAGAAGTCGCCCAGACTTCGCGCGAATCGTGGGCGATTTCCGCAAGTTGATCATGGTCCTGCTCGAGGGTCGCGCACCATGCGATATCGGCCACCGAGGTCACCTCGGCTTGGCGGCCGCCACCTGAGGCAATCCTGGCGATCCCCGCGCTGGGACCGTGATAAAGCTCAGGCGCCGCGGCGTTCGCTGGCTGCCTTTTCCGGCTCGGCGGCTTTGTCCTCGGCCGTTGCCTTTGCCGCGTCCTGCTCCTCGTCGGCGGCCAGGCGGGCCCGCACCTCCCAGGCCATCAGGTCGACGACCGTCGGCGCGTCCCGCAGGCTGTCCCACATCTCCGGCGCCTTGCTCGTGTCGCCGGCAGCGCCGTCCTTGGCCAACGGAATCGGGACCGCGGCCGCGCCGGCCTTGACCCTCTGGTCGGAGACCTCGTCGCCGGAATCCTTGGCGGCAGAATCCTGGTTGCCAGAGTCCGCGTCGCGCGACGCCTTGGCTGCCGGCGTCTCCTGGTCGTCCGCGTCCTGCTGAGCTGCTGCGGCGCCGGCCTCGACCTTCTCGTCCGAGGCCTTCTCGGCGGCCACCTCGATGGTCGCGCCCTGCGGCTTCGCGGCCTTCTCGTCCGAGGACTTCTCGGCCGCCACCTTGATCGTCGCGTCCTGCGGCTCGACAGCCTTCTCGTCGCCGCTCGCCTTCACCTCGACAGCGGGCACGGCCACCGTGACGGGCTTCTCGTCGACGAAGGGCTTCTCGTCCACAACCACGGAAGCCGCGGCTACCTCATCGACGTTCGCCGCTCTGCCGGCCTTGCGGCTCTGGTGCGCCTGGAGCGCGAACCCTTCCGCCATCACGCGAACGTGGGCGGCATACATCGCGGCGTACGAACGCGCCTGCGCCACCCGCTCGGCACCATGGGCACGACGGCTGCGGATCAGCTCGATATCGAAGACGGCCACCGCCAGAACTCCGGCGACCAGCGAGGCGACCGCCGCACCAGTCAGCATGGAGGTCTCGCCCTGGTAGACCGCGAAGAAAACAAAGGCCGCGGCCAGCAGGAGGACAGGAGTTGCCACCCACCGGGCGAGGTGTCGGATACGGTGATCACCGCTGCGTGCCATGCGCAGAGGTTACGGTTTGGGATGTCGATTGGCCAGGACATCCCCCTTTTCCGGAGAGTCGCATACGTAAGGTCCTGGACTCACCACGGAACAGTGATTTCCTGTCTCGCCCTGCGTACTACCGCTGCCGGTTGCGTTCGGCGTTCTCGTTCTCTTCGGGTCCCTTCGGAACCTTGCAGGCGCGTTCGAGAAGCAGTGCTCCCACGACGACCACGATCGCGGCGAGCGCTGTGACGCCGCCACGAATCACCCGGTCGCGACCGTCGGGAACGCCGTACTCAGGGAGGTAGCGCGCCGCGAAGCCCGCGTACACACCTGCCACCAGCGCGCCGACGAGCGCGCTCGCCTTGGCCAGGGCAAGTAGGCGAACGGCGGTCAGCCCGTCGACCGTCCGGCGCTTGCGATGGACGCGGTCGTACATGTACCACGCGCCGGCGAGCAGCAGCGCCGCAAAGAAGGCCAGCCCACCAGCGGCAGACCACGGCGCCCTTCCGACGATGGTGCCGGTCGCCTGCATCACGGCGACACCGCTCCAGCCGACGGCACCTCCCAGCAGGAGGAGGACGACGAGAAGCGTGAGACGAGTGGTGCGCACGGGGCTCACTCGAGCCTGAGCTCGAGACCGTCCACACGGGTGATCGTCCTGACGTCGACCCCGTGGGCAAGGTCGCCGACCCGCCCGTGCCCGGGGATCTCGCCATCGCCATCAACCGCGGACCATGGGACCACCACGAACGCCCGCTCATGCGCCCGTGGATGCGGGAGGACGAAGTCGTCCTCGTTGATCACCTTGTCGCCGACCACGACCAGGTCGACGTCAAGGGTGCGGGGCGCTCCGGGCTCGGTGCGGACCCGACCGAACGCGTCCTCGATCGCCAACGCGCGTTCGAGCAGGGTCCGTGCGTGCAGTGTCGAGTCGGCGACGACCACCGCGTTGAGGAAGTCGGGCGAGCCCTCCGGGGCACCAACCGGCGCGGTCTCGTACACCGGCGAGACACCCACGACCTCCACGTCCGGGGTGTCCGCGAGAGCGTTGAGGGCACCCTGAAGGTTGGCCGCACGGTCGCCAAGGTTGCTACCAAGCGCAAGGACCACACGCCTGATCGGGCGCAGACCGCCGGTCAACGTGTCGGCATCGATGATGTGTGGGTTGGGCGTCTCGGTCACGTGCGGCTCCGGTGAATGGTCACGGCGACGTCGTCGAGCTGCACGCCGACAGGCGCCTCGGGCTTGTGAATGGTGACCTCGACATCCGCGACGCTCGGCTGCTCGAGGCACACGTCGGCGACGCGCTGCGCCACCGTCTCGATGAGGTCCACGGGATCCTTGCTCACCGCGTCGGCGACCCGCGTCGCGAGAAGGGAATAGTCCACTGTCTGGGTCAGGTCGTCTGTGCGCGCCGCCGGACGGGTGTCGACTCCCAGCACCACGTCGATGACGAACGGCTGGCCGTTGGCGCGTTCCTCCGGATGGACGCCATGGTGTCCAAACACCCGGAGCCCCCGAAGCGTGATCTGGTCAGCCATCGCGTCCCTCCTTCCTGTCCTCTGTCACCAGAATCCCTCGGTCGCCGAGAATCCCTCGCACGACAGTACCGGCGGTCATATGTCTGACGACAACCAGAGGTACCCCCTTTCTTCCGATCCGCCGTGAGATGCCGGCTTCCGCCGCGACGATGTTAGGGGCTGGTACCCGCCTCCTCGGCACCCCAACGGGCCGCGACCTTCACCGCGTCCAGCGTCGGGCGGACCGCGTGGGCACGGACGCACCACACCCCGGCCCGAGCGGCGAGAACGGCGATCGCCACGCTGGCGTCGTCGCGCTCGACCGTACGCCGCGGCCGGCCGGTCGCGGGGTCGGAGAGCAGAGTCCCGAGGAACGTCTTGCGGGACGCGGCGAGCAGCACCGGGTGGCCAACCGCGGTCAGCCGGTCGAGGGCGGCGAGGAGAGTCCAGTTGTGCTCCCCGGTCTTCGCGAAGCCCAGGCCAGGGTCGATCGCGATCCGTTCAGCCGGAATTCCCGCTGCGTACGCCGCCTCGGCCCGAGAACGCAGCCCCTTGATCACCTCCGCCACCACGTCGTCGTAGACCGCCCTGCTCTGCATCTGGTCTGAGAACCCCCGCCAGTGCATGCTGACGTACGCCACCCCCGACGACGCCACCATCGGCAGCATCTCCGGGTCAGCCAGGCCGCCGGACACGTCATTGACCAGAACCGCACCCGCCTCGATCGCCTCGTGGGCGACCCGCGCGCGCATCGTGTCGATCGACACCTGGGCGCCGGCCTCGACAAGGGCGCGTACGACAGGGATGACGCGGCGCAACTCCTCCTGCTCCGACGGCCGGGCGGCGCCGGGCCGGGTCGACTCGCCTCCGACGTCGATGAGGTCGGCCCCCTCGGC
The DNA here is from genome assembly GCF_000373925.1 of Actinopolymorpha alba DSM 45243. Lineage (GTDB taxonomy): Bacteria > Actinomycetota > Actinomycetes > Propionibacteriales > Actinopolymorphaceae > Actinopolymorpha > Actinopolymorpha alba. The sequence continues at coordinate 78,405 of NZ_KB892801.1, read as the reverse complement.
CAACAGCTCATGGCCGTGGGCGATCGCGCGCTCGGGCTCGAGCCACAGACCTCCGTCGGAGAACGAGTCGGGGGTGACGTTGAGCACTCCCATCACCAGTGCCCGAGGAGGCGTGGGAAGCCCAGCCACAGAGCCCTTCGGAACGCCGTTCACTCCCATATCCTCCTCCCCTCCGCGGACGCTTCCGCTCCGGGCCTGGCCGACCAACGGCGGCTGGGACGCTTGACGGGACTCACCAGGTCGACGACGTTCAGCGCGACACCGCCGGCAACCACTCAGGAGGCCGCTTATGACGTCGCCACGTCGCTTCGAACCACCGCGTACGCGTTCCGCTGGGTGGGATCCGACCCCCACGGGCTTCGCCCGCAGGGCCCACCGCCCGCTCGGCGCGATCGTAGAGCGTCCCATGCGGGCGCCGTTCGTCGCCGTACTCCTCCTTTGCCTGTTCATGATCGCGGGACTGCTCAGCACCGGCACCGCGCGGGCGGGGGCCGAGGACGCCTCCGGCGAACGCCCGCCGGTTCCGGTCCAGGCGAGCAACGGCGCGAGAGTCGTCGACGAGGTACGCGTCGCCGCCAACCTGGTCGACCTGACGATCTCCTCCCCCGCCCTCGCCACGACCGCCAAGGTCCGGTTGCTGACTCCCGACGGCTGGGAGAACCGCCGTCCAGGCCAGCGGTGGCCGGTGCTCTTCCTACTGCACGGATGCTGCGCCAGCTACCTCAGCTGGACCCGGAGCACCGACGTCGCCTCCATCCCCGAACTCCGTGGCGTTCTCGTGGTGATGCCCGAGGCCGGCCGAGCGGGCTTTTACAGCGACTGGTGGAACGCCGGAGCCGGCGGGCCGCCCGCATGGGAGACGTTCCACCTCACGGAGGTCCGCCAGATCCTGGAACGCGGGTACGGCGCGAGCAACCACCGGGTGATCGCCGGCCTGTCGATGGGTGGGTTCGGTGCGCTGTCGTACGCCGCTCGGAACCCCGGGATGTTCCGCGCCGCGGCGTCGTACAGCGGCGTCGTGGACACCCGCCACACGCCCGGCGCCTCCGATCTCGCCCTCTCCATCGCGGCGAGCAACGTGCCGGACCCGCTGGCGCTGTGGGGCGATCCGGACGCGCAGGCTGGGATCTGGGCCGCGCACAACCCGGTTGACCTGGCCGCTCGGCTCCGGAACCTGCCGGTCTATCTCTCCTGCGGGAACGGCGAGGCCGGACCGTTCGACCCACCCGATGCCACCAGCTCGCTCGAGACGTTGCTGGAGTCGGAGAACCGCCTGCTGTCCGAACGCCTGACCCGGCTGGGCGCCCGCCACCTGGTGACCAACTTCTACGGACCTGGCACCCACGGCTGGCGTTACTGGGAACGCCAGCTGCATCGGTCCCTGCCCATGCTGCTCGCTGCCCTGCGGTGACCCCTGCAATTGCGCTGGGGTGCGGCTGCCGCGCTGCGGGTGTGGGGCCGCTGTGGAGGAGCGCTTGGACGGCAAAACGCCGGCTTTATCACAGTCCGTGAGATTCTCCGAGCGTTCACCACGATGTCGCGGCAATTTTTCGGGTTCAGCCGTAGCCTGAAGGAGGGTTCGCGCGTTGACTCAGGGTGAGGGATGGGTCACCTAGCTCGGACAGGCCGCCGGATAGGCCGCCGGCCGCTGAAAGGAGCTTCATGAGCACCGCCACCGTCGACATCGCCGTTGCCCCTGCGGTTGATGTCGCGACCACCGAGCCCGTCACCCGGGTCGAGATCCTCGACGTCCTCGACGACGCGTTCGCAGTCGGCCCCGCCTCTCGCGGGCAACTGGTGGGCGTCGCCCGCGCCCAGGGCGCCCGAGCAGAGCTTGTCGCCCTGCTTGAAGAACTCCCCGACCGTCAGTACGTCCACCAGCGCCAGCTCTGGGTTCACCTGCCCAACGTGCCGGTCGGGCTCTAACCTCACAGAGGTTCTCGAACAGACGCCCCGGTTGGCGGTTCCCCTACGGGACCCGCCGCCGGGGCGTCTGGTTGTGGCACGTACGCGGATCGGTCAGGCACGGCGGAGCTGTCAGGCGCCACGGAGCTGTCAGGCACGGCGGAGCTGTCAGGCGCCGATGATCAGGCTCATCGCCTCGGCCCGGGTCGCGGGGTCGCGAAGCTGGCCGCGCACCGCGGAGGTCACGGTCTTGGCGCCCGGCTTGCGGACTCCTCGCATCGTCATGCACAGGTGCTCGCACTCGATCACGACGATCACGCCGCGGGGCTCGAGGATGCGGACCAGCGAGTCGGCGATCTGGGTGGTCAGGCGTTCCTGCACCTGCGGCCGCTTGGCGAAGACGTCGACCAGCCGGGCGAGCTTGGACAGGCCGGTGATCTGGCCTCGGTCGTTAGGGACGTAGCCGATGTGTGCGACGCCGGTGAACGGCACCAGGTGGTGTTCGCACACTGACCAGACCTCGATGTCCTTGACGAGCACCATCTCGTCGTGGCCGAGGTCGAACGTCGTCGAGAGCACGGCGTCAGGCGTCATCCGCAGCCCCGCGAACATCTCGGCGTACGCGCGAGCCACCCGGGCAGGCGTCTCCTTCAGGCCCTCCCGATCGGGGTCCTCGCCGACGGCCACGAGGAGCTCGCGGATCGCGCGCTCAGCACGCTCGTGGTCGAACGGCGGGACCTCGGTCATCTCGCGAAGGTCAATCGGGACACTCACCGCAGTCCCACCCTCCCGTCGGAGGCCGTGGTCGCGAGCGACTTCCCCTTGGAGTTAGCCATCTAGGCCCGGGGGGAGCCGGAGTTGGGGTTGGGTTCGCCTTGCGAGCGACCCTCCTGGACGTCGGGCTCACCTTCGGGTGCCGGGGCGATCACCAATCCGCCTTCGGGGTTCTGGCCGTTGGGCGAGATCGACTTCGGCACCTCCACCGGCGGGACCTCCGATGGACGCCGGGTGGGCGAGCCGGTCCACGCGGGCCGCTCAGGACGCCGCCGGATCGAGGCGAACACCTGCTCGACCTGTGCCTTGTCGAGGGTCTCCTTCTCGAACAGCTCCAGCACGAGGCTGTCGAGGATGTCGCGGTTGTCGACCAGGATGTCGAACGCCTCCTGGTGCGCGGTGTCGACGAGCCGGCGTACCTCCTCGTCGACCAGCGCGGCAACCTCCTCGGAGTAGTTGCGCTGGTGGCCGAGGTCGCGGCCGAGGAAGGGTTCGCTGTTGTTCTCGCCGAACCTGATCGCGCCCAGACGCTCGGTCATGCCGTACTGCGTGACCATCGCCCGCGCGAGCGCCGACGCCTTCTCGATGTCGTTGGCCGCGCCAGTCGTCGGGTCGTGGAAGACCAGCTCCTCCGCGGCCCGGCCGCCCAACATGTACGCGAGCTTGTCGAGCATCTCCGAACGCGTGGTGCTGTATTTGTCTTCGTCGGGCAGCACCATGGTGTAGCCGAGGGCCCGGCCGCGCGGAAGGATCGTGACCTTGTGCACCGGGTCGGTGCCCGGCAGCGCCGCCGCGACGAGAGCGTGCCCGCCCTCGTGGTAAGCGGTGATCTTCCTTTCCTTCTCGCTCATCAGGCGGGTGCGCTTCTGCGGACCCGCGATGACCCGGTCGATCGCCTCGTCGAGGGCCTCGTCGTCGATGAGCTTCTTGTTTTGGCGGGCGGTGAGCAGGGCCGCCTCGTTGAGGACGTTCGCGAGGTCCGCGCCGCTGAAGCCGGGGGTCCGCCGGGCGACCGCGAGGAGGTCGACGCCAGGAGCGACGGGCTTGCCGCGCGCGTGCACCTGGAGGATCTTGTTGCGGCCGACCAGGTCGGGGGCCTCGACACTGATCTGCCGGTCGAACCGGCCCGGACGCAGCAGCGCCGGGTCAAGGATGTCGGGGCGGTTGGTGGCGGCGATGAGGATGACACCACCACGGACGTCGAAGCCGTCCATCTCGACCAGCAGCTGGTTGAGGGTCTGCTCGCGCTCGTCGTGGCCACCGCCGAGGCCCGCACCACGGTGCCGACCAACGGCGTCGATCTCGTCGATGAACACGATCGCCGGCGCATTGGCCTTGGCCTGCTCGAACAGGTCACGGACCCGGGAGGCACCGACACCCACGAACATCTCGACGAAGTCGGAACCGGAGATCGAGTAGAAGGGAACGCCGGCCTCACCAGCCACCGCGCGGGCGAGGAGGGTCTTGCCGGTCCCCGGCTGGCCGTACAACAGCACGCCCTTGGGGATCTTGGCGCCAACTGCCTGGAACTTCGCCGGCTCCTGCAGGAACTCCTTGATCTCGCCGAGTTCCTCGATCGCCTCGTCACACCCGGCCACGTCAGCGAAGGTGGTCTTGGGGGTGTCCTTGCTGATCAGCTTGGCCTTGGACTTGCCGAAGTTCATCACCCGGCTGCCGCCGCCCTGGAACTGGTTCATCAGGAACAGGAACAACAGCGCGATCAGGATGAACGGCAACAAGGTGGAGATCAGTGAGCCGATCAGACTGGGCTGCGCGATCTCGACGTTGTAGCCCTGAGGCAGCTTCTTCTGGTCAGCCTTCTGCTGCAGCAGCTTCTGCAACTCGAGGTCCTGACCGTTGACCCACGCGGCAGTGAACTTCTCGCCGCTCTTGGTCGTGATCCGGATCTCCTGGTCGGTGCCGCCGACAATGACGGCGGAAGCGACCTTGTCGTTCCTGATCTGGTCGACCACCTTGTAGGTGTCTTCCGGCTTGAAACCGCCCGATCGGGTGATCAGATCTCCGACGAGCAGGATCACGATGATGAGTACGGCGATCCAGAAGATCGGCCCGCGGAAGAATCGCTTGACGTCCATACTCCCGAGGCTTGCGGCCCCGTCCCTCCTGCTCATCAGCCCGCAGCGCCCATCGGCGCTGCGGCGCACCAGAACAACAGTCCCGCGAACGGTGATCGCACCGCTCTCGCCCCACACGCCGTGGGGAGAGTACGACCGTACACGGGCCTGATCGCTGGCGCGGACGCGGCGTACTCTGGCTTACCCTTCTCACCTTCGCAACGACGCAGGTCAGGCCGAGTGTTCCCAAGCTCGTGGGACAAGCGTCCCCCGGAGCCATAAATAGGGTCTACCTACCCACGGACCCGTCTCTCGACACCTCGACGATCAACGGCCGGTTACCCGCGCGCGGTCAACGGTAGCGGTGTCGGCGTACGGACGCCGCGTCACCCGGCCCTCCGGCGGTCGCGGTCTGTCAGCCGGCGTCGGAGTAGACGTGCGGCGCGAGGGTGCCGACACATCGCAGGTTGCGGTACTTCTCTCCGTAGTCGAGGCCGTATCCCACGACGAACTCGTCCGGAATGTCGAAGCCGACGTACTTGACCGAGACCGCCATCTTCACGGCTTCCGGCTTGCGCAACAGCGTGCAGATCTCGACCGAGGCGGCGCCCCTCGACCGGAGGTTGGCGACCAGCCACGACAGGGTGAGCCCGGTGTCGATGATGTCCTCGACGATCAGGACGTCCCGACCGGTGATGTCGGTGTCGAGGTCCTTCAGGATCCGTACGACACCTGAGGACTGCGTGCCTGAGCCGTAAGAGGAGTACGCCACCCAGTCCATCTCGACGTGGCGGTCGAGGGCCCGCGCGAAGTCGGCCATCACCATGACGGCACCCTTGAGGACCCCTACGAGCAGGACGTCACGGCCGTCGTAATCCTTCTCGACCGCGGCCGCGAGCTCGCGGATCTTGGCCTGGATCTGGTCCTCGGAGATCAGGACGGCCTTCAGGTCATGGTCGATCTGGTCAGGGTCCACCAAGGTCTCCGCGGGGTCTTCTCGATACGGGCAGGTGACGCCGGGCCGTGCCGCCCTGAGGGACAGCGCGCGAAGGGCACGACGAACCTCGAACTCCCCACGCATGGAAGGGCGCAGGCCCAGCTCGAGGCCAGCGTGCCACAGCCAGGTGCGAGCAGCGCGGCGGCCCCGGTCCCGTCCTTCGGCGCCATTAGACTGGCAAGGCGCGCGAGTGCGGCACTCCCACCTCAGGCAGTGATGACCGCGAGCGCCGTACCTGGCGCCGCAGTCCACGTGCACCCATTCGGCCTATGGAATTGCAGGCATACGGCCGGACTGTGACGACGAGGTGATTTCCGTGGCAAGGATCCTGTTCGTGATGACCGGAGCGAGTTATTGGACGCTCAGAGACGGCACCAGGCATCCGACCGGCTACTGGGCCGAAGAGTTCGCGGCCCCCTACAGTGCGCTCACCGGGGCCGGCCATGAGGTCGTGGTGGCCACCCCTAACGGCGTTGTGCCGTACGTGGACGTGATGAGTCTGCGCCCCTCGATGGCCGGCAGTGAGCAGATCGCCCTTGAGCAGGAGGGAACCCTGCGGTCCGCCGAGGAACTCCGGCGGCCGATCGAGCTGGCGAGCGCCCGGCTGGAGGACTACGACGCCGTCTACTATCCGGGTGGCCACGGTCCGATGGAGGACCTGTGGGTCAACGCCGACTCGGGCCGGCTGCTGACCGCGGCGCTCGCCTCGGGCAAGCCCCTTGCCATCGTCTGCCACGCGCCCGCTGCCATGCTGGCCGCCCGACGTCACGGCGTTTCACCTTTCGCCGGCTACCGGGTCACGGCCTACACCAACGACGAAGAAGACGCCGTCGGGTTGGCCGCAAAAGCCAGGTGGCTGCTTGAGGACGAACTCATCAACATGGGCGTCCACTTCAGCCGCGGCGAGATCTGGAAGCCGTACACAGTCGAGGATCGCAACCTACGCACCGGGCAGAACCCCGCCTCCGCCGCGCCCCTGGCACAAGAACTCCTCAAGGTGCTCAAGTAAAGCCCGCTGTGCGAGGACCCAACCAAGGGGACCTGGAGCCTCGCATGATCAAGAACGCTGGGGCGTCCCCGTCTCGGCCGCGGGTGGTCGGGCGAAGGAGATCAGTCCGCCGCGACGGCAGGCCCGGATACCACCAGGCAGGTCGACGCCGACCTGACCGCGCCAGTCCGTCACCAGGGCGTCGAGCGCCAGGAGGTGGCGGGCGAAGAGATCGGTGCCGGGGCATCCGGCCCCGAGCGCCGCGCGGCGGAACACCCGGCGGCGGACCGCCGCGGGCAGCGGGATCAGCCGATCGACCTGGAGCGGGTCGGCGCGCGGGCCGGCGTGCGTGCCGGCGAGCGTGTCGGCGGCCGCGGTGCAGTCGGCGTACGCCTGATCCGCCCACGCGTCCAGCGCGTCCGCGTCGTCGCGCAGCAGCTCCGCAGTGCGGGCCAGGGCCGCGGCGATCCCGGGCCCCAGCTCCTGCTCCATCACCGGGAGCACCTGCCGGCGAACCCGGACCCTGGCGTACGCCGGATCAGCGTTGTGCGGGTCTTCCCAGACCTCGAGCCCGGCGGCCGCGCACGCGTCACGGGTGACGATCCGGTCGAGTCCGAGCAGCGGCCGGCGATAGCGGTCAGGCACCGGCTGCCCGGCGCGGCCGGCGTCGGGTGAGGCCGCGGGCGCCCGTGCCGGCATGCCGGCGAGCGAACGCGCACCCGAGCCGCGGGCCAGGCCGAGCAACACCGTCTCCGCCTGGTCGTCGCGGGTGTGGCCGAGCAGGACGACGCGCGCGTCGAGTCGGTCGGCGGCGGCGTCGAGCGCGGCGTACCTGGCCCGCCGTGCAGCCGCCTCAGGCCCACCTCCGGCGTTCACCGTGACGGTCGCGACCTCGACCGGATGAAGGCCGAGGGATCTCAGGAGTTCAGCCACCTGAGCTGCCCGGCCGGCTGAGCCGGGTTGCAGGCCGTGGTCGACCGTGATGGCGCCGGCGATCCACCCGGCCCTGCGGGCCTCGAACGCCGTCGCGGCCGCCAGGGCGAGGGAGTCGGCGCCACCCGAGCAGGCCACGAGGATCCGTGCGCCGGGTTGGAGATCGGCGAGTGAACGGCGGACGGCCGCCCGGACCGCCGCCACCGCGGGGTGCGGTCCCATCGGCAGTAGCTCGGCTATCCGTGCACCCGGCGTACCCACGCGTCGGGGTCGTGTATCTCGGCCTTGGTCGGCAGGTGTGCGGGCGACGCCCACACGGCGTTGAAGCCCTCCTGCCCGACCGCCGCGACCGTGGTGCGGACGAACGCCGCGCCATCGCGGTACTGGCGGAGCTTGGCGTCAAGACCGAGCATCCGCTTCAGGAACTGATCGAGCCAGCTCCCCCCGCTCCTACGCTGCTGGAAGCTCGACCGGATCGTGGCGACCGAGGGGATGACCTCTGGTCCGACGCCGTCCATCACCACGTCGGCGTGCCCCTCGAGCAGGGACATCACCGCCGTCACCTGGTCGAGGATCTCCCGCTGCGCCGGCGTCTGCACCAGGTCGATGAACGACACCTCCTGCTGGCCACCGCGGGCAGTCCGACCGAGCTGCTCGAAGCCCTGGCGGAGGTGGGAGAACATCGCCGTCGGGTCGATGTCGGTCTCTTCGAGGAAGGAGCGGATCTGGCCACGCAGGTGATCGCGGAGCCACGGCACCGCCGTGAACTGCACCCGGTGGGTCTCCTCATGCAGGCAGACCCAGAGCCGGAAGTCATGCGGGTCGACGCCGAGCTCCCGCTCGACGTGGGCCACGTTGGGAGCGACGAGAAGCAGCCGGCCGGCTGGCGGCGCGCTCGGAACCAGCTCGGCGGCCCGGCCTTCCGGCGTACCAGCCGCACCCGCGCCGTCCACCCCGCCGTCAGGACTGACCCGAGGAGCGGGTACGCCGACCGCGCCGTCGGACCAGAACGGGTCGAACTGCCCGAGGACCTTGCTGGACAGAAACGCCAGGAGAGCGCCGGCCTCGACACCGGTGACCCGGGACCCGAACGTCCCCATTCGGGAGAGATCAGCCCCGCCGCGGCGTTCGCGGACCTTGTCCACCAGGGGCTCGAGGACCTGCCGGAACGCGTCGACGTTGGCCTGGACCCAGCCGTTCCGGTCGACGACGACCACCGGCGCCCGGGCGCCGGTCGTGTGCAGGCCGGTATAGCTGCGCACGTGGCCCTCAGCCTTGGTGGCGAACTCCCTCAGGTCGGCAACGACCTGGCGGGCCTCGTCCACCGTGACGTCGGGGCCGGGGCGGAGGAGTCGCCTGGCTGTCGCAAGGGCGAGGTCCCAGTCGACCATCGACTCCGCATCGTCGCGGGCGCCGGAGAGGTCGGGCCCCGGAGTCGCGCCCGGGTTAGCACGGTCGCTCATACGCGTCCTCGCTTCCGCTCCGATCGCTCATGTCCCCACCGTACGCGGTCATGCCAGCCCAGCTCCGATCGATGCGTAACTGTCGGCGGGTCTGTCGTCACACCACCCGCCAGCAGATCTGTCAGCGGCACCCACATCCGGCGAGCGTCGCGGCGATCTGGTCGAGCGCCGGCCGCGGGTCTGACATACGAGCCTGGTCGGAGATCACCGCGAACGCCAGGAGGGTGCCGTCCTTCGTGGTGGCGACACCGGCGAGGGACCCGATCCCGCTCAACGTTCCGGTCTTGGCGCGCACCTGGCCGATGCCGGTCGCGGCGGCGCCGTAGAACCGCTGGTCGAGGCTGCCGCTGAACCCGGCCACCGGCAGCCCGGTCAGGACGGCCCGAAGTTCCGGGAACTCCGGCCGGGCGGCGAGCGCCAGCGTCTCGGTGAGAACGTCGGCACTGAGCCGGCCTTGCCGAGAGAGCCCGCTGCCGTCGTGCAGCTCGATCTGGTCGGCCTCGGTGACCCCGATCCGGGCGAGGACCTCCTTGATCGCGCTCGTCGCCCCCGCGAAGGTCGCCGGCTTGCCCTCGGCGATCGCGACGTGCCGCGCGAGCACCTCGGCGGCGTCGTTGTCACTGATCAGCAGCGTGTGTTCGACGATCTCCTCCAACGGCGGCGAGGAGACGCGGGCGAGTTCGGTGGACTTCGCGGGCGCCTTGCCGCGGGCCGGGGATCCGACCACGGTGACGCCGCGGGCGGTCAGTGCGGTGGCGAACGCCTTGGCAGCGGTTTGTGCGGGGTCGCTGGCTCGCGGTACTCGCGCCGGCCAGGACAGCTTGGCCTCGTCGACCCACAGGGATGAGATCCGCGCGACCACGCCGGAGGGAACGTACTGGCTCTCCCATGCGGGGTTCTCCGGCTGCGAGAACAACGTGTCGTCGAACCGCAGGCTCACCTTCGTGGTGCCGGACGCCCGCAGGCGCCGGGCGGTCTGGGCGGCCAGGTCGTCGACGGTGGCGGGTGTGGGGTAGTCGCGGGCGACGGCCGGGTCCGAACGGGTGCGGGCCCGAGCGGTGGCAAGCAGCGGGTCACCGCCGCCGACCAGCACGATCTGGTCGGGCTGGGAACCCGCGACGACCTTCGTGTCGAAGCGGTGCGCCGGCCCGAGCGTGGCGAGCACGGCCGCGCTGGTGAGGATCTTGGTCGTGGACGCGGGGATGTAGGAGCCCGTCTGGTCCTTGCCGTACACCACTTTGCCCGTCGTGACGTCGCGGACCGCCACCGACGCGTGGGCCCCCAGCGCCGGGGAGGCGAGCAGCGGGCCAAGTGCCTCGGCGAGGCCGGCGTTGGTCGGAGTGCGGGCCTTCCCGTCGAGGGCCCGCAGGACCGGTCGGGCCGGCGCCCGGGTCGGGGTGGGTGCGGCCGTGGCGGGCGGAAGCGTCGGGCTGCGGGTCACGACGCTGGACGGGGTCCGCGGCGACCAGGTGAGTTTGACGGCCCCGGTGGCGACCGCCGCCAGCGCGCCCACGACGAGGGCGCCAACGACCGCTAGCGCCACCGCGACCTTGGCGCCGGTCGCCGGCTCCCGGGTTTGTTGTCGACCCCCCACGGTTGACCTCCCCTGGTCCGCATACCCCGTACGGGACCTTACGTGCACTTCCAGCTGCGCGGCGGGGGTGGGCCCAGACGGGCGAAGCCCGGTGGGGCGGAACCAACAGAGCGGGGGTGGGCCCAGACGGGCGAAGCCCGGTGGGGCCGGAACCAACAGAGCGGGGGTGGGAGGTCATCCGCCCTGCCCCTTCGCACTAGCCGGGTGGAACGTGCGCGACACTAGGGCACGCGGTGATAACGGAAGGCAGGGCGCTGTGGACGTCGACGTGACGATCGAGATCCCCAAGGGTCAGCGGAACAAATACGAGATGGATCACGAGAGTGGGCGGATCCGGCTCGACAGGACCCTCTTCACGGCCACGCAGTACCCCGCCGACTACGGCTTCATCGAAGACACCCTCGGCCAGGACGGCGACCCGCTCGACGCGCTTGTCCTCCTGCAGGAGCCGACGTTCCCCGGCTGCCTGATCCGGGTCCGTCCGGTGGCGATGTTCCGGATGCGCGACGAGAAGGGCCGCGACGACAAGGTGGTCTGCGTACCCGCCAACGATCCGCGCCTCGACCGCTTCCAGGACATCGACGACATGCCGCCGTTCGACCGCCTGGAGATCCAGCACTTCTTCGAGGTCTACAAGGAGCTCGAGCCCGGTAAGTCCGTCGAAGGCGCCACCTGGGTCGGCCGCCAGGAGGCGGAGGCGGAGATCGTCGCGTCACAGGAACGCTTCCAGGCGCTCGGGAAGCACTGACGCCCTGGTCTGCGGTCAGGCAGGAGCTGTCGGGCGGCGCAAATGTACGACGTCGCCGGTGCGCACGCCGAGCCGAGCCGCCGCCTCCCCGTTGTTGACGGCGAGCGCCAGGCGGCCGTCGGAGTCGCAGTAGGCGAGGAGCTCGCCGGTGGCTACGTCGCCGAACGTAGTACCCACCGCTGCCCGGTCCCGACGATCGCCCGCCTCGATGTCAATGTGCCCTTGCGGCTCCTCCGGACCGCGGACCGCCCACTCGCGGAGCAGCTCCAGGTCTTCGGGGCCCCCGGCCAGCTGGACGTTCGCGAACCGGTCGACGTACGTCACCTCACACGTCAGCCGCCCGTCGGCGACCTCGCGGCGCGGCTCCGGGAGGTGGGTCAGGTCAGCGGGCTTCAGGAGTTCGCCCACCTCCGACATCGCGCCGCCATGGGCCAGGTGGGCCGCCACCGGCGCGAAGATGTCGCGGCCGTGGAACGTCTGGTCGACGTCGGGCAGCCACAGCGCCATGTTGCTGAGCACGCGCGCCTCGGTGATGCCACCCAGGACCTCCGCGGCCGGCAGGAGCAGGCCGTTGTCGGGCCCGACCAGCATGCTCCGGCCGGCGGCCAGCGCGACACCCCGCCGGGACGTGCCGACACCGGGGTCGACCACCGCGAGGAAGATCGCCGGCGGGAGATACCTGGCCACCCGCGCGAGGACCGCCGCGCCGTGACGGACATCCTGCGGGGGTACGTCGTGGCTCACGTCAAGCATCTGGACGCCGGGCGCGGCCTGGGTGATGACGCCGTGGCACACCGCCGCGAAGCCGTCGCGGGTGCCGTAGTCGGTGAGGAAGGCGATCAGCTGCGGCATGAACGGATTCTCTCAGCCGGCGGCGGCGCGCCCACCCACCTTGGCCAGCTGGCACTCGTACCGCACACCGGGTCGCCCGTCGAGCTGGATGTCCGCCACGGCGGTGAACCCGTTGCGTTGGAGCACGGCCATGGACGCCGGGTTGTCGCGGGTGGTGACCGCCCTGAGGTTCGAAAGGTCGTACGCCTCGACCGCCAGGCGGCGCACCTCCCCAACCGCGGCCGTCGCGACGCCCCGGCCAGTAGCGCGCTCACCGATCCGGTAGCCGAGCTCAGCAGCGCCCGCACTGACATCGATGAGGTTGACCCGACCGATCAGATCCCCGTGTTCGTCGATGACGACGTGAAAATGACAGACACCGGCGTCCTGCTCGGCGAGCCGGGCACGGTGCAGGTCGGCGAACTCGGTGAAGTACGCGTCCCCGCGATCCGGCACCGTCCGAACGAAGAACTCGCGGTTCTCCCGCTCGAACGCCAGCAGAGCAGGCGCGTGGTCAGCGTGCAGACGTTCCAACCTCAGCATGTCCGGCAGCATATGAGCACGGCCGCCATGGGAATGTCGGAGCCCGAGACCGTTGATCATGGCCCCCCTGGCGGAGGAATTTCGGCAAAGACGCCGAGACGCCTCCGCCAAGTCGCCTCCCGCTACCTTCTCCCGCGAATAGGCCGCGCCGACCACTCACCGTGGCCGGGCGAAGTGCGTCGGCGTACCCATGTAGAACATCGAGCGCTTCTCGACGTTCCGGCCGGGCCGGGGCGCATGCACCATCTGGCCGCCGCCGAGGTACATCGCCTCGTGGTAGATCGTGTTGGAGTCGGTCGGGTTACTCGCCCAGAAGATCAGGTCACCCGCCCGCAGCTCGCTCATCGCGATCGGTCGGGACTGGCGGTACTGCCCACGGGCGAAGTGCGGCATCGAGATCCCGGCGGCTTCCCAGGCCCGCATCGTCAGGCCCGAGCAGTCCCAGGTGTCCGGCCCGGCCGCGCCGAAGACGTACGGTTCACCAAGCTGGGCGAGCACGAACGCCAGCGCAACCTGGCGTTGACGCGGGGAGGGTACGCCTCCCCCGTCGTCGGGCCCGTCGCCGCCCGTATCGCCACCGCCACCGCCACCGCTCCCGTTATCGCCCGTCCCGTCGTCGCCGTCCTGCTTGCGCTTCTCCTCGGCCTTGCGCTGCTCCTCCGCTTGGCGGCGGGCCTGCTCGGCACGCTCCTGCGCCTGGCGTTCCAGACCCTCCTGGCGGGCGGCGGCGAGGTCGACGGAGATCCGCCCCAGCTCGGCGAGCCGCTCGACCAACGCCCGCTTCTCGGTACTGATCGCCGCGACCGCCCCTGCCTGGGCGCCTGCCAACGCCTCGGCGCGCTGCCGGGCCTGCGCCGCCTGCTCTGTTTGCGCGGCCTGGGCGGCCACCGCCTTCGCCGCCTCGGCGTCGAGCACCCTCGCCACGGACTGGCTGGCGCGCAGTGACCGGTAGGCGTCGGTCACGGACGCCGACACCATCGAGACCGTCGAGGTCTGGTCGAGGAGACCGCTGGGGCCGTCGGCGCGCAGGTACGCCGCTACTTCCGTGAGACCCGGATCGAGGCGGTACGTCGCCGCCGCCAACCGCGCGAGATCCCGCCGCTTCTCCTCAGACGCCCGCCGGGCCGCCTCCGCCCGCTGCGCCGCCTGCCGCGCGGCGGCCTCGGCCTGCGAACGCTGGTAGACGGCGGTGTTATAGACCTCGGCCGCGGCCTGCGCGTCGATCTCGAGTTGGCGGAGGCGAGCATCGGCGGACGCGAGCTGGGCCTGGATTCGGCCGACGCTTCCGGCTGCGGTGTCCACCTCGCGGCGGGCGTCCTCAACCTGCTGCTGGCTTGGCACCTTCGCCGGGTCCTGCGGGTCGGCGTACGCCATCCCGGCCGGCGCGAGGGCGAGGACGGCCCCGAGGACCACGGCCGCGCGGGACCATCGGGCCAGGCGTCCGGCGGGTGCGGGCGCCTGGCGAGCCGGTCCTCGCGAGGACCGTGCTCGGGAGAACGGTGTTCGTGACGACGCTGTTCGGGATGGCGCTGTTCGCGACTCCACGACCTCGCCTCCTCGCGGCGGCCCCAGGTAAGACGATCATCTCCTGACGGTCGGAACGTACCTATCCACGTGATCAGATGAAACGCCTGGGGCAGGACCAGCTCTGGTCAACCCGGCCGCGCACCGCTGAACCACACCAATGTGATTTCGAAGAAGGTCACCCACCCGTGGTCCCCCACGGCCGCGGAAACGTCTCGCCGTCAAGCCGGTCTCCGGCGGCCAGGCCGAGCGGATCGGTGACGACGTGCGGCGTACCCGCGTACACCGTGTCGGCGTCCATGTAGATCGTGACGTGCGCGAACCTGGCCTGGTCGGTGCGGTTGGGCAGCGCCATGTGACCGGTGTAGCTGGAGTGGAATGTGCAGTCGCCGGCCCGCAGCGGGACCGTGACCCGCGGCCGCCAGCGCAACGACGGATCGACCGTGAACAGATCCTCCTCGTCGTGGAGGTTCTGCGGCCGAAACCCCGTGAGGTTCTGCGTACCAGGCAGGAAGGTCATACAACCGCGCTCGAAGGGTACGTCGACGAGGGCGACCCACGCTGACAGCGAGTGCCGGTCACTGGCGTGCGGCCAGTAGGGCCGGTCCTGGTGGAACTCCGTCGCCACGTTGTTGTGAGGCTCCTTGACGAGCATGTGGTCGTGCCAGATGCGGAGCGGGATGCCGGCCAACTGCTCAGCGACCCGGGCGATCCTGGGATGGAGGGTGAGCTCGGCGATCGTGGGGTCGCGCGGCCAGACATTGACGAGTTGGGTGAACACCGCGTCCCTGGAGAAGTTCTCGGAGCGGTGTGCCGCGAGATACGCCTCGGCCGCGGCCTTGAACCGCGTGACCTCGGCCGGCTCGAGGATGCCACGGACTCGGACGAATCCGTCCCGGCGATAGTCGTCGACAACGCGCTGATTCACCGCGCCGGCCGCATCGAGGTCGGTCCAGCGTTCCTGCGACGTGCTTCCGGTCATCGCGCCCCTCCTATCGAAATGGGGATGGTCCTGTCGAAAGGGAGATGGATGGTGCCCTGCCTCCTACCCTCACGTGAGGGGGTACCGATAGCTAGGCAGATCCGGACCAACGCTCGTACGATCCTGACGTGTCCGCAGGGCAACCACCGGCGCCGATCTACCGCGAGCGCGAGTTGTTCCGCGCGGCCGCGTTCCCTCTCTTCGCCAACGTCGCCACCCTCGCCGGTGACAGCGAGATCCACAGCCATGACTTCCTGGAGATCGCCGTCGTCGGCGCTGGTACCGGCACGCACGTGTGCGCCCACGGCGCTACCTCGGTGAGCGCGGGTCAGGTGTTCGTCCTGCGACCGGGCACCTGGCACGGGTTCGCCGGCTGCCGTGGGCTGGTCGTCGCCAACACCTGCCTTTCTCCTTCGACGCTGCTACGGGACGTGGCGTTTCTGCGCGAGGAACCCGAGGTCTCCGACCTGCTCTGGTCGGGGCCACTCGCGCCACACTGTCAAGGCGTCCTTGCGGTCGAGATCTCGGCCTTGGCCGCTCGTGAGGCCGTCGCGTCGATCAGTGTTCTGGAACGGCGGATCGCCGAACGCCCCCACGACCGGGTACTCCTGCTCGGCCAGCTACTCACAGTCCTCGGCCAACTCGTCGCGGGTCTGCCCGCGGCGGGGTCCACCGGGCCGCACCCGCACGAGCCTCGGGGTCCGCATCCGGCCGTCTCCGAAGCCGCCGGCCGACTCGACGCGGCACCGGAACACCCCTGGCAGGTGGAGGAGATCGCGCGCCTGGTGAGCCTGGATCCGGCGTACCTCTCCCGGCTCTTCCGGCGCGACCTCGGGGTTCCACCGATCGCCTACCTGGCCCGGCTGCGCGCCGAGAAGGCGGCCGGGCTGCTGGCTGGCGGTACGACACCCGTCGCCCGGGTCGGTGCTCTTGTGGGGTGGCCGGATCCGACCTACTTCGCCCGGCGGTTCCGTACCCTTGTCGGGCTCACCCCGAGCGAGTACCGCCGCCGGCTCCGCCCGACCGCTGAGCCGGACACGTGAGCGGGTCGGACACGTGAGCGGGTCGGACACGTGAGCGGGTCGGACAGCAGGAATGGGGGGTGCCCACACCACGCGCTGACGGCTAGTCTCGCCAGCCGTGAGCATCGAAACGACGGGCACCACCACGGGTACGCCAGCGAGAAGCACAGGTACGCCGGCGACGGCAGGCTCCGCGAGCACGATCCGGCGGGTCCACGGCGAGGAACTCCTGACGACGGCGTTGCCGCTCCAGTCGTACGCCTTCATCCGGTCACCGCACCCGGTCGAGGCCGAAGAACGCTGGCGACGTTCGCTTCACTACCACGAGCGCAACACGATCCTGGTCGCCTTCGGTGACGAGGTCGCCGAGGCGACCGTCGAAGGCCTGCCCATGCGGCAGAACGTCCGCGGCCGCACGGTCGGGATGCTCGGAGTGAGCGGCGTCGCGACCCACCCGATGGCCCGCCGTCGCGGCCACATCCGCGCCCTCCTCACCCAACTGCACGGTGAGATGCGGGACGCCGGCCACGCGGTCAGCACGCTGTATCCGTTCCGGCAGTCGTTCTATGAGCGCTTCGGGTACGTCGGATTCCCCAAGGCGCGGCGGATCCGGCTCTTTCCGGCCGGGCTGGACCGGGTGGTGCGGGCCGACGTCCCGGGCGAGGTGACGTTCCATCGCATCGGCGAGGTGTATGACGACTACTCCGGCTTCGTCGAACGCCTGCTGGGCGAGCGGCATGGCTTCTCGGTGTCCCCGCCCGAGTCGGCCGCGCAGCTTCGCGACGACAATGACCACTGGGTGGTCTTCGCCCGCCAGGAGGGCGAGATCACCGGTGCGCTGCTCTACCGGACGACCGGCTTCGGCCAGGACCTCGAAGGCGCCGCCCTGCTGAGCCGCGGCCACATCGCGCGGACCCTGCTGCTGCAATGGTTGGGACGGCACCTCGATCAGTTCTCCGCGTTCACCTTCGAACTCCCGCCGGACGAGCGGCCCGACCTCTGGTACGTCGACGTTCACTATGCCGAGGAGACGAAGGTCGCAAGCCCCACACACAGCGCCCCGATGGGACGGGTGCTCTCCGTCGAAGGGCTCGCCGGCATCGGCGCTGGCCCTTCCCGGGTCACGGTCGAGGTGGTCGACGATCCGTTCGTGGGCGGCATCTGGACCCTGGACGGCTCAAGCGGGTCGCTCGAGGTGAGGAGGGGCGGTACGCCTACCGCGACGCTCACCTCACACGGGCTGGCCGCGCTGGTCTACGGCGTGCTCGATCCGGAAGAGCTTGTGCTGCAGGGATACGCGGTCGCGGAGCCAGAGAGTCGTACAGCGCTCGCCACGCTGTTCCCGCCCGCGGCGCCGTACCTCTTCTCCTCCTTCTGAAAGACCCCTGTGGGGTGAAGGCAGCGGGACGCGACTTGGCGGAGGTGTCTCGGCTTCTATGCCGAAACTCCTCCGCCAAGTCACCGCAACCTCGTAGCCGTCCGGCCCGCGATCGTGGACTTGTCCGAAGGATTGACGCCCCTCCACGCGGAGAACCTTCGGACAAGTCGCGGACGCACTCGGAGGCTTGTTTAAAACACTTCGGTGGATACTCGAAACCCCGGTGGGCGCCTTGCATCAGGCAAAACCCTGGACCGCCATACTGGTCGTGCCGCGGGTGGCGTTTTACTTTTTCTACGCCTTCTCCGGGGTGGTACGCGGAAGACCCCCATACAAGAGAAATTGCCGCGTGAGGTCCGGCGGCAGGCGGGCTCGGCATCCTCGGATGGGCGGGCCATCGCAGATCGTGAAGATTTTGGGGTGCTATAACCCCCTTAAGTTTTCACGATCTTGCTGAATACAGCGCCCGTCTCAAATGGCGTACACCCAGTCGTATCGGATAGCGAGACGCAAGCTTCTGTCTCACATTGTGTACACCCATTGGCGGACGTCACGCGGCAACTCCCCACCTCACAAGGAAAATTTGCCTTGCCTGGTGGGAACATGCCCCGCCTCGTGCCGCAGAAGGTGTACACAATGCGAGACACCACCAGACGCCACCCACGGCACACCCGATTTGGTGAAGGTGCGTCGGCCTGGACGGCTTGGATTGTCGGTGCCGGCATCGCGGAATCGGGAAAGCGGGTGTGGATCGGTCAGCAACCGCCGCAGTTGTAATAGGTGATGTCCCAGTGGTTGCCTTCCCGGGCATAGATGTTTCCGGCCGCCGAGCGGTACATCGCGGCGCCGTCGCTGCGATACCCGATGAAGGTGAAGGTGCGGGTGATGTAGTTGCTGACGCAGGTATAGATACTGATGTCGAGCTTGTAACCGTTCCAGTGGCTGTACGTGCCGCCGGCATGGCCGGTTTCGGTGCCGCCGGTGACGTTGACGGCGCAGCCGCTGGCGTTCTTGAGCGTGATGATGCCCCGGATGGTGTCAAGGTTGACTTGCTCGAACGACGTACACGTGGGGTTGTTGCGGTTGCTGCAACCGCCGCTGGACGACCAGGTGATGCCGGCCGCGCGGAGCCGGCTCGTGGCGTCGGCGTGGCTGAGCTTGGTGACCATCGGCCGGACGACACCCGGCGACCCTGATGTCGACGTCGCGGGCGGGGCGCCAGCGGCAAGTGCCGGCCCCGCCCCGACCGCGAGGGTCAGCACGGATGCCGCGATGCTGGCGACGAAGGTGGAGATACGCATGCTGGCCTGCCTCCTTGAACCTCGACGAACTCCATGAACCTCGACGAAACGCTGGCGGACTCGACGAGGAATTCAGCCGCGAAACTCCCCCGCGAGCGGCCCCGCCGGATTCGCAAGCTAATCGGCCGGATCGCCGGGCTGAAGCCGTACGGCCGATTCGGCCGCTTGCTGCCAGCGGGTCGACCCCTGGACGACTGCGCGAGGATCGACGACTATCGAAGAATGAGGGGCGATCGGGTTGAGATTGTCATCGACGCGGGCGGCCAGACGCGTACGTACGACGTCACCGCCACCCGCAACGGCCGGCGCGTGGAGATCACCACCGGACGCGGCATCGTCGAGGTGAGCGAGGTGACGCGCGGGGGCACAGCAGTCAGGACCGCCCGCTTCATGGCCAGCCGGGTCCTCGCCCTCGTCGAGCACCCGGCGTCCAGGGAGCGCCTGCCCGATGACGAACTCCCTCCCCCGCGGCCCGGTCACGAGGCCCGCGAGGCAGCCGAGGACCACACCTACCTCTGACGACTGACGAGGACGACGTCAGCGCCGCGGCCGGGTCAGGGCTGGAAGCGGGCGACGAAGCGGCGTTGCCAGGGCGTCTCGACGGCGCGCGCCGCGTAGTGCCTGCGTACGTAGCCGACGGCATGGTGCGGGGGTACGCCGTCGAGGACAGCGAGGCAGGCCAGAGCCGTGCCGGTCCTTCCGTGTCCGCCGGCGCAGGCGATCTCGACGCGTTCGCCATCGGCGCGTGCCAACGCTTCCCGTAAGGCCTCAGCCATCGCCGCGCGGTCGGACGGCAGCCAGAAGTCGGGCCACCGGATCCATCGGCTCTCCCAGCTGACCCGGGGTGGCCGGCGTCCCAACAGATAGAGCGCGAACGTGGGCAACGGACCTTCCGGCAACGGTCGGCGAAGTCCGCGCCCGCGCACCAACCTGCCCGAGGGCAACTCGAGTACGCCCGCCGCCGTCGGCTCCCACAATGCCGTCACACGGCGAGCCTAAGCCTTAGCGATATCCCCGCGCCTGCAGCTCATAGAGCTCGGCGTATGTACCGGCCCGGTCGATCAGCTCGTCGTGGGTGCCGTACTCCACGACGGTCCCGCCGGAAAGCACCACGATGTGGTCGGCACTGCGGACCGTGGAGAACCGGTGCGAGACGAGAAGCGTGACTCCGTTGGCGTTTCGTTCCCTGCGCGCCGCCGCGGCGTACCGCGCGAAGAGCGTGTCCTCGGTCTGGGCATCCAGGCTCGCGGTCGGCTCGTCGAGGACCGTGAGCAACGGCTCCTCGCGCATCAGGCCACGGGCCAGCGCGACCTTCTGCCATTGCCCGCCTGAGAGTTCGGTGCCACCCGGCCAGGTCGCGCCGAGCTGGGTACGAAGTCCGTCCGGCAGCGATTGGGCCAGGTCCGCGGCGCCCGCCGCCGCCAGCGCGCGATGGGCAGCCTCGGGATCGTCGCGTCGTCGAAGGTCCCCGAGCATGACGGCCTCGCCCAGGGCGAGTTCGAACCTCGCGTGATCCTGGAACGCACCGGTGCAACGTTCGCGCCAGCTGCGCAGGTCGAGGCCGGCGAGATCGTGACCGTCGACGAAGATGCCGCCCTCGGTGGGTTCGTACATCCCGCACAGCAGTTTGACGAACGTCGTCTTGCCGGCACCGTTGTCTCCGACGAACGCTACGACACTGCCCGCCGGTAGCGTCAAGGACACCTTGTCAAGGATCAGGCTGGGCGTTCCGGGATAGCGGAAGCTGAGGTCGCGCACCTCGATTCCCACCCGCAGGCGGGCCGGAATGGCCGGAACGGCCGGAGCAACCGGCTCAACCGACTTGACCAGCTTGACCGATCCGGCCGTCGACCGACCTGGCAACTGAGCGGTTCTCCGGCGGTCTTCCTCCCGCGCATGGTCGACCAGCCACAGATAGCGGGCTCCGATCGCCAGGCACCCAACCAACCACTCGAACATGCCGACCGCGACCCTGAGGTTGGCGCTCATCGTAGCCGCCAACACCAGTGCGAGCGCGAAGTCACCCACGCTCGCCTGGCCGGACGCCACTCCCGCCGCTACCAGCAGGAGCGCACCGACGAAACCGACCGCGAAGAACGCCGACGCGAACGCCTGCCAGCCCGCACCGAGCCACGCCACGCGGGTACGGATCGCATGCTCGCGCCGCCACGCCGCACCGCTCAGTGCGAGCAGCTGGTCCGCCAGCCCGAAGACCCGGATCTCCTTACCTGGCGAGGCATTCGTTCCCAGGTTGACAAGGTGTCGTTGACGCCGCCGATCTTCGCCCATCGCCTCCTGTGCGGAGCGCTCGCGGATCGCCGACGCTCGGCCCACCAGCAGTGCGGGTACGCCGAAGACCGGCAGCAGTACGAGCGCCGGATGGACACTGGCGAGCAACCCGATCGTGAGGGCGGTCTGGGCGACCACGCCAAGCGTTTCGGCCAACGATTCAAGCGTCCAGTGGACGATCCAGGTTTCCTTTCGCAGCGGATCGAGCTTGTCGAGATACTCGGGGCGTTCCAGGTGCTGGATCGTGGGCGTGCCCGCGGACCTGCGGATCAGCTCGGTCTCCAGAGTGGCACCGGCCTTCTCCCGGAAGGTGCGGTTCAGGCGCCTCCCGATCGCGCTGCTCGCCCAACCGGCCACCTGGCTGATCACCAGTCCGGCGACCGCGAAGACGATGGCATCGCGGTCGTGGTCGAGGGCCGCGTCCACCAGCAACTTGAGCCACCACGCGAAGACCGTGCCGGTCAACCAGGCCAGCGGAATGAGCCCGAGCGCCGCCACCGCGATCCGCCGATCAGAGCGGAACGCCGTCCAGACGACGTAGACCAGCGTGCGGAACAGCCCAGGCAAGGCTTCCTTGCCACCTTCAGCCGCGTGTCGTTCAGGCATTGCTCACTCCGCTCGTGAACCTGTCAGCCTGCAGGCGGAACATCCGTGCGTACGCACCTCCGGCGGCGAGCAGTTCCTCGTGGGACCCGTCCTCAATCACCCGGCCGCCGCTCAACACACAGATCCGGTCGACGTGCCGCACGCTCGACAACCGGTGGGTGACCAGCAGAGTGGTCGTACCGGCAGGGATTCCCGCGCCGCCCTTGTCCTGGAGGAGGCTCTCGAAGAGTTCGACCTCGGCACGCACATCAAGGTTGGCGGTGGGCTCGTCGAGGACCAGCAGGCGCGCCCCGCCCTGCGTCGCGCGCAACGCCCGGGCGAGCGCGATCCGCTGCCACTGGCCGCCGGACAGGTCGCTGCCACCGCGGTACTGCCGAGCGAGCACGGTGTCCCATCCCGACGGCAGCCCCTCGATCAGATCGAGCGCACCCGCCCGGCGGGCCGCCGCGTGCAGTGCCTCGTCACCGTCGAGCTCACCCGGACGCCCGAAGGCAACGTTGTCGCGGGCGGTGAGCTCGTAGCGCACGAAGTCCTGGAAAACAACGGAGATCTGGCTCCGCCAGGAGTTCGGCGCGTACTCCCGTAGGTCCCGGCCATCGACGAGGATCGCGCCCTCATCCGGGTCGTACAACCGGGCGAGCAGCTTGAGCAAGGTCGTCTTGCCAGCGCCGTTCTCCCCCACGATCGCGAGGGACCCACCTGCCGGGATGGTGAGCTCCAGACCGTCAAGGACGGGTTGCGCGGCATCGGGATAGCTGAAACGTACGCCGGCGAACCGCACCTCCCCTGCCGGCGTTCCAGCCGCGGAAGCCGAGCCAGAAAGCCGCGTCCGCGGTGTCAGCGTCACCCGCTCCAACCTGAGGATGTGCGGGATGGCGGCGGCTCCCTGGTAGGCCCACCACAGCTCGATGTCGCCGACGACCGTCACGGCCAGGATCGCCTGGACGTAGACGGTCAGTTCACCCGCGCTCACCTGTCCAGCGAGGGTCTGCGCGGCAAGCCACCCGAACACGGCCAGGTTCGCGACCGCGACCGTCGCCAGCGCGCGCAGGACGGGTCCTCGTTGGGCGCGACGGGCCCGCCACAGATGGGAGAGGAAATCCAGTCGATGGCGCCGGGCCTCACCGGCGAGGAAGTCGACCAGACCGAACAACCGGGTCTCCTTCGCCGCCGGCGGATCCAGCGCGAGGTCACGGAAGTAGTCCGCCCGCCTCTGGAGGATGGTGTACTCCTCCTTCTGGTCGGTCTCGAGCCGTTCGTCGTCGTGCATCCACAGGTGGATCAGCCCGACCGACCCGAGCAGCACAAGCGGCGCCCACCAGGCGAGACCGACCAGCAGGACCGATCCGCCGAGGGCCGTCGTGACGGAAGTGACCACCCGGCCGAACTCCTCGACGATCCGGGTCATCGGGCCGACGTCCCACTCGATCTCGCGCCCGCGCTGGATCTCGTCGGCCACCTCGGGGTCCTCGAGATGGCCGATGCCCGCGGGTGCGAGCGTGGCGGCGAGGAGGCGCTGACGCAGGTGGTGGACGACCGCCGAACCGATGGACGTGCCCAGCGCGTTCCGGACCGGCCCGAGCGCCTGGCCGGCCGCGAAGAAGACGCCGACGAGCACCAGAGCGGCGAGCAGTCGCTGGCCTTCCGGCGAGCCGAGCCCGGCGTCGACGGCGGCCGGCGCCCGCGCCACGGCGAGCCCACTTGCCGCGATCACCGCGGGAGGGAGCAGCCCGGTGACCACCGCAAGGACGAGGAACGCCGACGAGCGGGCGGGAGTGGTACGGAGGATCGTGGAGACGAGGAGGCGGACCGAGGTGAAGAACGGGACCTGCACGGCGGGTGCCTCCCGGGTTTGGGCTGGCGGGCAGAGGACCAGCCAGGCCACTCTGGGCGACGGCGCGGCGGCCCCGCACCCCATTTACCGCGCGCCGTCGTCGCTGGCGGCCGCGTGAGTGGCTGTGGCAGCGGCGGCGGATCTCTTCCAGAACTGGTACGGTCTGTAGCCCTCTAAGTACGTGAAGTGAATTGTCCATCCGCAGCGAGGTCCGGGCCACCACGGGGATGACGACGGCCGTCGCGCCGAGCATGATCACAGCGTTCCTTACGCTCCACCCGACTGACCCCGACCATCGACCCGGAGTTCGGCCGCACTGTGCACACCGCATCCGTATCGGCGTACCTTGCGCCGTTCCGGCCCCTATCAAAGATGGGGCCCGCCCCTGCCGCGACCCTCAGTCCGCCTGAGGCGGCCTGATGCGCCCCTTTGACCCCCGCCTGCTCCGGCATGCGCGGGCCGGGCGTGCTCACCTCGGCACCACGGTCGGCATCGGCATCGCTCAAGCCGGCCTCGTCCTCGCTCAGGCAGCGCTGCTGGCCACGATGATCAGCGCGGCGTTCCTCGACGACCGCGGACTCGCGGCACTCGCCGGGCCGCTCGGGCTGCTGGTACTTGTCGTCGCCGCCCGGGCGGGCCTGGCGTTCGCGACGGAGTGGGCGGCGCAGCGTACCTCCGCCGCCGTCAAGAAGGAGTTGCGTCAGCTTCTCCTCCACCACGTGGTACGCCTCGGACCCCGCTGGCTGTCCGGCGAACGCAGCGGTGAGTTGGCGACCCTCGCGAGCCGCGGCGTCGACGCGCTGGACGGATACTTCGCGCGCTACCTGCCGCAGCTGGTCCTCGCCGGCCTGATCCCGCTCGCCGTCGCCGGAACGCTGCTGGCGGCGGACCAGACGAGCGCGCTGGTCGTGATCCTGACCGTGCCGCTCATCCCGGCGTTCATGGTGCTCGTCGGTGTTGTCAGCAGGCGGCGCATGGATCGCCAGTGGACCACCCTGCAGGCCCTCGCGCACCATTTCCTGGACATCCTGTCGGGGCTCGGCACGCTCAAGGCGTTCGGGCGTTCCCGCGCGCAGGTCACCATGATCCGCAAGCTGGCCGACCAGCAACGCCGGGCGAGCCTGTCGACCCTGCGGTTGGCGTTCCTGTCGTCGTTCGTCCTCGAACTCCTCGCCACCTTGTCGGTCGCGATGGTGGCCGTGGGAGTGGGGCTGCGGCTGGTCGACGGTCAGCTCGACCTGCGGACCGCGCTGCTCGTCCTGATCGTCGCCCCCGAGGCCTACCTTCCGCTGCGGCAGGCCGCCGCGCACTACCACGCGAGCGTCGAGGGGCTGGCCGCCGCGGGCCAGGTCTTCGACGTACTCGAGCAGGACGCCGCTGGCGTCGGTCAGGGCACCACCGACCGCCGGCGGAGCGACCACGCTGGCGGGCCGGCCGCCGATCCGCGCAGTGCGCTCATCCGTCTGGACGACGTGACGGTGCTGGGCTCCGACCGCGCGCACCCGCTGCTCGACCGGTTGTCGCTGGAGTTCACGCCCGGGCAGGTCACGGGGCTGGTCGCACCCAGCGGAGCCGGCAAGTCCACGGTCCTCGGGCTCCTGCTCGGGTTCGTCACGCCGGACAGCGGGCGGGTCCTTGTCAACGGACACGACCTGGCCGACCTCGACCTCGACGCCTGGCGGGCCCGCGTCGGATGGCTGCCCCAGGACCCCGTGCTCTTCGCCGGTACGGTCGCCGACAACATCCGGCTGCGCCATCCGCAGGTCGACGACTCCACCGTCGCCGCCATCGCGCGAGCCGCCGCCGTCGACGTACCCCTCACCCTGGAACTCGGCGAGCGTGGGTACGGCGTGTCGGCCGGCCAACGGCGCCGGATCGCCCTTGCCCGCGCGCTCCTCAGCGACGCTCCCCTTCTCCTGCTCGACGAACCCACCGAAGGCGTCGATCCCGAGACGGAGGCGGCGCTGCTCGCGACCTTCCCGCGACTACTGGTCGGCCGGACCGTCGTCCTCGTTACTCACCGGCCCGGTCTGCTGCGCCTCTGCCAGCACGTCGTACGCCTCGACCACGTGGGGGTGGCGGCGTGATCGACACGAAGGACCTGTGGTGGCTGCTGCGGGCAGCGCGTCCTGAGGTCGTCCGCCTGCTCGGGGCCGCGGTCCTCGGGTCGGCCGCGCTGGGCTGCGCGATCGGGCTCGTCGCGACCGCCGCCTGGCTGGTCTCCCGGGCAGCCGAGCAACCGCCGGTCCTCGCCCTCGCGATCGCATGTGTCCGCGTCTTCGGCGTCGGGCGGGGCGTGCTGCGTTACTGCGAACGCCTGGTCAGCCACGATGCCGCGTTCCGCGTGATGGCGCGGACGAGGGTGGCGGTGTACGAAGACCTCGAGCGGGCGGCACCGGCCGGGCTGGGGCGGCTTCGCGGCGGCGATCTGCTGGCCCGCGTCGTGAGTGACGTGGACGCCGTGCAGGACCTTCTCGTGCGCTCGCTGCTGCCGGTAGCCGTCGCCCTGATCACCGGGGGCGCGAGCGTGCTGCTCATCGGCGTACTGCTCCCAGCGGCCGGCGTCGTCGTCCTCATCGGCCTGCTGGTCGCCGGTCTCGTCGCACCCGCGGCGGTCCTGGCCGCTGCTGGCCGGGCCGACCGGAGCCTCGCGCCCGCACGCGGTGCGCTGTCGGAGACGGTGGTGGAACTGCTGAACGGCGTGGCCGACCTGACCGCGCACCGGGCAACGGGACGTTGGCTCGACCGCCTTGACCGCCAGGACCGCGAGCTCACCGCCCTGGCGCAGCGGGCCGCCACCGGCACCGGAATCGCGGCCGCCGTGTCGACCGCCGCGCTGGGGCTCACCATGCTGGGCGAGTTGCTGGTCGGAATTCCCGCTGTCCAGTCCGGGCGGATCTCCGGCGTCGTTCTCGCCGTCCTGGTGCTCACCCCACTGGCGGCGTTCGAACTCACCGCGCCGCTGCCGCTCGCGGCGCAACATCTTTCCCGCGGTATGCGGGCCGTCGGGCGCCTTCGAGCGCTCGCCGACCTCCCGCGCCCGGCCACTCCGGGTGGCCACCTTCCGGTTCCCTTCGGATCCTTGTCGTTGGAGGTCAGAGGACTCACCGCCCGCTGGCCGGGCGCGGCGGCACCCGCCCTCCACGACCTCGACCTCACTCTCACACCGGGCCGGCGGATCGCGGTGGTGGGCGAGAGCGGCGCCGGCAAGAGCACCCTGGTGACGGCCCTTCTCGGGTTCCTCGCGCCGGAGTCGGGCCAGATCAGGCTCGTGGGCAGCGGCGGCTTTGGCGTCGACCTGGCCGACCTCGAGGACGGCGCGCGGCGGCAGGCGATCGCCGCGTGTACGCAGGACGCGCACCTGTTCGACAGCACGATCCGCCACAACCTCCTGCTGGCGCGTCCTGACGCGACCGAGAGCGAACTGGCGGAGGCCCTGCAGAAGGCGCGGATGTGGCGGTGGGTGGGCCGGCTGCCAAGCCGCCTTGACACTCCGGTGGGCGAGCGAGGAGTACGACTCTCAGGAGGTGAACGGCAACGGCTGGCCCTGGCCCGGGCGCTGCTCGCCGATCCCGCCGTACTCCTGCTCGACGAACCCACCGCCCACGTCGACGAGGCCACCGCGGACGCCCTCATGCGCGACCTGCTGGTTGCCACGCAGGGACGGACCACCCTGCTCGTCACACACCGGCTGGCCGGCCTCGGGGTCGTTGACGAGATCATCGTGCTCGCCGGCGGTCGGGTGATCCAGCGCGGCGCCCCCACCGAACTCATCCACACAGACGGGCCCTACCGCCGGATGTGGCTGCGGTCCGCGGCCAAGGACAACGTGCGGGCGGACGCGCCGACCATGCAGATCTCCAGCGCCCTCCTTACCCGCCACTCACCCCTGGCCACACCTGAGTTGTAGGGGCCGCGGGAAGCCGAACGGCGAGGCTGCTATTCCGCACGTCTCCGCCGCATCCGGCTGGTCGGGCCATGATCGTGAAGGATTTTCGTCGCTATCTGACCAAAATTCTTCTGTCTCACATTGCGTGCCCTGACTCCGAATGAGCTGGCGGAGGTGGCTCGGGCTGGGGCCGAGCCACCTCCGCCAGGTAAGGGCTGCCGGTTGGTCGTGGTGCTGGCTAGCTGGTGAGGTACATCTCGAACGCTTCACGCGCCAGCTGGGACACCGTCTTGCCGTCGCGGGCGGCGCGTTCGGCCGCCTTCGCGCGCAGGGCCGGCGGCGCGCGGAACGTCACCTGCGGCGAGCGCCCCTGCCCACCGAGGGACGGGCGGCCCCGCCCCGGCTTGGTCAGGGCAACCCGTACCCCGCCGGAGACCTCGCCTGGACGGTCAGCCCCCGTGGTGTCGCGCTGATCAGCGTCGGCGCCGTTCCGCTGGTCAGTTTCTGAACCGCTGCCATTCTGCTGGCCAGTTTCTGAACCGCTGCTATTCTGCTGGTCAGTTTCTGAACCGTTGTCGTTCCGCTGGTCCGACTCAGGAACGTCGGCCCGCACCTGCGTCGGCGGGTCAGCCTGCTCCTCGTCCTGCCGCCGCTGCGTCGGGATATGGCTGACCAGAGCACTGAGCTGCTCCGAACCTAGGTCAAGCCGAGTCCCCCCGCCAAGCGTGTACTTCTGGGTCATGCGTATTTCTCCCCCCTCAAGCAAAGGAACGCGACACGCCACTCGGCTATGTCATTCCCCCGCGTTCCTCTGACGTTCTTGCGCTGGTGTACTGCTCCAGCTCAAGCCTGGCAACTTCTGGATGGTGAAGATCGAACGCCGGGCTCTCCGTCCGGATGCGCGGCAGCGACGTGAAATTGTGTCGTGGCGCCGGGCAGGCCGTGGCCCATTCGAGGGAACGCCCCCATCCCCACGGGTCGTCCACCTCCACCCTTGGGCTCCGGCGAGACTGGACGACGTTGAGGAGGAACGGCAGGGTCGACATTCCCAGCAGGAAGGCTCCGATCGAGGACACGGTGTTGAGCGTGGTGAAGCCGTCCTCCGGAAGATAGTCGAATATTCGCCGCTGCATTCCTTCCGCACCAAGCCAGTGTTGTACGAAGAAGGTTACCTGGAATCCCACGAAGAGCGTCCAGAAATGAATTTGTCCGAGCCGTTCGTTCAGCATCCGGCCGGTCATCTTCGGCCACCAGAAGTAGAACCCACCGAACATCGCGAAGACCACCGTGCCGAAGACCACGTAGTGGAAGTGGCCGACCACGAAATAGGTGTCCTGGACCTGGAAATCCAGCGGCGGTGACGCGAGGATCACTCCCGTCAGCCCGCCGAACAAGAAGGTGACGAGGAAGCCGATCGCCCACAGCATCGGCGTCTCGAAGGTCAACGAACCTCGCCACATCGTGCCGATCCAGTTGAAGAACTTGATGCCGGTCGGTACGGCGATGAAGAACGTCATGAGCGAGAAGAAGGGACGGTAGACCGCGCCCGTGGTGAACATGTGGTGGGCCCACACCGCCATCGACAGCAGGGCGATCGCAATCGTCGCCGCCACCATGCCGATGTAGCCGAACAACGGCTTGCGGCTGAACACCGGGATGATCTCGGTAATGATCCCGAAGAACGGCAGAGCAATGATGTAAACCTCGGGATGACCGAAGAACCAGAACAGATGCTGCCACAGGATGGGCCCGCCGTGGCTGGCCTCGAAGACCTGGGCACCGAACCTCCGGTCGGCTTCGAGTTCGAGCAGGATCGCCGCCAGCACCGGGAACGCCATGATCACCATGACGCTGGTGATCAGCGTGTTCCAGGTGAAGATCGGCATCCGGAACATCGTCATGCCGGGTGCCCGCAGGCAGAAGATCGTCGTGATGAAGTTGACCGCGCCGAGAATGGTGCCGAGCCCGGACAGGTACAACCCCATCACCCACAGGTCCGCGCCGATCGACGGTGCGCGCGCCTGGCTGTTGAGAGTTGAGTACGCCGTCCACCCGAAGTCAGCCGCGCCCGAGGGCGTGAGGAATCCCGACAGGACGATCAGGCCGCCGAACAGGAACATCCAGTAGCTCAGCATGTTGAGCCGGGGAAAGGCGACGTCCGGAGCGCCGATCTGCAACGGCATGATGACGTTCGCGAAACCGACGAACAGCGGCGTCGCGAACAACAACAACATGATCGTGCCGTGAATGGTGAAGAGCTGGTTGTAGATCTCAGGGCCACTCCGGCCGGTGAGGATCTGCGCGCCTGGTAGCGCCAACTCGGCCCGGATAATCATGGCCATCACGCCGCCGACGAGAAAGAACGAGAATGACGTGATGAGATAAAGTTGCCCAATGACCTTGTGGTCAGTGGAGGTCATCCACCTGACCACCGTCGTGCCCAGGTTGCGCCGCCGACTTGCCGGCCGCGGCTCGGTGCGTGATCCGATCGCCATCGCGCATCCCCTGAACGTCGATCCCGGGGAATGCATGCCCGTGTCACAAAATGACAAACACGGGCGACATAACGATTTCGAAGGGCGTTGTCAGGCTAGGCCGGCGAGTGAGCGATATCGCCGACTCAGCCGCGGCTCCACCGGGCCATGTCATTCCGGCGCCGAAGAATGGCGTGGACGAAGAGGCTGAGTCCGAGCCAGAACATCGGAAACATGGGCCAAAAGTATGGAACTCCAGAAATGACCCATCGCTCGACCAGCATCACCGAGAGCAGCGTGACCACGACGGCATGGATCGCCAGCGCGCGGTTGTTCGTGGGGAACGCGGCCGGCCTCGCTGGCGTAGCCGGCGAGGGCGCGTCGACTCGGCTCGCCGCGTCTGGAGCGAGCCGCTCGGGCACGCCCTGGTCGGCCGGCAGATCCGCGACGAGCGGATCGAGGTCATGACGGAACCTGCTGGCGTACACGCCACCGAGGCGTTCGTCGGCCTCCTCCAGCGTCAGCCGTCCCTCGGCCGCAGCCGACTGGATCCGGCGTGCGAAAGCGTCGCGTTCGGCGTCGGAGGCCCGGATCGGGTGTTGGGTCGTCATGAGCCCATGCTCGCGCGCGCCGCGGGGGTCGGCATCAGCTTGCCGGATGCACTCGGCGTACGCCCTGGGGCGTACGCCCCCTCCGGCGGGGACTCCCAAAGAACGACCCGCACGACCAGGCCGCCGCCCGTCCTGGGATCGCCCGGACCTCACCCCGTGCGCGTGCACGACAGACCGGACGATCGACAACCCGAGCCCGACCCCCGGGCTGGCCTCGGCCCCGGATCCGAGCCGGTCAGGCGGCGCTCGGCATCGCGATCGGGATCGGGATCGGGATCGGGATCGCTGCCATGGTCGCGGTCGTCGGCATTTCCGCGTCCAGTCAGGCCCGGCTAGACTGGCTCCCGGCCAGGCTGCCGGCTGGCTGCCGCCCAGGGCTGAGGGTCCGGTCTGCGACCACTCAGGCAAAGAAGTGAATCTCCTTGTAAATAAGGGGTTTCGACGTCCTCGCCGGTTGCGAACCATGATCTTGATCGGCTAAATTCGAACACATGAGCGACGGCGATGGTGTGCGGATCTCTCCGCTCCCGCCCGGGTTTGCTGAGATGCTTCCCGGTCCGGAGTTGGTGGCCGCGCTTGCTGGCGTCGATCGGTCTGCCTGTAACGGGTTTGAGGTGGGGGAGCTGGTCCGCGCGGGTCGGAAGGTTGCTCGCTGGGCTGAGGCGTTGAGCCTTGGCGACACACAGATTCTGGCGCACTGCCCGCCCTGCTTCAAGGACGATGAGGCGGAACGCTCGTCTGTGCCGGAGCCACGCGCGGCTGAGCTGCTTGCGCCGATGTTGGGGTGGACCAACTACCGCGCTGATCAGTTCATGTTCATTGCCTTGGCCGTGACTGACTTGCCCAACACCCGGCAGGCCATGGAACGCGGGGAGTTGGAGTTCTCTGAGGTGCGGACGATCGTCGACCGGCTCGCTTCGCTCCCTCCGGCTGACCGCGCGGCGGTGGATGAGGCGATCTTCCCCGAGGTGCTGAAACTGCGGGGTGGGCTGTTGCGGCTCTATGTCGAAGCCGAAATCGTGAAGATCAACCCCGAGGCTGCGAAAGAGCGGCACAAGAGGGCTCGCGACGACCGGGGCGTGGCCGTCTACCCCGACATCGACAACGTCTCCATCCTCCGCCTCCACGGCATCCCCACGACCAAGCCGCCCAAGCCTGGGCATACCTCGACGCCATCGCCCGCACCGAGAAAGCACGCGGGGACGAACGCACCCTCCCGCAATTGCGCGCTGACATCGCCATCTCCATCCTGTCCGGCCAGGCAGACGTCCTCATCTGCGACAGCACACCCGAAGCCGGTAGAGAGGAAAACCCTCCCGGCGAAGACTGCACCTGCGAGAAGGACGACGGGGAGAACAGCGACGACTCCAGCGCCCGTCAAGGATCCTTTGACGACCCGCTCGACGAGCAGGACAACGCTGACAGCTCTTCCCAGGCCGACGCTGAACACGACTCAGGCAGCATGGCGGACGGGTGCCGGCACACCGGATGCGACCACGATCACCACCTTGTGGGGTGCCCGTGTGAGGACTGCAAGCCCGCCACCTACACGCATCCGTTGGACCGGCCAGCACGTCGACCCAGCAGCGACAGCGGGTCCCGCGAGAGGATCCCCGGCGAGGGCGACCTTGCCGAGCAGGAGATCCCGCTCGCGTTCCGGTCCTGGAAGGCGGCGATCAAGGCGAAGCTTCAGCTGAATGTGCCGATCACGACCCTGTTCGAGCTGGCGGAACGGCCAGCCGAGCTTGGCGGGTTCGGGCCCGTGCTCACCGAAGTAGCGCGGCGGCTGATCGCGAACCATCTCGACAACCCCGACGCGATGTTCGCCATCGGTATCACGCACCCGGTGACCGGGCAGTTGTTGAGCCTGCATCCGCTGTCGAAACGCTTCTTACGCGGTCTTCCGGCGGAGTTTGTGCAGTCACTCAACCAGCGCTGCACCTGGATGCTGTGTCGACGCCCAGCGATCTCCTGCGACCTTGACCATACGAAGGCTTACTCCGAGGGTGGCGAAACCTCGGTGAACAACGTGGCGCCACTGTGCCGCCGCCACCACCGAGTCAAAACCGAAGGCGACTGGAAAGTCGAACAAACCAGCCCAGGCCATTTCCAGTACACCGACCCGCACAGCCGGCAATACACGGTCACGCCACCACGCCTCACCGACCCCGTCGAACCCGACGATCCGGACCCGCCGCCGTTCTAGCTGGACCCGGGAAGATGCGGGACAGCAAACAAACCGGCAGGCTCGAGAACCCTTGAAAACAAAGGGTTATCGAGCCTGCCGGCGCGCTTCCATCACCGAGTCACCGAAAGCCCCGCGAGCGATCTCGCATAGACCAGTCCCAGGCCGTCCGGCCCGTGAGTCAACTGGCGGCTCGCCGTGGGGGCCCACCCAAACGCCCCCCTGTGGCGGCGGAGCCGAACGGCGGACGTTCTCAATAGGCCTCAGGGCGCACACCTTGCCTACCCGGATGCTGAGACATAAGGCCGCGCCTTCATCATGGCCCGCTGCTCCGGCGAAGTTGATCAACCGCGGTAGTTCCGGATGCTCACCGCTGCCGGCGGCCAACTGCGCCCAAGACAAGGGGATCCGACGAAGCACCAGACGTCAGCGGCCGGGAATCACAAACCCCGACTCCAACGGCGGAGCATGCTGGAGGAACAGACATCCGATGCTGCCCATGATCACGCATGACAGAGCATGGCCGCACCTGAGAGAACATGGTTAGAGGCGCAGGCATCAGGCGGAGAGGGGGCCGACATTGCTGTTCACCTGCGCCTCTGGCGCCTGAGCCTAGGCACCGCCCAACTGCCCCGTCAAGGCTTCCGAAGAAGTCAAAGTGAAGCCCAACAGAAGGCAGCAGAAACGAACCAATCGGCCACACAATCGCTTCATTTCATGAACTCAACGGTCCTAACCCGAACTGAACATTTGGTAGACACAAAGACAATCTATCCGTCTATGAGATAGCCCACCGCGAGCACATGATGAGTACGACACCCATCGCCGATTACGCGATTCTTTCCGATCGGCATTCCGCGGCCCTGGTCAGCCACCACGGCTCGCTCGACTGGTTGTGCTCTCCGAGATTCGACAGCCCGTCGATTTTCGCCCGCCTGCTCGACGACAATGCCGGCCACTGGTCGATCCGTCCCTCGGGATGGTTCGAGACGAGCCGACGCTACCTCGACCAGACGATGGTGCTGGAGACGACGTTCCACACCGGATCAGGGACGGTCGTTCTCACTGACGCGTTCGCGCTCGGCCACGACAATGCGGGGCACCGGCTCGGCGCCGACGTTCCACATCTGGTGATCCGTCGTCTTCACTGCACACAAGGCAGCGTCCCCATCCACATCGCGTACCACCCACGACCGGAATACGGCCTCATCAACCCCATCCTCACCGAGACAACGAGCGGCGTAACCGCCCGCACGGGCGCCCGCCTGCTGGTGCTCACCACGCCGGTCAGGCTCGACATCGGTCACGACGGGGCCGTCGCGGATGTCACCATCGATGCTGGTACGACGCTCTATTTTGGCTTGCACTGCTCGACTCTCGAGCAACCACCCGCTCGGGTCTGGGAGCAGGCCGAGCTCGCCGACCGGCTGGACTCCACCATCGCGGCCTGGCGCTCCTGGTCAGATCTCCACCAGGCCTACGTCGGACCGTGGCACCACCACGTCCACCACAGCGGGCGCGTACTCCAGGCCCTGACCTTCCAACCCACCGGCGCCATCGTGGCAGCCGCCACGACCTCCCTGCCGGAGGCGGAAGGCGGCGAACGCAACTGGGACTACCGCTACAGCTGGGTACGCGATGCGAGCCTCACCCTGGAAGCGCTCTGGGTCGCTGCCTGCCCCGACGAGGCGAACGACTTCTTCGCCTTCCTCACGGCCGCCGCCCCCTCGCTGAGCACGGAAAAGTGGCTTCCGATCATGTTCGGCGTGGGCGGCGAACGCGACCTGTCCGAACGCACGTTGCCACATCTTCGCGGCTGGAGGGGCAGCCGTCCTGTCCGTATCGGCAACGGCGCGTGGGACCAGCGGCAGATCGACGTGTACGGCGAGATTCTCTGCGCGGCCGATCGACTCGCGGACTACCTCACCGGCATCGACGACGAGACCCGCCGCTTCCTCGTGGACTGTGCGGACGCCGCCGCCGAACGTTGGCGTGAGACCGACCACGGAATCTGGGAGGTACGCAGCGCCCCCAAGCATTTCCTGCATTCGAAGGTGATGTGCTGGGCGGCGCTCGACCGCGCCCTCGCGCTTGGCCCTCTGCTCGGCGCAGCTGACCGGGTCGACACCTGGCGGAGAACTCGCGACGAGATTCGCCGCACTATCCTCAGGGATGGCTGGAATGACGAAGTCGGCGCGTTCACGCAATACTTCGGCTCCCGCGAACTCGACGCCTCCGCTCTCACCTTGCCCATCGTCCGTTTCCTGCCCGCCGATGATCCGCGCATGCTCAAGACGATCGACGCGATCAGTGAACGTCTCACCGACGACCAGGGCCTGGTCCACCGCTACCACACGCAAGGCGGGGTTGACGGTCTGGCCGGCGAGGAGGGCACCTTCCTCATGTGTACGTTCTGGCTCGCCCACACCCTCGCACTGTCAGGCCAGATTGATCGGGCGCACGCGGTCTTCGAACGCGCCGCCGCACATGCCAACGATGTCGGCCTGCTCGCGGAGGAGGTCGATCCCGTGAGCCACGAACTCCTCGGCAACTTCCCGCAGGCGTTCAGTCACATCGGTCTCATCAACGCGGCCTGGGAGATCAGCCAGGCGGAGAACGCCGCCGCGACCAACGAGCCCCGGTAAAACTCCGCTGTCACAGGCCGTACGCCTCCAGGAGGCGCAGCCACACCTCGCTCACCGTGGGAAACGACGGGACCGCATGCCAGAGGTCGGCAAGGTCGACGCGTCCCACGATCGCCACCGTGGCCGAGTGCAGGAGTTCCTGGATGCCAGGCCCGGTGAACGTCGCACCGATGACAACCCGGCGTTGCGTGTCCACGACGAGCTTGCTCGTGCCCGTGATGCCGTTCCCCTGCACGTACGCACCAGCCACGTTGCCCGTTCCGTACGTCACACAACGGATCTGCAGCCCCGCGGCAACCGCGTCCGCCTCGGTCATCCCGACCGCACACACCTGCGGATCGGTGAACGTCACGCGCGGCACCACGTCGGTCGCGCCGGCGCCGACGTCACGTCCAGCAATAACGTCGCCGACCACCCGGCCGTGATACTTGCCCATGTGCGTGAGCAGCGCCCGCCCGTTGCAGTCGCCGATCGCGTAGAGCCAGTCGCCGGGCACGCCAGTGGCGCGCATCCGGGCATCGACCTGGACGTGCTCCCCCGGCGTGAGCCCCACGGTCTCCAGCCCCACCCGCGTCGTGGCCGGCCGGCGTCCGACCGCGACCAGGATCTCGTCCGCCGTGAGCTGCCGACCGTCTGACAGCGTGGCGACCACCGGGCCGTCACCCTCGCGCCGCACCGCATTCGCGCGTACGCCGGTGTGGACGCGAATTCCCTCTGCCTCAAAGGCGGCCCGCACCTCCTCGCCGACGAACGGCTCCTCACGGGACAGCAACCGCGGCGCGCCGTCGACGATGGTCACCTCCTCGCTGCCCAGGCGGCGGCAGGCCTGCGTCATCTCCGTACCCACGGCTCCTCCGCCGAGGACGAGCAGCCGGCGCGGCACCTGCTTGGCGGCGGTGATGGTGCGGTTGTTCCATGGACGCACGTCGGCGAGGCCGTCGATCGGGGGCATCAGCGGTGTCGTACCAGTGGCGAGGACCACCGCCCGGCGCGCCGTCAACCTCTGCTTGCCACCCTCGGCGGTTTCGACCTCCACGACACGCTCGCCGGCCAGCCGGGCGGTACCGCGTACGAACACGATCCCCTTGTCGTCAAGCCAGCCGAGTTGTCCCGCGTCGTTCCAGTTGTTGGTCATGTAGTCGCGCTGGGCGAACGCCGCGGCGGCGTCGACGTTCCCGGTCACCGCCTCGGCGGCGCCCGGGGCCCGGCGCGCGGCCGCCACGATGTCGCCCGGCCGGATCAGTGTCTTGCTCGGGATACAACCCCAGTACGAACACTCGCCGCCGACCAACTCCCGCTCGACGATCGCCACCGCGAGCCCGGCGTCCGCACAACGCCCCGCCGCCGTCTCGCCGGCCGGTCCGGCACCGATCACGACCACATCCACGTCCAGATCGGACGTCGCCACCGTCGCCGGCATCGCGCCCCGCCTCCTCCTCGGTCGAACCAGCCGTCCCGGCTGGCGCACATATGCCGACAATCTCACGTTCGCCGACAATCTATGGCTGGACCGGCAGGGGTTTCCGATGCGGTCCCGATCGAGCGGAATGCCGGTCTTCTTCTGGATTATCTGTCACGGATCCAATCGCTACGCTGGTACGCATGACCGCCATGGCACCCACCCGCACCGAGCCGGACCTGTCGTACCTCCTCGACCACACCAGCCACGTCCTGCGTACCCAGATGGCAGCCGCGCTCGCCGAGATCGGCCTCACCGCGCGCATGCACTGCGTCCTTGTCCACGCGCTGGAGGAGGAACGCACCCAGATCCAGCTCGCCGAGATCGGCGACATGGACAAGACCACCATGGTCGTGACGGTGGACGCCCTGGAGAAGGCCGGACTCGCCGAACGCCGCCCCTCCAGCCAGGACCGGCGCGCCCGGATCATCGCGGTCACCGAAGAGGGCACCCGGGTCGCGAGGAAGAGCCAGGAGATCGTCGACCGCGTCCACAGGGAGGCCCTGGCGGCACTCCCCGAAGCGGACCGCGAGGTCTTCCTGCGCATCCTGAACCACCTCGCGACCGGGCAGCTGGCCCGGGTCGACCAGGGCCAGACAGCGAGGCGGGCTCGCCAGCACCAGAGGTAGGACGCGCGGTCGAACCCGGTTCCGATCCGAGTTAGACCCGAGGTAGATAGTCTCTAACAGAACTATCTGCTACGGTCCCTCCTGTCGTTTCGACTGACAGGAGAGATCGCATGTCCGCTCCGTCTCCGGCCGCCTCGCCATCTCCGGCCCCGCCACCATCTCCGGCCCCGCCGCCAACTGAGGCTCCCTCGCCAGTTCCGTCTGACGCCCGATCGGCCACCGTTTCCCGATCCCGCTGGCTCGCCCTCAGCGTGCTTGCCACCGGCATGCTCATGACCGTCCTCGACGGCAGCGTCGTGACCGTGGCTATGCCGGCCATCCAGCAGGACCTCGACTTCTCCCCGGCCAGCCTGAGCTGGGTCGTCAACGCGTACCTGATCGCGTTCGGCAGCCTGCTCCTGCTGGCCGGCCGCCTCGGCGACCTGGTCAGCCGCCAGCGGATGTTCCTGGCCGGGACCGCGGTGTTCACCGCGGCCTCGCTCCTGGCGGGCCTGGCCACCTCGCCCGCGACCCTGATCGCGGCGCGGTTCCTCCAGGGCGTGGGCAGTGCGATGGCCTCCGCCGTCAGCCTGGGCATCCTCGTCACGCTGTTCACCGAGCCGCGCGAGCGGGCGAAGGCGATCGCGGTGTTCAGCTTCACCGGCGCGGCCGGTGCATCGATCGGTTCGGTGCTCGGCGGCGTACTCACCGACGTACTCAGCTGGCACTGGATCTTCCTCATCAACCTGCCGATCGGGCTGGTGACCTTCGTGGTCGCCGCGCGGGTACTGCCCGCCGATCGAGGGCTGGGACTCGCGGCCGGCGCCGACGTCATCGGCGCGCTGCTCGTCACCGCCGGACTGATGCTCGGGATCTTCACCGTGGTCAGGGTCGAGGAGTACGGCTGGACCTCGGCGTCCACGCTCGGCCTGGGCGCCCTCGCCGCCGCCCTGCTCGCCGGGTTCGTCATCCGCCAGGCCACCGCCCGGACGCCGCTCATGCCACTACGGATCTTCCGGTCGCGCAGCGTCTCGGGGGCCAACCTGGTCCAGATCCTCATGGTGGCCGCGCTGTTCTCGTTCCAGTTCGTCCTTGCGCTCTACCTGCAGAAGGTGCTGGGGTACGGCGCCGCCCGGACCGGTCTGGCGATGCTCCCGGCGGCAGTCGTCATCGGCGTGGTGTCGCTGGGCGTTTCCGCCCGCCTGAACGCACGCTTCGGCGAGCGCAAGGTCCTGTTGACGGGGCTCCTCCTCCTGGTCGGGCTGCTCGGCCTGCTCGCTCGCATCCCTGTCCACGCGGACTACGTCACCGATCTGCTTCCGGTGATGTTGCTCGGTGGCGGCTTCGGCCTCGCTCTCCCGGCACTGACCGCGCTCGGCATGTCAGGAGCGCGGAACGACGATGCCGGTCTTGCCTCCGGGCTGTTCTCGACCACCCAGCAGATCGGTGGTGCGTTGGGGGTCGCGGTGCTGTTGACGTTGGCGGCGGCCCACAGTGACGACCTGCTCGCGGTCGGTGGCAGCCAGGCCGAGGCCCTGACCGGCGGCTACCGGCTCGCGTTCGGCGTGGGCGCGGGCCTCCTCGTCGCGGCCCTCGTCGTGGCGTTCGCCGTCCTGCGTCAGCCCGGACGAGACCGAACTGGCGTACGAACCTGAGGCTCGATACTGAAACTCAGGACGAAATGGTCTCGCGTGGAGCGGTGAAGCATGCCAGGCTGGAACCATGCTTGGCCAAGATCAGACGCACGACGAAGCATCGCCCGCAGAATCGCCCGCGGAGGCGGCCTCGGGCGAGGAGCCTTCCAGCCCGGACGCAGCGGGCTCAGAAGAATCAGAGGAAGACGTACGCCGCAAGTTCCGCGAGAGCCTGGATCGCAAGCGGCGCCAACACCACGACCGCCGGGAGGCCGACGCCAACCTGACCTCCTCGAAGGTTCAGGACGGCTTCGGACCCGCTCGGAGCAAGCGTTCGTTCCGTCGCAAGAGCGGGGGCTGACCGGCTGTTGCCGGATCTTGGGCCGGCGGGGACATCCGTTCCCCGCCGGCCTGTTTCGTGCCCGGCAGTCCGGCGGTCAGCCAGAGGCTGGCCAGCGCGATCGCCGCGGCCGTGAGCAGCGCGATCTTCAAACCCACCAGCTGTGCCTGGGCATAACTGTTGACGACCACGTTCACCTGGTCGGGTGGTACACCGGCGTGCTCCAGTGAGGCGCGGACCTGCCCGGTCGAGACGAAGTTCACACCGGCTTCCAGCGCGATCCCTAGCTGTTGCTTCACCGTCGCGGACAGCTGCCTGCTCACGCTGAGCTCGTGGGTGACGGCGGCGGTCAGGGCACCGATCAGGATCGAACCGATCAGGGCGGTGCCGAGCGAGGAGCCGAGGTTCTGGGCGGTGTACTGCAGCCCGCCCACCTCGCTGCGGGCCGACTCACCGACGCTGGACTGGACGACGTTCCCCAGCTGTGAGGCGAGCAGCCCCATGCCGATGCCGAGCAGGCCCATCGCCAGCGCGAACGATGTGTTGTCGATCTTCGGCTGGATCGTCGCGAGCAGCCACAGCGTCGCGACGAGCAGCACGAGCAGGCCCACTCGAACCACCCGGCGCGGGCTCGCGATCCGCCCGAGCAGCGGTCCACTCATCGCCGCCACCAGCATCGTGATCGAGGCCGGCAGCAGCCGGAGCCCGGTCTGGAACGCGTCGAAGCCCTGCACGATCTGCAGGTACAGCGGGATCGTGAAGAAGATGCCGAGCAGGATGAGGTTCTGGGCGAGCAGCACCCACAGGCCCGACCGCAGCGGCGCGATGCCGAACAGCTCGAACCTGATCAACGGCGTCTGCCGCCGCTCCTCGCGGCGTCGTTCCCACATCCGGAACAACCCGAGCGTCACCAGCCCGGCGGCGATGACGAACGGCGTGAGCGAGAAACCGAAGATCGTGACGGGTGAGTTCCGTGGCTTGAGCCAGCCCCAACTGCTGCTCTGCAGCACTCCCAGTACGACCATCGCGAGGCCCAGCGCGGAGAGCGCGGCACCCACCCCGTCGAACTGCGGCCGGCTCTCCGGTCGTGGCGCCTCCCGGATCCAACCCACGAGCAGGAGGAGTACGACGACGAGAACGACCTCGCCGGCGAAGACGAGCCGCCAGGTGAGGTACGTCGTCACCCAGCCGCCGAGGAGCGGACCGACCGCGATACCCGCGCCGGCGAGCCCGCCGATCACGCCGTACGCGACCGCTCGTTCCCGTCCCGCGTAGTTGCCGCCGACGAGCGCGGCGAGCGCGGGCAGCACCAGGGCAGCCCCGAACCCCTCGATGACCGACCATCCGAGGGCGAGCAAGCCGAGGACCGGTGCCGTCGCTGTGATCGCGGACCCCACGCCGTACACGATCAGACCGACGGTGAACATCCGCCGCCGGCCCCACAGATCGCCGGCCTTGCCGCCGGCGATCATGAACGCCGCCATCACCAGCGTGTAGAGCGTGATGACCGCCTGGATGGCGGTGACCTCGGTATCGAACTCCTTGACCAGCTGGCTGACCGAGACGTTCATCACCGAGGTGTCAAGCACCATCAGGAACTGCGCAGTGCCCAGGACTATGAGCGCCTTCCACCGGCCCACCGCAGCCAGCCCCCTCAACCCCGCCAGCGTGCGCTCTCCGCGCCACTGCCGTCCACCGCAGCCAGCGCCGTCCACCGCGGCCAGGCTCCCATCGGCCGTAGCGGCGTACGGCTCAAGAGTCGGACCGCTTCGCCAGCCTCCGCATCACCCCGGGTGGGTGATGCGGAGACGGTCAGGTCGGCAGTACGCGGCTGGTCGCGATGAAGGCCTCCATCGCACGGTCGGCGCCGGCGCGGTCACCGGTGGCCAGCAGGTCGAGGAGGAGCCCTCGGGTGACCGCGAGGCCGAGCCGAGCGTGATCGCGGGCCACTGGCGAAGGAACGCCGAGCCGGCGGGTCAGCTCCGTGAGGGGATCGAGCCAGGAGTCGACGATGCCCTCGAGCAGGGACGCCATCGGGGAACCCTCCCGCAGGGCCTGGCCATAGACCTCGAAGAAGAGGCGTTCGTACGGCCAGAGCGCGGGGTCGGCCAGCCGGCGCCAGAACCTCCGGGCGATCTCGACCGCCGCCTCGCGGGCATCCGTCGTTCCGGGGGTACTGGCGGCATCCAGGTCACGCCGGAGGTCGGCGAGCGCGTCGCGCTGCTGGCGTTCGACCACGCGGAGGAGCTCGACGAGGAGG
Source organism: Actinopolymorpha alba DSM 45243 (assembly GCF_000373925.1). Taxonomy (GTDB): domain Bacteria; phylum Actinomycetota; class Actinomycetes; order Propionibacteriales; family Actinopolymorphaceae; genus Actinopolymorpha; species Actinopolymorpha alba. Next base: position 36,513 of record NZ_KB892801.1, on the reverse strand, counting down.
CCCTCCTTGGAGCCGAAGTGGTAGATGAGCATCCGGTGGCTGGTCCCGAGAGCGGCGGCCAGCTGCCTGAGGCTGAGACCGCTCACCCCCTGCACGGCTACCTGCTCGACCGCTGCCCGCAGCAGCCGGTCCTTCGCGCTCGCCGGCTCGCGCTCGGCCACGTTTGTCCCGTCCAGCTCTGTCTCACCCAGCTTTGTCTCGGCCAGCTCTGTTTCGGCCAGCTCTGTTTCGGCCACGTTTGTCTCGGCCGCTTCTGCCCCCGCCACGCCCGCTGTTCCTTCCATAGTGCGTACCGTATGGTACGTGTACCACTTGGTTCATACGAGGAGGACGCTGTGGGCCGCCACCGCATCGACGTGAACGTGCAGGCGAACGCCGACCCGGATGCCGTGTATGCGCTCCTGGTGGACGGTACGACCTGGCCGGAGTGGTCGCCGTTCGAGTCGTTCGAGCTTTCCGAGGCCGGCGATCCCTCTGGTCTGGGCTCGGTCCGGGTCTTCCGTAGTAGATGGCGTGGCCAGAAAATCGCCAGCTACGAGCAGGTTGTCGAACTCATCCCCGGGCGACGCTACGGCTACGCATTGATGTCCGGCCTGCCTCTCCGCGACTATCGGGCGAACGTCGACCTCGAGCCCAGCAATGGCGGCTGCTCGATCCACTGGCATTCGACGTTCGACGCGAAGGTGCCGGGCACGGGATGGCTTTACCGCCGGGTGCTCGGGGACTTCATCAAGGCCTGCGCCGAAGGACTCGCCCACCACGCCACCAGCCTCCGCCATCCCACCTCGTCGTAGCCCCACCCCGTCTCAGGCATGCCGGCAGGCTCGATAGCCCTTCTTTGTAAGGGTTTTCGAGCCTGCCGGCTTGTTTGCTTGTCCCGCTTTCCCGTGCTGGTTAGAACGGTGGGGGATCGGGATCGTCGGGTTCTACGGAATCGGTGAGGCGGAGTGGGGTCACCTGGTACTGCCGGCTGTGCGGATCGGTGTAGGTGAGGTGTCCTGGGCTGGTTTGCTCGACTTTCCAGTCGCCTTCAGTTTTCACGCGGTGGTGGCGACGGCACAGTGGTGCCACGTTTTCGACCGAGGTTTCGCCGCCTTGAGCGTACGGTTTGGTGTGGTCGAGGTCGCAGGAGATCGCTGGGCGCCTACAGAGCATCCAGGTGCAGCGCTGGTTCAACGACTGCACGAACTCCGCTGGAAGACCGCGTAAGAAACGTTGCGCCATCGGATGCAGACTCAACAACTGCCCCGTCACCGGATGGGTGACACCGATCGCGAACATCGCATCCGGATTATCCAGATGGTTCGCGATCAACCGCCGCGCTACTTCGGTGAGCACCGGCCCGAACCCGCCAAGCTCCGCGGGCCGCTCCGCCAGCTCGAACAGTGTCGTGATCGGCACATTCAGCTGAAGCTTCGCCTTGACCGCAGCTCTCCAGGACCGGAACGCAAGAGGGATCTCCTGCTCGGGGATCGGTTCCCGATCACCGTCCTCACCCCGACCGCTTCCGGGTTCGCGGCCTCTCAGGGCCGCGGCGCCCTCGCCGGTCGCGCCGTCATTGCGGGCCTGACGTCGGGGCTGGTCGAGGGGGTGGGTGTAAGTGGCGGGTTTGCAGTCCTCACACGGGCAACCCTCGAGGTGGTGCTCGTGGTCGCACCCAGTGTGCGGGCACCCATCCTGCTCAGCTTCCGCAGGATTGTTGGCCTGGTCCTGCTCGTCGAGCAGGTCGTCAAAGGGACCTTGACACGGGCCGGCGTCGTCGCCGTTCTTCCCGTCACCCTTCTTCCCGTCACCCTTCTCGCATTCGCAGTCCTCGCCGGAAGGGTTCTCCTCTCCGTCAGCTTCAGGCGGTCCGTCGCAGATGATCACGTCGGCTTCGCCGGAGAGGATGGAGACGGCGATGTCGGCGCGTAGTTGGGGGAGGGTGCGTTCGTCCCCGCGTGCCTTCTCGGTGCGGGCGATCGCATCGATGTAGGCCCAGGCTTGGGCGGCTTGGTCGTGGGAGATGCCATGGAGGCGGAGGGTAGAGACGTTGTCCACGTCGGGGTAGACGGCCACACCACGGTCTCCGCGGGCCCTCTTGTGGCGTTCTTTCGCCGCTTCGGGGTTGATCTTGATGGTTTCGGCTTCGATGTAGAGCCGTAGCAGCCCGCCCCGTAGTTTCAACACCTCGGGGAAGATCGCCGCATCCACCAAAGCGCGGTCAGCCGGAGAGAGAAGGCTGAGCCGGTCGACGATCGTGCGAACCTCAGCGTATTCGAGTTCACCGCGTTCCAACGCCCCACGAGTGTTGGGCAGGTCCGTCAGGGCGAGGGCGATGAGCATGAACTGGTCGGCGCGGTAGTTGGTCCACCCCAACAGCGGCGCCAGCAGCTCAGCCGCACGCGGCTCTGGCTGAGATGACCGTTCCGCCTCATCGTCTTTGAAGCAGGGCGGGCAGTGCGCCAACGCATTCACAGCACCAAGACTCAGGTACTCAGCCCAGCAAGCGAGCTTCCGCGCGGCACGAACCAGCTCCCCCAACTCGAACCCGTTACACGCCGACTGGTCGACAGCAGCGAACGCCACCGCCAACCCCGGACCGGGAAGCATCTCAGCAAACCCGGGCGGGAGCGGAGAGGTCCGCACACCATCGCCGTCGCTCATACGTTCGAGTTTAGCTGATCACGATCATACTCGCAACCGGCGACGACCGCGAAACCGCCTTATTTACAAGGCGCTTCCAGCACGACCGATCCCTCGCTACGGTGAGACGCGGGGCAAGGCCAACCAGCGCTCGGACGATCAATCTGGCACAGTAGAAACCCTCGTACGCAGTTCGGCACAGGAGGGTTTCATGGTCGATCCGGGAAAGGCCCGACCGCGGGCCCGACGATGGGATGTTGTCGCCGAGGGCGCGGCCGGAAATGGTGTCGACGACGATACGGAAACGCTGGCCGGCGTCTTCGACAAGGCCGCAGCCGGAGACGAGATCTGGTATACCCCCGATCGTGCGTTCAAACTCACCGCACCCATCACCCTCAACAAGCCGCTCCGCCATCTCGGCTACGGAGCTGAACTCGTCCAGACCGCATCTGACACGACTGGTATCCGCCTCGAGGGCGGTGCCAGCGGGACAGTTGTCGCCGGCCTGACGTTCCGCGGTCCCCAGGGTACGACGTACGAACCCAACGGACGCGCCCTTCACGTCACCGGGACACCGGAGCGTTGGTTCGAAAACCTCTTCCTACACGACGTCACCTTCCGGGACTGGGGTTATGGCGGGCTCTACGCCCGGTGGGCGCGTCATCTCGTGACGCTTGACGTCGTGGTCGAAGACGTGCAGTACGCCGGCCTCGACCATTTCTCCTGCGCTGACGTACACCACTGGAATCCGACCGTTCGCCGGCTCACCGGAATTCCCAAGAACGGATTCATGCAGTCGTACGGCATCGCCTTCAACCGCTGGCGCCTTACCAACCTCACCGAGGATCCGCGCTGCGACAACTGCTGGGTATGGGGCGGGGAAATCGACTCGGTTCCCTGGGAAGCGATCGACACCCATGGTGGCGCGAGGATTCATGCCCTCGGCACCCGCATCACCAACAGCTACCATGGTTTCGCCGCGGTTCCCTCTCCTGATCCTCAGGGCGTCGATACATACGCACCGCTCGACATTCTTGCCGCCCACCTCGACATCGACGGGGAGGTGGATGACGGATCGAAGGGGTCGGGGATCAGGATCGTGGGCGCGGGCAGGAGGGACAACACCGTCGAACGCTCCACCGGCCACATCATCGGCGGCAGCATCGCCCGGATGGGAAGCGGAATTGACGCCCTGGGTCGCCCGGGCGACAGGAACACCACCGCTGGCGGGGTCCAGCTCTACCTGACTCGCGGCGTCACCGTCACCGGGACTCACATCAAGGAATGCCGGCCGTTCGGGGTGTCACTGTGGTACGACAATTCTGGCGTCCTGCTGGATGACATCACGGTCGTCGACCCCTGGCATCCGGAATTCCCCCCTGTGGCGGCGGTGGCGAGCCGGGACACCGGCAATTCCTGGACGCTCGGCTCCGTCCGCCTCAAACGAGGCACAAAACAGGCGGCATATGTCTGCCGGGTCGGACAGTACGTCAGCAAGAACGACAGGACGGCGTGGTTCCGGATCGGCACCGACGACTTCTCCGCCGCCACCGACCAGGCATTCCGCGGTGGCGCGGCTTCACAGGTCAAGATTGGCACCACTCAGCAACAGCACGTCAAGCCAGCCTTGCCTCGCGTACCAACACCCGCGGAGATCAACCAACGGATCACTGATCTCCGCGCCAGCCAGCCACCGCCGCGGTGAGGTCCAGTTCCACGAGCTGGTCCAGAAATCCCAACTGTGCGACGCCAAGCAACGTGCTCGCGGTCGTAAAGGCCGCGGCTAACGCCGACTCATTGAAACGGCGCCATACGGCGGCGAGAACCGCTCGGTCGTTGCTCGCGACGTAAATCACGGATCGCACCACCTGGTCAGGACCCGCACCGACCGCGCCAAGTGCGGTCAAATTGGCCGCTACCTGGTCGACCTGTGCGTCGATATCGCCGACGCCCACTACCGTGCCAGATCGGTCAAGCGGACACTGACCGGCAAGGAAGGCCAACCGGCCAGCTTCCACGACCGTGACGTGGTGATAGCCCGGGGTTGCGTGCAGGTCCGCAGGGTTGATGCGAGAGATCGACATGGCCAGGGATTATGCACGAAACACTGCCGATTTGGCACACCAAATCCGTTGCCGAAAAGAGGTCGAAGTTCCGGTGATTCGGATTATCACGAGGAGGGAAGTACTCTCCCAGCGGGGGTGTGGAGCTACCCATCGCTGCGCACCTCCGCGGTCACTCCCTCAGCATGGCCGGTGAAACTCGGCACAACCATGTCACCGAAGAAATGTGCCCGCCTGGGTGAGCCTGGCACGGAATTATGGTCCGGGTGAACGACGTACGCACGACACGGCCCGCCACCGCACGCACCTACCGGATCGCGCTCATCCCCGGCGACGGGATCGGCCCCGAACTCGTGGAGAGCGCCCGGGAGGTGCTGGCCGGAGCGGTGCGCGGCACGACGGTCGAGCTCACCTTCGGCTACGAGGATGGCGGTGCGCAGACCTATCGGCGTACCGGCACCAACCTCGCCGAGGAAACCCTCACCGCGCTGCGGGACACCTACGACGCCATCCTCAAGGGGCCGGTGGGTCTGCCGGACGTACGCCGACCCGACGGGACCGAGGCGGGCGTGCTGGGCGGCGTACTCCGGAACGGCCTCGACACCTACGCGAACGTCCGCCCGATCACGCTGCTGCCCGGCGTACGAACGCCGACGACCTACCGGGACGGCGACATCGACTACGTGATCGTCCGCGAGAACACCGAAGGGCTGTATCTCTCCCGCGGGCTCGGGATCGGAAACCAGCACGCCATGTGCGACCAGTTGTTCATGACCAGGCCGGGCGTCGAGCGGGTGGTGAGGTACGCGTTCGGGCTGGCCGAGGTGCGCGGTGGCGCACCCGCCGACGGGCAACGACGGGTCACCTGTGTCGACAAGAGCAACGTCCTGCGAAGCTTCGCCTTCTTCCGGGAGATCTTCGTCGAGGTGGCCGAGGAGTTCCCGAACATCGAGCCGGACTTCCGCTACGCCGACGCGGCCGCGCACGACCTGGTGATGGATCCGTCGCACTTCGACGTACTCGTCACCGAGAACTTTCTGGGTGACATCCTCAGCGACCTGGGCGCGGCCACCGTCGGAGGGCTCGGGATGTGTCCTGCCGCGAACATCGGCGACCGGCACGCGTACTTCGAACCCATCCACGGAAGCGCGCCCACCATCGCCGGCCGCAACCTCGCCAACCCGACCTCGCAGATCCTCGCCGGAGCGCTGATGCTCGACCATCTGGGCCTGGCAAAGGTCGCCGACCAGATCCGCTCGGCGGTCCGGTCCGCGTTCGCCGACGGCGCCATCGAACTCACCGCCGCGGGCCAGCCACGCCACGGCACCGCGAGCGTGACGGCGGCGATCATCGACCGCCTGAGCCAGGGGCAGTCGGGTTGAGACCGTATCCCCCACCTCGGTTCGTTACGATCCGTTGCGGGGTATTTCATCGCCGTATCACCGTGTCGCCACGCGCCGGAGGGGGTCATAGTGACGTACAGCCCAGTCAGGACGGCGTCCCGTCCCGCGCCGGCCTCCGAACTCAGACTCGCGGTGGTGCTCGTGACGCTGGGCGATCGGCCGGCCGAACTCGCGGCCGCCCTCGACTCGGTCGGCGCGCAGGTGAGCGCCCCGGCGCGGATCGTGGTCGTCGGCAACGGCACACAGCTTCACGGCCTTCCGGCGGGCGTCGAAGCCATCGAACTCCCCCGCAACCTCGGCCTGCCGGGTGGCCGCAACGCCGCCCTGGCGAGGCTTCGCGAGCATGGTGACGTCGACGTGGTGATGTTTCTCGACGACGACGGGCTCCTGCCCGACCCGCGTACGGTCAACAAGGTCCGCTCGGCGTTCGCCTGCGACCCGACGCTCGGCATCATCAGTTTCCGTATCGCCGACGAGACGGGTACGACCCAGCGCCGGCACATTCCCCGCCTGCGCGCCCGCGATCCGCTCCGGGCGTCGGAGGTGACCACCTTCCTCGGCGGCGGTAACGCCGTCCGCATGTCGGTGCTCGACCGCAATGGCGGGTGGCCCGAGGAGTTCTTCTGGGCGCACGAGGAGACCGACCTCGCCTGGCGGGCCCTGGACGACGGCTGGCGGATCGACTACCGCCCCGACATCCTGCTCCAGCATCCGCGGACCTCCCCCGCCCGGCACGCGCTCTACTACCGCATGAACGCCCGCAACCGGGTCTGGCTGGCCCGCCGCCACCTCCCGGCGGTGCTGATCCCGATCTACCTCGGCATCTGGATCCTCATCACGGTCGTACGCCGCCCGCCGCTGGCCGGCCTGCGCGCGTGGTTCGGCGGATTCGTGGAGGGGTGGCGGAAAGGCTGCGGGCCGCGCCGGCCGATGCGCTGGCGGACCGTCTGGCGGATGACCCTGCTGGGACGCCCACCCATCGTTTGAAACGTGATCCGGTCGCGCGAGGGCCGCTTGATCCCCGTCCCGCTTAAGCTCCCGCGATTGTCGTTGGCGGCGGCGTTCGCACGGGTTCGGCTCCCACTACACCTGAATTGGTCGGCACCAGACCACGAATTCGACCTGTCTGATCGCCAGCAGCGAGCGCGGGTCTACGAGATCGTCCTACGAGAGGGAACAGCCGAGGACATCCTTCGCTACATCGACGGCGTGTTGCTTATCCGTACGTGAGACAAATGGCCGCCGTAGCGCGCCTCGAACCGCGGGTCGTCTGGATGATGAGACATGTGGCCGCGAGTCCAAGAATCATGAAGGATTCTGGTCAAATAGCGACGAAAATCCTTCATGATCATGGCCGGGGCGCCTCGCACAAACCTCTATTCGCGCTCGACATGCTCAAGGGCTTCGAGTCCGGCCTGACCCGCCTGCTCCCAGGCACGGATGGCGCGGGCCCATTCGGAGGACGGTCGCCCGCTCGCCTCCTCCAGCCGGGCGGAAAGCCGAGGGTCCTGGTGGGTCGCCGCCAGGCGTACGCCGTCCCGCCAACGGTCACGCGGATACGTCAGCTCGCCCGGGTCGGCCGCGGCGAGGAGTGCACCGGCCCGCGCGGCCGCATCCTTGACCAGCCACGCCAGCCCTTCCGGATCAATGCCCGGCGCCGACGCATTGCGCCGCGCCAGCTCATCCAGAAACTCCCGCTCCCCCCGCCCGCGCATCAGGAGCAGCACGAACGGGTCCTCGTCCAGGAGCCACGACCCTTGGTACGACAAGGCGGCGGCATGCTTGCACGGAAGCTCCCAGTCGGGGCAGCTGCACTCGGGTTCGAGGTCGCCGACACTGGGCAACAGGCGAACGCCCGCATCGGCGGCCGCGTGCACCAGGTCATGCGGCATGTCCTTGTCGAGAAGCGCCGCGAGGTGCCCGGCCTTCCGCGCCACCTCGTCGAGGAACCGCTCCCACTCGGCGTCGGTCAGCTCCGTCACATAGACGACGGTGTCGTACGGCAGATGCTGGTTGCCGTCGTGTACGGGCGCGGCGATCCGGCCAGGGCTGACCGTGATCGTGCCAACGTGTCCGAGGGAGGCGTACCTGCGTCCCCGCCGTAACTGCTCCCCGTCGAGCGAGGTCTCCTCCATCGCGCTCACCCAGGCCCGGGCCCACCACGACTGGCCGCGGGTCGACCTGCGCCGGCCTCGTTGGGGTACGAAGGCGGGGAATCCCCGCACCCGGTCGTCGTCACTCATCGCTTCGTACCCCCACGGCTCGCATCGCTGGCGTTAGTGCCGGCCTGGAGTTCGATCAGGTCGGCGAGTTCGGTGTCTGACAGCTCGGTCAGCGCCGCCTCGCCCACGCTCAACACCGCCTCCGCGAGTGCGCGCTTGGCCTGGAGCATCGCGGCGATCCGGTCCTCGACCGTGCCCTCGGCGATCAACCGGTGAACCTGCACGGGCCGGGTCTGGCCGATGCGGTAGGCCCGGTCCGTGGCCTGCGCCTCGACCGCGGGATTCCACCAGCGGTCGTAATGGATGACGTGGTCGGCACGGGTGAGGTTGAGTCCGGTGCCGGCGGCCTTCAGGGAGAGCAGGAAGACGGGCGCACCGTCCGGGCTCGCCTGGAACCGACGCACCATCTCGTCCCGCTGCCGGACGGGCGTGCCGCCGTGGAGCAGCTGCGCGGGGACGCCCCGCTTGTCCAGGTGCTGGTGGAGGAGCCGCGCCATGGCGACGTACTGCGTGAAGACCAGCACCGCGCCGTCCTCCGCGAGGATCGTGTCGAGGAGTTCGTCGAGCAACTCGAGCTTCCCCGACCGGGCGTCAAGGCGGCCTGGCGGATCCTCCTTGAGGTACTGCGCCGGGTGGTTGCAGATCTGCTTCAACGACGTGAGCAACGCCAGGATGAGGCCGCGCCGCTCCATCCCGGTGGAGGCCTGGATCCGCGCCATCGTCTCGCGTACGCAGGCTTCGTACAACGCCGCCTGCTCCCGCGTCAGCGCGACCAGCTGGTCGGTCTCGGTCTTGGGTGGCAGCTCCGGTGCGATGCCCGGGTCGGACTTACGGCGGCGCAGCAGGAACGGACGAACCAACCGGGACAGGCGGTCCAGCTCGCCAGGCGGTGAGTCAGGGCCGGCGTCGCCAGCTCCGGACCAGCGGGCCCGGAAGGCGCCCAGCGGACCGAGCAGGCCGGGGGTGGTCCAGTCGAGGATCGCCCAGAGTTCGGAGAGGGAGTTCTCCACGGGTGTGCCGGTGAGCGCGATCCGGGCGCCCGCGGGGCCCAGGCTGTCGCTCACCCGGCGCAGCGCCTTGGCGGTGTCTGACGTGGGGTTCTTCACGTGCTGCGCCTCGTCGGCGACGATCAGCCCCCACTGATGGGCGCCGAGCCGGTCGGCGTCGAGTCGCATCGTGCCGTACGTCGTGAGAACGAAGCCCTCCTCGGCCCCCGCGAGCGACCGGTCAGCCCCGTGAAACCTGCGTACCGGCGTTCCCGGCGCGAACCGCGTGATCTCCCGCTCCCAGTTACCGAGCAGGGATGCCGGGCAGACGACCAGCGTGGGACCGGGCTCGCCCTGCCGATGCAGATGGAGCGCGATGAGCGTGATCGTCTTGCCGAGGCCCATGTCGTCGGCGAGACAGCAGCCCAGCCCCAGCGAGGTCATGCGGACCAACCACCGAAGGCCCCGCAGCTGGTAGTCGCGCAGGGTGGCGGCCAGGCCCGCGGGTGCTTGGACCGGCTCGACGGCCGCACCCTCCCTGTCGGGATCGGCGATCCGTGCCCGCAACGCCTCGAGCCAGCCCGTCGCCGCGACCTGGACGCGTTCGCCCTCGACCTCTGCCGTGCCCGCGAGGGTGGCGGCGAGCGCGTCGATCGCGGTCAGCGGTTTCAACACCCGCTCCCGGGCCTTGCGGCGAAGTCCCGGGTCGACCAGCATCCACTGGTCGCGAAGGCGTACGACCGGGCGGTGGGTTTCGGCGAGCAGCTCCAGCTCCGCCTCGGTGAGCGGCTCGCCCCGCAACGCCACCTGCCAGTCGAACCTCAGCAGCTGGTCGCCGCCGAAGAACGTGGGAACGCCGGTGGGATCGGGCTGACGGCCGGCGATCGCGGTGCCGGCGTCCGCGGTGCCGACGACGGCGGTCGCGGTCAGCTCCCGTCCCAGGGACTTCGGCCAGTGCACCTCGACGCCCATCGCGGCCAGACGGGCGCCCGCATCACCGAGGAGTTCGGCGACCTCCTCGTCGGCGAGCGCGACCTGCGCCGGAACGGCCTCCTCCAGCAGCCGCCCCAGCGGCGCCCACACTCCCGCGATCCTCCGGACCGCGAGCACCGTGTCGATCCGAGCCCGCGCCCCGAAGTCCACGGGAACACCGCCCTCCGCCGACCACAGTGCGCCAGCCTCGATGACGCGCGCCGGATCGGCCAGGCTGTGCAGTTGTACGACGGCCCGGAAGGCCACCTCCTCCGCCTGCCCACCGTGTGCGCCTGAGGGCTCCGTCATGTCCACGCGCAGCGAGACCCGGAACCCGGCCGGCTCGTCGACAGGCATGGTCGGGCCGGCCGCGAGCTCGGCCGCCCACCCTCGCATCTCAGGAACCCGCTGCGGCTCGACGGCGGCGAAGGCCGGGCCACCAGCCGCCCATTCCGAGGCCGGCGTGCGCGCCAGGCTGTCCGCCACCGCGTCAAGGAAGGCGTGCAGGAGTTCCGGCGTGGTCGACACCGTCGCGGCCAGCTCCCGGATCCGAGCACTGTCGGCCGGCTCCAGCGGTCCGACCCGCCAGGCGTCGAACCCGTAGACAGAGACCGCGGGCAGCATGCGGCCACCGGCCACCAACCGCAGCGCGACGACCGTGGCCGCACCCCAGAACGCCACGGTCGGGTGGGCGGTCGGCGCCCACCGATCCCGGGTAGCCCGCAGCAGCGTGGGCACCGCGTCGCCGACCGGGAGGCGTACGACACCGCCGTCCGACTCCTGGAAGATCACCGTTCCAGCGCGCGGTGGATCCGAGGGTTCGAACACCACCGCGCAGCCCAGCAACTCCTCGCTCCGCAGCTCGATGACACTCACCCGGCCGAGTCGATCCGGAACACCGCGCAGCGGCCGGCGAGCGCCTCGAACTCCTCCGGCGTGCCCTTGTCCACCAAGCCCGCGTCTCTCATCATCGAGACGCCGCTGGGGACCTCGCGCGAGAACGCGGACAGCACCGGCCGCGCCTCCTCGACCGGTAGCTCCACGAGCCGCACGTGCTCCTTGCGGCGACCGCTGGAGAGTGTGCCGACGCCGGCGGCGCGGGCGTTCTTGACCCAGTCGGCGCCCGGGAACCCGCCCACGACGTACCTCCCCCCCTCCAGCGTCATCAGCGTGATCGGGGTCGTACGCGGCTTCCCGCTGCGCCGCCCCACCACGGTCAGGAGCCGCATCCCGCCGAGGCTGAAGCCGCCCCGCTGCAGGGCGATGAACAGTTTGTTCATGGGTTTGAGCCAGCGCGGCGGCGAGGGATTCGGTGCTGCGGACTGCATGCGGGGTGGCCTCCGGAGGGCGGTAGACGGCTTGCTATCGTACGGCGTACGGTACAGGGTACGGTACGCCGCCAAACTCGGGGGGCCCACGCAGATGACGATCGAGCACACCAGCGCCGGAGACCCGGCCCGCAGCCTGGCCCTGCTGTGGCGGACCCGGGAGCGGTCGAGCCGCAAGGGCAAACCCGAGCTGAACGTCGACCGGATCGTGCGGGCCGCGATCGACCTCGCCGACAGCGACGGGCTGGGCGCGCTGTCGATGCGACGGGTCGCCGAGCGGCTCGGCGTCGGAACGATGTCGCTGTACACCTACGTTCCCGGCAAGGCCGAGCTCATCGACGTCATGGTCGACACGGTGTACGCCGAGCCGGCGAGCGACGCCGCGAGCACCGGCGAGACCCAGGACACTCACGACACCGGAACGGGCGGCGGCTGGCGCGATCGGCTCGAGCGGGTTGCCCGGCAGAACTGGTCGCTCCTGCAACGGCACCCCTGGCTGCTACAGGTCGGGACGGCTCGTCCGGTGCTGGGTCCGAACGCGATCGCGAAGTACGACCACGAACTCCGGACCGTCGACGGCATCGGGCTCACCGACCTCGAGATGGACGCGGTCCTCACCCTCGTCGCCGGACACGTCGAAGCCACCGCACGCCTTGCCGTGGAAGTCGGTCAGACCGCCCGGCTCACCGACCTGACCGACGAGCAGTGGTGGTCAGCACACGCCCCGATCCTCGCCAGGATGAGCGACGCCAGCAGGTATCCGGCAGCGTCGAGGGTCGGCCAGGCGGTGGGAGCGGCGTACGGCTCGGTGCACGACCCCACCCAGGCGTTCGAGTTCGGACTGCAACGCATCCTTGACGGCATCCAGACGCTCGTCGAGTCCCGCTCCCCCGCATAGCGCCCGCCGGACAGCGCCTGGTTGCAGCGCCTGATTAATGGCGGGCGTCGCCGCACCGCCCCTGGATACACTCCGCCGGTGCACATTACGACCCTCACCGAGCGCCCGGAACTCTCCGACCCGATGGCCCGGATGCCCGACACCTGGCCGGAGTTCATCCTGAACGACCCGGTGGGCTGGGCACACTTCGGCCGGCTCGCCGCCACTTTCCCGGACTTCACGCTGGTGGCCACCGACGAGAACGCCGAGGTCGTGGCCCGCGGCCACAGCGTGCCCTTCGCGCTGGCGGCACCAGGCCGGGGTGCCCTGCCGCCGACCGGCTGGGATCAGGTGCTGATGTGGGCGTTCTCCGACCAACGCCGAGACATCCAGCCCGACATCGTGAGCGCCATCGACATCACGATCCGGGCCGACTACCAAGGTCGCGGCCTCTCCAGCGCCATGGTCGCCGCGATTCGCGACAACGCCGGGGCACGTGGCTTCAAGGAACTCATCGCGCCGGTACGTCCCACCGCGAAGCACCTCGAGCCCGCGACACCCATGCGGGAGTACGCGTTCCGGACCCGCGAGGACGGGCTGCCGGGCGACCCCTGGCTGCGTACCCACGTCCGCGCGGGTGGAGTGATCGACTCGATCGCGCCGGCCTCGATGGTGGTCGCCGGCTCGCTGGACCAGTGGCGGGCGTGGACGGGTCTGCCGTTCGACGCCGACGGGCTGGTGGAGGTGCCGGGTGCCCTGGTGCCCGTGCACTGCATGGCCAGCCACGACTATGCGGCGTACGTCGAACCAAACGTGTGGATCCGCCACGCCCTCACCTGACCGGGCCTGGTCGAGTTGTCAGAGGTTTCTCGGCCTCTTGGCCGACATTCCTATGACAACCCGGGGTTGCCCTCTGGTCGGGGGCGATGACACACCTGAAACGGGGCCTACCGGGCCGCCTCAGAGGATGCTTGACGCGTCGATGAGCCAGCGGCCGTTCTGCTGGATGAGCGAGAACACCCGGCGCTCCCGAACCGTCGAGCCGCTCCTGCGGGTGTAGGTCACCGTCGCCTCGACCCGGTTGCCCCTCGCCACGACGTTGGACGCCCCCACCGCTCGCATCCCCGACCAGAAACCGCGGTAACTGGCGAAGCCACCCGCCTGCCTCTGGTACCTCGGGGACAGCCGGGACCAGCCGCCCTGGAGGTTCCCGGGCATGAGCGCGTAGTAGTCGCTGACCGCCTGGGCACGCGACGTCGCGGGAGCGGTGGTACGCGGGGAGGGCGTCCTGCTCGGCGTGGGATTCGCGGACGTCGGGACGCTGGCCGTCGGGCTCGTCGGCGCGGGCGTGGTGCGTGCCGGCCGGCTGGGCGGCGCTGGTGAGGGTGTCGTCGTGCGGTGCGTGCTGGCCGACGTACGGGGAGTACCCGACACGGCGGGTTCGGCATTGCGGTCAGTGCGCACCCGATCGAAGGCCATCGCCAGCGAGACTCCGGCGACGACGAGGACCGCCGCCACGCCGATCGTCAACCAGAGCAGGCGTTTGCGGCTCCCCTGCTCCTGATCGCCGCTCTGCTCCTGCTCGCCGCTCTGCCCCGGGTGGCCCGGCTGCTCCGGATCCGCGAACTGTTCCTGGTCAGGGATTCCTTCCCCGTCAGGGATTCGTTCCGGGTCAGGGATCGGGTCCGCGTCCCTGCTCACTACTGTTTCGTTGCCCTGTTTCGGGTCGCTCGCAGGTTCGTCGGTGCTTCCCTGTTCCGCGTGAGTGGTGACGGCAGGCAAGTCCTCGTTGGTGGCTTCGTTGGTGGCGGCCCCGTCCTCAGCCGGCTCGGCTTTGACTTCGGCTTCAGCAGGCGCCGCCGCCACCACCGTCGGCTCGCTCGCCATCACAGTGGGCGAAGCCTCGACCACCGTCTCGGGCTTCTCGGGGCGCGCGAGGGTGACGGTTTCCTGCCAGTTCGCGGGTACGGCGGACAGCCCCCGCGCGGCGGAGAGGCGAGCGGCGGCGATCGAGGCGAGAGCCCGGCCCGCCACCCACGCCGACGGCCGGTACCGGGGGCTGGGATTGAGCAGATCGTGGAGCAGTCGGGTCAACGGACCCGCCTGCCGGGGCGGATCGAACTGCCCGGAGGCGACGCGATACAGGAGGGCGATGGCGTTGTCGCTCGGCCCGAACGGCGGCCGTCCCTCGACCGCCGTGTAGAGCGTCGACCCGAGCGAGAAGATGTCGGAGGCGAAGGTGGCCGACTGGCCCCTCGCCACCTCGGGCGAGAGGTAGGCGGGCGTACCTGAGATGAGTCCGGTCGCGGTCACCGTGACGTCGCCGGGTGCGCGGGCGATCCCGAAGTCAGCGATCTTGACCGTGCCGTTGTCGGCCATCAGCACGTTGCCGGGCTTGATGTCGCGGTGCACCACGCCGGCCGCGTGCGCCGACGCCAGCGCGGTCGCGGCCTGCGCGCCGATGTGGGCCACTTCCTCAGGCGAAAGCCTGCCCCGCTCGGCGAGCACCTCCGACAAACTCTTGGAAGGGAGATACTCCATGACCAGGCAGGGGTGGCCATCATCCTCGACAACGTCGAAGATCGCGATGACGTTCGGGTGCTGGATGCGCGCGGCGATCCGGCTCTCGCGCATCGCCCGGAGCTTGGCTTCCTCAGCCTGGCTGCCGGTGAGATAGGCCGGAAGGAGAAGGCGTTTGACCGCCACCTCGCGGTTCAGGCGTTCATCATGCGCCCGCCAAACGACTCCCATCCCGCCACTTCCGAGCCGATCGTTCAGGCGGTAACGGCCAGCAATCAGCTGGTCGCCCTCGCTCATGTCCACTCCCCATCCCACTGCCCCGAGGCGACGCCGACCTGCGGGCAGCCTGACAGCAGGCGCCTGTGATGTCGGATCGCGTTCGGGGGACCTCCCCACCCAAACTGAAAGCCTAGTCGCCGTACCCAAACACCTTGTCCGCCGGTTCAACGACTGGACACCCCACGGCAGGAGGAACGACCACGATGACCGAGGCCCACGACGTGGAACGCCTGGTCGAGCACCCGGCGCTGCGGACCCTCGTCGACCGGCTGATCCCGGCCGACACGAGTCCCTCCGGTTGGGAGGCGGGCGTCGGCGACTTCCTCCAGCGGATCCTGCTGACCGAACTCCCTGACCGCGTACCCCTCATCGCCGCTGGCCTTGCCGGCCTCGACGAGGAGGCGCGGCTGGGCTACGGCGCGGCGGGATTCGCCGCTCTCGACGCCGACCAGTGCGACGAGATTCTGGCCCGGCTCCGCACGGGCGACCCCCGTGCCACCTGGTCGACCCCGCCGGCGGAGTTCGTCCAGTTGATGATTTCCCTTACCACACAAGGGTTCTACGCCGATCCCGGTAACGGCGGTAACCGGGACGCGGTCTCCTGGCGGATGGTCGGCTTCCAGCCGCTGCGGCCCGGCACGACGGTGACGCCCCCGGCCGACCAGCGCCCCGACCTACCTGGGTTCGACGAGGTCCGGTCGCATTACGACGCCGTGGTGGTGGGGGTTGGCGCCGGTGGTGGCGTGGCCGCCTGCCTGCTCGCGGAAGCGGGCTACCACGTCCTTGCGGTGGAACGCGGAGACTGGCTCTCCACCGGCGACCTGCGCGGTGACCACCTGCGCAGCCACCGCGCGTTGTTCGGCTACGCCCAGGTCGCGGGGCCGCCGGCCGCGGGCAACCCACGGGTGTACGCGGTCGATGGTGAACACACGATCGCGCCCACCGACCCGCGGTGGAACAACAACGCGATGACCGTGGGCGGCGGGACCCGGGTGTACGGCGCCCAGGCCTGGCGGTTCGTGCCGGCGGACTTCGTGATGGCCAGCACGTACGGCGTGCCCGCGGGGAGTTCGATGGCGGACTGGCCGATCTCCTACGACGACCTGGAGCCCTACTACGACCGCGCGGAATGGGAACTCGGGGTGGCCGGAGACCCGCACGGACTTACCGGCGCGGGTCGGCGGGCACGGGGCTACCCGCTGCCGCCCGTGGCGGGGAACCTCTCCGGCGCCCGGCTCGCGGCGGGGGCACGCAGCCTCGGCTGGTCGACGGGCCGCGTCCCGCTGCTCATCAACTCCCGCCCCTTCAACGGGCGGCCGGCCTGCGTGCGGTGCGGCCAGTGCGTCGGCTTCGGCTGCCCCGAGGACGCCAAGAACGGCAGCCACAACACGGTCGTGCCGCGCGCCCTCGCGACCGGCCGCTGCGACCTGCTCACCGGAACGCGGGTCGAACGCGTGGTCACCTCCGACGACGGCCGGGTGAGCGGAGTCGCCCTGGTGACCAGCCTCAATAGCGAGGCGGGGGTGGGCCCGGACGGGCGAGGCCCGAGCGGGGCCGGAACCACACCGGTACGCCGGCGTACCATCACCGCCGACCAGGTGATCCTCGCCGCCGGCGCCATCGAGACCGCTCGGCTCCTGCTCGTCAGCGGTTCCGCTCGCGAGCCGCACGGCCTGGGCAACAACCACGACCAGGTGGGACGCCACCTGCAGGGGCACGTCTATGCCGGCGCGCTCGGGGTGTTCGAGGACGTCGTGCAGGACAGCACCGGCCCGGGTCCCACCATCGCGACCCACGACTTCCGGCACGGCAACGATGGGATGGTCGGCGGCGGGATGCTGGCCAACGACTTCGTCCCGATGCCGCTGGCGACGTACGCCATGCTGACCTCGACCGGCCTGATCCCGGCGTACGGCCCGGCGGCCAAGGACGGGATGCGGGAGTCCTACCAGCGGACGACGCTCGTGATGGGCCCCCTCCAGGAGACACCGAGTCCGCACTCACGGGTCACCGTGGACCCGCGGGTGAGGGATGAGTTCGGGATCCCGGTGGCGCGGCTGTCAGGTGGCGTTCTGGACGTCGACCGGCCGACCGCGCGGATGCTCCAGCAGCGGGCGGTCGAATGGCTCGCCGCGAGTGGCGCGGTCCGGACCGCCCCGACCGGTGGTGTGGGGCGCGGACCCAGCGCGGGACAACATCAGGCGGGGACCTGCCGGATGGGCTCGGACCCCGCGACCTCCGTGGTCGACCCGCACGGTCGGGTCTGGGGACACGCCAACCTCCGCATCGCCGACGGCTCGATCCACGTGACCAACGGCGGGGTCAACCCGGTGCTCACCATCTTCGCCAATTCCTATCGCGTCACCGACCTGCTCATCAGGGGGTGACCGGCGACGCCGACATCCTGCCCTATTCGTCGCGATCACGCGCTACGGCGACACCCCGACCAATCTGGGCATACCGGTCGCGAGGTTGCGCCTCTCCACAAAGCGCTGGTAGCAATTGCGTGATCACGGGGGCCGGAACGAGACGAAGGACCCCCATGGCCAAGCACGTTTCCGAATCGACCACGCCGAGTGACTACGACCGGATCGGCGGTGCGTCCGCGGTGGGAGCGGTGGTCGAGCGCTTTTACGAACTCGTGCGCAGCGATCCGAAGCTCGATCCTTTCTTCACCACGGTTGACATGCCGCGCCTCAAGCGCCATCAGGTTCTGCTCATCTCGCAGGTGCTGGGCGGCCCCGCGGAGTACGCCGGCAAAGACCTGAGCACCGCACACGCCGACCTGAAGATCACTCGCGCGGACTTCCAGTTGGTGGCGAGCTACCTGGTCACCGCCCTGGAGGAGGCGAACGTCGATCCAGACATCATCGGACGCGTCGGCGGCGCACTCGCCACCACCGAGAAAGACGTCGTCAACGTCGGAGTCATCTGATCGTCATGGATACGGCCGCGTTACAAGAGAGCTGGCAGCAGGTCGCCAAATCCGGTGACGAGGTGCCGCTGTTCTTCTATTCACACCTGTTCCTCTCCCATCCCGATCTCCGGGCGATGTTCCCCATCTCCATGTCGGCGCAGCGGGACAAGCTCGTCGGCGCGCTCGGCCGGGTTGTGAGCAACGTCGAGCACCTGGATGACGTGGTGCCGTTCATCCAGCAACTCGGTCGGGATCATCGACGGTTCTCGGTCATCGCGGAGCACTACAGCGCCGTGGGTGCGTCGTTGCTCGCGACGCTGCGGCACTTCCTCGGACCGGCGTGGACGGAAGGGCTCGCCGCCGACTGGGCGGCGGCGTACGGCCTCATCGCCAAGGTGATGGTGCAGGCGGCGGAGGAAGCAGCGGCTACCACCCCGGCCTGGTGGTCGGCGGACATCGTCTCCGTGGAACGCCGGACGATGGATGTGACGGTGCTGCAGCTGCGCCCCCAGCAGCCGTACCCCTTCGTCCCCGGCCAGTCGTTCGCGATGGAGGTGCCCCAGCGGCCGCGACTGTGGCGCTACTACAGCCCGGCCAACGCTCCCCGCGAGGACGGCTCGCTCGAGCTCCACGTGCAGCTGGTGGACGGCGGACAGGTCAGTGGCGCGATCGTCCGCTCCAGCCGGGTCGGCGAGACCGTCCGTCTCGGCGCCCCGGTCGGTGAGCGGTTGACCCGGCCGGACGGCGAGCACCGCGACATCCTGATGGTCGCGGGCGGGACCGGCCTCGCGCCACTGCGCGCGGTGCTCGAACAGATCGACCGCGACTGGCAGGCACACGGGAGCGGCCCCAACGTGCGGCTCTTCCACGGCGCCCGGATGCCGTGGAACCTCTACGAGCGCGAGCGCCTGTCACAGCTCAGCCAGCGGCCGTGGTTCCAATACGCCGGCGTCGTCTCGGACGACACCTCCTATCCCGGCCCACGCGGTCTGGTCGGCACTGCCGCGGCTCGCAGCCAGTCCTGGCACGGATGGTCTGCGATGGTCTGCGGGGCACCGCAGATGGTCGAGCACACGGTGTCCGAGCTGACCCGCGCGGGGATCCGGCGAAGCGCCATCAAGTACGAGGAGTTTTCTCCGTACGGCGACAGCAACCGTCCACAGGATGAAGCCAGCAGGCCAGGTGACGAGAAGTGACAGATATCTCCCGCATTCCCGCTGCCTCACGCAGATCCCCCGGTGCGGTCCGTAACGCGACCTTCTCCCACCGGATCCGTGGCCTGGACGAAACCGAGGTCCGCGAGTTCCTGGACATCCTGGCGTCCGAGATCGAGGCGGCCGACGCAGAGCGCGGCGCTCTGCGCGCCGAGATCGACCGGCTGCGGAGGGCCGTGAGGGCCGAGCAGACCCAGACCCAGACGCAGGAGCCCACCGAGATCAATTCGCATGCGGTGGCGTTGTTCAGCCAGGCCCAGCAGGTCGCCGACCGTCTGGTGGCCGAGGCCGTCCAGCATGCTCGCGACCTGATGACCGCGGCCCGGGCCCAGCAGCGGGAGATCCTGCAGCAGGCACAGAATGCCGCCGACGCCGCCGAGGCCGCCGCACGGGAGGCGCCGCCCATGGCGGGCACCGATGGGGCGGCGCGTGGCTACGCCACGCCGATACCGGAGGTGGAGTACGTCCGGACGTTCGCCCGGGTCGCACAGGTGCAGCTGCGTTCAGTGCTGGATGCGCTGGCCGAGCAGGTCGACAAACTCGGCGACGTCCCCCAACTGACCGGCGGCCGTGAACTCACTTCGGACAGCGAAGTGAACTGGCACGCGGAACTCGACCAGCTTCCGCAGTTCCCCACCGACCGTCGCCCGTGACGTGGGACGGGCCGGCCGACAGGCGGGCCCGTCCCACGCCGGGTTAGAACCGGACCGTACGAAGCTGGTGGATGAGTACCGTCAGCCGTGGGCCGATCCGCGCGAGCCGCACCTTGGTCCAGGCGTGCAGCATCGCGGTGACCAGGTCGCACGTCTCCCACAGCAGGACCCGCTCGCGCGACACCTTCGCCTGCTCCTGGTACGCCGCGAGGAACCCCTCGCACAGGTCGTCGAGCAACCCGAGGTTGCGGGCCAGCGGTTCGCCGGTCAGCGGCTGGCCGGTGGCCGCCAGGACGCTGATCCCGATGTCTCGCAGCTTGGCCCGGAACCGCCCGAGGTCGAGGGCGGGTTCGGCCATGCACGACCCGTCGAAGTCGATGAAGCCGACGGCTCCCCCGTCCAGAAGGACCTGCGCCGGGCGGAAGTCATGGTGGGCGCAGACCACCGGGTCGGCCGGCAACTCCTTCGCGCACTCCCGCATCCGCGCGAGCAACGGACCCGCGGCCGGCCGCAGTGCGGGCACCGACTGGGCGAGCCGCCCCACGACCTCCTCGACCTCGTCGACTTCCTCTTCGAAGGTCGCGGTCCGGCCATACACCGCACCGCAGGAGTGCAGGGCGGCCAGCGCGCCGGCGGTCTGGGCGAGCGCGTCGCGCAGGCGGCCCACCTCGCGAGTACCCCCGTCGCTGATCGCCTCCCGGGCGAGTTCCTTCAACGTCTTGTCGCCCGGGATCGGACCCTGTACGAGGATCCGTTCGTCCGGCAGGTACGCCAACGGCTCCGCCAGCCGGACCGCCGTACCCTGCGCGAGTGGTGTCTCCCACAGCGCCCGCATCGCCTCCCACGCGGTACTCCCCTTGTCACCCTGGTGGGTCTTGACCACGACCGGGTCGGGCAGCCCGCGACTGGCGCGGCTGTCGGCGTACCGCACGCTCGTCACCACCGTGCACCGGCTGCCCGGCTTGTAGCGGACCACGTCGGGCGTACAGTCCTCGACCACCGCGTCGCCATAGCCCGCCTCCCGGAGTACGCGCTGGAGCAGCCGGCCCGCGGCTGCGGGTTCGACCAGCGACGGCAGGGACGGCAACGCCTCGTCGGCGACCTGGACGCGGAGTTCGAGGCGGAGGTCGGGTAGCCAGCAGCTCCAGCCGGGTTCGCCGAACTCCGGACTCGACAGCGGTCCCCGCCGCTGCGCGTGGTCGGGCTCGGGTCCGCCGGTCGACGGCGGCCGCAGGTTGCCGACGAGGACGACCTCCCGCGGCGCCCCACCGGGCTCGGCCACCTCGAGGCGGTAGCGGGCAAGCCATTCGTTGCCCTTGGCGCGCAACCTCTGCGGCGTACAGGAGAGCAGCGTGAGGCGGCCGTCCGCCAACTCCGGAACCTCCCGCCGCAACGCCGACTCCACCCGATCGGGCAGCATGCCGGCAGCGAGCCAGTCCGGTAGAGACGCGAATTCCTCCAGCGAGGAGACGACCACATCGTCGTCGAGCAGCGGCATCATGAGCGGATCCTCCGGGTCCAGTCGTCGGTGTCGTCGAGCATCGCGAGCGCGAGCTTCATCCGGGCGTCCTTGAGTTGGCGGCAGCCGTGGAGAGCTGTCCGCAGCAGGCTGGCGTCCCGATACAGCGCCACCCGGTCCAGTAGCGGCCGGTCGAGCTCTGCCCACGGTGTCGAGGCCTCGGCGTACGCCCGCAGGAAGGCGCCCGACAGCTCGTCGAGCAGCGGCCACGCCTCCGTCCCGCCCGCCTTCACGCCCGCGAGTTGCAGGTGGGCGAGGAAGCGCCCGAGATCCAGCGCTGGTTCGGCCCGGCAGACGGTGTCGAAGTCGACCAGCGCCAGCCCGCCGGCACTGGCGAGGATCTGCGCGGGAGTGAAGTCACCGTGGCAGAGCACCCGCCAGGACTCGGCCACAGAGCGCGCCCGCTCGTGCAGGAGCGCCAACCGCTGGCGGGCCCGCTCGGCAAGGTCGGGCCAGACCGGTTCGATCCGGTCGGCCTCGCCCGCCAGCGCGCCGAGTTCGTCGGCCCGGCTGTACGGGCGGAGTCGGAGTACCCGGCGGCGGTGGAGTTCGGCGAGCAGGCGCCCGGCCGCCGTCATCATGTCGAGGACGCCGTGTGCCGCTGGTTCCGCCCGGCCAGCCGACCAGGCCCATGATCCCGCGCGCAGCAGCGGCTCGCCCGGAACGACCCCGGTGAAGAGGAGCCGGAGGTCTGGTACGTAGCCGACCAGCCGGGGTACCCGGAGGTCGCCGTTGGCGCTGGTGGCGCGTACCGGCGGTGCGGCCAGCGCCTGGAGGGTGGCCGCGGTGATCTGTCCGCGCCCGTCGCCGTACACCTTGCCGAACACCGTCACCCCGCTGTCTGTCGAAGGTATGCCGGACCCGCCTGCTCGCCTCGGCCCGCCGTCGAAGCGGAGGACGCAGCCGCCCTCGCGCGGGTGGTGGACGACGTGGACGGTCCACTCGTCCTTGGCGCGCCCGTGGGCATCAGGGAGGTGGTCCCGCAGGGCCTTCGCGACCACCGCCGGGTCGACCGCCAGGGGCAGGGTCACGAGCGCCGGGTCGAGCGGGAACGGATGCAGCGCGAGACCGGTCCCGGGGACCACCACGCCCTGCTGCCGCCACAGACCGCCGAACCGGCCGCGGCCGTTGCGGCCCGCGCCATCCGCGCCACCCGCGCCGTCGAGGGCGGCGAGCGGGCCGACGCGCTCGGCAAGGTACGCCGCCGCGGCCTCGTCGTCGGGATGGACCCGCGCGAGCACCGTGTGCTCAGGCCGCGCGCGGTCACCGCCGTCCGTACCGCCGTCCGTACCTCCGAGCCGCACGGCGTACCGCAGCGAGCAGGTGCCGTCGGGGTGGTACCACAGCTTCTCCACCCGTACGTCCTCGAGCCGTGCGGTCGCGTCGCCGGCCAGCATCCGGCGTTCGATCTCCTGGCCGGCACGTTCCGGGTCGACCGCAAAGGAGAGCCCGGGTAGTCGGGAGCGCAGCGGCGAAGCGAGTTCGGACGACTGGTACCCGTGCGTGCCGGCGTCGCTTCGTTCCTTGGCGGGTTGTCGGCGATGCCTGCCCGTGCGCCTCCGGTCCCGCTCGCCTTGCTCGCTCCGCTCACCCTGCTCGCCTCGGTCGCCCCGCTCGGCGACGGTGCCGCCGGCGATCACCAGGGTGCGGTCCGCGCACCGGATCAGTTCGGGGTCGTGGGAGATGATGAGCGTCGTTCGACCCCGCATCAGGCTGCGGAGCGCCTCGAGGACCTGCTGTGTCGACTCGGCGTCCAGCCCGGTGGTGGGCTCGTCGAGGATGAGGATCGGTGTCTCGCGGATGAAGGCGCGGGCGATCGCGAGTCGCTGGCGCTGGCCGCCCGAGAGCGTCGTGCCCCGCTCGGCGAGCATCGTGTCGTAGCCGTCCGGCAGCCGCTCGATGAACTCGTGGGCGTTGGCGGCCCGGGCGGCGGCCTCGATGCGTTCGGGGGTGGCGTTCTCGACGCCGTACCCGATGTTCTCAGCGACCGTGCCGCTGAGCAACACCGTGTCCTGGAGCACCAGACTCACCTGGCGGCGTACGGAGCTGAGCGTCAGGCTGCGTACGTCGAGGCCGTCGACGAGCACCGCGCCGTCTGTCGGGTCATACAGGCGCGGCACCAACTGGGCGATCGTGCTCTTGCCCGCGCCGCTCTGCCCGACGAGCGCGACGATCTCACCGGGCGACACCTCGAAGTCGACGGCACGCAGCACGGCCGCCCGCTCCTCGGCCGGTGACCCGTCGGCGTGCTCGGCCGGATAGCTGAAGCTCACCCGCCGGAAGGTGAGCCGGCCCTTGAGCGGCGGCGCGGCGGTGGCATCGGGCTCGTCGCGGACACCTTCCTCGCGGTCGAGGAGGTCGGCGATCCGCTCCACGCTGGCGAAGACCTTGCCGATCTTGTACCACTCGCTGACGATCTTGCGGGCCGGCTTGAACATGTTCTGCAGCAGCAGGATGAGCAGCACCAGCGTGCCGATGGTGAGCGCGCGGCGGTCGAGCAGGAAGACACCGATCCAGACGACGGCGCAGATGGCGAGCGCCTCGGCGAGCGCGATCACGAAGCTGAACTTCGCCTGGACGTTGGCGGTCCGCAGGGAGGCGCGCATGCTCTGCGCGGTCTGGTCGGAGAACCTCCGGAGGTCCACCCGTCCACGCCCGTAGCTCTGGATCAGCCGGATCGAGGTCAGCATCTCCTGGGCGGTCGAGGCCAGCTCGCCCTCCCTGGAACGCTGCGTCTTCGACGCCGCCTTGATCCGGCGGGAGAAGTACGTCGAGATGACCGCCAGCAGGGGCACGACCACGAGCGCCACCAGCGCGACGTTCCAGCTCTGGTAGAGCAGGACGCCGAACGTGCCGATCAGGACCAACCCACTGCCGAGGATGTTGCTGACCGACCCGATGATGAAGTCCTCCAGGACGAGCACGTCGCCGGTCACCCGGGTCAGCACGTCACCGGTGCGCTTCTTGTCGTGGTAGGCCAGCGACAGCCGCTGCAGGTGGGAGTACATCGCGACCCGCACGTTGTAGCCGAACGCCCGGCCGCCACGCGCCATGCAGACCTCGGCGAACGAGTCGGCCGCGCTGTTGATCGCGGCGATCAGGACGATCCCGATCGTCAACACGACGAACGTCTCCGTCCGCTCGGAGGAGAGGAACGCCGGCAGGCCGAGCGTCGTCCGCAGGCTCGGCTGTGCGTTCTGCAGGAAGTCGACCAGGTAGGCGATCGGGTACGGCTCGGCGATCGCGGTGAGGGACTCGAAGACGAGCAGGGCGATCGCGCCGACGTACACCTTGCTGCCGCCCTTGAACTGCCGGAAGAGGCGTACCGTGCGGCGGAAGTCGCCGACCTTGCGCTCGGCCCGGGTAGCCGACGGTGCGACCGGCGCCGGTCGCGTCGTCGTGGTCGTCACCGTTCTTCTCCTCCTTCGAGCCGGTCGAGGCACAGCTGCGCCTCAGAGACGAGCACCCCGGCAAGCGGTGACCGCGGTGCCCGGGCGAAGCAGCGCAGCGCCTTGCGTTCGAGCGCGACGGCTTCGTACCACCGCGCCGCCGAACGCAGGGACGGCTCGCGCCGCACGGTCAGGTAGGTGGTGAGGAACCGCTCGCCGAGGGCGATCCACTGCCAGGCGGGCGGCCGGTCGGTGCCGGCCAGCCGGTGCCGCGCCCGGTGCTGCCGCAGGGTGGCGAGGAAGGTTCCGAGGTCGCTGGCCGGATCGGCGACGCCGCAGTGATCGAGGTCGAGCAGGAAGACGTGGTCCTTCGCGACCATGAACTGGCTCGGCTTGCAGTCTCCGTGCACCAGGCCGGCAGGCCCTGGCGTGATGCTCGGCTGGAGCCGGATGAGCCGGTCCGCGAGCGCGGTCAGTGCGGCACCGAGGGCGGGGTTCACTTCGGCGATCCGGGCGGCGCGGGCCCCGAAGCGACGGAGTTCGCGGTCGACCGGGCGTTCGCGCCCGCTGATGACCGGCCGGTCGTGGAGTTCGGCGAGCGCGCGGGCGGCGAGTCCGATCCCCGCCTCGGCCCGGCCCAGCCCGCCGGTGACCAGCTGGTCGAGCGGGACCCCGCGGACCGCGCGTTGCACCAGCAGAGCCAGGTCACGAACGTGGGCGACGGGCGCCGCGAGCCGGAGTACCCCCGCCGGCCGGCGCCCGCCGTCGAGCGCCTTCGCCTCCGCCGCCACCGCCTCGGCCTTGCCCGGGTCGTGGTAGACCTTCGCGACGTAGCCCTCAGCGCCACTGCCGGACCGCCGCCACACGTACACCGTCACCCGCTTGCCGGGCCGGTACCTCAGCAGGCGGACCCGGCAGGTCCCGGTCCGCGCACCGTCGTTGGCGCCGAGCACCGTCGCGTACGTGCCGGGGTCGAGAGCGCGCGGCAGCGACGGCAGGTCGGGGTCGTGCGGGAAGACGGACAAGCGGACGCCGGGCTCAACCACCGCCGTGCTGTCGTACGCGGTGCTGTCGTACGCGGTGCTGTCGGACGCCGCGCTGTCGGACGCCGGGTCGCCGGCGGCGGGGAGCAGGTCACCACGGACCAGCCGGCCGCCGTAGTCGTACAACACCAGGGCGCGCTTGCCCGGCTCGTACTTCGCGTCGAGGACGTGGCAGGTCCGGGTGTCCCCGCGCAGCGCCGCGGCCAGGCGGGGTCCCATCACCCGTGGCCGCAGCGCTTCGGCGAATCGCATTGACTCAGGGGTCACGGGCGCACCCCCGCCGGCACGGCCGTCTGTGGACGGAAAATGGCGTCGAGCGCCGCGGCGGCCGCGTCGACGTCGTACCCCGACTCCACGGTGTGCCGCCCACGCGCACCCAACTCCCGCCGCGCCTCCGGATCCGCCAGCAGGGCGGCGAGGTGCGCGGCGATGGCGGCGACGTCACCGGGTGAGGCGAGCAGGCCGTTGTCACCGTCCCGGACGAGTTCCGGGATCCCGCCGGCCGAGGTGGTGACGACGGGTAAGCCGCAGGCCATCGCCTCCACAAGGACGTTCGGGATGCCGTCGCGGTCACCGTCGCCGGTCACGCACGGGGTCAGCGCGAAGACGTCGGCGGTGGCCAGCGCGCGGACGATCTCGTTCCTGTCCCGCTCGCCGTGGAACGTCACGTGCGATCCCAGGCGGAGCCGGTCCACCAGAGCGGTCAGCTCCGGCCGAAGGGGCCCGTCGCCGTAGATGTCGAGCGAGAAGGCGTGGCCGGCTTCCGCGAGGCGGGCGCAGGCGCGTAGCAGGTCGTCGAACCCCTTCTTCTCCACCAGCCGGCCGACCGAGAGGACCTTCGCCTGGGCGCCGTTCGTCCCGGCCGGTCCGGTGCGCGACGGCGTCAGCTGGTCAAGCTCGACACCGTGGTGGATGACGCGGACGAGCGGGCGGACCCGCGTCGGGATGGTCCGCGCGATGTAGTCCGCGTTCGCCCGGCAGCAGGTGACGAGCACCTTCGCCTCGGCGGCTCGGGCGATCAGGGCCCGGGGCGAGGTCTGGTAGAGGTCGCGGGCGTGCGCGGTGAAGCTGAACGGCAGTCCGGTGAGCCGGCGTGCGAGCATCCCGACCAGCGCCGGATCGTGGGCGAAGTGGGCGTGCAGGTGCGGGTGGCCCTCGCCCGCGCGGCGCAGGCGCCCGGCCAGGGCCGCGACCTGGACACCGTGACCGAAGCTGCGCAGCGCCGAGCAGGTCGCGTACCCGCCGCCGAGCCACGGTCGGGTCAGCGCGAAGAAGAACGTCGCGAGATACCGGCCGGGAGCGCCGGCGAACGCGGCCAGATGATCGGTGATCCGGGCCCAGATCGCCGCGGGGCCCCGGTCGTCGAGGAACCGCACTCGCGCCCGCACCTGGTCGACCTGGGGCTGCCGGTGCCGCTCCCGCGAGCGCACCAGGCTGACGACGGTCAACGCGAGGCCGCGGCGTTCGAGGGCGAGGACCTCGTTGAGGATGAACGTCTGCGACAGGCGCGGCCAGCTGCGGACGACAAGGATCACGTGTCGAGGCATCTCAACCCCATCTCCAGGGCATGGGCCACCTTTGGACCACGCCGGCGGTCGTCGAGTACGGGGTGCGGGCCGGTTCCCATCACGAGCTGCTTGGCGATCTTGAGCCAGGCGTACGCACCGAACACCGCGGCCCGATCGGCGTCGGGTGGATCGGCCACCGCGGCGTACTCCTTGCGGAATACCCGCCTGAGGACCCCGGCTCGCTCTGGACCGGCCCGCAGATCGAGGTAGGCACAGAAATGCGCCACGTCCAGGGCCGGGTCACCCATCCGGGCCTCGTCCAGGTCGACCACCGTCACCCCTGAGGTGGTGGGGGTGGGCCCAGCCGGGCGAAGCCCGGGAGGGGCCGGAACCACACCGCCGAGCAGGACGTGGCCGGCGTGGAAGTCCTTGTGGATGGGCGTTCTGGCCGCGAACCAGCGGTCCTTCACGATCCCGGCCCAGCGGTCGGCGAGCCGGCACGCCATCAGGCGCAGGTCTGGTTCCCGGTCGGCGACCAGGCCCGCCCACGCGTGGCAGTTCGTCGCCTCGGCGTCGAGGTCGAGCCGCCGGGACAGGAGTACGTCAGACCCGTGCAGCCGCGCGAGCCAGCGCGCCGCGGCCCGCACCCCGGCCACCTCGGCGGGACCGTCCAGCTGGTCCAGGGGTACTCCCCCCGACCGTCGGTAGAGCACCAGCCCCTGATCGAGGGGAGACGGGAGCGGCTCGGGCACCCGCAGGACTCCGTCCTTGAACGGCCCGTCCGCGAGCGCGCGAAGGTTCGCGTCCGCAAGGGTCGCGCGGTACGGCTCGACGAAGAGCTTGCCGACGAGCGCGACGGGCGTTCCCTTCTCCAGGCCTCGGACGGCGTACCCCACGACGGTGCGGCGCCCCGGTGCCTGGTGGAGTGGGCGGACGGCGGTGATCTCGAGCGCGCCGGGATCGGCGGCGACCGGCGTGAGCGACGGGCGGAGGATCCGCGTCATCTGATGCCGGTCGAGGAGGCACTCGGCGAGCGGACGCCCGCGCACGGCGCGCAGGGGCAGGTCCGAGAGCAGCCGCTCGACTCCCTCCACCAGCCGCGGCAGGTACTCCCAGTCCGCGATCTCGAGCCGGCGGTAGCGGCGAACGGCGACCCGCACCAGCGCGAGCAGCCGCCACCACAGAAGGGCGTGGGCGTCGACCGGACCCGAGCGGCGTTCGTACCCCGCGACGAACGCCCGACCAGCCGCGTCGAACGTCGCGCTGTCCCGCGGCCGCCGGATGCCCTGCCAGGTGAGGTGGGCCATTGCGGTCGCGAGATCCCGTTCGGGATCACACGTGCAGGCGCTGTCGAGGTCGAGCAGCGTCAGCCGCCGGCCGGTGAGGATCACCTGGCCGGGCCGGAACCCACCGTGGCCGAGGACGCAGGCGCCGTCCCACGGGATCGGTGCCGCGAGCCGGTCGACCACCCTGGTCAGCCGCTGTGCGAGGTGCAGGTCGGCGTACCGCACGATCGCCAGCGACTCACCCACGGCTTGGAGCGCCTCGGCCGGCGTACGGATGGGAGCCGCAGCTTCCGCCGCGTGCAGGCGGGCGAGCAGGTCGCCCAGTTGGTAGGCCAGGCGCAGCTTCGTCGCGGACGGAACGCCGCAGTCGCCGAACACCGCCGACAGCTGCCGGCCCTCGACGGCCCGGTGCAGGAGGACGCGCCGGTCCGGCCAGGCGGCCAGCAGGTCAGGCAGCAGACCGGGTGGGGCCGAGGTGGCCAGAGCTTCGGGGACGGCGTACGCCGCCCGTCGACCCGAACCACCGAGCACCTTGGCGTACATCCGCAGGGCACCGGCACCGGTCTCGATGTCGTACCGCAGCACCGCCCGTGAGCCGGGCCGGTACCGCACCGGCTCCACCGTGCAGGAGTGGACGTCGCGTACGCCGAGTTCGGCGAGCCGGTCGCGCACCACGGTCTCGTCGGCGGCCTGCGCCACGCCCGGCAGGCCCGGGTCTTCACGCAGGTCGCGCCGGACCACGCCGTCCGGTGTGACCTCCACCGCCACGAACGTCGGGACCTGGCCAGACGATGGTGGCGGCGCGATCCGGTACGCCAGGAGGCAGCGTTCGCCCGGCCGCCAGGAGGCGTCGTGCAGGGTCCAGCCCGGTCTCGCCTCGGCCAGCGTGCCGGCCAGCCGCGGCAGCGCCGGGTCCAGGTCGGCGAGCGGTCGCGGTCGCGGATCCCTTCTCATGCACGTCCTCGCTTCGCTCCGGGCGCGCATGAGGCACTCGAGACGCTGTATTGGATGATCCGCTCGCTCCGCTCGCTCATACGGCGACCTCGGCAAGGTCCATGCCCCTGGAGACGAGGACCGCCCACGCCGGGTCGTGCACGGCGACGCGGCGCGCGACCAGCTTCACCTGAAACAACGCGGCCAGCGCCCGGGCCCGGGCGAGCCGGTCCAGACCGCATCCGCTGTACTGCTCGACGTACCCCTCGAGGAACGCCGCGACCGCCACCTCCGCGTCCGCCCCGAGCAGGGCGCACCACCAGCGCAGGTCGGCGATGAACTTGCCCAGGTCGAGGGCGGGGTCGGCGATGGCCGCGCGGTCCAGGTCGATCGCGCGTACCTCCACGCCGGTGGAGAGCAGGTTGTCGCACTTCAGGTCGCCGTGGGTGAGGCGCGGGGGTTCGGTGGGCAGCTGGTCCAGGCAGGCGACGACCCGCGAGATCAACCGGCGGAGCCGCTCGCCCACCGGCGGGAGGAGCAGCCCGATGTGCCCGGACGCCCGGATGGTGGTGGCGATCTCGGTGGCCGTCTCATAGTGGGGCAGCACCTGCTCGGGGGTGTGCTCGTGCAGCACCCGCAGCGCCTGACCGACGAGGCGCGGCAACCGTCGTACCGCCGTACCGTCGGTGAGGCACCGCCACAGCGGCTCGCCTGGCTCACCCGCCCACCACACCGCCCGGTCCGCGGCGGCGTACCTGAGCACGCGGGCCGTCCGTACCCCCGGACACCCGTCGGCCAGCAGCGCGTCCCACGCCTGGGCGACGGCGACCGCGCGTTCGCCGGTGCCGTCGCGGTACGCCTTGACGAACGCCACTCCGGCGTCGGGTGGCGGCATCACCACGCGGAGCACGTGCCGCTGGCCGGGCCGGAACCGCACGGTGGTGACGTCGTCGGCCGCCGCGTACAGGCCGACCAGGCGCGGGAACGCCGGATCGACCGGGGCGATCGCGAGGGAGACGCAGCCGTCCGGGGAGGTCGCGGCGAGCCGCCGGAACGGCGCCGCCACACCGCGCCGGTACGCCGCCTCCTCCAGGAGCGACGGTTCCGCGGTCTCGGCCGGATCGGCGGGAGCCACGGACCAGGTGACCGCCAGGTGGCGCGGCGCCTGCGACCGGTGGTCAGGGACTTGCATCGCGTAGTAGGCGGTGAGCTTCCGGTTGGGCTTGTACTTCGTCCGCAGGAGGCGTGGACGCGCCGCCGTGACCCCGTCGGGCAGGCACCGGTCCAGCAGGGGCGCGAGCCCGTGCCGCAGCGGGTCGGTCACCGCCCGGCGTACACCCTCGACGGCGTGCGGACCGGCGGCGAGAAAGCCCAGCTCGCGGGGGGTGGCAAGGGACGGACTGGCCACGGCTACCCCTCAGCCAACAGTGGCCGATCCACGCGCGCCGCGTGGCGAACCGCCGCCCGGACCTTCGGCGTGCCGTTCTCCCGCGACCCGGGTGTCGTGGCCGCTGGGGGTTCTGTGGGCACTACTTCCTGGAGACCGGCGAGCAACCGCTCCGCCGCCACCTGCCGGCCGTTGAGGTCGGGCGCCGACAGCGGTGGCCCACCCGCGCCGGCGAAGATCCCCAGTACGGCGTCGCCGACCGCGTCCGCGTCCAGGTGGTCCGGAGAGACCCAGCGCACCCACCCGCGTTCGGCGAACAGCCGGGCCCTCATCTGCTGCTCCGCACTCGGACCGCGGCGCGGCACCAGCAACGCCGGCTTGCGCAGGCTCAGGATCTCCGACGTCGTGTTGTAGCCCGCCATGCCGACGACCACGTCGGCGGCACCGAGGTAGCTCAGCGAGTCGGGTACCGACGTGATGACATGCACCGGCAGGTCTCGCGCCCGTCGGCGCAGCGCGAGCCGCTCCACCTCGGGCAGGAACGGCCCGGTGACGATGACGACCGTGCACGGGCGGTGGGCGGTGAGCCGGGGTACGGCGCGCAGCAGGGCGTCGAAGAGCGGGAACGCGTCGGCTCCCCCACCGGCCATGGCGACGATGAGTGCGTCGTCGGGCCGGTTCAGCAGGTAGCGCCGGCGGATCTGATCCGACGTGTGCCCACCGGGCGGTGAGCACACGTACCCGCAGTAGCGGATACGCCGGCTCGCCTCGGCCGGCCAGCCGTACTCCGCCGCCACGTCGAAGACGTCACGGGAGCCGTACACGAGAACGTCGTCGTAGAAGCGCTCGACCGCCTCGAACGCGCCCTCCAGCCGCCAGCGCCGGCGGACCGTCGCCGGGGCGTCGAGGATGTCGCGCAGCCCGAGCACCACGCGCACCGGCCTGGACCGGATCGCCTCCAGCGCCGGCACGAGTTCGCCCATCGCGCCGCTCGGCATGTGGTCGACGAGCAGGACGTGCGGCTGGAACTTCAGCACCGCGCTCCGGATGATCTCGCGGCGCAGCGCGAGGACGTCGTCGAACGGCGACGCGAGCGCGATCGGCTGCCAGCGGCCCGGCGCGGTCTTCCGGATGGACGGCAGCTTCAGATAGTCATGGCCGCTGGACGCCGTGAAGAACTGCCCGAGCGGGGAGTCCGAGATCGTGAGCGTGCTGGCATAGGGCCGGCTGCGGAGGAACTCCGTCGCGAGAAGGGTCGTCCGCCGCAGGTGACCAAGGCCGAGACCGTCCTGCGTATAGACGAGCAACCGCGCTTCCTCAGAGGTGTTCACCATGACTCTTCCCGGAATCGGTGTGCGCGAACGTTCGCCGGGTATCGCCTCATCATTCCCACCCCCAAGCCGCCACCCTTTGGAAGGGTATTTCCGTTGCCCAGGTAATTCTGTGCAACCGTATTTACGGCGCCATACGTCTGCCATTCCCCGGCCGATTGCCGTTCATTCCGAGTTCACCCGCGGCCCGGTCGGCATGAGGGAACTCTCACCGCCGGCGCCCGGCAGCCGCCTCGACAGCTTCCACAGGAAGCGCCTTTACCAGCCCGCAAAATTGGAAACGGCACCGATTTCTATGAATACGCGCAGGCCGCACTCCAAGCCCGTTAGCGTTTTGAACGGCTCGCCGCGAATCCGCGTCGCCAGCCACGACGGCGGATGACCAGACTGATGACCAGGCTGGCGAATGGCCGCCATCAGCATCTCGGGAGAACAGCAGCAGGACGCGGGTAACAGCATCAGCACGCGGGGGGGACCATGCGATATCTCGTCACCGGCGTCGCCGGATTTATTGGAAGTCACATCGCCGAATACCTGTTACCGCGCGCCGACGAATTGGTGGGCATTGACACCTTCACCGGCAACTACAGCCGCGTCATGAAGGAGCAGAATCTCCGGAAACTGCGCCAGGCCGCCAATTTCCGGCTGATCGAGACGGACCTGCGGTTCGCCGACCTGACCGACCTGCTGACCGGCACCGATATCGTCCTGCACCAGGCCGGAATTCCCGGCGTACGACCGTCGTGGGGGCCCGGCTTCGTCGATTACGTTGAACACAACGTGCTCGCCACCCAGCGCCTCCTCGAGGCCGCCCGCCAGGTGGGGGTGCGCAGGTTCGTCTACGCGTCGAGCTCCTCGGTGTACGGCAACGCGCCGAGCTACCCCACGTCAGAGAACACGATCCCCCGGCCGTTCAGCCCGTACGGCGTGACCAAGCTCGCCGGCGAACACCTCTGCGGTACGTACGGCAGAAACTGGGACGTGCCCACGGTCGCCCTGCGGTACTTCACGGTCTACGGTCCAAGACAGCGCCCCGACATGGCGTTCCACCGGTTCATCGAGGCCGCCCTCGGGCGGACCGAGATCCAGTTGTACGGCGACGGTGAGCAGGTCCGCGACTTCACCCACGTCGACGACGTGGTGCGGGCCAACCTGCTCGCGACGGAGGTCGACCTGCCACCCGCGACGGTGCTCAACGTCGCCGGCGGAACCCGCACGACCGTCAACGGCGTACTCGCCCTGCTCACACAGATCGCCGAGGAACCCCTCCAGGTCACGAGAACACCCGAGCAGGCCGGCGACGTGAGCGAGACGTGGGCCACCTGCGAGCAGGCGGAGCGACTGCTCGGCTGGATTCCGTCCGTGGGTTTGGCGGAGGGGCTGGCATCACAGGTGGAATGGCACCGGCAGCGGATGGATTCCAGGCCCCCGGTCAGGCGGGAGTCGGCGCGAGCAGGCTCAGTCGGAGCAGGGCGTTCCGCAGCCACAACGCCCGAGTCCAACGGGTGAGGCGGGAGGCGGTCGAGGCGACCACCGCGAGACGTTGCGTCGGTCGCCGCCGCCGCTGGTCATACGCACGCAGGCCGCCGACGACACTGGAGTGCGCGTCCAGACACTGGGCGAGAGTCACCGCGTCGATGAGCGCCTCGCAGGCGCCGCGGCCAAGATCGGGAGTCATCGCGTGTGCGGCGTCTCCGATGAGGGCGACGGTGTCCCGGACGTACGTCGGCAACGGGGGTACGACGTAGAGATCGTGGCGAAAGATGCCCTCCTCCACGATGGCGTCGAGGACACCGCGCACACCACCATGCCAGCTGCCGAAGAGCTCCCGCAGCGCGGCGCGTTCGCGGCCCGGCGTGAAGGCGCGTTCTGGTGCCACAGTCGTCGCGTACCAGTTGGTGCGACCATCTTCCTGCGGGGTGACACCGAACTTCCCGCCCCTGCCCCAGGTCTCGATCAGCGACTCGGTCGGCATCGTGTCGATCTGGCCCCGCCAGGCGGTGATGCCGGTGTAGCGAGCGCCGAATCGCGCGCCGAACAGCGCCTCGCGCGTACCGGAGAAGATGCCGTCCGCCGCGACGACCACGTCGTAGTCCTTCTGGAGGGCACTGGCATCGGCGATCGCCGAGCCGAACCGCAACGCGGATTCTGGCACGCCCGCGCGCAGCAGGCCGAGGAGCGCGGGTCTTGAGAGCAGGTGGACGGATTCGCCGGTACGCCGCCGTAGGCCCTTGACGTCGAGCGATCCGATCCGGGTGCCGTCGGGACGACTGAAGACGGCCGCGGCCTGCGGCGTACCAAGGGCGCGGACCCTGGCGCCGACGCCGAGGTGATCGAGCGCGGCCAGCGCGGACGGCCACATGCCAAGGGCCGTGCCGGTCACGGCTGGCCCGGCATCCCGCTCGAAGATCGCGACCTGCCACCCATTGGTCGCAAGGGCCGCGCCCACTGCCAACCCGCCGACTCCACCACCCACGATCGCTGCTGTTCCTCGCATGAGCGCAAGGTTACTACATCTGTAGTGCCATCGATAGCATGCGCTGATGACGTCCCGCCGGGAGGAACTCCTTGACGCAGCGATTTCCGTGCTTGGAGAGCATGGAGCGCGCCGACTCACCCATCGCGCGGTCGACGCCGCCGCCGGCGTACCCGCTGGTTCGACCTCAAACTATTTCCGCACCAGGGACGCGCTCGTCAAAGCGATCGTCGAACGCTTCACCGCCAGAGAACAATCGATCTGGGAAGAGATCGCCACGACGGCCAGGCCGACCACGGCCGCGGGGTTGACCGACGCCCTCGCGGAGTTCGCCGTCGACGCGACCGGGCCGCGGCGTACGCTCACCCTCGCCCGCTACGCCCTCTTCATCGAGGCGGCGCAGGCCCCCTCCCTACAGGAGCACCTCACCCTCACCCGCGAGCACGTCCTGACCTGGGCCGCGGGATGGCTGGAGGAGGTCGGCTCGAGCGACCCACGCGACGACGCCGCGCTCCTCCTGGATCTGTTCGACGGCCTTCTCCTGCACCAGCTAGCCTCGCCCGACCCGGCCTTCGACCCGGCCCCGCGACTGTCCGCGCTGATCGAAATCCTCACCGCGCCACGAGACCGGCGGCGAAGGTCGTCACGCCGTACGACGCGATCCTGACGGCCGGGGTTTGCCGGGCGTGGACGCTTCGGTGGCGGTCTCTTCGGGCGTGGTCTCGCCGGTCGCGAGCGGCGCCGACCTGGCCCATTCGGCCCAGTCGGCGAGCGCCTGGTAGAGCCCGCCTGGTACACCCAAGCTGACTTCAGTCACTAGGCCGTGTTTCATAAGTGTCGTTCGAGGTCGCGGAGCCAGGTGTCGATGGCGGCGATGTGGATGGTGGCCTGGTAGCGGACGGCGAGTTTGTCGTATCGGGTGGCTACGGCGCGACGCTGCTTGAGCAGGTTGATGCCGCATTCGACGGCGTGTCGCTGCTTGTAGATATCGGAGTCGAAGGCGGGTGGTCGCCCGCCGCGGGAGCCGCGGTTGCGGCGGTGGGCGGCCTGATCGACTTTGACCGGGATGGTTGCCCGGATGCCGCGTCGCCGCAGGTAGACCCGGTTTGCGCGGGAGCTGTAGGCCCTGTCAGCCAGCACCCGGTCGGGACGACATTGAGGGCGGCCTGGGCCGGGGCGGGCCACGCTGATGCCGTCCAGCACCGCCTGGAACTGCGGGGGTGTCGCCACGCTGCCCGGCGGTGACCAGGATCGACAGCGGCTTGCGGCCTTGCTCACAACCCAGATGGAGTTTCGTGGTCCAGCCGCCGCGGGAGCGTCCCAACGCGTGATCAGCCGGCTCGATCCCGCCGACGCCGGCCAGGCCGCCTGGTGGTTCGGCTTGCAGATCCCCCTTTTCCGGGCTCCGGCCGCATGCTGGTGCGCCCTGGCAATCGTGGAATCCACGCTCACATCCCAGGTGATCAACCCAGCCGCATCGGCACAGGCCTGCAACCCGGCCAGGACCCGCGCCCAGGTGCCATCCCGCTACCAACGGCGAAACAGGCCATACACCGTCTGCCAAGGCCCATACTCCGCAGGC